>NZ_CP078069.1:0-1200000 GCF_019195435.1 Comamonas sp. NLF-1-9
CATCCTGGACGCCAACCTCGTGTACGGCGGCGCGGGCGTCGGCGTGCAGGCGCAGCTCGATGAGGACGTGGCGAATTTCCGCACGCTCACGCAGCGCAACCCCCAGCTGGTGGCCGGGCCCGACGGCGCGGCGCTGCTGGCGCTGTACGACGAGAACGAGCCGCGCGCCACGCTGCTGCTGGACAGCGCCTCTGAACTTTCGGCTTCGCGCAGTGCGCAGTCGGTGCTGCTGGCCGACGCCGAGCCCGCGCGCGAGTCGCTGGAAGCCATCCAGAGCAAACTCACGGCGCAGGCCGGTTACGGCGTGAGCGAGATCGCCCTGCTGGCCGTGCTGACCGTGTTCGTGCTGCTGTGCGGCGTGGGCATTGCACGCGTGCAACTGCGCGAGAGCGAACGTCGCCAGTTGCTGTCCGAGCAGCAGCGCCAGGAAGCGCGCCTGCAGGAGCTTGAGGCCAAGCGCATCAACGACGCCAACCAGGCGGCCATCTTGCGCCTGATGAACGAGCTGCAGTCGGTGGCCGAGGGCGACCTGACGCAGGAAGCCACGGTGACCGAGGACATCACCGGCGCGATCGCCGACTCGGTGAACTACACGGTGGAAGAGCTGCGCGTGCTGGTGGGCAGCGTGCAGAACACCGCCACGCGCGTGGCGCAGACGACCACGCAGGTGGACGGCACCTCGACCGAGCTGCTGGCGGCCTCCAGCGAGCAGCTGCGCGAGATCCGCGAAACCGGCCAGTCGGTGCTGGACATGGCCACGCGCATCAACCAGGTGTCCTCCCAGGCGCAGGAATCGGCTTCGGTGGCCCAGCAGTCCAGGCAGGCGGCCGACGAGGGCTTGAAGGCGGTGCAGAACGCCATCGGCGGCATGAACGCGATCCGCGACCAGATCCAGGACACCTCCAAGCGCATCAAGCGCCTGGGCGAATCCTCGCAGGAGATCGGCGAAATCACGGAGCTGATTTCGGGCATTACCGAACAGACCAACCTGCTGGCCTTGAACGCCGCCATCCAGGCGGCGTCCGCCGGCGAGGCGGGGCGCGGCTTCTCGGTGGTGGCCGAGGAAGTGCAGCGCCTGGCCGAACGCTCGGCCGACGCCACGCGCCAGATCGCGGCGCTGGTGAAGGCGATTCAGACCGACACCCAGGACGCGGTGGCCGCCATGGAGCGCTCTACGCGCGGCGTGGTCGAAGGCGCGCGCCTGTCCGACAGCGCCGGCACCGCGCTGTCGGAGATCGACAACGTCTCGCGCAAGCTGGCCGAGCTCATCGAGAGCATTTCTTCGGCAACCCTGCGCGAAGCGAGTCTCGCCAACGGGGTGGCCGAGAACATCCAGCACATCTTCGCGGTGACCGAGCAGACCGGCGAGGGCACGCGCACCACAGCGCACCAGGTGCGCGAACTGTCCAAGATGGCGGAGGAATTGCGCCAGTCGGTCGCGCGGTTCAAGATTGCCTGATTGCAGGGAAGCCATGCCTCAAGCGACCACACTCGGAGGGCAAACCATGTCACCCACGGGGGCCTCGCACGCAGCGGTGCGCGACGTTCGTTACGAGGAGCAGGACCTGGGCCCCCTGGCATGGGTGCATGCCGAGCTGCGCAAGATGCTGGACGGTGCAGTCAAGCAGCTGCGCCATTTCGCACATGAAATCGAAAGTTCGGGCGAGTCCGACCTTGCCTCTCACGACATCACGCCGCTGCGCAACGTGCGCCTGACGCTGCACCAGTGCACCGGCGCGCTGGTCATGGTGGGCATGGAGCAGACCGCCCTGGTGCTGCAGGCGATGGAAGCGGCGCTGCAGCGGCTGATCCAGCAGCCCGAGCTGTGCCGCAACGAGGCCGTCTCGGTGCTGGAGGGCGCGAGCTTTGCGGTCATCGAATACCTGGACAGCATCCTGGCGGGCAAGAGCACCTCGCCGGTCGCCTTGTTTCCGCAGTACCGCCAGGTGCAGCAGCTTGCAGGCGTGCCGCACGTGCATCCCATGGACCTGTGGCCGGCCGAGCGGCGCATGCGCGAGCCGGTGTTTCCCGGCTCGGTGCTGCCCCTGCCCTACAGCCACGAAGTGCGCACCCACCTGGATTCCGCGGTACTGCGCATCGTCAAGAACGGCGACGTGGATGCGGCCATGGACATGCAGCATCTGTGCATGGGTTTTGCCGCGGCGCAGCAGCAAACCCGGCCGCGCCTGTTCTGGAAGGCGGCAGCGGGCTTTTTCGAAGCTATAGGCCGGCGCTGGCTGCCGGTGGACGCCTACGTCAAGCGCACCACCTCGCGTGTGCTGATGCAGTACACCGTGCTCGCGCGCGGCGACACCACGCTGGCCGAGCGGCTGCTGCCCGAGCTGCTCTTCTTCTGCGCCCAGGCGCGCATGCCCGAAGACGCCACCGGCGTCACCGCCCTGCGTTCGGTACGCCACGCCTGGGACTTGCAGCGCAGCGCGCCCGTCGATTACGAATCGCCCCGCTTCGGCCTGTGCGACCCGGCGCTGCTCGCGCAGGCGCGCAAGCGCATCGCGGCGGCCACTGAAACCTGGTCGGCGCTGGCGGGCGGCGACAAGCACAAGATCAAGCTCGCGGCCGACCAGTTCAGCCTGGTATGCGATTCGCTGCGCAAGCTGCAGCTCGACAGCGAGCCGCTGGCCGAAGCGCTGATGCGCGCGGTGGCGGTGCCGCTGCATTCGGCGCAGCCGCCCGCACCCGCATTGGCGATGGAGGTGGCTACCTCGGTGCTCTATCTGCAGGCCGCGTTCGAAGAGCTCGACGCGGCGCGTGAGCACATGGCCGAGCGCGGCAGCCGGCTGGCAGGGCGGCTCGACGGCGTGACGCTCGGCGGGGAATCCCAGCCGCTCGAACCGTGGATGGAAGAGTTGTACCGGCGCGTGAGCGACCAGCAGACCATGGGCAGCGTGGTAGGCGAGCTGCGCGTGACCCTGGCCGACGTGGAGAAGTCGCTCGACCAGTACTTCCGCAAGCCCGAAGACACTGCGGTGCTCGGCCCGGTGCCCGGAGGCATGCAGCAGATGCGCGGCGTGCTGTCGGTGCTCGGCCTCGAGCAGGCGTCGCTGGCGGTGTTGCGCATGCGTGACCTGATCGAGCAGCTGATGCTGAACGAAGTGCCGGCGCAGGAGCAGCCGCGCGTGGTCGAGCGCCTGGGCAACAGCCTCGGGGCCCTGGGTTTCCTCGTGGACATGCTGGGCTACCAGCGCGCCATGGCCGCCAAGCTCTTCGTGTACGACGAAGAGCTGGGCGAGCTCAAGATCGTCATGGGCTCCACTGCGCGCACCCGGGTCGAAGACAGCCAGGACGAGGCCGAGCAACTCCTGGCAGCGCGCGCAAGCGATGCGCCGGAGTTTGAAGTCGATCCGCAGTTGCTCGCACCCGCCGAGGCACCGGCGCCCCAAGCGCCGCAAGCTGCACCGCCCCAAGTGCCCGACACGCCGTCCGCCGAAGCGCCGGGCGAAGCGCCAAGCGCGCCCGCGCTGCTCGACCTGGACCTGCCCACGCTGGATCTGGACGGCCCTGCAGACACCGCCGCCGATGAACCGGCACCACCGGTGCGGGCTGCCGACGAGGCGCCCGCCCACGCTGACCTGGCGGCGCCGCAGCAGGCCGCAGCCGCCGAGGAGGGCGCGAGCGAGCCCGCCGCCGCCGAACCCGAGCAGGCGCAGATCGACGAGGAACTGCTGGAGATCTTCATCGAGGAAGCGCGCGAAGTCATCGCCAACGGCCTGGCGGCCGTGCAGGCGCTGCACGAGCAGCCCGGCGACATCGAGGAACAGACCACGCTGCGCCGGGCGTTTCACACGCTCAAGGGCAGTTCGCGCATGGTCGGTCTGCAGGAATTCGGCGAAGCCGCCTGGGCCATGGAGCAGGTGCTCAACGACTGGCTGGTCCATGAAAAGCCGGCGTCGGTCGCGCTTAGAACCCTCTGCCACGACGCCTTGCAGGCCTTTGCCGCCTGGATCCAGGACCTTGCGCAGGGCGACGCCCGTGCCTGGAACGCCGCGGATTTTCAGCAGGCGGCCGAGGCCATGCGCGTCGAGGGCGTGCTGCGGCCCTGGGCGCACGCAGGGGCCGCTGCGGGCACAGTCGCCGCGCGCGCCGATGCCGACGACGCCACCGGGGTCACCGCGCCGCTGCCACTACAGCCGGCTGCGCCGCATGAGGCAGGAGAGAGCGCGCACGATTCGGGCTTCGGCTTTGCCGACACCTTGATCGAAAGTCCGCTGAATGCCGCGGCCGAAGCGCCGAGTGTGCCCGGCCCGGCCGAGCCGGCCGAGCAATCGGCCCTGCTGCCCGAAGACATCTTCGTGCCTGCGCCCGAAGCGCCCGTCGAGGCGGACGCGCCGGCTGCTGAAAGCAATGCCGAACCCGAGCCCGGGCCGGAAACCGAGCCCGAGCCGACCGAACTCGCCCCGGCGCTGCCCGGCATCGTGGATGGCGACTTCAAGGAGGTTGGCCATCTGCGCGTGCCCACCGCCCTGTACAACGTCTACCTGAGCGAAGCCGAGGAGTGGTCGGGACGCCTGGTCGCGCAGGTGCAGGGATGGGCGGCTGCGGCCTCGCCCACCGTCTCGGAAGAAGCGGTGGCGATGGCGCATTCGCTGGCCGGCAGCTCGGCCACGGTCGGCTTTGCGGACTTGTCCGGCTTGGCGCGCACGCTGGAGCACGCGCTGCAACACCTGCAGTTGCTCGGGCACGTACCGGCCGAGCACCTGGCGACGCTGGGCGAGGCGGTCGACGAGATCCGCCGTCTGCTGCACCAGTTTGCGGCCGGCTTCCTCAAGCAGCCGCAGCCGGCGGTGCTGCAGCAGCTCGATGCGCTGCTGCAAACCGACATCAGCAGCGGCTCGCAGTCGCTGGCGGCGCAGACGCCGCAGGACGATGCCGCCCTCGAGGAAACGCTGATCAACCGCCTCCAGGAATGGCGCGACTCGCAGATCGGCACGCTGTCTGCACCCAGCGAGCCCGAGGCGCCCGCCCAGCCCGAGCCGTCCGCCGAGTCGGAAGCGCCGATGCTCATCGAGCCCGAAGCCGAGCCCGAAGTCGAGCCGGAGAGCGCGCCTGAAGCCGACGCCCAAGCGATGCCCGAACAGGGCCAGCTGCCCGAAGCACCGCCGGATGTCGCGACTGCGCCGCAATCTGCCTCGCACGGGGACGACAAGACCGCCGCTGCAACCGACATCTCCGCACCGGCTCCGCTGGCAGCCGATGGGGTGTCCGACGACCCCTTCCAGCACGACCAGGAGATCGACCGCGCCATCGCCCAGGCCATCGCTGCCGATACCGACGAAGACGAGATCGATGTCATAGACACCATCGACCCCGACCTCTTTCCGATTTTCGAGGAAGAGGCGCAGGAATTGCTGCCGACCCTGGGCGGCGCCCTGCGCCAGTGGCTGGCGCAGCCGTCGGACATGGCGGCACGCTCGGAGCTGCTGCGCGCCCTGCATACGCTCAAGGGCAGTGCCCGCCTGGCGGGTGCGCTGCGTCTGGGCGAGATGGCCCACCGCATGGAGTCCGCAGTTGAAGGCGTAGATGCCGAGACCGCGACGGCGGCGGACATCGACCCCTTGATGACGCGTTTTGACGGCCTGCAGGCCACTTTCGACGCCTTGCGCGCGATGGGGCAGGAGCCCGCCGCGCTCGAGCAGCCGGACAGCGCTGCCGCCTCCGACGCGCCAGAGAGTGCCGTTGGCGCCGACGACACCGCTGGCGCAGCCAAGCCGCTGGTGGCCCAGGCGGCGGTGGTGCGGCCGGTGGAGCTGGTGCGCGGCGCGGCACGCACTGGCGGGGGCCAGCAGGTGCGCGTGCGCTCGCAGTTGCTCGACCGCATGGTCAACGACGTGGGCGAGGTGCTGATCGCGCGCTCGCGCCTGTCTACCCGCGTGCTGCAGATGCGCGGCTCGCTCGACGACCTCAGCGGCAACCTGGAGCGCCTGCGCGCCCAGCTGCGCGACATCGAGGTGCAGGCCGAATCGCAGATGCAGTCGCGCCAGGCACAGTCGCGCGAGAGTGCGGCGGCCTTCGACCCATTGGAGTTTGACCGCTTCACGCGCATGCAGGAGCTCACGCGCATGATGGCCGAATCGGTCAACGACGTGGCGACTGTGCAGCGCGCGCTGCAGCGCTCGGTGGAAGGTGCGGAAGACGACCTCACGGCGCAGGGCCGCCAGGCGCGCGAGCTGCAGCGCGAGTTGCTGCGCACGCGCATGGTGGAGTTCGATTCGCTCTCCGAGCGCCTGTACGCAGTGGTGCGCCAGGCCAGCCGCGAAACCGGCAAGCAGGTGCGCCTGGACATCGTCGGCGGCACCATAGAGATGGACCGCGGCGTGCTCGAGCGCATGGCCCCGGCCTTCGAGCACCTGCTGCGCAACTGCGTCGGCCACGGCATCGAGCCGGCTGCGGCGCGCGAAGCGGCGGGCAAGCCGCTGGCCGGCACCATCGTGGTGACCGCCGGCTACGAAGGCAACGACGTCTCGGTGGAGTTCCGCGACGACGGCGCCGGGCTGGACGTCGAGCGCATCCGCGCGCGCGCACTCGCGCAAGGCCTGATTGCGCCGGACGAAGCCATCGACGTGCAGCGCGCTGCCGAACTCATCTTCCAGCCGGGCTTTTCCACGGCCGCCGAGGTGACCGAACTGGCCGGGCGCGGTATAGGCATGGACGTGGTGCGCACCGAAGTGCAGTCGCTGGGCGGGCGCATAGAGACCACCAGCACAGCGGGCCAGGGCACGGCGTTTCGCATGGTGCTGCCCCTGACCACCGCAGTGACCCAGGTGGTCATGGTGCGCCTGGGCAAGCTCAGCATAGGCATTCCGGCGAACATCATCGAAGTGGTGCGCCGCGCCAGCTCCGAAGAACTCGAGCAGGCCTACACCGCGGGCGCTTACCTGGAGGCGCCGCTGTACTGGGCGGGGGCGCTGCTGCAGGCTTCGGCCGGCAGCACGCAGGCGGCCGAGAAGACGCGCCCCGTCGTCATCGTGCGCAGCGCCTCGCAGCGCCTTGCGCTGCATGTGGACGAGGTGCTGGGCAACCAGGAAGTCGTGGTCAAGAACCTGGGGCCGCAGCTGTCCACGCTGCCGGGCCTGGCGGGCATGTCGGTGCTTGCCTCGGGCGCGGTGGTGCTGATCTACAACCCGGTCGCGCTGGCCACGGTGTATGGCGAGCAGGCGCGCGCGGTGATGCGCTCGCCCGAGGCGCTGCGCGGCAAGACCGCACCGGCCCAGGCGCTGCCCGGGGCGACGGCGCTGCAGTCGACTGCGGCCGTGCCTCTGGTGCTGGTGGTGGACGATTCGATCACCGTGCGCCGCGTCACCCAGCGACTGCTGCAGCGCGAAGGCTACCGGGTGGCGCTCGCAGCCGACGGCCTGCAGGCGCTGCAGCGCCTGCGCGAGGAGCGCCCGGTGGTGGTGCTCTCGGACATCGAGATGCCGCGCATGGATGGCTTCGACCTGGCGCGCGCGATACGCGCCGACGACAAGCTTGCCGATCTGCCCATCATCATGATCACCTCGCGCATGGCCGAAAAGCACAAGGAACACGCGGTCGCGCTGGGCGTGAGCCACTACCTGGGCAAGCCGTACTCGGATGAGGTGCTGCTCGGCCTGGTGCAGCGCTACGCGGAAATGGAGCAGGCGGCGGCCCAGGACTGAGCCGGCGGGCGCGGCGCTGGCGCAGGCGGCGCGCGAGTGCCGCGCAGGGTTCAATAAAATGGGCCCATGTCCGCCGATTCGACGACCGTCAACCTGACCAACCATTTCCTGATCGCCATGCCCGGTCTGCGCGATCAGACCTTCGCGCACAGCGTCGTCTACGTCTGCGAGCACGGCGCGGGCGGCGCGCTGGGGCTGGTGATCAACAAGCCGACCAAGCTGGACATGCAGGATCTGTTCGAGCGCGTGGATCTGTCGCTCGGGCGCGAAGATCTCACGCGCCAGCCGGTGTTTCATGGCGGCCCGGTGCAGATGGAGCGCGGCTTCGTGCTGCACGAGGTCATGCGCCCCGAGGTGCTCGATTCGCCCCACCCGGCGAGCACCGTGGTGGAGATGGACGACGAGCCCACGCCGTATGCCGCAACGCTGGCCGTGCCCGGCGGGCTGGAGATGACCACCTCGCGCGACGTGCTCGAGGCGCTGTCGCACGGCGCCGGCCCGCGTCGGGTGCTGGTGATGCTCGGCTATTCCGCCTGGGGCGAAGGCCAGCTTGAATCGGAGCTTGCGGCCAACGCCTGGCTGACCGTGCTGGCCGACCCCGAGGTGATCTTTGAAGCGCCTATCGCCGAGCGCTACGACCGCGCGCTGGCGCTGCTGGGCGTGAGCGCGGCCAGGCTCTCGCCCGAGGCAGGGCGGGCATGAGCGCCGGCCCGGGGCAGCCCCCGCCGCCCGCCACGCTGCAGTCCTTCCTGGCCTTCGACTACGGAATCAAGCGCACCGGCGTGGCCACGGGCAATCGCCTGCTCGCGCACGCCAGCCCGCAAAAAAGCATCCATGCCCAGGGCCAGGCGCGGCTGGAGCAGGTGGCGCGCTACGTCAGCGAATGGCAGCCCGACGCGCTGGTGGTCGGCGTGCCCTTTCACCCCGACGGCGCCGAGCATGAAAACACCGTGCGCGCGCGCCGCTTCGCGCGCCAGCTGCAGGGGCGCTTTGGCCTGCCGGTGTACGAGGTGGACGAGCGCTACAGCACCACCGAGGCGCTGGCGGGCGGCGCGCGCGACGCGGATGCCGCCTCGGCCTGCATCATCCTGGAGCAATTTCTGAGGAGTCTCGAATGAAGCCCACGGCGGCCACCGCCGGCCATCTGGCGCTCGATGCGCAAGCGCTGTACCTGCAGTTGCGCGAGGCTGCGGCCCGCATGCTCGAACCGGGCACGCGCCTGGTCGGCATCGCCTCGGGCGGCGCCTGGCTGGCCGAGCGCCTGCAGCAAGACCTGGCGCTGGCGCACGAGGCCGGCGTGCTCTCTTCGTCCATGCACCGCGACGACTACGCCCAGCGCGGCCTGGCGGCGAGCGTGCAGACGCGCCTGCCCTTCGACGTCAACGGCGCAGACATTCTGGTGCTCGACGACGTGCTCTATACCGGACGCACGATACGCGCGGTGCTCAACGAGCTGTTCGACTACGGCCGCCCGGCGCGCGTACGCCTGGCGGTGCTGGTGGACCGCGGCGGGCGCGAGCTGCCCGTGGCCGCCGACTTCGCCGCGGCGCGCATCAGCCTGCCGCCCGGGCTGCACCTGGGGCTGGCGCGCACCGCCGAGGGCGGCTTTCACTTCGACGTCAAGGAGGTCTGAGCGTGCCCAGTCCGCGCAATCCCCAGCTCAACCAGCACGGCGAGCTGATCCACCTGCTGTCGCTCGACCGCCTGCCGCGCGACATTCTCACGCACATCCTGGACACCGCCACGAGCTTCGTCGGCATGAACGAGCGCGAGGTCAAGAAGGTGCCGCTCTTGCGCGGCAAGAGCGTGTTCAATCTGTTCTTTGAAAACAGCACGCGCACGCGCACCACCTTCGACATCGCGGCCAAGCGCCTGTCGGCCGACGTGTTCACGCTGGACATCGGGCGCTCGTCCACCTCCAAGGGCGAGACGCTGCTCGACACCGTGGACAACCTCTCGGCCATGGCCGCCGACCTGTTCGTGGTGCGCCACAGCCAATCGGGCGCGCCCTACCTGATCGCGCAGCACGTGGCGCCGCACGTGCACGTGGTCAACGCCGGCGACGGCTGGCATTCGCACCCCACGCAGGGGCTGCTGGACATGTACACCATCCGCCACTACAAGCAGGATTTTTCCAATCTGGTGGTGGCCATCGTCGGCGACGTGCTGCATTCGCGCGTGGCGCGCTCGGACATCCATGCGCTCAAGGTGCTGGGCTGCCCCGAGGTGCGCGTGGTCGGGCCGCGCACGCTGGCGCCGGCGAGCTTCGAGAGCATGGGCACGCGCGTTTTCGACAACCTGCAAGACGGCATCAAGGGCGCGGACGTGATCATCATGCTGCGCCTGCAAAACGAGCGCATGAGCGGCGCGCTGCTGCCCTCGCGCGAGGAGTATTTCAAGACCTTCGGCCTGACGCCCGAGAAGCTCGCCTGGGCCAAGCCGGACGCCATCGTGATGCACCCCGGGCCGATCAACCGCGGCGTGGAGATCGACTCAGCCGTGGCCGACGGGCCGCAGGCGGTGATCCTCTCGCAGGTGGCTTTCGGCATTGCGGTGCGCATGGCGGTCATGGCGATCGTGGCCGGCAACGACGCATGAATACTATTGTTTTGATAGCTGCCAGAGCTTGCTGTACAAGCGCTGGAGCCTGTTTTTGCTTGAAACCATGAAACTACGCATAGACAACGGCCGCGTGCTCGATCCGGCCACGGGTCTGGACCAGGTCTGCAGTCTGGCGGTGGCTGCGGGGCGCATCGTCGGCCTGGGGCGCATTCCCGACGGCTTCACGCCCGCGCGGGTGATCGATGCGCAAGGCTGCCTGGTGCTGCCAGGCCTGGTGGACCTGGCGGCGCGGTTGCGCGAGCCCGGGCATGAGCATGAGGGCATGCTCGAGTCCGAGATGGGCGCGGCTGCGGCCGGCGGCATCACCAGCCTGGTCTGCCCGCCCGACACCGACCCGGTGCTCGACGAGCCCGGTCTTGTCGAAATGCTCAAGTTTCGCGCCGAGAAGCTGCACCAGTCGCGCCTGTTTCCGTTGGGCGCGCTGACCTGCGGGCTCAAGGGCGAGGTGCTCACCGAAATGGTGGAACTCACCGAATCGGGCTGCGTGGGCTTTGCCCAGGCCGACGTGCCACTGCCCAGCACCCAGGTGCTGCAGCGCGCGCTGCAGTACGCGGCCACCTTCGGCTACACGGTGTGGCTGCGCCCGCAGGAGCTGAGCCTGGGCAAGGGCGTGGCGGCCAGCGGCGCGGTGGCCACCCGCCTGGGGCTTTCCGGCGTGCCGGTGGCGGCCGAGACGATTGCGCTGCAGACCATCTTCGATCTGGTGCGCGCCAGCGGTGCGCGGGTGCATTTGTGCCGTCTCTCCAGCGCCGCGGGCGTGCAACTGCTGCGCGCGGCACGTGCCGAAGGCCTGCCGGTGAGTGCCGACGTGAGCATCAATTCGCTGATGTTCACCGACGAGGCCATAGGCTATTTCGACAGCCGCGCGCGCCTGGTGCCGCCGCTGCGCCAGGAGGCGGACCGCGCGGCGCTGGCGGCGGCGCTGGCCGATGGCTGCATCGACGCGCTGGTGTCGGACCACACGCCGGTCGTCGAGGACGCCAAGGTGGTGCCCTTCGGCGAGGCCGAGCCTGGCGCCACCGGGCTGGAGCTGCTGCTGCCGGTTGCGCTGCACTGGGCCCAGACGCAGCAGGTGCCGCTGGCGCGTGCGCTCGCGGTGGTGGGCAACTCGGCCGCGGGCGTGCTGGGCAACGCGCTGGGCACGCTGCAGGCCAGCATGGGCCGGCTGGTGGAGGGCGGCGTGGCCGACTTGTGCATCGTTGACGCGCAGGCACGCTGGAGCGTCGCGGGCGCGCAGCTGGTCAGCCAGGGCCGGCATACCCCCTTTGAAGGGCAGACGCTGCCCGGGCGGGTGCGCTTTACCATCGTCGGCGGCCAGGTGGCCTGCGAGCGGCCCTGAGCGGGCCGGCGCCGGCTCGCCAGCGCGCCCAGCGCCGCTTCAGGGCTGGCGCGCGAAGGTCACCACATGGTCTACCTGTGGGCGTATGCCTATCCATTCGCCCACCGCATGATCGTGGTGGCTGGGCACGTGGGCCAGCACCACCAGGCCATTGGCCAGTTGCAGCGTGTAGAGGAATTCCGAGCCGCGAAACGACTTGCGCAGCACCTTGGCCTTGACCGGCGCCGCGTCGTCGTGCACCAGGTCGTCGGGGCGCAGCAGCACGTCGCATTCGCCGCCCGGGTACTGCGAGGGCAGGGGGCATTCCTCCAGGTCGCGCAGCTCGCCCAGCGGCGTGTGCGCGACCACGCCCTGGGCCGATTGCACCAGCGTGGCCGGGGCAAACACGCCGTGGCCGATGAAGTCGGCGACGAAGCGCGTGGCCGGGCGGTGGTAGAGCGCGTAGGAGCTGTCCCACTGCTGCAACTGGCCGTCGCTGAGCACGCCGATGCGGTCGCCGATGGCAAAGGCCTCCAGCTGGTCGTGCGTGACGAAGAGCGCGGTGGCGCCGGCGTTCTTCAGGATGGCACGCACCTCGTGCGCGAGGCGCTCGCGCAGATCGCTGTCCAGGTTGGAGAAGGGCTCGTCGAGCAGCATCAGCCGCGGGTGCGGCGCCAGCGCCCGGGCCAGCGCCACGCGCTGCTGCTGGCCGCCCGAGAGTTCGTGCGGAAAGCGCGCCTCGCTGCCGGCCAGGCCTACGAGCTCGAGCACCTCGGTCACGCGCCGTTGCTGCTGCGAGCGCGGCATCTGGTGGATGCCGAAGGCCACGTTGCGCCCCACGTTCAGATGCGGGAAGAGCGCGTAGTCCTGAAACACCATGCCGATGCGCCGCACCTCGGGCGGCACACACAGGCCGCAGCAGCCGACCAGTTCGCCGCCGAGATGGACGGCGCCTTCGGCAATCGGCTCCAGCCCCGCCACCGCGCGCAGCAGCGTGGTCTTGCCGCAGCCCGAGGGGCCGATCAGCACGCCGATCTCTCCGGCTGCAAGGCCCAGGGAAACATGGTCCACCGCAGGGCGCGCCTGGCCCGGATAGTGCACCTGCAAATCGGAGACTTGAAGAAACATGCGGCAATTCTAGGGATCTGCGGTGCGTAGAATCATTCGCATTTGCAATCGGGAGGCCTATTGACCGTCCACGCCCTGGCAGGCGCGCGCAGCGCCGTGCGCAGCCTGCCTCTGCTGCTGCTGGCCGGCGCCCTGATGCTGCCCGTGCTGGCTCTGCTGGGCGCCTGGCTGCCCCTGGGCCCCGAAGGCGCCCAGGCCGGCGCGGTGCTGCGCGAGATGGCCGCTACCGTGCTGCCGCAGTACGTCTGGACCACGCTGTGGCTGGGGTTGCTGGTGGCCGTGGGCGCGGCGCTGGTGGGCAGCGCCGGCGCGGTGGCGGTAACGCTGTACGACTTTCCCGGCCGGCGGCACATGGAATGGCTGCTGCTGCTGCCGCTGGCCTTGCCGGCCTACGTGATTGCCTACGCCTATACCGACTTCTTGCAGTTCAGCGGGCCGCTGCAGAGCTGGCTGCGCGAGAGCCTGGGCTTGCAGGGGCGCATGCTGCCCGACATTCGCAGTCTGGGCGGAGCGGTGTGGGTCTTCATTTTCGCGCTCTATCCCTACGTCTATCTGCTGGCGCGCACCGCCCTGGGTGAACGCGCCGCCCAGCTGGTGGAGGCGGCGCGGCTGCTCGGCGCCTCGCCCGCGCGGCGTCTGCGCAGCGTGGCCCTGCCGCTGGCGCGCCCGGCCGTGGCCGCAGGCGTGGCGCTGGTGCTGATGGAGACGCTGGCCGACTTCGGCGTGACCAGCTACTTCGGCATCCAGACCTTCACGGTGGGCATCTACAAGGCCTGGCTGTCCATGGACGACCGGGTGGCGGCGGCGCAGCTGTCCACCTTTTTGCTGCTGCTGGTAGCCGTGTTGCTGCAACTGGAGCAGCGCGCGCAGCGGCGCATGCGCTTCGTGGGCAATGCGGTCAACCGCGCCGGCGCGGGCAGCGGCCAGCCGCAGTGGCTGCGCGGGCGCCACTGCGTGCTGGCCTGGCTGGTGTGCCTGCTGCCGGTGCTCATGGGCTTCGTGCTGCCGGTGCTGTTCATGCTGCGGCCCCTGGCGGCCGACTGGTCGGTGCTGCCTTGGTCGCGTTTTCTGCAATGGGCGGGCAACAGCGTGCGCCTGGGCGCGATCACCGCGGTGCTGGGCGTGGCCATCGCGCTGCTGCTGGCCTATGCGGCGCGGCGCAACCAGGGCCGGCTCACACGCGCGGTGGTGCGCCTGGCCGGTCTGGGCTATGCGGTGCCCGGGGCCGTCATCGTGGTCGGCATTCTGCTGCCCGTGGGCTGGGTGCAGCTGGCGGCGCCCGGCCTGGGGCTGACGGCGCTGGTGACCACCACGGCCTTTGGCATCGTCTGGGCCTATCTGGTGCGCTTCAGTGCGGTCAGCCTGCAGTCGGTGCAAAGCGGCTATGCGCGCATTCCGCTCAGCATGGACGATTCCGCCCGCATGCTGGGTGCGGGGCCGCTGCGCCTGCTGGGCTGCGTGCACTGGCCGCTGCTGCGGCGCTCCACCGCCGCGGCCGCGCTGCTGGTCTTCGTCGATGTGATGAAGGAGCTGCCCGCAACCATTGTGCTGCGCCCCTTCAACAGCGACACCCTGGCCGTGGTCGCCTACCAGCTGGCGCGCGACGAGCGTTTGGGTGAAGCGGCGCTGCCCTCGCTGGCGCTGGCGCTGGTCGGGCTGGTGCCGGTCATCATGCTCAGCCGCACGCTGCGCGCCGGCCGCGGCTGAGCGCCCGGCCGGGGCAGCAGGCGGGCGCGCCGCTTGAATCTACACTTCAGGCCATGAAGGTCACGATCTACCACAACCCGCGCTGCAGCAATTCGCGCGGCGCGCTGGCGCTGCTGCGCGAGCGCGGCATCGAGCCCACCGTCGTCGAATACCTGCACCATCCCTGGGACCTGGCGGGCCTGAAGGCGCTGGTGCAGCGCACCGGCGAGCCGCTGCGCGCGCTGCTGCGCACCAAGGAGGCGGTGTACGCCGAGCTCGACCTGGGCAATCCCGCGCGCACCGAAGACGAGCTCTACGCTGCCGTGCTGGCCCACCCGGTGCTGCTCAACCGCCCCATCGTGCTCACGCCCAAGGGTGCGCTGCTGTGCCGCCCGCCCGAGCGCGTGCTGGAGCTGCTGTGACCGATAGCCTCACCCTGCGCCGCCCCGACGACTGGCATCTGCATCTGCGCGACGGCGCCCAGCTTGCGGCCGTGGCGGCGCACAGCGCGGCGCAGTTTGCCCGCGCCATCGTCATGCCCAACCTGCGCCCGCCGGTGACCACGACCGCGCAGGCGCTGGCCTACAAGGCGCGCATTCTGGCGGCGCTGCCCCAGGGGCTGAAGTTCGAGCCGCTGATGACGCTCTACCTCACCGACGCGCTGCCGGTGCAGGAGATTGCCCGCGCACGCGCGGCCGGTATCCTTGCCTGCAAGCTCTACCCGGCGGGCGCGACGACCAACAGCGACGCTGGCGTGAGCGACATCCGACGAATAGAGCCGGTGCTTGAAGCCATGCAGAAGGCCGGCATGCTGCTGCTGGTGCATGGCGAGGTGACCGACCCGGAGATCGACATCTTCGACCGTGAGGCGGTGTTCATCGAGCGCCAGCTGATTCCCCTGCGCCAGCGCTTTCCCGAGCTCAAGATCGTCTTCGAGCACATCACCACGCGCGAGGCGGCGCAGTACGTTGCCCAAGCCGGCCCGCATACCGCCGCCACCATCACCGCCCACCACCTGCTGTACAACCGCAACGCCCTCTTCACCGGCGGCATCCGCCCGCATTACTACTGCCTGCCCGTGCTCAAGCGCGAGCAGCACCGCCAGGCGCTGGTGCAGGCCGCCACCGGCGCCAGCGCCAAGTTCTTCCTCGGCACCGACAGCGCGCCGCACCCCGCGCGGCTGAAGGAGCACGCCAGCGGCTGCGCCGGCTGCTACACCGCGCACGCGGCCATCGAGCTCTACGCCGAAGCCTTCGATCGCGCCGGGGCGCTGCAGCGGTTCGAAGGTTTTGCCAGCCTGCACGGCCCGGCCTTCTATGGCCTGCCGGCCAACGAGGAGCGCATCACGCTGCGGCGCGAGCGCTGGAGCGTGCCCGAGCGCTACCCCTTTGGCGAGGGCGAGCTCAAGCCGCTGGCCGCGGGCGAAAGCCTGAACTGGCGCCTGGAGCCCGGGGCAGCGCCCGCCTGAGTAGCTTCATGCCGATTGCGCATGACCAAGGGCAAACCCGCAAGCGCCTGCGCGGGCCGGCCTGCCCGCACCGTGCACAATAGCCGCATCCGCTGTGGCTGCGTGCGTGCCCGCAAGGGCGCAACGCAGCGGCGGTAGCTACTTTCATCCCAATTTTCAGGAGTGATGCAAATGAAGAAACTGTGGCTCGCGGCAGCCGTGTCCTTTCTGGCCAGTGGCGCAGCCTTTGCGCAGACGACGGATACCCTGGCCAAGATCGGCGAACGGGGTGCGGTGAACCTGGGCGTGCGCGACTCCTCCGGCCTGGCCTTCACGCTGGGCGGCGGCAAGTACGTGGGTTTTCACACCGAGATGGCCGAGCGCATCGTGGACGACATCAGCAAGCAGCTGGGCAAGCCACTCACCATCAACTACCAGGTCATCACCTCGCAAAACCGCATTCCGCTGATCCAGAACGGCACCATCGACTTTGAGTGCGGCTCGACCACCAACAGCCGCGCGCGCCAGAAGGACGTGGACTTCGCCTACACCACCTACGTGGAAGAAGTGCGCATGGCGGTGAACACCAAGTCCGGCATCAAGTCGATCAACGACCTGGGCGGCAAGACACTGGCGGTGACCACCGGCACCACTTCGGTGCAGCACATCCGCAAGAAGGCGCGCGACGCCAATCTGGACTTCAAGCAGGTCATGGGCAAGGACCACGCCGACAGCTTCCTGCTGCTCGAGTCGGGCCGCGCCGACGCCTTCGTGATGGACGGCTCCATACTCGCGGCCAACATCGCCAAGGCCAAGAACCCCAAGGACTTCGCCATCGTCGGCGAGGTGCTCTCGGTCGAGCCCATTGCCTGCATGCTGCCCAAGGGCGATGCCAAGCTCAAGAAGGCGATTGACGATTCGATCGAGCGCCAAGTCAAGGACGGCTCGCTCGCCAAGCTCTACGACAAGTGGTTCATGCAGCCGATTCCGCCCAACAACGTGAACATGAACATGCCCGTGTCCGAAAGCACGAAGAACGCTTGGGCCAATCTCAACGACAAGCCGATGGAAGACTACGGCAACTGAGGATGCGACCGGTGCCCTCGTCCTGAGGGCGCCCAGCGCCCGCCGGGCACGCTGCCGGTGGGCGCTTTGCGTTTGAGGCTGCGGCGCCAGCACGCCGCGAAAGGAATGCAATGGCCATGGATTGGGAAGTGTTCTGCAAGGACACCCTGGACGGGGTGGTGCAGTCGGGCTGCTTCGGCAACGGCCGGGACATCACCTACCTGGACTGGTTGCTGTCGGCCTGGGGCTGGACGGTATCGGTATCGCTCACGGGCCTGGTGATTGCGCTGGTGGCCGGCTCCATCATCGGCGTGATCAGGACGCTGCCCGCCAGCCCCTGGCTGGTGCGCTTTGGCAATGCCTGGGTAGAGCTGTTTCGCAACATCCCGCTGCTGGTGCAGATCTTTCTGTGGTACTTCGTCGTGCCGGCGCTGGTGCCGCCGATGAAGGCCTTTCCGCCCTTCATCCTGGTGGTGCTGGCGCTGGGGTTCTTCACCTCGGCGCGCATTGCCGAGCAGGTGCGCGCAGGCATCCAGGCCCTGCCCAAGGGCCAGCGCTACGCCGGCATGGCCATGGGTTTCACGACAGTGCAGTACTACCGCTACGTGCTGCTGCCCATGGCGTATCGCATCATCATCCCGCCGCTGACCAGCGAATCGATGAACATCTTCAAGAACTCGGCCGTGGCCTTTGCGGTGTCCATCCCCGAACTCACCCAGTACGCGCTGCAGGTGGGCGAGGAGACCGCGCGGCCGATCGAGGTCTACATCGCGGTGACCATCCTCTACGCCATTTCGGCTTTCGTGATCAACCGCATCTTCGCCTTCATCGAACGGCGCGCCCAGGTGCCGGGCTTCGTCGTCGCCGGTACCGGCGCGGGGGGGCACTGAGATGCTCAACCTCGACTTTTCCTTTTTGAACTGGACCTTCATCCAGGGCTTCATCCTCAAGGGCCTGTGGTTCAGCATCACACTCACCGTGGTGGCTACGGTGGGCGGCATCTTCTTTGGCACGCTGCTGGCGCTGATGCGGTTGTCGGGCCAGAAGTGGCTGGTTCTGCCTGCGGCTTTCTACGTGAACGTGATGCGCTCGGTGCCGCTGGTGATGGTGATCCTGTGGTTCTTCCTGCTCGTGCCCTTCATCATCGGGCGGCCGGTGGGGGCCGAGTATTCCGCCTTCATCACCTTCATCGCGTTCGAGGCGGCGTATTTTTCCGAAATCATGCGCGCGGGCATCCAGTCGATCCCGCGTGGCCAGGTCTATGCCGGCATGGCCATGGGCATGAGCTACGGGCAGAACATGAAGCTCGTCATCCTGCCGCAGGCCTTTCGCAACATGATCCCGGTGCTGCTCACGCAGACCATCATCCTGTTTCAGGACACTTCGCTGGTTTACGCCATCGGCGCCTACGACCTGCTCAAGGGCTTCGAGACCGCGGGCAAGAATTTCGGCAGGCCGATAGAGACCTATCTGATGGCTACCGTGGTGTACTTCGTCATCAGCTATTCGCTGTCTTCCGTGGTCAAGCGCATCCACGGCAAGATCGCCATCATCCGCTAAAGGAGTCCGGCATGGCCGAACGCATGATCGAGTTGAAGAACGTCTCCAAGTGGTATGGAGCCATCCAGGTGCTCAACGACTGCAACCTGGGTGTCGACAAAGGCGACGTGGTCGTCGTCTGCGGCCCCTCGGGTTCGGGCAAATCCACGCTGATCAAGACCATCAACGCGCTCGAGCCGGTGCAAAAGGGCGAGATCGTCGTCAACGGCACCGTGGTGACCGATCCGCGCACCGACCTGCCGCGCCTGCGCAGCCAGGTCGGCATGGTGTTCCAGCACTTCGAGCTGTTTCCGCACCTGTCGGTCACAGAGAACCTGACGATCGCCCAGGTCAAGGTGCTGGGACGCAAGCTGGACGACGCCAAGGCACGCGGCCTGAAGATGCTCGACCGCGTGGGCCTGATGGCGCACAAGGACAAATTCCCCGGGCAGTTGTCGGGCGGTCAGCAGCAGCGCGTGGCGATTGCGCGGGCCTTGTCGATGGACCCCATCGTGATGCTGTTTGACGAGCCAACCAGCGCGCTCGACCCCGAGATGGTCGGCGAGGTGCTCGACGTCATGGTCAAGCTGGCGAGCGAAGGCATGACCATGATGGTGGTCACGCACGAAATGGGTTTTGCGCGCAAGGTGGCAAGCCGCGTGATCTTCATCGACGTGGGCGGCCACATTCTGGAAGACTGCTCCAAGGACGAATTTTTTGGCCATCCCGAGAACCGTCAGCCGCGCACCAAAGACTTCCTGAGCAAGATTCTGCAGGGCTGAAACCCTCAAAAAAGAGAGCTGCCTGCGCTTGTTGGATAAGGGCTAGAGCCTGTTTTTGTTCAAAATTGCGCGTGCCAACTCGGCAAACCCCGCGCCGCGCTCACCCTGCGTCACGTAGCGCGGCGGGTGCTTGAGCTGCGGCAGAAAGCGCGCGATGTTGGCCACACCCACGCTGTGCGTGAAGTGCTCGAACATGCGCTCGTCGTTGGTGGAGTCGCCCACGTAGACCCAGCGCTCCTGCTCTGCGTCCAGATCGCGCCCAAAGAGCTCGCGCACGATCCAGCGCGCGCCCCCGAGCTTGTCGTGGCTGCCGTACCAGCCATTGATGTGGATGCTGCTCACGCTGGCATTCATGCCCGCCGCGTGCATCATCGCGACGCATGCGTCGATGGCGTCCTGGGGCAGGTGGGTGAACTCGCTGTGGTCTATGGCGATGTCGCATTCGCGCCCCGCCGAATCCTGCGCCCGCCGCGCGCCCGGCACCTGCGCCTCGATCGCCGCCAGAACCTCTTGCATGCGTGCGTACTGGCGTGCGCGCGTGGCGGCGTTTTGTTGATATAGTTTTTGTAGCTGCCGGCGCACGTCCGGAGGGCGCTTCGGGCCATTTTTGTCAGTATTCTCAGGCAGTAGAGCCACGGCGCCGTTCTCGGCCACGATCGCATCGACCGGCCAGGCGGCGGCAAAGGGCGCGCTCCAGCCCACGGGCCGCCCGGTGATCGCGATCAGGTGCAACCCCGCGGCTTTCAGATCGCCCAGCGCGGCCAGGGCGTCGGCGGTGATCGCGCCGTCCGTGGTCAGGGTGTCGTCGATGTCGGTGAACAGGCCCGCGAGCGGGCCGGGGTGCCATTGGTTCAGCGGTTTCACGAAAGCAGCTTCAGCAGAGGACGCTCCACCCAGCGATACCAGAGCAGGCTGAGCAGCACGAT
Organism: Comamonas sp. NLF-1-9; assembly: GCF_019195435.1. Taxonomy (NCBI): domain Bacteria; kingdom Pseudomonadati; phylum Pseudomonadota; class Betaproteobacteria; order Burkholderiales; family Comamonadaceae; genus Comamonas; species Comamonas sp. NLF-1-9. Next base: position 20,169 of record NZ_CP078069.1, read on the forward strand.
GACGATGGGCAGCGCAACAAGAAAGGCCAGCAGCAGGCGCGGCGACTGGATGTCCAGGTGAAACCGCCACCGGCCGCTGGCGTCGAGCAGGAAGGTGTGCAGCAGATAAAGACTGTAAGACGCATCGCCGATGGCGACCAGCGCCCACGGATACCGGTGGCGGCTACCCGCGCGCTCGCCATCACTTCGAATGACGCTGTGGGCCAGCATACCTTGACTGAGGGCTGCGTCAGCGCTCGTCATCCACCAGCGTCGGTGTCAGGGCATCGCGCGGGACGTTGCTGACGTCGTAGTGCAGAAAGGCGATCAGGAACTGGATGCCTATGATCAGCGGCAAGGCGGCGAGCATGACCGTGCCACTGCTGGCCGCCCGACCAGTGAGCAGGCTGTCGAGCCAATGCACGCCGCCGAAGACGGCGCCCAGCAGGCACAGCATGGCGCCGAGCAAGCTGTAGAGGCTGCCGATGTTGAAGTCGCGCAGCAGGTACAGGTAGGCGTAGCGTTTGACCAGCCGCACCGCGTGCTTGCCCAGGAACTCGGGCAGCACCTTCGATACCTTCAGGTTGGACGCCTCCTCGCCATACACCGCATCCATGGGGACGTCGTGCACCACGGCGCGTATGGTGTTGAGGTGGTAGAGCATGTCCGTTTCGAAGAAATAGCGGCGCTCCAGCTTTTGAAGCGGCAGCTTGCGCAGCACCGCCGTGTGCACCGCGGTGTAACCATTGGTCGGGTCCATGGACGACCAGTAGCCGCAACTGAACTTGGTCATCAGCGACAGCACGGCATTGCCGAACAGGCGCACCGGCGGCATGCCACGCAGCGATTCAGGGCGGTAGAAACGGTTGCCCTTGGTGTAGTCGGCCTGGCCACGTGCGATCGGCCGTACAAACTGTGGCAGCAGCGCGGGGTTCATCTGCCCGTCGCCATCCACCTTCACCACGACGTCCATGCCGTCTGCAATGGCCGCTTCGTATGCCGTCACGACTGCGCCGCCGACACCCCGGTTCTCGGCGTGGTAGAGCACGCGCACCCGGGGATCGCGGTTGTTCTCTTCGATGAAGCGGCCGCTGCCGTCCGGACAGGCGTCGTCGACCGCGTACACGGCTTGCACCTCAGGACCAATGGCGGCGATCACGCTGAGCACGTGTTCGGTGACCTTGTAACAGGGGATGGCGACGGCGATGCGCATTGACTTCGCTACTCGCTCGTTCTCACCAAGCATGTGCAGTAATAGTGATCCCCACCAGGATAAGGGTGCCTCCGACGAACGTCTGCGCGTGGATAGGTTCATTCAGCAATAACTTAGCGAGCAACGGAACCAAGATAAAAGCCAGTGCCATAAAAGGGTAGGCCAAATGTAAGGGTGCCTGCCGCAACACCCAGATCCATACTACGGTAGTGACTCCATAGAGGATGATTGCGGCGAGTAACCAACTATTGGAAATCCAGTTCATCAACTCATTGGTGTCTGCTAGTGAAAGAGCCGCTTTCTTGAATAGAACCTGCCCTAGAGAGATTCCTAATACACACAATAGTGTAACAATAGTGGTCGAGTGTGTCATAAAACTAATTGAATGTCTTTGTGCGGATAGGAATATCGGCGCGAATTTCGAACCAGAACAGTCCCCCGTGAGAGCCAATCTCGTTCAAGAAAGGGTTGCGGCGTAAAAGTACAGCGTCCTTTTGTTCAGCGACTACGCGCTGCGCTCCGGTGGCAGAGAAATCGAAGCGGCGCGGATCAAGTGTAACGTTGACTACGTCTGCCTGGGCGCTGTTCACTTTGAAAGGTAGCGCTGTTTCGAGATGATCGAGCGTGAAAAACAGGTGCTGATAGCGATTTACTACAGGCCAGTCGCTTTCCGGCAAGCCAATTCTTTTCCAGAACCTGCGGTGTGGGTAGTACAGGACGCCGCCGACCGTGGGGACGCCTGCAGCAGCAAGCATCATCGACGGAGTAACGCTGTCTCCAACCGCAAGCGTGCGAAAAAAGTGTGTCGGTTGGGTGCCTGACGACGCGAAGGCAGTACTTGACGAAGATAAATGGGCAGCGCGAGGGGCTCTAGACACGGGATTGAACGTCAGTGTTGCGCCTAGGCCCAGGATGACGGTTAAAAAAGCCGCTGCACGCATTCGACCTCGAACCAACCACCACGCTCCGCAACCAGCCGCTAACGTTGTCGCCGCCTGCAAAACGATACTGTTGCTTGTAATCACTCCCGGCGGGAGTACCAAAAATTCCAGAGCCGCCAGAGCTGCGCTTGATCCTGCTATGCCCCAAGCTATCCAAGTGCGCTGTCGTGTGGAGAATGCGTAACCATTGCGGCGATTGGCATAAACTAGTGCCATCACTGTTGTACACGCCAGTGCAAAAGAAAGATCAAGGCGGGTAGAAGTGACGTAGCTCCAAAGGGTTATCTTCGCTAGCCAAGGCGGAATCCCGAAAAAGCGGAACGCCAGACAAAATAGCATGAAACCGACGCATGCTCGCATTACCCAATGGTGGGAAGATGATTTCTTGCAGTGCCAAAGGCCCAGGAATAAAATCGGAATGGGGTAAAAGAAGTATGAGCTGACTTCGCTTTGGTTTACTCCCGGGCCCGTACCGTAATTAAGTGCTTCTATATTCAGATAGCCCCGTAAGGTCCACCATGGTGCATCAATTTCGCCTCCATGCAAGACGGTTCGGCTTCCGGGGTACACTGTCGCTCGCACAAGCGCAACGGCATCCGATGTATCGAACCACCAACTTCCTAACAGAGTGGCGGCCAAAAGGACCGCTATCCCGGCTCCGATCCATTGCGGTGCGTGGCAGCGGAGCCTTTTTTTTTGATCCACCAACCATCCGATTGCCAGCGCGAGCATTAGACTGCCGACTGTAACCTGCCAAGGTGGATAAAGTACCAATACCCATCCAGCAATAAGTATGCCCAGAACGCTCCCGAGAATTGCCGCTACAAATATTTTTCTGGTTTGAAGCAACCAAGCAGTGCAAGTAAACGCTGCCAAGGGAAGGAAAGTTACATACAAAGGCCACAGAGACCATGCTGCGGCGTACGGCTGGACGCAAAATGCGGTAGCCAAAAGCAAGTTGAATCCCTGGTGCTGCGGATTTAGCACCCCCAATGCCTTCCATAAGAACAAGAGGCATGCAAAGAGCGCAAACTGCCAATGCCAGCTCAGTGCTTGCCGCAGTGGAAATATAAAGAAGCCCCAAGTCGCCGGGCGTGCCGCGGCCGCTAGCTGTGCAATGGGGACACCGGTCATGCCGATTACCCCCATATTCTGTCCGGAAACCCCCAGATTTTCGTTGACCACAGGGAATTTGGGTGCATGGTTCCATTGCGCCAAGATATTTGGAGTCAATACCAGCCATTCGTCTGAGCGAATTGGTTGAGGACTGAACAGATGGCTCTGCTGCCCTTCGAATACCAAGGTTTTTCCGCTGCCTCCATTCCAAGGGCTTTCTATCAATAATTGGGCCGAACTTCCTGTGATTCCCGCCGCGACCAGCAGCATAAAAATCCCAACTATCGTTGCGGTAATACGCTTGGTGTGAAGTTGGGAGAGTTTTTCGAGGCGATCCCCCCAGTGCTGCAGACGCGCCACACGTGGCAAGGGCAGGAGGACGAGCACGGAGGCCATAAAGAGCCAATGTCTCAGCGGAATGCCAAGTTCAGAATGAAGCATAAATTCCGCGGCGGATCTGGACGGTCGACTTTGAAAAGCGTGTGCACTTTTTGGCGTGTCGGACCGCCAAATGGCTATGCGTCCTGCAACGCCAACCCCGCATGCTCACGCAGCGGGTGAAAGTGAATCTTCGGAAACCGCTCCTGCGCCAGGCGCACGTCGTAGGGGCTGGTGCACAGGTAGGCCAGCGCGTCGGCCGCGTCGTGGGCCATGCGCAGGGGGTAGGCGTTCTCGAACTCGCGCAACTCGGCGGGGGTGTCGGCGCTGATCCAGCGCGCGCCGGTGTACTGGCAGCCTTCCAGGCGGATGTCGCAGTCGTACTCGGTCTTCAGGCGGTGCTGCACCACTTCAAATTGCAGTTGGCCGACGGCGCCCAGCAGCATGTTGCCGCCGGCGTCGGGCTTGAAGACCTGGATCGCGCCTTCCTCGCCCAACTGCATCAGGCCCTGCTGCAGTTGCTTGGTGCGCAGCGGGTTCTTCAGCACCACGGTCATGAACATCTCCGGAGCAAAGAAGGGCAGGCCGGTGAATTGCAGCGCCGGGCCGTCGGTGATGGAGTCGCCCAGTTGCACGCCGCCGTGGATGGTAAACCCGATGATGTCGCCTGCGTAGGCCTCTTGCACGGCCTCGCGGCGCTGGCTCATGAAGGTGACGACGCTGGTCGGGCGCAGCTCCTTGCCGGTGCGCTGCACACGCATCTTCATGCCGGGCGTGTATTTGCCCGAGGCGATGCGCACGAAGGCGATGCGGTCGCGGTGGTTGGCGTCCATGTTGGCTTGCACCTTGAAGACCACACCGGCAAAGCCGGGGTCTTCGGGGCGCACGCTGACCTGCACGCGCTCGCGCCCCGCTTCCTTGTAGGCGGTGCGGGGGCCGGGGGGCGGCGACATGTCGACGACGGCGTTGAGCACCTCCTGCACGCCGAAGTTGTTCACGCCCGAGCCGAAAAACACCGGGGTGAGCTTGGCCGCCAGGAATTGTTCATGGTTCCACTGGGCCGAGGCGCCCACGGCCAGCTCCATGCTCTCCAGTGCCTCGTCAAAGGCGCTGCCAAAGCGCCGGCGCAGCGTCTCGGTTTCGCTCAAGGGGATGACTTCGAAGTCCTGCGGACGTTTTTCCGTGCCGGCCTGAAACACGGTCATGGTCTGGGTGCGCAGGTCGATGATGCCGCCAAAGCTCTTGCCATGTCCCACGGGCCAGGTGATGGGGCAGCAAGGCATGCCCAGTTCGCGCTCCACTTCGTCCAGGATGTCGAGCGCGTCGCGCACCTCGCGGTCCATCTTGTTGACGAAGCTGATGATGGGCGTGTCCCTCTGGCGGCAGACCTCGATCAGGCGGCGCGTCTGCGCCTCCACGCCGTTGGCCGCGTCGATGACCATCAGGGCCGAATCGACGGCGGTGAGCACGCGGTAGGTGTCTTCGGAGAAGTCCTTGTGGCCGGGGGTATCGAGCAGGTTGATGACGTGATCACGGTAGCTCATCTGCATGACCGAGCTGGCTACCGAGATGCCGCGCTGCTTTTCGATCTCCATCCAGTCGGACGTGGCGTGGCGGCTGGCCTTGCGGCCCTTGACGGCGCCGGCGATCTGGATCGCGCCCGAGAACAGCAGCAGCTTTTCCGTCAGCGTGGTCTTGCCCGCGTCGGGGTGGGAGATGATGGCGAAGGTACGGCGGCGCCGGGTTTCTTGGGCGAAGGACACGATGGAAAAACTTTACTTTGACTGCAGGTGCCGGGGAATGTTGCTGGCCTGGTGCAGCACGCGCAGCACGTCGATGTGGTCGGCGTGTTCTATGTAGAAGACGGAATAGGGGAAACGTGTCAGTGGCCAGAAACGCAGGTTGTTGATGTGCAGTTTGCGGGCGTGGCGCGGCGAGCCGGTGCCGGGGTGTTGGGCAATGTGTTGCAAAGCCAGCTCCAGTTCGTCCAGAAACCGATCGGCCACACCTTTGGATGCGTGCTCCGAGTAGTAGGCGATGGTCTGATCGATGTCCTGGCTGGCTTGGATGCGGCGATGCAGCGCTTTCACGCGGATTTGCTTTCGGCGTTGCGTGCCGCAGCAATGCGTGCGCGCAACTGCGCGCGGTGCTCCTCCCATGAACGCGGGTCGAAGTCTGAATCGAGCCCCTCCTGAATCAGCGCGGCAAAGCGCTCCTCGGCGGCGCGTTCCTCGTCGCGGCGCACCAGATCGCGCATGTATTCGCTGGTGCTGCTGTAGCCGCGCGCCTGCACGCGAGCATCGACGAAGGCCTTGAGTTCGTCGCTCAGCGAGATGTTCATGGTCACGGTGCTCATGGGCTGCGATTTTAGATCGCATGGCAAGGATTGCCAAAGACCGGGAGGCCTGAAAAAACGGCATCGGTATAATTTTTCCCCTTCCGAGGAGCGTTGCAGCACCCCCGGCCTGCGGGGTGCGAGGCTCGGAAACTTCTTTTCTGCAACGACGCTCACCCACGCTGTGCCGGTGCGGTGAATCGTGACGCGAGACGCTGGCGGCGTGGATCGTTTCTTTTGAAGGACCACACCATGAGCGCTGTTCTCTCTGCCTCCCCCGATCACGTGATCGCCGATATCTCCCTGGCCGGCTGGGGCCGGCGCGAGATCGCCATCGCCGAAACCGAAATGCCCGGCCTGATGGCGATCCGCGAAGAGTTCGCCGCGAGCCAGCCGCTCAAGGGCGCGCGCATCGCCGGCAGCCTGCACATGACGATACAGACGGCCGTGCTGATCGAGACGCTGAAGGCCCTGGGTGCGCAGGTGCGCTGGGCCTCGTGCAACATCTTTTCGACGCAAGACCACGCGGCCGCGGCGATTGCCGAGGGCGGCACGCCGGTGTTTGCCATCAAGGGCGAGAGCCTGGCCGACTACTGGGACTACACCCATCGCATCTTCGAGTTCGGCGCCAAGGGGACGGATGGCGAAGGCCCGAACATGATTCTGGACGACGGCGGCGATGCCACTTTGCTGATGCACCTGGGCCAGCGCGCCGAGAAGGATGCCGCGGTGCTGGCGCACCCGACGAGCGAGGAAGAGCGCGTGCTCTACGCCGCGATCAAGACGAAATTGGCGCAAGACCCGAGCTGGTACACGCGCAAGAGCGCCCAGATCATCGGCGTGACCGAAGAGACCACGACCGGCGTGCACCGCCTCAACGACATGTCGGCCAAGGGCACGCTGCTGTTTCGCGCGATCAACGTCAACGACTCGGTCACCAAATCCAAGTTCGACAACCTCTACGGCTGCCGCGAATCGCTGGTGGACGGCATCAAGCGCGCGACCGACGTAATGATCGCCGGCAAGGTGGCGCTGGTGGCCGGCTATGGCGACGTGGGCAAGGGCTGCGCGCAGGCGCTCGCTGCCTTGCGCGCCCAGGTCTGGGTGACCGAGATCGACCCGATCAATGCGCTGCAGGCGGCGATGGAGGGCTACAAGGTGGTGACGATGGAGTACGCCGCCGACAAGGCCGACATCTTCGTGACCACGACCGGCAACAAGAACGTGATCCGCCACGAGCACATGGCGGCGATGAAGAACGAGGCCATCGTTTGCAACATCGGCCACTTTGACAACGAGATCGACGTCGCCTCGCTGGAAAAATACCAGTGGGAAGAGGTCAAGCCCCAGGTGGACCACATCATCTTCCCCGACGGGCACCGCATCACGCTGCTGGCCAAGGGGCGCCTGGTGAACCTGGGCTGCGCCACCGGCCATCCGAGCTACGTGATGAGTTCGAGCTTTGCCAACCAGACGCTGGCGCAGATCGAGCTTTTCACCAAGCCGGATGCCTACCAGCCGGGCAAGGTCTACGTGCTGCCCAAGTTGCTCGACGAGAAGGTCGCGCGCCTGCAACTGAAGAAGCTCGGCGTTGAGCTCACCACGCTCACGCCCGAGCAGGCGGCCTACATCAACGTGCCGATCGAAGGCCCGTACAAGTCCGATGCCTACCGCTATTGAGGGCACCGCGCCATGGCTCTACCCCTGAGTCTCGAGTTCTTTCCGCCCAAGACGCCCGAAGGGGCGAGCAGACTGCGTGCGGCGCGCCAGCAGCTCTATGCGCTCGCGCCCGAGTTCTGCTCGGTCACCTACGGTGCGGGCGGCTCTACCCAGGCCGGCACCTTCGCCACGGTGCAGGAGATACTGGCCGAGGGCGTGGCGGCGGCTTCGCACTTTTCCTGCATAGGCGCGACGCGCGCGGGCGTGCGCGCGCAGCTCGCGCAGCTCAAGGCCATGGGCGTAAAGCGCCTCGTCGCCCTGCGCGGCGACCTGCCCAGCGGCTACGGCATGGGCGGGGAATTCCAGTACGCGAGCGATCTGGTGGCCTTCATCCGCGCCGAGACCGGGCGCGACTTCCGGATCGAGGTGGCGGCCTACCCCGAGATGCACCCGCAGGCGCGCTCCCCCGAGGCGGACCTGAAGGCCTTTGCCGCCAAGGTGCAGGCCGGCGCGGATTCGGCGATCACGCAGTACTTCTTCAACGCCGACGCCTACTTTCGCTTTGTCGACGAAGTGCGCGCGGCGGGGCTGGAGCTGCCCGTCGTGCCCGGCATCATGCCCATCCTGGGCGCGACGCAGCTGCTGCGCTTTTCCGACGCCTGCGGCGCCGAAGTGCCGCGCTGGCTGCGTCTGCGTCTGCAGGGCTTTGGTGACGATGTGGCGAGCATCCGCGCCTTTGGCCTGGACGTGGTGGCGCGCCTGTGCGAGCGCCTGGTGGCCGGCGGCGCGCCCGCCCTGCATTTCTACACCATGAACCAGGGCGCGCCGACGCTGGAGCTGTGCCGCCGGCTGGGGCTGGGGCAGGCCTGATGCCCGGCGGGCGCGGCCTGCGGCGCGCGGCCGGCATGGCCTGGCCGCTGGCGCTGCTCATGGCCTGCGCCGCCCCGCCCCGGCAGGAGCCGGGCCTGCCGCCGCCGCAGCAGACAGCGCCCAGCGGCCAGGCCGCGCAAACTCCGCCCGCGCTCACTGCGCCGCCCGCAAGCGATAGCGCGGCGCGCGAGACTGCGCCGCCACGGACGGCGGGCGCACCAGCGCCGCCCGCCGTGCCCGATGCCTGGTCGCTGCTGCCAACGCCCGAGCCGCCAGAACCCCCCGAGCCGGACGCCGACGAAGCGCCCGATGCGCTGCTGCTCGACCAGGGCCTGGCCTCGTGGTACGGGCCTGGCCTGAACGGGCGGCGCACTGCCAGCGGCGAGCGCTTTGACCGCCTGGACTTCACCGCCGCGCACCGCACCCTGCCGTTTGGCACGCGGGTGTGCGTGCGCAGCCTGGCAGACGGCAAGGCGGTGCTGGTGCGCATCAACGACCGCGGGCCGTTTTCCGGCAATGGCGAGCGCGTGGTGGATCTGAGCCAGGCGGCCGCGCGCGAGCTCGGCATGACCGGCCTGGGCATCAAGGCGGTGCAGTTGTGGCAGGTCGATGAAGACGGCAGCGGCTGCGTGCCTGCGCTGGGCGCTGCGCCCGCGCCGCCGCCCGCGGGGCGCTGAGCCGGGGGCGGCGGCTCAGCCCGCTTCCAGCAGGTGGCTGGCGTGGCCGTCCTGCGCCAGCAGGCGCGCCAGCGGCGCCAGCGCCTCCTCCAAGCGCGCCTGCAGCGTATAGGGCGGGTTGACCAGAAACATGCCGCTGCCCGGCAGGCCGGGGCGCTGCTCGCTGCCGTCCTCGCCCCGGCGCAGGCGCGCCGACTTCACCGTCAGGCTGGCGTGCAGCCAGGGCTTGCCCGCGCGCGTGGCCAGCGCCTTCAGGCGCCGCGGCAGCTCGTGCGCCTCGGGGCGCGCAATCACCGGGTACCAGATGGCATAGCAGCCCGTGGCAAAGCGCTTGAGCCCCTCTTGCAGCAGACCGTACACGCGCGCATAGTCGCTCTTCAATTCATAGCTTGGATCGCACAACAGCAAAGCGCGGCGGGGCTGCGGGGGCAATAATTTCTTGATGCCCTCAAAGCCATCTTCGGAGAGCACGCTGATCTGCTTGCCTGCCTGCAGCTGCGCCAGGTTGCGCACCAGCGTGGGCAGGTCGCTGGGGTGGATCTCGAACAGGCGCAGGCGGTCTTGCGGGCGCAGCAGGCGCTGGCTGATGAAGGGCGAGCCCGGGTAGATGCGCAGGCCGCCCTGGGGGTTGAAGCTGCGCACCAGCTCCAGATAGTCCTGCAGCAAGGGCGGCAGCTCGGCGGCCTGCGCCAGGCGCAGCACGCCGTCGACGGCTTCGCCGCTGGTGCGCGCATAGTCGCCGTCCAGCCGGTACAGGCCGGCGCCGGCGTGGGTGTCTATCACCGCGAGGCCGGTGTCCTTTTGCGTGAGGTGGCGCAGGCAGGCGACGAGCACGGCGTGCTTGAGCACGTCGCCGTGGTTGCCGGCGTGAAAGGCGTGGCGGTAGCTGAACATAGGGGCGCAATGGTAGCTGCAGCGCCTGTTTTCGCCGCACGCGGGCCTTGCCGATGTGCGATGCTTCGCCTTTGCCGGAAAGGGACGCATGCGCAAGACGATACTGGAGCTGCAGCCCTCGCAGATACGCGAGGTGGCCAACCTGGGCATGGGCCGCCCCGAGGTGTTGCCCTTCTGGTTTGGTGAAAGCGATGAAGCCACGCCCGAGGCGGTGCGCGCCGCGGCCATGGATTCGCTGCAGGCGGGCGAGACCTTCTACACCCACAACCTGGGCCTGCCCGCGCTGCGCGAGGCGCTGGCGGCCTACGTGAGCGGCCTGCACGCGCCGGTGGCGGCCGAGCGTATCGCCATCACCTCCGGCGGCGTGAACGCGCTGATGCTGGCCATGCAGGTGCTGGTCGGTGCGGGCGACGAGGTGGTGGTGCTCACCCCGGTCTGGCCCAACCTCACCGGCCAGCCGCAGATCATGGGCGCGCGGGTGCGCTGCGTGGCGCTCAAGCCGCAGGCCGATGGGGCCTGGGCGCTGGACCTGCCCGAGCTGCTGGCCGCGATCACGCCGCGCACCCGGCTGCTGGTGCTCAATTCACCCAACAACCCCACGGGCTGGACGCTCACGCAGGGCGAGCAGCAGGCGATTCTTGCGCACTGCAGGGGCACTGGCACCTGGATACTGTCCGATGAGGTGTATGAGCGCCTGTACTACCGCGATGACACCGCCAGCGGCGCCGCGCCCTCGTTCCTCGATCTGGCGCAGCCAGAGGACAGGCTGGTGGTGGTGCAGAGCTTTTCCAAGGCCTTTCTGATGACCGGCTGGCGCCTTGGCTGGATGGTGATGCCGCCCGCGATGGCGGCGCAGATGGGCAAGGTGATCGAGTTCAACACCTCGTGCGCGCCGGTCTTCGTGCAGCGCGGGGCGCTGGCGGCGCTCGCCCAGGTGGAAGCGATCACGCCGCGCATCGTCGCCCACATGCGCGCCTGCCGCGACGCGCTGGTGCCGGCGCTGCAGGCGCTGCCCGGCGTGCGCACCAGCCGGGCGCCCGGGGGCATGTATGCGTTTGTGCAGATAGCAGGCTTTGCCGATTCGCTGGCCCTGGCCAAGCGCCTGGTGCTGGAGGCCGGCGTGGGCTTGGCGCCGGGCGCGGCGTTTTCGCCCGAGGGCGAGGGCTGGCTGCGCTGGTGCTTTGCCTCGCGCGACTTGGCGCGGCTGACGCAAGGCGTGCAGCGCCTGGGCCAGTGGCTGCACAGTCAGCGCGGCTGATGCGGTTCAGTTCAGGGCGGTGATGCGCGCGGCCGTCGGCAGCGCCATCGGTGCCTTGCTGCTTTGCTCGCGCAGGTAATCGGCCAGCGCATCCACGTCCAGACCGCCGCCGACGATGTCGCGCCCTTGCGTGAAGACGCTGAAGTTGTCGCCCCCCGAGGCCAGGTAGTTCTGCAGCCCGACGCGGTAATCCTGCGTGGGCACGATGGCTTGACCATTGAGCTGCATCTGGCTGATGCGCTGCCCGGTGGGCCGGCTGCGGTCAAACGCATAGCTGAAACCTTGTGAAACCTGCAGGATGCGCGGGCTCTGCACGGTATTGCTGCCGCTGTCGAACTGCTGCTCCAGCACGGCCTGCAGCTGCGCGCCCGTGAGGCTCAGGCTCAGCAAGGTGTTGCCAAAGGGTTGCACCGCGTAGACCTGGCCGTAGCTCACCTGGCCCTCCGCGCCGGGGACGAGGTCGGCGCGCACGCCGCCCGAATTCATGAAGGCGATTTGCGCGCCGCCGGCCTGCGCGCCCCGGGTGGCGGCAAGCAGCGCGTCGGCGGTGATGCGCCCGAGCACGCTTTCGCCATTGGGCAGCAGACTGCGCGTGGCGGCAGCGGCCAGACGCCCGGCCGGGGCGCTGGCCAGCGGGGCCGCGGCGGCGGCGTAGCGCTCGACCAGCGCTTGCACTGCCGGCTCCGGCGGGTAGCCCGGCGGCAGCGTTGCGTCATTGCCCTCTGCGGCGCTGCGCACGATGTGCTGGCGGGCGCTGCGCTGCACCACGCGTCGGCGCGCCAGGTCCACGCTCAAATTGATTTCGGTGAGCAGCGTGCCGTAGACGCCGGCGCTGGTCAGCAACAAGGGCTTGGCCGGGTCGATGTGGCGGTAGTCGCACAGATAGGCCTGGTGGGTGTGGCCGGAGATGACCACGTCCACTTCGCTCGACAGGCGCTGCACGACGGGCAGGATGTCGCCCGAAAGGCCGTCGCAGCTCGTGTCTTGCAGCGGCTGGCGGCTGCTTGCGCCCTCGTGGATCAACACCACGATGAGGTCGGCCCCCTGGGCGCGCAGTGGTGCGATCTGGGCGTTGGCGGCTTCGGCCTCGTCGGTGAAGGCAAGGCCTTGCACGCCGCTGGGGCGCACCATGTGCGGGGTGTTCTTCAGCGTCAGGCCGATGAAGCCCACGCCGATGCGCGCGCCGTCCTGCTCGAAAAACCTGACGGCGCTGGGCGCAAACAGCGTGGCGCCGCCGCTGCGCTCGGTGTTGGCCGTCAGGTAGCGAAAGCGCGCGCCCTCAAAGGGCTGGCTCAGCTGGCAGGGAATCTTGGCGGTGTGGCGCTCGCAGCCGCCGTCTTGCATGCGCTTGAGCTCTTGCCAGCCCTGGTCGTATTCGTGGTTGCCTGTGGCGGCGAAATCCAGGCCGATGAGGTTGAGCGCCTCGATCGTCGGTTCGTCGAGAAACAGCGAGGACACCAGCGGCGAGGCACCGATCAGGTCGCCCGCCGCCACTACTGCGGTGTGTGGCCGCTCGGCCTTCAGGCGGGCGACCAGCGTGGCCAGGGCGGCGGCGCCCCCCGCAGGCACGGGCCGCGGCGCCTCGCCGGCGGCGGCCGCGTTCACGCTCAGGCCGGGCGGCTGCAGGTTGCCGTGAAAGTCGTTCAAGCCCAGCAGCGTGATCTGCATGTGCTGCGGCAGGCTCGGCTCCTGCGAGCTGCCACAGCCCCAGAGCAGCCCCAGCGCAAGCGCCCAGAGCGCGGCCAGACGCCCGAGACCTGCGACCGTGAACCCTTGCTGCATGGACTGAGCCTCCTGCCGGGATATGAATGAAATCGGCCTCAAACGCTTGCTGGGCGCGCGCTGGCAGCTATCAATTCAGCGAATGCGCATGCCAGGCTGCGCGCCGGGAAAGGGCTCGAGCACATGGATGCCGGGGTGCGCCTTCTCGTCCGCGTGGCTGGCGGCGAGCACCATGCCCTCGCTCACGCCGAACTTCATCTTGCGCGGCGCCAGGTTGGCCACCAGCACGGTGAGCTTGCCCTGCAGCTGCTCGGGCTGGTACATGCTGGAGATGCCCGAGAACACATTGCGCAGCCGCCCCTCGCCCGCATCCAGCGTGAGCTGCAGCAGCTTGGTCGAGCCCTGCACCGCCTTGCATTCGACGATGCGGGCCACGCGCAAGTCCACCTTGGCGAAGTCCTCGATCTTGATCTCGGGCGCGATGGCTTCGCCGCCGGGCAGCGGCTGCGCCTGCGCCGGCTCGGGCAGGGCGAAGAGCGCATCCAGTTGCTCCGTGGTCACGCGCTGCAGCAGGTGCTGGTACTGGCCTATGGCGTGGCCCGCGCCCAGCAGGCTTTGCGCATCGCTGAACGCAAGCGGCGCCACCTTCAAAAAGGCTTCGACCTGCTGCGCGGTGTGCGGCAGCATGGGCTTGAGGTAGATGGTCAGCAGGCGGAAGGCCTCGATGCAGGTGCTGCAGACCTCGTGCAGGCGCTGCTCCATGCCCTCCTGCCTGGCCAGCTCCCAGGGTTTGTTGGCGTCCACAAAGCTGTTGACCTTGTCGCACAGCAGCATGATGTCGCGCGCGGCGCGGGCGGTGTCGCGCTCTTCGTAGGCCTGCACGATGGCTGGGCGCTGCGCGCGCAAGTCGGCCAGCAGCGCTTCGCCCTCGCTGCCCGGCTCGCCGAGGCGCCCGCCAAAGCGCTTGGCGATGAAGCCGGCGGCGCGGCTGGCGATGTTCACGTATTTGCCCACCAGGTCGGCGTTGACGCGCGCCATGAAGTCTTCGGGGTTGAAGTCGATGTCTTCGTTGCGCCCGTTGAGCTTGGCGCCCAGGTAGTAGCGCAGCCATTCGGGGTTCATGCCGAGCGCCAGGTATTTGAGCGGATCGAGCCCGGTGCCGCGGCTCTTGCTCATCTTCTCGCCATTGTTCACCGTCATGAAGCCGTGCACGCAGATCTTGGTCGGTGTCTTGCGGCCGCTGAACTTGAGCGTGGCGGGCCAGAACAGCGTGTGGAAGGTGATGATGTCCTTGCCGATGAAGTGGTACTGCTCAAGCATGGGGTCGGCCATGTAGGCCTCGTAATCCTCACCACGTTTTTCGAGCAGGTTCTTCAGCGACGCCAGATAGCCGATCGGCGCATCGAGCCAGACGTAGAAATACTTGCCCGGCGCATCGGGGATCTCGATGCCGAAGTAGGGCGCATCGCGCGAGATGTCCCAGTCGTCCAGGCCGCTGCTGGTGCTGCCGTCGGGCTTGGTGCGCGTGCCAAACCATTCCTTGATCTTGGCCGCAACCTCGGGCTGCACATGCTTGCCGTTTTGCGTCCACTCTTTCAGAAACTCCACGCAGCGCGGATCGGACAGCTTGAAGAAGAAGTGCTCCGAGGTCTTCAGCTCGGGCCGGGCGCCCGAGAGCGCCGAATAGGGGTTGATCAGCTCGGTCGGCGCATACACCGCGCCGCAGACCTCGCAGTTGTCGCCGTACTGGTCCTTGGCGTGGCAGCGCGGGCACTCGCCCAGGACGTAGCGGTCGGGCAGGAACATGCCTTTTTGCGGGTCGTAGAACTGCTCTATGGTGCGGGTCTCGATCAGGCCATTGGCTTTCAGATCCAGGTAGATCTGCTGCGCCAGCTCGTGGTTTTCGGGTGCGTCGGTGCTGTGCCAGTTGTCAAAGGCGATGTGAAAACCGTCCAGGTATTCCTTGCGCCCGGCGGCAATCTCGGCGACGAACTGCTGCGGCGTCTTGCCGGCCTTCTCCGCGGCAATCATGATCGGCGCGCCGTGCGCGTCGTCGGCACCGACGAAGTTGACCTCGGCGCCCGCCATGCGCTGTGCCCGCACCCAGGTGTCGGCCTGGATGTATTCCATGATGTGGCCGATGTGGAACTTGCCGTTGGCATACGGCAGGGCGGTGGTGACGAAGATCTTGCGCGCGGACATGGCTGGGGAAGGAGCAGGGCAAAACCGGGCATTGTAGAAAAGGCCCGGGCGCGGCCTCAGCGCGCTTCATCCACCGGCTTGTCGCGGTACATGGCCTCGTCGGCGCAGCGCAGCAGGTCGCTCGGGTTCTCGCCGTCGCGCGGAAACAGCGCATGGCCCATGGCGGCGCCCACGCCCTGGGCCTGGCCGTCGCGGCCCGCGCTCAGCCGTGGGCCTCTTGCCCGGCCCGGGCGGGCAGGGTCCAGCCGAAGAAGGCCAGCACCTCGTCGCGGCGCGCGGCCACGTCGGCGCGGCCCAGCGCCATCAGCTCGCGCGTGTAGCTCTCTTCAAACAGCAGATAGCTGGCCAGCGCGGCGCTGCGGATCTCGCCCTGCTGGGCGGACACGCCTATGCTGCCCAGCAGCGTGCGCAGCGCCACCGGCAGGCACTGCACATGGCGCGCGGCCACGGCATCGAGGCGCTGCGAGGGCGCGATCACCAGCAGTTGCATCGGACGCAGCACGCTGCTGGCGCGCAGGTGCGGCGGAATCAGCGACAGCGTCTTGTTGATGCGCTGCATGCGCTCCACGTCCACCCACAGCGCGTCCAGGAAGATGTTGGACAGCGCATGCCCCGCCACCTGTGCAAGCGAGGGGTAGCCGGAAGACGGCGCGGCCGTGGGGTCGCGCCCCGACTCGTGCATGCGCCCCGCGCCCACCACCAGGATGCGCTCGGCCCCGAGGTGGATGGCCGGCGCGATCGGCGCCGACTGGCGCATGGAGCCGTCGCCGAAGTACTCGGTCGCGCCGTCGATCTCAATGCCCTGGGCCGGAAAGATGAAGGGAATGGCCGAAGAAGCCAGCAGATGCTCATGGCGGATTTCGTCGCGCACCGAGCGCCGCTGCGAGCGCACCCAGGGCACGAGCCGGTCGCCCGCTTCAAAAAAAGTGATGTGCTCGCCCGAGCTGTAGCTGGAGGCGGTGATGGCCAGCGCATGCATGTGCCCCTGGCGCATCAGCAGCGGCAGGCGCACCAGCGGCACCAGTTGCTGCAGCAACCGGGCCAGCGGCGCGTTGTCCAGCAGCGAGCGCGGGCGCATGCGCTTCCAGCGCGCGAGCATCCAGCCCAGCGAGAGCAGCGTGAGCCAACTGGCGCCGCTGCGCAGCATGCTGATCGAGTCCGAGCGGTAGACGTGGTGCGTGTGAAAGTGGCTCCAGACGCGCGCCACGCGGCGCACCGCGCGGTCGAACTGGTCGGCCCCGCAGGCCAGGGCGGCGGCATTGATCGCCCCGGCCGAGGTGCCGGCCATGACGGGAAAGGGGTTGCTGCGCGCGCCCGGCTCGCACAGCCGGCGCAGCTCGGAGATGCCCTGGAGCACGCCGACCTGGTAGGCCGCGCGGGCGCCGCCGCCGGTCAAGACCAGCCCTGTCAGCGGCGCTGGGGCGCCGGGCGTGCTGGGGGCGGCTGGCAGGCCTTGCATGGAGAGCGGCGAAGCGCAGGGTAATCAAACTTGGGCGTTATAGGAGATTTGCCCGTTTGTGAACAGTTCGGGTGAATACGGGGTTGCCGTGGGTAAAATCACCGCCGTCACGGCCCGCAACACGCGATCGGCGTGGTCCGCGCGGCCGTCCACTTGATCCCACCAGGAGCGTGCATGCTGTTCGGAAAATTATTGCCCCGCGAGGGCAATTTTTTTGAGATGTTCAACCAGCATGCCCATTGCATCGTCGATGCCTCCAATGCCTTTTCGGCGCTGGTGGCCAACTACGCCGATCCGCGCATGCGCGAGAAGTACCAGCACGAGGTCGACGACGCCGAGCGCGCCGCCGACCGCGTCACGCACGAAGTCAACCGCGCGCTGCACCGCACCTTCATCACGCCGATCGACCGGGAACAAATCCACCTGCTGATCAACAGCATGGACGACGTGGCCGACCTGCTGCAGGACACGGCCGAGGCCATGGCCTTGTACGACCTGCAGCACGTGACCGAAGAGGTAGTGCTGCTGTCGGACCTGAGCGCCAAGTGCTGCGCGCTGGTGCAGGAGGCGGTGCAAAAGCTCGGGCGCATTGCCGAGCCGGCGGTGACCGAGCAGGCGCTCAAGCTGTGCGAAGAGATCGACCGCCTGGAGGGCGACGCCGACCGCGTGCTGCGCAGCGCCATGAGCAAGCTGTTTCGCGACTCGGTGGACGCGCGCGAGATCATCAAGCTCAAGGAAATCTACGAACTGCTGGAGAGCGTCACCGACAAGTGCGAGGACGTGGCCAACCACATCGAGGGCGTGATCCTCGAAAACTCCTGACCCCGCCCAGCCCTTCGGCCCTCTTCGCAAAGCGCACATGGATACCGTACAGACCGCCCTGTGGGTCGTGACCCTGCTGGTGGCGCTGGCCATCGCCTTCGACTTCATGAACGGCTTTCATGATGCGGCCAACTCGATCGCCACCGTGGTCTCTACCGGCGTGCTCAAGCCCACGCAGGCGGTGCTGTTTGCCGCCTTCTTCAACGTGGTGGCGGTCTTCGTCTTTCACCTGAGCGTGGCGGCCACGATAGGCAAGGGCATCGTGGACATCCACGTGGTGGACACGCACGTGGTCTTTGGTGCGCTGGTGGGTGCCATCACCTGGAACATCATCACCTGGTACTACGGCATACCCAGCAGTTCTTCGCATGCGCTGATCGGCGGCATCGTCGGCGCGGTGATCGCCAAGACCGGGGCCGAGGCGCTGGTGGCCAGCGGCATCTTGAAGATCGTGGTGTTCATCTTCGTCTCGCCGCTGCTGGGCTTTGCGCTGGGCTCCATCATGATGGTGCTCATGGCCTGGCTGCTCAGGCGCGTGCGCCCGCAGCGCGTGGACCGCTGGTTTCGGCGCCTGCAACTGGTATCGGCCGGCGCCTACAGCCTGGGCCACGGCGGCAACGACGCGCAAAAGACCATAGGCATCGTCTGGCTGCTCTTGATCGCCACCGGCTACGCCTCGGCCTCGGACGCCGAGCCGCCGCTGTGGGTGATAGGCGCGTGCTACTCCGCGATGGGGCTGGGCACCATGTTCGGCGGCTGGCGCATCGTCAAGACCATGGGGCAGAAGATCACCAAGCTCAAGCCTGTGGGGGGCTTTTGCGCCGAGACCGGCGGCGCGATGTCGCTGTTCCTCGCAACCTGGCTGGGCATACCGGTGTCGACCACGCACACCATCACCGGCGCCATCGTCGGCGTGGGCTCGACCCAGCGCGCGAGCGCGGTGCGCTGGGGCGTGGCGGGCAACATCGTCTGGGCCTGGATCCTGACGATTCCGGCCAGCGCCTTCGTCGCCGGCGTGGCCTACCTCATCAGCCTGCAGCTCTACTGAAATATCAAAAACAATAGCTGCGAGCGATTGTTCGGCAAGGGCTGTGGCCGTTTTTCATTGAAAACCTTGCCGGCGCGCGCCCGGCACAGACTGCACGCACAGCGCCTACTGCGAGATCTTGCGCGCTTCCTCGATCTGGTACTGCCAGAAGTGCTCGAAGCCGAAGGCAATCGTGGCCATCAGCACCGCTGCGCCCACCAGCAGCGCGGCGGCCACGCCAAAGACCGTCAGCCAGTAGGTGCGCCCAGCAGGGTGTTCGGGCGCCGCGCCCGGGTTGTGGCGCGCATTCCATTTTTCCTGCGGCGCCAGGCCGTAGACGATGGCGGTGAGCGCGCAGGCCGCAACCACCAGGCCCAGCAGCGGCACCAGCACCCAGCTGAGCTGGTCGTCCACGCCAAGCTGGCGGATGCGCTCCACGCCGTACAGGCCCAGCGCCGTGGGCACGGGCAGCAGCCAGCCCAGCCAGTCGCCCGGCCCGTGCAGATAAAAGCGGTGCAGCCCGAGCGGCCCGCCAAGGAACGCCAGCCAGGTGGCAAGAGTCTTGTGCTTCATGGCGTGGATTATTCCCCGAGTTGCCCAGCCGCTATAATGCCGGGCTTTGCTGCGTGTCGCTGGCCGGGTGGCCAGTTGCGTGTCTCAAACGCCGCAAGATCCGCCGCCCCCGGCATGGGCAGGGACGCGGCAACCACCCGAAGGATACAAACATGGTCGTCATTCGACTCTCGCGCGGCGGTGCCAAGGGCCGTCCGTTCTTCAACATCGTCGTGGCCAACAAGCGTGAGCGCCGCGACGGCCGCTTCATCGAGCGCGTGGGTTTTTACAACCCCTCGGCCAAGGGCGGTGAAGAAGCGCTGCGCGTGGTACAAGACCGCGTCACCTACTGGAAGGGCGTGGGCGCGCAGCCCTCTCCCACCGTGGAGCGCCTGCTCAAGCAAGCTGCCAAGCAGGCCGCCTGAGCCCAGTCTCAGCGGCCAGCACGCACAGCGGGTTCGTCGGCAGGGCTGGCGAACCCGTTTTGTTTTCCCGCCCGCCCGGGCTTGAGCTTGTGCAATTGCCACCGATGAACGAAACCCTCTTGCTGCCCGCAGCCGCCTTGCCGCACGACGCCGTCGAAGTCGGGCGCATTGGCGAAGCCTGGGGCGTCAAGGGCTGGTTCAAGGTGTTTGCCCACAGCCCCGAGCCCGAGGCGCTGCTTGCCACGCACGACTGGTTCCTGCAGCCAGCGACGCGGGGCGCGAAAAACCCGTTTTCCGGCACCGTGCATCTGGCGGTGCGCGAGGCGCGCGTGCATGGCGACGCGCTGGTTGCCAGCGCGGCGGCAATTGCCGACCGATCGGCCGCCGAGAGCCTGCGCGGCGCGCGTGTCTTCGTCTCGCGCGCGGCCTTCCCCGCGCCCGCGGACGACGAGTTCTACTGGGTGGATCTGATCGGCCTTGCGGTGCGCAACCGCGAAGGCCAGGCGCTGGGCACGGTCAAGAGCCTGCTGCCGTCGGGGCCGCAGACCACGCTGGTGCTGGAATACGCGGACGAGGAGGGCAAGCCGCGCGAGCGCCTGATCCCCTTCGTATCCGCCTTCGTCGACCGCGTCGACCTGCCAGGCAAGTGCATCGAAGTGGACTGGCAGGCCGACTACTGAGCCCGGGCCCGCCGATGCGTTTTGACCTCATCACGCTGTTTCCCGAGCTGTTTGCGCCCTTTCTGGCCAGCGGCGTCACGCGCCGCGCCTATGCCTCGGGGCAGGTTCAGGTGCGGCTGTGGAATCCGCGCGATTACGCCGAGGGCCAGTACCGCCGCGTGGACGACCGTCCCTTTGGCGGCGGGCCTGGCATGGTGATGCTGGCCGAGCCGCTGGCGCAGTGCCTGGCCGCCATCCGCGCCGACCGCGCCGAAGCGCCCGGGGCGCAGGCGCCCTGCGTGCTGTTTTCGCCGGCGGGGCGGCGCCTGGACCAGGCCGGCGTGCAGGCCTGGGCGGGCGGCGAGGGCGCCATCTTGCTGTGCGGGCGCTACGAGGGGGTGGACCAGCGCTTTGTCGACAGCTGCGTGCAGCAGCAGATCAGCCTGGGCGACTTCGTGCTCTCGGGCGGCGAGGTGGCGGCGATGGCGCTGCTCGACGCGGTGGCGCGCCTGCAAGAGGGCGTGCTGCACGACGCCCAGAGCGCCGAGCAGGACAGCTTCAGCCCCGCGCTGCAAGGCCTGCTCGACTGCCCGCACTACACCCGCCCCGAGGTCTGGCGCGGCCAGCAGGTGCCGCCGGTGCTGCTGGGCGGCAACCACGCCGAGATCGCGCGCTGGCGCGAGCAGCAGCGCCTGGAACTGACGGCGCGCCTGCGCCCGGACTTGCTTGGCGCGCCCGGGCAAACTCCGACTGGGCAGGACGCATCGACCGCGCGCCGCGCGCCCACGGGCGGCGACAGCTGAATCCGCTTGTATAATCGCCTGTTTTTTTGATCCTCTGCCCGGCCGGTGCGCCAATGAGCGCCCACCACAAGGCACCATGGTGGTGCCGCAGCCAATCATGGCGCGGACATGATCAAGGGATGAAGCCATGAATTTGATCCAGACCCTGGAACAGGAAGAAATCGCCCGCCTCAATTGCACGATTCCTTCCTTTGCCCCCGGCGACACCGTCGTGGTCAGCGTGAACGTCGTCGAAGGCACGCGCAAGCGCCTGCAGGCCTACGAAGGCGTGGTGATCGCCAAGCGCAACCGCGGCCTGAACAGCGCCTTCACGGTGCGCAAGATCTCCAGCGGCGAAGGCGTGGAGCGCACCTTCCAGACCTACAGCCCCTTGATCGCCAAGATCGAGGTCAAGCGCCGTGGCGACGTGCGCCGCGCCAAGCTGTACTACCTGCGCGGCCTGAGCGGCAAGAAGGCGCGCATCAAGGAAAAGCTCCCCTCGCGCGTCAAGGTCGACGACGCCCCCGCGTCCTGATCCGCAAGCGGCGCGCCCTGCGCCGCAAGCCCTGCCTGCAAAGCCGCTACAGTGCACGCGCCTGTGGCGGTTTTTTGTTGTCCCCATGCCCGTGGTCAAGCCCTCAGCCACCCCCGACTTCGTCCTGCCGCAATTCGACCCGCGCAGCCTGCCTCTGGTCGGTGACAGCTGCGCACTGCCGCCGGTTGCGCCCTCGGCGCTGACGCCGCAGGCGCTGCGCGAGCGGTTTTCCCGCCCGCCGATCTGGACGCCGGAGATCCAGCAAGAGCCGCGCTACGCCGCGCGCCAGCCGGCGCAGGCGGCGGTGCTGGTGCCCATCGTGCTGCGCGCCCAGCCCACGGTGCTGCTCACGCAGCGCACGCGGCATTTGTCCACGCATTCGGGGCAGGTCGCCTTTCCGGGCGGGCGCAGCGACCCTGGCGATGCCGACGCCGCCGCCACCGCGCTGCGCGAGGCGCACGAAGAAGTGGGGCTGGCGCGCAGCGGCGTGGAGGTGCTGGGCGCGCTGCCGGTGTACGTGACCGGCTCGTCCTTTCTGGTCACGCCGGTGGTGGCGCTGGTGCAGCCGGACCTGCCGCTGCAGGCCAACCCGGCCGAGGTGGACGAGATTTTCGAGGTGCCGCTCCTCTTTCTGCTCGACCCGGCCAACCACCGGCGCCAGACGCTGCACTGGAAGGGGCTGCAGCGCCAGTGGTACGCCATGCCCTACGAGGACGGCGCGGCCACGCGCTTCATCTGGGGCGCCACTGCCGGCATGCTGCGCAACTTCTACCGCTTCATGGCCGCCTGATGCGGCGGCGCCCGCTATCATTTGGCGCATGAATTTCTTTGCCATCGTGCTGGCCTTGTTGATGGAGCAGGCGCGTCCGCTGGCGCGCAGCAACCCCATCCACGAAGGCCTGCGCGCCTGGGCGCTGTCGGCGCGGCGCAATTTCGACGCCGGCAGCCGCTTTCACGGCTGGCTCACCTGGGGCCTGGCGGTCGGCGTGCCGCCGCTCGTGGTGCTGCTGGTGTACTGGCTGCTGCTCTACCAGCTTGGCTGGCCGCTGGCGCTGCTGTGGAACGTGGTGGTGCTCTACATCACGCTCGGGTTTCGCCAGTTCAGCCACCATTTCACCGGCATCCGCGACGCGCTGGAGGACGGCGACGTGGCGCTGGCGCGCGAGCGCCTGGCCGACTGGAAGCAGGTGCAGGTGGCGCAGTTGCCGCGCAGCGAGATCGTGCGCCACGTGATCGAGTATTCGGTGATTGCCGCGCACCGCCATGTGTTCGGCGTGCTCACCTGGTTCTGCGCGCTGGCCATGCTCGGCCTGGGTCCCAGCGGCGCGGTGCTCTACCGCATGGCGGAGTTCGCCTCGCGCCACTGGGGGCCGAATGCGGCCGTGCCCGAATATCCGCCGAGCGAGCCGCTGACCCAGGCCGCAGCGCGCGCCTGGCAATGCATGGACTGGCTGCCCGCGCGCCTCACGGCCTTGTGCTTTGCGCTGGTGGGCAGCTTCGAGGACGCGATCGAGGGCTGGCGCTTTCACGCACAGCGCTTTCCCGGCGACAGCGACGGCGTGGTGCTCGCGGCCACGGCCGGCGCCATCGGCGTGCAGCTCGGCGGTGTGGCCTTGCGCAGCCGCGGCGCGCGGCCTGCAGCGTTTGAAGCGGGCGGGCCGCTGGGCGACAGCGACGCTACCCCCGGCCAGCTGCCGCAGGTCGGGCATTTGCGCAGCGTGGTGGGGCTGGTGTGGCGCTCCGTCGTGGTCTGGATGCTGGTGCTGGCCTTGCTGACCCTGGCACGCTTGCTTGGCTGATTTGATAGCTGCTGGCGCTTGTCCAGCAAGCGTTTTAGCCTCTTTTTTCTTGAAACGGCGCCACCACGGCGCGGCACCCCTCAAACAAAGGAGCGCGCCGTGGCAGGCGCCGGCTGGCTTCAGACCGGCAGGGCCACCAGTGGATTGCCGTTCATCGGGTCTTGCGCCTTGGAAGCGAGCGCGGCCTGCAAGTCCAGACCGAGCGCCCGGGCCACGCCGGCGCCATAGGCCGGGTCGGCCGCGTGGCAGTTGCGGATGTGGCGAAACTTGACGAACTCGGGCGCGTCGCCCATGGCGCGGGCGGTGTTGCCGAACAGCGCCTGCTGCTGCGCCGCGTTCATCAGTTGAAAGAGCTTGCGCGGCTGCTCGAAGTAGTTGGCGTCGTCGGCGTGAAAGCTCCAGTGGCGTGCGTCGCCGTGGATGCCAAGCGGCGGCTCGGCAAACTCCGGCTGGGCCTGCCACTGGCCGAAGCTGTTGGGCTCGTAGTGCGGCAGCGCGCCGTAATTGGCGTCCACCCGGCCCAGGCCGTCGCGGTGGTTGCTCGCCACCGGGCAGCGCGCGCGGTTGACCGGTATCTGCTGGTGGTTGGTGCCCAGGCGGTAGCGCTGGGCGTCGGGGTAGTTGACGAGGCGCGCCTGCAGCATGCGGTCGGGGCTTACGCCGATGCCGGGCACCAGGTTGCTCGGCGCAAACGCGGACTGCTCCACGTCGAGGAAGAAGTTTTCCGGGTTCTTGTTCAGCGTGAGCTCGCCCACCTCGATCAGCGGATAGTCGCCGTGCGGCCAGACCTTGGTCAGATCGAAGGGGTGGTAGGGCACCTTCTCGGCGTCCTGCTCGGGCATCACCTGCACGTACATCGTCCACTTGGGAAAGTCGCCGCGCGCGATCGCGTCGAACAGGTCGCGCTGGTGGCTTTCGCGGTCGCGGCCTATCAGTGCCTCGGCCTCGGCGTCGCTGAGGTTCTTGATACCTTGCTGCGTCTTGAAGTGAAACTTCACCCAGAAGCGCTCGCCGCCCGCGTTCCAGAAGCTGTAGGTGTGCGAGCCAAAGCCGTGCATGTGTCGGTAGCTGGCGGGAATGCCCCGATCGCTCATCACGATGGTGATCTGGTGCAGCGCTTCGGGCAGCAGCGTCCAGTAGTCCCAGTTGTTGGTTGCGCTCCTCAGGTTGGTTTTCGGGTCGCGCTTGACCGCCTTGTTCAGGTCGGGGAACTGGCGCGGGTCGCGGATGAAGAACACCGGCGTGTTGTTGCCCACCATGTCCCAATTGCCCTCTTCGGTATAGAACTTCAGGGCAAAGCCGCGGATGTCGCGCTCGGCGTCGGCAGCACCCCGCTCGCCCGCCACGGTGGTAAAGCGCGCGAACAGCTCGGTCTGCTTGCCGACTTTCTCAAACAGCCTGGCGCGGGTGTAGCGGGTGATGTCGTGCGTGACCGTGAAGCTGCCGAACGCGCCCGAGCCCTTGGCGTGCATGCGCCGCTCGGGAATGACTTCGCGCACGAAGCTGGCCAGCTTCTCGTTCAACCACACGTCCTGGCTCAGCAGCGGTCCGCGGCTGCCGGCGGTGAGGCTGTCGCGGTTGTTCGTCACCGGCGCGCCGAAGTCGGTGGTCAGATGGGTGACGGGGCACTTGGGGCTTTTGTCCTGCATGGGAATCTCCATCGATGGCGGGTTGCGGGTATCGGTCTGTCCGATGCGGCCATCCTAGGGGCGATCCGCCCGTTTGGGGGTGGATTTTTGCGATCTCGCGCATAGAGGAAATCAACCGGCGCCGCAGCGGCGATCGGCACGCGGCGCGCGTCCTGCCGCCTGGGCGCTCAGTAGGCCGGGGCGCTGAGCTCGGCGAACAGTTCGCGGTAGATGCGGTGGCGGCTGGGGCTGATGCGCTGGCTGTCCTGCCCTTGGGCCACGCTGGCCAGCACCGCGCAGCCCGGCTCGTGTAGATGGGTGCAGTTGTAGAAGCGGCAGCTCCCCAGGTGCAGGGCAAAGTCGGGCATCAGGCGCGCCAGGTCGGTGGGCGCGATGTGGTTCAGGCCAAAGGACTGAAAGCCCGGCGAGTCGATGAGCGCGCTGCGCCGCGCGTCGTCCAGCCAGTACAACGTCGTCGTCGTGGTGGTGTGCCGCCCCGCGCCCAGGGCTTGCGAGAGCTCGCCGGTGAGCACGTCGGCGCCGGGCACGAGCAGGTTCACCAGCGTGCTCTTGCCCGCGCCCGAGGGCCCGAGCACCAGCGTGGTCTTGCCGTGCAGCAGCTGCGCCAGCGCCTTGCGGTCCACCTCGGCCGACTGGGTGAGCGACAGCGGCAGCACCTGGTAGTGGTGCGCGCCTTCGGTCTCGCCGCCCATGTGGCGGTAGGGCCACAGGCGCTGCCAGGCTTGGGC
Source organism: Comamonas sp. NLF-1-9 (assembly GCF_019195435.1). Lineage (NCBI taxonomy): Bacteria > Pseudomonadati > Pseudomonadota > Betaproteobacteria > Burkholderiales > Comamonadaceae > Comamonas > Comamonas sp. NLF-1-9. The sequence goes on from NZ_CP078069.1 coordinate 45,850, forward strand.
GAAGGGCGCGACCAGATCGCTCTTGTTGAGCGCGATGAGCGGCCGCACGCCCGCCGCCTCGCAGGCGATGAGCGCGCGCGTGAGCAGGCTTTCGGAAAACGTCGGCTCGGCCGCGATCAGGATCAGCACCTGATCCAGGTTGGCGGCAAAGGACTTGCTGCGCACCGCGTCCTGGCGATACAGCAGGTTGCGCCGCTGCAGGATCTGCTCGACCGTGCCTTCGCCGTCGCCATGGCGCGCGCCCTGCCAGAGCACCCGGTCGCCGACCACCGGCAGGTTCTTCTTGCCACGCGGGTGGCAGATGCGCCGGGCGCCGTCCGGGCCTTCCACCACGCAGTGGCGCCCGAAAGCCGCGACCACCAGGCCGGCGCCGTCGTTCATGCAAGCAGGGCGTCGATCTTCTGCGCGCACTCGATGTCGGTGGCGGAGATGCCACCCACGTCGTGCGTGTTCAGCCGCACCGCGCAGCGGTCGTAGTGCACCGAGAGCTCGGGGTGGTGGTCCTGCGCGTGGGCGATGAAGGCCAGCGCGTTCACGAAGGCCATGGTTTCGAAGTAGTTGGCGAAGCGAAAGGTCTTCTCGATCGCCACGTCGGCGCCATCGCCTTGCAGGGTCCAGCCCGAGAGCCGGGCCAGGTGTGCTACCACTTCGGTAGCTGACAGCGCGCGCCGGGTTTGGCCGGACCAGTCTTTCTTGGGGAACATCGTCGTCATGGGGCAGCAACGGCCAGGTGCGCCAGGCGCTCGCTGGCCGGGGGGTGTGAGTAATAAAAGCGAGCGTACACCGGGTCGGGCGTGAGCGTAGAGGCGTTGTCCTGGTAGAGCTTGAGCAGCGCGCTGCGCAGGTCGGCGCCGCTGGTGTGCTGCACCGCATAGGCGTCGGCCTGGAACTCGTCGTGGCGCGACATCAGCGTGAACAGCGGCGTGACGAAGGTGGTGAACACCGGCACCGCCAGCATGAACAACAGCAGCGCCAGCGCGTTGTTGGGCGCGCTGCCATCGAGCGTGAGGTTGGGCTGCACGCCCAGCCCGGTGTAGAACCAGGTGCGCGTGGACAGCCAGCCCAGCAGCGCAAAGCCGAGCAGGCTCAGCGCAAACACGCCGACCATACGCCGCAGCACGTGCTTGTGCCTGAAGTGCCCGAGCTCATGCGCGAGCACCGCCTGCACCTCGTCGGGCGAGAGCTGGCGCAGCAGCGTGTCAAAGAACACCACCCGCTTGGCGTGGCCCAGGCCGGTGAAGTAGGCGTTGGCGTGCGCGCTGCGGCGGCTGCCGTCCATCACGAAAAAACCCTTGGCCTTGAAGCCGCAGCGCGCCATCAGCGCGGCCACGCGCTCTTTCAGCGCTTCATCTTGCAGCGGCTCGAAACGGTTGAACAGCGGCGCAATCCACAGCGGCCAGGCGACCATCATCACCAGGTTGAAGCCCACCACCACCGCCCAGGCCCAGAGCCACCACAGCGCGCCCGCGGCCTGCATGATCCACAGCACCAGCGCCGCCAGCGGCAGGCCGATGAGCGCGCCCAGCACGGTGGACTTGGCCAGATCGGCCAGCCACAGGCGGGGCGTCATGCGGTTGAAGCCGTGGCGCTGCTCGATCACGAAGGTCTGCCACCACTGCAGGGGCAGCTCGATGGCGCTGCCAATCAGCATGAAGGCCGCCAGCAGCGCCAGCTGCTGCAGCATGCCGCCGCCCAGCCAAGCCAGCAGCGCCTGGTTCAGCGCATCGAGCCCGCCCAGCAGCGTCCAGCCGAGCACGACGGCGGCCGCAAGCGCCAGCTCCAGCAGGCCGAAGCGGGTCTTTTCGATGGTGTAGTCCGCCGCCCGCTGGTGCGCCGCCAGCGTGATGTGGCCGGCAAAATCGGCCGGCACCGCGCCTCTGTGGCGCGCCACGCTGCGGATCTGGCGGCTTGCCAGCCAGACCTTGAGCAGCAGGCCGAGCACCAGCGCGGCGGTAAACAGACAGGTGAAAAGCAGCGAGGGGGACAACAGCGAGGGCATCTGGCTTGGGAGTTTAGGGCAAGGCTGAACAAGCCCCTCGCGCGTCGCGCACCCGGGCGCGGATCGGGCGATGGTTCACAATCGCGCCCATGACTGAAACCGCACAATTTGCCCAGCCGCAGCTGGCCAAGTCCGATCAGAACCTGGTCTGGCTGGACTGCGAGATGTCGGGCCTCGACCCCGAAAAAGAGCGGCTGCTGGAGATTGCCGTCGTCGTCACCGGCCCGCAGCTCGCGCCGCGCGTGGAAGGGCCGGTGCTGGTGATCCACCAGAGCGACGCGCTGCTGGACGCGATGGACACCTGGAACAAGGGCACGCACGGCAAGAGCGGCCTGATCGACAAGGTGCGCGCCAGCACCCTGAGCGAAGCGCAAGCCGAGGCGCAGCTGCTGCAGTTCATCCAGCGCTACGTGCCCAAAAACACCACGCCGATGTGCGGCAACACCATAGGGCAGGACCGGCGCTTTCTCGTCAAATACATGCCGGCGCTGGAAGCCTATTTCCACTACCGCAACATCGACGTGAGCACGCTCAAGGAGCTGGCCAAGCGCTGGAAGCCCGGGGTGGCCGAGGCCTTCAAGAAGGCGCAAAAGCACACCGCGCTGGCCGACGTGCACGAATCCATCGACGAGCTGGAGCACTACCGCATGCACTGGTTGCGCGATTGAGCGCCGCGCGCCACTTGCGGGTAAACCCCTGGCGTGCGATAATCGCGGGCTTGCGCGAAATGCCTTCGCGCATTTTTTGTGCATCTCCCTTCTCACACCGGATTGCCGGCACGCCCGCGTGCTGGCGCAAACAATCCACCAGGGCGCCCTTTGCAGGGGCACCTTGTCTGCGTCAGATGGTTGATGTTTTCATGAACCACTGACTCGGCTGCTGCGGGCAATATCCGCGCGGCCTCCTGCAGCATGATCCATACCGCTTCCGCAGCGGGCGCTGACGCGCCTGCGACCGTTCCTTCCTGCGCGCCCGACGGCGGCTTTGCCGCCATGGGCCTCGTGCCCGAGCTGCTGCAGGCCATCACCGACATGGGCTACACCCAGCCCACGGCGGTGCAATCGCGCGCCATTCCGCTGGCCATGGGCCAGGGCGCCGACCACGCAGGTTTCATCGACCTGATGGTCTCCAGCCAGACCGGCAGCGGCAAGACCGCGGCCTTTCTGCTGCCCGTGCTGCACACCCTGCAGCTGCAGCAGGAGCAGGCCAAGGCGGCAGAGCGCGCCGCCTTCGAGCGCGCCTGCGCCGAAGCCCAGGCCCAGGGCAAGCCCGCCCCCAAGCGCCCCAAGCGCAAGAACATGCTGTTGGCGCGCCACTTCGAGCCCGCCGTGCCCGGCGCGCTGGTGCTGTGTCCCACGCGCGAGCTCGCGCAGCAGGTGGCACACGACGCGATCGACCTGGTGCGCCATTGCAAGGGCCTGCGCATCGCCAGCGTGGTCGGCGGCATGCCTTACCAGCGCCAGATCGCGCAGTTGCAAAACGCCAGCCTCGTGGTGGCTACGCCCGGGCGTCTGCTGGACTTGCAGCGCTCGGGGCAGATCAAGCTCGAAGAGGTGCAGTTCCTCGTCGTCGACGAGGCCGACCGCATGCTGGACCTGGGTTTCTCCGACGACCTGGCCGAAATCCACAGCCTCACCGCGCACCGGCGCCAGACCATGATGTTCTCGGCCACGTTTGCGCCGCGCATCCAGCAGCTGGCCATGCGCGTGATGCACGAGGGCGGCACCGGCGTGCAGCGCATCCAGATCGACTCCCCGCAGGAAAAGCACGAAAACATCCGGCAGGTGCTCTACTGGGCCGACAACCCCAGGCACAAGCGCGCGCTGCTCGACCACTGGCTGCGTGATGCCGAGATCGACCAGGCCATCGTCTTTGCCAGCACCCAGATCGAGTGCGACGAACTCGCCCACGACCTGCAGCAGGCGGGCTTTTCCGCGGTGGCACTGCACGGTGCGCTCAGCCAGGGCCTGCGCAACCGCCGGCTGATGGCGCTGCGCCGTGGCCAGGTGCAAATCCTCGTGGCCACCGACGTGGCCGCGCGCGGCATCGACGTGCCCACCATCACCCACGTATTCAACTTCGGACTGCCGATGAAGGCCGAGGACTACACCCACCGCATCGGCCGCACCGGCCGCGCGGGGCGCCAGGGCCTGGCCGTGAGCTTTGCCGAGTTCCGCGACCGCCGGCGCATCTTCGACATCGAAGCCTTCACCCGCCAGCCGCTCGCCACCGCCGTGGTGCCCGGCCTGGAGCCCACGCAGCGCCCGCCCCAGCCCATGCGCGCGGGCCGTCCGGGCGGCGCTGGCCGCGGCCATGGCGGCGGCGCCCGCGCGGGCTTCGGCGCGCGCCGTGAGGGCGGCGCCTACCGCCGCGAGGGGCAAGCTGGCCCCAGGCCCGGCTTTGGCGGCCAGGGACGTGGCCAGGGTGAAGCCCGCCGCGGTCCGGCGCCGGGCCGCGCACGGCCGCTGGGCGCTGCGGCGCCGCGTTCGCGCGGCATGCGCTGAGCGCGATAGCGGCCGCACCAGGCAAGACCGGCACCGCAGGGCGGTGGCCGGTTTTTTTTCATTTCGGGCCGGTCTTCTCGCCAATAATGGCTTTCTGTCCGGAGAAAACCATGTCCGCAGCACCCTCGTCTTCCGCCGACTTCGAAGCCATGTTCGACCTTGCCCCGGTCTCCCTGTGGCTGGAGGACTTCAGCGCGGTGCGCGCGCTGCTGCAGCGCTGGCGCGCGCAGGGCGTCACCGACCTGCGTGCCTTTCTGCGTGAAGACCCCGAGCGGGTGAGCGAATACGGCCGCGCCATCCGGGTGCTCAAGGTCAACCAGCGCTCGCTGGCGCTGTTCGGCGCGCCCGACCAGCAGACCCTGGTCGACTCGCTGCACCAGGTGTTTCGCGACGACATGCTGGAGAACGTGCTCGACGAGATCAGCCAGCTCTGGGAGGGCGCGCTGGAGTTTGCCAACCAGACGGTGAACTACGCGCTCGACGGGCGCCGGCTTGACGTCCACATCCGCGGGCGCATCCTGCCCGGGCACGAATCGAGCTGGGACCGGGTGCTGATTTCGCTCGAAGACAACACCCGCGAGCAGCAGGCGCGCCGTCTGCTGCAAGACAGCGAGCGCCAGGCGCGGCTGCTGTTCGAGCATTCGCCGGTCTCGCTCTGGGTGGAGGACTTCAGCGCGGTCAAGCGCCTGCTCGACCAGATCCGCGAGCGCGGCATCGTCGATCTGAAGACCTTCCTCAAGGTGCACCCGGAGTTCATCGACCAGTGCATGCGCGAGATCCGCGTGATCGACGTCAACCGCACGACGCTGGCCATGTTCGGTGCTCCCAGCCGCCAGGCGCTGCTTGCCGGCCTGCACAAGATTTTCCAGGGCGAGATGCTCGACTCCTTCGGCGAACAATTGATCGACCTCTGGGAAGGCCGGCTGCTGCAGCAGCGCGAGGTGGTCAACTACACCCTGGCGGGCACGCCGCTGAGCATCCACATGCAGTTCGTGGTGCAGGAAGACCACCGCGACGACTGGAGTCTGGTGCTGCTGTCGCTGGTGGACATCACCGCGCGCAAGAAGGCCGAGGCTTATCTTGAATACCTGGGCAAGCACGACGTGCTGACCGGCTTGCGCAACCGTGCCTACTACATCGAGGAGCTCAACCGCCTGACGCGCAAGGGGCCGTGGCCGGTGGCGGTGATTGCGGTCGATCTCAACGGGCTCAAGCACGTCAACGACGAGCAGGGGCATGCGGCCGGCGACGCCGTGCTGCGCCGCGCCGGCGAGGTGCTGGCCAAGGCGCTGGACACGCTGCCGGGCTGCGCCGCGCGCATCGGCGGCGACGAGTTTTGTGTGCTGCTGCCCGACGCCGACGAGCGCGCCGCCCAGGCGCTGATGGAGCGCCTGACCAGTCTGCAGGAGCTGAACAACCAGTACTACCCCGGCCAGCCGCTGCACTTCGCCATGGGCGTGGCGGTGGCGCGCGAGGGTGAGTCGCTGGAGACGGTGACCCACCGCGCCGACCGCGCGATGTACGCGGCCAAGCAGCGCTACTACGAGGCGGCCGGGGCAGATCGGCGCCGCGACTAGCGCGCGGCGCGCGCGCTCAACCGGTGATGTGGCGCCCCAGCTCCGGCCAGCGCCGGTGCAGATAAACCCAGGCCGCCAGGCCTATGCTCATCAGGAGCAGCGAGGCAAACGCCAGCCAGGCGGTGGAATGCATCGCCAGCGGCGCCACCACGCCCGCGACGAAGCCGTTGGCGGTCGATCCGACGAACATCTGCAGCGACGAGGCCATGCCGCGGCGCGCGGGCACGAGGTCAAGCACCAGCAGCGTCACCACCGGCACCATCAGCGCCCAGCCGAAGGAATAGATGCCTATGGGCAGCATCGCCCACCAGACGCTGGGCGCCAGCAGCAGGTTGGCGCCGAGGTTGACCACGCTGATGGTCACCATGATCACGAAGCCGTGGCGGATCTGGCGCTTGGGCGCGACGCGCCCGGCCATGCGCCCGCTGACCCAGGCGCCGCCCATGATGCCGCAGATGTTGATCACGAAAAACCAGAAGAACTGCCCCGGCTGCAGCTGCAGGTGCTGGCCAAGAAAGGCCGGCGCCGCCAGCACGTACAGGAACATGCCGTTGAAGGGCACGCCGCTGGCCAGCGCCAGCAGGATGAAGCGCGGGTTGCTGATCAGGCTCCAATAGCCCTGCAGCAGGTGCATCAGGCGCAGCGGCTGGCGCTTGTGCCCGGGCAGCGATTCGGGCAGGGCGCGCCAGATGGTCAGCAGCAGCGCCGCGCCCACGCCGGTGAGAAACCAGAACACGCTCTGCCAGGGCAGGTGCTCCGACAGCCAACCGCCGACCATCGGTGCGATGGCCGGCGCCACGCCGAAGAAGATGGTCACCTGGCTCATCACGCGCTGGGCCTGGGCCGGCGGGAACAGGTCGCGGATGACCGCGCGCGACACCACGATGCCGCCGCCGGCCGACAAGCCTTGCACCGTGCGAAAGAAGATCAGCCAGCCGGTGGTCGGCGCGAGCGCGCAACCGGCCGAAGCCAGCGTGAAGATCGACAAGCCCCAGAGCACCACCGGCCGGCGCCCGAAGCTGTCCGAGAGCGAGCCGTGAAACAGCGCCATGAAGGCGAAGGCGAAGAGGTAGGCCGACAGCGTCTGCTGCATCTGCAGCGGCGTGGCGTCCAGGCCGCTGGCGATGGCCGGAAACGCCGGCAGATAGGTGTCGATGGCAAACGGCCCGAGCATGCCCAGCAGCGCGAGCAGGATGGACATGGCCCACAGCGGGCCGCGCCAGACGGGGGTGGCGACGTGGTCTTGCATGGTTGGAATTCCTGGCCGCGGCGCGGGCGGCGCATCGCCTGCTTTGTACCTTGCCTGCAGGCGTTTGTCTTTTGGCGCGCGGGAAACAAAAAACCCGCCACGCATGCGCCTGGCGGGTTGGAGTAAGTGTTCTGGTGGGCCCTGTAGGGATCGAACCTACGACAAACGGATTAAGAGTCCGCTGCTCTACCAACTGAGCTAAGAGCCCGTGGCGTCAAACGCCGAGCGCACGATTATGCACCAATTTTCAGCGGCCCACGGAAAGTTTTCGCGCTACATCAGCAGGTGTTCGCCCGCGTTGTCGCCGCCCAGAATCACGTAGTTCACCTTGCGGATGTCCAGCAGCTTCTTGCCGCCCGAATAGCTGATCGAGCTCTGGATGTCCTGCTCCATCTCGGTCAGTGTGTCGGCAAGCTTGCCCTTGATCGGCTCCAGGATGCGCTTGCCCTCCACATGGCGGTACTCGCCCTTGTTGAAGTCGCTGGCCGAGCCGTAGTACTCCTTGTACATCTGCCCGTCCACCTCCACCGTCTTGCCGGGCGATTCCTCATGCCCCGCAAAAAGTGAGCCGACCATCACCATGGTGGCGCCAAAGCGGATGCTCTTGGCGATGTCGCCGTGGCTTCGGATGCCGCCGTCGGCAATGATGGGCTTGGTCGCCACGCGCGCGCACCACTTCAGCGCGCTCAGTTGCCAGCCGCCGGTGCCAAAGCCGGTTTTCAGCTTGGTGATGCAGACCTTGCCCGGGCCAATGCCCACCTTGGTCGCGTCCGCGCCCCAGTTTTCCAGGTCGATCACCGCCTCGGGCGTGCCCACGTTGCCCGCGATCACGAAGGTCTGGGGCAGGTGCTCCTTGAGGTAGCCGATCATCTCGCGCACGCTGTCGGCGTGGCCATGGGCGATGTCGATGGTGACGTAGTCGGGCGTGAGGCCCTCGGCCTTGAAGCGGTCCACGGTGTCGCGGTCGGCCTGCTTGACGCCCAGCGAGATCGAGGCGTAGCAGCCCTTGTCCTGCATGTCGCGCACGAACTGCACGTTGTCCAGGTCAAAGCGGTGCATCACGTAAAAATAGTCGTGCTGCGCCAGCCAGGCGCAGATTTTCTCGTCCACCACCGTCTTCATGTTGGCCGGCACCACGGGCAGGCGAAAGCGCCGCCCGCCCAGCTCGGCGCTGGTGTCGCATTCCGAGCGGCTGTGCACGCGGCACTTGCGCGGCAGCAGCAGGATGTTGTCGTAGTCGAAGATTTCCATGAGGTTCCAAGCTCCTGTGAAAAGGCGCAGCCAAGTGATTTCAGCCGCGTGGGGCGCTTGGCCTGAAGACCGGTCTTGCGGATGCGCCGGCGCGTGCGGCGGCATCGAACCCCGCTTGCGCGGGCGCAAAAAACCGGGCGTCAAGAAACTTGGGCCCGGTGCCTGATTGTACCGGCTTGCGTGCCAGAGGCCTGCTCACCGCTGCCTCAGGCGCGCCAGGCCTGCAGCCCCGGCGCCAGCGCCACTGGCCGGGCGCGGCCAAGGGTTGTGCGGGGTTGTGCTCTCTTTGTTATAGCGATTTTTCAGCATCAAAATCGGCATCTGGCGCTTTCCCTGATTGCGCAAGCAGCTCCTGGGATTGAAGCGATTTCTGCGGATTCTGAAACCAGGGAGCCAACCGGCGGACCAGGCAGGTAGGGGTGGGGTGTCTTGCTCCCTCCCCCGCTGGGGGAGGGTTGGGGTGGGGGCCGGCGCCCTATGGACGCCGCGCCCGCGCCGGCCCCCATCCCGGCCTCCCCCAATGGGGGAAGGAGCCCTGGCCGGGCAGGCGCTTGCCGTGGGCGTCGATCGTTTCGGCCCCCTCGGCAGTGGTCGGACGCAGCACAGGGGTCAGGCCGGCATTTGGCCGTCATCGGGCTGGCGCAAAGCCTGATGCGCTTACATTTGCGCGGCACGCCATCTTTCATCCCACTTTTTCCTGGAAAGCCGCCGATGCAGCGACGACACTTTTTGTATGCGGGCGCAGGCCTGCTGGCAAGTACCCTGGCCGGATGCGGCGGGGGCAGCGAGGCGCCGCTGCGCGTGCGCCCCAACGTGCTGCAGCTCTCGGGCGCCGAGCGCGAGCGCTATGTGCAGACGCTGCACGCGATGAAGCGCGCGCCTTCGGCGTTCGACCCGGCGATCAACGCCTACGACTACTTCGTGCAGTTGCACGGGCGGGCGTTTCCCTCGGCGCAAGACCCCACGCACTACAACGCGCACATGAGCGCGTCCTTCCTGCCCTGGCACCGCGAGTTTCTGCTGCGCTTCGAGCGCGAGCTGCAGCGCGTGTCGGGCGATGCGCAGATGGCCTTGCCCTACTGGGACTGGCAGCAGCAGGGCAGCTGGCGCGCGATCTTCACGGACGACTTCCTCGGGGGCAATGGCGACGCGGCCGACCGCTTCATCGTCAAGAGCGGCATGTTCCGCGAAGGGCTGTGGCCCATGGGCGCGTACTTTGACGAGACACCCGACGAGTTTGCCGATTCGGACGGCGACGGCATTGCCGACATCAACCCCGCGCCGCTGAGCCGGCGCGGCCTGACGCGGCGCTTTTCCATGCGCGGGCTGGACGCCGATTCGCTGGAGGTGATCGACGAATACATGGCCGGCCAGCCGCTGCAGCGCCTGCTGGCCCATGCGCACTACGACGCCCAGCCCTACATGGAGAGCATGCGCACCCCGCTGGAGCACCTGGAAAACATGCAAAGCTGGATAGAGCAGAGCATGCGCAAATACCTGGAGCGCGTGCTGCACAACCCGGTGCACGCGATGATCGGCGGGCAGATGGCGACGGGCACCTCGCCCAACGACCCGGTGTTCTTTCTGCACCATGCCAACGTGGACCGCCTGTGGGCGCTGTGGCAGGACGCCCATGCGGGCGCCGGCTACCCGAGCAGCGCCGAAGACGCGCGGGTGGGCAGCGGCGCGAGCCTGGACCTGTTGTCGGGCGACGTGCGCATCGGTTCGGTGCTGGACCTGGCCGCGCATTCGGGCGTGCGCTACGCCGGCGGCTGAGCCGCGCCGGCGCGCTCAGCCCCGGCGCGCCAGGCGCCTGAGCGCCAGCCACTGCTGGGCCCAGAAGCCGCGGCCGTAGTCGCGCCCGCACTGCACCTGGTCGCGGATGCCGGTGGGCTCGTAGCGCGCGCTGTAGTCGGCCGAGCCCAGCAGGCTGTCCCACCACGGAAACAGCACGCCAAAGTTCACCCCCTTGAGGCGCCCGCGCGTGCCCGCCTCGTGGCCGATGCCGACCGCGTGGTGGCGCCGGTGAAAGCGCGGGCTCACCGCCAGGCGCTCGCCGATGCGGCCAAAGCCCAGGCGCAGGTTGGCATGCTGCAGGCTTTGCATGAGCTGGGTGATGGCCACCAGCAGCACGAACTGCGAGGGCGCGACGCCGATCAGGATGGCCACGCACACGAAGATGGCGTCCGTGAGTGCGCTGTCGAGCAGGTGGTTGCGCTCGTCGCTCCACATCGTCATCTGGCGCTGGCTGTGGTGCACGGCATGCAGTTGCCACCACCAGTCCCACTGGTGCTGGGCGCGGTGCACCAGGTAGCCGATGAAGTCGAACACCACGAGGTAGAGCGCAAAGCTCACCAGCGCCTGGTCGCTCACGCCGGGCCAGAGCTCGTCGATGTGCAGCGTGGGCATGCCGTGGGCGCGCGCAAGGCCGATGGCGTCGGTGAGCCAGCGCTCCACGGTGAAGAACATCAAGAGCTTGAACAGGCCCAGGCGGTGCAAGAGCGTGTAGAGGATGTCCACGCGCACCGCCGCGCGGTCGCTCACCGGCTCTACCGGCCAGCGCCGCTGCGCCGGGCCGAGCAGCAGCACCAGCGTGGCAAGCTGCAGCAGGCCGGCGAGCAGCCAGCCGGTGGCGACGAAGCCGTCTTCCAGCAGACTGGCCTGGCCGAGCGCAAAGGCGGCCGGCTGGATCAGCGTCTCGAACAGCCATTGCTGGGCGCCAGAGAGCAGGGCTGCGGGTTCCGGCATGTTCAGCTCTCCTGACGATGCACGATCCAGCGCGCGTACTCGGGGTGCTCGCGCAGCGTGCGAAAGCGCAGACCGCGCGCCTTCAGGCCGGCGATCAGGGGTTCGAGCACCGCCGGCGCCCAGGGGTCTTTGCGCGACCAGATGCCCAGGTGCGCGAGCAGGATGTCGCCCGGACGCACGTCGCGCAGGGCCTGCGCGAGCAGAGCATCGTTCGGGTAGCGCTCGCTGGGCAGTTCGTCGCCGAGAAAGCCCGCGGGCGTCCAGCCCACGTGGCGGTAGCCGCAGCGCTCGGCGGCAGCCAGCAGCGCGGCCGAGGTCTTGCCGCCGGGCGCGCGGTACAGCGGCAGCGCGACCACGCCGGTGAGCTCGGCCAGGCGCTCGGCCGCGCGGCGGATGTCGGCGCAGTACTCGCGCGCGCTCCACACCAGGCGCTGGCCGGCGTGCGGCCCGGCGCCGGGCTGCACGCGAAAGCGCGGCTCGCCGTGCGCGGGCGCAAGATCGGCGCGCCAGACCGCGTGCTGCCAGGTGTGCGAGGCAAAGGCGTGGCCTTCGCGCGCGCGTTCGCGCCACCACGGCGCCCAGTATTGGCCCAGGCAGCCGTCGCCCTGCTGCGTGCGTTCGTGCGCGGCAAAAAAGGTGACCGGCACCTGCTGGCGCCGCAGCACCTCGGCCACGAAGGGCGCAATGCCCATGTGGCCGGTGTCAAAGCTCAGGTAGATGGCCTTGTCGCCATATTCAGCATGTTTTCGGGCTGCAGCGCTTATGGGGCAAGCGCCAGCAGCTATCACCGTGAGAGCAATTCTGCGCTGCATGCCCGGCTCCGCTTCAAGTGCGCGCGGCGTGGTCCAGGGTCCAGACGCCGTGCGGCGACTTGCCGACCTTGACCTGGGTGAGGACGGCGCGGCGTGCCACGTCGATCAGCGTGAGACGGCCGGCCCAGCGCGAGCCGACCATGATGAGCGCGCCGTCGCGCGAGACGTCCATGCAGTCGGGGCCCGAGGGCGCGGGGAACTCGGCCACCGCCCTGAGCGTGCTGCAGTCGATCTGGCTGATGGTGTTGGCCACGCGGTTGCTCACCAGCACGTGGCGGCCGTCGCCCAGCGCGCGAAAGGCGTGCGCGCCCTTGCCGGTGGCGATCTGGCCCACGGCGCGGGCCGGCTGGCCGGCGGCGATCTCGAACACCTGCACGCCGCTGCCGCCAGTCAGGCCGACCAGCAGATGGCGCCCGTCGGGGGTGCCAAAGACATCGGCCGGTGTGCTGCCGGTGGGCACGCGATCGCTCAGCCGCTGGCTGGCCAGGTCTATCGCCACCAGCTCGTCGCTGTCTTGCATGCTGGACCACACGGTGGTGCTGGCCGCGTCTATCCACAGATGGCTGGGCGTGCGCCCGGTGGGAATGCGCTGCACCAGCGTGGGGTTCGTGCCGTCCCAGTGGTAGAGGTCGATGTGGTTGAGCCGGTTGGCCGCGGTGACGAACCAGCGCATGTCGGGCGAAAAGCGCAGGTGGTAGGGGTCGAGGATGCCGGTGATCTGGCGCTGCACCTGGGCGCTGCGCGGGTCGATGAAGGTGAGCGAGTCGCTGCCGGCGTTGGCCACGATGACCGATTTTTCGTCCGGCGTCATGTACAGGTGGTGCGGCTCGCGGCCGGTGGCGATGCGCCGCTCCTCTACCCAGCGGCTGGGGTCGATCACGCTGACCGAGCCGCTTTGCGAGTTCAGCACCAGCACCGGCGTGCGCGGCGCCGCGGCCAGCGCCGGGCCAGGGCTGGCGGCGGCCAGCGCCAGGCTGCAAGTGAGAAAGCTGCGCCGCGACCAGGCGGGTGCAGCGGGGAATGCGGTTGCTGGCATGAAATGCTCGGGGCCGTGTGCAGCGGTTGCGGCGCGCGAGTCTACTCCCGCGCGAGCGCCCCCGGGGCCGCGCGCGGCGCCTTTCTACAATGCGGCATGCTTGCCCAAGACCGCGCCGGCGCCGGCGCCGAGATGCCGCTGCTCACGCACCTGAACCCCGAACAACGCGCTGCCGTGACCCTGCCCGCGGGCCACGCGCTGATCCTTGCCGGGGCGGGCTCGGGCAAGACCCGGGTGCTGACCACGCGCATCGCCTGGCTGCTGCAGACCGGGCAGGCCGCGCCCGGCGAGATTCTGGCCGTGACCTTCACCAACAAGGCGGCCAAGGAGATGCTTGCGCGCCTGTCGGCCATGCTGCCGATCAGCGTGCGCGGCATGTGGATAGGCACCTTCCACGGCCTGTGCAACCGCATGCTGCGCGCCCACCACAAGCTCGTCGAGCTGCCGCAGACCTTCCAGATTCTGGATGCGCAAGACCAGCTCTCGGCCGTCAAGCGCCTGCTCAAGGCCTACCAGGTGGACGAAGAGCGCCATCCGCCCAAGCAGGTGGCCTGGTTCATCAACGGCTGCAAGGAAGAGGGCCTGCGCCCCGACGCGGTGCCCGCGCCCAACGACGAAACCCGCAAGCGCGTGGAGCTGTACCGGCTGTACGAGGCGCAGTGTCAGCGCGAGGGCGTGGTCGATTTTGCCGAGCTGCTGCTGCGCTCCTACGAGTTGCTGCGCGACCACGAGCCGATTCGCGCGCACTACCAGCGCCGCTTTGCCCACATCCTGGTCGACGAGTTCCAGGACACCAACCGGCTGCAATATCTGTGGCTCAAGCAGCTTGCGGGCGACGTGGTGGACGGGCAGTTCAGGCCCCGGGGCAGCGTGATGGCGGTGGGCGACGACGACCAGAGCATCTACGCCTTTCGCGGCGCGCGCGTGGGCAACATGCAGGACTTCGTGCGCGAGTTTGCCGTGGGGCAGCAGATCAAGCTGGAGGAGAACTACCGCTCCTGCTCCAACATCCTGGACAGCGCCAATGCCTTGATCGCGCACAACAGCCGGCGCCTGGGCAAGAACCTGCGCACCGCCCGCGGCCCGGGCGAGCCGGTGCGTATCTACGAGGCCGAGAGCGACCTGATGGAAGCGCGCTGGCTGGTCGACGAAATCCGCCAGCTGGCCGCCGACGGCATGGCGCGCCAGCACATCGGCGTGCTCTACCGCAGCAACGCGCAAAGCCGGGCGCTGGAGTCGCAGTTGTTCAACGCTGGCGTGCCCTACCGCGTCTATGGCGGGCTGCGCTTTTTCGAGCGCGCCGAGATCAAGCATGCGCTCGCCTACCTGCGCCTGCTGGAGAACCCGCACGACGACACCAGCTTTGCCCGCGTGGTGAACTTTCCGCCGCGCGGCATAGGCGCGCGCACGCTGGAAGTGCTGCAGGACGCGGCGCGCGGTGCCGGCTGCTCGCTGTGGGACGCGGTCAGCAGCGTGGGCGGCAGCGCCGGCACCAAGCTCGGCGGCTTTGTCGCGCTGGTCGATGTGATGCGCGAGAGGAGCGGCGGCCAGAGCCTGCGCGCCATCATCGAGCAGGTGATCGAAGGCAGCGGCCTGGCCGAGCACTACCGCCAGGACAAGGAGGGCGAGGACCGCCTGGCCAACCTCAAGGAGCTGGTGAGCGCGGCCGAGAGCTTCGTGATGCAGGAAGGCTTTGGGCGCGACGCGGTGGCGCTGCCGGTGGATGAAACCGCGGCGCTCACGCAAAGCCCGGCGAGCCAGGGCGTGGACCCCGACGCGCCCCTGGGCGGGCCGCTGCTGGATGCGGCTGCGGGCGAGACCCTGTCGCCGCTGGTGGCCTTTCTCACGCACGCGGCGCTGGAGGCGGGCGACAACCAGGCCCAGGCCGGGCAGGACGCGGTGCAGCTCATGACGGTGCACGCCAGCAAGGGCCTGGAGTTTGACGCGGTCTTCATCTGCGGCCTGGAGGAAGGCTTGTTTCCGCACGAGAACGCGATGGCCGACCAGGGCGGCCTGGAGGAAGAGCGCCGCCTGATGTACGTGGCGATCACGCGCGCCCGCCAGCGCCTGTACCTGAGCCACGCCCAGGTGCGCATGCTGCACGGGCAGACGCGCTACAACATGGCCAGCCGCTTCTTTGACGAACTGCCCGAGGGCGCGGTCAAGCACCTCACGCCGCGGCGCCGCCTGCCGGGCTCTTACGCTACTGATTACGGAGCTGGTGGCGCCCGTCAATCAAGCGTTTCAGGCGTATTTGGCCTGGATTATTCCAGCCTGGGCAGCGCCAGCCTGCCGGCGCGCAAGGAGGCGCCGGCGCACGGCATCACCCAGGGCGCGCAGGTGTTTCACACCAAGTTCGGCGAGGGCCGGGTGCTGGCCATCGAGGGGCAGGGCGAGGACGCGCGCGCCCAGGTGGCGTTCACCCGCCACGGCACCAAGTGGCTGGCGCTGGCGATCGCCAAGCTCACGCTGGTTGAATGAAGCCAGAGCCGGCTCCGCGCATGCGCCGCATCTCGCCGCTCGAGCCGCTGGTGATGCTCGGCACCGTGGTGCAGTGGCTGGTGCTGGCCATGGCCACGGGCGCGCTGGTGGGCACGGGCTGCAGCGTGTTTCTGGGCGCCTTGTTCAAGACCGAGGGGCATTTGTACGACGCGCCCTGGTGGCTGCTTGCGCTGCTGCTGCCGCTCGGTGGGCTGATCAACGGCTTGCTGCTGTACTACGCCTGGGAAAAGCGCCGCGGCCCGCTGCACGACGAGCCCATCGTCGCGGTCAACGAGCAGGCCGGGCGCATGCCGTTCACCACGCTCTGGGTCAAGCCGGTGGCGGCGCTCGTCACGCTGGGCTGCGGCGGCTCGGCCGGCAAGGAAGGGCCGTGCTCGCACATTGGCGCCAGCGTTGCGGCGGGCGTGGGACAGTTGCTGCGCCTGAACGCCGAGCTGAGAAAGCGGCTGGTCGCCTGCGGCGTGAGCGCGGGCTTTGCCAGCGTCTTCGGCACGCCCATTGCCGGGGCGATCTACGGCGTGGAGATGCTGGCGATAGGGCGCGTGCGCCACGACTTTCTCTTTCCCGGCATCGTCGCCGGCGTCACGGCCTTCGTCGTGAGCCGCTGGTGGGGCGTGCCCTATCCGGAGTTTCACATCGCTTTCGAGGCGCATTTCACGCTGCTGCTGTTTCTCAAGACCGTGCTGGTGGGCGTGCTCTGCGGCCTGGCGGCGCTGGTCTTCGTCGAGCTCTGCCACGCGGTGCGCAGGCTGTTTGCGTGGCTGCACACGCGCACCGGGCTGTGGCCGCCGCTCGCGCCCATGCTCGGCGGCGTGTTGCTGGCGCTTTTGATGCTGGTGCTGCCCAGCGACTACCTGGGCTTGTCGCTGCCGCAGATGGAGCGCGCATTGGCCGGCGAAGGCATGCCGGCTGCGGGCTTTTTGTGGAAGGCGCTGCTGGTGGCGCTCACGCTGGGCTCGGGTTTCTATGGCGGCATCGTCACGCCGCAGTTCGTCATCGGCGCGGTGGCGGGCGCGGCCTGCGCGCCCTGGCTGGGGCTGGCCGTGGCCCAGGGCGCGGCCGTGGGGCTGGTGGCGGTGGTGGCGGCCGCGTCGAACACGCCACTGGCCGCGCTCATCATGGGCGTGGAGCTGTTTGGCTCGGGCTCGATCTGGTATGTGGCCGGCGCCTGCGTGGCCGCGTATCTGGTGATAGGGCACCGCAGCGTCTACCCGGCGCAGCACCTGGCCTATGCCAAGTCGGCCTGGATCATGGCCTCGCCCAACGCCCCGGTGGGCGACGAGAAGGTGCAGCTGTCCTACGGTCTGCTGCGCTGGTGGGGCGACCTGCTGCGCCAACTGCGGCGCTGGCATCAAGGGCGCTCGGGGGGCGGCGCATGAGCTTCAGGGCACGGGACGGGGCCTGGGCCTTCCGCCGGCTCGCGGCGGCGCTGGTGCTGCTGGGCGCCACGCTCGCCGCGGCGGGCGCCTGGGCCTGCGGCGAGGGCGTACACCTCAAGCGCCCGGTGGAGTTGTCTGAAGCCGAGCGCAGCGCGATCGCGGCGATGGCGCCGCTTGCCGTGCTGGCGCTGCAGGCGCCGCCGATGACGCGCCGGGACGCCGACGCGGCGCAAGGCTATTCCGGCGTGGGCATGGACGCCTGGTGCTTCATCGCCCGCCAGGTCGGGCTGCGCTACCGCATCGAGCCCGAGCGGGGCGACACCGTGGCCGACAAGATCGCCCGGGTGCAGGCCGGCCAGGCGCAGGTGCTGCTCTCGCTCAGCCCCGAGCCGCAGCGCGCGGCCCGCGGACTGTTCACGCTGCCCTACTTCGAGAGCAATTACGCGGTCATAGGGCGCAAGAGCGCGCGCCTGGTGGTGCACAACATGACGGACCTTGCGCTGCTGCGCGTGGGCCTGGTCAAGGGCGTGGCCTTCGAGCCGGTGCTGCAGGCCTTCATGCCGCCCGAGCAACTGGTGCTGTTCAACCAGAGCGACAGCCGCGAGCTGTTCAAGGCGCTGCGCGAAGGCGCGATCGACGTGGCCGTCTACCCCAAGGCGATCTTTGCGGAAAAGCGCTACGAGCTCGAATACTTCGATCTGGAGGTGGTGCACACGCTGCGCAATCTGCCGCGGCGCTACGGCTTTTACTTCAGCCCCGCGCCGGACAACGAACTGCTGGTGCGCGTGTTCGACCGCTACCTGCAGGCCATGGACCTGAGCGATTCGATCAACCTGCACGAGGACGCCGAGCAGCAGTTCATCGAGCGCTACGTCGCCCAGCGCAGCCAGCGCACCTACTGGCGCGCGGGCGCAGTGCTGGCGGGGCTGCTGGCCATCGTCTTCTTCCTGGTGCTGCGCCGCTACCGCCATCTGATGCGCGTGCTGGCCGAGCGCAACCAGCGCATCCTGCAGCAGCAGCGCGTGCTCGCTGCCAGCCATCGGCGGCTGCAGCAGCTGAGCCAGACCGACGGGCTCACCGGCCTGACCAACCGGCGCGAGTTTGACCACGCTCTCGCGCGCGAGCACGAGCGGCGCTCGCGCAGCGGCACGCCGCTGAGCGTGATCATGATGGACATAGACCACTTCAAGTGCGTCAACGACCACTACGGCCACGCGGTGGGCGACGACTACCTGCGCGCGGTGGCCCGGGTGCTCAGGCAGAGCGCGCTGCGCCCGGCCGACATCGTGGCGCGCTACGGCGGAGAAGAGTTTGTCTGCCTGCTGCCCGACACCGGCGCGCAGGACGCGCGCCAGGTGGCCGAGCGCATCCGCGAAAACCTGCGCAGCCTGCAACTGCCCAACGCCAGCGCGCCCAAGCCGGAGCTGACGCTGAGCTTTGGCGTTGCCACGTTGGTCGATGGCCGGGCCAGCGCGGCGCAATTGCTCGAGCGCGCCGATGCCGAGCTCTACGCGGCCAAGCGCGCCGGGCGCGACCGCGTGCACGGCAGCGAGCTGCGCGCCTGATCAGGCAGTGCCGTCCTCGGGGACGGGCGCGCGGGCCGTGGGCTCGAAGCAGTCGCGAAAGCTGAAGACGATGGAGGAAAAGAACATCGCGGCCAGCACGATGGCGGTGGTCACCAGCACGCTGGCGGCAAGGCCGGTGCCCATGCCCAGCTCGCTGAGCACCGTCAGCACCAGGCTCACGACGATGCCGGTGGCCATGAACAGGCCGGCCCAGCCCAGCGCATAGACGCTGAAGGCGCCGATGTTGCGCAAGCACGCCACGGCGCTGAAGAACATGGCCTTGACCGGCGCCACGCCCCACCAGTGCACCAGCGCCGGCGCATGCCAGAACAGCAGGGACAGCGGCAGGTAGAGCAGCACCGCCAGCCACATCGCCGCCTGAAAGCGCCCGGATTCGGCCAGCTCCTGCGTGACCGGATGCACGCCCAGATAGACGCCGGCGAATTCGCCCCCGTCCACCAGCGCCGACAGGCCCAGCAGCAGCAGAAAACCCGCCGCGTAGAGCAGGCCCAGCAGCGCCATGCTGCGCAGGCGCTGGCGCGCGCTGCGCAGCGCCGACACCATCAGCGCCGGCGCGGCCAGCCGGCTGCTGCTGCCCTCGGTGTCGGCGCTGGCCACCATCATCACCAGCGTGGCGCTGGGCAGCAGGGCCAGCGCCAGCGCCGTGCCCACGAGAGGCAAGACCGTGGCCAGCGACATCGCGGCCATGCACAGGAAGAACAGGCCGGTCAGCGCCATGGGCTGGCGCCAGAAGGTGCGCACACCCAGGCGCACCCAGAGGATGCCGGTGCGTGCGGGAACGAGTTGAAGTTTCATGCGGGATGGTGCAACAGCGGCGCAGGAGACTGTAGCGCACGGCGCCTGTCCCCGGCCGGGGTGCAGCTATGCCGGAAGGCGCACGGGGTGGGCCACGCGCTCGCGCAGCACGCGCTCGAAATGGCCGGGGTCGTGGGCCTTGAGCATCTGCGCGTCGCGCGGCAGGTGGTAGTCCCACAGGCGCGAGATCCAGAAGCGCAGCGCCCCGGCGCGCAGCATCGCGGGCAGCAGCGCCCGCTCGTGCCGGGTGAGCGGGCGCACGCCCTGGTAGGCGCCCAGCAGCGCGGCAAAGCGCCCCGCCTCGTGGCGCCCGGTGGGCAGGTCCACGCACCAGTCGTTGAGCGCCACCGCCAGGTCGAACAGCCAGGTGTCGACCCCGGCGAAGTAGAAGTCGAAGATGCCGGTGAGCACCTCGCCCTCGAACATCACGTTGTCGCGAAACAGGTCGGCATGCACCGGCCCGCGCGGCAGCGCGGCGTAGGCGGCGCTTTGCGCCACATGGTTCTGGTAGGCCAGCTCGGACTGCAGCAGCCGCGCCTGGGCGGCGTCCAGATGCGGCAGCACCTCGGGCGCGGTGGCGTTCCACCAGGGCAGGCCGCGCAGATTGGCCTGCTCGCGTTCGTAGTCGCGCGCCGCCAGGTGCATGCGCGCAAGCATGGCGCCCAGCGCCGCGCAGTGGCGCTCATCGGGCGCCAGTTGGCTACTGCCGGCCAGGCGCGTGGCCAGAGCCGCGGGCTTGCCGGCCACGGTGAACAGGATGTCGCCCTGCGCGTCGCCCTGGGGGTCGGGCACGGGGATGCCGGCCTGCGCCAGGTGCTTCATCAGGTAGAGGTAGAAGGGCAGTTGCGCGTGCGCCAGGCGCTCGAACAGCGTGAGCACGTACTGCCCGCTGCTGCTGGTCAGAAAGTAGTTGGTGTTCTCTATGCCGCCTTCGATGCCGCGCAGCTGCACCAGGGTGCCAAGGCTCAGGCGCTGCAGCAGTGCGCTGGCTTCAGACTCGGTGACGGGGGTGAAGACGGCCATGGGCAGAGGGTCCGGCGCAGCCGGAGCAGGCGGGCGCGCGGTTCAGAAGGTGCCGAGCTTCCACAGGCGCGCGCCATCGCTCGGGCGCACCTGGTAGGAGGGCAGCTCGCCCCCCAGCTTGGGCTGCACGGTGATGGAGCGCGTTTCGCCGCCCACGCGCAGCTCGTCCACGCGGCTGCCTTCGTCCTCGATCACGATGCGCTGCACCCGCCGGCCCTGGTCCATGCCGGTTTGCTCATCTTGCGATAGCGCCTGACGCTCTGCAGGCAAGGGCTGGGCCGGGTTTTGATTGCTGGCCTGCGCCAGCACGCCGGTGCTGACGAGGGAGGCGAGGACGAGAACGAGGGGTGCGCGCATGGTGGCTTCGATTGTAGGCCGCATGCGCGCCTTCAGCGGCCCGCGGCCTCGTCGTCCAGCGCCTGCTGCACCGCCAGGTAAAAGCGCTCGCGCTCGGCAAACGCCGGGTTGTCGGCCGAGCCCGCCTTGGGCCAGTCGGCGTTGGTGACGATCACCAGCCGGCGCGCCGGGTCGATGAAGATGCCCTGGCCGAAGATGCCGCGCGCCGCAAAGCTGCCGCTGTCGTAAGTCCACCACTGGTAGCCATAGCCGCGCCCCGGCGCCTGGATGTCCGCCTGCTTGTGCGTGGCGGCCTGCAGCCAGCCATCGGGCACGATCGGTTCGCCGTTCACCCGCGCGCCTTCCAGGATGAACTGCCCCATGCGCGCGTAGTCGCGCGCCGCCGCCTGGATGCAGCAGCCGCTGATCTCCTTGCCGGTCTTGGACAGCAGCCAGGTGGCCTGCTGCTGCATGCCCGCGGGCTGCCAGATTTTTTCCTGCAGGTATTGGGTGAGGGGCTTGTGGATGGCCGCCATCAGCATCACGCCGACCAGGTTGGTCTCGCCCGTGCTGTAGTTCCAGCGCTCGCCCGCGGGCGCGGCGCGCGGGAGCTTCCTCATGTAGCTCACCAGCGCGTCCACGCCGGGCTCTGGCACGTGGTTGTTGAAGCGCGCCACGTCCGAGTTGGGGTCGCCATAGTCCTCGTTCCACTGCACGCCCGAAGTCATGGTGAGCAACTGGCGCACGCTCACGTCGTCGTAGGCCGAGCCTTTCATGTCCGGCAGGTAGTCGCTCACCTTGTCGTCCATGCTCTTGATCAGCCCGTCCTTGAGCGCCGCGCCGACCAGCGTGGAGGTGAAGGACTTGGCTACCGAGAAGCTGGTCCAGCGCCCATCGGCGTCAAAACCCAGGCCGTAGCGCTCCAGCCGGATCTTGCCGTCTTGCAGGATCAGCAGAGCGGCGCTGTGCTGGCCTTGCATGAAAGCGTCGAGGTCCACGCCCAGCTTGAGCGGCTTGCCGCCCGGCAGGGGGCGAGGCGTGGCCGAGGGCTGGGCGGTATGCCATCTGGCCAGCAGCGGGATGCGGTCCATCGCGCGAAAGGCGGCGTCGCGCTGGGTCTGGCTCCAGAACAGAATGTCGCGGTTGGTCGGGAAAGTGGCGAGCAGCCCGCGCGCCTCCTTGTCCAGGCTGAACCAGCCGATCGCGGCCGCGGCAAGGATGAGGACGATCAGCGCAAGCAGCAGGCGTTTGAGGGTTCTCATGGGTGCTCTCCGTGGGGAGGCGCCATCGTAAGGGCATCCGTGGGCACAATCTGCACATGAGCGACACCCCCACCCTGCTGCTGGTCGATGGCTCCAGCTACCTGTACCGCGCCTACCACGCCATGCCGGACCTGCGCGCGGTGCCGGGCGACCCCAAGAGCCATCCCACGGGCGCGATACGCGGCATGGTCAATATGCTGCGCGCGCTCGGCCATGAGCACGCGCCGGCCTATGCCGCCTGCGTGTTCGATGCGCCCGGCCCGACCTTTCGCGACGACATCTTCCCCGAGTACAAGGCCAACCGCTCGCCCATGCCCGACGATCTGCGCGCGCAGATCGCGCCTATCCACGAAGTGGTGCGGCTGCTGGGCTGGCCGGTGCTGTGCGTGCCCGGGGTGGAGGCCGACGACGTGATTGCCACGCTGGCCACGCGCGCCGCCGCCCAGGGCCTGCGCGTGCTGATTTCCAGCGGCGACAAGGACTTGAGCCAGCTGGTGAACGAGCGCATCACCATCATGGACACGATGAACGGCAAGCGCCGCGACGTGGCCGGCGTGACGGCCGAGTTCGGCGTGCCGCCCAGCCTGATGGTGGACTTCCAGACCCTGGTGGGCGACGCGGTGGACAACGTGCCGGGCGTGGCCAAGGTCGGCCCCAAGACGGCGGCGCGCTGGCTCGCGCAGTACGGCTCGCTCGATGCGCTGATGGCGCACGCCGACGAGATCAAGGGCGTGGCGGGCGAGAACCTGCGCGCCGCCCTTAGCTGGCTGCCCACCGGGCGGCGCCTGGTGAGCATGCGCACCGACTGCGACCTGAGCGCCGCGCTGCCCGGTTTGCCTGCTTTCGATTCGATAGCTGCAGGCGCAGAGCAGACGCAGGGTTTGCGCGATTTTTATGAAAAATTCGGCTTCAAGACCCTGGCACGGCAACTGCAGGACGAGGCGTCTTCGACCGCTGCCGAGCAGCGCATCGAGGAGCAGGCGAGCCATGCGGCAGCGCAGGCGCAGGCCAGAGCGGTGGACTATGAGGTGGTGCTGAGCTGGCAGGCGCTGGATGCCTGGATCGCCAGGCTCATGGCCGCGCCGCTCGTGGCGCTGGATACCGAAACCACCTCGCTCGATGAGCAGCACGCGCGCATCGTCGGCATCAGCTTCAGCGTGGAGCCGGGGTCTGCCGCCTATGTGCCGCTGGCGCATGCCGGGCTGGAGGCGCCCGAGCAATTGCCGCTCGATGAGGTACTGGCGCGCCTCAAGCCCTGGCTGGAAAGCCCGGCGCACGCCAAGCTCGGCCAGCACATCAAATACGACCGCCATGTGCTGGCCAACCACGGCGTCGAGGTGCGCGGCTATGTGCACGACACCATGCTGCAAAGCTACGTGCTCGAGGTCACGCGGCCGCACAATCTCGCCAGCCTTGCCGAGCGCCACACCGGGCGCACGGGCCTGAGCTATGAAGACCTGTGCGGCAAGGGCGCCAGGCAGATTCCTTTTGCGCAGGTGCCGGTGGACAAGGCCGCGGCCTACGCCTGCGAGGATTCCGACCAGACCCTGGACGTGCACCGCGTGCTCTGGCCCCGACTGGAGAGCGACGACAAACTGCGCGCCATCTACGAGCTGGAGATCGCCACCAGCGAGGTGTTGTTTCGCATGGAGAGAAACGGCGTGCTGATCGACGCCGACAAGCTCGCCGCGCAAAGCCACGAGCTTGGCCTGCGCATCAGCGAGCTGGAGCAAGAGGCCTATGAGCTCGCCGGCCAGCCCTTCAACCTGGGCAGCCCCAAGCAGTTGGGCGAGATCTTTTTTGACAAGCTGGGCATGCCCGTCGTCAAGAAGACCGCCACCGGCGCGCGCTCCACCGACGAAGAGGTACTTGAAAAGCTGGCCGAGGACTACCCCTTGCCGGCGCGGCTCTTGGAGCACCGCAGCCTGTCCAAACTCAAGAGCACCTATACCGACAAGCTGGCCACGCTGGTCAACCCGGCCACCGGCCGCGTGCACACCCACTACGCCCAGGCCGTGGCCGTCACCGGGCGCCTCGCCAGCAACGAACCCAACCTGCAGAACATCCCGGTGCGCACCGCCGAGGGCCGACGCATTCGCGAAGCCTTCGTCGCCCCGCCCGGGCGCGTGATCGCCAGTTGCGACTACAGCCAGATCGAGCTGCGCATCATGGCCCACATCAGTGGCGACGCGGCCTTGCTCAAGGCCTTTCACGAGGGCATGGACGTGCACCGCGCCACCGCAGCCGAGGTCTTTGGCGTGGCCGCCGACCAGGTCAGCAGCGAGCAGCGGCGCTACGCCAAGGTGATCAACTTCGGTCTGATCTACGGCATGAGCAGCTACGGCCTGGCCAAGAACCTGGGCATCGACAACCAGGCGGCCAAGAACTACATCGAGCGCTACTTCGAGCGCTACCCCGGCGTCAAGCGCTACATGGACGAGACCGTGCAACTGGCGCACCGCCAGGGCTACGTGCAAACCGTGTTCGGCCGGCGCCTGTACCTGCCCGAGATCAACGGCGGCAGCGGGCCGCGCAAGAAGGCCGCCGAGCGCGCCGCCATCAACGCGCCCATGCAGGGCACGGCCGCCGACCTCATCAAGAAGGCCATGATCGCGGTGCAGCAGCGCCTGGACGCCGAGAAGCCCGACATCCTCATGGTGCTGCAGGTGCACGACGAGCTCGTCTTCGAGCTGCCCGAGAGCGAGGTCGACTGGCTGCGTCGCGAGATTCCGGCGCTGATGGCCGGCGTGGCCGACCTTGCCGTGCCGCTGATTGCCGAAGTCGGCGTAGGGGCCAATTGGGAAGAGGCCCATTGAAGAAATGCCAAGGAAAAACCCTGATCCGCTCTGCGGGATCGGGTTGCGGCCTGTAAATATATGTAATATCGGTCGCTCTATTTACCACGGAGGGTGTATGCGTCCGATCCTGACAGTGCTTTTTTCTTCGATTCTCCTTGCCGCATGCGGTGGCGGCAGTGATGACGGTCCCGCGGCTCCAGGCAATCCTGGAAGCCCCGGCGGCACGGGTCAGGGTGCCGACGCTCCGGCGGCGGTCATCGCCGAGTCCAATTACGTGAGCGTGGCTCAGAAGACCCTCGCAGCCAACGGCTTCCTGGTCGATTCGTCGGCCATCCTGCCCGTGGGCGCCGAGGTCGTCGCGCAGCCTGAGCTGGTGCAGTTTGCCCAAGCGCAGATCCACAAGGTGCCTGGCTGGTTCGCGCGTTCGCCCGTGACCGTCGCAGGTGCCACGGAGAGCATCACCGAGCGCTGCAGCCAGGGCGGCTTCATGACGGTGAGCGCTACCGACGCCAACAACAACGGGATCGCCGACGCGGGCGACTCGCTCTCCATCAGTGCCGACCGATGCCGTGACGGCGGCGTCGAGATCAACGGCAGCTTGTTCTTCGTGTTCACGAGAGTCAGCGGCAATCTGGAGTCCTATCCCTACTCGATCGCTGCCACGATCACCTACAGAAACCTGACGCTCGCAACGGCCCAGGAAAGCCTCACCGGCAACGGCAGCATCGCGATCGACGCCCGGGTGGATTCGCCCAGCCAGAGCAATGTTCGCCTGGACGTCGACAGCTTTACGGTTTCGTACAGCTACGCAGGCAAGACCGACACGCAAGGGCTGTATCGCTATACCGTGGCGCTGGCGCAAACCCGCAGCACGAATACCTCTTCCGTCAACGGCATATTCGTCAGTTCCGCGCTGGATAGCCGGTCGGTACGCATTGCCACGACATCGCCGTTCGTCACCCAGGCCGCCAATCGCTATCCCTCCAGCGGTTCGGCCACCATCCATGGGGCTGCCGGCGCCAGTGTGCGTGTCACGGCCGTCGACGCGAGCGCGGTTCGGCTGGAGCTGGATGCCAATGGCGACGGTCAGTACGAGATCAGCGAGGTCAGGCGCTGGAACGAGCTGCACTGATGCTTTGTGCCCGTATCGTGCGCGGCGCGACAGCGCTGGCGCTGGCGGGCGGCGTGAACGCGGCAGCGGCCGGCTGCGGCGCTCCCGCATGGGGCGCCGTTGCCGGGCTGGAGCACAGCCAGTGGCAGGAGTACGCGGCCGACGGCTCTCGCCTGCTGCGTGAGCGCGGTGATCTGGCGCTGGCTGGCCTGCAGTTCGACATCGAGTGCGAAGGCCTGCAATGGTCCGCCCAGTGGCTGCGCAGCCAGGGCGAACGCAGCTACGACGGACGCACCAACGCCGGAGTGCCGTTCCAGTCGCAGACCCGCGTGCGTCTTGAACGCTTGCAACTGCAGGCTTGGTGGCCCCTGCAGCCATCCTGGGCGCTGGGCGCGCGGCTGCGTCAGCAGACGCTGGAGCGGGAAATAGCCGGGCGCGGTGCCGTGCTGGGTTATCCGGAGCGCTACCGGTATTGGCAAGCCTCCATCGGGCTGCGCCATCGGCAAGTGCTTGCTTCGCATCTTGACTGGCATGTCGCGCTGTGGCTCGGTGCCGGCCCGAAGGGGAGTGTGCGGGTTGAGCTGCCAGGCTACGACCCGGCCGTCCTGGATCTGGGCCGCAGCCGCGTGCTTTCGCTCGAACTGGGTCTGCAAGGCGGAGCCCGGGCGGAGCAAACCGGTTGGACCTGGAATGCCCTCTTGGCCTATGGCCGCGAAGCGACATCCGCAGGTCCGAATACGCTGCTCACGCGCCTTGGTCGCCCGGTTGGCGCCTCCGCGCGCCAGCCGCGTTTTGCGCAGCAGCAGTGGCAGTTTCGCGCCGGGGCTGCCTATCGGTTCTGATACCGACTCAAGGCAAGGCATCAGAGCGTCTCTCTCGCGGCATGAAGCCGCAATTTGCCGCCGCAGCGCCCGGGGCCGCGCGCGCGTGCGGGACAGCGGTCGGCGCAGCCGCTCGCTTAGCATTCCAGGTTTTGGATGGCACGCTGGGGGCGCTCGTGGCTTTGAATTTGACGCCCGCCGTGCGCATGGGCTTGTCGATTGCGCTTGCCACCGGGCTGTACGGCATCTCCTTTGGCGCGCTGGCGGTGGCGGCGGGGCTGACGGTGGCGCAGGCCATGGTGCTCAGCCTCTTGATGTTCACCGGCGGCTCGCAATTTGCCTTCATCGGCGTGGTGGCGGGCGGCGGCAGCGCCTCGGCGGCGGTGGGCGCGGCGAGTTTGCTGGGGGTGCGCAATGCCGTCTATGGCGTGCAGTTGAACCACTTGTTGATGCCGCGCGGCTGGCGCAAGTGGTTGATGGCCCAGCTCACCATCGACGAGTCGGCCGCGACCGCGCTGAGCCAGGGCGAGGCCGCCGAGCAGCGCCGCGGCTTCTGGACGGCAGGCTGGGGCGTGTTCGTGCTCTGGAACCTGTTTACCCTGGCCGGCGCGCTGCTGGGCGATGCCCTGGGCGACGCCCGCACCTGGGGGCTGGACGGCGCGGCGGTGGCGGCCTTCCTCGGGCTGCTCTGGCCGCGCCTGAAGGGCCGCGAGCCGCTGGCGCTGGCCGTGCTGGCCGGGGTGGTGACGGCGGCAGCCATCCCCTGGGTGGCGCCGGGCCTGCCGATCTTGCTGGCCGCGGCGGCAGGCGCCGCCTGGGGCTGGTGGGGGCATGCGCGATGACGCTCTGGCAGGCCATCGTGCTTGCAGGCCTGATAGCGTTTGCCACCAAGCTCGCGGGCTATGCGGTGCCCGCGCGCTGGCTGCAAAACCCGCGCATGCACCGCGTGGCGGGCGCGCTCACGGTGGCGCTGCTGGCGTCGCTCACGGTGCTGAACACCTTTGCCGAGGGCAGCGCGCTGCGCCTGGACGCTCGCCTGGCCGCGCTGGCGGCAGCGGCGCTGGCGCTGTGGTGGCGCGCGCCCTTTTTGCTGGTGGTGCTGCTGGGCGCGCTGGCCTCCGCACTGCTGCGCGGGCTGGCGCCGATGGCCTGACGGGGAGGCCGATGGTTTGATGGGAGAGTGTGGTGAATTGCCGCTTGATCGCCGGTGAATCCGCGCTGCTGCAGCGCCTGCTGCCCGGGCCGGGGCAGCGCGTGATCGCGCTGGGCGGCGGCGCGGCCGCCCTGGCGCCAGGGGGCCAAAGAGCGCCTTGCCGCGCCGGCGCACTTTGCCGACCTTGCCGACTTTGAACGGCGCAGGATGCATCCGAGCTTTGCCGGGCATCCCATCGACGACGCCCTGCGCGCACGCACGCTGGCCGCTTTTGCGCCACACTGCGCTTCGGCGGGCGCGCGCTTTGAGCGCCGCATGCACCTGCGCGTTCTGCAGGGCCTGCCTGCCTGATACCCTGCCACGCACGATGGAGAAGTTCACCATGCACGACGACTTGCACACCGACGCGGCTGCCCTGCTGGGCGGCACGGGCGCGGCCTCGCGCCGCAAGGCCCTGGGATTGATGCTGGGTGCGGGCTACGCCGCAGCCGCCGCGCCGCTGATGGCGCAGACGGCGATAGCGACCAGCCCCGACGGCCTGGAGGTGGGCGAGGTCAGCTACCCCTCGGGCGACTTTCAGGTGCATGCCTACCGTGCCGCGCCCAAGGGCGGCAGCGGCTTGCCGGTCATCCTGGTCATTTCGGAAATCTTCGGCGTGCACGAATACATCGCCGACGTCTGCCGGCGCCTGGCGCACGCGGGCTATCTGGCGATTGCGCCCGACCTGTTCGAGCGCCAGGGCGACCCCATGGCCTATGGCGAGCTGGCCAAGCTGATGAGCGAGGTCGTCGCCAAGGTGCCCGACGCCCAGGTCATGCAAGACCTGGACGCCAGCGTCGCCTGGGCCGGCAAGCACGGCGGCGACGCTGCGCGGGTGGGCATCACCGGCTTTTGCTGGGGCGGGCGCATCACCTGGCTGTACGCCGCGCACGCACCCGTGAAGGCCGCCGTCGCCTGGTATGGGCGCCTCACGGGGCAGGACACGCCCTTGCAGCCCAAGCAGCCGCTGGCGCTGGCCGCGCAGGTCAAGGCGCCGGTGCTGGGCCTGTACGGCGGCAAGGACGAGAGCATTCCCGAGAGCACCATAGAGCAGATGAAAGCCGGGCTGGCCAAGGCCGGCGCGCCGGCCAATGCCTCGCGCTTCGTCGTCTACCCGGATGCGCCGCACGCCTTTCATGCCGACTACCGCGCCAGCTACCGCAAGGACGCGGCCGAAGACGGCTGGAAGCGCACGCTTGCCTGGTTTGCGCAGCATGGCCTGAAATAGCTGCGACACTCCTTCTCCCTCCGGGCAAGGCGGCGGCACAGGCCCGCCGCGCCCGCCTTGAACAAATTCATATAAAAACAGGCGCAAACCCTTGCTGAGCAAGCGCCAACAGCAATGCTTTTGATAGTTATGCTCATCGCCACGCTGGCCGCCGGCATAGGCAGCGTGTGGCTTGCGGCCGTGCTGCTGCGCCTGGGCATGGGCGGGCGCTGGCGCGTGGGGCCGCAGCATCTGCTGAGCCTGGCGGCCGGCGCGCTCTTGTCCACCGCCTTCATGCACCTGCTGCCCGAAGCCTTCGAAGACGCGCCCGCGCACCCGCTGTTTGCCACGCTGCTGCTCGGGCTGGTGTTCTTCTTCATTCTGGAAAAGGCCGAGCTCTGGCACCACGGCCACGAGCACGGCGGCCACGCTGGCTCGGCGCGCAGCGAGGGCGCACACGCCCACGAGCAGCACGCGCACGATCATGTGGACCACGGGCATGGGCACCCTCCGCTGCACGCGCGCGGCGGCTGGGCGCTGCTGGCCGGCGACAGCCTGCACTGCTTTGGCGACGGCGTGATGATTGCCTCGGCCTTCGTCGCCGACCTGCGCCTGGGCGTGGTGGCGGCGCTGTCGGTGCTGGCGCACGAAGTGCCGCACCACGTGGGCGATCTGGTGGTGCTGCGCCAGGGCAAGCGCCGCGCCGCGCTGCTCAAGGTGTCGCTGGCCGGCGCGGCCAGTGCGCTGGGCGGCCTGGCGGGTTATTTCATCGTCGGCCGCTGGGAGGCCGCGCTGCCCTATTTTCTCGTCGTGGCGGCCAGCAGCTTCGTCTACGTGGCGCTGGCCGACCTGATCCCGCAACTGCAGCGGCGCATGTCCGCCGCGCAGGCGCTGGTGCAGATCGTCTGGCTGCTCGCGGGCATGGGGGTGGTGATGGCGGTGGCCAGCTTTGCGCATGCTGCGCATTGAGCCGGCGGGCGCCTTGCTTCAAGCTTCCCGCGTGAGGATCTCCCGCACCGCAGCCACCTGCCTGCGCGAGACCGGCAGAAGCTCGGTGCTGCCGCGCAGGCGCACCGCCCAGCCGTCGCCTTCCTCCAGCTCGGGGTGGCGCTCCAGCGCGCGCAGGGCGTGGCGGGCGATGAGGGTATTGCGGTGGATGCGCACCAGCTCCTGCGGATGGCGCTGGTGCAGCTCGGTCAGGGCGCCGTCGATCACGTAGCTGCGCGTGGCGGTGCGCAGCGTCAGGTATTTGAGTTCGGCGCGGATGTAGAGCACCTCGGCGAGCGGGACGCGTTCGGTGCGGCCCTGGTCTTGCACCAGCAGGGCGGGGCCGTCTGAGCTTGGCGCGGGTGTTGCGGGGCGATGGCGGCGGCCGGCCTTGGCCAGCGCCTGCTGCAGGCGCTCGCGGCGCACCGGCTTGGTCAGGTAGTCGGCCGCGTCCAGCTCGAAGGCGCAGACGGCGTGTTCGGCGTGCGCGGTGACGAAGACGATGGCCGGCGGCTCGGCCAGGCGCGCGATCTGGTGCGCCAGCGCCAGGCCGTCCTGCCCGGGCATGTGGATGTCCAGCAACACCAGGTCGAAGGCCGGCGGCTGGGTGAGCAGCGCCAGCGCCTCGCCCGCGTGGGCGGCTTGCACCGCCTGGTGGCGGGCATCGAGCTCGGCCAGCAGGGTGCACAGGCGCTTGCGCGCCAGGGCTTCATCGTCGACGACCAGAATGCGCATGGCGCTGTCTCAAACGGCGGGCAGGCCTATGCGCACCTGGTAGCGCCCGCCCTGGGCGCCGGCGCTGAAGTCGCATTCCACGTCGTGCAGCAGCTTCAGGCGCGCGCGTACGTTGTTCAGCGCAATGCCGTGCCCCGGCGCCGCCGGCCCGAGCGCATGGGCGCGCGGCGGCAGCGAATTGGTGATGGTGATGAGCACGCGTGCGCCGCGCCGCTGGGTGCGCACCTCGATCAGGGCGGCAAGCGGCGAGGGCTCGACGCCGTGCTTGACCGCGTTTTCCACCAGCGGCTGCAGCAAGAGCGGCGGTACGCGGGCGCTGCCGGCGCGCTCGTCGAGCTTCCAGGCGAGCTGCATGCGCTCGCCAAAGCGGATCTGCTCGATCGCCAGGTAGTGGCGCGCCAGTTGCACCTCTTCGGCCAGGCTGGCGCTGTCGCCCTGCTCGAGCAGCGCGTGGCGAAACAGCTCGCTCAGGTCTTCCAGCAGGGTTTCGGCCTTGGCCGGCTCCTCGCGCACCAGGGCGATGGCGCTGTTCAGGCTGTTGAAGAGAAAGTGCGGCCGTATGCGTGCCTGCAGCTCGGCCAGGCGCGCGGTAGTGGCCGCCGGCGCGCGCGCGTGCGCGCGCAGCACCAGCGCGGCCACCAGCAGCGCCGACAGCAGCGCGCCGCTGGCGGCGCTGGCCAGCCACCTGGGCTCGCTGCTGCCCGTCACATAAGCGAGCAGCGCGCAGGCAAGCAAGCCGGCCAGCGCCCCCAGCACCACGCCGGCGCAGACCTGCAGCGGCACGCGCGCGGCCTGCAGCACGCGCTTGAGGCTGCAGGCGGCCAGCAGCCAGGCGAGCGTGGCGGGCAGCACGCCGCCGGTCAGCATCGCCAGTTGCTGCAGCCACTCGGCGGGGCTCGCGGCAAGAAAGAGCAGCGCCACGCCAGAGACCAGCTCCACGAACAGCACCGCGCGCAGCACCACCCCGGCATGGCAGGCGTCGAAGATCAGCGTGCCCGCTGCCGGCGGGCGTCGCGTGCTGGTCGATAGAATTTGCGGCTTTGTCATTGCTGGCGCCGTGGACCTCCCGGTGCCGATTATTGCCGCCATGCCCGACCAGCCTTCCTCCCCGTCCCACGATCAGCTCGCGAGCAAGGCACAGGCATGGTCGGCGCTGTTTTCCGAACCCATGAGCGAGCTGGTCAAGCGCTACACCGCCAGCGTCTTCTTCGACCAGCGCCTGTGGCAGGCCGATATTGCCGGCAGCCTCGCCCACGCCGAGATGCTCGCGGCGCAAGGCATCCTGAGCCGCGAAGACCATGCCGCGATCGAACGAGGCATGGCCACGATCACGCAGGAGATCGAGGCCGGCCAGTTCGACTGGCAGCTCGATCTGGAAGACGTGCACCTGAACATCGAGGCGCGCCTGACCCAGCTCGCGGGCGACGCGGGCAAGCGCCTGCACACCGGGCGCAGCAGGAACGACCAGGTGGCCACCGACGTGCGCCTGTGGCTGCGCGGCGAGATCGACCTGATCGACGGCCTGCTGCGCGCGCTGCAGCGGGCGCTGGTGGAGGTGGCCGAGAACAACGTGGAGGTGATCCTGCCGGGCTTTACCCACCTGCAGGTGGCGCAGCCGGTGAGCTTTGCCCACCATCTGCTCGCTTACGTGGAGATGTTTGCGCGCGACGAGGCGCGCATGCGCGACGTGCGCCGCCGGGTGAACGTGCTGCCGCTGGGCTCGGCCGCGCTGGCCGGCACCAGCTACCCGCTGGACCGCGAGCGCGTGGCCAGAACCCTGGGCATGGTCGACGACCAGGGCCGGGCCTGCGTATGCCAGAACAGCCTGGACGGCGTCTCCGACCGCGACTTCGCGATTGAATTCAGCGCCGCTGCGAGCCTGGTGATGCTGCACGTCTCGCGCCTGTCCGAAGAACTGGTGCTGTGGATGAGCCAGAGCGTGGGCTTCATCCGCATCGCCGACCGCTTCACCACCGGCTCTTCGATCATGCCGCAGAAGAAAAACCCGGACGTGCCCGAGCTCGCCCGCGGCAAGACCGGGCGGGTGGTCGGCCATCTGATGGGCCTGATCACGCTGATGAAGGGCCAGCCGCTGGCCTACAACAAGGACAACCAGGAAGACAAGGAGCCGTTGTTCGACACCGTCGATACGCTCAAGGACACGCTGCGCATCTTTGCCGAGATGATAGGCGGGCAGGTGAACCCCGCCACCGGCACCAAGGAGGGCGGCATCCGCGTGAATGCCCAGGCCATGCGCGCCGCCGCGATGAAGGGCTACGCCACGGCGACCGACCTGGCCGACTACCTGGTGAAGAAAGGCCTGCCGTTTCGCGATGCGCACGAGACCGTCGCGCACGCGGTCAAGGCGGCGCAGGAGGCGGGCGTGGATTTGTCCGCGCTGCCGCTGGCCACGCTGCAAGGCTTTCATGCGAGCATCGAGGCCGACGTGTTCGAGGTCTTGTCGCTCGAAGGCTCGCTCAGGGCGCGCCAGACCCTGGGCGGCACTGCGCCGGTGCAGGTGCGCCGCCAGATCGCGCGCCACCGCGAGCGCCTGGCAGAGAATTGAAATCCATAGCTGTCAGCGCATGTCCTACAAGCGTCTTATGGCGTTTTGTATCTGAAAGCCAATAAACACCAGCGCAACAGGCTCACTTTTTCAAGAAGCAACCACCCCGGGAGACCTCCATGCAACTGACCCGTCGCCATCTTCTGTCCGCCGCCGCAGCGCTGGCGGCCGTGCCCGCCTGGGCGCAGGACGCCAAGCCGCTGCGCGTGCTCGTGGGCTTTCCGCCCGGCGGCGGCACCGACGCGATTGCGCGCCTGCTGGCCGACAAGCTCAAGGACGTGCTCGGGCGCACCGTGGTGGTGGACAACCGCCCCGGCGCCGGCGGTCAACTGGCGGCGCAGACGCTCAAGAGCGCGCCGGCCGACGGCTCCACGGTCTTCATCACGCACGACCACACCATCTCCATCCTGCCGCAGGTGGTGAAGAACCCGGGCTTCGACTCGCACGCCGACTTCGTGCCCGTGGGCGGCTTTGCCTCTTTCGTCAACTGCTTTGCGGTCTCGGGCGGCACGCCGGCCAAGAGCTTTGATGAGTACGTGCAATGGGTCAAGGGCAAGAACCAGGGCAAGAGCGCGGTCGGCATTCCGGCGCCCGCGTCCACGCCGGAGTTTCTCGTCAAGCTTCTGGGCCAGCGCTACCAGCTCGACCTGGTGGCCGCCCCCTACCGCGGCAGCGGTCCCCTGATTGCCGACATGCTGGGCAACCAGATTCCGGCGGGCGTGGGCTCGGTGCCCGACTTCATCGAAAACCACCGCGCCGGCAAGCTGCGCGTGGTGGCGGTGCTGGGCACGCAGCGCCAGGCGCAGTTGCCCGACGTGCCCACCTTCGACGAGCTCGGGGTCAAGGGCTTCGAAGACTTGCCCTACTACGGCTTCTTCGCGCCCAAGGGCACGCCCGAGGCCTTTGCCCAGCAATTTTCCGCGGCCCTGGCCAAGGTGGTGCAGATGCCCGAGGTGAACCAGCAACTGACCAGCATGGGCCTGACGGTGGATGCGATGACGCCGGCCCAGCTCGGCGCGCGCGAGGGCGCCTACACCGCAGCCTGGAAGCGCATCATCAGCGACAGCGGCTTCAAGCCCCAGTGAAGGGCAAGCCCGGCGCGGCGGGCGGGCGCCGCGCGAGCCAGGCCTCGAGTTCAGCGATAGGCAGCGGCTTGCTGAACAGATAGCCCTGGTAGGCCAGGCAGCCGTGCTGGCGCAAAAAGGTCTGGTGCTCGGGCGTCTCCACGCCCTCGGCCACCGCTTGCAGGCCCAGGCTGTCGGCCAGCGCCACCACCATGCGGGCGATGGCCGCATCGTTGGCGTCGCTGAGCACGCCGCGCACGAAGCCCTGGTCGATCTTGAGCTGATCCAGCGGCAGGCGCTTGAGGTAGGCCAGCGACGAATAGCCGGTGCCGAAGTCGTCCAGCGCAAAACCCACGCCGTGGGCCTTGAGCAGTTGCATGCGCCCGATCACCTCCTCGATGTGGTCGATCAAGAGGCTTTCGGTGATCTCGAGCTTGAGCCGCTGCGGCTTGGCGCCGCTGGCCTGCAGGATGTCGAGCACCAGCTGCGCGAAGTCCGCATGGTGAAACTGCCGGGCGCTCACGTTCACGGCAATCGTCAACCCCTCGGTGGCCGAGTGCGCGGCCCAGGCGCGCAGTTGCTCGCAGGCGGCGCGCAGCATCTGCTGGCCCAGCTGCAGGATCAGGCCGGTTTCCTCGGCCAGCGCGATGAAGGCGCCCGGCGCCACCACACTGCCATCGGGGCGGCACCAGCGCACCAGCGCCTCCACGCCCAGCACGCGGCCGCTGTCGTCGAGCTGGGGCTGGTACCAGGGCACGAACTCGCCGCGCTGCAGCCCGTCGCGGATGGCGCGCTCCATGCCGGTACGCGCGTCCACCGCCGCCTGCATCTGCGGATCGAAAAAGGCCAGGGTGTTGCGTCCCGCCTCCTTGGCGCGGTACATCGCCATGTCCGCCTGCTTGAGCAGCTCGGCCACGCTGCGGCCCTGGTTGCCAAAGAGCGCCACGCCAATGCTCGCGCTGTGGTGGTGCTGCTCACCGGCCAGGGTATAGGGCTGCTGCAGCGCCAGCAGCAGCTCGTGGCACAGGCTGCGCGCCTGAGACACCATATCGCCCATGGCCAGCGGCAGGTTCTCGACCAGCACGACGAACTCGTCGCCGCTCACGCGCGCCACCGTGTCGCCCTGGTGCACGCAGGCAACCAGCCGCTGCCCGAGCTGGCGCAAGAGCTCGTCGCCCACGTCGTGGCCGCGGGTGTCGTTCAGGCTCTTGAAATTGTCCACGTCGATGAGCAGCACCGCGCCGCCGCACTGCTTGCGCGCAGCGCCCACCA
Organism: Comamonas sp. NLF-1-9; assembly: GCF_019195435.1. NCBI lineage: Bacteria > Pseudomonadati > Pseudomonadota > Betaproteobacteria > Burkholderiales > Comamonadaceae > Comamonas > Comamonas sp. NLF-1-9. The sequence continues at coordinate 81,662 of NZ_CP078069.1, forward strand.
GCGCATGCTCCAGCCGGTCGATCAGCAGCCGGCGGTTGGGCAGCTGGGTGAGCGGGTCTTGAAAGGCCAGTTGCTGGATGCGCGCTTCATTGCGCTTCTTGTGCGACAGGTCGGTAAAGGCCAGCGCGTAATGGCGGGTGCGCCCGCCGGCGTCGCGCACCACGGCGATGGAAAACCACACCGGGTAGGGCTCGCCGCTCTTGCGCACGCCCCGCACTTCGCCCTGCCAGGCGCCCTCGCGCTCGAGCTGGGGCTGCAGGCGCTTGAAGAAGCCGGCCGGCTCGCCTTCGTCCTCGTCCGTGCGGATGGGGTAGCCCACGGCCTGCTGGCGGTCATAGCCGGTGATGTCCATGAAGGCCTGGTTGATCGCCACCACGCTCGCATCGGGCCCGAGGATGGCCATGGCCTCGCTGCTGTTGTCGAACACCGTGGCGGCCAGGCGCAGTTCGTCCTCCATCTGCTTGCGCTCGGTGATGTCCAGCATCACGCCGACGATGCCGCCAATCGAGCCGTCGGGGCGCAGGAAAGTGGCCTTGTGGCAGAGCATGTCGCGCGGCTGGCCGCGGGCGTCCTGCACCCGGCTCTCGTAGGTCTGGCGCCCGGGCTCGCGCAGCAACTGCGCGTCGGCGGCCATGTCCTGCACCAGATCGCAGGCGCGCTGCGGCGCGAGCTCGGCCACGGTGCGGCCGAGAAAGCGCTCGGCCGCCTCGCCGGTGAATTGCTCGAAGGCGCGGTTGGCGCCCAGAAAGCGCGCTTGCCTGTCCTTGTAGAAGATGGGGTTGGGTATGGCCTCGAGCAGTTGGCGCATGAAGCTCAGCTGCTGGCCCAGCGCCTCGGTGCGTTCCTTCACCTGGCGCTCCATCTCGGCGTTGGCGCGCTCCAGCGCCTCGCTGCGCTCTTGCAGCAGGCGCTGGTTGCGCCGGCGCTCGGAGATGTCCATGCCCGTGCCGTGGTAGCCGATGAAGCGGCCCTCGGCATCAAAGCGCGGCGCGCCGCTGACCGACAGATAGCTGGTGCTGCCGTCGGGCGCGAGCAGGCCGTATTCGAAATTGCGGAAGCTTTCATGGCGCTGGTGGCGGGCCACGTGTTCGGCCAACTGCTCGGCGCTCACGCCCACCAGTTGCAGCTCCCAGCGGCGCTTGCCCAGGAAGTAGCCGGGTGCAATCTTGAGCTTGCCCAGCACGTCGCCGTAGATCTGCGTGGTGCGAAACTGCGCGTCGCTCTCCCAGAACCAGTCGGAGGACAGCCGGGTATAGGTGTCCAGCGTTTGGGTGCGCTCGCGCACCAGGCGCTCGGCGTCTTCGCGGGCGCTGCGCAGTGCCGCCATGCTGCGGTGGCGCTCGGTGATGTCGGTGTAGGTGCTGACCGCGCCGCCGCCGGGCAGCGGCCGGTCGGCCACGGCCATGACCTGGCCGTCGGGCGTCTCGAACTGGAAGTCGTTGGCCTGGCCGGCGCGCAGGCGCTGCAGCCGCTTGTGCAGCCGCTCGCGCGCTTGGGCGCTGTCCATGCCGCGCGCCCGCAAAAAGTGCTCCACCATGGCCTGCAGGCTCTGGCCGCGGCAGGCGGGCTCTTCGGGCCAGCCGGAAAGCTCCAGATAGCGCTGGTTCCACACCACGAGCTGCAGCTTCTCGTCGAACAGCGACACGCCTTCGTCGATGTGCTCTATCGCCTGGTGCAGGCGCGCGAGGCTGAAGCCCACCGCGGCGCTGGCGTGCTGCAGCAGCTCGCTCAGGTTGGTCGCCGGTGCCTGCGCCGGCGGCGGGTGGTAGTCCCTGCCGCGGTGCGTGGTCTGCAGCAGGGCGGTGACGCAAAAGCGCAGGATGCGCAGCAGCGGGCGCACCACCGGCAGCGGCCCCGAGAGGGTGAAGCAGCTCACGCGCCGCCCGTCCAGGTCGATCGCGGTGAGCATGCCTTCGAGCATCACGCCCGAGCGCTCGGCCTCCTGCGCGCTCACGCTGTATTCGTCGAACTCGCCCTGCATGATGCGCCGGGCGATGGGGTGCACGCTGCCTATGCGCTCGCGCCGGCTGGACGCGACGATGCGCCCGTCCGCGTCCATGAAGTTGCACACCAGCGCAAGCTCGGCATGCAGCATGTCGCAAAGTTCCTGGCCGAATTCGATGTTGAAGCCCGTGGACATGGCGAGATTTACCTTGCAGCAGACCCGAAGCAGCAGATTGACACGGCTGCAACAAATGCACAAGCGCGGTTTGCCTCAACAATAGTGCAGATTTAGAGTTTGCGCTCCAACAATGAGGGACGGAGGGAAGATGCTGCAGAGATCGACATGGGCAGGGCTGGGCCTGGCCGCCATGCTGGCCCTGGCCAGCGGCGCGGCGCAGGCTCTGACGGTGGTCAGCGTGTCGCCGCGCGGCGAGGTCGCGCAGGTGCGCCAGGTGGTGGTCAGCTTCGATGCGCCGGCCGTGCGCTTTGGCGACCCCAAGGCGGACGATCCGTATGCGCTCTCCTGCAGCGACGCGATTGCCGCGCGCGGGCAGGCGCGCTGGCTCAGCGATCGGCGCTGGGTGTTCGACTTCGCGGCCGATCTGCCGCCCGGCGTGCGCTGCACGCTCACCCCCAGGCCAGACTTCAAACCGGCCGAAGGCGCAAGCTGGAAGCGCGCAACCAGCTATCAATTCAATACCGGTGGGCCTTTTGTCCAGCGCGTCTATCCGGGCAGCTGGGGCAGCATTGAAGAGCAGCAGTACTTCATCTTGCAGCTCAACGGCGATGCCAGCGCAGCCAGCATTGCCGAGCACGTCTGGTGCGACCTGGAAGGCGTGGGCGAGCGCGTGCCGGTGCGCGCCATCGACGGCGCCGAACGCGAGGCGCTGCTGCGCGCACGCCAGCTCTGGGAGGCGGCGCAGAAGGCGCCACTGCGCTACCCGGTGCTCACGTGCGCGCGCCGCGCTGCGCCCGACAGCCACCTGGAGCTGGTCTACGACCAGGGCGTGAGTACGCCCAGCGGCATCGCCAACCGGGTCGCGCGCCGCTACAAGTTCACGGTGCGCGCACCCTTCAGCGCCGAGTTTTCCTGCGAGCGCGAGAACGCCCAGGCCGCCTGCCTGCCGATACGCCCCATGCGGCTCTCCTTCAACGCCCCGGTGGTGCGCAAGCTGGCCATGGGCATACGCCTGAAGGGCGGCGGCCAGACCCTGACGCCGCAGCAGGACGAAGGCGTGCAGCCGGCCGACGACGATGTGGTGCAGGCGGTCAGCTTCGCCGGCCCGCTGAGCGCAGACACCGCCTACGTGCTCGAGCTGCCGGCGGGCTTTCAGGACGCCTCGGGCCGCCTGCTGGACAACGCCGACAGCTTTCCGCTGAAGGTGGCCACGGGCGCGCAGCCGCCGCTGGCCAAGTTTGCCGCCGCGCCCTTTGGCATCATCGAGCGCTACGCCGAAGGGCCGGACGGCCCCGCGCTGCTGCCGGTGACGCTGCGCCGCGTCGAGCAGCAACTCAAGGTGCAGGGCTTGCAGCCCGTGGCCGATGCCGGCAAGGTGAGCACGCTCAGGCCCCAGAGCGACGCCGAAATCATCGACTGGCTGCGCCGCGTCGAGCAGCTCGAGGAGCTGTGGATCAAGCGCAGCGACGCCCAGCCCCTGGTGCGCGACCCGCTGCCCCCGCCGATGCGCGCCGAACCCACGCAGCAGGAGCGCGAAGCCGGCTACTACACCCCGGACGAGGCCACTTATGTGCAGTCGCGCCGCCTGTCGCTGCTGGCCGGCCAGCCGGGCGTGAAGAAACTCGATCTGCCCGGGCCCGACAAGGGCGATGTGCGGCCCTTCGAGGTGGTGGGCATACCGCTGGACGCGGGCTTCAACGTGGTGGAGATCGCCTCGCCCCTGCTCGGCCAGGCGCTGCTCGATGAGCGCTATGGCAGCACGCGCGCGATGTACGTGCGCACCACCGCGCTGGTCACCAACCTGGCCGTGCACTTCAAGCTCGGGCGCGAGAACGCCCTGGCCTGGGTGACCACGCTGGATCAGGGCCGGCCGGTGGCCGACGCCAGCGTGCGCGTGTCCGACTGCAAGGGCAAGACCCTGGCCACGGCGCGCACCGGCGCCGACGGCATCGCGCGGCTCGAGGGGCTCTCGCCCGAGGCGCCGTCCTGCGACGGCCCGAACTACTGGCGCCAGGCCTATTTCGTGAGTGCGCGCGCGCAGGACGACCTGGCCTTCACCTGGAGCGACTGGCAGCGCGGCATAGAGCCCTGGCGCTTCAATCTGCCGATCAGCACATCGCCCGCGGCCGACAGCGTGGCGCACACCGTGTTCGACCGCACCCTGGTGCGCGCCGGCGAGACGGTGTCGATGAAGCACCTGCTGCGCGAGCAAAACGGCCAGGGCCTGGCGCTGCCGCGCGAGCGCCCCAACCAGTTGATCATCACCCACGTGGGCAGCGGCCAGCAGTTTCGCCAGCCGCTGCACTGGCAGAGCACGCCCACCGGCGGCTTGAGCGCGCTCAGCAGCTTTGCGCTTGCGCCCGCGGCACATCTTGGCCAATACCAGGTGAACCTGGGCTGGAGCCAGGGCGGGCGCCAGTTCGAGGGCGGCAGCTTTCGGGTCGAAGAGTTTCGCCTGCCGGTGTTCGAGGGGCGCATAGCGCCGGTGGCCAGTGGTCCGCTGGTGCGCGTCGGCGCGCTGCCCACGGCGGTGCAGGTGGCCTATGTCTCGGGCGGGCCGGCGGCGCAACTGCCGGTGCGGGTGTCGGCCGTGCTGCGCGAGCGCTCGGTCGACTTCGAGGACTACCCCGGCTTCAGCTTCAGCGCGCCGCAGGAGCGCGCGGGCGACGGCGAGGACGACGGTGATGCGCCCGAGCCCGCGCCGCGCCAGCGCGTGGTGGCCGACAAGCTTGCGCTGACGCTGGACGACAGCGGCAGCGGCCAGGTGACGCTGCCCGAGCTGCCGCCTTCGCGCCAGCCGCAGGAGCTGCTGCTCGAAGCCGATTACGCCGACCCCAATGGCGAGATCCAGACCCTGCGCAGCACGCAAACGCTCTGGCCCGCGGCGGTGGTCGCGGGCATCAAGACCGAGGGCTGGGCGTCTTCGGGCGAGCGGGTGCGCTTTCGCGCGCTGGCGCTGGACCTGGACGGCAATGTGCTCAAGGGCGTGCCGCTGAGCGTGCAGGCGCTGGCGCGCTCTACCACCACCAGCCGCAAACGCCTGGTGGGAGGCTTCTACAGCTACGACAACCGCAAGCAGACGCAGGATCTGGGCACGGTCTGCACCGGCGTGAGCGACAAGCGCGGCCTGGTGCTGTGCGAGGCCAAGCTCAGCCAGCCCGGCGAGGTGCAACTGGTGGCCACCGCGCGCGACAAGGACGGCAACGAAGCCCAGGCGGCGACATCGCTGTGGATCACGCGCCAGGGCGAGCTGTGGTTCGGCGGCGAAGACCACGACCGCATCGACCTGCTGCCCGAAAAGCGCGAGTACGCGCCGGGCGACACCGCGCGCCTGCAGGTGCGCATGCCGTTTCGCCACGCCACGGCGCTGGTCAGCGTGGAGCGCGAGGGCATTCTGGCCACGCAGGTGATGGAGCTCGACGGCAAGGATCCGACGATAGAACTCAAGATCGACGAGCGCTGGAGCCCGAACGTCTATGTGAGCGCCCTGGTGCTGCGCGGGCGCCTGCGCGAGGTGCCCTGGTACAGCTTCTTCACCTGGGGCTTCAAGTCGCCGCGCCAGTGGTGGCGGGCGTTTCGCGAGGAAGGCAAGCAATACATCCCGCCTACCGCCATGGTCGACCTGTCGCGCCCGGCGTTTCGCCTGGGTGCGGCCGAGCTGCGCGTAGGCACGGCCGCGCACCGCATCGACGTCAAGCTCACGACCGACCAGCCCAGCTACCAGGTGCGCGGCAAGGCAAAGGTGACGGTGCAGGCCACGCTGCCCGACGGCAAGCCGGCAGCCCATGCGCAGGTGGCGCTGGCGGCGGTGGACAAGGCGCTGCTCGAGCTCATGCCCAACACCAGCTGGAATCTGCTGCAGGCCATGCTGCAGCGGCGCTACTGGGGCGTGAGCACCTCGACCGCGCAGATGGAGATCATCGGGCGGCGCCACTACGGCAAGAAGGCCGCGCCCGCGGGCGGCGGCGGAGGCCATGCGCAGACGCGCGAGCTGCTCGACACCCTGCTGCTGTGGCAGCCCATGATCGAGCTCGACGCCGATGGCCGGGCGCAGGTGCAGGTGCCGCTCAACGATGCGCTCACCACCTTCGAGATCGCCGCCGTGGCCGACGCCGGTGTGGCCTTGTTCGGCACCGGCAAGACGAGTGTGCGCGTCACCCAGGACTTGCAAATCATCAGCGGCCTGCCGCCGCTGGTGCGCGAGGGCGACCACTTTCGCGCGCAGTTCACCCTGCGCAACACCACGGAGCAGCCGATGAAGGTGCAGGTGACGCCGCGCGCCACGCTGCTCGAACTGCCGGCCCAGAGCGTGGAGCTGGCCCCCGGCCAGGCGCGCGAACTGGGCTGGGACGTGACCGCGCCGGCGCAGCTTGGCCAGACGCGCCTGCAGGAGCTGCTCTGGGAGATCAGCGCGCGCGACACCCTGGGCCAGGCCCACGACGCGCTCAAGCTCAGCCAGCGCCTGCTGCCCGCGGTGCCGCTGAGCGTGCAGCAGGCCACGCTCACCCAGTTGAGCGACAGCCTCACGCTGCCCGTGGCCGCGCCGCGCGACGCGCTGCCCGGGCGCGGCGGCATCAAGCTGGCGCTGCAGCCCAAGCTGGCAGAGGGACTGCCCGGCGTGCGCGACTGGTGGGCCAACTATCCCTACAGTTGTCTGGAGCAGCTCGCGAGCAAGGCCGTGGGCATGGACGACGGCGCAGCCTGGCGCGTGCTCATGGCGCAACTGCCCACCTATCTCGATGAGGACGGCCTGGCGTATTACTTCGCGCCGCGCAGCGGCATCACGCACCGCGGCAGCGACACCCTCACCGCCTACCTGCTGGCCATGTCCAGCGAGGCGGCGCGCCTGAACCCGGCGTTCGCGCTGCCGGCCGAATCGCTGCAGGCCATGCAGGCGGGTCTGACGGCCTTTGTCGAAGGCCGGCTGGAACGGCGTTTCTGGAGCCCGCGCAAAGACCTGGAGCTGCGCAAGCTCGCCGCGATCGAGGCCTTGTCGCGCTACGGCAAGGCCGACGCGCGCTGGCTGCGCAGCATCACCATCGCGCCCAACCAGTGGCCCACGCATGCGGTGATCGACTGGGTCAACATCCTGCAACGCGTGCACGGCGTGCCGCGGCAGCAGGAGCAACTGGCGCAGGCCATGCAGGTGCTGCGCGCCCGCCTGTCCTGGCAGGGCACGCGGGCAGGCTTCAGCACCGACCAGAGCGACTACTGGTGGTGGCTGATGCAAAACGGCGACGTCAACCTGGCGCGGCTCATGCTTACCGTGATGGACGATCCGGCGTGGGCCCAAGACATGGGGCGCCTGGCCAACGGCTTCATCGCGCGCCAGCAGGGCGGGGCCTGGCACACCACCACCGCCAACCTCTGGGGCGCGCTGGCGCTGCAGGCCTTCAGCGCCAAGTTCGAGTCCGAGCCGGTCACGGGCGTCACCCGCGCCGCCCTGGGCGAGGCGCAGGCGCGCGTGGATTGGAGCCGCGTGGTGCGCGCCAAGGCGAGCGACGAGGGCGGCGCGCGCCACCAGACGAGCTGGTTCGGCGCGCCCGCGGCCGCTTCCAACTGGCTGAACAACACCATGTTCCTGCCCTGGGGCAAGGACGCGACCCAGGGTGAGCTGCGCCTGAACCACCTGGGCGGCGGCAAGCCCTGGCTCACGGTGCAGTCGCTGGCGGCGGTGGCGCTCAAGGCGCCGTTCAGCGCCGGCTACAGCGTGCAGCGCAGCGTGGAAACCGTGCGCCGCGCCGATGGGGCGAGCGCGCCGGACCAGTACGCGCGCGGCGACGTGCTGCGCGTCACGCTCAAGGTGCGGGCCCAGACCGACATGAGCTGGGTGGTCATCACCGACCCGGTGCCGGGCGGCGCCACCATCCTCGGCAGCGGCCTGGGGCGCGACTCCGAGATCGCCACCGGCGATGAAGAGGGCAGCGGCCAGGCTTGGCTGGCCTTCGTCGAGCGCTCTTTCGAGGCCTACCGCGCCTATTACGAATACCTGCCCAAGGGCGAGATCACGCTGCAATACACGCTCCGGCTGAACAATGCCGGCAGCTTTGCCTTGCCTCCGACCCGGGTCGAAGCGCTTTATGCTCCGGAGATGTTCGGCGAGGCACCCAACGCGCCGCTGCGGGTGGCGCCGCCCGCCCCGGCCAAGCCCTGAGCCGGTTGCGAGGGCGCTTTGCGGAGCACAACTTACCACCGGCCAGCGCCCGGGCTGAGGCCGGCGCCGGCCACCACCAGGGGAGCATGAGGTGCACAGGGTGCGGGGCATGGGTCATTGGCTTGCGGGCGCAGGCGTGCTGCTTGCGGGTCTGCTGCTTGCCTGGACGCTCGCGCACCGCCAGCAGCTTGCCAACGAGCGCATGGCGGCCGAGCGCTTCGGCCAGGCAGTGACGGCCACCACCGAGGCGCTCAGCCGCCGGCTGGAGGCCTGCTCCGCCATCGTCGCCGGCGTGCGCGACCTGTTTGCGGTCGACCCAGATCTGGACTGGCGGCGTTTTGACCGGGTATTGCAGGCGCGCGGCTTTCGCGCCCACTACCCCGAGCTGCGCACCCTGAGCTTCACGCGCGTGGTGGCCGCGCAAGACCTGCCGGCCATGGAGGAGCGCCTGCGCGCCCAGGCGCGGCAGGCGGGCCAGCCGCCGCCCGAGGAGCCGATACACCCGAAGCTGCAGGCGCGCGAACACTTCATCATCGAATACCTCTGGCCGCGCGATCTGTCGCTCGGCATGTGGGGCCTGGACATCAACGCCCGGCCCACCAGCCTGCAGGCCTTGCTCAGCGCGCGCGAGACGGGCATGCCGGTGCTCTCCGGCCCGCTGCAACTCAGCGAGATGCCCTACGAGCGCGAAGCCTTCACGCTGCGCTACCCGGTGTTCGGTACCGCGCCCGGCGTGGCGGACGGCGCGCCCGCCTTCATCGGCACGGTGGCGGCGACGGTGCGCGTGAGCGAGATGCTCGACGCGCTGCGCTACAGCGGGGTATTGCGCGGCATTGCGCTGCGCCTGCGGGACGCAGGCAGTACGGCGGCGCCGCTGGCGCCCGGCGCGGCGGTCTTCCTCGGCGAGACGGCGGACATGCAGGAGCGCTGGAACAGCTCGCCCCTGCGCCAGCAGGCCAGCCTGCAGATGCTCGGGCGGCGCTGGGAGCTCACCTATGTGCCCACGCAGCCGCTGCTCTCGGCCTCCGAGGCGGTGCTGCCGCAGTGGGTGGGCGCCGCCGGCGCGGCGGCGGCGCTGTGGCTGGCGCTGGGCGTGGCGCTGCTGCTGCGCCAGCGCGCGCAGGCGCTGCAGCGTGCCGAGCGCGCCGAAGACCTGCGCCGCAGCTCCGAGCACCGGCTGAGCGCGATGTTCTCCCAGACCGCGGTGGGCGTGGCGACGATCGACGTGCAGACGCTCAAGTTCGAGCGCGTAAACCGCAAGTTCTGCGAGATCCTCGGCTATACCCCGCAAGAGATCCTGCAACTGGACGTGCATGCCGTCTCCGACAGCCGCGACGCCGAGGCCAACGACCGTCTGCGCCGCCAGCTCAGAAACGGGGAGATTTCTGCATTCCACCTGGAGCGGCGCATGCGCCGCAAGGACGGCTCCTTCGTCTGGACCGACCTTACCGTCTCGCCCGTGGTGCGCGACGGCGGCGCGCCGCTATACAACATCGGCGTGGTGCAGGACATCACCGAGCGGCGCGCGATGCGCGACGAACTGGCCGCGAGCGAGCAGCGCCTGCGCGCCATCCTGGACCACCTGCCGGTGGGCATCGCGATGTGGCAGCGCGGCAAGGGCATGGTCTACCGCAACCGCCACTTTGCCGAAGTCACAGGCTACACCCGCGAGCGCCTGAGCACCAGCGCGCAGTGGTGGCAGATGGCCTACCCCGAGCCCGCGGCGCGCGAGCGCGCCCAGACGCTGTGGAAGACACGCTGCGAACGCGCCGAGACGCGCGACGGTGTCATCGAATGGGGCGAGTACGAGGTGTGCTGCGCCGACGGCCAGACCAAGCCCCTGGGCATATCGGGCGTGATGTTCAAGGACGCGCAGCTGGTCATCGTCGAAGACCTCAGCGGGCGCAAGGCGGCGCAGGACGAAATCAACTTCCTGGCCTGCTACGACGCGCTGACCGGTCTGGCCAACCGCCGGCTGCTGCTCGAGCGCATGAAGCACGTGCTTGCCGCAAGCGCCGCCAGTGGCCGCAGCGGCGCGCTCTTGATGCTGGACCTGGACCACTTCAAGACGCTCAACGAAACCCGTGGCCATGCGCGCGGCGACGCGCTCTTGCGCCAGGTGGCCACGCGCCTGCGCAACTGCCTGGGCGAGCAGGACATGCTGGCGCGCCACGGCGACGACGAATTCGTCATCGTGCTGGTCGGCGCGCACGACACGCGCGACCTGGCCGCAGTGCATGCGCGCGCGCTGGCCGAGCGCGTGCTCTCGGCGCTGCGCGCGCCCTTCATGCTCGACGGCGGGCACTACCACACGACGGCCAGCGTGGGCGCGGTGGTGTTCCAGGGCGAGGGCGAACCGGCGGACGCGCTCTTGCAGCAGGTGGACATGGCGATGTACCAGGCCAAGGAGGCCGGGCGCGACGCGGTGCGCTTTTACGACCCGCAGATCCAGAGCCGCGTGCAGGCGCGCGCGAGCCTGGAGCGCGACCTGCGCCATGCGCTCGAGCGCGGCCAGTTCGAGCTGCACTACCAGGCCCAGGTGCAGGGCGGGCGCATCACCGGCGCCGAGGCGCTGCTGCGCTGGCACCATCCGGTGCAGGGCTATGTGGCGCCGACGCAGTTCATCGCGCTGGCCGAGCAGACCGGGCTGATCGTCGGCATAGGCGACTGGGTGCTGCGCAGCGCCTGCGCGCAGCTGGCGCTATGGGCGGGCGAGCCGGCGCTTGCGCCGCTCACGCTCGCGGTGAACATCAGCCCGCGCCAGTTCTCGCAAAGCGACTTCGCCGCACAGGTGCTGGCGGCGCTGGCCGGCAGCGGCGCCAACGCCCGGCGGCTGGAGCTGGAACTGACCGAAGGCCTGCTGCTGCAAGACGTGGAAGACACCATCGCCAAGATGATGCAGCTCAAGGCCTACGGGGTGGATTTCTCGCTCGACGACTTTGGCACCGGCTACTCCTCGCTGTCCTACCTCAAGCGCCTGCCGCTCGACCAGCTCAAGATCGACCAGAGCTTCGTGCGCGACGTGCTGCTCGACCCCAACGACGCGGCGATTGCGCGCACCATCGTCGCGCTCGGTCACAGCCTGGGCCTGCGCGTGATTGCCGAGGGCGTCGAGACCGTGGCCCAGCGCGACTTCCTGCGCCAGCACGGCTGCGAAGCCTGGCAGGGCTATCTGTTCAGCAAGCCGCTGCCGCTGGCCCAGTTCGAAGCCCTGGTGCGCGCCGGCGCGCCCCTGTCATGAAGGCGCTGCGCTGGCGCTTTCTTGCGCTGGCACTGGCTCTGGCGCTGGCGGCGGGCTGGGCAGGCGCGCGCACGCTGCCGGACTTTGCCGCGGTGCGCGCGCAGTACCGCTCTTCTGAAACCCTGGTGCTCTCGCGCGAGGGCGAGGTGCTCGAGCGCCTGCGCACCGACCCTACGGTGCGCCGCGGCGCCTGGCAGCCGCTCGATGAAGTGTCGGCCGCGCTGCGCCACGCGCTGGTGGTGAGCGAGGACAAGCGCTTTTACGAGCACAGCGGCGTGGACTGGGCTGCGGTCTCGGCCGCCGCCTGGGCCAATCTGCTCAACCGGCGCACGCGCGGCGCAAGCACCATCACCATGCAGCTCGCCGGCCTGCTCGACACCGAGCTCGGTCGCCCCGAAGGCGGGCGCAGCCTGCTCACCAAGGCGCAGCAGGCGCTGGCCGCGCGCGAGCTCGAGCAGCACTGGCGCAAGGACCAGATCCTGGAGGCCTACCTCAACCTGGTGCCGCTGCGCGGCGAGCTGGTGGGCATCGACGCGCTCAGCCGCACGCATTTCGGCAAGGCGCCCCACGGGCTGGACGCGCGCGAGAGCGCGCTGGTCGCCGCCCTGGTGCGCGCGCCCAACGCGAGCGCGAGCGCGGTGGCGCGCCGCGCCTGCGGCGTGCTGCGCGCGATGCAGCCCGAGGCCGACTGCGTGGCGCTGGGCTTCTTCGTCTCCGCCGCGCTGCAGCGGCGCGCCTTCAAGCCTGCGGCGGGCGTGGCGCCGCACTTTGCGCGCCAGTGGCTCGCAAGCCAGCCGGCGCCGGGTGAGCGCACGCCGCTGAACGCGCGCCTGCAACGCCATGCGCAGCAAAGCCTCAGGCGCCATCTGCGCGAACTGGCGGGGCGCAATGTGCAAGACGGCGCGCTCGTCGTGCTGGACAACGCCAGCGGCGAGGTGCTCGCCTGGGTCGGCTCCTCGGGCGGCCTGAGCGAGGCCCCCGAGGTGGACGGGGTGCTCGCGCTGCGCCAGCCCGGCTCCACGCTCAAGCCTTTTTTGTATGCGCAGGCGATTGCCGAGCGCCGCCTCACCGCCGCATCGCTCATCCACGACGCGCCCACGCAGATACCGACCGCGGGCGGCCTGTACATCCCGCAGAACTACGACCGCCAGTTCAAGGGCTGGGTGACGGTGCGCACCGCGCTCGCCTCCTCGCTCAACGTGCCGGCGGTACGCACCCTGGTGATGGTCACGCCCGATGCGTTTTTCCGCCAGTTGCGCGCCTTCGGCCTGCCGCTGCGGGAGTCGGGCGGCTACTACGGCTACAGCCTGGCGCTGGGCGCGAGCGAGGTGGCGCTGCTGCACCTGACCAATGCCTACCGGGCGCTGGCCAACGGCGGGCGCTACACGCCGGCGTCGCTGCGCCTGGGGCAGACGCAGGCAGCGCCGGTGCAGGCCGTGCCGGAGGGCGCTGCCTTCATCGTCGGCGACATGCTCTCGGACGTGCAGGCGCGCGTGCCTACCTTCGGGCTCGACAGCGTGCAGGGCACGCGCTTCTGGAGCGCGGTGAAGACCGGCACCAGCAAGGACATGCGCGACAACTGGGCCGTGGGCTGGTCCGAGCGCTACACCGTCGGCGTGTGGGTGGGCAATGCCTCGGGCGCCGCCATGCACGATGTGAGCGGCGTGAGCGGCGCCGCCCCGATCTGGGCCGACCTGATGCGCTGGCTGCACCGCCACGAGGCGAGCCGCGCGCCCCAGGCCCCCGCGGGACTGGTGCGCCAGCCGGTGCGTTTTGTCGCCGCCAGCGCCGAGGCAGCGCGCGAGGAGTGGTTCATCGACGGCACGCAGCAGGCGGTGTTTGCCATCAAATCAGGAGCTGAAGGCGCAGACCTGGCAAGCGTAAACACCCGATTTGATGCAAATTCTTCCCGCGCCGCAGCCCAGCCCCGGGCGCGCATCCTCGAGCCGGCCGACGGCACCATCCTAGCGCTGGACCCCGACATTCCCCCCGCCCACCAGCGCCTGTGGCTGCAGGCGGCAGGCGGCCAGGCCCTCGCCTGGCGCATAGACGGGCAGCGCGTGGGCAGCGGCGAGCGCCTGGCCTGGCTGCCCTGGCCCGGGCGGCACAAGGTAGAGCTGCTGGGCAAGGGCGGCGAGGTGCTCGACAGCATCGCCCTGGAGGTGCGCGGCGCCGTCCTGCGCGCGCCCGCGCCCGCCCAGCGCATCGACGCTGCCCTGACCCAGGGCCGCAGCCAGCCATGAACATTGCCCGCCTGCTGCTGCGCGGCGCCCAGGTGTTCGCACAGCGCCCGGCGCTGCTGCTCGGCGCGCGCGTGCTGCACGACTACCGCAGCCTGGCGCAGCGGGTGGCGGCGCTGGCCGGCCACTTGCGCACGCGCGCGGGCGTTCAGCCCGGCGACCGGGTGGTCTTGTACAGCGCCAACGCCCCGGCCTATCTGGAGGCGCAGCAGGCCATCCACTGGTGCGGAGCGGTCATGGTGCCGGTCAACTACAAGCTGCACGCGCGCGAGCTGGCGCACGTGCTGGCAGACAGCGGCGCGCGCCTGGTCTGCACTTCGGCCGAGCTGCAAGAGGCGGCGCTGCAAGCGGGCGCCGCGCCCAGGCGCCTGCTGGTATTGGGCGACCCCGCCTGGGAGCGGGCGGCCGGCGGCCCGGCGCTGGCGCTGCACCAGGCCGCGCCCGAAGACCTGGCCTGGCTGTTCTACACCTCCGGCACCACCGGCCGGCCTAAGGGCGTGATGCTGAGCCAGCGCAACCTGCTGGCCATGACCATGGCCTATTTCACCGACGTGGATCAGGTGGCGCCCGAGGACGCCATGGTCTACGCCGCACCCATGTCGCACGGCGCGGGCCTGTACCAGTACGCCCACATGCTGCGCGGCGCACGCCATGTGGCGCCCGAGTCGGGCGGCTTCAACCCGGCGGAGCTCGCCGATCTGGCCGCCAGCGTGGGCCATCTGTCGCTGTTTGCCGCGCCCACCATGGTGCACCGCCTGGTCGCTCATCTGCAGCGCAGCGGGCGCGGCGGCGAAGGCTTCAAGACCATCGTCTATGGCGGCGGGCCGATGTATGTCGAAGACCTGCGCCAGGCGCTGGCCGTGATGGGGCAGAAGTTCGTGCAGATCTACGGCCAGGGCGAATCGCCCATGACCATCACCGCGCTGGCGCGCGAGCATCTGGCAGACGTCAGCCATCCGCGCTGGGCGCAGCGCATCGCCTCGGTGGGCGTCGCGCATTCCTGCGTGCAGCTGCGCGTGGCCGACGGCGAAGACCGCGACCTGCCCACAGGCGAGTTGGGCGAGGTGCTGGTGCGCGGCGACACCGTGATGGCCGGCTACTGGAACAACCCGGAGGCCACCAGGCAAACCCTGGGCGGCGGCTGGCTGCACACCGGCGACATCGGCAGCCTGGACGAGGACGGCTTTCTCACCCTGCGCGACCGCAGCAAGGACGTAATCATCTCCGGCGGCTCCAACATCTATCCGCGCGAGGTGGAAGAGGTGTTGCTGCTGCATCCGCGCGTTGCCGAGGTGGCGGTGGTCGGCGAGCGCGACGCCGATTGGGGCGAGATCGTCGTCGCCTTCCTCGTCGCCGAAGGCGAGCCCGTGCCCGATGCTGAATTGGACGCGCTGTGCCTGGCGCACATCGCGCGCTTCAAGCGGCCCAGGCACTACCGCTGGCTGCCCAGCCTGCCCAAGAACGCCTATGGCAAGGTGCTCAAGTCGGAGTTGCGGGCGCGGACATGGTAGATGGGCAAGGCGGGCCTTTTGTGCTGCGCGGTGTGGACGACTATCGGTCAGAAGCGGCCGCCCCTCCGCTGCAGAAGCAGGGGCTTGACTCCGTCATAACGGGCTTCCGGAGCAACGCATAAGCAGCTCGGTGGAGGCAGTGCATTTTGCGGCCGGAACGAATTTGGTCACCAGTTAGGCGTCACCTTCCACGCGACGATGCAAGATATGCCTGTGTATACACTTTGTTCTCGACCTGGTTTCTGAAGAGTCGCATCAACTCGACTACGCCGTCGATTAATTCATCGACCTCATGAACATCGACAACTGACTCATCTCCGTGGGCGATCGAGTTGCGCCGCCTCAATAGAACGAGATCAATGAATGTCTCGTAGGGCTGGAAGATGGCGCAATCTATGCCGCAGACCAGACAGATGTTCTGAAGGATCTCAAACTTCAAATTAGAACCAGTGTTGACTAATTCCGGGTGCACCTGTGAGAAGCATGCGTTTCCAGGATTGAGCGCCTCAGAGATTAGGTCACAGCGAGTCTTAAGACTCGGGCGGTTCGCAACAAACGCGCCTAGCCGAACCAAGAACGAGTTCACGTAGAACTGCTGCTGCAGGGATATATACGTCAGGCGGCGCAGCGCCACATACTCGAAGTATTTCGACGCAGCGAACTTGACATGGCCCTCCCAGTGCGCATAGGAGATGGTAACGAGCGCTTTCAAAAGGACTTGCTGAGCATTTGGGTCAGCGTCTCGGATAGTGCGCTTGAGATCAGACAACTCCCGAAGGCGGGACGTAAAGTCGGCGTCGAGCTGCGCCGAAAGATCTGACTCGGTTCTCGCCTTGCTCACGGCTTGAACCACTTTGCCCCCAACGGGACGCTTCTAGATATACGAAGCGTTCCACGTAGCCCAGATACGTGCAGAGTGGTCACTTCATTAGATTTCCAAAGATCTGAAATCCGCTGCCGAACAAAGGTCACTGGATCAGGGAGCGTGCGAACGCCAGCGTAGTTCTTGGCTACTCCCACAGCAATGCACTCAAGCGCCACGAGCCCGACTCGGCCACCAGCTTGTCCATTGGTTTGGCGGCGCAACGCGTCTGTTCCAAAAGCTTCATTGAGTACGTTAAATGTGAACTCGAAGCAGGCACGTGACTCCACCACTTCGGCCTCCACGGCGAGAGTCTGCATTCCTTCATCGACGTACTCTTCAACGTCCAACTTGTCGTCGTACGGAACGTACACATGGCACAGGAAACGGCAAAGATACTCTAGGTGTTTTTGGCGTTCTTCCTGTTCGTCCGTTAATGAAATTGCTGTCCGAAAGGCCGGTGACGTGGCGAGTTCCTTGAGAAACGCGAAGTAACCCGCATTCACCATGATGATCACACAGTTGCGTAGCTCTTGAGGATTAGCTGGTGTGCCTCCTGAATTCAAGCGTTGGAACAGATCGAACTTTGTCTTGTTATCACTGGGTCTTTTGAGAATTTCAACTCCAATGCGAGCTCTCCGTATACTGAGCTGAGCTGTCTTGTCGAGTGGCGCTTGCTCGTCGATAGGTAGATCCGGAATGGCTTCCGATGACTCCCAAACGGTATTTCGTAAGGATGGAAGATATTTCGTGGCTTCTAAATAAGACGGCGGGAGAATGTCACCCTCAGGGCCGCGAAGGAGTCCCATGAATTCAAGTATTGTCGATAGTCTCTGTAGACCGTCTATCAGTTCCCATTTCGCGGTTTCGCGTTCGAAGACGAAGATTGGTGGCAAAGGAATGCCTAGAAGAATCGACTCGATCAGTTTTGACTTCTGACTTGCCTCCCAGCGAAAGAGGCGCTGGAAGTCAGGGTCGATGACGATCTCGCGATCCTTATACATATTCACGATCTCACCAACCGACATCTGATATGCGTCGGTTCGCACTAGCCGCTGGGAGACTTCAATCTCTTTACTGAGCATGACGTTCTTTCGGTTCGATCGCCTGTTCGACCAGCCGATCACATGGCGAGTCTACGATGGCTTTCGCGTTTGTCACGACAGGATGTGCGTGGCGCCGCAAGCGGGATGACCGCTACGGGGCCCGTAGCTCGGAGGACAGCGTTGGGCCGGCATCCGCCCTTACGGCCTCCGGTTTGCGAAATACGAGGAACCCGGTAGAAGCATCGCGGCATCGTCATGCATGCTCCGCCGCAGCGGACAGCCGCCCCGCATGCTCTGCACAAGTCTTGCGAAACCCCGCGCTGATGCGCCCGTCCCCCGCCGCCGCCTGCCAGAAATCGCGCGCCGCCCGCCATGCCGCATGCCATACCGCCCGCTGCGGTGGCAGCGGCAGCGGCGGCTCGAACGCGCGCACCGGCACCTCGCCGCCCGGCAGCGGCGCGTGCAGCATGGGCAGCATGTCGTAGGCCGGGGCCAGCGTCAGGCGGCCATCTCCGGGGCGCATGGCGAGGTTGCCCAGGTGCATGTCGGTGTTGGCGATCAGGCGGCCGAACCACCACAGGTGGGCGATGCGCTGCACATCGTCTGACGCCAGCAAACCGTGCGCCACGAGGCGCGCGGCCAGCACGGTCCAGTCGCGCGAGGCGTCGCCCAGCAGGGCGGCGTTGGCGGTTTCCATGCTGCACAGCGGGCTGCGGCCGTGTTCGCCGTGGCGATCGAACCGTTCCAGCTCCAGAAAGGTGCGCCCGCCGTGCTGCAGGATGCGGCTGGTGGCCGCCTGCACACCGGGCAGGCGCGCGGCGTGCTCCAGCGCCAGGTGTTCGCACACCAGCAGGTCGGACCAGCGCTGCACGGTGGGCGATGCGGCGTTGGCGCCCGAGAACTTGACCAGCACGTGTGGCGTGCCGCTGGGCGTGCCGGGCGGCAGGCTGCGGCGTGCGGCGAACTTGGGGAATTCACCCGCCGCGCTGGAACCCGGTACGCCGCCGGCCACGGCCTCATCGGCCAGTCGGGCGTAGGCGGCTGCGGTGGCTTCGGGGGCGATCGGCGGGGGCAGCGCCTGCCGTTGGGCCTGCCACAGCGCACAGGCGTCGTCGCCGACGATCCAGTTGCCGCTGGTGTCGCTGCCGCGCTGCGAGAGCACGTGCAGCACCTCGTCATCGCTCCAGGCCTGCGGGTCGGGCGCCACGCCCAGGGCGCGGTGTTCGGCGTGGGCCAGCAGGCGGCCCATGTAGCCCTGCGGGCGCATGTCGTACAGCGGGTAGGGCAGGCCGGGCCACCAGCCGTCGCGTGCATCCATGGGCACGGGCCAGCCGCTGCCCGCCAGCGGCATCCAGCAGCCGCCGCCCCGCAAGGGGGCCAGCGGCGCCAGCAGCTCGGCCTGGCCTTCGGTCGTGATGGCGTACACCGGCAAGTCGGCCAGCACGCCCCGGCCCGCATGCAGCGGGCGGCGCAGCGCGTAGCGCGCGCGCCGGGCCTTGCCCGCGCCTACCAGCTCACCGGGCGGCAGGCGCCGCAGCAGGCGGTGCAGCGTGGGCACGCTCACGCCCAGCGCGTCGGCCAGGGCAGCGGCGGCGGCCGGGGCGCGCACGGCGAGGGTGGTGCGCAGTCGATAGAGGTCGTCTGCAGCCATGAATGAGAAGATTCTTGAGAAGATTTATAAATTGAAAATCATGATGAATCAATCACTTGTTGATGGCAAATCGTGAACGATGAGAAGATTCATGAAAGATGTGCAAAGCACGGGCCATGCTGCCCCGCCATGCTCGATGGGCTTGGCACAGTGGCTGCCTGCCGGCTTGCTCGTCAGGCGGCCGCGCCCGTCTGCCGCAGGCACCAGGCCTCGAAGTCGGCGAGCGGCAGCGGGCGGCTGTAGTGGTAGCCCTGAAAGCTGGCGCAGCCCATCGCCGCGAGCAGGTCGCGCTGGGCGGCGGTTTCCACGCCCTCGGCGATCACCGCCAGGCCCAGGCCCCGGGCCAGTGCGGTGATGGAGCGGGCAATCGCGGCGTCGTTGGCGTCGGTCTCGATGTCGCGCACGAAGCTCTGGTCGATCTTGAGCTGCTGCAGCGGCAGGCGCTTGAGGTAGGCCAGCGAGGAATAGCCGGTGCCGAAGTCGTCGAGCGAAAACTGGATGCCGTGCGTCTGCAGCGCCCGCATGGTGGCGATGACGGCATCGGCGTCCTGCACCAGCAGGCTTTCGGTCAGCTCCAGCTTCAGGCGATCGGGCGGCGCGCCGGTGCGGGTGAGCAGATCCAGCACCTCCTGCGTAAAGCCCGGCTGCAGGAATTGCGCCGCGCTCACGTTCACCGCCAGCACCAGGTCACTGAACAGCGCGCGGCCCTTCCATGCCGCCAGCTGCAGGCAGGCCGCGCGCAGCACCCAGCTGCCCAGGGGCACGATGAGGCCGGTTTCTTCGGCCAGCGCAATGAAGTGCCCGGGCGCCAGCAGCCCGCGCTCGGGGTGTTGCCAGCGCACCAGGGCTTCGGCGCCGAGCACGCTGAGCAGACCGCCGTGCAGTGCCACCTGGGGCTGGTAATGCAGGCGCAGCTCATCTGCGGCAATGCCGGCGCGCAGCTCGCGCTCGGTGCGCATGCGCTCGGTGATGGCCAGCTCCAGTTGGCTGTCAAAGAAGTGCAGGCTGCCCCGGTTGGTTTGCTTGGCCTGGTACATCGCCAGCTCGGCCTGTTTGAGCAGGGCTTCAGGCTGCTGCGCCTGGTCGGCAAACAGCACGATGCCCATGCTGGCGCTGCCCTGGTAGTCGGTGCCGCCGATCTGGCAAGGTTGGCCGAGCGCCTGCAGGATGCGCTGGCCCGTGGCCTCGGCCAGCGCGGCGGCCTGTTCGCGGTGCTTGCAGGCGGTGTGCAGCACGATGGCAAATTCATCTCCGCCGGGGCGTGCCAGGCTGGCCGTGCCCCCGTCCAGGCAAGCGCCTATGCGCTCGCCCAGCAGGCGCAAGAGCGCATCGCCCTGGGGCAGGCCCAGGCTGTCGTTGAGCGATCGGAAATCGTCCCAGTCCAGCAGCAGCAGCGCCGCGTGGTGCTGGTGCTCGGCCGCCTGGCGCCCGGCCTCCCTGAGCATCTCGTGCAGCAGCGCGCGGTTGGCCAGGCCGGTGAGCACATCGTAGAAGGCCAGGCGGTGAATTTCTTCCTGCGCACGCTTCTGCTGCGACAAGTCGGTGTAGCTCGCTACCATGTGGCTCACTTGGCCATCGCCTTCGCGCACGGAGGTGATGGTCATCCACTTGGGAAAGACCTCGCCGCTCTTGCGCCGGCCCCAGATCTCGCCCGCCCACTGGCCGGTGCGTCCGATGGAGTCCAGCATCGCCGCATAGAAAGCCTGGTCGTGGTGGTTGGAGCGAAACAGCTTGGGCGTCTTGCCCAGCACCTCTTCTTCGCCGTAACCCATGAGCTGGCAGAAGGCCGCGTTCACGCGCTGGATGCGCGCGCGCGCATCCGTCACCATGATGGCCTGGGTGGTGTGAAAGATCACCTCGGCCACGCGCAGCTGTTCGTCCTGCGTTTGCAGGCGTGCCTGTGCGGCAGCAAGTTTTCGGGTGTTGAACCAGTCTGGCATGGCAGGCAGCGGCTTTCAGGGCAGGGGACGCGGCTCACCGGCCATCACCACGGCCTTGCGCGGCAGGTGCAGCATGGTCAGCCCATCGAGCATGAAAAAACCCGCCTCCCAGGGGTTCTTGATGATGAAGGCAGTGCGCACCTGCTCGTACAGCGGCGTGCCCTTGGGGATTTCGTGCGCGACCGATTCCATGATGGTGTAGTTCCAGTGGATCGCCTCGTCGAAGGTGAACTTGGCGCGCTCGTCGATCACGAAGAAGCAGCGCGGATCGCGCGCCAGCACCGAGAGCTTGAAGGTGCCGGGCTCGATGATGAGGAAGACGTCGTCGTCCTCGCTCGTGAGGAAGGCCAGCACCGTGGTGTGTGGCTGCTCTGGCGTGAGCGTGGTGAGCACGCCGACCTTGTTTTCGTGGTCTTTTTCCTCGGGCGGCGCCATTGCGCTGAGCGTGGCCAGCGGCAGGGCTTGCGCCGCTCGGGTGTCCTCAGGGTATTCGTAGCCCGGCGCGCGAATGTCTTCGATGAGCTTGAGGCCATGCACGAGCTGGCATTCGAGCGGATCGACGGTGATCCAGTTCTCGTCGATGTGCACGATGCGGCCCTTGTACGACGCGCGGTACACGCGCAACTCGGCATCGAGTTCGTCGACGCCGGTGCGGTTGTCCAGATGCAGCGTGACCAGCGAGTCCATGGCCAGCGCATGCCCGCGCGGGATGAAGAACCTGATCTGGTCATTGCGCCGCAGATAAACCACGCCGATGTGGTGCACGATGCCGCGCCCCTGATAGCTTGCCAGGATGCCGAGGAATTGTTCGCCCAGATAGTCTTTGAGTGCCATGGATATTCTGCCGTTGCCCACGCTTGCAGCGGAGCGCGTACACAATGCCTGGTACGCGATCGGCGTGCGGCGCCATCGTAGCGGCGCTTTGTACCAGCTTGCATAAAGGATGAAACATGGCCGTCGAACCCGTGGTGTTGAAGCTGGACTTCGTCTCGGACGTGGTTTGCCCCTGGTGCGCCGTGGGCTTGCACGCGCTCGAGCGCGCGGCGGCGCAGCTCGAGGGCGAAGTGGCGCTGGACTGGCACTTCCAGCCCTTCGAGCTCAACCCCGGCATGCCCCCCGAGGGGCAGGACCTGCAGGAGCATCTGAGCGAAAAATACGGCTCCACGCCCGAGCAGCAGGCGCAGATGCGCGCCGCCATCACCGCGCGCGGGGCAGAGGTGGGCTTCGAGTTTCATCTGGAGCGGCGCCTGCGCACCTGGAACACTTTCGATGCGCACCGGCTGCTGCACTGGCAGGGCGAAGAGGGCGCGCCCGGCGGCCAGCGCGCGCTCAAGCATGCGCTGCTCAAGGCCTATTTCACCCATGGAGAAAACCCCTCGGAACCCGCGCTGCTGCTGCGCCTGGTGGCCGAGCTCGGCATGGACCAGCAGCGCGCACGCGCCATTCTTGCGGGCGACACCTACGCCAGCGCGGTGCGCGAGCGCGAAGCCCACTACCGCCAGCTCGGCATTCAGTCGGTGCCTTCGGTGGTCCTCAACGACCGCCACCTGATCCAGGGCGGCCAGCCGCCAGAGGTGTTCGCCCAGGCGCTGCGCCAGGTGGCCGCAAGCGCTTGAGGCAGGGCTGAACAAACCCTTCGCGCGCCGCGCACCTCAGCCTGGGGGGCTGCGGCCTTGCAAATCCTCGCAACAGCGCCTGCCATTGCTGCGGTTTGCCCCTTGCAGCCCACCCCATGCCGGGCGCGCGCCATCGTGGTGGCTTGTTCCGCCTTGCCTTGGGCCGCGCGCCCCGCCCGGGTGTTCAATAGCTGCGCCCGCCCTTGTACATCGCATGCTGGCGCCGGTGCAGGGTAGCGACCTCGCCCACGCGCGCCATGGCGGCGCCCGCGTGCGCGTGGGTGATCGCAAGGCCCAGCGCGTCGGCCGCGTCGGTGCCGGGCAGGCCGGGCAGACAGAGCAGTCGGCGCACCATCTCCTGCACCTGGGACTTGGCCGCGCGCCCGTGGCCGACTACGGCCTTCTTCATCTGCAGCGCGGTGTATTCGGCCACCGGCAACTGCGCATGCACCAGCGCGGTGAGCGCCGCGCCGCGCGCCTGGCCCAGCAGCAGCGTCGATTGCGGATTGACGTTGACGAAGATGATCTCGATGGCGGCGCAGTCCGGCGCATAACGCTCGGCCACTTCCGAGATGCCGTCAAACAGCAGGCGCAGGCGCCCGGGCAGGTCGCCCAGCGCCAGGTCCGAGCCGCCGCGGCGCGTCGTGCGTATGGTGCCGCTGGCCACGTAGCTCAGGCGCTGGCCATCGGCTTGCACCACGCCGAAGCCGGTGGTCTGCAGGCCGGGGTCTATGCCGAGGATGCGCGTCATGGCCGCGAGCTTAGGGCAATTGGGCCGCGCCCATGCGCGCGAGGATGGTGCGCGTGCGCCCGGCGAGGTAGGCCGAGTGCGGCGTCTTCTCGAAGCGCCGCGGCGCGGGCAGCATCACCGCCAGGCGCGCGGCCTCGGCTGCGTTGAGCTCGGCCGCGCTCTTGCGGTAGTAGTGGCGCGCGGCGGCTTCGGCGCCGTAGATGCCTTCGCCCCATTCGACGCTGTTCAGATAGATCTCCAGGATGCGCCGTTTGCTCAGCAGCCGCTCTAGCGCAAAGGTGAGCACCAGCTCCTGCGCCTTGCGCACCAGCGTGCGCTCGCCCGACAGCAGCAGGTTCTTGGCCAGTTGCTGGGTGATGGTGGAGCCGCCGCGCACTTTCGGCGCTGGCGCCGTCTGGCCCGGGCGGCGCGCCCGCGCGCGCTCGGCGCGTTCGCGCGCAAGCGCGTTGCGCTCCCAGGCTTTTTCGATTGCGCTCCATTGCACGCCGTCGTGCTGCACGAAGGCGTCGTCCTCCGAGGCCAGTACCGCGCGCTTGAGCTGCTCGGAGATCTGCGCATACGCCACCCATTGCTGCTGCCAGCGCAGCCGCCCGGGCGCCTGCAGTTGCTGCCACAGGGCGCTGCGCTGAAAGCTCGTCGATTCGGGGTTGAGGCGCGCCATCAGCGCGATGCGCAGCACGAAGAACAACTGCAGCGCCAGCAGGCCTGCGAGCACCAGCGCGAGCCAGCGCGCCAGCGCCCTCATGGCGCAAGCAGCGCGCGCAGCTCGGCCAGCACCTGCGCTGCGGGCGGGCGCACGCCACGCCAGAGCGCGAAGGCCTCGGCCGCCTGGTGCACCAGCATGCCCAGGCCGTCGCGCGCGCTGGCGCCGTGGCGCGCGGCCCAGTCGAGAAAACCCTGGGCGGGCGGACCGTACATCATGTCCAGCGCCAGGCTGCCCGGGCGCAGCACGCTCACGGGCACCGGCACGCCGGCCCCTGCGAGGCTGCTGGCGCTGGCATTGATGATGAGATCAAAATCGGCCTCTGGCGCTTGCTGGTCAAGCGCGAGCAGCTCTGTTTTTGATAGTTTTGCAAGGTCTTGGTGGCTGGCGACCAGCGCCTGGGCGCGCTCGGGCGTGCGGTTGCAGATGGCCAGGCGCCGCGGGCCGCGCGCCAGCAGCGGCGCGAGCGCCCCGGCCGCCGCGCCGCCCGCGCCGATCAAGAGCACGTCGCGCCCGGCGAGCAGCACGCCCGCGCCCTGCTCGATGTCGGCCACCAGGCCCAGGCCGTCGGTGTTGTCCGCGTGCACCGCGCCGTCGCGCAGCACCAGGGTGTTGGCCGCGCCGGCGCGCGCCACGCGTTCGCTGCGGCTGTCGGCAAGTTGCGCCGCCTGGGCCTTGAAGGGCACGGTGACGTTGCAGCCGCGCCCACCCTCGGCGGCGAATGCGCGAAGGGCCGCGGCAAAGCCGTCCAGCGGCGCAAGCCGCGCCTCGTAGCGCAGGCGCTCGCCGCTCAGCTCGGCAAAGCGCGCATGGATCCAGGGCGAGCGACTGTGCGCAATCGGGTGGCCAAACACGCAGTACAGGTCGGGGCGGCTCATTGCGGCTCCCGCAGTTCGGCTTCGAGCTGTTGCTCGCGCGTGAACTTGAAGCGCGCCACCATCGCGAGCTGGTCGGTTTGCGCGCGCATTTGTGCATTGAACGCGCCAAACGGCCCGGCAGCGCGCGCGATCGCCTGGGCGCGCCGGTCCAGCAGCGCATTGCCCGAGCCTTGCACGATCTCGGTCGCGAGCACGCTGCCGTCGTGGTTCACGGTGAGGATCATCACCAGTTCGCCATAGAGCTTCTTGCCGCCGGCCTCGGGGAAGTTGCGCGTGCCCTTGTCCTCGACCTTGCGGCGCAACCGGTCGTAGTACAGCGCATAGACCGCCTCGCGCGTGGCCGGGCTGATGTAGCGCTTGCGCGGGCGGGCGTTTTCTTCATTGATGCGTTTTTCGATCTCGGCCAGCAGGCGCACGAGCTGCTGGCGCTTTTGCTCCTGCGCGCGGCCCTCGGCGCTTTGCGCGGCCTGTCGCGGATCGGGCGCGGGCAGGCTGGCGATCTGGCGGCGCACCTGCACCAGCAGTTGCTGCTGTTGCTGCTGCAATTGCTCCATCTGGCGCTCGGCGTCCTGGGCGTCGTCGCCGGTGCTGGTCAGCGCGGAATAGGGCAGGGGGCTGCTGGCGCGCCCGCGCGCGGCTTCGCCTCCGCCGGCCAGCGCGCTCTGCGCCACTGCCTGGGCCTTCTCGGGCGGCTGCTCGCCCTTGGCGTTGACCAGGATGACCTCCAGCGGCGTGTCCTGGAAGATGCGGTCAAACGTGGCCGGGGCGACGAAGCGCACGGTGAGCAGCGCCGCGTGCGCCGCGATCGAGATGCCCAGCGCAAGCTGCAGCGTGCCCAGGTGGCGTGGCAGGCGCGGCATGCTCAGCTCGCGCCGGCCTGGCCGGGGGCGTCTTCCTGCACGTCCACCGCGATCGCCAGCGTGGCCTGGGGCGCGTCGGCGTCCTCGTCGTCGATCAGCGCGTCGTCGCCCGCGTCCAGCGGGTCGTCCAGGCGCGCGACCAGCGTGCCGCTCACCTCCAGCGAGATTTCGTCGGCCGCGCCCAGGCGCACGCGCACGCGCGCGCCGCGGCTGAGCGTCTGCGCGCCCAGCACCGGCAGCACCAGCGGCAGGCGATCGGCGCGCACCAGAAAGTCGCCGTTGCTGCCTTCGCGCAGCACGGCGCCGTCCAGCTCGGTGATGCCTTGCTGCTTGAGGTAGCGCAGCGTCCACCAGCGCTCCATGCTGCTCTGGTAGGCGTTGTAGGCGGCGTAGGTGGTGTCAAAGCCGCTCACGATGGCAAACAGGCTCGCGTCCTTGGGCTTGAAGGGCGCGGCCAGCGCGGCCGTGGTGCCGTGGCGCACGCAGGCGATGATCTGCCACTGGTTGACCAGGTCCACATAGCGGCGCAGCGGCGAGGTGGCCCAGACGTAGCAGGGCACGCCAATGCCCGCGTGCGGCAGCGCGCGCAAGCCCATGCGCACCTTCACGCCGGGGGCCAGGCTCGCCTGGCTGCGGTAGATGCCGGGCACGCCGTGGTCGGCCAGCAGGCGCCCCCAGCTGCTGTTGGCGACGATGGCCGCTTCGGCGACGATCAAGTCCAGCGGCGCGCCGCGCTGGCGCAGCTCGATGGCGACGGTCTCGCTGCCGTCGGGCTCGCTGCCTTGCACATCCAGCAGGCGAAAGGTGTAGTCGGGGCGGCTGAAGTTCTCGGGTTTGCCGCGCAGCTCTTCGCGCCCGACCTTGAGATGGCGCGCGAGCTTGTACAAAAAAGTGAGCTCCTCGCGCTTGTCCAGCAAGGGCTGGGGCGTGTTTTCTTTCGAAATCGAAGGGTTGGTGATCCAGTCTTCGGTGACGATGTGATCGAGCTGATCGTGGCGGAAGTTGATCGCCACCTGCACGCGCTCGAGCCGCGTCTCGCTGGCCAGCACCGCCAGCGTCGCCTCGTCGTAGCTGACGTACAGCGACAGCGCCGGGTTGGCGCGTTCGGCGTCCAGGGTGTAGCTGTGCACCACTTCGGGCGGCAGCATGGTGATCTTGTGCCCGGGCAGGTAGACCGTGGACAGGCGCTGGCGCGCGATGGCGTCGAGCGCATCGCCCGGCGCGATCGCCAGGCCCGGCGCCGCGATGTGGATGCCTACCGTGACCCGGCCCGTGCCCAGGCCCTGCACCGACAGCGCGTCGTCGATCTCGGTGGTCTCGGAATCGTCGATCGAATAGGCCAGCACCGGCGCCAGCGGCAGGTCCTGCGCCGGCGCGGGCGCGCTCACTGGCGCAAAGCCCGTGCCCCTGGGGAACCACTCGAAGAGAAAGCGCTGCCAGTGAAAGTCGTAGGCCGAGGCGATCGCACCCGCGTCCTGCAGCAGCGCCAGCGGCGCCTTGTGCGCGCTGCGGCTGGCCTGCACCACTGCCTTGTATTCGGGCGCATTCTTGTCGGGCTTGAAGAGGATCTTGTAGAGCTGCTCGCGGATCGGCGCGGGGCAGTTGCCGGCGGCCAGTTGCCCGGCCCAGTCGTCGATCTGCGCCTGGATCTGCTCCTTGCGTGCGATCGCGGCCAGCGCCTGCTCGAGGACATCGGCCGGGGCCTTCTTGAAGCGGCCCTTGCCGGCGCGGCGAAAGTAGTGCGGCGCCTCGTGCAGAGCCAGCAGCATGCCGGCGAGCTCGGGCGCGGGGGCGCTGGCGCTGAAATAGTCGCGCGCCAGCTCGGCAAAGCCGAATTCGCCCTCGGGCGCGAACTCCCAGGCCAGCGGCAGCTCGACGGCGGCGGCCACCTCCTGGGCCTGCGCCAGCAGCGCGGCCGGGGCGGGTTGCTCGAACTTCAGCAGCTGCGCCGCGGCCTTGACCTTGACGCGCTTGCCGCTGTCGAGCTCGATCTGGGCGGAAGCGTCGGTCTCGGAGAGGATGCGCCCGGCGTGAAACTTCCCGGCGTCTTCAAACAATGCATGCATGGAGGAATTTTCCCATGCGCAGGGGCGCGGGCCGGCGCGGGCGGCGCGCGGCTTCAGATTTCAAGCACAAGGCCAGGGTCGAAGGCCTGGTTCTCGTTCACCCCGTCTCTGGCGTAGCCGCGCGGATTGGCCACCACGCGGGTTGCGCCTACGCGGTAGTCGAAGCTGTCGTGCACATGGCCATGCAGCCACAGCGCCGGCTGCCAGCGCAGGATCTGTGCCTGCAGGTCAGAGACGAAGGCGGCGTTGATCGGTGAGCCCGCAAAGCGCGCGGCAATGCTGCCGTGCGCGGGCGCGAAGTGCGTCACCACCACCGTCGGGCCGTCGAAGCTTTCGGCAAAACGCCGCTCCAGCCAGGACACCGATTGGTCGAACAGCAGTTGCGACAGCGCCGGGCTGAAGCAGTCCTCGAAGTCGGGCGCTACCTTGATGCGGGTGTAGTCGCGTGCAAAGCCGGTGATCTTCTGCAGCGCCTGGGCGCGCCCCGGGTCGCCCTGCAGCAGGCGAAAGTCCGACCACAGCGTGCAGCCCAGAAAGCGCACGCCCTGGTAGCGCCATTCGTCCTGCTCCAGCACCTGCACCGTGCTGCCTCCGGCGTGCTCGCGCAGCTGGGCGTAGGTAGTGGCGATGTCGCCGCCGAAGAACTCATGGTTGCCGGCGACGAACACCGCGGGCTGGCGGTACTGGCGTGCCCAGGCCATGGCCTGGGCGGGGCGCTGCAGGTCACCGGCCAGCACCACCACGTCGGCCTCGGTGGGCGGCGGCTGCATGGGATGGACGGACAGGTGCAGGTCGGACAGCAGGGCGATTTTCATGGCGGGGCTCGGCGCGGTCGGGGGAGAGCCAAGAATAAGCCAGCGCGCGGCCGCGGCTCAGGCCAGGCGGCAAAAGGCCAGCACCTCGTCCAGCCAATCGGCAAAGCTCGACAGCGCGTGGTCGCCGCCCTCGAGCACGATCTGGCGCGCCCGGGGGTAGCGCGCAAGCATCTCGCGCCAATCGAGCACTTCATCGCCCCGGGCGGCAATCAGCAGCTCGGGCCCGGCCGGCGGCTGGCCGCGCACGTCGAGCGCGCGCAGCTCCTCGATGTAGCGCGGCGCGAAGAAGAAGTGCTGCTCGGGGTCGTGCCACTGGCTTTGCTCGCCGATGTATCGCGCCAGGTCGCGCGCCGGATCGACTGCGGGGTTGAGCAGCACGCTCCTGCAGCGCTTGTCCTGCGCCACGCGGCTGGCGTAGTAGCCGCCGAGCGAGGAGCCGATCACCGCCATCGCCTCGCCCGGCCAGTGGCGCACGCCTTGCAGCAGCTTGTCCATGGCCGCAGCGGGCGAGGGCGGCAACTGCGGGCACCACAGGCTCACGCCCGGATGGCGCGCCGCCACGGCCGCGGCCACCATGCGCGCCTTGGTGGACTGGGGCGAGGAGCGAAAACCGTGCAGGTAAAGGAGGTAGATGTCGGTCATGGGTCGGTGCACGGCCCGTTGGCCTGCACTTGATCGAGGTGCATGGTCAATCGCGCCCCGTTGCCAAGGGTTGCAGATAATGGCCGGATTCTGACTTGTTCACTCTGGCCGGTGGCATCGCACTTTCTCAACTCCTTCCTGCCCACGGAAGAAGGTTGGCTGATCGGGGAAGGCCTGGCGGATCCGCGTTGGCGCATCCGGCGCTGGGATGGCGAGTTCGTCGATCGGGGCGCAGAAGACGACTACCTCGGCCATGCGCAGAAGTTCATGGCGCGGCAATTGCTGATGGTGCTGTGGACCTGGCTGGCCATGGTCGCCCTGTTTGCCGTTCTGGACTACGCCGCCCTGGGCTGGTCGAGTTCGTTTGCCGTCTTGCTGCTCGTGCGGCTGGCCGGGGCCGTCTGTTTCCTGGCGCTGGCTGCGGCCGTGCGCCGCCGGCCGATGATCGCCGCGCGAGGCCGGGCGATCTCTATCCTGCTGGCCCTGAGCGTCGCCGCCTATCTGCTGGTGATCGCCATGCGCCCGCAGATCTCGCTCTGGGTCTACGGCATGACGCCGCTGCTGCTGTTCATGCTGTTTTCCTTCGTGCCCAACCGCCTGCGTTATTCGCTGGCGTTGGCCATCACCCTGGCCGTGTGCATGCTGCCGATGGTGGGTTGGATTCACGGCTGGGCGGCACGCGAACAGGGGATTCTGGCGTTGCTGCTGGCTTGGCCCATCGCGCTGGGCTACTACACCATGCGGCGCGTGCAAAGGCTGCAACGCATGCAATTTGCCCTGAGGGAAACCCTGAGGCGACAGGCCGCGATCGATCCACTCACCGGCTTGTACAACCGGCGCGAATTTCACCATCGCGCAGCCCAGGAGGTGGCGCGCGCCAGGCGCGAAGGCAGCAATCTGTCGATGCTGATGTTCGATCTGGATCATTTCAAGCGGATCAACGACCGCTACGGCCATGCCGCCGGGGATGCGGTATTGCAGGCCGTGGCCGATCTGGCGCGGTCGGTGTTTCGCTACTGCGATGTCGTTTGTCGCGTGGGCGGCGAGGAGTTCATCGTGCTGCTGCCTGCAAGCAATCTGGACGCGGCCGCGCGCGCCGCCGAGCGCTTCTTGCAGCGTCTGCGCGCCAGCGACATCGTCTTCGGTGGCCAGCGCCTGCCGGTTCGGGCGACGCTGGGCGCGGCCACGCTGGGAACGCGGAGCCTGGATGGCTTGATGCGCCTGGCCGACAGTGCGCTGTACGCGGGCAAGCAGGCCGGGCGTGACCGCGCCATGCTGGTCGATGCGGATGGAGCCGTGCGCCCGCTGCCCGAAGGTGGGCCGGGCGATCAGGTCATGGCGGCCTGAGGCGCTCGCGCACCCTGGCCCGGGGATAATCGCGCGCCGATGTCCCCGACCGCCTTTGACAAGCCCACGCTCTTGCAGCGCATCGTGCCGCTGTTTCGCGGCTTCGATCTGTTGCTGCTGGCGCTGGTGCTGGTGCTCATGGGCATAGGGCTGGTGGCCATGTATTCCTCGGGCTACGACTTCGGCCACCGCTTTGCCGACCATGCGCGCAACCTGCTGCTGGCGCTGGGCATTTTGTTCGTCGTCGCACAGGTGCCGCCGCAAAAGCTCATGGCTCTGGCCGCGCCGGTCTATGTGCTGGCGGTGGCGCTGCTGGTGGCGGTGGCGCTGTTCGGCATCACCAAGAAGGGGGCGCAGCGCTGGGTCAACCTGGGCCTGGTGATCCAGCCCAGCGAGTTCATGAAGATTGCCATGCCGCTGATGCTCGCCTGGTGGTTCCAGCGCCGCGAGGGGCAACTCAGGGCGCTCGATTTTGCGGTGGCCGCGCTGCTGCTCGCCGTGCCGGTGGCGCTGATCATGAAGCAGCCCGACCTCGGCACGGCGCTGCTGGTGCTGGCCGCGGGGGTGTCGGTGATCTTTTTTGCCGGCCTGCCCTGGAAGCTGGTGCTGCCGCCGCTGATTCTGGGGGTGGCGGGCATCGCCGCGCTGGTGTGGTTCGAGCCCAGCCTGTGCGCCGACGGAGTGAACTGGCCGCTGCTGCGCGACTACCAGCAACAGCGCGTGTGCACGCTGCTCGATCCGGCGCGCGATCCGCTGGGCAAGGGTTTTCACATCATCCAGGGGATGATTGCGATCGGCTCGGGTGGGCTCTGGGGCAAGGGCTTCATGTCGGGCACGCAGACGCACCTGGAATTCATCCCCGAGCGCACCACGGACTTCATCTTCGCCGCGTTTTCCGAGGAATTCGGCCTGGTGGGCAACCTGGTGCTGATCGCCTGTTTCCTGCTGCTGGTCTGGCGCGGGCTGGCGATTGCCGCCGGGGCCACGACGCTGTTTGCGCGGCTCATGGCGGCGGCCATTTCCGTCATCTTCTTTGCCTACGCCTTCGTCAACATGGGCATGGTCAGCGGCATCCTGCCGGTGGTGGGCGTGCCGCTGCCCTTCATCAGCTACGGCGGCACGGCCGCAGTCACGCTGGGCGTGGCGCTGGGGGTGCTGCTGTCCATTGCCCGGGCTGCGCGCCAGGAACCCGAAGGCCTGCCCGCGCCTCTGTAGGCGCTGGAGGACAATCACCCCATGATTTCACGTGAACCGACGATAGAGCGCCTGGCCACGGCCCGCGCCTTGCTGCTGGAGCCTTTCGGGCTCGACGAGCGCCACCTGGCGCAGGCCCTGGCCGAGATCCGCGCGCACCGCGTGGACGACGCCGATCTGTACTTTCAGTACACGCGCAGCGAGGGCTGGAGCCTTGAGGAGGGCATCGTCAAGACCGGCTCGTTTTCCATCGACCAGGGTGTGGGCGTGCGCGCGGTGAGCGGCGAGAAGACGGCGTTTGCCTATTCGGACGACATTTCGCTCGCTTCGCTGCTGGACGCGGCGCGCACCGTGCGCACGATAGGCAGCACCGGCGCCGCGCGGCGCGTGAAACTGCCGGCGGCCAAGGTCGCGCGCTCGCGTGCGCTCTACCCTGATCTGGACCCGATCGCGAGCCTGGGCAGCACCGACAAGGTGCAACTGCTCGAGCGCGCCGAACGCGCCGCGCGCGCCAAAGACCCGCGCGTGGTGCAGGTGATGGCCGGCCTGGCCAGCGAATACGACGTGGTGCTGGTCGCGCGTGCCGACGGCACCCTGGCGGCCGACGTGCGCCCGCTGGTGCGCCTGTCGATCACCGTGATTGCCGAACACAAGGGCCGGCGCGAGATCGGCTCGGCCGGCGGCGGGGGGCGCTTTGGCCTGGCGTATTTCAGCGACGAGCAGGTGGCCCGCTACGTGGACGAGGCGGTGGATGCGGCCTTGATGAACCTGGAGTCGCGCCCCGCGCCCGCGGGCGAGATGACGGTGGTGCTGGGCCCGGGCTGGCCCGGCGTGCTGTTGCACGAGGCCGTGGGCCATGGGCTGGAGGGCGACTTCAACCGCAAGGGTTCGAGCGCCTTCACCGGCCGCATCGGCGAGCGCGTGGCGGCCAGGGGCGTGACGGTGCTGGACGACGGCACCATCGCCGATCGCCGCGGCTCGCTCAACGTGGACGACGAAGGCTACCCGACGCAAAAGAACGTGCTGATCGAGGACGGCATCCTCAAGGGCTACATGCAGGATGCGCTCAACGCCCGGCTGATGGGCACGGCGCGCACCGGCAACGGCCGGCGCGAGAGCTATGCCCACCTGCCCATGCCGCGCATGACCAATACCTACATGCTGGCGGGCGACAAGGACCCGGGCGAGATCGTTGCGAGCATCAAGAAGGGCTTGTACGCGACCAACTTCGGCGGCGGGCAGGTGGACATCACCAGCGGCAAGTTCGTCTTTTCGGCCAGCCAGGCCTGGTGGGTGGAAAACGGCAAGCCGATCTACCCGGTCAAGGGCGCGACGCTGGTGGGCAGCGGCCCGGACGCGCTCAAGCGGGTGCGCATGATAGGCAACGACCTTGAGCTCGACAGCGGCGTGGGCACCTGCGGCAAGGAAGGCCAGAGCGTGCCCGTGGGCGTGGGCATGCCCACGGTGCGCATCGACGCGCTGACCGTGGGCGGCACCGCCTGAGGCGGCTTTCCCTCCCGGCGCGGCGTCGCATTGGCGTGCCTTGCCGCGCTGCGCCGCACTGTCTGTGGCGCCCCGGCAACGGCCCATGTTGCAGTGCGGCAGAAAAGCGTGCTACATTGGTTTCATGGCTTCGCACCACGCGTTCTACTTTTACTTCTGGTTCTCGACCCCGGCGGTTGAGAGGTAGGCGCGCACGCACTGAGCCCAGTCCTCATCAGAAAACCGCCGAAGCGACAAGCCCGGCGGTTTTTTTTTGCAGTTCCACATCCACTCCAAGCAAGGAAGAGCGTCATGAACCCCCCCAGCAGCAAGAACGAGACCTGGCAGTACGGCAGCGCCACCACCAGTGCCACCGACGACCAACGCATCCAGGAAATTGCCGTGCTGCCCCCGCCAGAACATCTGATCCGCTTCTTCCCCATTCGTGCCACGCCCGTGGAAACGCTGATCGCGGACACGCGCCGGCGCATCCATCGCATCCTGCGCGGCGAGGACGACCGCCTGCTGGTCGTGATCGGCCCCTGCTCCATCCACAACCCCCAGGCCGCGCTCGATTACGCGCGCAAGCTGCAGGCGGTGCGCGCGCAATACCAGAACGAGCTGGAAATCGTGATGCGCGTGTACTTCGAAAAGCCGCGCACCACGGTGGGCTGGAAGGGCTTGATCAACGACCCCTACCTGGACGGCAGCTACCGCATCGACGAGGGCCTGCGCATCGCGCGCGAGCTGCTCATCGACATCAACCGCCTGGGCGTGCCTGCGGCCAGCGAACTGCTGGACACCATCAGCCCGCAATACATCGGTGACCTGATCAGCTGGGGCGCGATCGGCGCGCGCACCACCGAAAGCCAGGTGCACCGGGAACTGGCCTCGGGCATGTCCGCGCCCATAGGCTTCAAGAACGGCACCGACGGCAACGTGCGCATCGCCACCGACGCGATACAGTCCGCCAGCCGCGGCCACCACTTCCTGTCGGTGCACAAGAACGGCCAGGTGGCCATCGTGCATACCGCCGGCAACCAGGACTGCCACGTGATCCTGCGCGGCGGCAAGGAACCCAACTACGACGCGGCCAGTGTTGCCGCGGCCTGCGAATCGCTGGCGGCCGCCGGCCTCACGCCCTCGCTGATGATCGACGCCAGCCACGCCAACAGCCGCAAGCAGCACGAGCGCCAGGTCGAGGTGGTCGGCGACATCGCCGGCCAGGTGGCCGCGGGCTCGCGCAGCATCTTCGGCGTGATGATCGAGAGCGCGCTGGTGGAGGGCGCGCAGAAGTTCACCCCGGGCAAGGACGATCCGCGCCAGCTCGTCTTCGGCCAGAGCATCACCGACGCCTGCCTGGGCTGGGACGATTCCCTGGGCTGCCTGCAGACCCTGGCGGGGGCCGTGGCCGCGCGCCGCGCCAAGACCACGGCGGCGCAAGAGGAAGCGCTGGCTACCGCCTGATGCCGGTGTAAGCTCCCGTAACCGAGGCTGGCGCCGCAAGGCGCCGGCCCGCCGGACAGCACACAGGAGCGAACGCCATGTTTCAAGGCATCTGGATCGACAAGGAAGACGGCCAGTACCGGGCCGATCTGCGCGGCATCACCAAGGAGCAACTGCCCGAAGGCGATGTGACGGTGCGCGTGAGCCACTCCACGCTCAACTACAAGGACGCGCTGGCAATCACCGGCAAGTCGCCCGTGGTGCGCACGTTTCCGATGGTGCCGGGCATTGACTTCGCCGGGGTGGTCGAGACTTCGTCCCATCCCGACTACAAGAGCGGCGACTCGGTGGTGCTCAACGGCTGGGGCGTGGGCGAGAAGCACTGGGGCGGGCTGGCC
Source organism: Comamonas sp. NLF-1-9 (assembly GCF_019195435.1). Lineage (NCBI taxonomy): Bacteria > Pseudomonadati > Pseudomonadota > Betaproteobacteria > Burkholderiales > Comamonadaceae > Comamonas > Comamonas sp. NLF-1-9. Next base: position 116,627 of record NZ_CP078069.1, read on the forward strand.
GAGTTTGCCCGTGTGCAGGGCGACTGGCTGGTGCCGTTGCAGGCGCCGTTTTCGCTGCGCCAGGCCATGGGCATAGGCACGGCGGGCTACACCGCCATGCTCTGCGTGATGGCGCTGGAGCGCCATGGCCTCACGCCGCAAAGCGGCCCGGTGGTGGTCACCGGCGCGGCCGGCGGCGTGGGCAGCGTGGCGGTGGCGGTACTCGCCCGGCTGGGCTACGAGGTCAGCGCCGTTACCGGCCGGCCCGAGCAGGCCGACTACCTCACGCGCCTGGGTGCGCGCCACATCGTCGAGCGCGCGTCGCTCAGCGCGCCGGGCAAGCCGCTGGCGCGCGAGCAGTGGGCCGGCGCGATCGACGTGGCGGGCGGCTACGTGCTGGCCAACGTCTGCGCCGCGATGCGCTACCGCGGCGTGGTGGCGGCCTGCGGCCTGGCCTCGGGCATGGATTTTCCGGCGACGGTAGCGCCCTTCATCCTGCGCGGCGTCACGCTCGTCGGGGTGGACAGCGTGATGGCGCCGCGCCCCGAGCGCCTGCAGGCCTGGAAGCGCCTGGCCAGCGACCTGGACGTGACGCTGCTGGACGCGATCACCCAGGAGGTGCCGCTGGCGCGCGTGCTCGAACTCGCGCCGCAGATGCTTGCGGGCAAGGTGCGCGGGCGCGTCGTCGTTGCGGTGCGCGGCTGACAGCGGCGCACGCGCCGGCGGCTGCGGCGCTACCATGCGCGGTTTGACTCCATTGCTGCCCCCACCATGCCCAAGCTTGCGAAGATGACCTGCATCGAGGACTTGCGCGTCGTGGCACAAGACCGCGTGCCGCGCATGTTCTACGACTACGCCGACTCCGGCTCGTGGACCGAGAGCACCTACCGCGCCAACGAGCGCGCCCTGCAGCGCATCCAGTTTCGCCAGCGCGTGGCGGTCAACCTCGAAGGGCGCAGCACCGCCACCACTATGGTCGGCCAGAAAAGCGCGATGCCGGTGTGCATCGCGCCCGTGGGTCTGACCGGCATGCAGTGGGCCGACGGCGAAATCCATGCGGCGCGCGCGGCCGAGAAGTTCGGCATACCGTTCACGCTCTCGACCATGAGCATCTGCTCGATCGAGGACATCGCCGAGCACACCAGCTCCGACCTGGTGTTCTGGTTCCAGCTCTACATGATGCGCGACCGCGAGGCCATGGCGCGCATGATCGCCCGCGCGCGCGACGCGGGCTGCAGCGCGCTGGTGCTGACGCTGGACCTGCAGGTGATAGGCCAGCGCCACAAGGACATCAAGAACGGCCTGAGCGCGCCGCCGCGGCCCACGCTGGCCAACATCTTCAACCTCATGACCAAGCCGCGCTGGTGCCTGGGCATGGCGCGCACGCGCCGGCACAACTTTCGCAACCTCGTCGGGCACGTCAAGGGCGTGTCGGACATGAAGTCGCTCGCCGCCTGGACCAACGAACAGTTCGACCCCCGCCTGTCCTGGGCCGACATCGACTGGGTGCGCCAGCAGTGGGGCGGCAAGCTCATCCTCAAGGGCATCATGGAAGCCGAGGACGCGCGGCTGGCGGCCGAGCACGGCGCGGACGCCATCGTCGTGTCCAACCACGGCGGGCGCCAGCTCGACGGTGCGCCCGCCAGCATCGAGGCGCTGCCGGCCATCGTCGATGCAGTGGGCGATCGGCTCGAAGTCTGGGTGGATGGCGGCATCCGCAGCGGCCAGGACGTGCTGCGCGCCTGGGCTCTGGGGGCCAAGGGCACGATGATAGGGCGCGCGATGGTCTACGGCCTGGGCGCGTTCGGCGAGGCGGGGGTGAGCAAGGCGCTTGCCATCATTCATCGCGAGCTCGACGTGAGCATGGCGTTCTGCGGCCACACCAACATCCAGAACGTGGACCGCTCCATCCTCGTGCCAGGCACCTACCCGCTGGCGCCAGATTCTTGATTTTGATAGCTGCTTGCGCTGTATTGGCAAGGGTTTCAGTGATGAATCTACTTGAAATCGTTTAGGGCAGCGCGCAAGCGGCTATGAATTGAGGACAGGCTGGCGCGTTTTCACGGCCATGCACGGGCCGGCGCGCGACAATCGGGCGCGTGAGAGCCGCCGCTTCCCCCCGCCGCATCGCCCACCTGGACATGGACGCGTTCTACGCCTCGGTCGAGCTGCTGCGCTACCCCCAGCTCAAGGGCCTGCCCGTGGTCATAGGCGGCGCGGCCAGCGGGCAGGACCGCGCGCGCAGCCTGGCCTACGCGGGGCGACTGCACGAGGTGCCGCTCGCAGCCTTTCCCCGTCTGGCCAGCTACGTCGGGCGCGGCGTGATCACCACTGCCACCTACCCGGCGCGCGCCTTTGGCGTGGGTTCGGCCATGGGCATGATGAAGGCCGCCCGCCTGTGCCCGCAGGCGCTGATGCTGCCGGTGGACTTCGCCGAATACCGGCGCTGGTCGCGCCGCTTCAAGGAGGTCGTCGTCTCGATCGCGCCGGTGATGGAAGACCGCGGGGTCGATGAGGTCTACATCGACCTGAGCGCTCTGCCTGAGGCCGGCATCGACGGCGGGCGCGTGCTGGCGCAGCGCCTGCAGCAGCGCATCCTGCAGGCCACCGGCCTGAGCTGCTCGATCGGCGTGGCGCCGAACAAGCTCATCGCCAAGATGGCCAGCGAGTTCGAAAAGCCCGGCGGCATCGCCGTCGTGCAGCCCGAGGACTTGCAGCCACGCATCTGGCCGCTGGCCTGTCGCAAGATCCACGGCGTCGGGCCCAAGACCGATGCGCGCCTGCAGCGCTGCGGCATCCACACCATCGGGGAGCTCGCCGCCCGCCCGCGCGCCTGGCTGATGGCGCAGTTTGGCGCGGCCCACGGCGCATGGCTGCACGACGCCGCCTGGGGGCGCGACGAGCGCCCCGTACTCACCGAGAGCGAGCCGGTGAGCATGAGCCGCGAAACCACCTTCGAGCGCGACCTGCATGCGGTGCACGACAAGGCGCTGCTGGGCCGCATCTTCACCGAGCTGTGCGAGCAGGTGGCATGCGACCTGCGCAAGGACGGCTACCTCGGGCGCACCATAGGCATCAAGCTGCGCTACGAAGACTTCAAGATCGTCACGCGCGACCACACCATCGCCGAGCCCACGCAAGACGCCGCGCACATCCGGCGTATCGCCGGGCTGTGCCTCAAGCGCGCACCGCTGCAAAAGCCGCTGCGGCTGCTGGGGGTGCGGGTCGGGTCGCTGCTCAAGGCGTCTGAATGGCGGGATCAACCCGCAGCGCAGGAGCTGGCGCTGTTTTGAGCCGCGCCCCTTTCTGCCTCACGCCACCTGGCGCATCTTGAACACGTCGAGCGTGCGCCCCAGCACCCCGGCGTTGTCGCTCATGGCCCGTGCGGCGGCGGCCGATTGTTCGACCAGTGCGGCGTTCTGCTGGGTCATGCGGTCCAGGTCGGCCACGGCGTGGTTGATCTGCTCGATGGCGCTCGATTGCTCGCGTGCCGAGCCTTGCATGTCGGCCATCAAGTGGCTGACGTGTTGCACCGATTGCACCATGCTCTCCATCGTTTTTCCTGCGGCCTGCATTTGCCGTGCGCCGCCGCGTATCTGCAGGACCGATTCGCCGATCAGGCCGCGCACCTCGGCGGCCGCTTGCGCGCTGCGCTGCGCCAGCGAGCGCACCTCGCTGGCGACCACCGCGAAGCCCCGGCCCTGCTCGCCCGCGCGGGCGGCCTCGACGGCGGCGTTCAGCGCCAGGATGTTGGTCTGGAACGCGATGCTCTCTATGGTGGCGATGATCTGCTCCATCGTGCGCGAGGATTGCTCGATGGCTTGCACCGCCTCGCCCGCCTGGCTCACTTCGCGTCCGCCGTCGCGCGCCAGAGCGGCGCTGCGTTCGCTGTCAGCCAGGATGCGCCGGGTAGCGTCCACCGACTGATGCACCGTCCCCGCCAGCTCTTCCATCGTGGCGGCGGTTTGCTCCAGGTAACTGGCCTGCGCCTCGGTGCGAGCCGAGAGGTCTTGTGCGCCTTGGGCGATTTCGGAAGACGTCGTGCCGAACTTGCCGATCTCGTGGCGTGCGTCGCCGACCACGGCGTGCAGGTTGATCTGGACCTGGCGCAGCGCCTGCATCAGTCGCGCCAGCGGATGACGGCCTTTCGTTTGGCAACTGCCGCTGGTCAGATTGCAACTGGCCAGATCTTGCGCGAAACGATTGGCATCGTGGATGGCATCGGTGATACGCCGGTGAAAGCGCCACAGGATCACGGCGCCGATGACCAGCAGCGCCAGAGACTGCGCCAGCGCGACCCGAGGGCCGTGCCAACCCAGCCACGCCGGGGCCGCAGCCATTGCCAACAGCGGCAGCATCATCACCGCCAGGCGTTGGGTGAAATTGGTGCGCCCGAGCTTGCCCAAGGCATCGCGCCAGCCTCTGGGCCGCACCCTCCCGGCATGCAGCTCAAAGCTGGGCCGGGCCCGTTCGCGTTCGGCCTTGATGCGCGCATACAGCGCCTCGGCCGCCTTGATTTCCTCGCGCGTGGGCTTCTCGCGCACCGACATGTAGCCTTGCGGCTTGCCGTCGGCCATGATGGGTGTGACGTTGGCCCGCACCCAGTAGAAATCGCCATTCTTGCGGCGGTTCTTCACCAGGCCACGCCAACTGCGCCCGTGGCCTATGGTGGCCCACAGGTCCTTGTAGGCCTCGGGCGGCATGTCCGGATGGCGGATGAGGTTGTGCGGCTGCCCCAGCAGTTCGTCCATGCCGTAGCCGCTGACCCGGGAAAAGGCGGCGTTGCAGTGCGTCATGCGGCCCTGCTTGTCGGTCACCGACATCAGCAGCTCCTCGGCGGGGAAGTCGTATTCGGTTTGCGTGACGGGCAGATTGACGCGCATGGCAGCGAACAGGTCGCAAGAGTGAGGGAATGCGCGCAAGCCCCCGAGGCGGCTGCGCGCGTGGCGCGGGACGGGCGGATTATCGAGAACGAGTGGGCGCCTGGACAGGAGAAAAATGCCGTCTTTTTGACGTGGCGCAAGAGTTTTGAAAGCTGTTTGGAAGATCGGTCGAGCACGCCGATGGATGTCCGGATGCGCGCCCCGATCGGATTGCGCGGCGCGCTACTGCCGCGCGGTGCGCCCGCCGCGGGGTAGCGCCATGGGGTGGCTGGTGCGCAGCGGGTTGATGTCCAGGCCGCCGCGGCGGGTGTAGCGGGCGAAGACGGTGAGCTTGATCGGCTGGCAGCGCGCGCGGATGTCGCCGAAGATGCGCTCCACGCACTGCTCGTGAAAGCCCTGGTGCTCGCGAAAGCTCACCAGGTAGCGCAGCAGCCCGGCCTGGTCGATTTGCGGGCCGCTGTAGTGGATCTGCACGCTGGCCCAGTCGGGCTGGCCGGTGACCGGGCAGTTGCTCTTGAGCAGGTGGCTCACGAGGACCTCTTCTACCGGCGCCTCGTCCAGCGCGGCGCTGAGCAGCTCGGGCGCGGGCTGGTAGTGCGTGCATTCCACCTGCAGACGGTCCAGCAGCAGGCCGTCGAGCTCGTCGATGTGCTCGCTCTCGAACTGTTCGGGCAGCAGCAACTGCACGCCCACGCTGCCGGGGTGCTCGGCGCCGCGCCAGGCGGCGGCGCTCAGGTCTGCGCGCAGGCGCTCGCGCACCGCTTCGGGGCCGTCAAAGGGGGTGGCGTTGAAGCTGTTCAGGTAGAGCTTGAGCGATTTGCTCTCGATCAGGTTGGGCGTCTCGCACGGTATGGTCAGGCGCGCCAGCGCCACCTGGGGCTTGCCGCGGCGATCGAGCCAGGAAAGCTCGTAGGCGGTCCACAGGTCTGCGCCGAAGAAGGCCGGGGCTGCGCTCAGGCCTGCGGCCTCGCGCCCTTCGGCGCGGGCGATGGGGTAGAGCAGCGCGGGGTCGTAGTCGCGCGGGTAGCTGCTGGGCGCGCCCAGCGGGGAATGCTGGAGGGAGTTCATCTCTTGAATTGATAGCTGCTCGCGCTTGTCCGGCAAGCGTTTGGGCGGCTTTTTGCTTTGAATTTACGACGGCGTCTGCCCGGGCTTTCAGCGAAATTCGCGCTCGCGCAGCCACTTGGTGGCGATCCATTTTTCGCCCTCGATGACGGGCGCGCCGCCGTGCAGGCTGCGTGTGCTCGGGTGCGGGCGCTCGTAGCTGAAGAAGACGGCGTTGCCGCGGCAGGGCGCGACTTCCAGGTGCACGTCGGGGAAGATGGTGGCGCCGCCCTTGGCCGGGTCGTTCAGGTAGATCACCAGCGTGCCCACGCGCTGGCCGCCGCGCGCCAGGATGGCGGCGGTGCCGGGCTGCTGCGGGTCGAAGTAGTCGTAGTGCGGCTTGTATTCGGCGCCCGGCTGGTAGTTGAGCACCTGCAGCCCTTCGCCGTTTTGCACCGGCCAGTTGAGCAGGCGCGCGATGCGCTCCTCGATGGCGCTGATGACGGGGGTTTCGCCGCGCTGAAAGAACATGCCGTCGCTGGTGCGTTCCTGGTTCACCTCGCCGTCGCCGGTGTCCTGGCGCACGGTGAGCGAGCGTTTCAGGCGCGGCCTGGCGGCGGCGATCAGTGCGTCGCATTCTTCGGGCGCGAGCAGACCGCCGAACAGCACCACGCGTGGCGAGGCCAGGGTCATCAAGACCTGCACCCGGCGATCGCCCAGGTCGATGTACAGCGGCGCCTCGTCCAGCGCCGGCTCGGGTACGGGCACCGCGGGCGGCCAGCCCTGGGTGCGGGCGGCCTCGTCCACGTGGCTGCGCAGCACCTGCTCGATGGCGTCGACGGCCACGTCCTCGCTCCAGCCAACCTTGCACATCGCGCCGATCAGCGCGGGCGCGCTCACGCCGGCGCCGGCCTGCTCGATGATCCAGGCGCGCAGCTCTTTGGTGATGGTCTGGCTTGCGCTCATTGGGCCTCCTTGCGGCGAAACACCAGACGCTCGGCGCTCGATGCGGCGGGCGCGAAGGCGTAGCCGGCGCGGTCAAATTCCTGCAGTTGCTCGGGCCGGCTGGCGCGCTGCTCAATCGCCCAGCGCGCCATCAGGCCGCGCGCGCGCTTGGCGTGAAAGCTGATGATCTTGTAGCTGCCGCCCTTGTAGTCCTCGAAGACGCAGGAGAGCACGCGCGCCTTGAGCGCGGCGGTGTCGACCGCCTTGAAGTATTCTTGCGAAGCCAGATTCACCACTACCGGGCTGCGCGCGCCGCCCAGTTGGGCGTTCAGGGTTTCGCTGATGCGCATGCCCCAGAACTGGTAGAGATTGGCGCCGCGCGCATTGGCCAGGCGCGTGCCCATCTCCAGCCGGTAAGGCTGCATCGCATCGAGCGGGCGCAGCACGCCGTACAGGCCGCTGAGTATGGCCAGGTGCGCCTGCGCCCATTGCAGATCGCGCGTGCCCAGGCTGGCCGCCTGCAGCCCGTCGTACACGTCGCCGTTGAAGGCCAGCGCCGCGGGGCGGGCGTTGGCCGGCGCGGGGTCTTCGCTGAAGGCCGCGTAGCGCGCGACGTTGAGCGCGGCCAGCTTGTCGCTGATGGACATCAGCGCCGCGATCTGCTGCGGCGACTTTTCCCGCAGCAGCGCAATCAGCGCGTGGGTGTGCTCGAGCAGGCGCGGCTCGGTGGGCGCCGGCAGCCCCTGGGGCAGCGGGCTGACGTAGTCCAGGGACTTGGCAGGAGAGAGCAGAAACAGCATGGCGCAAACAAGGCAAGAGTGGCTGCCATTGTCCCGCAGCCGGAGCGGGCGCAAAAACAAGGGCCTGCCACGCGAAGCGGCAGGCCCGGAACTTGGTGCTCAAAAGCGCTGCAAACCCTTGTCCGACAAGCGCTTGCAGCTATCAATACCGATGTGTTCTGGCTCAGGCCTGGCTGTCAAAGGGCAGTTGCACCTGGCGCAGGTCGCGGCGGGTTTCGACCAGCACCAGCGGGCCTTCGTCCAGCACCGGCGGCGCGGGCCGCTCGCGCGGCACATGCACCGGCTTGGGCTCGGCGGCGATCGCGGCCTGCACCGCGGCGACCTTGTCGGCGTCGGACTGCACCCACACCAGGCCGCTGGCGGCGGCGCTCTCCTGCAGGCTGTGCAGCGGCAGCGCATAGGGCTGCTGCGGCGCGCTCGCCGGGGTGCTGGCAGGTGCTTGCGCTGGCGCGGGCTGGGCCACGGCGGCCGGTGCCGGTGCGGGTTCGGCAGCCAGGGTGACGTCGATGTGCTCCTGCGACGGCAGCGGGCTGGCCGGGCCGCCGGGCGAGGTGACGTCGATCAGCGTCTGCGGGCCTTCGTCCTCGGCGGCCGGTGCGGCGGCGGATGGCTCCGCAGCAGGCTCTGCGGCCGCGGCGAAGTAGCTGCGCCGGGCGGGCGCGGCGGCTTCTTCGGGCTCGAGCATCACCGTCGGCGCGAAGTCCGCTGGCGGCTCGCTGTCGGGCGCCTGGGCGTTGGTGTCTTCGGCGGCTTCTGCGCTGCGGCTGCCGCGGCGGCGGTCGCGCCCATAGCGGTCGCGAGAGCGGCGCGGGCGGCGCTCGCCGTTGGCCTGCGTTTGCTCTTCGGTGTGCTCTACCGCGCCAAGCTGGATCACCGCCTCATCGCCCGAGGTGCTGGCCATGGTGTCGGTGGTGCCCAGCGGCGTGGCGGGTGCTGCGCTGGCGGCCTGCTCGGCGGCGTCGCGCTCGCGCGGCTCGCGCCGGCGGCTGCGTTCACCGTTGCCTCTGCTGCGCTCGGTACTGCGCTCGCTCGCCTCGGAGTCGGGCGTGCGGCCGTTCTGGCGCGACTCACCGGCCTCGCGCTGGCCGTTGCGCGGCTCGCGTGCTTCGCGCGGTTCACGCGGTTCACGCGGTTCACGCGGGGTGCGCGGGGTGCGCGGCTGGCGCGCACGCTCCTGGCCGTTGGCCTCGGAGCGTTCGCCGCGTTCGCCGCGCTGGCCGCCGCGGCGCCCGCCACGGCGCTGTCCGCTGCGCTCTTCGCGCCCGGCTCCGGCCTCGGCAGCCGGTGCGGGTGCAACCGGCGCTGCCGCTGGCTGCGCCGGCGCCGTGGCCATGCCGAACAAGCCCTTGAGCCAGGACAGAAAACCCTGCTCCTGCACCTGCACGCGCGGATGCAGCGCGGGCTGCACCGGCGCGGGGGCAGGTTCTGGCGCGGCCGGGCGCGGCTGGGCGACGGGCGCGGGCGCATCGGGCAGCACGCCTTTGATCACCGGGGTCTGGCGGTTGGTCGGCTCCTGCGAGCGGCGGGTGATCTGCGTCGGCTCTTCCTGCGCGTCGGCCATCTTGTAGCTGGCGTCCAGGTTGTCCAGGCGCGGGTCGTCGTGCTTGAGGCGCTCGAGCTTGTAGTGCGGCGTCTCCAGCCCCTTGTTCGGAATCAAGACGACGGAGATGCGCTGGCGCAGCTCGATCTTGGCGATCTCGGCGCGCTTTTCGTTGAGCAGAAAGCTCGCCACCTCCACCGGCACCTGGCAGTGCACGGCGGCGGTGCTGTCCTTCATGGATTCTTCCTGGATCATGCGCAGCATCTGCAGCGCAAAGCCCTCGGTGTCGCGCACGTGGCCGGTGCCGTCGCACAGCGGGCAGCGGATGTGCGCGCCTTCGGACAGAGCGGGCTTCAGCCGCTGGCGGCTCATCTCCATCAGGCCGAACTTGGAAATCGAGCCGAACTGCACGCGCGCGCGGTCCTGGCGCAGCGCATCGCGCAGGCGGCTTTCCACCTCGCGCCGGTTCTTGGCCTCTTCCATGTCGATGAAGTCGATCACGATCAGCCCGCCCAGGTCGCGCAGGCGCATCTGGCGCGCGACTTCGTCGGCCGCTTCCAGGTTGGTGCGCGTGGCGGTTTCCTCGATGTCGCTGCCCTTGATGGCGCGCGCCGAGTTCACGTCGATCGAGACCAGCGCCTCGGTGTGGTCGATGACGATGGAGCCGCCCGAGGGCAGCTGCACCATGCGCGCGTAGGCCGATTCGATCTGGTGCTCGATCTGAAAGCGCGAAAACAGCGGCGCATCGTCGCGGTAGCGCTTGACGCGCGCCGCGTGCTCGGGCATGACGTGGGCCATGAACTGCTGCGCCTGCTCGTAGATGTCGTCGGTGTCGATCAGGATGTCACCGATGTCGGCGCTGAAATAGTCGCGGATCGCGCGTATCACCAGGCTCGATTCCTGGTAGATCAGGAAGGCGCCCTTGCCCGCCTTGGCGGCGGTGTCGATGGCCGACCACAGTTTGAGCAGGTAGTTCAGGTCCCACTGCAGCTCGGCGGCCGAGCGGCCTATGCCGGCGGTGCGCGCGATGATGCTCATGCCCTTGGGGTATTCGAGCTGGTCCATCGCCTCCTTGAGCTCGGCGCGGTCCTCGCCCTCGATGCGCCGGCTCACGCCGCCGCCGCGCGGGTTGTTCGGCATCAAGACCACGTAGCGGCCAGCCAGGCTGATGAAGGTGGTCAGGGCCGCGCCCTTGTTGCCGCGCTCTTCCTTCTCGACCTGGACGATGAGCTCCTGGCCTTCCTTGATCACGTCCTGGATCTTGGCCTGGCTGGGCGAGACGCCCTCGGCAAAGTACTGGCGCGAGACTTCCTTGAATGGCAGGAAGCCGTGGCGGTCTTCGCCGTAGTCGACGAAGCAGGCCTCCAGCGAGGGCTCCACGCGCGTGACCACGGCCTTGTAGATGTTGCTCTTGCGCTGCTCGCGCCCTTCGATTTCGATTTCGTAGTCCAGCAGTTTCTGGCCGTCCACGATGGCCAGGCGCCGCTCTTCGGGCTGCGTGGCGTTGATGAGCATCCGTTTCATGATGCGTGTCCTTTGTTCCAAGCTGCGGCCTGCACGCGGCAAGGCGCCGCGCCAGGACCTGAAGCCCCGCGCAAACGGGGCCGCGAATGCCTGGGCCGAGGCACCGATGACGGCAGCGGGAAAGGCGCACGCACCCGGCGCGGGCCGCGCAAGCTGAGAGGCTCAGCTGCGCGGGCGCAGGGGTGGGGCGAGGATGAAGGCGAAATGCAGGAAGGGCGGCTTCGCTATCGGATTGGAAGCTGCTTGCGCCCGCCAGACGGGCGTTTCAGGCGTATTTGATGCACAAAATGCAGGCTCGCGCCCGCACCAGTGCGACCAGATCCACGCCAGAACTACCCACATGATTTCGCTTTGGTCCGCTGGCGCCCTGCGCGAGAGCAGAGGCAACCAGCCTTGAATTCCGTATGCTGTGTTTCGATGCATCAGCCGCCCGGGCGGTGCGTGCTGGCAAAAGGCACTCGCTTCCCGGTGGCATCAACCAACCTGCGCGACCGGTCGGGCTGGTGGCCACTAAACTTCAGCCACTTCAACCACTTACACACTCTTCGCTCAGGTGACCGCAATTATAGGGGGCAATCCCCCGGCAGCCCCGGCGGCGCGCCAGCTGCGGGTGGACGCCGAATCGGCCGGCCAGCGCCTGGACAACTTCCTGCTGCGCCAGCTCAAGGGCGTGCCCAAGACGCACGTCTATCGCATCATCCGCAGCGGCGAGGTGCGCCTGAACAAGGGCCGCAGCAGCGCCGACGCGCGCCTGGCCGAGGGCGATCTGGTGCGCCTGCCGCCGCTGCGTCTGGCCCAATCGGCGCCGGCGCCGGTCGCGCCCGCGCGCGAATTCCCCATCCTGCTCGAAGACGACTGGCTGATCGCGCTGGACAAGCCCGCCGGCCACGCGGTGCACGGCGGCAGCGGCGTGAGCTGGGGCGTGATCGAGCAACTGCGCCGTGCGCGCCCGCAGGCGCGCTTCCTGGAACTCGTGCACCGGCTGGACCGCGACACCTCGGGCGTGCTGCTCGTGGCCAAGCGCCGCAGCGCGCTCACCGCGCTGCAACAGCAGTTTCGCGAACGCCAGACCGGCAAGACCTATCTGGCCCTGGTGATCGGCACCTGGCCCGAGCGTTGCAAGCTGATCGACCTGCCGCTGCACAAGTACCTGCAGCCCGATGGCGAGCGGCGCGTGCGCACCACCAGCGCCCAGGACCCCGACGGCATGCGCGCCATCACCCTGGTGCGCCGGCGCAGCCTGCTGGCCGCGCGCCACGCCCAAGGCTTGCCCGCCCTGAGCCTGCTGGAGGTGACCATCAAGACCGGGCGCACCCACCAGATCCGGGTACACCTGGCGAGCCAGGGCCACCCTATCGCCGGCGATGAAAAATACGGCGACTTCGACCTCAACCGCCGCCTGCACAAGCAGGGGCTGGCGCGCATGTTCCTGCACGCCTGGCGCCTGGCCTTCACCCACCCGGCCAGCGGCGAGCCGCTGCAACTGCTGGCCGAACTGCCGCCCGAGCTGCAGCATTTCTTGGACGAGCCCAGCGCATGAACCCAGCCACCTCCCGCCGTTTTGACCTGATCGCCTTCGACTGGGACGGCACCCTGTTCGATTCCACCCGCATCATCGTGCGCTGCATCCAGCAGGCAGTGCACGACGTGGGCGGCGCGGTGCCGGACGAGGCGGCCGCGGCCTGGGTCATAGGCATGGCGCTGCCGCAGGCGCTGGCGCACGCGGCGCCCGACGTGCCGCCGGCCAAATACCCCGAGCTTGCGCAGCGCTACCGCCTGCACTACATGCGCCACCAGGACGACCTGAGCCTGTTTGCCGGCGTGCTGCCCATGCTCGAGCGCCTGAAGGCGCGCGGCCACCTGCTGGCCGTGGCCACTGGCAAGAGCCGCCGCGGCCTGGACCAGGCGCTGGCCAGCGCGCAGTTGCGCGGCGTGTTCGACGGCTCGCGCACCGCCGACGAAACCGCGGGCAAGCCCGACCCGCTGATGCTCAATGAATTGATGGCCGAGTTCGACCTGCCGCCCGAGCGCGTGCTGATGGTCGGCGACACCACGCACGACCTGGAGATGGCCGGCGCCGCCCGCTGCGCCAGCGTTGCCGTGGCCTATGGCGCGCACGCGAGCACGGGTTTTGCCGCGCTCTCGCCCCTGTTCGTGGCGCCCACGGTCGCGGGCCTGGACCACTGGCTTGCGGAGCACGCCTGATGGCGCCGCCCGAGCCGCAGGCCCAAGGCATCTACCTGTGCGACAGCGGCGCGCTCAGCGACGGCGGCCGCGGCGTGGCCTTCGACGTGGTCTACCGCGGTGAACGCCTGCGCGCCTTCGCGGTGCGCTGGCGCGGCCAGGTGCATGCCTACCTGAACCGCTGCAGCCACGTGCGCAGCGAACTCGACTACCGCGAAGGCCATTTCTTCGATGCCCGGGGGCAACTGCTGGTCTGCGCCACGCACGGCGCGGTGTTCGAGCCCGACACCGGCTGCTGCGTCGGCGGGCCGGGGCGCGGGCCGCTGGTGAAGGTGCGGCTGAGCGAATCGGCGGGCAGGGTGTACTGGCATACTGCAGCGCTGCTGCAACCGCCCCCGCCCTGACCGATGACCGACGCCCTGCGCCCAGACCCTGAAGATTCTGGGTCAAATCTGCCTGAAACGCCCGATCTGTGGGCGCAAAAAGCTATCAAAGACGGAGCAAACAAGACGAGGGCGGAACGCGCGCATCGCTGGGAGCGCGAAGTGCTGGAAAAGCTCGTGCTCGCCACCGTGCGCGAGCAGCGCGCCGCGCGGCGCTGGCGCATCTTCTGGCGCCTGCTGTGGCTGGCCATCGTCGGCGCCCTCATCTGGAATTTCAGCGCGCGCGAGCTCACCGGCGTGGCGCGCGTCTCGCCGCACACCGCGGTGGTCGACATCAAGGGCGAGATCGCCGCCCAGGCGCCGAGCAGCGCCGAATCGGTCATCGCCTCGCTGCGCAGCGCCTTCGGCGACCCGGGCTCCAAGGCCGTGGTGCTGCTGTTCAATTCGCCCGGCGGCAGCCCGGTGCAGGCCGGCATGATCAACGACGAGATCGCGCGCCTGAAGGCCAAGTACGACAAACCGGTGTACGCGGTGGTGGAGGAAGCCTGCGCCTCGGCCGCCTACTACATCGCTGCGGCCGCCGACGACATCTACGTGGACAAGGCCAGCATCGTCGGCTCGATCGGCGTGCTCATGGACGGCTTCGGCTTTACCGGCACCATGGACAAGCTCGGCGTCGAGCGGCGCCTGCTCACCGCCGGCGAGAACAAGGGCTTTCTCGACCCCTTCAGCCCCATGCTGCCCGAGCAGCGCGACTACGCGCTCAAGATGCTCGAGCAAATCCACCAGCAGTTCATCGCCGCGGTCCAGCAGGGCCGGGGCGAGCGCCTCAAGCCCACGCCCGAGACCTTCAGCGGCCTGTTCTGGACCGGGCAGCAGGCGGTGCAACTGGGCCTGGCCGATGGCCTGGGCAGCCTGGATTACGTGGCGCGCGAGATCGTCAAGGCCGAGGACATCGTCGACTACACCCAGCGCGACAACATGGCCGAGCGCCTGGTGCGCCGCTTCGGCGCGGCCTTTGGCGAAGCGGCGCTGCAGGCGCTGCGCAATCTGCCGGCGCTGCGCTGAACGCGCGCGGCACTTCAGTCGCGCTCGCCGCCGTCCGGGGCGGCCTGGCCGTGGCGCCCGGCGCCGCGCGCAAAGCGGGCCGCACCGGCGGCGCCTTCGGCCGCCACCAGCGGCACGCCCTGGCGCCCCTCATGCTGCAGCGCGGCCTGCAGCGGCAGATCCCACTGTGCGTAGGCAGAGTCGCGGTCGGCGCGCAGGCATTGCTGCGGAAAGGCCGCAAGCTCGCGCGCCAGCGCCAGCGCGGCTTCCAGCGCCTGGCCGCGCGGCACGACGCGCGAGACCAGGCCGATGGCCAGCGCCTCTGGCGCGCCCACCGCGCGCCCGGTCAGGATCAGGTCCAGCGCCCGCCCCATGCCTATGGTGCGCGGCAGGCGCACGGTGCCGCCATCGATCAAGGGCACACCCCAGCGGCGGCAGAACACGCCAAGCTGGGCGTCCTCGGCCGCCACGCGCAGGTCGGCCAGCAGCGCCAGCTCCAGACCGCCGGCCACCGCATAGCCCTCGATCGCCGCCACCAGCGGTTTGGACAGCGCCATGCGGCTCGGGCCCATGGGCGCGCGCGGCCCGCCCTCGGGGTCGAGCTCGTTGCGCAGCAGCGGGTCGGCCACCGCCGCCAGGTCGGCGCCGGCGCAAAAATGCCCGCCGGCGCCGGCGAGCACCGCCACGCGCAGCCGCTCGTCGGCCTCGAAGCGCTCGAACGCGGCGCGCAGCAAATCGGCCATGGGCCGGTGCACCGCATTGCGCTTTGCCGGGCGGTTGAGCGTGATCAGCGCGAGCACGCCGCGGGTTTCGAAGAGGACGTCGCTCATGGGCGTTCAGGCTCCTATCGCAAAGACCGTGGGCAGGCGCCCGATGTCTGCCGCGCCCTGGCTGCGCCAGGCGGCCACCGGCATGCTGCGCACGCGCGCCTGGGCCAGGGTCAGGCCGCTGGCCAGCGCCAGCCGGGTGCTGCCCTGCAGCTGCTGCACCAGCGCCTGCCACAGCGCGGCGTTGCGGTAGGGCGTTTCGATGAAAAGCTGGGTCTGTCCCTGCCTGAGGGCCAGCGACTCGAGCTGGCGAATGCGCTGAGCGCGCGCCTCGGCCTGCTGCGGCAGGTAGCCGACGAAGGCGAAGTTCTGCCCGTTCAGCCCGCTGGCCGCCAGCGCCAGCAGCAGCGACACCGGGCCGACCAGCGGCACCACGCTGATGCCCGCATCGTGCGCGGCGCGCACCAGCGCGCTGCCCGGGTCGGCCACCGCCGGCATGCCGGCTTCGCTCACCAGGCCCAGGTCGTGGCCTTGCAGCAGCGGCGCGAGCAGAGCGCGCGCGTCAAAGCCGCCGACGTGGTCGCCCTTCTTGTGCACCGCGTGCGGCAGCTCGGTGATGCTTTGCATCTGCAGCGGGCAGGCCAGCGCCTGGTGCTCGGCCAGGCGCTTGAGGTAGGCGCGGCAGCTCTTGGCGTTCTCGCAGACCCAGTGGCTGAGCGCGGCGGCGCGCACCATCGTCGCCTGGGGCAGCACCTCGGTCAGCGGCGCCTGGGGCGTGCAGCCGAAGTCCAGCGGCGCGGGCACCAGGTAGAGCGTGCCTGGCAGGGCGGGCGCGCTCATGGCAGGCGCACACCGGCGGCGCGCAGCAGTCGGGCCACGCGGATCAGCGGCAGGCCGACGAGGGCCGTGGGGTCGTCGCTGTCGATGGCCTCCAGCAGCGCAATGCCCAGGCCCTCGCTCTTGGCGCTGCCGGCGCAGTCGTAAGGGGTTTCGGCGCGCAGGTAGCGCTCGATCTCGTCCGCCTGCAATGTGCGAAAGCGCACGCGCACGCTGGCCAGGTCGGTCTGCAGCAGGCCACTGGCCTGGCAGGCGAGGGCGACGGCGGTGTGAAACACCACAGTCTGCCCGCTCATGCGCTGCAGCTGCCGCAGCGCGCGCTCGTGCGTGCCGGGCTTGCCCAGGGGCTCGCCGGCGAGGTCGGCCACCTGGTCGGAGCCGATCACCAGCGCCTGCGGCTCGCGCGCGGCCACCGCCTGCGCCTTGGCCCGGGCGAGCCGCAGCGCGAGCGCCGCAGGCGCTTCGCCCGCCTGCGGAGTTTCATCGACTTCAGGGGCCAGGACGCTGAACTCCAGGCGCAGGCGCTGCAGCAGTTCGCGCCGGTAGCGCGAGGTCGACGCCAGGATGAGCGCGGGCGGGTGAAGGGCGGTTTGCGTCATCGGGCGATTCTCTTACACTGCCTGCATGAGCAAGGCGTTCTCTGCAGACCGGCTGGATGTGAAGGCCTTCGCGCAGGCCGGCGCGCAGCTGTCGGGGCACGACACGCTGCTGCGCTACAAACGCCTGGCGCAGATGGCGCACAAGCTGCACCCCGACTTGCGTGTGGACTGGACGGCGCACGGCGAACTGCGCGAGCGCGCCGGCCTGCCGCCCGCCGTCTGGCTGCAGTTGCAGGCCACGGCCGAGCTGCCCCTGGTGTGCCAACGCTGCCTGGGCAACGTGGATGTGCCGCTGCAGGTGCAGCGCTGGTTTCGCTTCGTCCCCGATGAGGCCAGCGCCCTGGAGCAGGACAACGACAGCGAAGAGGATCTGCTCGTGCTCTCGCGCGAGTTCGACCTGCACGAGCTGATCGAGGACGAATTGCTGCTCGATCTGCCCCTGGTGCCGCGCCACGAGGAATGCCCGGTCGAGCTCAAGATGTCGGTCGGCGAAGAAGAGCTGCAAGAGAGCGCCGCACCCGCGGCGGCCAACCCCTTTGCCGCCCTGGCCAACTTCAAGCTGCGCGCCCCGGGCAAATGAGCGTGGACGCTCGGGGCGTTTCATTTATAATCGCCGGTTTCGCGTAAGCCTGCTGAGTTTGCGGCCGGGCTGGGCGCGCCGCTTCAGTTACCCCAAGACATCAGGATCTCGCACCATGGCTGTTCAGCAAAACAAGAAGTCCCCCTCCAAGCGGGGCATGCACCGCTCGCACAACGCGCTCAAGACGCCGGGCACGGCGCTCGAGCCAACCACGGGCGAAGTGCATCTGCGCCACCACATCAGCCCCAACGGCTACTACCGCGGCCGCCAGGTCATCAAGGCCAAGGGCGACGACGGCGAGCTCTGATCGCCCGCTGCGGCCCAGCGCAACTGCCGGGGCCCGCTGCTACCTCAGGGTAGCGCGGGCCCTTGTCGTTTTTGGTGCAGCCGCTTGCAAGTGACACAATCGCCGCCATTGCAAACACGAACACACGATGATTACCCTGGCAGTCGATTGCATGGGTGGCGACCATGGACCGCAGGTGACGCTCGCGGCCTGCCGCCGCTTTCTGGAGGCGCATGAAGACGCGCAATTGCTGCTGGTAGGCCAGTTGCCGCAGGTGCAGGCGCTGAGCCACGCGCGCGCGCACGCGGTGGCCGCCAGCGAGGTGGTAGCGATGGACGATTCGGTGGAGGTGGCGCTGCGCCGCAAGAAGGATTCGTCCATGCGCGTGGCCATCCAGCAGGTCAAGGACGGCGCCGCCCAGGCGGCCGTCTCCGCGGGCAATACCGGCGCGCTGATGGCGACCGCGCGCTACCTGCTCAAGACCCTGGAGGGCATAGACCGCCCGGCCATCGCCACGCAGATCCCCAATGCCCGGGGAGGCGCCACGACGGTGCTCGATCTGGGCGCCAACGTCGATTGCAGCGCCGAGAACCTGCTGCAGTTCGCCATCATGGGCTCGGCCCTGGTGGCGGTGCTCAAGGGCGAGCCGCGCCCCACGGTAGGCCTGCTTAACGTCGGCGAGGAGGCGATCAAGGGCAGCGAACTCATCAAGCAGGCCGCCGAGCTGCTGCGCACGGCCGGCGCGCGCGGCGATCTGAACTTCATCGGCAATGTCGAGGGCAACGACATCTTCCGCGGCGTGGCCGACATCGTGGTCTGCGACGGCTTTGTCGGCAATGTCGCGCTCAAGACCATAGAGGGGCTGGCCTCGATGATTGGCGGCTTCATGAAGGAAGAGTTCTCGCGCAGCATTTTTACCAAATTTGCGGCGATCGTCGCCTATCCGGTGCTATCTGCGCTCAAAAGGCGCATGGATCACCGGCGTTACAACGGCGCCGCCCTGCTCGGGCTGCGCGGCCTGGTGTTCAAGAGCCATGGTTCGGCCGATGCGCTGGCCTTCGAGCAGGCGCTGGTGCGCGCGTATGATGCGGCGCGCAATGACCTGCTGGCGCAAGTGCGCGGCCAGGTCGCTCGCGCGGCACCCTTGCTGGCTGCCGCAGAAACGGCCCTTGAGACCACCGCCTCGCCAGGACTTTGATGAGACGCTATTCACGCATAGTCGGCACGGGCAGCCATCTGCCGCCCCGCCGAGTCAGCAACGATGAGCTTGCCGCGCAACTGGCGCGCCAGGGGGTAGAGACTTCCGACGAATGGATCGTCGAGCGCACCGGCATCCATGCGCGCCACTTCGCCGAACCCGAGGTCAGCAGCAGCGACCTGGCCGAGCACGCGGCGCGCAAGGCGCTGGAGGCGGCGGGCCTGGGCGCCGACGACATCGACCTGATCATCGTCGCCACGTCCACGCCGGACATGGTCTTTCCCTCCACGGCCTGCATCCTGCAGCACAAGCTGGGCATTGCCGGCTGCCCGGCCTTCGACGTGCAGGCGGTGTGCACCGGCTTTGTGTACGCGCTGGCCGTGGCCGACGCCATGGTGCAGGCAGGAAGCGCGCGTTGCGCTCTGGTCGTCGGCGCCGAGGTTTTCAGTCGCATTCTCGATTTTTCCGACCGCACTACCTGCGTGCTGTTTGGCGACGGCGCTGGCGCGGTGGTGCTGCAGGCGAGCGATACGCCGGGCATCCTGGCCAGCGACTTGAACGCCGACGGCCAGCACGTCGGCCTGCTGTGCGTGCCCGGCCATGTCTCGGGCGGAGCGGTACTCGGGGATCCGCTGCTCAAGATGGACGGGCAGGCGGTGTTCAAGCTGGCGGTGAGCGTGCTTGAAAAGACCGCCCACGCCACGCTGGAGAAGGCCGGCGTCGCCGAGTCCGAAGTGGACTGGCTGGTGCCGCACCAGGCCAATATCCGCATCATGCAAAGCGCTGCGCGCCGGCTGCACCTGCCGATGGAAAAGGTCGTGGTCACCGTGGGCGAGCATGGCAATACCTCGGCCGCCTCGATTCCGCTGGCGCTGGACCATGCGGTGCGCGCCGGCCAGATCCAGCCGGGCCATCAAGTCCTGATCGAAGGCGTGGGCGGCGGCTTCACCTGGGGTTCGTTGCTTGTAAAAATGTAGCTGCTTGCGCTTGCTGGACAAGCGTTACAGCCGGATTTGATGCTTAACTGATATGGCAGTCACATTTGCTTTTGTCTTTCCCGGTCAGGGCTCGCAGTCGGTGGGCATGCTCGACGCCTGGGGCGATCACCCGGTGGTGGCGCAGACGCTGGCCGAAGCGTCCGAGGCGCTGCATGAAGACATCGGCGCGCTGATCCACAACGGGCCCAAGGAACAGCTGGCGCTCACCACCAACACCCAGCCGGTGATGCTGGTCGCCGGCGTCGCCGCCTGGCGCGTGTGGCGCGCCGAAGGCGGCGCCCTGCCGGTGGCGCTGGCGGGGCATTCGCTGGGCGAATACAGCGCCCTCGTGGCCGCCGGCGTGCTCAGCCTGGCGCAGGCCGCGCCCCTGGTGCGCCTGCGCGCTCAGGCGATGCAGGACGCGGTGCCGGTCGGCGCGGGCGCGATGGCCGCCATCCTGGGCCTGCCGGCCGAGCAGGTGGAGGCGGGCTGCCGCCAGGCCAGCGAGGCGTTTCCCGCCGGCTCGGGCGAGGTGGTGGAAGCGGTGAACTTCAACGACCCGGCGCAGACGGTGATCGCAGGTACGCGCGAGGGCGTGGCCCGCGGCTGCGAGCTGCTCAAGACCATGGGCGCCAAACGCGCGCTCACGCTGCCGGTGTCGGCGCCGTTTCACTCCAGCCTGATGAAGCCGGCGGCGGAAAAACTGCGCCAGGCGCTCGCCGAGCTGAGCCTGGCGCCGCCGCAGATTGACGTGGTCAACAACGTCGATGTGGCGGTGCAGCACGAGCCCGAGGCGATCCGCGATGCGCTCTACCGCCAGGCCTTCGGGCCGGTGCGCTGGGTGCAGTGCGTGCAGGCGCTGAGCGCACGCGGCGCCAGCCACATCATCGAATGCGGTCCGGGCAAGGCGTTGAGCGGCATGGTCAAGCGCATCGACGCCGCACTGGTGGCCGCCAGCCTGCACGACCCCGTGTCGCTGGCCGAAGTCAAGGAGTTGCTTGCATGAACACCCCCGCATCTGCGCGCATCGCGCTTGTTACCGGCGCTACCCGCGGCATAGGCGCGGCCGTCGCTGCGGAGCTGGCCCGGCGTGGCATGCTGGTCGTGGGCACGGCGACATCGAGCGAGGGCGCGGCGCGCATCGGCCAGGCGCTGGCGCCGCACGGCGGCCAGGGCGTGGTGCTGGACGTGACCGAGGCAGCGGCGGTCGACGCCGCCATCGACGCCATCGTCAAGACGCATGGCGGCCTGCACGTGCTGGTGAACAACGCCGGCATCACGCGCGACCAGCTGGCCATGCGCATGAAGGACGAAGACTGGGACGCGGTGATGGACACCAACCTCAAGGCGGTGTTTCGCGTCAGCCGCGCGGCGATCCGCCCGATGATGAAGCAGCGCAACGGCCGCATCATCAGCATCACCAGCGTGGTCGGCGCCTCGGGCAACCCGGGCCAGGCCAATTACGCGGCTGCCAAGGCGGGCGTGGCCGGCATGACGCGTGCGCTGGCGCGCGAGCTGGCCAGCCGCGGCATCACGGTCAACTGCGTGGCGCCGGGTTTCATCGCCACCGACATGACCGCCGGCCTGCCCGAGGAGCAGCACAAGGCGCTGCTCGGCCAGATTCCCCTGGGGCGCCTGGGCAGTCCAGAGGACGTCGCCCACGCCGTGGCCTATCTGGCCAGCCCAGAGGCCGGCTACGTCACCGGGCAGGAGCTGCACGTCAACGGCGGCATGTACATGTAGGACGGGGCGCCGGGCGCCGCCCGGCGGGCAGGCTGCGGCCATATGCCGTGCGGCTAGAATCTCCGATTTGTTCACAACCCCAAGACGGAACCCCCCATGAGCGATATCGAAGCACGTGTCAAGAAGATCATCGCCGAGCAGCTCGGCGTGGAAGAGTCCCAGGTCACCAATGAAAAGGCTTTCGTGGCCGACCTCGGTGCCGACTCGCTGGACACGGTCGAACTGGTGATGGCACTGGAAGACGAATTCGGCATCGAGATCCCCGACGAAGACGCGGAAAAGATCACGACGGTGCAAAACGCCATCGACTACGCCAATACCCACCAGAAGGCTTAAACGCCCCTGCTGCCACCCTGCATGGTGCCGGGGCCGGGCAGTTCTCATTTTGGAAAGCTGAACGCATGAGCCGACGTCGCGTCGTCGTGACCGGCCTGGGTTGCGTCACCCCCGTGGGAAACACGGTGCGTGAGGCCTGGGCCAACATTCTGGCTGGCCGCTCCGGTATCGGCCCCATCACGCGCTTTGACGCCTCCGCCTTCGCCTGCCGCATCGCCGGCGAGGTCAAGGGCTTCGACCTGGATGCCTACATGACATCCAAGGAGGCGCGCACCATGGATACCTTCATCCACTACGGCATCGCCGCGGCCGAGGAGGCGGTGCGCGACGCCGGCCTGCCCGTGGGCGACGCGCTGAGCGAGGAGCTGGCGGTGCGCATAGGCTGCATCGTCGGGTCCGGCATAGGCGGGCTGCCGCTGATCGAGAACACGCACGCCGAGCTCGCGGCGCGCGGGCCGCGGCGCATCACGCCGTTTTTCGTGCCCGCGTCCATCATCAACATGGTGGCCGGGCATGTGTCCATGCGCTTTGGCTTCAAGGGCCCCAACCTCTCGGTGGTCACGGCCTGCACGACCGGCCTGCACTGCATAGGGGAGGCGGCGCGCAAGATTGAATATGGCGATGCCGACGTGATCGTCGCCGGCGGCACCGAAGCGACGGTCTCGCCGCTGGGCGTGGGTGGCTTTGCCGCGATGCGCGCGCTGTCCACGCGCAACGACGACCCCGAAGGTGCCTCGCGCCCCTGGGACAAGGACCGCGACGGCTTCGTGCTTGGCGAAGGCGCGGGCGTGCTGGTGCTCGAGGAATACGAGCATGCCAAGGCGCGCGGCGCGAAGATGTATGCCGAGCTCTCGGGCTACGGCATGAGCGCCGACGCCGGTCACATGACCGCGCCGAACATGGACGGCCCCCGGCGCGCCATGCTGGCAGCGCTGCACAACGCCGGAGTCAATGCCGACGAGGTCGACTACCTCAACGCCCACGGCACCTCCACCCCGCTGGGCGACGTCAACGAAACCAATGCGATCAAGGCGGCGCTGGGCGATGCGGCGCGCAAGCTGGTGGTGAGCTCGACCAAGTCCATGACCGGGCATCTGCTGGGCGGCGCCGGCGGCATAGAGAGCGTGTTCACCGTGCTGAGCTTGCACGAGCAAAAAGTGCCGCCCACGATCAATCTGCTCAACCAGGATCCCGAGTGCGACCTGGACTACTGCGCCAACACGGCGCGCGACATGCCGGTCAAGGTCGCGCTCAAGAACAACTTCGGTTTTGGTGGAACCAACGGCACGCTGGTATTTCGGCGTGTATGAGCCCCTTGGCCCGGGGCGCTGCGCGGGCCTGAGTTGATGTCCGCACGCATTTGCCATCAGGCCCCGGCTGCCTCCTGCCCTCTTGCCCCCGCTGCATCGGCGGGCGTGGCTGCGCTCACGCTCTCGACGGGCGGGCTGGCGCTGCTGCTCGCCTGGCGGCTGTCCCAGGCGCCGAGCGCGGCCGCGGCCCTGGCGGGCGCGCTGGTCTGGCTGGCCAGCGCGCTGCTGGCCTGGCGCTGGTGGCGGGCCGGTGCAAGCGGCGTTTTGCAGTGGGACACGCAGCAGTGGCTGCTGTGTGGCGAAGGCGGCGACGCCGTGCCCTGCGGCGCGCCCGAGGTTTGCCTGGATTTGCAGCGCCTGATGTTGGTGCGCGTGAGGCCGCAGGGCAGGGCAGCGCAATGGCTTTGGCTGCAGCACCGCGGCCCGGCTCAGGGCTGGTCGGCCCTGCGCAGGGCGGTGTTTGCCGGGGGCGCACAGGCGCGTGCGGCCGCAGTGCCGGCGCCGGTCATGGCGCCCGAGGGCCGCACATGAGCGGCGAAGACGCCCCCGAGACGCCGGTCAACAGCGACATGCAGCTGGTCGAGCGCACCGTCGCGGGCGACCAGCGCGCCTACGAGCTGCTGGTGATCAAGTACCAGCGCCGCATCGAGCGCCTGATCGGCCGCATGGTGCGCGACGTCGACCTGGTGCAGGACATCGCCCAGGAAACCTTTTTGCGCGCCTATCGGGCGCTGCACCAGTTTCGCGGGGATGCGCAGTTTTATACCTGGTTGTATCGCATAGCCGTCAATACCGCGAAGAAGACGCTGATGGACCTCAAGCGCGATCCGCTCATCACCGAAAGTGCGCTGCGCAAGGCCTCCGACGAAGACGATGAAACTTCCGTGTTCACCCGCGAACTAACGACCGGCGAAACACCGGAGACGGTGCTGGCGGCGCAGGAAGTGGCGCAGGCCGTGAATGCGGCGCTGGAGGCCTTGCCGGCCGAGTTGCGCCAGGCGGTGACGCTGCGCGAAATCGAAGGCTTGAGCTACGAAGAGATCGCGCAGGCCATGGCCTGCCCCATAGGCACCGTGCGCTCGCGGATCTTTCGCGCACGTGAAGCGATCTCGGCCAAGGTCAAGCCCCTGCTGGAGCAACGCACGGGCAAGCGCTGGTAGAGGTCTGGATGGTGACAGTTGGAGACAGAATCGGGACAAGGCCATGATTGAGCAAGATGCTATGTACGAACGCCTGTCGGCTCTGGCTGACGGCGAGCTGGCGGAGCATGAATGCGCCGAGGTGCTGGCCTATGCGGGCTCCGAGTCGGGCCGCGCGGCCTGGCAGGCTTACCACGTGATTGGCGACGTGATGCGTGGTGTGCCGGTGGCGCCCACGCTCGACGCGAACATGCTGCAGCGCCTGCGCGCGCAGCTCGCGCAGGAGACGCTTGCCCTGGGCCCGCGTGCCGTGGCCGCGCCCGTCGCGCGCCTGGATCAGACGCAGCGCGAAGCGGCCAACGCTTCGCTGTGGCACTGGCGGCTGGCGGCAGGTTTTGCCTCCTTGACCGCGGCCGTGGCGCTGGGCTGGACCGCCTATGGCAGCCTGGGCGGCGCCCAGCAAGGGGCGCAGCTCGCGCATGCGCAGTTGCCCGCAGCGGGCGCGCCAGCCACGGTGGCATCGGCCCTGGTCGTGAACGAGCAGAACATCATTCGCGACCCGCGCCTCGATGAAATCATGCGCCAGACCGGACGCAACAACGGCATGAGCGTGATCATGCGCGAACCGCTGTTTCGCAACGCTTCGCTGGAATCCGGGGCGCGCCCTTGAATCTTGCCGCGCGCTCTCTTTGTGCGGCCGCACCGGCTCTGCGCGCTCTTGCGTGCCGCCCGAACCCCGAATGAGGACATGACGATGAATTTGCGCACCCACGCAGGCCAGCGGGCCCGCTCGCTGGCACTGGCCCTGGCCGTGCCGCTGCTCGCCGGCTCCAGTTTCGCGCTGATGCCGCTGCCGGTGCAGGCGCAGTCGGCGCCGGTGGTGCGCGGTCTGCCCGATTTCACCGAGCTCGTCGAGCTGGTCGGCCCCTCGGTGGTGAACATCCGCACGCTGGAGAAGGCCAGGAGCGAGGGCGCCCCGGAGGGCATGGACGAGGACATGCTGGAGTTCTTCCGGCGTTTCGGCATTCCGATTCCGAACATGCCGCGCCGGCGCGGCCAGCGCCCCGGCGGGCCGCAGGAGCAGCCGCGCGGCGTGGGCTCGGGCTTCATTCTGACGGCGGACGGCTACGTGATGACCAACGCCCACGTGGTCGAGGGCGCCGACGAGCTGCTGGTGACGCTCACCGACAAGCGCGAATTCAAGGCCAAGCTCGTGGGTGCGGACAAGCGCTCTGACGTGGCCGTGGTCAAGATCGACGCCAGCGGCCTGCCGGCGGTCAAGATCGGCGACGTCACCCGCCTGAAGGTGGGCGAATGGGTGATGGCCATCGGCTCGCCCTTCGGGCTGGAGAACACGGTCACCGCGGGCATCGTCAGCGCCAAGCAGCGCGACACCGGCGACTATCTGCCCTTCATCCAGACCGACGTGGCCATCAACCCGGGCAACTCGGGCGGGCCCTTGATCAACATGCGCGGCGAGGTGGTCGGCATCAACAGCCAGATCTATTCGCGCTCGGGCGGTTTCATGGGCATTTCCTTTGCGATTCCGATCGACGAGGCCATGCGCGTGAGCGACCAGTTGCGCGCCAGCGGGCGCGTCAGCCGCGGGCGCATCGGCGTGCAGATCGAGCCGGTGACGCGCGAGATCGCCGAATCCATGGGTCTTGCCAAGGCGCAGGGCGCGCTGGTGCGCGGCGTCGAAGTCGGCTCGCCCGCAGAGAAGGCCGGCATCCAGGCCGGGGACGTGATCACGCAATACGACGGCAAGGCGGTCGAGAAGGTCTCCGACCTGCCGCGCATGGTGGGCAACACCAAGCCCGGCACGCGCGCGGCCATCACCGTCTGGCACCGCGGCGCCGCGCGCGAGCTGAATGTCACGGTGGCCGAGCTCAAGGCCGATGCCGATGAGGCGGAGCGCGCCGACGACGAGGAAAGCCCGAAGGAAAAACCTTCGGCAGCGGCGCAGCAATGGGGCTTGAGCGTGGCCGAGATCACGGCCGAGCAGGCGCGCGAGCTGCGCCTCAAGGGCGGCGTGCGCGTCGTCTCCGTCGATGGCCCCGCTGCGCGCGCCGGGCTCAAGCCGGACGACGTGATCGTGGCGCTGGGCACGAGCGACGTGCATACGCTCAAGGATTTTGAAGCGGCACTGGCCAAGGCCGACCGCAAGAAGCCGCTCAGCGTGATGTTTCGGCGCGGCGAATGGGCGCAGTACGCGCTGATTCGGCCCGACAAGTGAAGGGGCGGCCGGTAAAATCCGGCGCTGCGGCGCGCCAGGCGTGCCGCCCCCGCCCCGCTACAATGGCTTCCCAACTTTACGCAGATGCCGGTTGGTCCGGGGGCGCGTCGCATCGCTGACGCGCCTTTTTTTATGGCCTCTGGCGGGCCGGCGCGGCCTCATTTCGGTTGTCGGATGAAACACATCAGGAATTTTTCCATCATTGCGCACATCGACCACGGCAAGTCGACGCTGGCCGACCGCATCATCCAGCGCTGCGGCGGCCTGCAGGAGCGCGAGATGCAGGCGCAGGTGCTCGATTCCATGGAGATCGAAAAGGAGCGCGGCATCACCATCAAGGCCCAGACCGCGGCGCTGCAATACCAGGCCAGAGATGGCCAGATCTACAACTTGAACCTGATCGACACCCCGGGCCATGTGGACTTCTCCTATGAGGTGAGCCGCTCGCTTTCGGCCTGCGAGGGCGCGCTGCTGGTGGTGGACGCGAGCCAGGGCGTGGAAGCGCAGACCGTGGCCAATTGCTACACCGCGCTGGACCTGGGCGTGGAGGTGTTGCCGGTCCTGAACAAGATGGATCTGCCGCAGGCCGATCCGGACAACGCCAAGGCCGAGATCGAGGACGTGATCGGCATCGATGCGAGCGACGCGATTCCGTGTTCCGCCAAGACTGGGCTGGGCATAGACGACATCCTGGAGGCGGTGGTCGCCAAGGTGCCGCCGCCCCGGGGCGATGCCGATGGGCCGCTGCGCGCGATGATCATCGACTCGTGGTTCGACAGCTACGTCGGCGTGGTCATGCTGGTGCGCATGGTCGATGGCCAACTGCGCAAGGGCGAGCGCATCAAGCTCATGGCCACGGGCGCGGCCTACGAGGCCAACCAGATCGGCGTGTTCACCCCGGCCCAGCAGCTGCGCGAGGTCTTGCGTGCGGGCGAGGTGGGCTACGTCATCTGCGGCATCAAGGAGCTCAAGGCGGCCAAGGTGGGAGACACCATCACGCTTGAAAAAAAGCTGCCCAACAACGCAGGACCCGCTACCCAGGCGTTGCCCGGTTTCAAGGAGGTCCAACCCCAGGTCTTTGCCGGGCTTTATCCGACCGAGGCCAACCAATACGACCAGTTGCGCGACGCGCTGGAAAAACTCCAGCTCAACGACGCCTCGCTGCATTACGAGCCCGAGGTCAGCCAGGCGCTGGGCTTCGGCTTTCGCTGCGGCTTTCTGGGTTTGCTGCACATGGAGATCGTGCAGGAGCGCCTGGAGCGCGAGTTCGATCAGGACTTGATCACGACCGCGCCCAGCGTGGTGTATGAGGTGCTCAAGGGCGACGGCGAGCTGATCCACGTGGAAAACCCCTCGAAGATGCCCGACCAGGGCCATATCGAGGAGGTGCGCGAGCCCATCGTCACGGTGCATCTGTACATGCCGCAGGACTATGTGGGGCCCGTGATGACGCTGGCCAACCAGAAGCGCGGCATCCAGCTGAACATGCAATACCACGGCCGCCAGGTGATGCTGACCTATGAGCTGCCGCTGGGCGAGATCGTGCTGGACTTCTTCGACAAGCTCAAGTCGATCTCGCGCGGCTATGCCTCGATGGACTATGAGTTCAAGGAGTACCGCGCTTCGGACGTGGTCAAGGTGGACATCCTGCTCAACGGCGAGAAGGTCGATGCGCTGTCGATCATCGTGCACCGCAGCCAGGCGCAGTTTCGCGGCCGGGCGGTGGTGGCCAAGATGCGCGAGATCATCAGCCGCCAGATGTTCGACGTGGCCATACAGGCCGCGATCGGCGCCAACATCATTGCACGCGAGACGGTCAAGGCCTTGCGCAAGAACGTGCTGGCCAAGTGCTATGGCGGCGACATCTCGCGCAAGAGAAAGCTGCTGGAAAAGCAGAAGGCCGGCAAGAAGCGCATGAAGCAGATCGGCTCGGTCGAGGTTCCGCAGGAAGCGTTTCTCGCCATCCTGCAAGTGGAGGATTGAACTTCATGCGCGCCATTCCCGCCATCACGGCCGTCATCCTGGCGGCCTTCGTTGCCTACATCGTCGCCTGGTACCTGGGCTCCATCGAAGGCAATTTCGCGCTGCTGCTGATGCTGGCCACGCTGGTCACCGGGCTGTACTGGGTGGCCGAGCGCTGGTACTTTCTGCCCCGGCGCCGGCGCGCTGCCGAGGCGCTGGAGGCTGCGGCCGCACAGCGGCGCGCCGAGCTCGACCGCATGGGCATCGCCAAGACGGACGAATCCGACAGCCGCGAAGCGCGCGCGCGCCTGCTGGCCCAGCCCTGGTGGCTGGACTGGACGGCGGGGCTCTTTCCGGTGATTGCCGCGGTCTTCCTGCTGCGCTCCTTCCTGTTCGAGCCGTTCAAGATTCCCTCGGGCTCGATGATTCCGACCCTGCTCGTGGGCGACCTCATCCTGGTCAACAAATTCACCTATGGCCTGCGCCTGCCGGTATTCAACACGCGCATCACCCAGGGCAATGCGCCCCAGCGCGGCGACGTCATGGTGTTTCGCTATCCGCCCCAGCCCAGCCTGGACTACATCAAGCGGGTGGTCGGGGTGCCGGGCGACGAGGTGGCTTATCTGAACAAGCGCCTGAGCATCAATGGCCAGGAGGTGGCGATCAAGGAACTGCCCGAATTCTTCGACCAGGATGCGATGCGCTACTTCACGCAGCGCCAGGAGCAGCTGGGCACGCACACGCACAACATCATCGTGAACAAGGACGTGCCGGCCTTCATCCAGGGCGCGAGCCAGTTCAAATACCGCGACCATTGCAACTACAGCGTCGAAGGCGTGGTCTGCAAGGTGCCCGAGGGTCAGTATTTCATGATGGGCGACAACCGGGATAATTCGCTCGATTCGCGCTACTGGGGGTTCGTGCCGGAAGAGAACATCGTGGGCAAGGCCTTTTTTGTCTGGATGAATTTCGGTAACCTTAAGCGCATCGGTTCATTTGACTGAAGGAGGGGCCATGGTGAAGCAGCGCAATGCACTGGTGGGCAAGCAAAGGGGCTTGTCGTTTCTTGGCGTGATCTTCATCGGTGTGTTTGCGGTAGCGGCCTTTGCTGTCGGCGGACAGTCGGTGCCCATCCTGCTTGAATACCAGGCGATCAAGAAGGCCGCGACCAAAGCGGCGCGCGAGGAATCGAGCGTGGCCGGCATCCGCGCGGCATTCGATCGCGCTGCCGCGATCGACGATATTTCATCCATCTCCGGCAAGGACCTGGAAGTCACCAAGCGCAACGACAAGATCGTGGTGAGCTTCAAGTACGAGCGCGAAATCGCGCTGTTCGGGCCGGCCTACCTCGTCTACCGCTTCCAGGATTCGGTCAATTAGTGCCCAGCGAGCTTCTTGACGCCTTGCAGCAGCGGCTGCAGCACCGGTTTGCCGACACGGGGCTGCTGCTGCGGGCGCTCACCCATCGCAGCCACGGCGCCGAGCACAACGAACGCCTGGAGTTCCTGGGCGACGCGGTGCTGGAGCTGGCGGTTTCCACGCTTTTGTACACCCGCATGCAGCAGCTACCCGAGGGCGAGCTCTCGCGCGTGCGCGCGCTGCTGGTGCGCCAGGATTCGCTGCACCGCATTGCCCTGCGCCTGCAACTGCCGCCGGTGCTGCGCCTGGGCGAGGGCGAGGCCCGCTCGGGCGGGCGCGAGCGCCCGTCCATCCTGGCCGATGCGGTCGAGGCGCTGATCGGCGCGGTGTTTCTTGATGCCGGCTACGACGGCGCCACCGCCCTGGTCGGGCGCTTGTTCGAGGGCGTGCGCTTGGACGGCCAGCTGCAGGCTTCGGCCAAGGACGCCAAGACCGCGCTGCAGGAATGGCTGCAGGGGCGGCGCATGCAGTTGCCGCGCTACAGCGTGGTGGCCACCAGCGGTGCGGCGCACCACCAGGTCTTTGAAGTGGACTGCGAAGTGGCCGAACGGTCGCTGAGCGAACGCGGACAGGGCGCCACCCGGCGCGCGGCCGAGCAGGAGGCGGCCAAGGCCATGTTGCAACGTTTGAAGGCAGGCCAATGAGCGATACCCAGGCGCCAGAGCCCGACGCTGCTGGCCAGCGCTGCGGGCTGATTGCCATCGTGGGCAAGCCCAATGTGGGCAAATCGACGCTGATCAATGCGCTGGTAGGGCAGAAGATTTCCATCACCAGCCGCAAGGCGCAGACCACGCGCCATCGCATCATGGGCATACGCACGCGCGGCAGGGCGCAGTTCGTGTTTGTCGACACGCCGGGCTTTCAGACGCGCCACGGCTCGGCGCTGAACAAGTCGCTGAACAAGGCGGTGCTGGGCGCGGTGAACGACGTGGACCTGGTGCTCTTCGTGGTCGAGGCGGGCAGTTTCTCGCTGCAGGACGCGACGGTGCTGAGCCTGCTCAAGAGCGACATTCCCGCGCTGCTCGTGGCCAACAAGCTCGACACCGTGCACCGGCGCGCCGAGATCGCGCCCTGGCTCAAGAGCATGCAGGAGCGCCATCCCTTTGCCGAGTTCGTGCCCATGTCTGCGCGCAAGCCGGCCGACGTCGAACGCCTGCTCGACCTGGTCGAGCGCTACCTGCCCGAGCAGCCCTGGTGGCATGCCGAGGACGAGCTGACCGACCGCAACGAGCGCTTCCTGGTCAGCGAGACGGTGCGTGAGAAACTCTTTCGCCTGACCGGGGATGAGCTTCCCTATACCTCCACCGTGGTAGTAGACCAGTTCAAGGAAGAACCCAGCCCGCGCCACGGCCGATTCGTGCGCATTGCGGCGACCATCGTCGTCGAGCGCGACAGCCACAAGGCCATGGTGATCGGCGACAAGGGCGAGCGGCTCAAGCGCATAGGCTCGGAGGCGCGCCAGGAGCTCGAGCGCCTGATGCAGGCCAAGGTCTTTCTCGAGCTGTGGGTCAAGGTGCGCTCGGGCTGGGCCGACGACGCGGCGCGCGTGCGCTCCTTCGGTTACGAGTGAGGCGCGCCGCTGCATCCGCCCGGCAGCGCACCAGCTCTTGCACGCACAGCCCCATGGCCACACGCCGCATCACCGATGAGCCCGCCTACATCCTGCACAGCCATGCCTTCAGTGAATCGAGCCTGATCCTGGAAGTGTTCAGCCGCCACCACGGGCGCGTGGCGCTGCTGGCCAAGGGCGCGAAGAAGCCCACCTCGGGCTTTCGGCCGGTGCTGCTCTCGCTCATGCCGCTGCGCCTGGCCTGGGGCGTGAGCGCGGCGGCCGAGGTGCAGACGCTCAGGGCGGCCGAATGGATGGGCGGGCATGTGATGCCTGTGGGCGAAGCGCTGCTCTCAGGGCTCTACCTCAATGAGCTGCTGCTGCGCCTGCTGGCGCGCGACGACCCGCAGCCGCGGCTGTTCGACCTGTATGCGGGCGCGGTGCAGCTGCTGGCCGGCGCACACGGCGAGGTGCTGGAGCCGGCCCTGCGCGCCTTCGAGCTGCTGCTTCTGCGCGCGCTCGGCCTGCTGCCGCGGTTGGACGAGGAAACCGCCACCGGCGCGCCGCTGCCCGCGCAGTCGGCCTTTGTGCTCGTGGCCGAGGCCGGTTTGCGCCCGGCGCTGGCCGGCGAGCGCGGTGCGCTCGAGGGCCAGCGCTGGCAGCAACTGGAGCAGGCGTTTGGCCAGGCCCAGCCCCTGCTTGCCATGCTGCGCGTCTGCGCGCCAGTGGCCGCAGAGCTCAAGCCGCAGTTGCGCGCGCTGCTGCAATACCATTGTGGCTCGCCCCTGCTGCGCACGCGCCAGCTTCTGATGGACCTGCAATCGTTATGAGCCCCAGCCCCGCGACCGCGCTGTCGGTCAATGTCAACAAGGTCGCCCTGGTGCGCAATACGCGCCACCTGGGCATACCCAGCGTGCTCACCGCCGCCCGGGCCTGTCTGCGCGCCGGTGCTCACGGCATCACCGTGCACCCGCGCCCCGACGGGCGCCACATCCGCGCGCAGGACGTGGCCGATCTGGCCGCGCTGCTGCGCGACTGGCCGGGGGCCGAGTACAACATCGAGGGCAATCCGACGCAGAACCTGATGGACTTCATTCGCCAGGTGCGCCCCAGCCAGGCCACCTTCGTGCCCGACAGCGAAGACCAGTTCACCAGCGACCATGGCTGGAGCTTCCCCGAGGACGCAGAGCGCCTGCGCCCGCTGATCGCCGAATGCCATGCGCTGGGCGTGCGCGTGAGCCTGTTCATGGACCCGGTCGCGGCGCAGATGGCGCCGGCGCGCGCCGTGGGCGCCGACCGCATCGAGCTCTACACCGAGCCCTATGCCGCCGCCTGGGGCACGCCCGGGCAGGAGGCGCAGCTGCAGCGCTATGCCGAGGCGGCGCACGCGGCGCTGCAGGCGGGCCTGGGCGTGAACGCCGGGCACGACCTCAATCTGCACAACCTCGCCGCCTTCGTCGCGCGCGTGCCGGGCCTGCTCGAAGTGTCCATTGGCCATGCCTTCATCTCCGACGCGCTGGAGCTCGGCTACGAGCGTGCGGTGCAGGCCTACCTGGCCTGCATGGACCGCGGCATGGCCGAGCGCGCCGCAGGGCCAGCGCGGTGAACGCGGTGCACGAGCTGCTGCAGCACAGCTGGAGCACGGCCTGGCAGCAGCTTGGCCTGCCCTCGGGCGCGGCCGACGAGCAGCTGCGCGGCAAGCTGCTGGCCGCCTGGGGCGGGCCGGAGCGCAAGTACCACGCACTCGGCCATCTGCAGCAGTGCCTCAGGGCG
The DNA here is from genome assembly GCF_019195435.1 of Comamonas sp. NLF-1-9. Lineage (NCBI taxonomy): Bacteria > Pseudomonadati > Pseudomonadota > Betaproteobacteria > Burkholderiales > Comamonadaceae > Comamonas > Comamonas sp. NLF-1-9. Next base: position 149,667 of record NZ_CP078069.1, read on the forward strand.
CTGGAGTCGGTCTGGAGCCTGCCCGAGCGACCGGCCGAACTGGCGATTGCGCTGTGGTTCCATGACGCGATCTACGAGGTGCGCGCATCCGACAACGAGCGGCGCAGCGCCGACTGGGCCGCGCAGGCGCTCATAGAGCACGGCGCGCCCGAGCAGGTGTGCGCGCGCGTGCACGCCCTGGTGATGGACACCTGCCACGCGGCGCAGCCGGCCACGGCCGACGGCCTGTGGATGGTAGACATCGACCTGGGCATCCTCGGCGCCTCGCCCGAGCGCTATGCACAGTACGAAGCGCAGATCCGCGAGGAATACGCCTGGGTGCCGAGCTGGCTCTACCGGCGCAAGCGCCGTGCGCTGCTGCGCCAATTCCTCGGGCGCGACACGATCTACGGCACGCCCTACTTTCGCATGCTGCTGGAGCTGCCCGCGCGGCGCAATCTGGAGCAGGCCGTCGCCGCCCTGGGCGGCAGACCGGCGCGGACATGATCTACGGCATAGGCACCGACATCTGCGACGTGCGCCGTATCCAGGCGAGCCTGCAGCGCCATGGCGAGCGCTTTGCGCAAAGAATCCTCTGCGACGCGGAGCTCGCCGTCTGGCAGGCACGCAGCCGCCGCTGGCCAGAGCGCGGCGTGCGCTATCTTGCCACCCGGTTTTCCGCCAAGGAGGCGTTTTCCAAGGCGGTCGGGCTCGGCATGGTCATGCCCATGACCTGGCGCTCCTGCGAAATCCTGAACCTGCCGGGCGGGCGCCCCGCCGTGCGCCTGCACGCGGCGCTGGCACAGTGGTTTGACGAGCGCCGCCTGCTCTGCCACCTGAGCCTGACCGACGAGAGCGACTACGCCGCAAGTTTCTGCGTGGTAGAAAAAATTGAATGAAATCGGCCTCTAGCGCCCGCGGATAAAGCGCTACCAGCTATCAAAAACGGAGATTGCCATGCCCGAACAATCACCTTTGATCATCGACGTCGCCGCCACCACGCTGAGCGCGGACGACCGGCGCCGGCTCGCGCACCCGCTGGTCGGCGGCCTCACCCTGTTCACGCGCAACTGGGAAAGCCGCGCCCAGCTGGTGGATCTGGTGGCCGAGATCAAGGCCTTGCGCGCCGACCTGCTGGTCTGCGTCGACCACGAGGGCGGGCGGGTGCAGCGCTTCAGGAGCGACGGCTTCACCCATCTGCCGCCAATGCGTGCACTCGGCAGGATGTGGATGCAAGACGGCAGGAAAGGCGAGGGCAGCGGGGCGATGCGCGCACTCAACGCTGCCACCGCCACCGGCTACGTGCTGGGCGCGGAGCTGCGCGCCTGCGGCGTGGACTTGTCGTTCACGCCGGTGCTCGATCTGGACCACGGCAGCAGCGGCGTGGTTGGCGACCGCGCGCTGCACCGCGACCCGCGCGTGGTGGCGGCGCTGGCTCGTGCGCTGATGCACGGCCTGCGGCAGGCCGGCATGGCCAATTGCGGCAAGCACTTTCCCGGCCATGGCTTTGCGGCCGCAGATTCGCATGTGGATCTGCCCGTGGATGAGCGCAGCCTCAAGGCCATCCTGGCGGACGACGCCGCGCCTTACCCCTGGCTGCGCAGCGCGCTCGCCAGCGTGATGCCGGCGCACGTCGTCTATCCGCGCGTCGATGCGCGCCCGGCGGGCTTTTCGCGCCGCTGGCTGCAGGACATCCTGCGCGAGCGCCTGGGTTTTGACGGCGCCATCTTCAGCGACGACCTGAGCATGGAGGGCGCGCGCCGCCTTGCCGGCCAGCCGCTGGGCTATGCCGATGCGGCGCTGGCGGCGCTGGCGGCCGGCTGCGACATGGTCTTGCTGTGCAACCAGAGCCTGGGCGAGGGCCGGGGGCTGGACGAGCTGATCGACGGCCTGGAGCGCGCGCTGCAGCAAGGGCACTGGCAGCCCGACGGCGCGGGCGAAGAGCGGCGCCTGGCGCTGCTGCCGCAGACGCCGCCACTGCCCTGGGACGAGCTGATGCTGCAGCCGGCCTACATGGCGGCGCTGGAGCAGCTGGCGTGAAGCTGCGCGTAGGCATGCTGACGGGCGGCGGCGACTGCCCGGGGCTCAACGCCGTCATCCGCGCAGTGACCAAGTCGCTGATCCGCCACGGCCAGTGCGAGGTGCTGGGCATAGAGGACGGCTTTCAGGGCCTGATGGAGCAGGTGCCGCGCGTGCAGCGGCTGGACTGGCAGCGCGTGAGCGGCATCCTGCACCTGGGCGGCACCATCTTGGGCACGAGCAACAGCGCCAACCCGCTGCGCGATGCAAGCACGCTCGCCCAGGTGGCCCGCAACCTGGCAGTGCTGCAGCTGGACGTGCTGGTAGCCATAGGCGGCGACGGCACCATGAGTCTGGCCCACGGCGTGGCCCAGGCCACGGGCGTGCACTGCGTGGGCGTGCCCAAGACCATAGACAACGACATTGCGCACTGCGAGCGCAGCTTCGGCTTTGACACCGCCGTCACCACTGCGGCCGAGGCGCTGCGCCGCCTGGAGAGCACCGCCAGCAGCCACCACCGCGTGATGATCGTCGAGACCATGGGGCGCCACGCCGGCTGGCTGGCGCTGGAGGCGGGCCTGGCGGGCGCCGCCGACGTCATCCTGCTGCCCGAGATCGACTACGACATCGAGGCCGTGGCCGCGCATTGCCGCGCGCGCGAGCAGCGCCAGCGCTACACCATCATCTGCATGGGCGAGGGCGCCAAGGCCAGGGGCGCGGGCCTCACGGTGCGCGAGCAGGTCGCGGGCAGCCCCGACCCGGTGCGTCTGGGCGGCGTGGGCCACGTGCTGCGCACACAGTTGCAGCCGCTGCTGGCGAGCGAGGTGCGCACCACGGTGCTCGGCCACCTGCAGCGCGGCGGCGACCCCACGCCGTTCGACCGCGTGCTGGCCACGCGCTTTGGCCACCATGCGGCGCAACTGGTGGTGCAGCGGCGCTTCGGCCAGATGGCCACGCTGCAGCACGGGCGCATAGGCAGCGTGCCCATGGCAGAGGTGGCCAATGTGCAGCGCACCGTGGCGCGCGGGCATGAGCTTGTCACCATGGCGCGCGACATCGGCGTCTGCCTGGGCGACTGACCGCCGGCGCCGGCGTGTTCAGCCGCCGAGGTAGGCCTTGCGGATGTCGGGATTGGCCAGCAGGTTGGCGCCGGTGTCTTCCATCACCAGGTGGCCGTTTTCCAGCACGTAGCCGCGATCGGCGATGGACAGCGCGCGGTTGGCGTTCTGTTCGACCAGAAACACCGTCACGCCGTCGGCGCGCACGGTTTCGATGATCTCGAAGATCTGCGCGATGATGAGCGGCGCCAGGCCGAGCGTGGGTTCGTCGAGCAGCAGCAGGTGCGGTTCGCTCATCAGCGCGCGGCCTATGGCCAGCATTTGCTGCTCGCCGCCGCTCATGGTGCCGGCGCGCTGGTTGGCGCGGTCCTTCAGGCGCGGGAACAGCTCGAAGACGTGGGTCACGCCCTTGTCGATCGCGTCCTTGTCCTGGAAGAAGCCGCCCATCTTGAGGTTTTCCAGCACCGTGAGCTGCGGGAACACGCGCCGCCCCTCGGGCGAGACCGCAAGACCCATGCGCATGATCTCGTGCGTGGGCGCATGGGTGATGTCGCGGCCTTCCAGGATCACCCTGCCGCCGCTGGCGCGCGGCGTGCCGCAGATGGTCATCAAGAGCGATGTCTTGCCCGCGCCGTTGGCACCAATCAGCGAGACGATCTCGCCCTGGTTGACGTGCAGCGACACCTCATTGACGGCACAGATCGCGCCGTAGTGGGTGGACAGCTTCTCCAGTTGGAGCATGGGAGTGGTGCTGGCATTCATCAGGCTTCTCCCAGGTAGGCCTTGATGACCCGCTCGTCGTTGCGCACCGCTTCGGGCGTGCCCAGGGCAATCGGGCGCCCGTACTCCATCACCAGAATGCGTTCGGAGACGCCCATCACCAATCCCATGTCGTGTTCGATCAGCAGCACCGTCACACCGTAGTCGCGGCGCAGGCGGTCGATCAGCTGCTGCAAGTCCTTCTTTTCCTGCGGGTTCAGGCCCGCCGCCGGCTCGTCGAGCATCAGCAGACGCGGCCCGGTGATCATGCAGCGCGCGATCTCCAGGCGCCGCTGGTGGCCGTAGGCGAGGTTGCCGGCCTCGCGGTTGGCGTACTGGCGCAACTCCATCACGTCAAGCCATTTGAGCGCGTTGTGGATCTTGAGCTGTTCGCTCTCGCGGTAGCGCCGGGTGTTGAACAGGCCAGACAGCGGCGGCGGGCGGTGCTGGCGGTGCTGGGCCACGAGCAGGTTTTCCAGCACCGTCATGCTCTTGAACAGGCGCACGTTCTGGAAGGTGCGCACCACGCCTTCATTGGCCACGTGGTGGCTGGGGTGGCCGGCGATGCTCTTGCCATTGAGCGCGATGGCACCGGTCGTGGGCTTGTAAAAACCGCTGATGCAGTTGAACACCGTCGTCTTGCCCGCGCCATTGGGCCCGATGATGGCGAAGATCTCCTTGGGGCTCACCTCGAAGCTGATGCCGTCGACCGCCAGCAGGCCGCCAAAGCGCATGCTCAAGTCCTTGACGGTGAGAATCGGCGCGCTCATTGCGGCACCTCCACCTGGTGGCGCTTCATCGGCAGCAGGCCCTGCGGGCGCCAGACCATCATCACGATCATCACGAAGCCGAAGATCAGCATGCGGTACTGGGAAAATTCACGCGCGAACTCGGGCAGCACGGTGAGCACGATGGCCGCGACGATCACCCCGAGCTGCGAGCCCATGCCGCCGAGCACCACGATGGCCAGGATCAGCGCCGATTCGATGAAGGTGAAGGATTCGGGGTTGACGATGCCCTGGCGCGCGGCGAAGAAGGCGCCGCCAAAGCCCGCGAACATGGCCCCGAGCGTGAAGGCCGAGAGCTTGATCTTCATCGGGCTCATGCCAAGCGAGCGGCAGGCGATCTCGTCTTCGCGCAGCGCCTCCCAGGAGCGGCCTATGGGCATGCGTATCAGGCGGTTGCTGATATACAGCGTGATGCAGGCGAGCAGCAGCGCCATCAGGTAGAGAAAGATCACCATGTGCATGGTGTTGAACTCGATGCCGAAGAACTGGTGGAAGGTGGTGCCGCCTTCCACCGTGGGGTTGCGCGTCATCGGCAGGCCGAACACCGTCGGCTTGGGCAGACCGGCGATGCCGTCGGGCCCGCCGGTGAAGTCCACCAGGTTGACCAGCAGCAGGCGGATGATTTCGCCAAAACCCAAGGTCACGATGGCCAGGTAGTCGCCGCGCAGGCGCAGTACCGGAAAACCCAGGATGAAGCCGAAGAAGGCCGAGACCGCGCCGGTCAGCGGCAGCGCCTCCCAGAAACTCCAGCCCGCCCAGTGGTAGAGCATGGCGAAGGTGTAGGCGCCGGTAGCGTAAAAGCCGACGAAGCCCAGGTCCAGCAGCCCGGCAAAGCCGACGACGATGTTCAGGCCCAGGCCCAGCATCACGTAGATCAGCGTGAGCGTGGCGATGTCCACCGAATTGCGCCCGCCAAAAAAGGGCCAGATCACGGCGGCCATCAGCACCGCCAGCACCAGCACGCGGTGCTGGCCTGGCTCGAAGCTGGGTAGCGCAGGCAATTTCAGCGTCGGCAGGCGCGGGAACACCAGCGGGCGCAAAAATTGCACCACGAAGACTGCGAGGCACCCCCAGAGCAGGGTGGACCAGTTGGGCACCAGCGTGGTGCGCGCGCCGGCGCGCTCCAGGTGCAGCGTGAACGAGGGCAGCAGCACGATCGCCGCGAGCACGGTCGCGACGATGGCGCCGCGCAGCGCGCCGCGCACGTCGGTGGAGGATGCGGTGCTTGCCATCAGACTTTCTCCACTTCGGGTTTGCCCAGCAGCCCGGTGGGGCGGAACATCAGGATCAGCACCAGCAGCGCGAAGGCGACGATGTCCTTGTATTCGGACGAGATGTAGGCTGCGGCCAGGGTCTCGGCAATGCCCAGGATCACGCCGCCGAGCATGGCGCCGGGGATGCTGCCTATGCCGCCGAGCACGGCCGCGGTGAAGGCCTTGATGCCGGCGATGAAACCGATGAAGGGGTTGAGCTTGCCCACGGCCAGGGCGATCAGCACGCCGCCGACGGCCGCCAGTATCGCCCCCAGGACGAAGGTAAAAGAGATCACGCGGTTGGTGTCTATGCCCAGCAGATTGGCCATGTGCATGTCCTGCGAGCAGGCGCGGCTGGCGCGGCCCATGCGCGAGTTGCGGATGTACAGCGTGAGCAAGACCATGAGCACCACGGTGACGGCGATCACCAGCACGCGGGCATAGGGAATGAAAATCTCGAAGCCGCCGCCCTCGCCGCCAAAGCGCATCGCGCCGGGAATCAGCGCGGGCACCGCCATGTCGCGCGCGCCCTGGCCCAGCGCCATCCAGTTCTGCAGGAAGATGGACATGCCGATGGCAGAGATCAGCGGCACCAGGCGCGGGCTGCCGCGCAGCGGCTTGTACGCGAGCTGCTCGACCACGTAGCCGTAGACGGCGGTGACCAGCACCGCGACCAGCAGCATCAGCGTGATCACCAGCCACACCGGCAGGCCGCTTTGCACGCCCACGGCGGACAGCGTGACCAGCCCGACGTAGGCGCCGATCATGTAGATCTCGCCGTGTGCGAAGTTGATCATGCCGATGATGCCGTAGACCATCGTGTAGCCGATGGCGATCAGCGCATAGATGGCGCCGAGCGACAGGCCATTGAAGAGCTGCTGCAGCAGCTGGGGTAGGAAATCAGACATGGAGGCCCTCGGGCAAAGCGCGCACGGCCATGGTGCGCACTCTAGGGAGCAAATACGGCAGCGCCGCCTGACGGTGCTGCAGCGGTATGCACTGCAGCACGGCGGCGGCGCTCAGCCTGTGGCCAGGCTTACTTCACGAGGGACTTGGAGCCGTCCTTGTGCCACTCGAAGACCTGGAACTCGAAGGACTTCAGGTCGCCCTTGGCATCCCAGCTGGTGGCGCCCAGCGGCGTTTCGAAGGTGGTGGCGTGCATGTGGTCGGCCACCTTCTTGGCATCGTCGCCCACGGCCTTGACGCTGTCCAGAATCACCTGGGCAGCGGCATAGGAGGTCAGCTGGAAGGCGCCCGAAGCGTCGCGCTTCTTGTCCTTGAAGGCCTTGACCACCGCAGCGTTCTTGGGGTTGGAGGCAAAGTCGGCGGGCAGCGTCAGCAGCATGCCTTCGACGGCCGGGCCGGCAATCGCGTTGATCTCGGGGTTGCCCACGCCCTCGGGGCCCATGAGCTTGACCTTCAGGCCTTGCTCGCCGGCCTGGCGCAGCAGCAGACCCATTTCGGGGTGGTAGCCGCCGTAGTAGACGAAGTCCACGCCCGCGCTCTTGAGCTTGGTGATGACGGCGGAGTAGTCGCTGTCGCCGGCGTTGATGCCTTCGAACAGTGCCACGTCCACGCCGGCCTTCTTCAGGTCGTCGCGCACCGCAGAGGCGATGCCCTGGCCATAGGACTGCTTGTCGTGCAGCACCGCAACCTTGGTCGGCTTGATCTTCTCGATGATGAACTTGGCGGCGGACGGACCCTGCTGGTCATCGCGGCCGATGGTGCGGAAGATGTAGTGGAAGTTCTTGCCGTCCGTCAGCGCGGGCGAGGTGGCCGAGGGCGTGACCACGACCACGCCTTCGTTGTTGTAGATCGGTGCGGCGGCAATCGAGGCACCCGAGCAGACCGGGCCGACGACGTAGTGGATCTTGTCGTTGACCACGCGGTTGGCGGCAACCGGTCCTTGCTTGGGTTCGCAGGCGTCGTCAACCACCACGGTTTCGACCTTCTTGCCATTGATGCCGCCGGCAGCGTTCACGATTTCCACGGCGGTGAGCACGCCTTCCTTGATCATGTCACCGTACTGGGTGAGCGGGCCGGTGGCCGGGATCACCATGGCGATCTTGACCTGCGCGTGCGCGGGGAACATCAGCGATGCACTGGCCAGGCCAATCGCACCCACCAGGGTATGCAAGCGGAATTTCATGGAGTCTCTTTTCAAATTGGTAGAAGTGAAAAATCTCTGCGACGCCGGTAAGCGCCTGCGAGAGGGACAAGGTTAACCGTTTGCGACCGTTTGACCATCGGGAAAACCTGATGTCGGCCGCGGGTTTTGCGTGAATTTTTCTGTTAAAGAGGGTCGCGGACCGGCGGCGGCTGCAGGGTCTGCACGGGCTGCGGCTGCGGGCCGCCGGCCGGCCAGCGCCTGAGCACCCGCTGGAAGACCAGCGCATTCGGAATCTGCAGCAGGCGCGGCTCCTGGCCGGGGCTGGCGTCCTGCAGCGTGGTGTAGAGCAGATTGATGTCCACCACCTTGCCCAGGGGTCCGGGTTTTTCCGTGTTGGTGTCGAGCAACTCCACGTGGTCGCCCACGCGAAACGGCCCCACCATGAAGATCAGGAAGGCGCAGAAGATGTTGGACAGCACGCTCCAGGCGGCAAAGAAGGCCACTGCGCCCACGGCCGCAAAGCCGGTGAGGGCGCTCCAGAGCACGCCGGCCGACACGCCCAGGCGCTCGAGCACCAGCAGGAAGGCGCCGCCCAGGATCAGCAGGCGCAGCAGCGCATTGATCGGCTTGACGAGCTCGTGCGGAAACTGGTAGTGGTCGCCGGCGCGCAGGATCAGCCGGCGCAGCGCATGGTGCAGCGCCAGCGCCACCAGCACGATCAGCAGGATCTGCACCGTGGGCACGATGAACTCCAGCCAGTCGTGCATCCACGGCGGCAGCGTGGCCTTCAGGCGTGCCAGCATGGCTGCGGCCTCGGCCTCTTACTGCTCGCGGCGCAGGGCCGGGAACAGGATCACGTCGCGGATGCTCGCGCTGTCGGTGAGCAGCATCATCAATCGGTCTATGCCTATGCCGCAGCCGCCGGTGGGCGGCAGGCCGTACTCCAGTGCGCGCACGAAATCGTGGTCGAAGTACATCGCCTCTTCGTCGCCGGCGTCCTTGGCCTGTACCTGGGCGGCAAAGCGCGCAGCCTGGTCTTGCGCGTCGTTGAGCTCGGAAAAGCCGTTGGCCATCTCGCGCCCGGTGATGTAGAGCTCGAAGCGCTCGGTCACCTCGGGGCGCTCGTCGTTGGCGCGCGCCAGCGGCGAGATCTCGGTCGGATGCTCCATGATGAAGGTCGGCTGCCAGAGCTTTTCTTCCACCGTTTCCTCGAAGTACAGCACCTGCAGGCTGGCCAGCGAGCGGCGCGAGAGCTGGTCTTTTTCTTCCTTGAGGCCGAGCTTGCGCAGCGCCGCGATCAGCCACTGCGCGTCGTCCACGCCCGCGCCCGCGTCGGTGTGCGCCACGATGGCCTCGCGTATCGTCATGCGCGCAAACGGCGCGGCCAGGTCCACCGGGCGCCCGCCATAAGTGAGCTGCAGCGTGCCGGTGGCCTTGAGCGCGGCGTCGCGCAGCAACTGTTCGGTGTAGTCCATCAGGTCGCGGTAGTTCCAGTAGGCGGCGTAGAACTCCATCATGGTGAACTCTGGGTTGTGGCGCACCGAGATGCCTTCGTTCCTGAAGTTGCGGTTGATCTCGAACACGCGCTCGAAGCCGCCGACCACCAGGCGCTTGAGGTAGAGCTCGGGCGCGATGCGCAGGTACATCTCCTGATCCAGCGCGTTGTGGTGCGTGACGAAGGGCTTGGCGTTGGCGCCCCCGGGAATGGGGTGCAGCATGGGCGTTTCCACCTCCAGGAAGCCGTGCTCGACCATGAAGGCGCGAATGCCCGAGACCGCCTGGCTGCGCGCGATGAAGCGCCGGCGCGCGGCCTCGTCGGTCATCAGGTCGAGGTAGCGCTGGCGGTACTTCATCTCCTGGTCCTGCATGCCGTGGAACTTGTCCGGCAGCGGGCGCAGGCTCTTGGTCAGCAGGCGCAGCGCGCTCACCTTGATGGACAGCTCGCCGGTGCGCGTCTTCATCAGCGTGCCACTGGCGCCAAGAATGTCGCCCAGATCCCAGCGCTTGAAGTCGGCGTAGAGCTCTTCGCCCAGCGCATCGCGCGTGATGTACAACTGGATGCGCCCGCCGGTCGTGCCCAGCGAGCCGTCCTGCAGCGTGGCAAAACTGGCTTTGCCCATCACGCGCTTGAGCATCATGCGCCCGGCCACGCTCACCTGCACCGCCTGCGCCTGCAGCTCGGCGTCCTCCCTTTCGCCGTAGCGCTGCTGCAGCTCGGCCGCGTGCTGGTCGGGCTTGAAATCGTTGGGAAAAGCCACGCCCAACCCCTGCGCCTGGCGCTCGCGCAGCAGCCGGAGCTTGTCCTTGCGCTCGGCAATCAGCTGGCTTTCATCAAGCCCGGAGGGGGCGGCGGCGGAATCGGTGGTTTGCATGGCGAAATGGGGCGCCGCCGCGCGGTGCGGGGCGCCGGTTCAGGGCAGGCGCGGGCCTGCGGTGATGAAAACCGCCGATTCTAGGAGGCCAGGAGGGCGGCTTTGCTGCCGGCCTCGCGAAAATCCGCCCGCCCCGGCGTGCCGGGTGGCGCGCCGATTTACTTGACCAGGGTCTTGCTGCCGTCCTTGTGCCATTCGAAGACCTGGAACTCGAAGGCCGTCAGGTCGCCATTGGCTTTCCAGCTGGTGGGGCCCAGCGGGGTCTGGAAGGTGCTCTTGTGCATGTGCTCGGCCACGAGCGTGGGGTCGTCGCCTACCGCCTTGATGCTGTCCATGATGACCTGCGCGGCGGCGTAGGAGGTGAGCTGGAAGGCGCCCGAAGGGTCGCGCTTCTTGTCCTTGAAGGCCTTGACGATGGCCGCGTTGCGCGCGACGGCGGAAAAATCCGCCGGCAGCGTCACCAGCATGCCCTCGACCGCGTCGCCGCCGATCGAGTTGATCTCGTCGTTGGCCACGCCCTCGGGGCCCATCATGCGCATGTTCAGGCCCGCTTCACGCGCTTGGCGCATCAACAGCCCCATCTCGTTGTGGTAGCCGCCGAAGTAGACGAAATCGACACCGGCTGCGCGCAGCCGGTCAATCACGTCGGAGTAGTCCTTGAGCCCGGGGGTGATGCCTTCGTACATGGCCACGTCCACGCCCTCGCGCCCGAGGATCTTGCGTGCGGTGTTGACGATGCCGCGGCCATAGGCCTGCTTGTCGTGCAGCATGGCCACCTTGCGCGGCTTGAGCTTGTCGATGATGAAGCGCGCGGCGACCGCCCCTTGTTCATTGTCCGGGCCTATGGTGCGAAAGATGTAGTGGTAGTCGTTACCGTCGGTGAGCGCCGGCGAGGTGGCCGAGGGCGTGACTGCCACGACGCGCTGGCTGTTGTAGATCGGCGCTGCCGCTATGGTTGCGCCCGAGCACAGCGGGCCGACGATGTAGTGGATCTTGTCGTCAAGCACCCGGTTGGCCACCTTGGGGCTCTGCTTGGGGTCGCAGCCATCGTCGTACACGGTGGTCTGCACCTGCTTTCCGTTGATGCCGCCCGCCGCGTTGACTAGTTCGACGGCGGTATTCACGCCCTGGGTAATCATGTCGCCGGTCTTGGTAAGTGGCCCGCTGGCCGGTATGACGATGGCGATCTTGATCTGGGCCTGGACCGTGAACGTAAAGGCGGTTGCGGCAAGAGCCGTCAACGCCGTGCGTAGGCGCATGCGAAGCTTCATGTAAACCTTCTCGGACAGGTTGATTCGAGGGTGCCGCGCGCTGTGTGTGCGCCGGCAAGTCCGACTAGATTAATCGTTGGCCGAGCTTTGGCAAGAGGGTTAACCTGCGCCCGGGGGTCTTTCTCTGCGGCCGCTGCAGTGCCCGACGGCCCGCGCGCTGACCAGCGCGACCCGGTCACCCCGTGGCATGATGGTACGCCCCTTGCCCCACTCCGCCGCACCGCCCCATGCTCTACCAGATCTTTTCATTTCTGCTGGACGTTGTCGCCAGCGTGGTCACCGGCGCCTGTCTGCTGCGCGTGTACATGCAGCGCCTGCAACTGCCGTTTGGCAACCCGGTCGGGCAGGCGGTGCTGGCGCTCAGCGACTGGCTGGTGCTGCCGCTGCGCCGGCTGCTGGCGCCGCGCAGCCGCTGGGACGTGGCAAGCCTGCTGGCGGCGGTGCTGGCCCAGGCGGTGCAATACCTGGTGCTGATGCTCTGGGCGGGCGCGGGCCTGGGCGGCCTGGTGTTGCTGGTGCTGTTTGGCATCGTGCGCGTGGCCATCCTCGGGCTGATCGGCCTCATCATCTTGCATGCCGTGCTGAGCTGGGTGCCCAACCATTCGCCGATTGCCGGCGTGGTCGCGCGCCTTGCCGAGCCCTTGCTCGCGCCGCTGCGCCGCGTGCTGCCGCAGCCCCAGGGGCTGGATTTCTCGCCGCTGGTGGCGCTGCTGATACTGCAGGTGCTCCTGATCGTCCTGGGGAACCTCCAGGCCGCTTCCTTGTTTTGATGAAATACGGCTCTAGAGACCGTCAGTAAAGCGCTGGCAGCTATTGTTTTTGAGATCAGGCGATGGCGTCTGCAGGCAGGCGTTGCAGCATGGCCAGCAGCCGGGCCACGGTGGCCGGCAGCTGGCGGCGGTCGACGATCATGTCCACCGCGCCCTTGCTTTGCAGGAATTCGGCGCGCTGAAAGCCTTCGGGCAAGGTCACGCGCACCGTGGACTCGATCACGCGCGGCCCGGCAAAGCCGATCAGCGCGCCGGGTTCGGCGATCACGATGTCGCCCATGAAGGCAAAGCCGGCCGAGACGCCGCCCATGGTCGGGTCGGTGAGCACGCTGATGTAGGGCAAGCCCTTCTTGGCCAGGCGGGTGAGTGCGGCATTGGTCTTGGCCATCTGCATCAGCGACAGCAGGCCCTCTTGCATGCGTGCGCCGCCGGTGGCGGTAAAGCAGATGAAGGGTACCTTCTGCTCGATGGCGTTTTCCACGCCGCGCGCAAAGCGCTCGCCGACGACCGAGCCCATGGAGCCGCCCATGAAGTCGAACTCGAAGGCCGCGGCCACCAGACTGATGCTCTTGACCGCGCCGCCCATGACCACGAGCGCATCGGTCTCGCCGGTGTGCTCCAGCGCCTCTTTCAGGCGCTCGGGGTATTTGCGGCTGTCCTTGAACTTGAGCGCGTCCACCGGTATGACTTCCTGGCCGATCTCGTAGCGCCCCTCGGCGTCCAGGAAGGCGTCGAGCCGCGCACGCGCGCCGATGCGGTGATGGTGGCCGCAGTGGGGGCAGACGTTGTGGTTGTGCTCCAGGTCGGTCTTGTAGAGCACGGTATCGCAACTCGGGCACTTGATCCACAAGCCTTCGGGCATTTGCCGGCGCTCGGCCGGGTCGGTGGGCTGGATCTTGGAAGGCAGGAGTTTTTCAAGCCAGGACATGGTGGTTTCCTTCGGTATGGGCCGCGGGCGGCCCAGGTATTCAGGCGTCCAGTGCCTTGCGGATCTGGCGCAGGAAGTCGATGGTGACCCCGACGACGCGTTCATGCGGCTGGTCTTCGACGAGCTCGATGATGCGACTGCCCATGACCACGGCATCGGCCACGCTGGCGATGGCCCGGGCGGTTTGCGCGTCGCGTATGCCAAAGCCCACGCCGACCGGAATCTTCACGTGCTCGCGGATGCGCGGCAGCATGGCCGCCACTTCTTCGGTCTTGAGCGCGCCCGAGCCGGTCACGCCCTTGAGCGAGACGTAGTAGACATAGCCGCTGGCCACGCGCGCTACCTGCTGCATGCGCTCGGGCGTGGAGGTGGGCGCAAGCAGGAAGATCAGGTCGATGCCGCTGCGGCGCAGCTCGGCGCCGAACTGCTCGCATTCCTCGGGCGGGTAATCGACGACGAGCACGCCGTCCACGCCGCAGGCGGCGCAGTCGCGCGCAAAGCTGCCCGGGCCGCGCTGCTGCTCGTAGCGCTCCACCGGGTTGGCATAGCCCATGAGCACCACCGGCGTCGTGCTGTTGCGCTGGCGAAAGAGCCGCACCATCTCCAGCACCTCGGCCAGGCCTATGCCCAGTTGCAAGGCCTTTTCCCCGGCCTTCTGGATCACCGGGCCGTCGGCCATGGGATCGGAAAACGGCACGCCCAGCTCGATCACGTCGGCGCCCGCTTCGACCATGCCGTGCATCAGCGCGGGCGTGATGTCGGCAAACGGAAAGCCCGCCGTGACGTATGGAATCAGCGCCTTGCGGCCCTTGGCCTGCAGGGCTTCGAAGGTGTCGGCAATGCGGCTCATGCGCGGGCCCCCTTGACCGTGGCGCCCTGCTGGCTTGGCCGGTCGAAGTATTCGCCGCCGGCCAGGTCGGCCACCGTGCCTATGTCCTTGTCGCCGCGGCCAGAGAGGTTCACGAGAATGGCTTGTTCGGGCGACATGGTCGGCGCCAGTTGCATCGCATAGGCCAGCGCGTGGCTCGATTCCAGCGCCGGGATGATGCCTTCGGTGCGGCACAGGTGGTGAAAGGCCGCGAGCGCCTCATCGTCGGTGATGCCCACGTAGCGCGCGCGCCCGGTGTCCTGCAGCCAGGCGTGTTCGGGGCCGACGCCGGGGTAGTCGAGCCCGGCGCTGATCGAGTGCGTCTCGGTGATCTGGCCCTTGTCGTCCTGCAGGATGTAGGTGCGGTTGCCGTGCAGCACGCCGGGGCTGCCGCGCTCCAGGCTGGCCGAATGCTTGCCCGAATCGAGCCCCTGGCCCGCGGCCTCGACGCCGATCAGCTGCACCGCCTCATGCGCGATGTAGGGGTAGAAGATGCCCATGGCGTTGCTGCCTCCGCCCACGCAGGCGAGGACGGCATCGGGCTGGCGCCCGGGGCCGAGCAGCTCGGGCATCTGCGTGAGGCATTCGGTGCCGATCACGCTTTGAAAGTCGCGCACCATCATCGGGTAGGGGTGGGGGCCGGCCACGGTGCCGATGATGTAGAAGGTGTTGTCCACGTTCGCCACCCAGTCGCGCATGGCCTCGTTGAGCGCGTCCTTGAGCGTGCGGCTGCCGCTTTCCGCCGGCACCACGCGCGCGCCCAGGAGCTGCATGCGATAGACGTTGGGGCTCTGGCGCCTGACGTCTTCGGCGCCCATGTAGACCACGCACTCCAGACCGTAGCGCGCGCAGATCGTGGCCGTGGCCACGCCGTGCTGGCCCGCGCCGGTCTCGGCGATGATGCGCGGCTTGCCCATGCGCCGCGCGAGCATCGCCTGGCCGATCACGTTGTTGATCTTGTGCGCGCCGGTGTGGTTGAGGTCTTCGCGCTTGAGGTAAATCTGCGCGCCGCCGAGCTCGCGGCTCATGCGCGCCGCGTGGTAGACCGGCGAGGGGCGGCCGACGTAGTGCGCGAGTTCGCTGCGAAATTCCGCGATGAAGTCGGGGTCGTTCTGGTAGCGCGCGTAGGCGGCGCGCAGCTCGTCGATGGCGTGCGTCAGGGTTTCACTGACGAAACTGCCGCCATAGGGGCCGAAATGGCCACGGGTATCGGGTTGGTCGTATTGCAACATTTGATTCTTGGGGGTCAGGCTGCGTCGGCCGCACGCACGGCGGCGACGAAGCGGGCCATCTTGCCGGCGTCCTTGATGCCGTGTACGGGCTTGCCGTCAGGGCCTTCAAGCTCCACGCCGGAGCTCACGTCAACGGCCAGCGTCCTGCAACGCGGGCGCACTGCCCTGATGCCATCGCCCACGTTGGCAGGTGTGAGCCCACCAGACAAAACGAGGTGAGCGTCGACGTAGGGTGGCAGCAGTGACCAAGGGAATGTTTTGCCGCCCCCGCCATAGCCTGGGGTTTGGGCATCCAGCAGGATGGCACGGGCGCGGGAGTGATCGTGGGCGTATTTTACGAGGTCAAAGCGCCCGGCGGCGGCGCCGCCCGGAATGCGCGCTGCGCGCAGGTAGGGAGTGCGTCCGCCGGCGCTGGCCTGCCAGCAGTCTTCGGGCGATTCATCACCATGAAATTGGGCTGTAGCGCCCGGTACGCATGCGCAAGCAGCTATTGTTTCAGAAGCAGACGCATTGACGAAAAGCAGCACTGGCGTGACCAGGGGCGGCAGGCGGGCAGCCAGCTCGGCGGCGCGCTCGGGCGTGACGCAGCGCCGGCTGGCGCGGTAGAGCACGAAGCCGATCGCATCGACGCCCAGGGCCACGGCGGCGTCCACATCGGCTTCGCGGGTCAGGCCGCAGATCTTGATGCGGGTGCGTGTTGTCGTGGCATGCGTCGGGCTGGCGCTCATGGCAGCCAATCATACGCAGGCGCGCGATCGGGCAGACCCCAGACGCGCTCGTACACCGGCCCAAGAAAATACAGCCCGTCGGCCATGAAGGTCGGCGCCGCCATGCTGCGCGAGCGCGCCTGCAGCAGCTCCTGCATCCAGTGCGCCGGCCGCGCGCCCTGGCCTATGGCGATGAGGCAGCCCATGATGTTGCGCACCATGTGGTGCAGGAAGGCGCTGCCTTCGAACTCGAAGCGCCAGTAGCCCGTGGGGCAGCCTTGGGCGCCGGTGTCGGCCGGCTGCAGGGCGGCGCGGTGGGAAATGTCGATGCGCTGCAGGCGCTTGACCGGGCTCCTGGCCTGGCAGCCGGCGGCGCGAAACGCGCTGAAGTCGTGCTCGCCGATCAGGTAGCCGGCGGCTTCCTGCATGGCTGCGAGCGCCAGCGGCTGAAACACCCAGCCGACGCGCCCGGCTTCCACGCTGGGACGCACGGGCGACTGCAGCAGCACATAGGCATAGCGGCGCGCAACGGCGCAGGCGCGCGCATGGAAGGCGTCTGGCACCCGCCGCGCCCATTGCACCGCCACGTCGGGTGGCAAGAAGCGGTTGGTGCCGCGCACCCAGGCGAACTCGGGGCGCTCGATGTCGGTATCGAAGTGCACTACCTGCATCAGCGCGTGCACGCCGGCATCGGTGCGCCCGGCGCACAGCGTGGCGACGGGCACGGTGGCAAAGCGGGTGAGTGCCGCTTGCAGGTGGTCTTGCACGGTGCGCCCCGAAGGCTGGCTCTGCCAGCCCTGGTAGGCCTGACCGTTGTAACTTACGCCCAGAGCGATGCGCATGCCTGCTGGCCCACGGTGCCCGCACCGGCGCGGCGCGCGGGGCGCTGCCCGCAGCGGCGCCGCGCTGCGCTCAGTCCAGCGCGCCGAGCATGCGCTCGGCCCTGGCCTTGAGCTCACCGTCGGCCTGGGCGATGACCTCTTCGACCAATGCGCGTGCGCCTTCGCTGTCGCCTATGGCCTTGAACTCCTCGGCCAGCGCGAGCTTGGTGGCCAGCGGGTCGCTGGGCAGCGGCTCTGCAGGAGCGGCCGGGGCGGCGGCGCTGATGTCGATGGCCGGGCTGGCAGGCTGGCTCAGGTCCAGCGACAGCTCGCCCAGATCGAATTCCAGCGCGGCCGGCTCGGTGCCTGTGTCTTCATGCTTGGAGAGCGGCATGGGGCCGGATTCGGCCAGCGCCAGGTCGTCGGTCGGGAAGTCCAGCGTGTGGCCGAGATCGTCTGGCGCCGGCGAGGGGGCCTGTACGGGCGCTGGCGCCAGCGCGGCCGGCACGGTGGTGAGCACCTGGGGCACGGTGTCCGCAGCCCTTTCTGCATCGCGGGCACGCGCCGCTTCGGCCGCGGCGGCGAAGCTGGAGCCGGCATCGGCCTGCAGGGGTGCGGGCGCGGAGGCGCCGCTGTCCAGGTCCAGATCCAGGTCGATTTCGGGCAACACCGAGTCGGGCGCCGGTGCCGCCGGGGCAGTGGGCGGCGCGCTGAGTTCGGGCGCATCGATGCCGGCCAGCGCCGGTTCGCGCACCTGCGGGGCGGCGGCAGGCGCCTGCGCGCTTGCGGTGCCGGCAGCTGCGGCGGCGGCTACGGGCAGGGTGCGGTAGAGCGGGTTGTTGCCGTCGAGCTCTGCGCCCAGGCGCTGCACGCGCTCCCATTCGGCGCCCTGGCCCTGGCTGAGCTCGCGCACCTGGCGCGCGGCCGCTTCCAGGCCTACGCGGTCCTGGCGCTTGGCGTAGATCTCGGCCAGCTTTGCCGGAATGGCCACCTGCTGCGGATGCAGCAGCGCCGCTTCCTTGAGGATGGCTTCGGCCTCGGGGTCTTTGCCATAGGCGAGGTAGACGTCGGCCTCGGCCACCGGGTCCACGTCGCCAATCTGGTCGAGCTGGCTCGGGGAGTAGAGCGTGGAGGTGGAGCCGGTGTTCAGGTCGCTGCTGGTGGTGTCCACCTCCTGGCCGCCACTTTCGGCAAAGAAAGAGTCGGGGTGGTCGGCGTCGTCGGCAAAGGTGGTCTCGGGGTTTTGCGGGTTGCGCCGGCCCTGCTGCCAGCGGTAGCCGGCCCAACCCAGCAGCAAGAGCAGCAGCGCCAGGGCGCCGCCCGTCATCAGCGGGTCTTGCGTGAGTTCGTCGAGCAGACTGGGTTCGGCTGCGGGCTGCGCGGGCGGCGCTGCGGGCGTGGCCGCTTGCGGCGCGGGCGCGGGTTCTGGCGCCGGCGCGGGTTCGGGTGCTGGAGCGGCGGCGGGTTCAGTGGCGGGTTCGGTGGCGGCAGCGGCCAGGGCCGGCGGCGCGGTGAGCTCGGCAGTGCCGTCCGCGGCCGGTGCGGCGGCGCTTGAATCTGCCGGCGCGGCGGTCGCCGGCGTGCTGGCCGCCGAGGCGCTGTCTGCAGCCGGCGCCGTGGTCGCAGGTGCGGCGGATTCGGCAGGGGCTGCATCCGCACCATTGCCCAGCTTCTGCAGCTCGGCGACGTTGCGCGAGAGTTCGGCCAGACGCGCCGATGTCTCCTGCGTCTGGCGGCTCTCGGCGGTCTTGGCGTCGTCCGCCGCCTTGGCCGCGGCCTCGCCCTTGCTCAGCGTCAGCTTGTCGGTCTGGGCGGCTTCGGGCTTGCTCTCGGCCACCTCGGTCTGCACCTTGCCGCTGTCGGCGCGCGTGGCCGACGGCACGCCGGCGCTGGGCGCGGCCCCGGCCAGGCGCTGGCGGAAGGCATTGAAGTCGTGGATCTGCGCCGCGATGATCTTGCGCGCCTGGGCGGCGGACGTGGCCTGAGCCGCTTCCTTGCCCGGCAGTTGCAGCACCGCGCCTGCGCGCAGGCGGTTGACGTTGCCGTCGATGAAGGCCTCGGGGTTGGCGCGCAGCAAGGCCAGCAGCATCTGGTCGAGCGAGACGCCGCTGGGCCGGTGGGCGCTGGCGATGGCGCCTGCGGTGTCGCCGGCATGTACCGTGACCTCGCGCGCCGCGCTCTCGGCGGCGGGTGCGCGCGCGGGGGCGGACGCCGGCGCAGCAGCCTGGGGTCTGGCGGCAGGCAGCGGTGCGGGCGCCGCGCTGGGGCTGGGCACGGCGGCCGATTGCGCGCCGCTCGCGCCGGCTTCGCCGGTCTGGGCGGCCAGGGGCGCAGGCGCCGACGGGCGGCGCAGCGCCGGCGGGTCGAACAGCAGGGTGTAGCTGCGCACGATGTGGCCGGCGTTCCAGGCGGCGTCGATCACCAGGTCGATGAAGGGGTCGCTCACCGCGCGGTCGCTGCTCAACTGCAACACCATGGCGCCCTGGGCTTGCTGCTTGAGCTCGAGGCGGATGCCATGGACCGCCGGGGAGAACTCCAGGCCCTGGGCGCGGAAGACCTCGGGGCTGGCCATGCGCACGCGCAGCGATTCGGCTTCGGCGGGCGTGATGCGCGGCAGCGCCACTTCGGCGCGCAAGGGCTCGCCCAGGGCAGACTGAACCGTGACCTTGCCGAGGGTCAGCGCGCTGGCGGTGGAGACGTACAGGCCCGTGGTGAGGGCGGCCGCAGTGGCCAGGAGGGAAAGGTTCCAGCGATGCATGGGTGCGGCAGTCTGCGTTGTGTGTCTGTTGGTTGCCTTGCGCTTTGAAAACAGGAGCGCAAAAGCCCCTGATGACGGTTGAAAGCACCTTAGCATCAATGTGTTGCACTGACAAGCTGAGGATGCGGTTCAGCTTTTTTTCAGACCTTTTGTGCCATTTTGTCGCATCGCCTGTTGGCAACTGGCAACAAGCGGGCGCGGCGCCGTCCCACCGCGCCGCCGCCCCTTCGGGCAGGCCCTGGCGCGCTCAGGCGGCCAGCAGGATGCGCAGCATGCGCCGCAGCGGCTCGGCCGCGCCCCAGAGCAACTGGTCGCCCACCACGAAGGCAGAGACGTACTCGGGCCCGAGGTTGAGCTTGCGCACGCGCCCGACCGCGATGTCCAGGCCGCCGGTGACCGCAGCGGGCGTGAGTTCATGCACGCTGCGCTCGCGCTCGTTGGGCACGAAGCGCACCCAGGGGTTGCCGCCGCGGATCAGCGATTCGACCTCCGCCAGCGGCAAGTCCTTCTTGAGCTTGAGCGTGAGCGCCAGCGAATGGCAGCGCATCGCACCGATGCGCACGCACAGGCCGTCGACCGGAATTGGCGCGCTCGTGCCCAGGATCTTGTTGACCTCGGCCTGGCCCTTCCATTCTTCCTTGGACTGGCCGTTGTCCAGTTGCGAGTCGATCCAGGGGATCAGGCCGCCGGCCAGAGGAGCGCCGAAGAATTCGCGCGGCACGTCTTCGCGTATGGTCTGGGCGACCTTGCGGTCGATCTCCAGGATGGCCGACGCCGGCGTGGCCAGCTCATCCTGCACCGCAGCGTGGATCACGCCCATGCCCTTGAGCAGCTCGCGCATGTGGTTGGCGCCGCCGCCCGAGGCCGCCTGGTAGGTCATGGAGCTGACCCATTCGACCAGGTCTGCCTTGAACAGACCGACCATGCCCATGAGCAGGATGGAATTGGTGCAGTTGCCGCCTATCCAGTTCTTGCCGCCCGCGGCGAGCTTGTCCTTGATCAGTCCCTCGTTGACCGGGTCCAGAACGATGACCGCGTCGCTCTGCATGCGCAGCGCGCTGGCGGCGTCGATCCAGTGCCCCTGCCAGCCGCTGGCCCGCAGCTTCGGGAACACTTCCTTGGTGTAGTCGCCGCCCTGACAGGTGATGACGATGTCGCACTGGGCGAGCTCGGCGATGTCGTTCGCGTCCTTGAGCTGGGTGTGCGTGCGCGCCATCGCGGGCGCCTTGCCGCCGGCGTTGGAGGTGGAGAAGAAGACCGGCTCGATCAGCTCGAAGTCGCCCTCGGCCTGCATGCGGTCCATCAGCACGGAGCCGACCATGCCGCGCCAGCCGACGAGACCTACCAGTTGCTTGCCCATTGCTCTGCCCTTTCAAAAAATAGAAGCACCGTCAGGCGCTGTTTTCTTGCCCCGGCTCGTCTGGCCGGAGGAGGGCGCACGACGATGCCGGAGCTGTTCAGCTCTTGATGGTCGTGGTTTTGGTGGTGAACGCGCATGCCAGGTCGCCGTGCGGGGCGACGGGGTACAGCCGGAGTGACAGCGTGGCATACATGGCCCTGCATTTTAGGCCAAGCGGTTTTTGCACTGCAACATTGACCGCATCCGGGCTTTCGCAAAAAGGCAACATAGGGCCGCGCCCGGCGCGCCCTGCGCGGTGCCCGCCTATACTGCAGACGTTTTGAAACAATTGCAATTTCTTGTTGAGAGGCAGGCATGAAGCGCTGGATGGGCATGGTGGCGGTGGCGGCGCTCGCGGGTGCGGGCGGCGCGGGTGCGCAAACGATCTACGGCCAGTTGGGCACGACCGGCGCTACCGTCGGCTACGCGCAGCATTTCGAGGGCTTCAATCTGCGCGCCGACCTGAACTTCCTCAGCTATGGCCGCAACATCCATACGCGCCACATCGACTACGACGGCAAGCTCAAGTTCAGCTCCGTCGGTTTGTTCGGCGACTATTTCCTTGCCGGGCAGTTTCGCCTGACCGGCGGCTTTTTTCTCGGGCGCGACAAGATCGCGGTGGACGCCAGGGCCGAATCCATACTGCCTGGCGAATGGGTGCGCGGCGACATCCACACGCGCAATCTGCGGCCTTATCTTGGCGTGGGCTGGGGCTATTCGCCCAAGGCGAGCGGCCTGTCGTTTGCGGCCGATCTCGGTGCCAGCTATGGCGCGGTGCGCACCAGCCTGCAGGCTTCGCCCGGCATGGGCTGGACCCAGGGGCGGCTGGACCAGGAGCGCGCGGCGCTGGACGACAAGGCCAGCAAGTACAAATGGTTCCCGGTGGTGCGCGTGGGTCTGGCCTACCGCTTCTGAGTCGGCCTGCGCGGCAGTCCTGCGCCGCCGCAGCCTCGGGCCGCGGCGGCGTTCTCGTCTTTCACTCGGGCTTTTTCATCGGGCAGGTGCGTATGCCCAGCAGGCTGTAGGCCGGGCAGAAGCGAAACAGGCCGGTAGCGAGCGGCAGTACGCCAAGATAGCCCCACCAGCCCACGACACCGGTGGCGGCCAGGGCGATCAGCACGATGCCCACGAGGATGCGCAGGATGCGGTCGATGCCGCCGACATTGTTCAACATGGTTCTTCCTTTCGGTTCAGCAGCCGGGCTGGATGCCCAGCTTCTTGAGCATGTTGGCCATCAGACACCACTGCGTAAAGGCGCTCTGCAGCAGGTTCAGGCCGACAAATGCGGTGAATGCGAGCCACCACTGGCTCACAAAGACGGGGCTGCCCGGGATGCCCAGGGCGAGCGAGAGCAGGATGAAAAAGCCGGCTACGGCGCGGGTGACTCTCCAGGTGGTCATGGTGTGCTCCTTCAACAAAAAAATGCAATCGACGCGGGAGATGGGGTCTTGAGCGGGCCGCTCAGCGATAGCGTTCGAGGTAGCGCCGCTCGAAATGCGCCTTCGCCCAGTGCGCGGGGCGCAGCCAGGGCAGCGAGACGGTACGCGCCCCGGTGCGCCAGACCAGCTTGCCTTGCTCGAGCGTGTCGATGATGCACAGCAGCTCGGCCTTGAAGCCGGCAGTCTCCGGGCGGCCGGCCAGCGCGTCGATCAGGTTCTGCGCGGCGGCAGCCGCTTGCAGGTCGGCCATGTGGGCCTGCTTGGGCGCCCAGTCGGGGCCGGGAAAGCTGCCGGCGTCGCCGACGACGTAAGTCCTGTGCCAGCCCTGCACGCGGCATTGCGCGTCGGCGGCGATCAGGCCGCCGGGTGAGCGCGGCAGCGCGGTCGCGTCCAGCCAGGCCTTGCCGGTCATGCCGCTCATGAAGAGGATCAGGTCGGCGGGGATTTCGCCGCCCTCGGTCACCACCTTGTCCGCCTCGAAACGCAGCGGCTTGTGCCCCAGGTGCGTCTGAATGCCGCGGCGGCGCATCTCGGCGAGGATGCCTTGCACGGCCTGCTCGCCCAGGCGTTTGCCCGGCTCGGTCTTGGGGTGAAAGAAGGTGAGCGTGAATTTTTCGCGCCGACCCTCGCGGCGCAATTGCGTGTCGATGGCGAAGAGAAATTCGAACATCGGCCCGCCGCGCACCGCCGCAGGCTCCTTGGGGTTGCCGGAAAAGCCGACCGCGATCGAGCCGCCGCTCATCGCCTTCAGGCGCTCGCGAATCTTCTCGGCGGCGGCGATGCCCTCGCAGGGCGTGATGGCGTGCGCTATGCCGGGCAGCTTCTTGATGAAGCGCCCGCCGGTGGCGATCACCAGCGCGTCGTTGGCGATTTTTTCACCCGTACCGGTGAGCACGGTGCGGCCCTGGTCTTGCAGCCCCGTGACCTCGGCCGCGACGTGGCGCACCTTCATGCGCTCGAAGAAGGGCGCGAGCGGCACGACGAGGTCTTCGCGCTTTCGTTTGCCGCCGGGAATCCAGATGATGCCGGGCAGGTAGTGCAGCTCGGCCAGCGGTGAGACGAGCGTGATCGGCGCGGTGCACAGGCGTGCCCGCAGCTCGCGCACGGTGGACAGCGCGCCGAAGCCGCTGCCGAGGATGACGATTTCAGGAGTGCTCATGTGTTTCTCGGTTTGGGAGCGCCGTGGGGCATGGCGCATCATGAACCCGGCGCCTTGACCCTTTCAAGCACATCCATCGGCCGGGTGGCATCAAGGCGTTCACCGGGTTTTCTCCAGCCGCTCTATGCCCAGGGCCTTGAGCACGTGTTTCTCGTAAAACGGTTCGGGCGAGCCGGTCTTCATCTTGTGCATGAAGTATTTTTCGAAGGCGATCTTGCCCAGGTGCACCCACTTGCCCTTCTTGAACCAGTTGACGTTGCGCGGCGGGATTTGCGGCAGCGCGACGAAGGCGGCGCCGGTGTCGCCCATGTCGGCTAGGCAGATCGCGTTCCAGGTGGCCTTGGCGGTGGCGTCCTCGGGTCGGCCCGCAAGCTCGGCGGCGATGTTGTGGCAGATGGCCGAGACCATGGTCTCGATCATGTAGCCGGTCTTGGGCGCACCGGTGGGCACGGGCGTGACCTCGACCGGTGGGATGGCGACGCACACGCCGGCCGAGAAGATGTTGCGGTACTTCTTGCTGCGCTGGTACTCGTCGATCAGCACGAAGCCGCGCGGGTTGCACAGGCCTTCGACGGCAGCCACCGCGTCCACGCCCTTGAAGGCGGGCAGCATCATGCTGAACTTGAAGGGCAGCTCGTGCTCCTTCTTGGGCTGGCCGGCTTCGTCGAGTTCGGTGACGAACATCCTGCCCGCTTCCACGCGCGTGGTCTTGGCGTTGGTGATCCACTTGATGTCGAAGCTGCGCAGCTCGCTCTCCAGCAGCGTCTTGGAATCGCCCACGCCCGCCAGCCCCATGTGGCCGATCCAGGGCTCGCTGGTGACGAAGGTCAGCGGCACCTTGTGGCGCAGCTTTCTCTTTTGCAGGTCCTTGTTGAAGATGAAGGCGAACTCGTAGGCCGGGCCGAAGCACGAGGCGCCGGGCATCGCGCCGATGATCGCGGGGCCGGGGTCTTGCAGAAATTGCTGGTAGGCGGCCCAGGCGGCTTGCGCGTGATCGACGGTGCAGATCGATTGCGTGTACCCGCCCTGCGGGCCGCTGCCAGGCACTTCGTCGAACGAGAGCTTGGGGCCGGTGGTGATGATGAGGTAGTCGTAGGCCAGCTGCTCGCCGTTGGCCAGCGTCAGCAGCTTGCCCTCGGCGTCGATCTGGTCCACCTGCTGCGCGATGAAGGCGATACCTTTCTTGGCCAGACTGGGCGCGATGGGCATTGTCGTTTCCTGGCGCTCGCGCCAGCCCACGGCCACCCAGGGGTTGGACGGCACGAACTGGAAGTAATCGACCGCGTTGACGACGGTGATGCGATGCGTCTTGTCCAGCAGCGCGCGCAATTCGTAGGCGGCGGGCATGCCGCCGGTGCCTGCGCCAAGAATCACGATGTGGGCCATGTCTGTCTCCTGGTGGATGGTTGAAAGGGGCGTGTGACTGGGCGCGTGTTTCAGGGTTGGGGTGCGCTCGCGTCTTGCAGCGCGGCGGTGTCGAGCTGCCCCGCGCGCTCGGCCAGTTGCAGGCGCGCGAGCAGCGTGCCCACGCGCGCCTGCGCCAGTTGCAGGCGTGTGGCGGCGACGTCGTTGCGCGCACGCAGAACATCCAGCAGCGTGCGTTCGCCCGTTTCGTAGCCGGTGTGCGTGGCGTCCTCGCGCAGGCGGCTGGCGTCCAGCGCCGCTTGCAGCGCGCGGGTTTGCTGTGCGCCGGTGTGCATTGCCAGCCATGCCGCCTCTATGCTGCGCGCCAGTTGCTCGCGCGCGGCGTCTTCCTGCTGCTGTGCAGCAGCCAGGCGGGCGGCGGCTTCCTGTTCGCGGCCCGAGCGCATGCCGCCGGTGGAAATCGGGATCGTGAGCTGCACGCCCACCATCGCGTTCAGGCTGGTGTTGCGCGCAGCGCCGAAGTCGCCTCGGCCATCGAGCCGATCGTGCGCGGCCTGCGCGATCAGGTCCACGCTGGCGCGGCTGCCCGCAGCGTATTTGTCGAGCTCGGCCTGCGCCAGTTGTGTTTGCAGTTGCTGCTCGCGCAGCACCAGGCTCGTGTCTTCGGCCAGTTGCTGCCAGAGATCGAGTGCGCGCGGCTCGGGGCTGGCGCTGGCGGGCAGTTGCACCGCGAGGCGCTCGGGCGGCAGGCCCGTGATGTCGGCCAGTTCGCGGGTGCGCGTGGTGATGTCGGCCTGCGCGCCGGCGACTTGCGCCTGGATCAGGGCCAGTTCGGCGCCGGCCTCGTGCACCGCGGTGACGGGCGCGGCGCCGATGTCAAAGCGGTCTTGGGCTTCCTGCGCAGCGCTTTGCACGGCCTGGATCTGGCCTTGTAGCACGCGCAGTTTCTCTTGCGCCATCGCCAGATTCAAATAGCTGCTGGCGGTGCGCAGCATGGCGCTTTGGCGGGCCGCTTGCAGCGCGAGCTGCGCGCGATCGGCTTGCAGCGTGAGCTGATGCTGCTCGGCGCGGCGCGCCGGGTTGTACAGCGGCTGGCTGGCCTGCAAGGCCACGCGCGTGGCCGCGCCGCCGTGGATCGAGGTAGCGAAATCCACGCCGCTGGAGCTGCCCAGGCCGGGCGCGGAAAACTGCGCGCCGCGCATCTTCGTGTCGCTGGCGGCGAGGCCTGCCGAGGCGGTGAGCGCCAGTTGCGGGCGCCACAGCGCGCGCGCCTGCTGGCGCTGCGGTTCGGCCACGCCGGCGGCGGCGCGCGCGGCGGCGAGCTGGCGGTCGTGCCCCTCGGCCGCCTGCCAGGCTTGGGTGAGCGTGAGCGCGTGCGCGCTTGGGGCCAGCAGCAGGGCAGCGGCGAGCGGCAGCCAGAATTTCAGGCCAAATCGGCCTCTGACGCTTGCTGGGCAAGCGCGAGCAGCTATGGTTTTGATGGTCATGCGGCTTCTCCCTGGCCACGCACCACGTCCAGGTGCTTGCGGTAGGCCACGTAATAGAGCAGGGGAATGACGACCAGCGTCAGCACCGTGGAGACCGCGATGCCGAAGATCAGCGAGATCGCCAGGCCGTTGAAGATCGGGTCGCTCAGGATGAAGAAGGCGCCGAGCATTGCCGCCACGCCGGTGAGCAAGATCGGCTGCGCGCGCGTGATGGCCGACTGCACGATGGCCTGCTTGAATTCCATGCCCGCCTGCACCTGCAGCCGGATGAAATCCACCAGCAGGATGGAGTTGCGCACGATGATGCCCGCGAGCGCGATCATGCCGATCATGCTGGTGGCGGTGTACTGCGCGCCCAAGAGTGCATGCCCCGGCATCACGCCGATGATGGTGAGCGGGATCGGCGCCATGATGATCAGCGGCGTGAGGTAGGAGCCGAAGTGCGCGACGACGAGCAGGTAGATCAGGATGAGGCCCACGGCGTAGGCGGCGCCCATGTCGCGGAAGGTCTCGTAGGTGATCTGCCACTCGCCATCCCACTTGAGGCTGTAGGCGCGGTACGGGTCGGCAGGCTGGCGGATGAAATATTCATCGAGCCCCGCGCCATCGGGCGCGACGATGGTGTGGATCGCCGGGCGCGCGGCGAACATGCCGTAGAGCGGGCTATCGACCTTGCCCGCCATGTCGGCGACGACAAGATGAACCGGCAGCAAGTCCTTGTGATAGACCGGCTGCTCGCGCAGCGTGTCGCTGATCGTCACCAGCTCGCGGATGGGGATGAGCTGGCCGCCCACCGTGCGCACCGGCAGTTGCAGCAGCGCGTCCAGGCTGCCTTGCGCGCTGGCGGGCAGTTGCAGCACGATGGGCGTGGCGTATTTGCTCTGCGCGTCGTGCAGCCAGGTGGCGGCCTCGCCCGCCAGGCCGGCGTGCAGCGCGGAGACGATGGCAGCTTGCGACACGCCCATGAGCGCAGCCTTGCGCCGGTCGACCAGCACCAGTTGCCTGGGTGCATCGGCGATCGAGGAATCGTCCAGATCGACGATGCCCTGCGTTTTTTGTAGCGCTTGACGCACGTCCTGCGCCACTTTGCGCCGCCCTTGGGCATCAGGTCCGTAGATTTCGGCGACTATTGGAGCGAGCACCGGCGGGCCCGGCGGCACTTCCACCACCTTGACGTTGGCGCCCAGCCGGGCGCCGATCTCTTGCAGCGCGGGGCGCACGCGCATCGCAATCGCGTGGCTTTGCTCGCTGCGTTCGTGCTGGCCCAGCAGGTTGACCTGGATGTCGCCCACGTGGCCGCCGCTTCTCAGCTCGTACTGGCGCACCAGGCCGTTGAAGTTGATCGGCCCGGCGGTGCCGGCATAGGCCTGGAAATCGGTGACTTCGGGCAGGGTGGCGAGCATCGCGCCCAGCTCGTGCAGCACGGCGGCGGTGCGCTCGGGCGGCGTGCCTGCGGGCATGTCGACGATGACCTGGAACTCGCTCTTGTTGTCAAACGGCAGCATCTTCAGTTGCACCCAGCCGATGGCGGGTAGCAGCAGAGAGAGCGCGATCAGCCCGGCCACGGCGAGGCCCAGCAGCGCGCGCTTGCGCCGTCCGCGCCGGTCATCGAGCAGCGGGCGAAAGACGCGCTCGAACAGCGGCGCGAGGCGCGCCGCCAGCCCCGTGTGCTCTTGCGCCGCCGCGCCCGCGTGCGGCTTCATCCAGTGCTGCGCCAGCCACGGCGTGACGGTGAAGGCCACGGCCAGCGAGATCACCATGCCCATGCTGGCGTTGATCGGGATTGGCGCCATGTAGGGGCCCATCAGGCCGCTGACGAAGGCCATGGGCAAGAGCGCGGCAATGACGGTGAAGGTGGCGAGGATCGTCGGCCCGCCGACTTCATCGACCGCGCCGGGGATGAGTTGCAGCAAGGTTTTCTCGGGGTGCAGTGCCTGGTGGCGGTGGATGTTCTCGACCACGACGATGGCGTCATCGACCAGGATGCCGATGGAAAAAATCAGCGCGAACAGCGAGACGCGGTTGAGCGTGAAGCCCCAGGCCCAGGAGGCAAACAGCGTCGCCGCCAGCGTGAGGCCCACGGCGGCGCCCACGATCAGCGATTCGCGCCGCCCGAGCGCGAAGAACACCAGCGCGACGACGCTGAGCGTGGCGAAGATCAGCTTCTGGATCAGCTTTTGCGCCTTGTCGTTGGCCGTCGCGCCGTAGTCGCGCGTCTCGGCCACCTGCACGTCGGCCGGAATCACGGTGTTCTTCAGTTGCGTGACGCGCGCCATCACGGCCTGGGCCACGGCGATGGCGTTTTCGCCCGCCTTCTTGGTGATGGCCATGGTCACCGCCGGGTACTCCATGGCCTTGCCGTCTTGCACGATGCTGTGCCAAACGTAGCGCGTCGCGGGCGGCGGGCCGTCCTGCACGCTGGCCACGTCCTTGAGGAACACGGGCTTGCCGCCGTGGCTGCCGACGACGATGTCGGCCACTTCATCGGCACGGCTCAGGTGCGGCCCGGCCTCGATCGCCACGGCCTGGTTGCCCGTGAGCAGCTCGCCCAGCGGCAGTCCCTGGTTGGCCGACTGCAGCGCGCCGCGCAGCATCTCCACGGTGATGCCGCTGCCCGCCATGCGCACCGGGTCGAGCTGCACCAGCACCGCGCGCCCCGGCCCGCCTATGGTGCTCACCGTGCGCGTGCCGGGCACGCGCTTGAGCTCTACCTCCACGCTGTGCGCCACGCGCTCCAGGTCGTAGGCGCCGCTGTCCGGGTTCTGGCTGAAGAGCGTGAGCGTGACGATGGGCACGTCATCGATGCCCTTGGGCCGGATGATGGGTTCCAGCGCGCCCAGGCTGCGCGGCAACCAGTCGGCGTTGCTGCGCAACGTGTCGTGCAGGCGCACCAGCGCCTCGGTGCGCGGCACGCCCACCTTGAACTGCACCGTGAGCAGCGCCGTGCCGGGCTGGGAGACGCTGGTGACGTGCTCCACGCCTTGCATCTGCGCGAGCACCTGCTCGGCCGGCGTGGCAATCAGCGCCTCGACCTCGGCGACCGCCGCGCCGGGGAAGGGCACGATCACGTTGGCCATGGTCACGTCGATCTGCGGTTCTTCCTCGCGCGGCGTGACCAGCACCGCAAAAATGCCCAGCAGCAGCGCCACCAGCGCCAGCAGCGGCGTGATCTGCGCGTTCTGGAAGGCCTGCGCGATGCGGCCCGAGAGGCCCAGGGCGTGCTTGGTCGTGGTGCTCATCTCAGCGCGCCCGTGCAGCCACCTGCGGCTCTGTTGCCACCAACTCACCGGCGTTCAGGCCGCTGAGGATCTCGATCTGCTCGCCCGCCACCGGCCCCAGGCGCACCTGGCGCAGTTGCGGCTGGCCCTTGCTGTCTTGCACGTACACCCCCGTCATCTCCGCGCGGCGCACCACGCTCGCGGCGGGCACGAAGAGGCGCGGCGCGGCGCCCGGCGTGCCCGCGCCCTCGAACCACAGGCGTGCGAAGGCCCCGGGGACGGCACCCGGCAGCTGGGCGGGCAGGTTCACGCGCACCGTGCTGGTGTGGCTTTGCGCATCGGCCGTGGGCAACACCTGCACCTGCGCCATGGCGATTGCGCTGCGTTCCTTGCCCGCGCCGGGCAGCTCCACCAGCACCTGCGTGACGCCGCGCAGTGCGGCCACTTGCGCCTGGGTGAGCGCGGCCGTCACGCGCAAGGCGCCCGGGTCGATCAAGGTGATGAGCGGCTTGCCCGGCAGCGCCATGTCGCCCAGCGTCACAGGCACGCTGGCGACGACACCGTCAAACGGCGCGCGCAGTACGTGCAACCCGGTCTGCGTGCCGGCCAGCGCCGCCTGCGCCTGCAGCGCCTTCACCTGCGCCTGGCTGGCCTGCCACTGCGCCTGGGCATGGTCCAGCGCCGCCTGGCTGATGTAGCGCCTGGCAAAAAGCTGCTGCTGGCGCTCGTATTCCTTGGCCGCCGCTGCCGCCTGCGCCTGCGCGGCCACTACCTGCGCGCTGCTTGCGGCTGCGCCCTGGCTGGCCATGCGCGCGTCAATGCGCAGCAGCTCCTGCCCGGCCTTGACGGGTTCGCCCGCATGCACGTGCACGGCGGTGATGCTGCCCGCCACCTGCGCGGCGAGTGTCGCGTCGCGCACCGCTTCCACCTTCGCGTCGCTGCTTTGCAAGGGGGAGGCCTTGCTGGCCTGGACCGGCGCCCACTTCAGCGCGGCGGCATC
Organism: Comamonas sp. NLF-1-9; assembly: GCF_019195435.1. Classification (NCBI taxonomy): domain Bacteria; kingdom Pseudomonadati; phylum Pseudomonadota; class Betaproteobacteria; order Burkholderiales; family Comamonadaceae; genus Comamonas; species Comamonas sp. NLF-1-9. The sequence continues at coordinate 180,427 of NZ_CP078069.1, forward strand.
GGCCGCGTGGCCCCAGGGCGCGAGTACGACCGTCAAAAAAGCAGCGGTGAGGGCGGCGCGCCAGCGGTGAGAGTGCATATCGGCGGACTGGATGGAGTTCATTGATGTACGATTGATTATTTACGCATTCACGCAATTAGTCAACAAGAGTATAATGCAGCCATGGAGATAGCGTCATGAAGCACATGCCTGCCGAGGTCATCGATCAAGTGGCCGCCTACTTTCAGGTGCTGGCCGAGCCCACGCGGCTGCGCCTGCTCAATCTGCTGCGCGAGCGCGAATACAACGTGGGCGAGCTGGCCCAGGCCTGCGGCTATACCTCGGCCAACGTCTCGCGCCACCTCTCGCTCATGAGCAAGCACGGCATCGTCGCGCGCGAAGAACGCGGCACCAGCGTCTACTTCCGCATTGCCGACGAGCGCGTGGACGAGCTGTGCGAACTGGTCTGCGGCAGCATCGCCAGCCGCATGCAGGCGGCCAGCGCCGTGCACGATGCCTTCAAGGCCTTGATCTGAGGCAAGGCTGGACAAGCCCCAGGCGCGTGGCGCACCCCGGCCTGCTGCGCTTTGCGCTTTGCCGCCTCTTGCCCTGCCGGGCGCGCCGGCGTGCCCGCCGTGCCTTAGAATCTGCGGTCTTGCGCGGGTGTAGTTCAATGGTAGAACGGCAGCTTCCCAAGCTTCATACGAGGGTTCGATTCCCTTCACCCGCTCCACCGAACAAGGCGCTTTGCACGAGCGCCTTTTTCATTGGTGCCATTCGCTATCGATTGATGAGCTGCTCGCGCATGCAGCACGGGCGCCAGAGGCATAAATCGCAATGAAATCGCAGAACCCGCCGACCAGCGTTGCACAAATCCGCCAGAGCTTTCTGGACTTCTTCGCCGCGCGCGGCCACACCATCGTGCCCTCCAGCCCGCTGGTGCCGGGCAACGACCCGACGCTGATGTTCACCAACAGCGGCATGGTGCAGTTCAAGGACGTATTCCTCGGCACCGACCAGCGCCCCTACACGCGCGCCACCAGCGTGCAGGCCTGCCTGCGCGCAGGGGGCAAGCACAACGACCTGGAAAACGTCGGCTATACCGCGCGCCACCACACCTTCTTCGAGATGCTGGGCAACTGGAGCTTTGGCGACTACTTCAAGCGCGAGAGCATCGAATGGGGCTGGGAGCTGCTCACCCAGGTCTACGGCCTGCCGCCGGAAAGACTGCTGGCCACCGTCTACCACGAGGACGACGAGGCCTACGACATCTGGACCAAGGTGATCGGCCTGCCGCCAGAGCGCGTGATCCGCATCGGCGACAACAAGGGCGGCAAGTACAAGAGCGACAACTTCTGGATGATGGCCGACACCGGCCCCTGCGGCCCGTGTTCGGAGATCTTCTACGACCACGGCCCGCACATCCCCGGCGGCCCGCCCGGCAGCCCCGATGAAGACGGCGACCGCTTCATCGAGATCTGGAACCACGTGTTCATGCAGTTCAACATGGCGGCGGACGGCTCGGTCACGCCGCTGCCCGCGCCTTGCGTCGATACCGGTATGGGCCTGGAGCGGCTGGCCGCCATCTTGCAGCACGTGCACAGCAACTACGAGATCGACCTGTTCCAGGCCTTGATCGCCGCTGCCGCGCGCGAGACCGGCTGCGCCGACCTGAGCAACCCCTCGCTCAAGGTGATTGCCGACCATATCCGCGCCACCGCTTTCCTGGTCAGCGACGGCGTGATCCCGGGCAACGAAGGCCGTGGCTATGTGCAGCGGCGCATCATCCGCCGCGCCATCCGCCACGGCTACAAGCTGGGGCAAAAGACCCCGTTCTTTCACAAGCTCGTGGCCGACCTGGTCGCGCAAATGGGCGAGGCCTACCCGCGCCTTGCCGAGCAGCAGGCGCACATCACCGGCGTGCTCAAGACCGAGGAAGAGCGCTTTTTCGAGACGCTGGCGCATGGCATGGAAATCCTCGACGCGGCACTGGCCGGCGGCGCGACGACCCTGCCCGGAGAAGTCGCCTTCAAGCTGCACGACACCTACGGCTTTCCGCTGGATTTGACCAACGACGTCTGCCGCGAGCGCGGCGTGGCGGTCGATGAAGCGGGCTTTGACGCCGCGATGCAGCACCAGAAGGAGCAGGCGCGGGCGGCGGGCAAGTTCAAGATGGACAAGCTGCTCGACTACCACGGCGACGCCAATACCTTCACCGGCTACGAGCATCTGGCAGAAGATTCAAAAATCGTAGCTATCTACGCAGGCGGGGAAAGCGTCAGCGAGCTGAAAGAGGGTGAAAACGGCGTGCTGGTGCTGGACGTGACGCCGTTCTACGCCGAATCCGGCGGCCAGGTGGGCGACGCGGGCGTCATCGGCGCGGGCGGCGCGCGCTTTGCGGTGCACGACACGCAAAAAATCAAGGCCGGCGTCTTTGGCCACCATGGCGAGCTCGCTTCGGGCAGCCTCAAGGTGGGCGATGCGGTGCAGGCGCAGGTCGATGCCGAGCGGCGCGCCGCCACCATGCGCAACCACAGCGTCACGCACCTGATGCACAAGGCGCTGCGCGAGGTGCTGGGCGCGCACGTGCAGCAAAAGGGCTCGCTGGTCGATGCCGACAAGACGCGCTTTGACTTTGCGCACAACCAGCCGGTGACGGCGGCGCAGATCCAGGAGGTCGAGCGCCGGGTGAATGCCGAGGTGCTGGCCAATACCGCGACGCAGGCGCGCGTGATGGACATCGAAGCGGCCAAGGCCACCGGCGCGGTGATGCTGTTCGGCGAAAAATACGGCGAGAGCGTGCGCGTGCTGGACATCGGCAGCAGCCGCGAGTTCTGCGGCGGCACCCACGTCGCGCGCACCGGCGACATCGGCTTGTTCAAGATCGTCATGGAGGGCGGCGTGGCCGCCGGCATACGCCGGGTGGAGGCGATCACGGGCGCGAATGCGCTGGCCTACCTGCAAGGGCTGGAGGCCACGGTGCGCGACGCCGCCGCTGCGCTCAAGGCCCCGACGGAAGAGCTCAGGCAGCGCATTGCCGCCACGCTGGAGCACGCCAGGGGGCTGGAGAAGGAGCTCGCCCAGCTCAAGGGCAAGCTCGCCGCGAGCCAGGGCGATGAGCTTGCGGCGCAGGCGGTTGAAGTCAAGGGCCTGAAGGTGCTGGCCGCGGTGTTGCCTGGGGCCGACGCCAAGGCCTTGCGCGAGACCATGGACAAGCTCAAGGACAAGCTCGGGGCCGCAGCCATCGTGCTTGCCGCGGTCGATGGCGACAAATTGCAGATTGCCGCTGGCGTGACCAGGGCCGAAACCGCCAAGCTCAAGGCGGGCGATCTGGTCAACTTCGTCGCCCGGCAGGTGGGCGGCAAGGGCGGCGGCAAGAGCGACATGGCCATGGCCGGCGGCAGCGACGCCGCCGCGCTGCCGGCGGCGCTGGCCAGCGTCCAGGCCTGGGTGGCAGAGCGCCTCTAGCCATGGCAGAGATCGGCTGGGACGACTTCACCAAGGTTGAGCTGCGCGTGGGCCGCATCGTCGCCGCCGAGGTGTTCAAGGAAGCGCGCAAGCCCGCCTACAAGCTGCAGGTGGATTTCGGCGCCGAGATCGGCGTGAAGAAGTCCAGCGCCCAGATCACCGCGCACTACACGCCCGAGGCACTGCTCGGGCGCCTGGTGGTGGCGGTGGTGAACTTCCCGCCCAAGCAGATCGGGCCGATGCGCTCCGAATGCCTGGTGACGGGCTTTCACGACGCGGCTGGCCAGGTGCTGCTGTGCGTGCCCGATGGCGATGTGCCGCTGGGCACGCGCCTGCTCTGAGCACCGCGCCGCTGCAAACTTCCTGAACATGGTGCGAGTTGCTCTTTGTTTGATAGCTGCTGGCGCGCTTGCTGCCTGCGCCAGCGACCAAAAACAACCGGATACTTCGGCGGTGCGGCCCGTCGCCGCGCCGGCTGCCTGCCCCGATCTGCTGCGCTGGGGCGCGCCCGAGCTCTACGGCCGCTGGCAACTGCAACTGCCCGATCTGGGCCAGCAGGGCACGCTGGTGCTGCGCCGCCATCCCGAATTCGGCGCCAGCCTGCGCGGCGAGTTCGAGATTGCCGGCCTGCGCTCCATCGCCTCGGGCGACCTCGAAGAGGGCGAATTCAACCTGGACGAGTCGCGCGACGGCAAGAGCCTGTTTGCCTTCTGGAGCGGGCGCCTCGTGCCCCATGCCTGCGGGCGCGAGATTCGCGGGCAGATGCAGCAGCTCGACCGCCCGGGCGCGCCGGGGCGCGAAAGCCGCTTCGTGCTGCGTCGCCTGAACGCGGCGCCCGGCTGGTAGGCAAGGGCGCGGCGCGCTACAAGCCCACGGGCAGTGGCCCGTTTTCCTGGATTTCCTCCATCACCACATAGCTGTTGCTCTGCGCCGGCACCGGAATCTGGCGCAGGATGTGGCCCAGCAGCTCGCGGTATTCGCGCATCGCCGACAGACGCACCTTGAGCAGGTAGTCAAAGCTGCCCGAGATCAGATGGCATTCGAGTACGCGCGGCTCCAGCAGCAGCGCCTGGCGCACCGCCTCGAAGGTCTGGGCGGACTTGGCCGACAGCGTCAGCTCCACGAAGACGATCAGGCCGCGCCCCAGCGCCTCGGGGTTCACGCGCGCGTGGTAGCCCTGGATCACCCCTTCGCGCTCCAGGCGTCTGACGCGCTCGGTGCAGGGCGAGGCGCTCAGGCCTATGCGCTGCGCCAGCTCGGTCATGGGCAGGCGGCCCTCGCGCTGCAGGGCTTCGAGGATTTTCCGGTCGATGCGGTCAAGCTCAATCATGTTCACTGCCTCGTTAGGCCACGTTCAGTGATTTTCACTGATGTTGCGGCATTTGGCCACGTATTTCAGTGAGACTTGCTGCGCGCTATTGCCTAAACTTTCAGCACAGCAGCGACTCAGACGCAATTCGGAGGCACACATGAAGGTTCTGGTTCTTGGCGGCGGCGTGATCGGTGTCAGCACGGCTTATTACCTGGCGCGTGCGGGGGCGGATGTGACGGTGCTCGAGCGCGAAAGCGGCGTGGCGCTGGAAACCAGCTTTGCCAATGCCGGCCAGGTCTCGCCCGGCTATAGCACGCCCTGGGCCGCGCCCGGCATTCCGCTGAAGGCGCTCAAGTGGATGTTCCAGAAGCACGCGCCGCTGGCCATCCGCCTCGACGGCTCGATGTTCCAGCTGCGCTGGATGGCCATGATGCTGCGCAACTGCACCGATGCGCGCTACGCGGTGAACAAGGAGCGCATGACGCGCATCGCCGAATACAGCCGCGACTGCCTGCGCCAGCTGCGCGAAGACACCGGCATCGCCTACGAGCAGCGCACCCAAGGCACGCTGCAGGTGTTTCGCACGGCCAAGCAACTGGCGGCCGCGCACCGCGACACCGAGGTGCTCGACGAATGCGGCGTGCCCTACCGCCTGATGACCGACCCGGCCGACCTCGTCCAATACGAACCGGCGCTGGCGCACGCGAAGGGCCTGGTCGGCGGCCTGCAGTTGCCGGGGGACGAGACCGGCGACTGCCAGCGCTTTACCGCCGCGCTGGCCGAAAAAGCCATCGCGCTGGGCGTGAAGTTCCGCTTCGGCGTGCAGATCGCCGAGCTGCAGCAGCGCGGCGGCCAGGTGAGCGGCGTGCGCCTGGCGGGTGAGGCCGCCGAAGTGCTCACCGCCGACCGCTACGTGCTCGCCCTGGGCAGCTACAGCCGCGCCATGGCGACGGGGCTGGGGCTCGATCTGCCGGTCTACCCCGTCAAGGGCTATTCGCTCACCATCCCGCTGGTCGACGAGAGCCGGGCGCCGGTTTCTACCGTGATGGACGAAACCTACAAAGTGGCCATCACCCGCTTTGATGAGCGCATCCGCGTCGGCGGCATGGCCGAGCTCGGCGGCTTTGACCTGCGCCTGAACCCGCAGCGCCGCGCCACGCTGGAGATGGTGACCAAGGGCTTGTTTGCCGGCGGCGGCGACCTGCCTGCGGCCACGTTCTGGACCGGCCTGCGCCCGATGACGCCGGACGGCACGCCCATCGTCGGCGCGACGCACTTGTCCAATCTGCTGCTGAACACCGGACACGGCACGCTGGGCTGGACCATGGCGGCGGGCTCGGGCAAGCTGGTCGCCGACCTCACGCTGGGCCATACGCCCGACATCTCGACTTCTGGCCTGGGCGTCGACCGCTATGGCAAGAATAGCGGCTCGCGCAATCCGGGCCTGGGCCACAAGCCGGTTCATGCCTGAATCTGCCTGGGCTCTAGCAGTGGCTTCAGGCACGAACGGCCTTCGGCGGAACTTGCTCGCGCCGAGCTGAAACCGGTCGGCTTCGGTCTGCGGATGCGGCTTCAGTCGCCAAGCCCCAGCAGTTCGCTCGCCTGCGTCGCCGCCATCCATTCCTCGTTGGTCGGCTCCACGCCCACGATCACGCGGCTGGCGCCGCTTGCGATCACCGGGGCGTGAGCCGCATTGGCGGCGCCGTCCAGCTGCACGCCCAGCCAGGCCAGAGGCGCGCAGATGCGCGCGCGCAGCACGTCGTTGTGCTCGCCGATGCCGGCCGTGAAGACCAGCATGTCCAGGCCCCCGAGCACGGCGGTGAGCGCGCCGATTTCGCGCACGATGCGGTGTACGTAAAGTGCAAGCGCCAGGCGCACGCGCTCGTTCGTCGTCTCCAGCGGCAGCAGCTCGCGCGGATCGGGCGAGACGCCCGAGACGCCCAGCAGGCCGCTGTCGTGGTAGAGCATCCGCGCCACTGCCTCGGTGCCCAGGCCTTGCTCTTGCATCAGATAGATCACCGCGCCGGGGTCGATCGCGCCGCAGCGCGTGCCCATCATCAGGCCGTCCAGCGCGGAAAAGCCCATGGTGGTCGCCACGCTCTTGAGCCCGTGCATCGCGCACAGGCTGGCGCCGCTGCCCAGGTGCGCCACGATGGTGCGCCCGCGCGCGGCCTCGCCGTGGCGCTCGGGCAGGGCGTGGGCCATGTAGTCGTAGGACAGGCCGTGAAAACCGTAGCGGCGCACGTCCGCCTGCCAGGCCGACCAGGGAAGGGCGAACATCTGCTCGACCTGCGCCGTGCTCTGGTGGAACGCGGTGTCAAAGCAGGCCACCTGCGCCACCGTGGGGTGCTGCGCCAGGATCAGGCTCATGGCCTTGAGCGGGAAGGGCTGGTGCAGCGGCGCCAGCGGAATCAGTGCGCGCAGCGCGTCGATCAGCGCCGCACTCACGCGTGTGGGCGCAAAGTAGCGCTGGCCGCCATGCACCACGCGGTGCACCACGGCTGCGAGTCGGCCCTGGCCGGCGATGTGCTGCTGGACGCGCTCCAGGATGAGCTCCAGCGCCGTGGTGTTGGGGTGCGTGGCGTCCAGCGCCACGGGCTGCGAGGGCGCGTCGCTCAGGTCGAGCACGGGCCGCGCCTGCCCTATGCCTTGCACCTTGCCGCCCCAGGCGGGCTGGCGCGGCAGTCGGCGCTGGCCGGCCTGGAACAGCGCGAACTTGATGCTCGACGAGCCGCAATTGAGCGCCAGGATCCAGTCGGTGTTCATCGGTATCTCCCTTGGCATGCAGGGGCGCTCGCTCAAGGCGGGGCGCTGCGCCAGCGCTCGGCCAGCAGCAGCGCAATGGCGCAAGAGGCCAGGCGCGTGGCGCGCGAGTCGGCGCGGCTGGTGAGCACCACGGGCACGCGCGCGCCCATGACGATGCCCGCGCTCTGGGCCCCGCCGAGAAACTCCAGTTGCTTGGCCAGCATGTTGCCGCTCTCCAGGTCGGGCACGACCAGCACGTCGGCCTGCCCGGCCACGCGCGAGGCAATGCCCTTGACCTGCGCGGCCTGCGGCGAGACGGCGTTGTCGAAGGCCAGCGGCCCGTCGAGCACGCCGCCGCTGATCTGCCCGCGGTCGGCCATCTTGCACAGCGCGGCCGCGTCCAGCGTCGAGGGCATGCGCGGGTTCACCGTCTCTACCGCCGCAAGAATCGCGACCTTGGGCTTGCTCACCCCGATCACCTGCGCCAGCGCGATCGCGTTGCGCACGATGTCGGCCTTGTCGTCGAGCGTGGGCGCGATGTTGATCGCCGCGTCGGTGATGATGAAGGGACGCGGGTAGCTGGCGATCTGCATCAGGTAGCAATGCGACAGGCGCCGCTTGGTGCGCAGCCCGGCCTCGCTTGCGAGGATGGCGCCCAGGTATTCGTCGGTGTGCAGGCTGCCTTTCATCAGCGCCTGCACTTCCCCCTTGCCAGCGAGTTGCGCCGCACGCGCCGCGGCCGCATGGCTGTGCGGCACGTCGATGACTTCGCAGCCGGCCAGCTCCACGCCCGCCTTGCGCGCGGCGGCGCGCAGCTTGGCCTGGGGCGCGACCAGCACCGGGGTGATGAGCCCGGCCTCGCGGGCGTCCATCGCGCCGCTCAGGCTCAGCGGGTCGCAGGGGTGTACTACCGCCATGCGCACCGGCCGTTTGCCGCGCACATCGGCAATCAGGCGGGCGATGCTGCTCTGTGGTGTGGCGGCTCGGCTGGTGGGCATGGGGCGGCTCGTCGTTGCGGGCAAAGAGCGCATGGTATGCGAGGCGCACCCGGCCAGGTCGCGCAGGGCCGCCGACGTCTCAAGCGCGAAACAGCTGGTTGAGCTCGCGCCCCGGCGCCGCGCCCGCAAAGCCATCGAAGCGCCCGTGCTCGGCCAGCTCTTGCGCCGCACGCATGAAGCCGCCCCAGGCGGCACGCGCCAGGCCTCCACCCACGCTCACGCGGCGCACGCCCAGCTGCGCCATGTCGGCCATGGTGAAGTCGCTGGCGCCGCCGATCAGCACGTTCACCGGCTTGGGCGCGCAGGCCGCGACCACGGCGGCAATCTGCTCGCGCGTGTGCAGTGCCGGGGCGTAGAGGCAGTCGGCGCCGGCCTCGGAGTAGGCGCGCAGGCGGGCGATGGCGTCGTCGATGTCGGGGCGGCCGACGAAGAAATTTTCTGCGCGGCCGATCAGCATCACGTCCTGCCCGCTGGCGTCTATCGCCTTGCGTGCCGCGCGGATGCGCTCAGCCCCGAGCGCGATGTCAAAGAGCGGCGCGTCGGGCTTGCCGCTGGAGTCTTCGATGGAGACGCCAGCTATGCCGGTATCGATCGCCAAGCGCACGTGCCGTGCCACGTCCTCGGGCGCATCGGCAAAGCCCTTTTCGAAGTCGGCGTTCACCGGCAGCGCGGTTGCCGCGACCATCTCGCGCAGGTGGCCGAGCACCGCGTCCAGCGACATGCCGCCATCAAAGCTGCCGCGCGACCAGGCCCAGCCCGAGCTCGTCGTGGCCAGCGCCTTGAAGCCCAGGTGCGCCAGATAGCGCGCCGAACCCGGGTCCCAGGGGTTGGGCAGCGCGAAGCAGCCCGAGGCGTGCAACTGGCGAAACGCGGCGCGCCGCTGCCGGATTTGCTCGGCGGTGGGGATGGTCATGGCGTGGTCTCCTTTGCGCCATTGTGCGGCGCCGGCGCAACCCGCGTGGTCGTGTGGCGATGGCGGCGCGACTATGCCCGCTCAGGCTTGCGCCGGCCAGGGCTCGTCGCCGTAAAGCTGGGCCGCGCGGATGCCGGTGGCAAGGCGTAGCAGCGGCAGCGGCGGGGGTTGCAGCGGCATGCGCAGGCGCTGGTAGCTCGCTTCGCTGGAAAGCTGCCAGGGGGCGGCATCGGCATTGTCGAAGGCAAAGAACACCTGCCGCGCGCCGGCCATGACGATGGCGGCCAGGCACATCGGGCAGGGGTGGCCGCTGGCGTAGACGTCGCAGCCGCGCAGCTGCGGCTCGCCCAGCGCGCGGGTGGCGGCGCGCAGCGCCTGCATTTCGGCGTGGGTGCTGGGGTCGTGCGTGCGGTGGATCTCGTTCACGCCGCTGGCCAGCGTCTGGCCGCCGCGTGCGATCACGGCTCCAAAGGGCTGGCCGCCCTCCTGGCGGTTGCGCCGCGCCAGCTCCACGGCGTGGCGCAGCAGGGCGGTGTCGGTATCGGTGTGCGTGGGTGTAGGGCTCATGGCCGGTGTGTAGCAGATGCGCGCAGCGCTTTCAAGGCGGGCAATGCCGGCACAATCGCCGCATGCTCAAATGCCTGCTCATGGTCTATCACACGCTCACCGGCGGCACGCTGCAAATGGTGCAGGCCGCGCGCGCGGGCGCCGAAGGTGAAGCCGAGCTAGAGGTGCGCATGCTGCAGGCCGCGCAGACCGGCGTGGACGAGGTGCTGGCCGCCGACGGCTATCTGTTTGCCACGCCGGAAAACCTGGCGAGCATGAGCGGCATGATGAAAGACTTTTTCGACCGGACCTACTACGGCGTGCTCGAGCGCATTGCCGGGCGCCCCTATGCAGCCATGGTCTGCGCCGGCAGCGACGGCGCGGGCGCGGCGCGGCAGATTGCGCGCATTGCCACGGGCTGGCGCCTCAAGGCCGTGGCCGAGCCGCTGATCGTCTGCACGCACGCGCAAAGCCCCGAGGCGATTCTCGCGCCCAAGCAGATCGCGCAGTCCGAGCGCGCGCGCTGCGCGGCCCTGGGCGAAGCGCTGGCCAGCGGACTGGCGCTGGGCGTGTTTTGAGCGGCCGGCACGCGCCGATGTCGGCAGATTCTCCGGGGCACGGGGCAGGGCGGCCAGGCGGCGCGCGCCGCTGGCTCGTCGGCCCAATGTCCGCCCAGCGCGCGGCGCTGTATTTGAGCCTGTATCTGCTCCTGGCCGCCAACTGGCCGCTGTGGCTGGAGCTCGCGCGCATTGCCAGTGCACCGGCGGAGCTTGCGCGCCTGGTGCTCGGCATGGCGGGCCTCAGTATGGCCGCCACGCTGCTGGTGCTCGCGCCGCTGGCGTGGACGCGCGCGGCGCGCTGGCTCTGGCCGCTGGTGCTGCTGGTGGCCGCCATCGCGCAGTACTACATGCTGATCTACAAGGTGGCGATGGACCCCGGCATGCTGGCCAACGTGCTGCAGACCGACGTGCGTGAGGCGCGCGACCTGCTCTCCTGGCGCATGCTGGCGGCGCTGGTGCTGGTTCTGCTGGTGCCTGGCCTGTGGCTTGCGCGCCTGCGCCTTGCGCCCGCGCCCTGGTGGCGCCAAGGGCTGGGCAATGGCTTGCTGCTGGTGCTGGCGCTGGCGCTGGCCGCGCTCAGCGTCGCCCTGGGTTCGCGCGACCTGGCGCCGCTGATGCGCAACCACACCGCGCTGCGCTATCTGATCAACCCGGCGGCACCGCTGTTTTCCACTGGCGTGGCCATCCATGAGCGCTGGTTCAGCCGCCCGCGCACGCTGGTGGGAATGAGCGATGGTGCGGCCCTGGGCGCGAGCTACGCGCCGGGGCAGCGGCCGCTGCTCTTCGTGCTGGTGGTGGGCGAGACGGCGCGCGCCGACCACTTTGCGCTCAACGGCTATGCGCGCGACACCAACCCCGAGCTGGCGCGCCGCGAGGTGCTGAGCTGGCGCCAGGTGTTTGCCTGCGGCACCAGCACCTATGCGTCGCTGCCCTGCATGTTCTCGCCGCTGGGGCGCGAGGCCTTCATCGCGCGCAGCCAGGACTACGAGAACCTGCTGGACGTGGTCCAGGCTGCGGGCCTGGCGGTGCTGTGGCTGGACAACCAGGGCGGCTGCAAGGGTGTGTGCGAGCGCGTGCACTTTGCCGATGCGATCGATGGGCTGGATGCGCAGCAGCGCGCCCGCCTGTGCCAGGGCGGCGAATGCAGCGATGAAGCCATGCTTGCCGGGCTGGACACCCGCATCGCGGCGCTGCCAGAGGCGCAGCGCGCGCGCGGCGTACTGCTGGTGTTGCACCAGATGGGCAGCCACGGCCCGGCCTACTACAAGCGCTCGCGCCCCGAGGAAAAGCGCTTTGCGCCCGAATGCCGCACCGAGGTGCTCTCCGACTGCGACCATCAGGCGCTGATCAACAGCTACGACAACTCCATCGTCGCGACCGACGCCTTTCTCGCGCGCACGCTGGACTGGCTGCAGGCGCGCGAGCGCGAGAACGACACCGGCATGCTCTACCTCAGCGACCATGGCGAGTCGCTGGGCGAATACGGGCTGTTCCTGCACGGCATGCCCTACGGCATTGCGCCCGATGCGCAAAAGCACGTGCCCATGATCGGCTGGTTCAGCGCCCCTTTGCGCGCGCGCCTTGGGCTGTCGACCGATTGCCTGCGCGCCGGTCTGGACCAGCGGCTGACGCACGACTATCTCTACTCCAGCATGCTCGGGGCGCTGGACCTGCGCTCGCCCAGCTACCAGCGCGCGCTCGATGTGCTGGCGCCGTGCCGCAGGCCTTGATGCGCCGGTCTTGCGCCGCAGCATGAGCGGTGCGCGCACAGCTCCTTCCCCCTTTGGGGGAAGGCGGGATGGGGGCGGCCGGATGCTGATCTATTGGTTGCGTTGCAGCGCGAACTTGCTGGCCCTCACCCCGGCCCTGCCCCAGAGGGGGAGGGAGTCAGGGCGCACGGGGGTATTCAGGTCAAATACGGCCCAAACGCTTGTTGCACAAGCGCGAACAGCTATGGATACAGGAACGACGCAGAGGCTCAGGCCTTCTTCTCGCGCGGCAGGCGGCCCATCAGGTAGAACTCGGGGTTGGGCTCGATGTGGGCAAAGCTTGCCATGCGGTTGGACAGGCCGAAGAAGGCGCTGATCGCCGCGATGTCCCAGATGTCCTCGTCGTCAAAGCCGTGCGCATGCAGGCGTTCGAAGTCGGCCTCTTCGACCTCGGCCGAGCGCTGGCTGAGCTTGAGTGCGAAGTCCAGCATCGCGCGCTGGCGCGGCGTGATGTCGGCCTTGCGGTAGTTGGCCGCGACCTGGTCGCTCACGAGCGGCTGCTTTTCGTAGATGCGCAGCAGCGCGCCATGCGCCACCACGCAGTACAGGCACTGGTTGGCGCTGCTGGTAGCGACGACGATCATCTCGCGCTCGCCCTTGGTGAGGCTGCCTTCCTCCTTGAGCATCAGCGCGTCGTGGTAGGCAAAGAAGGCGCGCCATTCGGCCGGGCGGCGCGCCAGCGCGAGAAAGACATTGGGGATGAAGCCGGCCTTTTCCTGCACTTCGAGGATGCGCGCGCGGATGTCCTCGGGCAAGCTGGCCAGTTCGGGTACGGGGTAGCGTCGTGTCATGGCTGTCTTCGCGGTGTCGCGCCCGCCTGGGGCGGGGCGTAGATGTATTCGCGGTTGAACGGGTACTGGCTCTGCGCGCCGGCGATCGGTCCGCTGTCGCGCTGGCCGTCGGGGCGGGTCATGAGAATCTGGTGCAGCGCCACCCAGCCCTGCTCGAAGCCCAGCGCGCAGCCCGCCAGATACAGGCGGTAGGCCCGCAGCACCTTGTCGCCGCGGTCTTCGCCGTGCTGCGCCACGAGGATTTCACGCGCGCGCGCGAGCTGCGCCTCCAGCGCGTCCGACCAGGCCCAGAGCGTGCGCGCGTAGTGCGGGCGGATGTTTTCCGTGTCCACCATCTCCAGGCCTGCGCGGGCAATCTCCTGCAGCGCCACGCTCACGTGCAGCAGCTCGCCGCCGGGGAAGATGTAGCGGTCGATGAACTCGCCCATGCCCGCGCCCAGCCCGGTGTTGTCCAGGCCGCCGGCGGTGATGCCGTGGTTCATCGCCAGGCCTCCGGGCTTGAGCAGGCGCTGCAGAGTGGAAAAGTAGGTAGGCATTTGCGCGCGGCCCACGTGCTCGAACATGCCGATGGAGGAGATCTTGTCGAAGGGCTCGTCCACCTGCAGCTCGCGGTAGTCCTGCAACAGCACGCGCACGCGCCCGCTCAGGCCGCGCTCTTCGATGCACTTTTGCACGTAGGCGTACTGGTTCTTGGACAGGGTGATGCCCGTGCCCTGCACGCCGTAGTGCTCGGCCGCCCACAGCAGCATGCCGCCCCAGCCCGAGCCCACGTCCAGAAAGCGCTCGCCTGGCTGCAGGCGCAGCTTGCGGCAGATGTGGTCGAGCTTGGCTTCCTGCGCCTGCGCGAGCGTCATGTCCGGCGTGCGGTAGTACGCACAGGAATACACGCGCCAGGGGTCGAGCCAGAGCGCGTAGAAATCGTCCGAGACGTCGTAGTGGAACTGGATGTTCTCGGCGTCCTTGGCCGTGGTGTGGCGCGCGCGCGAGACGTACCAGACCAGGGCCTGGCGCCACCATGTGGTGTGTTCGTCGTTCACCGGGTCGCTCTGCAGCAGCGCCTGGGCCGCGAGCATCAGATCGCGCACGCTGCCTTCGAACTGCACCCGCCCTTCAACGATCTCCGCACCCACGGTGCCGATCGCGCCCGAAGCGAGCGCCGCCACGGCGGCGGGGTCGTGCAGGCTCAGGCGCAGCGCCGCGTTGGCAGAACCGAGGTGGTCACCGCCGGGCAGCACGATGCAGATGGGAATGGGCGACTTTTCCAGCCTGGCCTCAAGCGAGCCGTAGGGCGGCATCATGGCGCAGTTCTCCTTCAATGCGAGCACAAAACCGGGAGAGGGTCTGCAAGACCCTCGCGCGCTGGCGACCACCGCAGGAAGTCGTGCAGACCCCCCGCGCATGGTCGCCTTGCCACTCGCAAATATAAAGGCATGCAGGCGCTTGCGTGCAAGCGCTGCGCGCCGCCCCCCGGCGGCGCAAAAGAAAAGGGCCGCCAGGCACAAGCCTGGCAGCCCTAGCACCGGCGCTTGCCGGATCACTTCATCGACAGAATCCAGTCCACCAGCTGCTTGGCTTCGGCCTGGCTCACGTTCTTGTTGGCCGGCATGGGAATGGGGCCCCACACGCCCTTGCTGCCTTCGAGCACGGCCTTGATGAGCTGCGCCTCGGCGTCCTTCTGGCCGGCAAACTTCTTGGCCACGTCCTTGTAGGCCGGACCCACTACCTTCTTGTCCACCGCATGGCAGGACATGCAGTTCTTGGACTTGGCCAGCGCGGCGGCATCCTGCGCAAAAGCGGGTGCGGATGCGGCGAATGCGACGGTGAGGGCGATCAGGGCGGCTTTCATGGTGTTTCCCTTCAGAAGGTTGGTGGAAATACGGGTTGGATAACGCTATTCTAGTGACCGAGGTTGACTTGACCAGTTCATTTACCCATCTTTAACCCGAGGTAACTTGTGTACACACTGATTCTGGGCGTGCTGCTGGTGCTTCTCAAGTACCTGGAAATCGGGCCGGTGGCGGGCTGGTCCTGGTGGTGGGTCTTGTCGCCTTTTGCCGTCACCTTCGCCTGGTGGGTCTGGGCCGATGCCACCGGTTTCACCAAGCGCAAGGCCATGGAAAAGATGGATCAGCGCAAGCGCGAGCGCGTGCAGCGGCAGAAGGAATCCATGGGCATGGCGCCGCGTCGCCGGCGCTGAGTGCCGGGGCGCGGCAGTTCACTCAAACGCATCGAGCACCGCGCCGCGGCTGGCCGTCGAGGCGTTGCGCGCGAACTTGGCCAGCACGCCGCGCGTGTAGCGCGGCGCGGGCGCCTTCCAGGCGGCGCGCCGGCGCGCGATTTCCTCGTCGGAAACGTTGAGTTGCAGCAACAGCTCACGCGCATCGATGGTGATCGAATCCCCTTCCTGCACCAGGGCTATCGTGCCGCCCACGGCCGCCTCGGGGGCCACGTGGCCTACCACCATGCCCCAGGTGCCGCCCGAAAAACGCCCGTCGGTGATCAGGCCCACGCTCTCGCCCAGGCCCTCGCCGATCAGTGCGCCGGTGGGCGCGAGCATCTCGGGCATGCCGGGGCCCCCCTTGGGGCCGAGGTAGCGCAGCACCATCACGTCGCCGGCCTGGATCTTGTGCTCCAGGATGGCCGCCAGGGCGGATTGCTCATCGTCGAACACGCGCGCCGGGCCGGTGATGACCGGGTTTTTCAGGCCGGTGATCTTGGCCACGCAGCCTTCGGTGCTGAGGTTGCCCTTGAGGATGGCCAGGTGCCCTTGCGCGTACAAGGGCTGGTCGATGGGGTGGATCACCTTCTGGTCGGCACGCGGCGCATCGGGCACGTCCTTGAGGGTTTCGGCGATCGTCTTGCCGGTGATGGTCATGCAATCACCGTGCAGCAGGCCGGCGTTGAGCAGCATCTTCATCACCTGCGGGATGCCGCCGGCCTTGTGCAAGTCCACCGCCAGGTATTGGCCGCTGGGTTTCAGGTCGCAGAACACCGGCACCTTCTTGCGGATGCGCTCGAAGTCGTCAATGCTCCATTCCACCCCCGCCGCATGGGCGATGGCCAGGAAGTGCAGCACCGCGTTGGTCGAGCCGCCTACGGCCATGATGACCGCGACGGCGTTTTCGATGGCCTTCTTGGTGACGATGTCGCGCGGCTTCAGGTCTTTCTTGATCGCCTCGATCAGCACCTTGGCCGATTCGCGCGCGGAATCGACCTTCTCCTGGTGCGGGTTGGCCATGGTGGAGGAGTAGGGCAGGCTCATGCCCAGGGCTTCGAAGGCGCTGCTCATGGTGTTGGCGGTGTACATGCCGCCGCAGGAGCCGCAGCCGGGGATGGCGTTTTGCTCGATTTCCTTGAGCTGGCTGTCGTTGATCTTGCCGGCGGCGTTCTCGCCCACGGCCTCGAAGACGCTGACGATGTTCAGGTCGCAGCCGTTCACGCAGCCGGGCAGGATGGTGCCGCCATACACATAGATGCTGGGCACGTTGGCGCGCAGCATGCCCATCATGCCGCCGGGCATGTTCTTGTCGCAGCCGCCGATGACCACGCAGCCGTCCATCCACTGGCCTTGCACGCAGGTCTCGACGCAGTCGCTGATCACCTCGCGGCTGACCAGCGAGTACTTCATGCCCTCGGTGCCCATGGCCATGCCGTCGCTGATGGTGGGCGTGCCAAACACCTGGGCGTTGCCGCCGGCCTCGCGGATGCCTTCAATGGCGGCGTCGGCCAGGCGCTGCAGGCCGGCGTTGCACGGGGTGATGGTGCTGTGGCCGTTGGCCACGCCGACCATGGGCTTCTTGAAATCCTCTTCCTTGTAGCCCATGCCGTAGAACATGGAGCGGTTGGGCGCGCGGGCCTTGCCTTCGGTAATATGGGCGGAGCGGTGGTTGATGGCTTTCGGGTCGGTCATGGCAGGGAGTGTGGGCGCACGGGCCGCAGGTTGCAGGACAGTGGCCCGAGTGTAGTGCCTGCCAACAGGCCTGCAGACTCTGCGGGGATTTGAATCAAATAGGCCTCCAGCGCGTGCGGACAAAGCGCCGGTAGCTATTAAAAACATAGTTTTTCCAGGAGAGCCATGAGCGCAATGCACGACAGGGTGGCGCGCAATTTCGCCGCCCAGGGCCTGATGAAAACGCTGGGCGCGCGGCTGGCGCGGGTGGACGACGGCGAGGTGCAGATCGAGATGCCCGCCAGCCCCGCGCTCAGCCAGCAGCTGGGCTATGCGCACGCGGGCGCGGTCACCAGCATCGTGGACAGCGCCTGCGGCTATGCGGCGCTGACGCGCGCGCCCGAGGGCTGCGACGTGGTCACGGCCGAATTCAAGGTCAACTTCCTGCGCCCGGCATTGGGCGAGCGCTTTGTCGCCGTGGGCAAGGTGGTGAGCGCGGGCAAGACCATGGGCGTGTGCACCGGCGAGGTGCGCGCCTATCGCGAGGGCGCGCAGGAGTACAAGGTGGTCGCGCTGATGCAGGCCACCATGGTCTTCGTGCGGCCCTGAGGCGCCGGCCTCGCGGCGCCGGCGCTTGACAAAACGCCCGATCGCCCCCATCTCATGGCGTGTTGATCAGGAGAAAAGCCATGAGCGAAAAACAAACCGTCCAAGCCACCACCACGCTGAGCCTCAAGGGCAAGACCGCCCTCGTCACCGGCGCCGCAAGCGGCCTGGGCAAGCGCATTGCCGAAGTCTTCGGCGAGGCCGGCGCCAATGTCGTGGTCGCCGACCTCAAGCAGGAACAAGCCCAGGCCACGGCCGACGAGATCGCCAGGAAGGGCGTCAAAACCATGGCCGTCGCCATGGACGTGACCGACGAGCAGGCGGTGGACGATGGCTTTGCAAAGGTGCAAAAGCAGTTGGGCGAGGTCGACATCCTGGTGAGCAATGCCGGCATCCAGATCGTCGCGCCCATCCAGGATTTCAAATTCTCCGACTGGAAGAAGCTGCTCGCGGTGCACCTCGATGGCGGCTTCCTCACCTCGCGCGCCGCGGTGCGCCAGATGATCGCCTCGGGGCGCGGCGGCAGCATCATCTTCATGGGTTCGGTGCACTCCAAGGAAGCCTCCAAGCTCAAGAGCCCCTACGTCACCGCCAAGCACGGCCTGGAAGGCCTGGCCAAGGTCATCGCCAAGGAAGGTGCGGCGCACAACATCCGCAGCAACGTGATCTGCCCCGGCTTCGTGCGCACGCCGCTGGTGGAAAAACAGATCCCCGAGCAGGCGCAGGAGCTGGGCATCAGCGAGGATGAGGTGATCAAGAACGTGATGCTCAAGGAAACGGTCGATGCCGAATTCACTACCGTGGACGACGTCGCGCAGGCCGCGCTGACCTTCGCGAGCTGGCCAAGCAATGCGCTGACCGGCCAGTCGCTGGTCGTGAGCCACGGCTGGTTCATGCAGTAATCCAGCGCCCATGGCGCGCGACCGGGGCAGGGCGGGCGGCGGGCGCGCTGCTGCACAATCGCCGCCATGCTGATCTACCCCCGCATCGATCCGGTGGCCCTGCAGCTCGGGCCGCTGGCGATCCACTGGTATGGCCTGACCTATCTGGCCGCCTTCGGGCTGTTCCTGTGGCTGGGCAATTTGCGCCTCAGGCACCAGCCCTATGCGTCGATGCGCGGCGACGCGGCCTGGACGCGCAAGGACGTGGAAGACATGCTCTTCCTCGGGGTGCTCGGCGTGATCGTCGGCGGGCGCCTGGGCTACTGCCTGTTCTACAAGCCCGGCTATTACGCCAGCCATCCGCTGGAGATTTTTGCCGTCTGGAAGGGCGGCATGAGCTTTCACGGCGGCATGCTGGGCGTGGCGCTGGCGATGATCTGGTATGCGCACACACGCCGGCGCCCCTGGCTGCAAGTGATCGACTTCGTTGCGCCCTGCGTGCCCACGGGCCTGGCGGCAGGGCGCATAGGCAATTTCATCAATGGCGAGCTGTGGGGGCGCTTTGCCTCGCCCGATCTGCCCTGGGCCATGGTGTTTCCGCAAAGCGGCTCCATGCAGCCGCGCCATCCCTCGCAGATCTACCAGTTTTTGCTCGAAGGCCTGCTGCTCTTCGTGCTGCTGTGGCTCTACGCCCGGCGCCCGCGCAAGAGGGGCGAAGTGACGGCGGCCTTCCTCGTCGGCTACGGCGTGCTGCGCTTCACGGCCGAGTATTTTCGCGAGCCCGACGACTTCCTCGGTCTGCTGTCGCTCGGCCTGAGCATGGGGCAGTGGCTGTGCATCCCTATGGTGCTTGCGGGCGTGCTGCTGTGGCTGTGGGCGCAGCGGCAGGGGGCGGCGCATGGCGGGTGAGATTGCACTTGCGGCGGCAGATGCGCACGGCGTCCTGCGCGTCACGCTGCGCCACGGCGGGCGCCTGAACGCAATGACGCGCGCCATGTGGCGCGAGCTGCGCGCGGTGTTCGAGCGCATCCAGGCCGATGATGAGGCGCGCTGCGTGCTGCTGCAAGGCGAGGGCGAGGCGTTTTGCGCGGGCGGCGACATCTCCGAATACCCGGCGTTTCGCTTTGATGCGCAAACGCTGCGCGATTTTCACGAGGGCGAGGTCTGGGGCGGCCTCTCGGCGATGCTCGCGTGCGAGGTGCCCATCGTCGCGGTGATACGCGGCCCCTGCATGGGCGCGGGCGTGGAGATCGCGAGCTGCTGCGACATCCGCCTGGCCGAGGCGGGCGCGCGCTTTGGCGCGCCGATCGCGCGCCTGGGCTTTCCCATGGCGCCGCGCGAGGCGCTGCTGGTTGCAAGCCGCCTGGGCGACGCGCTGGCGCGCCAGATGCTGCTCGCGGCCAGCAGCTTCGATGCGGCCGCGCTGCACGCGAGCG
The DNA here is from genome assembly GCF_019195435.1 of Comamonas sp. NLF-1-9. Classification (NCBI taxonomy): domain Bacteria; kingdom Pseudomonadati; phylum Pseudomonadota; class Betaproteobacteria; order Burkholderiales; family Comamonadaceae; genus Comamonas; species Comamonas sp. NLF-1-9. Next base: position 200,320 of record NZ_CP078069.1, read on the forward strand.
GTTTCCTGGCCGAGGTGCTCACGCCGCCAGAGCTGCACGACAAGGCCGAAAAACTGGCCCGCCAGATCGCCGCGCTGGCACCGCAGGCGGCGCGGCTGAACAAGCGCGTGCTGCACTCGATTTTTGAAAGAAACATGGCTTTGGCGCTGGATGGACAAGCGTCAGCAGCTATGGTTTCAGGAGTTGAAGACGCTTACGCCTACGCGCCGAGCCGCGAGCACCGCGAAGGCATAGAGGCATTCCTCGCCAAGCGCAAACCCCGTTTTACGGACGACGTCCATTGAAGCCGCCCCGGCAAATTCAAGCTGAAGCGGGCTGGATCCGCAGGAGTCTTTGATGCAGTTCCCCTCGCAAAACCTCTACAGCGCCCTGCGCGCCGCCTTCCCCAAGAACCTGGACGCGACGGCGGTCTTTGCCAGCACGCCCGAGGGCGCGCCGCTGAACTACTCCTGGGCCGATCTGGAGCACGCCAGCGCGCGCATCGCCAATCTGCTTGCATCGCTGCAACTGCCGTCCGCGAGCCGCATCGCGGTGCAGGTCGAAAAATCGGTCGAGGCCATGCTGCTGTACCTGGCGGTGCTGCGCGCGGGGCATGTGTTCTTGCCGCTGAATACCGCCTACCAGCAGGCCGAGATCGAATACTTCATCGGCAACGCCGAGCCCGCCGTCGTCGTCTGCACGCCGCAGAACTTCGGCTGGGTGTCAAGAATCGCGTTCAAGGCGGGCACGCACAGCGTCTTCACGCTGGGGCAAAACCGCGACGGCAGCCTGCTCGAGCGCGCCGCGCATTGCAGCGACCAGCACACGCCGGTGGCACGCGGCAAGGACGACCTGGCGGCCATCCTCTACACCAGCGGCACCACGGGGCGCAGCAAGGGCGCGATGCTCACGCACGGCAATCTGCTCTCCAACGCCCTGGTGCTCAAGGACTACTGGGGCTGGGAAAAAGACGACGTGCTGATCCACGCGCTGCCCATCTACCACGCGCACGGCTTGTTCGTCGGCGTGCACGGCGCGCTGATCAATGGCAGCGCCATGGTCTGGTTCAACAAGTTCGATGCCAAGGCGACGATCGCCGCCTTTGCGCGCGCCACGGTCTTCATGGGCGTGCCCACGCTGTACGTGCGCATGCTGGCCGAGCCAAGCCTGACGCGCGCAGCGGCGGCGCACATGCGCCTCTTCATCTCCGGCTCGGCGCCGCTCCTGGTCGATACCTTTGCCGCCTGGCAAGAGCGCACCGGCCACACCATCCTGGAGCGCTACGGCATGAGCGAGACGGTGATGCTGTGCTCCAACCCCTATGCGGCCGATGCACGCCATGCAGGCCAGAGCGAGCGCCGGGGCGGCACCGTCGGCTTTGCCCTGCCCGGCACCGAGCTGCGCGTGGTGAGCGAGGAGGGCGAGCTTTTGCCCGCGGGCGAGATCGGCAACATCGAGGTGCGCGGCCCCAACATCTTCAAGGGCTATTGGCAGATGCCCGAAAAGACCGCGCAGGAATTCGCCGAGGGCGGCTGGTTCAAGACCGGCGACGTCGGCCAGCAGGACGCGCGCGGCTACGTCACCATCGTCGGGCGCAGCAAGGACCTTTTCATCAGCGGCGGCTTCAACGTCTACCCGGCCGAGATCGAGAGCTTCATCAACGAGCTGCCCGGCGTGATGGAGAGCGCCGTGGTTGGCGTGGCGCATGCCGACTTTGGCGAGGTGGGCGTGGCCGTCGTCGTGCCGCGCGCCGGTGCCGCGCCGGACGCCGAAGCCATCATCGCCAAGCTGCGCGGGCAGCTCGCGCACTTCAAGGTGCCCAAGCGCTGCTTCATCGCCGCCGAGCTGCCGCGCAACAGCATGGGCAAGGTGCAAAAGAACCTGCTGCGCGAGCAATACCGTGATTTGTTCCTGAAAGCATAGCTGCCAGCGCAATCGGGGCGGGCGCTTCGGCCTTGTTTCATCTGAGAACCAGCACCGGTATCTCGGCATGCGTGAGCACGTTTTGCGTCTCGCTGCCCAGCAGCAGGCGCTTGACGCCGCGCCGCCCGTGCGAGGCCATGACGATCAGGTCGCAGCCATTCTTGCGCGCGGCCGCGAGGATGGCCTCGGCTACCTGGTCGGAGCGCGGCGTCAGGGTCTTGACCATCACGCCTTCCTCGCTGCCGCGCTTCTTGACGCGGGCCAGCGCCGCCTGCGCCTCGTCGCGCCATTGTTCCTCGATCTGGCGGATCTGCTGCTCGTCCAGGGCCAGGCCGCCGTCGAAGAACTTGCGCGGATAGCGTGGCAGCACGCGCAGCGCCAGCACGCGCCCTCGGCTGAGGGCGGCCAGCTGCAGGCCGTGCTCCACTGCCTTGTCGGACAGGGGCGAGCCATCGGTGGCAATCAGGATGCGTTGGTACATGGTCAGTGCTCCGGGTTGAACTCTCGGGCGCCGCGCCGCTCAGTACAGGCCAGGCGCCGGCGGTGCCCGAGAATACCCACACTGCGGGCCGGCGGACGGTCGGGTCGCGCCGCTTCCTGCCTGCGGCTTTTGCCAGAGAAAGAAAAAACGTGCTCTTCAGCCTCATAGCTCAGACCCCGCGCCGCCTGTTGGCGCTCATCAGCGCCGCCTGCCTGGCCATGCTGGCCTTTGGCATGTATCTACAGTACGGCCAGGGGCTCGAGCCCTGCCCGATGTGCATCGTGCAGCGCTATGCCTTGATCGCGGTAGCGGTCTTCACCGGCCTTGCAGCGGCCCGCGGCGGCACGCCCTGGCGCATGGTCTGGAGCCTGATGGCCCTGCTGGGCGCGGGCTTTGGCGCCTTCGTTGCGGCGCGCCAGAGCTGGCTGCAGTGGTATCCGCCCGAGGTCGCCACCTGCGGGCGCGACTTCTACGGCATCATCGAAAACTACGCGCTCAGCCGCGCCATTCCGATGATCTTTCGTGGCTCGGGCGACTGCACCGTGGTGGACTGGCGCTTTCTCGGCGGCTCCATCGCCAACTGGTCCTTCATCTGCTTCACGCTGTTTGGCCTGCTCCTGATCGCGCTGCTCGCGCGCAGCGTACGGGCACGCACCGCGTGACTGCGCCTGTGCTACATTTGCGCGCATGAATTCGCCTGCCACCCTGCCGACCCGCTCCGCCGCTGCGGCGCTGCTGCTGGCACTACTGGCGCTACTGCCATAGCAAGCGGGCCGACGCGTTCACCGTTTTTTTCCATCGATTCGAATCTCCCACGGCCCGCATGCTCCAGCAGCGGGCCGTTTTCATTCGTGTTGCTGGTGGCAAGGAGCAAAGAAACCATGACCGACAAACTCATCATCTTCGACACCACCTTGCGCGACGGCGAGCAGTCGCCCGGCGCCAGCATGACGCGCGACGAGAAGCTGCGCATCGCGCGCCAGCTCGAACGCCTGAAGGTGGACGTGATCGAAGCCGGTTTTGCCGCCAGCAGCAATGGCGACTTCGAATGCATCCAGGCGATTGCGCGCGCGGTGAAGGACTCCACCGTCTGCTCGCTGGCGCGCGCCAACGACCGCGACATCGCGCGCGCGGCCGAGGCGCTGGCGGACAGCCAGAACGCACGCATCCACCTGTTCATTGCCACCAGCCCGCTGCATATGGAAAAGAAGCTGCGCATGACGCCCGAAGAGGTGTTGGAGCAGGCGCGTCTTTCCACCCGCTTTGCGCGCAATTTGCGCGACGACATCGAATTCAGCGCCGAGGACGGCTACCGCAGCGACATCGACTTCCTGGCGCGCGTGTGCGAGGCGGTGATCAAGGAAGGCGCGACGACGATCAACATCCCCGACACCGTGGGCTACGGCGTCCCCGAGCTCTACGGCAACTTCATCAAGACGCTGCGTGAAAAAGTGCCAGGCAGCGACAAGGCCGTCTGGAGCGTGCACTGCCACAACGACCTGGGCATGGCGGTGGCCAACAGCCTGGCGGGCGTGAAGATTGGCGGCGCGCGCCAGGTGGAATGCACCATCAACGGCCTGGGCGAGCGCGCGGGCAATTGCTCGCTCGAAGAAGTCGTCATGGCGGTGAAGACGCGCCGCGACTACTTTGGCCTGCAAGTGGGCATAGACACGACGCAAATCCTCGCGGCGAGCAAGCTCGTGAGCTCGACCACCGGCTTCGTGGTGCAGCCCAACAAGGCGGTGGTCGGCGCCAACGCCTTCGCCCACGCCAGCGGCATCCACCAGGACGGCGTGCTCAAGGCGCGCGACACCTACGAAATCATGCGCGCCGAGGACGTGGGCTGGTCGGCCAACAAGATCGTGCTGGGCAAGCTCTCCGGGCGCAACGCCTTCAAGCAGCGCCTGCAGGAGCTGGGCGTGGAGCTCGAATCCGAGGCCGAGACGCTGGCCGCGTTTTCCCGCTTCAAGGAGCTCGCGGACCGCAAGAGCGAGATCTTCGACGAGGACATCCTGGCGCTGGTCAACACCGGCACGCGCGTGGCCGAGCATGAGCAATACGGCTTCGTGTCGCTGTCGCAGCACAGCGAAACGGGCGAGCGTCCCAAGGCCGACATCGTCTTCACCGTGAGCGGCAAGGAGGTGCGCAGCAGCGCCGAGGGCAACGGCCCGGTGGATGCGTCGCTGCGCGCGATCGAGGCGCACGTCAAGAGCGGCGCAGAGATGACGCTGTACTCGGTGAACGCGATCAATGGCTCGACCGACGCCCAGGGCGAAGTCACGGTGCGCCTGCAAAGCGGCGGGCACGTGGTCAATGGCTCGGGCGCCGACCCGGACATCATCGTCGCATCGGCCAAGGCCTACCTGAGCGCGCTCAACCGCCTGCACCACGGCGGCGACAGGGTGGCCGCCCAAGGCTGAAGGGGGTAGGGGGCAAGGCACCGCCTGGCCCCGATTCAGCGTTGGCCGGCTGGCCTGAGCGCTCCTAGAATGTTTTTAAGAAGGGCGCGCAAGATATTGTCCTTGCGCGCCTTTTTTTGCGTATGTACACTTGCGCGCAGTTTTCTCGATTTCTGGAGTATTTCATGCGTGCAAGCACTCGCCCCGGCTCGCGTTGCCTGCAATGGTTGTCCGCCGCGCTGCTCGCCCTGGCGCTGACGGCGCCCGGGGCTCAGGCAGCCGGCAAGAAGGCGCCGGCCAAGAAGACCGTGGCCAGCAGCCAGGTCAAGCGCGCTCCCGCCAAGGCGACGGCGCACAAGGCCGCTCCCAAACGCAAGGCCCAGACTTCCGTCGCCCAGCGCAAGACGCGCGCGGCAAGCCGCAAGCACCATGTGGCGGCCGCGCCCGCTGTGTTGTCGGTCGGGCAGAAGATGGGCCTGCATGCCACCGCCGATCCGCTGGCGCTGGCCTCCAGCGTGGCGCTGGTGGTGGACCAGGATACGCACGAGGTCTTGCTAAGCAAGAACGACGAAGCGGTGCTGCCCATCGCCTCGCTCACCAAGCTGATGACCGGCCTGCTGATTTCCGAGGCCGAGCTGCCGATGGACACGCCGATCACCATCACCCAGGCCGATGTCGATACCGAGAAGGGCAGCCGCTCGCGCCTGGCGGTGGGCACGACGCTCACGCGCGGTGAACTGTTGCACCTGGCGCTGATGTCCAGCGAAAACCGCGCCGCCCATGCCCTGGGGCGCACCTACCCCGGGGGGCTCGCGAACTTCGTGCAGCGCATGAACGCCAAGGCCGCGCAACTGGGCATGCACGACACGCACTATGTGGAGCCCACGGGGCTGTCGAGCCAGAACCGCTCCAGCGCGCGCGACCTGGCGCGGCTGGTGGGTGTGGCCTACGACGATGCGCTGCTGCGCGAGCTCACCACCTCGCCCGGCTACGAAGTGGAGGTGGGCAGCCGCACGCTGCAATACAACAACACCAACCGGCTGGTGAAGAGCCCGGCCTGGGACATTGGTCTGCAAAAGACCGGCTATATCTCCGAAGCCGGGCGCTGCCTGGTGATGCAGGCGGAGATCGCGGGGCGCAAGCTCATCATGGTGTTCCTCGACTCGGCCGGCAAATTCAGCCGCCTGGCCGATGCCGAGCGCGTGCGCTCCTGGCTGCAGGCCAGCCCGCGCCCGGCGGGCCACAAGGTGGCCAATTCGTTTGCAACCAATGGCTGAGCGCGCTGCACGCTGATCCATGTACATGGCCCCCCGGGGGCCATGTGTCATTTCGGGGCCAGGCGGATCGCGCCGTCCAGGCGTATCACCTCGCCATTGAGCATGTCGTTTTCAAAGATGTGGCAGACCAGCTTGGCGTAGTCCTCGGGCGTGCCCAGGCGGCTCGGGAAGGGCACGCCTGCGGCCAGCGCATCCTGCACTTCCTTGGGCATGCCAAACAGCATGGGCGTGCCGAAGATGCCCGGTGCTATCGTCATGTTGCGAATGCCGCTGCGCGCCAGGTCGCGCGCGATCGGCAGCGTCATGCCGACGACCCCGCCCTTGGATGCGGAATAGGCCGCCTGGCCGATCTGCCCGTCGTAGGCCGCGACGCTGGCGGTAGAGATGATGGCGCCGCGCTCGCCCGTGAGCTCGGCCTCGTTCCTGGCCATGGCCTCGGCCGCCAGGCGAATCATGTTGAAGCTGCCCACCAGGTTCACCGTGATGGTCTTGGTGAAGGTGGCCAGCTGGTGCGCCCCGTTCTTGCCTACGGTACGCTCGGCCGGTGCGATGCCGGCGCAGTTGACCAGACCCATGAGCTTGCCCAGCGCCGTCGCCTTGGCCACTACCGCCTGGCCGTCGGCTTCGCTGCTGACGTCGCAGCGCACGAAATGGCCCTTGATCTCGCGCGCGACCGCTTCGCCCTTGTCGGTCTGCATGTCTGCAATCACCACGGTGGCGCCGCGTGCGGCCAGCATGCGCGCCGTGCCCTCGCCCAGGCCCGAAGCGCCGCCCGTGACGATGAATACCTTGCCTTTGATGTCCATGGGGTCCTCATGTAGTTGACGTTCACGTCAATTATCGCCGCGCGATGAAAAAAGCCCGGCTAGGCCGGGCTGCAAAACCTTGGATGGCAGAGCTGCTGGCGCTTCAGCGAAAACCGGCGCGGTCGAGCATCTGCTGCACGCGCGCCATGTTCTTGCCGACGACCGAGATGTGGATGGTTTCGGTCTTGAAGGGCTTGCCGCCGGTCATATCCTGCAGCGCGGTGTTGTCAAACTTCACCCCCTTGGCCGCGGGCCATTCGTTGTTGCCGTTGGCAAAGTAGTTCTGCGCCTCGGGGCTGGCCAGGTATTCGAGGAACTTGATCGCGTTTTGCGGGTGCGGCGCATGGCGCGCCACCGCGCCGCCGGCGATGTTCACGTGCGTGCCCCAGGAATCCTGGTTGGGAAACACCGCAGCGACCTTGGCGGCCACGGCCTGGTCCGCCGGCTTGTCCGAGCGCATCAGGCGCGCCAGGTAGTAGCTGTTGCTGACCGCGATCTCGCACTCGCCGGCGGCCACCGCGCGGATCTGGTCGGTGTCGCCGCCCTTGGGCGGGCGCGCCATGTTGGCCACCACGCCTTTGAGCCAGGCTTCGGTTTTGGCTTCGCCCATGTGCTCGGCCAGGGTGCCGAACAGGCTCAGGTTGTAGGGGTGCGAGCCCGAGCGGATGCAGACCTTGCCCTTGTTCACCGGGTCGGCCAGCTTCTCGTAGCTGTCCACGTCCTGCGCCTGCACCTTGTCCTTGGCGTAGACGATGATGCGCGCGCGTGTGGACAGGCCAAACCACTGGATGCCGCCGTCCGCGTCGGGCGTGGCGCGCAGGTTGGCGGGGATGAGCTCTTCGAGCAGCTTGGAGCGCACCGGCTTGAACAAGCCGTCCTGTTCGCCGCGGTAAAAGCGCGCGGCATCGACCAGCAGGATCACGTCGGCGGGCGAGGCGCTGCCCTCGGCCTTCAGGCGCGCCATGATGCCGGCGTCGTCGGCGTCGACGCGGTTGATCTTGATGCCGGTGGCCTTGGTGAAGCCCTCGTAGAGCATTTCGTCGGACGGATAGTGGCGCGCCGAATACAGGTTGAGCACCTGCTGCGACGCATCGGCCGCATCGGCGGCGCCTGCCGCGCCGCCCAGGGCGACGAGGCAGGCCGCCAGAAGGGTCTTGAGGGAGGAAATCATGGGCTTGTGGTCGCTGAGGTTCTGAAAGCCCGAATCATAATTCAAATGAGAATGGTTATCAGTGCATTTGCACTCGGCTTGACCTGGCGCAAAAAAAAGCCCGGCATGAAGCCGGGCTTGAAGGGATCCAGAAATTGACATTTCGTGAGGATCCAAGGAGACAACCGAAACAGGTGGCTCGTTGCCAAGCCATGGTGGCGATTTTAAGGGTAAACCCTTGTCTCTATCAATCGCCCTGTTGTATTTGTGCGATCAGCGCTTGCGGCCGGCAGCGGCCACCTTGCTGGCGCTGGTGCTCACGGCGTTGAAGTTGGCTTCGGCCATGTCGGTGGCTTGCTTGACGGCCTTTTGTACCGACTCGAAAGCGTTGTTCGCGGCCGACACGGCGCTCTTGAACACGGCCACCGAGGTCTCGGTGCCGGCAGGGGCGTTGCGCGCGGTGCTGTCCACGAAGTTGGTGAACGCACGCTGGGCTTCGTTGGCTTGCGCTTCGAAAGCACGGCCAAACGCGCTGCCGGTGCCGGCGGCGATGTCGTACAGATGACGGCTGTAGGCCAGGGTCTTCTCGGCCAGGGGCTGGAACAGGCTGGCTTGCAGCGTCAGCAGCTCCTGGGCGTCCTTGGCGGACAGCACGGCCTGGGCGTGGGTGTTGGCTTCCGAGAGCGCGGCGCGCGAGGCGGTCACGTTCAGCTCGATCAGCCTTTCAACGCCTTCGAAGGCTTGGCTGGTCAGGCCGAACAGGGTTTCGAGGTTGGCCTTTTGGGCAGCCAGAATTTGTTCTTGCGGCAAAGACATGGTGATACTCCTGATCAAAGATCCGCCTTGTGGGCGGGGGTTCATGGAACTGCTCTGATCAACTTATGTTGCAGTGCAGCATGACTCGAATTATAGGGATGCACAGCGCGATTGCAAGGCTTTTTTGTTGCAGTGCAACATTTATTTGTTCCAAAGTGTTTTTCCGCTATCCGGGCGGCGCGCGGGACGCTTCCGGGCTGCTGGCACAATGAAGCACCCATGGCAGCGTCCCTGAGCTCCCCGGCGCCTGAGCGCCCCGTCCCGCCCGCGCGCGGGGACTACCGCGTCTTTCGCTCCATCCCCACGCGCTGGAGCGACAACGACGTCTACGGTCACGTGAACAACGTCGTCTACTACAGCTGGTTCGACACGGCGGTGAACGCCTGGCTGATCGAGCGGGGGGTGCTGGACATCCATGGCGGCGACACCGTGGGTCTTGTCGTGCACACGCAGTGCCATTATTTTGCGCCGCTGGCCTTCCCGCAGACGGTGGAGGCCGGCCTGCGCGTGGTGCAGATCGGCCGCAGCAGCGTGCGCTACGAGCTGGCACTGTTTGCCCAAGGGGCGCCGCTGGCAGCGGCTTGCGGGCATTTCGTCCATGTGTACGTGGGCCGCAGCGACCAGCGCCCACGGCCCTTGCCCCAGAAGCTGCGCCAGGCCTTGCAAGAGCTGTGCGCCGCGCACTGATGGAACAAGCATGATCATCCACAGCCTGCTGGATACCGACCTGTACAAGTTCACCATGATGCAGGTGGTGTTGCACCACTTCCCCGGTGCGCAGGTGCAATACCGCTTCAAGTGCCGCACGCCCGGAATCGATCTGGCGCCCTGCGTGGACGAGATCCGCGCCGAGATCCGCGCGCTGTGCAGTCTGCGCTTCAGCGAGGAAGAGCTTGCCTACCTGGCCTCGATGCGCTTCATCAAGAGCGACTTCGTGGACTTCCTCGGGCTGTTTCGGCTCAATGAAAAGTACATCGATGTCACGCCCCTGCCCACGGGCGAGATCGACATCAGCATCGTCGGGCCCTGGTTGCACACCATCCTCTTCGAGATTCCGGTGCTCTCCATCGTCAACGAGGTGTATTTTCGCCAGCGCTACCCCGAGCCCGATTACGCCGAAGGGCGCCGGCGCCTGGCGACCAAGGTGGCGCAGCTGCACGGCCCGGGGCTGGAGGCGCTGAAGATCGCCGACTACGGCACGCGCAGGCGCTTTTCGCGCGTGTGGCACGAAGAGCTGCTGCGCACCCTGGCCGAGCGCCTGGGCGTGGAGGACAAGCGCCGGGGCCTGGGCGGCAAGCTCGCGGGCACGAGCAACGTGCTCTACGCGATGAAGCTGGGCATGACGCCGCTGGGCACCATGGCGCACGAATACCTGCAGGCCTGCCAGGCGCTGGGCCCGCGCCTGCGCGACACCCAGGTCTACGGCTTCGAGGTCTGGGCCAAGGAGTACCGCGGCGACCTGGGCATTGCGCTGTCGGACGTCTACGGCATGAACGCCTTCCTGCGCGACTTCGACCTGTACTTTTGCAAGCTCTTCGATGGTGCGCGCCACGACAGCGGCGACCCCTTTGCCTGGGGCGAGCGCATGCTGCAGCATTACCGAGACAACCGGGTCGATCCGCTGTCCAAGATACTCATCTTCAGCGACGGCCTGACGGTGCCGCGCATCATCGAGCTCTACCGGCGCTTTCACGGGCGCTGCCAACTGGCGTTTGGCATAGGCACCAACCTCACCAACGACCTGGGCTACGAGCCGCTGCAGATCGTCATCAAGATGACGCGCTGCAACGGCCAGCCGGTGGCCAAGCTGTCGGACGCGCCGGGCAAGAACATGTGCGACGACGAGAAATACCTGGCCTATCTGCGCCAGGTGTTCAACATTCCCGGCCCGGCCTGAGCCAGCGTGGGCGGGCAACAAGACAAGGAGAGACAAGCGATGAGGTCGATGAGGGCAGGACGGGCGGCGGCCCTGGTCATGCTGGCGCTGGCGCCCATGGTGTGCGCGGCCGCCGAGGTGGACGGCGGCCAGCTTGCGGTCTGGTGGGGCGTGCCTTTTGCCGGCGTGCTGCTGTCGATAGCGCTGCTGCCGCTGCTCGCGCCGGTGCTCTGGCACCATCATTACGGCAAGATCACCGCGGCCTGGGCGCTGGCCTTCTTCATTCCGTTTGCGCTGCGCTTCGGCTGGGAGAGCGCGGGGCAGGGCCTGGTGCATGCGCTGGTGGCCGAGTACATCCCCTTCGTGATCCTGCTGACCGCGCTGTTCACCGTGGCCGGGGGCATCTACATCCGCGGCAACCTGCGCGGCACGCCGCTGCTGAACACCGGGATTCTGGCGGTGGGCGCGGTGCTGGCGAGCTTCATGGGCACGACCGGCGCGTCGATGCTGCTGATCCGCCCCTTGATCCGCGCCAACGACAACCGCCGGCATGTGGTGCATGTGGTGGTCTTTTTCATCTTCATCGTCTCCAACGCCGGCGGCTCGCTCACGCCGCTGGGCGATCCGCCGCTGTTTCTGGGCTTTCTGAAGGGCGTGAGCTTTTTCTGGACCGCCGAGCACGTGATCTTCGAGACCCTGTTCCTGGTGGGCGTGCTGCTGGCCTTGTTCTTCGCGCTGGACAGTTGGCTGTTTGCGCGCGCAGGCGAGCTCGATCGCCCCGACCCGACGCCCGACGCGGCCGAGCCGGCGCTGGGCTTTGACGGCAAGATCAACTTCCTGCTGCTGCTGGTAATCGTCGCGCTGGTGCTGCTCAGCGGCGTCTGGAAGTCGCCCCTGCAATGGGACGTGGCCGGCACGCCGGTAGGCCTGCCCTCGCTGGTGCGCGATCTGGGCATGGTGGCGGTGACGCTGGCTTCGCTGGCGCTCACGCCGCACGCGGTGCATGAGGCCAACCAGTTCAGCTGGGGCCCGATGCAAGAGGTGGCCAAGCTGTTTGCCGGCATCTTCCTGACCATCATTCCGGTGATCGCCATGCTGCGCGCCGGCGTTCAAGGCCCCTTCGGCCCCATCGTCGCGGCCGTCACCGGCGCCGACGGGCAGCCGATTCCGGCGATGTATTTCTGGGCTTCGGGCATGCTCTCGTCGGTGCTGGACAACGCACCTACCTACCTGGTGTTCTTCAACACCGCCGGGGGCGACGCCGCGACGCTCATGAGCACGCATGCGCAGACGCTGGCGGCGGTGTCCATAGGCTCGGTCTTCATGGGCGCGATCACCTACATCGGCAACGCGCCCAACCTCATGGTCAAGGCGATCGCCGAAGACCGCGGCGTGAAGATGCCCAGCTTCTTCGGCTACATGCTCTGGTCGGTCGGCATCCTGGTGCCGTTGTTCATCGCCATCACCTGGATGTTTTTCTGAGCGAGGGGGCAAAGCCCATGTCCAAAGCGCAAGTGCTGGTTGCCTGTGTCGTCTTTCCCGAGGTGCTCGACGCGCTGCGTGCGCACTTCGAGGTGCAGGCGATCGGCGAGGGCGAGGTCTGGCACCAGCAGGACTTCGTGCAGCGCCTGGCGGGCAAGCAGGGCGCCTTCATCACCGGCGCGCACCGCATCGACGCCCAGGCGCTGGCGGCGGCGTCCGAGCTGAAGATCGTCGCCAACATGTCCGCGGGCTACAACAACCTGGACGTGGCGGCGATGACGGCCGCGGGCGTGGTCGGCACCAATACGCCCGACGTGCTGACCGAAACCACGGCCGACTTCGGCTTTGCGCTGCTGATGGCCGCCGCGCGGCGCATGCTCGAGGCAGAGAAATTCCTGCGCGCCGGGCGCTGGCAGCGCTGGCGCTACGACATGTTTGCCGGGCGCGACGTGCACGGCAGCACGCTGGGCATCCTTGGCATGGGCCGCATAGGCCAGGCCATCGCTCAGCGCGGCGCCTGGGGCTTTGGCATGGAGGTGCTCTACCACAACCGCCACCGGCTCGATGCGCGCACCGAAGAGCTGTGCAAGGCGCGCTACGTCGGCATGCAGGAGCTGCTGGCCGAGTCCGACCATCTGATGCTGGTGCTGCCCTACACCGCGCAGGCACACCACATCATCGGCGCGCCAGAGCTTGCGCGCATGAAGCCCACGGCCACGCTGGTGAACATCGGCCGCGGCGGCCTGGTCGATGAAGACGCGCTGGCGCGCGCGCTCGCGGACGGCCGTCTGGCGGCGGCCGGGCTGGACGTGTTTGAGGGCGAGCCTCGGGTGAACCCCGCGCTGCTCAAGCTGCCCAACGTGGTTCTGACCCCGCACATCGCCAGCGCCACCGTGCCCACGCGTCGGGCCATGGCGCAACTGGCTGCGGACAACCTGATTTCCTTCTTCGCCGGCAGCGGCCCGCTGACACCGGTGAATTGAGCATCAAACAGGGCTCCAGCGCTTGCTCATCAAGCGCGACTAGCTATTGTTTTCGTAGTTGATCATGGCTCTGGAATGGATTCTTGCCCTGGCGCTGCTGGCGCTGGTGCTCTTGCTCCTGGTGGCGCTGCTGCTGCGCCGCCCGCGCGTGGCGCTGCCGCCCGAGTGGCTCGAGCGCCTGCAGGCGCTGGAAGCGGCGGCGCAGGGCACGCAGCTCGTGGTGGCGCGCAACGACGGTGCGCTCAGCGCCATGCGCGAGCAACTGCATGCCTTCAGCGAGGCCACGCGCGGCCTGCTCGACGAGCGCCTGGCCCAGGCGCGCGAGGAAGCCCGCGCCAGCCGGGGCGAGCTGCAGGCCGCCTTCAGCGCGCTGCAATCGCACCTGGAGCAACTGCTGGCGCAGGCGCGCGGCGAGCAGACGCAGGCGCTCGCGGCCTTTCGCAGCGAGTTGTCGGCCACGGTGCAGCAACTGGTGAGCGACAGCGCGCAGTCGCGCGAGGGCGTGGCCGCCAGCACCGAAGCCATGGCGCAGCGCATACAGCAGCGTTTTGACGCGCTCGCCGAGGTGCTGCGCGGCAGCTTTGATTCGCTCAAGGGCGATCTGCACGGGCAACTGGGCGCCAGCTCGGCCACGCTCAAGGAGCAACTGGGCAGCACCACGCAGGAGCTCACGCGCCAGCTCTCCGGCCTGGTCGCAAGCCACCAGCAGGGCGGCGAGGCGCTGCGCAATGCCTTGAACGAGCGCCTGGCCGCGATCCAGGGCGACAACGCCATGCGGCTGGAGGAAATGCGCCGCACCGTCGATGAGAAACTGCACGCCACGCTGGAGCGGCGCCTGGGCGAATCCTTCAAGCTCGTGAGTGAACGCCTGGAGCAGGTGCACAAGGGCCTGGGCGAGATGCAGACCCTGGCCGGCAGCGTGGGCGACCTCAAGCGCGTGATGACCAACGTCAAGGCGCGCGGCACCTGGGGCGAGTTGCAACTGGCCGCGATCATCGACAACGTGCTCACCGCCGAGCAGTACGCGCGCAACGTCAAGACCGTGCCGGGCAGCGACGAGCTGGTCGAGTTCGCCATTCGCCTGCCGGGCCGGGGCCAGGACACGCCGGTGTGGCTGCCGGTCGACTCCAAATACCCGGTGGAGCACTACCAGCGCCTGCTCGATGCCCAGGACGCGGCCGACAAGGCGGCCATCGCGGCGGCGGGCAATGCCTTCGAAACCTCGATCCGCTTCGAGGCCAGAAAGATCTCGGCCAAGTACGTGGCGCCGCCGCACACCACGGATTTCGCCATCCTCTACCTCTCGACCGAGGGCTTGTTTGCCGAGGTCATGCGCCGCCCCGGCCTGGTGGAGGCGGTGCAAAACGAGCTGCGCGTGATGATCACCGGCCCGGCCAACTTTGCCGCCATGCTCTCGAGTCTGCAGATGGGCTTCAAGACGCTGGCAATCGAGCAGCGCTCGGCCGAGGTCTGGAGCGTGCTGGGGCAGGTCAAGACCGAGTTCGCCAAGTTTGGCGATGCGGTGGAAGCCACGCGCAAATCCATCGACGCGGCCGCGCGCAAGTTCGAGCAGGTGGACGTACGCACGCGCGCCATCCAGCGCCGGCTGCGCAGCGTGCAGGAGCTGCCGGCGCCGCCGTCGCCCGAGCCGCGCCTGCCCGACATGGACGACGAGCCCGCCTGAAGCGCCCAAGAGGTGCCAGGCGAGGTCCCAGGGCAGCGCGGCAGAGCGCGTTTGTCCTACACGCCGTGGCGCGCCCGGCCTACGGCGCGCGCGGCGTGCGCGCTGCAGCATGGAGCGCAAGGCAAAGCTGCCCCGCGCTGGCGCACAGGGCGCGAGGCAGGCGCGCCGATCGAGACAGCCGCAACTTCGGAGGACAGCATGCCCAGAGGTGACAAATCCGCCTACACCGACAAACAGAAACGCCAGGCCGAGCACATCGAGGACAGCTACGAAAAGCGCGGCGTGGACAGCGACGAGGCCGAACGCCGCGCCTGGGCCACGGTGAACAAGCAGTCGGGCGGCGGCAAGAAGTCGGGCTCGGGGCGCAAGCACCACGGCGACAAGTGAAAAAGGGGCGCAGTGCGCCCCTTTGCCACGTCCGAAGTCGCCGCGTTCAGGCCAGCGCGTCGGCCCAGATGTTGTTCGCCCAGGCAAGGGCAAAGCGCCCCTCGATTTCGGTCGGCGCGGCCGACAGACCGCCCGAGCCCTCCACGCTCAGCATGGTCTTCTTGGCCGCGTCGTAGCGGTGCACGCTGGCCACGTGCACCACGTCGCTCTCGCTCACGAAGCTGTAGCAGGTGTTGTTGTAGATCGGCAGATTGCCCGGCTGCCTGCCCGAGAGCAGCGCAACCACCGCGGCCGCCGCTACCTTACCGTGCTGGTTGGCCATGTGACCCGACTTGGGCATCAACGGCGCGCTCTGGGTGCAATCGCCCAGCACGTGCACGCCCTTGGCCTGGATGTGTTCCATGCTCAGCCAGTCGACCTCGCACCAGCGCTTGTTGGCGGTGGCCAGGCCCGCCTTGACCACCACGTCGCCCGAGCGCATCGGCGGAATCACGTTGAGCACGTCGGCCTTGATGTCGTCGTTGAAGTCGAACTTCAGCGTCTTCGTGGCCACGTCCACGTCGGTGAGGCGGTGCTTGGGCCGGTAGTCGATGATGCCCTTGTAGCGCTCGGCCCACGCGGCCTTGAACAGCTTGCCCTTGGAGGTCACGTCGTCGTTGGCGTCCAGCACCAGCACCTTGGACCTGGGCTTGGCGTGCTTGAAGTAGTTGGCCACCTGGCAGGCGCGCTCGTAGGGGCCGGGCGGGCAGCGGTAGGGCGCGAGCGGAATGCTCATGGCAAACACGCCGCCGTCGGGCATGGCCTCGAGCTGCTGGCGCAGCGCCAGCGTCTGCGGACCGGCCTTCCAGGCATGCAGTACCTGGTCCTGCGCGCCGGCCTTGTTCATGCCGGGCAGTTGCTCCCACATGAAGTCGACGCCGGGTGAGAGAACCAGGCGGTCGTAGGCCAGGGTGCCCCCGCCAGCGAGCCTGACCTGGCGCGTGTCCAGGTCGATGCCGCTGACCCGGTCGCGCACCACTTTCACGCCATGGCGCGCGCTCAGGTTGTCGTAGGGCGTGGTGATGTCGGCCATGGTCTTGGTGCCGCCCAGCACCAGGTTGGAGATCGGGCAGGAGACGAAGGCCGCGTTCGGTTCGACCAGCGTGACCTCGACCTTGCCCTCGGACCACATGCGGATGTACTTGGCCGCAGTGGCGCCGCCGTAGCCGCCGCCGACCACGACGACCTTGCCCCCTGCAGTACCGCCCACCGAGGCGCAGCCTGCCAGGCCCAGCGCGGAGACGGCCGAAACGGCCGAGCCGGCACGAATGAATTGACGACGATCCATGGTGTGCCTCCTCATTTCTTCTGCGCGGCGAAGTAGCCGGCGATGGCGCTCAGCTGCTCATCGGTATAGCCCTTGGCCAGCTGCTGCATGATGGTGGACGGCGCGCTGCCATTCTTGTAGGCGAGCAGCTTGTCGGTCATGTCGGCCTGGTTTTTGCCGGCCAGCGGCGGCATGCCCTTGAGGGCGTGGCCGTCGGTGCCGTGGCAGTTGGCGCAGCCGGCGGCCCAGCTGCGCACCTGCAGCGGGTCGGACTGGGCCTGGGCAAGACCGGCGGTGGTCATGAGACCGACCGCAAGGGTGGCGAAAAGCATTCTTTTCATGGTTTGGCGTCCTCCTGTGGACATTGGGGGGCGGAAAATCATTGGTACCCAGCGGGTGCGGGCATCGTAAGCCGGCGCTTATATGTGTCCTCCAAGGGTTTACCCTTGGTTCTTAGCCATTGATTTCATAAGCAAAAACCCCGGCAGGCAATGGCCTTTGGTGCTGCATGGAGATGGTTTTTGTGCTTGCCGGGGGTGTGACATAGTCGGGTTTTCCCTT
Source organism: Comamonas sp. NLF-1-9 (assembly GCF_019195435.1). Lineage (NCBI taxonomy): Bacteria > Pseudomonadati > Pseudomonadota > Betaproteobacteria > Burkholderiales > Comamonadaceae > Comamonas > Comamonas sp. NLF-1-9. The sequence goes on from NZ_CP078069.1 coordinate 217,430, forward strand.
AAGGCGCCGCACGAGGCGTTTTTTTGAGTGCCGCTTTCAATGCCATGACCGAATGTTCAAGCTCAGACTGGGATGTGCGCAGCGACGAGGTGCAGCGCAATCCGATGGCGGCATACGACCGCTTGCGCGAATCGCACGGCATGGCGCAATCGCAGGTGCTGCACACCTCGGTGTTTCGCCACGCCGACGTGCTGGCCGTGGTGCAGGACCACGCGCGCTTCAGCAGCGTGGTGTCTGCGCATGTGGCGGTGCCCAACGGCATGGATCCGCCCGAGCACACGCGCTACCGGCGCCTGATCGAGCCCTACTTCGCGCCCGAGCGGGTGGCCGCGATGCGCCCGCTCTACCAGCGCCTGGCGCAAGAACTGCTGGCCCAGACGCGCCAGACGCATGCAGGCCAGGCCTTCGACTTCATCGCCACCTGCGCCTTGCCCTATGCGGCACGCACGCAGTGTGCCTTCCTCGGCTGGCCGCTGGCGCTGGAGGGCGTGCTGTGCGACTGGATCGCCCAGCACCATGCGGCGGTGTTCGCGCAAGATCGAGCACGCCTGGCGCAGCTCGGCCAGGCCTTTGAAGCGCTGATCGAGCGTCTGCTCGACGAGCGCGACGCCGGCGCCGACGGCCCGCCGCGCGACGCGACCGAGGCGCTGATGCGCGAGCGCATCGATGGCCAGCCGCTGGCGCGCAGCGCCATAGCGAGCATCCTGCGCAACTGGACCGTGGGCGAGATCGGCACCATTGCCGCCTCCGTCGGCATCCTGGCCGACTGGCTGGCCCGCCACCCCGGGCTGCAGCAGCAACTGCGCGCCGAGCCCGCGCTGCAGGCCGAGGCGATCGAAGAGATCCTGCGTCTGCACGGGCCGCTTGCGGTGAACCGCCGCGTGGCGCGCTGCCCGGTGCACCTTGGCGGGCACGACTTTCAGGCCGGCGAGCGCGTCACCGTGCACTGGGGCGCGGCCAACCGCGACCCGCGCGTGTTCGAGGCGCCGGGGGAATTTCGCTTTGGCCGCGATCACGCGCGCAACCTGCTCTACGGCGCGGGCATCCATGTCTGCCCCGGCGCGCCACTGGCGCGGGCGCAACTGGCGCTGTGGCTGCAGGCCTTGCTCGGCGCCACCAGGCACTTGGCGCTGGCCCAGCCGCAGCAGCCGGCGCAGTACGCGCGCTACCCGGCCATGGGCTTCGAGCGCCTGGCGCTGGTGCTGGACTGGGCCTGAGGCGCGGGCGCCGCCAGGGACTTGTTCAGCGTCGCCCTAGGCCGCGTAGAAGCTGCGGATGATCTCCCAGGCCTGCTGCGCGTCGTCGGTGACGTGAAACAGCCGCAGGTCTTCCTCGTGGATCGTGCCTTCTTCGACCAGCACGTCCAGGTGCAGCACGCGGCTCCAGAACTGCGAGCCGAAGAGCACGATGGGCACAGGCTTGGCCTTGCGCGTCTGCACCAGGGTCAGCACCTCGAACAATTCGTCGAGCGTGCCAAAACCCCCGGGGAAGACGACCAGTGCCTTGGCGCGCATCATGAAATGCATCTTGCGCAGCGCAAAGTAGTGGAACTTGAAGGCCAGTGAGGGTGTGATGAAGCGGTTGCAGCTTTGCTCGTGCGGCAGCGTGATGTTCAGCCCTATGCTGGGCGCGCCCACGTCGTGCGCGCCGCGGTTGGCCGCTTCCATGATGCCCGGGCCCCCGCCCGTGCAGATGGTCAGGCGCTCGGCCGGCGGGCGGCCTTGGCTGTATTCGGACACGTGGCGGGCAAACCGGCGTGCCTGCTCGTAGTAGTGCGAGCTCTTGAGTTTGCGCTCGGCCAGCGTGATCGCGCGCGCGTCGCCGCCGGCGCGCGCGGCATCGAGCTGCGCCTGCGCCTCCTCGGGCGCGAGCGTGCGCGCGCTGCCATAGACCACTACGGTGCTCTCGATCTCCTGGGCCGCCAGGTCCAGATCGGGCTTGAGCAGTTCAAGCTGAAAGCGGATGCCGCGCGTCTCGCGCCGCTGCAGGAACTCAGGGTCGATGAAGGCCAGTCGGTAGGCGTCGGGCTTGAGCGGGTCGCTGTCGAGCGGGCCGTGGTCCAGCTCGCCCCACATCTGCATCAGGCGAGGGTCGCGAAGTTCGGTATTGGCGTCCATGGTTTCATTATAAAAATCGGAGTCTTCCCATTATGCTGCCTGCGAAAGGCGCTATTTTTATGGGAGTAATTGCGGCATCATGCCGCCCTGAGCCAGGGCGTCAGGCTGTGCAGCCCCAGCCAGGTCATGGTGAGCGAGCCCGCCAGGTGGAGCATGGCCGCCAGCAGCGCCAGGCCCAGCCGCCCTTGCATGAGCAGTGCCAGCACCTCGGCGGAGAAGGTGGAAAAAGTGGTGAGCGCGCCCAGAAAACCGGTCACCAGCGCCAGGCGCCAGAGCGGGTCGAGCTGCGGCAGCGCCTGCAGTGCGGCGATTGCCAGCCCCACCAGGTAGCCGCCCAGGAGGTTTGCCGCCAACGTGCCCCAGGGCAGCAGCGCGCCCGGGGTGTTCAGCCACAGCCCCAGCGCCCAGCGCAGCAGCGCCCCGAAGCTGGCGCCCAGACAGATGGCGGCGGCGGAAAGCATGCGCCGGCCCGCCCGCTTCAGGCACGCGCGGGTGCGAAGACTTCCAGCAGCCGGTCCAGCCCGCCCTGGTCGATTGCCACATTGGCGCGCGCGCGCACCGCGGGCTTGGCGTGCCAGGCCACGGACAGGCCGGCGGCTTCCATCATCTGCAGGTCGTTGGCGCCGTCGCCCATGGCCATGGTCTGCGCCGGGGCAATGCCCATGAGCGAAGCCAGCTCCAGCAGGGCGCGGCGTTTTTCCGCGCCGTCGCAAATGTCGCCCCAGACCTGGTCGACCATGCGGCCCGTCAGCCGCCCGCCGCGCAGCTCCAGCACGTTGGAGCGCGCAAAGCGCATGCCTAGACGCGCCTTCACCCGGTCGGCAAAAAAGCTGAAGCCGCCCGACACCAGCAGCGTGGCCACGCCGGCGCCGTGCAGCACCTGCATCAGGCGCTCGGCACCGGGGTTCAGCCGCAGGCGCTCGGTGTAGACGGCCTCCAGCTGCTCGACCGTGACGCCCTCGAGCAGCGCCACGCGCTGGCGCAGGCTTTCCTTGTAGTCGCTGATCCGGCCCTGCATGGCCGCTTCGGTGATGGCAGCGACCTCGGCCTTGCGACCGACGGCGGCGGCGATCTCGTCCACGCATTCGATGCCGATCAACGTCGAATCCATGTCGCAGGCCAGCAGTTGGTAGTCGGACAGGTGCAGCGGCGTGGTGATGCCCTGCACCACCAGGCCGGGCGCAATTTCGCGCGGGGTGTTGGTGTTCATGATGGGAGGAATTATCGGCCGCGCTTCAGTGCGCAAAGCGCTCGAACACCTCGCCCAGCTGGTCCATCCAGCGCGCCTTGGCGCTGGTCGGGGCAAAGCTTGCCTCGAAACTGTTGGCGGCCAGCTGCCAGGCGTGCGGCGCGCCCATGCCGGTCGCGGCAAAGACCTGGTGCAGGTTGTCGTTCAGATAGCCGCCAAAGTAGGCCGGGTCGTCCGAATTGGCCGTGGCTGCCAGGCCCGCGTCGAGCAGCGCCTTGAGATTGTGCTGGCGCAGGTCGGGGAAGACCTGCAGCTTCTGGTTGGACAGCGGGCAGACGGTGAGCGGTACGCGCTCGGCCGCCAGGCGCTGCATCAGCGCCTTGTCGTGCACCGCCTGCACGCCGTGGTCTATGCGCTCGGCATGCAACAGATCGAGCGCCTGCCAGATGTAGGCCGGCGGCCCTTCCTCGCCGGCGTGGGCGACGATGTGAAACCCGAGCTCGCGGCAGCGCGCGAACACGCGCTGGAATTTTTCCGGCGGGTGCCCGAGCTCGCTGGAATCGAGCCCCACGCCAATGAAGTGCTCGCGCAGCGGCAGCGCTTGCTCCAGGGTTTCAAAGGCCTCGCGCTCGCTCAGATGGCGCAGAAAGCTCAGGATCAGGCGGGCGCTGATGCCGTGGCGCTGCTGCGCCTCTTCGCAAGCGCGCGCCAGGCCGCGCACCACGCTGTCCATCGCCACGCCGCGCTCGGTGTGGGTCTGGGGGTCGAAGAAGATTTCCGCGTGCACTATGTTATCCATAGCTGCTCGCGCAAGATAGGCAAGCGCCATCTCGTAAAAATCCTCTTCGGTCTGGAGCACGCCCGCGCCCTGGTAGTACAGGTCGAGAAAGCTCTGCAAGTCGCTGAAGGCGTAGGCGCTGCGCAAATCCTGCACGCTGGCGTAGGGCAGGGCGATGCCATTGCGCCGCGCCAGCTCGAAGATCATTTCCGGCTCGAGCGAGCCCTCGATGTGGATGTGCAGCTCCGCCTTGGGCATGGCGGCAAGCAGCGCGTTCAGGCGTTCGGGGGCGATGCGGGGCAGGTTCTGGGGCACGTCGGGCTCCGTCGGCTAAAGACAGGTCTGAACATACCATCGGCGCGCTCCGGCTGACGCCCGGGCGCGGCGCGACGGCCAGCTTGAAGCAGCGCAAGCGGGCAAAAACGGGCAAGGGCCCCTGGCCGGATGGCGAGGAGCCCTTGTCGTGATTGGTCGGCGTGGCGGGATTCGAACTCGCGACCCCTTGCACCCCATGCAAGTGCGCTACCAGGCTGCGCTACACGCCGAAAGACGCAGATTGTAGCCTGCCTCTCAGGCCTCGGAGAGCAGGCTGCGAATTTCTTCGAGCTGCTGGCGCAGCTGCAGCGCGCTGAGCGGCGCCTGGGTGTCGGCCTGGCTTTGCAGCTGCAGTTCGTGCGCGGCGCTGCCCGCGCCCGAGAGCTCTTGCAGGCGATTGCGCGCGCCGCTGATGGTGAAGCCCTGCTCGTACAAGAGCTCGCGAATGCGGCGGATCATCAGAACCTCGTGGTGCTGGTAGTAGCGCCGGTTGCCGCGGCGCTTCATCGGGCGCAGCTGGGTGAATTCCTGTTCCCAGTAGCGCAGCACGTGCGCCTTGACCTTGCACAGGTCGGCCACTTCACCGATGGTGAAGTAGCGCTTGGCAGGTATCGGCGGCAGTTGCAGGCTCATGGCTATCCGGGCAGAAAGACGCGCAGCAAACCCGCAAGGGTACAGCAGACGCCCGGGTTCCTGCACGCGCGGGCGCCTTGGCGCCCGCACGTGTCATTTCTGCAGCTGTTCCTTGAGCTTGTTGCTGGCGTGAAAGGTGACCACGCGGCGCGCTTCGATCGGGATGACTTCGCCGGTGCGCGGGTTGCGCCCCGGGCGCGGCGCCTTGGTGCGGATCTGGAAGTTGCCGAAGTTGGACAGCTTCACGTCTTCGCCGCGGCTCAGGCTCTGGACGATGAGGTCGAAGAAGGCGTCGACTATGTCCTTGGCTTCGCGCTTGTTCAGCCCGATCTGCTCGAACAGCAGCTCGGCCAGGTGGGCCTTGGTGAGTGCCGGCGTTTCCAGGCTTTCGACGGCCAGCTCGATCTCGGGCGGGGCAGTGGGCGTGTTCATCGCAGTCGCGCTCCGGTGTGGTGGGCCAGTGCCTGCAGCACCTGCTGCACGGCGGTGTCGATGTCGGCATCGGTCAGCGTCGTCTGGCTGCTCTCCAGCGTCAGGCGGATGGCCAGGCTCTTTTCGTCCGCTGCGATGGCCGCGCCGGTGCTGCCGGGGTGCGGGCGAAACACGTCGAACAGCACGCACGAGCGCAGCAGCCCGCCCGGCAGCGCGCCGCGCGCCGCCTGCATGACTTGCGCGTGGCCGACGCTCTCCTTGACGACGATGGCGATGTCGCGCTCCACATGTTGCAGCCGGCCCACGGGGTGAAAGAGCGGCACCGGGTGCTCGCGCACCGCATCGAAATCGAGCTCGAAGAGCATGGGCGCGTGCGGCAGGCCCCAGCTCTGGCGCCAGCGCGGATGCAGCTCGCCCACATGGCCTATCGGCCGCCCGTCCAGCAGCACGCGCGCGCAGCGCCCCGGGTGCATGGCGGGGTGCTCCGCGGCCTCGAAGTCGGGCTGCAGTGCGCTGAGCAGCGCCTGCACGTCACCCTTGATGTCGAAGAAGTCGACCAGACGCTCCTTGCTGCCCCATTGCATCGGCACGCTGCTGCCGTAGGCGAGCGCGGCGATGCGCACCGGCTGGGCGTAGCCCTGCACGCTGGTGTCGCTGTCGGGCACAGTCGCGTCGCGCCGAAAGACGCGGCCGACCTCGAACACGCGCACGCGCGCGGCCTTGCGGTCCAGATTGGACTTGAGCACCTGCATGAGCGAGCCCAGCAGACTCGAGCGCATGACGCTCATCTGGCTGGCGATGGGGTTGAGCAGGCGAATCGGCGCGTCGTTGCCGGCGAGCTCCTGCTCCCAGCGCTCCTGCACGAAGCTGAAATTGATGGTTTCCTGGTAGCCCAGCGCGGCCATCTCGCGGCGCACCGCGTAGCGGCTGCGCCGGCTCTCGGGGCGCAGGCGCGGGGCGATGCGGCCCAGCGGCGCCTCGGTGGGCAGCTTCTGGTAGCCGATGATGCGCGCCACCTCTTCGATCAGGTCTTCTTCCAGGCGCAGATCGAAGCGGTAGCTGGGCGGGGTGACTTCGATTACGCCCTCGCGCTGCTGCACCGCCAGGCCCAGGCGCTCGAGCGCATCCACGCACTGCGCCTGGCTGAGCGCCATGCCTGTGACCTTGCTCGCGCGCGCCACGCGCAGCAGGACCGGCGCGGGCGCGGGCAGCCGGGCGCGCTGGTCGTCGATCGGGCCGCAGACGGTCTCGGGCGTGCCGCAGATGGCCAGCACCAGCTCGGTGATGCGCTCGATGTGCTCCACGGTGTGCTCGGGGTCTACGCCGCGCTCGAAGCGATGGCCGGCGTCGGTCGAGAAGTTGAAGCGGCGCGAGCGCCCGGCAATCGCCTCGGGCCACCAGAACGCGGCTTCGATGAAGATGTCGCGCGTGGCATCGCCCACGGCCGTGGCCTCGCCGCCCATGATGCCGGCGAGCGACTCCAGCGTGCGCTCGTCGGCAATCACGCCGATGCTTTCATCCACGGTCACGGTATTTCCGTTGAGCAGCGCAAGGGTTTCACCCGCCTTGCCCCAGCGCACGGTGAGGCCGCCTTGGATCTTGTCCAGGTCGAAGATGTGCGAGGGCCGGCCCAGCTCGAACATCACGTAGTTGGAGATATCCACCAGCGGCGCCACGCTGCGCTGGCCGCAGCGCGCCAGGCGCTGCACCATCCACTGCGGGGTTTGCGCGCGCGGGTTGACCCGGCGCACCACGCGGCCGGAAAAGCGCCCGCACAGATCGGGCGCCTCGATGCGCACCGGCAGGCGGTCGTCGATGGCGGTCGCGGCCTTGGAGAACTGCGGCGTTTTCAGCGGCGCGCCGGTGAGCGCCGAGAGCTCGCGCGCCACGCCGTAGACGCTGAGCGCATGCCCGAGGTTGGGCGTGAGCTTGAGCGTGAAGAGCGTGTCGTCCAGTTGCAGGTGCTCGCGGATGTCCTGACCCAGCGGCGCGTCGGCAGCCAGTTCCAGCAGCCCGCCGTGGTCGTCGGACAGCTTGAGCTCGCGCGCCGAGCACAGCATGCCGTGGCTTTGCACCCCGCGCAGCTTGCCGACCTTGATGTGAAACGCCTTGCCGTCTTCGCCCGGCGGCAGCTCGGCGCCCACCAGGGCGCAGGGCACGCGAATGCCCACGCGAGCATTGGGTGCGCCGCAGACGATGCTGAGCAGCTGCGGCCCGCCCACGTCCACCTGGCACACGCGCAGGCGGTCGGCGTCGGGGTGCGGCTCGGCGGCCTTGATCTGGCCGACCACCACGCCGGAAAACGGCGGCGCGACGGGGCGGGTTTCTTCCACCTCCAGCCCGGCCATGGTCAGGGTGTCGGCCAGCGCCTGGGTGCTCAGCGGCGGATTGCAGAATTCGCGCAACCAGGATTCGGGGAATTGCATGTTCGGGTACTCTGGGGTGCTCTGAAACGAATAGCTGCCAGCGCCTTAATATCAACGATTTCAAACAAAAAACATCTTGAAATCCAGTGCGGACGTGCGCTAGCAGCTCTCCTTTTTACTGAAACTGCGACAGAAAGCGGATGTCTCCGTCAAAAAACAAGCGCAGGTCATTCACGCCGTAGCGCAGCATGGTCAGGCGGTCCGGCCCCATGCCAAAGGCAAAGCCGATGTAGCGCTCGGGGTCGAGCCCCATGTGGCGCACCACGTTGGGATGCACCTGGCCAGAGCCGGCCACTTCCAGCCAGCGTCCGGCAAGCGGCCCGGAAGGGAATTGGATGTCGATCTCGGCGCTGGGCTCGGTGAAGGGGAAGAAGCTGGGCCGAAAGCGCAGCACCAGATCGTCGTTTTCAAAAAACGTCTTGCAAAAGCCGGTAAAAATCGTCTTCAAGTCGGCAAAACTCACGTTCTCGCCCAGCCACAAGCCTTCGCACTGGTGGAACATCGGCGAATGCGTGGCGTCCGAATCGACACGGTAGGTGCGCCCCGGGGCGATCACGCGGATGTCGGGCAGGGAGCCGTCCCAGGGTTTGCCCGCACGCGGGTCGAACCCGGCCGCATGCTTGCGGATGTGCGCGTGGGCATAGCGCACCTGCATCGGGCTGGTGTGCGGGCGCAGGTTCAGCGGCAGGCCGTCGCTGCTTTTGCCGTCGATGTAGAAGGTGTCCTGCATCGAACGCGCTGGGTGGTTGGGCGGGTTGTTCAGCGAGGTGAAGCTGAACCAGTCGGTCTCGATCTCGGGGCCGTCGGCCACGTCAAAACCCATGGAGCCGAAGATGGCCTCGATGCGCTCCATGGTCAGCGTCACCGGGTGCAGGCTGCCCACGCCGCGGGTGCGCCCCGGCAGGCTCACGTCCAGCGCCTCGGCTTTCAGATGGGTCTCAAGCTCGGCATCCTGCAGCGCCTGGCGGCGGGCGCCGAGCGCGGCCTCGATGGCCTGCTTGGCCGCGTTGATCGCCGCGCCGCGCGTGCGCTTTTCCTCGGGCGAGAGCTGGGCCATGCCCTTCATGAGCTCGGTCAGGCGCCCCGACTTGCCCAAGAACTGCGCCTTGGCGTTCTCCAGCTCGGCGGCCGTGGGGGCGGCGTTCAGTTGCTCTTGCGCGCTTGCAACCAGGGTGTCCAGATCAGTCATGAAAAACTCGGGCAGAAAGAAACGGGGGCCAGTGCCTTTTCAAGCCCTGGCCCCCGTGAGAGAAGCGTCGGCAGCTATCACAAAGATAGCAGCCGCGCAGGAACTCAGGCCGCCAGCCTGGCCTTGACCTGCTCCACGATGCCGGCAAAGGCGGCTTCGTCGTGCACCGCGAGATCGGCCAGCATCTTGCGGTCGATCTCGATGGCGGCCTTCTTCAGGCCGTTGGTGAACTGGCTGTAGGTCAAGCCCTGGGCACGCACGGCGGCGTTGATGCGGGTGATCCACAGACGACGGAAGACGCGCTTCTTGTTGCGGCGATCGCGGTAGGCGTACTGGCCCGCCTTCATCACCGCCTGCTTGGCGATGCGAAAGACGTTGCCGCGGCGACCACGGAAACCCTTGGCAAGGGCGAGAACCTTTTTATGACGGGCGCGGGCCGTCACACCACGTTTGACGCGAGGCATGTGTTTACTCCTGGTTCGTCAAGTTGATTACAGACCGGCCATGGGCATCATCCTGGCGATGGAGCCCATGTCACCGTCATGCACCGCCACCGTGCCACGCAACTGGCGCTTGTTCTTGGTGCTCTTCTTGGTCAGGATGTGGCGCTTGAACGCCTGGCCCCGCTTGACGGTGCCACCTGGACGAACGCGGAAACGCTTCTTCGCGCCGCTCTTGGTCTTCATTTTGGGCATTTGCATGCTCCTTCTTCATTTGTGCTCGCGAGGCGTTTGCACACCGCTGTGCAAACTTGCAGGCCCCGAGCCACTTCTGAAACGTGCCGCCGCTTGCGCCGCAGCCCGTGCGGCAGCGCTCTCGCGCCGCCTGTTGGCGCGCCGGCAGTGCCGCCGCGCCACATCTTGCCTCTTGCCTACGCCGTGGTTGCGGCGTTGCTGCCCGCGCTCTTGGCGCTGGCTTGCTTCTTGCGCGCCGGCGCAATCATCATCACCATCTGGCGGCCTTCGAGCTTGGGAAACTGCTCCACCTGGATGGTGTCGGCCAGCTCGTCGCGCAGGCGGTTGAGCAGGGCCAGGCCCAGTTCCTGGTGGGTGATCTCGCGGCCGCGAAAGCGCAGCGTCACCTTCACCTTGTCGCCTTCGCCCAGAAAACGGCGGATGTTGCGCAGCTTGATGTTGTAGTCGCCTTCATCGGTACCGGGGCGGAACTTCACTTCCTTGATGTCGATGACGGTCTGCTTGGCCTTGGCCTCGGCCGCCTTCTTCTGCTCCTGGTACTTGAACTTGCCGTAATCCATCAGGCGGCAGACGGGCGGGTGGGCCGTGGCGGCAATCTCCACCAGATCCACGTCCAGATCGCCCGCCATGCGCAGGGCTTCCTGCAGGCTCACGATGCCTATGGCCTCATTGTCCGGTCCGGTCAGACGCACTTCAGGCGCCATGATTTCCCGGTTCAGCCGGTGCTTGCGCTCCTCGCGGTGACGGCGATCACGGTATTCAGTAGCGATGGTTTTCACCTCTGTTCAATTTGACTACGAAAAGCGTAGCCGCTTGCGCACATGCGACGTGCACCAAAGCGTGGTTGCAACCACGAAGAATCAGGCTTTGGAGGCGATGTCCCGTGCGATCCGTTCGACGAAGGCGTCGAGAGACATCACGCCCAGGTCCACATTGCCCCGGGCACGTACCGCAACGCTGCCAGCGGCCTTTTCCTTGTCGCCCGCGACCAGGATATAGGGCGGCTTTTGCAGCGCTTGCTCACGTATTTTATACGTAATCTTCTGGTTGCCCAGCGCCGTCACCACCCTAAGATCTTGATTCGGCAACGCTTTTTGCAGCTTTGCGGCAATTTCGCGACAGTAGTCGGCCTGTGCATCCGTGATGTTGAGCACCGCGACTTGCACCGGCGCGAGCCAGGCGGGCAGGGCGCCCGCGTGCTGCTCGATCAGGATGCCGATGAAGCGCTCCAGAGAGCCGACGATGGCGCGGTGCAGCATCACCGGGCGATGGCGCGCGCCGTCCTCGCCCACGTATTCGGCGTCCAGGCGCTCGGGCATGGAGAAGTCCACCTGGATCGTGCCGCACTGCCACTGGCGCCCGATGGCGTCCTTGAGCGTGTACTCGATCTTGGGGCCGTAGAACGCGCCTTCGCCGGGTGAGAGCTCGTAGTCGCAGCCTGTGGCCTTGAGACTCTCGATGAGCGCCGCCTCGGCCTTGTCCCAGACTTCGTCCGAGCCTATGCGCGCCTCGGGGCGCGTGGCGATCTTGTAGATGATGTCGTGGAAGCCGAAGTCCGCATACACCTTCTGCAGCACGCGCGTGAAGGCGAGCACCTCGTCCTGGATCTGGTCTTCGGTGCAGAAGACGTGGCCGTCGTCCTGCGTGAAGGCGCGCACGCGCATGATGCCGTGCAGGCCGCCTGTGGGCTCGTTCCTGTGGCAGGCGCCAAACTCGCCATAGCGCAGCGGCAGGTCGCGGTAGCTCTTCACGCCCTGCTTGAAGATCAGGATGTGGCCCGGGCAGTTCATCGGCTTGAGTGCGTATTCGCGCTTTTCCGACTCGGTCGTGAACATGTTTTCACGGTACTTGTCCCAGTGGCCCGTCTTTTCCCACAGGCCCTTGTCCAGGATCTGCGGCGCCTTGACCTCCTGGTAGCCGCTGTCGCGGTAGACGCGCCGCATGTACTGCTCCACCTGCTGCCAGATCGCCCAGCCGCGCGGGTGCCAGAACACCGTGCCCGGCGAATGCTCGTCGATGTGAAACAGGTCGAGCTCGCGCCCCAGGCGCCGGTGGTCGCGCTTTTCCGCTTCCTCCAGCATGCTGAGGTAGGTCTGCAGGTCTTCCTTGCTGGCCCAGGCCGTGCCGTAGATGCGTTGCAGCATCTCGTTGCGGTGGTCGCCGCGCCAGTAGGCGCCGGCCACCTTCATCAGCTTGAAGTGCTTGAGCTTGCCTGTGCTGGGCACGTGCGGGCCGCGGCACAGGTCCTCGAAGCTGCCCTCACGGTACAGGCTCACCTCCTCGCCCGCCGGGATGCTGGCGATGATCTCGGCCTTGTAGTGCTCGCCCAGGCCCCTGAAATATTCGACCGCGGCGTCGCGCGGCAGCACGCGGCGCACCACCGGCTCGTCCTTGGCGGCGAGTTCGGTCATGCGCTTTTCGATTGCAGCCAGGTCTTCCGGCGTGAACGGGCGCTTGTAGCTGAAGTCGTAATAGAAACCGTTTTCGATGACTGGGCCGATCGTCACCTGGGCGTCGGGGAACAGCTCCTTGACCGCATAGGCCAGCAGGTGGGCCGTGGAGTGGCGTATCACGTCCAGGCCCTCGGCGTCCTTGATGGTGAGGATGGCCACTTGGCTGTCGGCGGCGATCGTGTAGGCCATGTCGACCACCTTGCCGTCGACCTTGCCGGCAATCGCGGCCCGCGCCAGAGCCGCGCCGATCGAGGCGGCGACTTCAGCGATGGTGACGGGCCCGGGAAACTGGCGCTGCGAACCGTCAGGTAGCGTGATCTGAACCATGGCGTGAGTCCCTTGCATAGCGGTGGGTGATCAAGACAACAAAAAGCGCGGAACAAGGTCCGCGCTTCTGGTGGGAAAGAGAAAGGCTTTCGGGCAGGCGCGAACCATCAGCCCAGCGGGCCGGTTTCCTTTGCGGTGGTAGTTCGCGGTGTCATAACCGGGTATGCCTTTCTTGCCCTTGCTGTCTCGATGAAGCTGTCCATTTTAACGCCAAGGGCAAATTCAGGCGACGCAGTCCGCAAAATAATGCATGGTGCCGTCTTCGTCCTTGAGCTCCACCAGGCCATGGATGTCGGTATCGAAGCCGGGGCACAGGCGCGAGAACTCGCGCGCGAACTTGAGGTAGTCCACGATCTTGCGGTTGAACACCTCGCCCGGAATGAGCAGAGGTATGCCCGGCGGATAAGGCGTGATCAGGCTGGTGGTGATGCGCCCTTCAAGGTCGTCGATGGCCACGCGCTCAGTCTTGCGCGCGGCGATGTGCGCAAAAGCGTCGCTCGGCTTCATCGCCGGGGTCAGCGGCGACAGGTACATCTCGGTGGTCAGGCGCGCCACGTTGTAGCGCGCATACAGCTCGTGCACGTGCTGGCACAAGTCCTTCAGGCCCATGTGCTCGTAGCGCCGCTGCTGTTGGCTGAACTCGGGCAGGATGCGCCACATCGGCTGGTTCTTCTCGTAGTCGTCCTTGAACTGCTGCAAGGCGGTGAGCATGGTGTTCCAGCGGCCCTTGGTGATGCCGATGGTGAACATGATGAAGAAGCTGTAGAGCCCGGTCTTTTCCACCACCACGCCGTGCTCGGCCAGGTATTTGGTGACGATGCTCGCCGGAATGCCCATCTTGTGGAACTTGCCGTCCAGGTCCAGGCCGGGCGTGACGATGGTGGACTTGATCGGGTCGAGCATGTTGAAGCCGTCGGCCAGGTTGCCAAAGCCGTGCCACTTGCTGCCGTTCTTCTTGCTCTTGCCGTCGCTGCGGATGATCCAGTCGTCGGCCCGGCCTATGCCTTCTTCGGCGATCTTCTCCGGCCCCCAGACCTTGAACCACCAGTCGTCGGCGCCGAATTCCTCTTCCACCTTGCGCATCGCGCGGCGGAAGTTCAGCGCTTCGAGGATGGACTCTTCCACCAGCGCGGTGCCGCCCGGCGGCTCCATCATGGCCGCGGCCACGTCGCAGCTCGCGATGATGCTGTACTGCGGCGAGGTGGAGGTGTGCATCAGGTAGGCCTCGTTGAACAGGTGCCAGTCCAGCTTGGTGCTCTGGCTGTCTTGCACCAGTACGTGGCTCGCCTGGCTGATGCCGGCGAGCAGCTTGTGTATCGACTGGGTCGAATACACCACCGACTGCTTGGGCCGTGCGCGCTTCTTGCCCATCGCGTGGTAGCTGCCATAGAAGGGGTGAAAAGCCGCATGCGGCAGCCAGGCCTCGTCAAAGTGCAGGTTGTCCACATAGCCGTCGAGCATCTGCTTGATGGTCTCGGTGTTGTAGAGCACGCCGTCGTAGGTGGACTGGGTGAGCGTGAGGATGCGCGGGCGCACCTTCTTCGGGTCGACGCCCTTGAGCAAGGGGTTGGCGCGGATCTTGGCCTCGATGGTGGCCGGCTCGAACTCGGACTTGGGGATGGGCCCGATGATGCCGAAGTGGTTGCGCGTGGGCTTGAGGAACACCGGTATCGCACCCGTCATGATGATGGAGTGCAGGATGGATTTGTGGCAGTTGCGGTCCACCACCACCACGTCGCCGGGCGCGACCGTATGGTGCCAGACGATCTTGTTGCTCGTCGAGGTGCCATTGGTCACGAAGAAGCAGTGGTCGGCGTTGAAGATGCGCGCGGCATTGCGTTCGCTCTCGCCGATCGCGCCGTTGTGGTCCAGCAGCTGGCCCAGCTCTTCCACCGCGTTGCACACGTCGGCGCGCAGCATGTTCTCGCCGTAGAACTGGTGGTACATCTGGCCTATCGGGCTCTTGAGAAAAGCCACGCCGCCCGAATGGCCCGGGCAGTGCCAGGAATACGAGCCGTCCTCGGCATAGTCGAGCAGCGCCTTGAAGAACGGCGGCTGAATGCCTTCCAGGTAGCCCTTGGCCTCGCGGATGATGTGCTTGGCCACGAATTCCGGCGTGTCCTCGAACATGTGGATGAAGCCATGCAGCTCGCGCAGGATGTCGTTGGGCAGGTGCCGGCTGGTGCGGGTTTCGCCGTAGATGTAGATCGGCACGTCGGCGTTCTTGCGCCGCACCTCCTCGATGAAGGCGCGCAGGCTGTGGATGATCGGGTCCTGCCCCGAGCCCAGCGTGATTTCCTCGTCGTCGATCGACAGGATGAAGGCGCTGGCGCGGCTTTGCTGCTGGGCAAACTGCGTCAGGTCGCCGTAGCTCGTGACGCCAAGCACCTCGAAGCCTTCCGCTTCGATGGCCTGCGCCAACGCGCGTATGCCCAGGCCCGAGGTGTTGTCGGAACGGTAGTCCTCGTCGATGATGACAATCGGAAAGCGAAATTTCATGGGCCGGCTCCGGCGTGCGCGCAATGACAAAATGGCGCGAAGTGTAGGTAAAAAGCCAGCTTGCCAAGACCGCTGGCGGGCGGTTCAAGGACAATGCGTATGCACCCCGCCACACCCATACCCTAACGCGAAACAGGAGGCTTTGCCATGGAACTCAGTGCTGCAAGCTTGTGGTGGCTGGCCACGGGGGTCGTGGTGATCGTCGAGCTGCTCAGTGGCACGTTGTATTTGCTGATGCTTGCGCTGGGCCTGGCAGCGGGCGCCGTGGCTGCGCATCTGGGCCTGGGCGGCGTGGCTCAGATCGTCGCCGGCGCCGTGGTGGGCTCGGGCGCGGTGTTTGCCGCATACTGGCTCAAGCGCCATCGACCCGGCGACCCGCCGGCCCGGGCCGACCGCGCGGTCAACCTCGACGTGGGCGAGCGCGTGCGCATCGACGCCTGGGCCGAGGACGGAACCGCTGTGGTGAAATACCGCGGCGCCAACTGGACGGCGGTGCACCGGCCCGGCGTGCAGGCGCTGCCCGGCATGTACCGCGTCGTCGAGCTGGTGGGCAACCGCCTGATGGTGGAGCCTGTTTGAATGCAGCAGGCCTTGGGGCCTGCAGGATTTGCAACCTGGGTGGGAGTCGTCATGGAAGTTGCCATTGCCATATTCATCATCGCGGTGATCTTCATCGTGCGGGCGGTCAAGATCGTGCCCCAGCAGAACGCCTGGGTGGTCGAGCGCCTGGGCAAATACGCGGGTACCCTGGCCCCGGGGCCGAAATTCATCATCCCCTTCATCGACCGCGTGGCCTACAAGCACAGCCTGAAGGAGATTCCGCTGGATGTGCCCAGCCAGGTCTGCATCACGCGCGACAACACGCAGCTGCAGGTGGACGGCATCCTGTACTTCCAGGTGACCGACCCGATGCGCGCCAGCTACGGATCGAGCAACTACGTCGTTGCCGTCACGCAGCTGGCCCAGACCACGCTGCGCAGCGTCATCGGCAAGCTGGAGCTGGACAAGACCTTCGAGGAGCGCAACATGATCAACGCCCAGGTGGTGGACGCCATCGATCAGGCGGCGCTCAACTGGGGCGTGAAGGTCTTGCGCTACGAAATCAAGGACCTCACGCCGCCGGCTGAAATCCTGCGCGCGATGCAGGCGCAGATCACCGCAGAGCGGGAAAAGCGCGCGGTCATCGCTACCTCCGAGGGCAAGCGCCAGGAGGAAATCAACCTGGCCGAAGGGCAGAAGCAGGCCGCCATCGCCAGGTCCGAAGGGGAAAAACAGGCGCAGATCAACAACGCCGAAGGCGAGGCGGCCGCCATCACGGCCGTTGCCGCGGCCACTGCCGACGCCATTGAGCGCGTGGCCGCCGCCATCCGCCAGCCGGCGGGCGATCAGGCGGTGCAGCTCAAGGTGGCAGAAAAGGCGGTCGATGCCTACAGCCGGGTGGCCTCGGACGCCACCACCACGCTGGTCGTGCCGAGCAACATGACGGAGGTGTCGGCCTTGATCACCTCAGCCATGAAGATGGTGCAGACGGGGCAGCGCCCGGCCTGAGTCAGCGGCGCGCAGACACTCGCCGCGCTGCGGGACGCACGCATGTTCTTCACCATCCCCACGCTGCTGACCTGGGCGCGCATCGTCGCCATTCCGCTGATCGTCGGCGTGTATTACCTGCCGCTGGAGATGGTGCTGCGCAACCAGGTGGCGACGGCGCTGTTCGTGGTGTTTGCCGCCACCGACTGGTTCGACGGCTATCTCGCGCGCAAGCTCAACCAGACCTCGGCCTTTGGCGCGTTTCTGGATCCGGTGGCGGACAAGTTCCTGGTCAGCGCCTCCCTGCTGGTGCTGGTGCACCTGGCTCGGGTGGACGTGTTCGTCGCGCTCATCATCATCGGGCGCGAGATCGCCATCAGCGCGCTGCGTGAGTGGATGGCGCATCTGGGGGCGAGCAAGAGCGTAGCGGTGCACATGCTGGGCAAGGTCAAGACGGCGGTGCAGATGATCGCGATCCCGTTTCTGCTCTTTGATGCACCGGTAGCCGGTGTGCTGGACACGGGCGTCTGGGGCAAATGGCTGATCTGGCTGGCGGCCGTGCTCACCATCTGGTCCATGGTCTATTACCTGCAGCGCGCCTTGCCCGAGATCCGGGCGCGCACCCGCTGAAGCCCAGGCGGCAGGCGCGGCGGGAAGGCGAGGGCAAATGCGACTAGAATTTGCCCGGTCACCAAGCGGGTTCAGACGGATTGACACCCGAAAAGGCGACGGTTTTAATGTACGCGGCTGCCATGGCCGACATGCGTTTTCCCCTGTGGGCGCCGGCGCCTGGTCTGGAGCCGGCGGGCAGGCGCGAACCCGAATCACGACCCACCACTACCCTTTTTCAAGAGAGGCATCTTGTGAACAAGACCGAATTGATCGAGCACATTGCAAACCATGCTGATATCTCCAAGGCCGCCGCAACGCGTGCACTGGAGTCCACCATCGATGCGGTCAAGAAGACCCTGAAGAAGGGCGGCACGGTGTCGCTCGTCGGTTTCGGTACGTTTGCGGTTGGCAAGCGCGCGGCGCGCACGGGACGCAACCCGCGCACCGGCGCCAGCATCAAGATCAAGGCGGCCAAGGTGCCCAAGTTCCGTCCGGGCAAGGCCTTGAAAGACGCCTTGAACTGACCGGCGGTTGATGAATCAGGGTGCTTAGCTCAGTTGGTAGAGCGGCGCCTTTACACGGCGTAGGTCGGCGGTTCGAGACCGTCAGCACCCACCATTCACAACGCGAAGGCGAACGTCGAGTTCGCCTTTTGTTTTGTCGCTCGAGAGTACCCAGTCCATGTTCGAAGCCATACGCAAGCATTCCAAGATCGTCATGGGGATCTTGTTTTTGCTCATCATCCCTTCCTTTGTGCTGTTTGGCATCGACGGCAACTACTTCGGCGAGAAAAGTCCTGCAGTGGCGAGCGTCGACGGCAAGCCCATCACCCAGGCCGAATGGGACAACGCCCACCGCAACGAGAGCGACCGGCTGCGCGCGCAGCAGCCCGGGCTGGACGGCAAACTGCTCGACTCGCCGCAGGCGCGCTACGCCACGCTCGAGCGCATGGTGCGCGACCGGGTGCTCGCCGCAGCCGCGCAGCACATGCATCTGGCCGTCAGCGACGCCCAGCTGGCGCGCGAACTGCAGGCCATCCCGGCGATCGCCCAACTGCGCAAGCCCGATGGCAAGCTGGACGTCGACGCCTACCGGGCGCTGGTCGGCGCCCAGGGGCTGACGCCCGAAGGCTTCGAGATGCAGATGCGCAGCGACTTGTCCGTCGCTCAGGTGCTGGGCGGGGTGGTCTCCACCAGCTTCGTCAGTCCGGCCGAAAGCGAGCTGGGCATGCAGGCGCTGCTGCAGCGGCGCGAAGTGCAGATTGCGCGCTTTGATGCGCAAAAGTACGCCTCCGAAGTCAAGGTGGACGATGCCGCGCTGCAAGCCTATTACCAAGCCCATACCGCGCAGTTTCGCCAGGCCGAGGAAGCCAGCATCGAGTACGTCGTGCTGGACATGGACGCGATCAAGGCCGGCATCACGGTCAACGAGGACGACCTGCGCACCTACTACAAGGAAAACCAGGACCGGTTGGCGGGCAAGGAAGAGCGCCGCGCCAGCCATATCCTGATCAACGCGCCCAAGGATGCGCCCGCTGCCGAGCGCGAGGCGGCGCGCAAGAAGGCCGAGAGCCTGCTGGCCGAGGTTCGCAAGGACCCGGCGCGCTTTGCCGCGATCGCCAAGGAAAGCTCCCAGGACCCGGGCTCTGCAGCCCAGGGGGGCGACCTGGGATATTTTGCACGCGGCGCCATGGTCAAGCCGTTTGAAGATGCGGTGTTCTCCATGCACAAGGGCGACATCAGCGACCTCGTCGAGACCGATTTCGGCTACCACATCATCGAGCTGACGGACGTCAAGCCGCCCAAGATACCCAGCTTTGAAGAGGCGCGCCCGGCGCTCGAGGCAGAGCTGCGCCAGCAACAGGCGCAGCGCAAGTTCGCCGAAGTGGCCGAAGCCTTTTCCAACATCGTCTATGAGCAGCCCGACAGCCTGCAACCGGTAGCCGACAAGCTGCATCTGAAGGTGCAAACCGCCTCCGGCCTTGCGCGCACGCCCGCCCCCGGTGCCCAGGGCGTGCTGGCCAACGCGCGCTTCCTCGACGCCTTGTTTGCGCCCGAGTCGCTGCAGAGCAAGCGCAACACCGAGGCGGTGGACGTAGGCAGCAACGAATTGGCAGCGGGCCGCATCATCTCCTACCAGCCGGCGCAGACCCTCCCGTACGAGCAGGCCAAGGACCGCGTTCGCGCCGCCTATGTCGCTGCCAAGTCGGCAGAGCTGGCCACCGCCGAGGGCGAGGCCAAGCTGGCCGCCTGGCGCGAGCAGCCCGCGAGCGCCAGCGGGCTGGCTGCGGCAATCACCATTGCCCGCGACCAGCCGGCCGGCCAGCCCGCCGCGCTGGTGGACGCAGTACTGCGCGCATCCGCCGACACGCTGCCCGTCTGGGTCGGCGTAGGGCTGGGCGAGCAGGGCTATGCCGTGGTCAAGATCGAACGCATCGTGCCCCGCGAAGAGGCCGATGCCCAGCAGCAAGCCCTGGCCCAGCAATACCTGCAAGCCTGGACCCAGGCCGAAGCGTTGGCGTACTACGAGCTGCTCAAGCAGCGCTACAAGGTGCAGATCAAGGTCCCGCGCCCCGCGGCCGAGGCCGCGGAGGAAGACTGAGCGCGCGGGGGACCACGGGAATTACCGCCTATAATCACGCGCTTTGGTGGCTGTAGCTCAGTTGGTAGAGTCCAGGATTGTGATTCCTGTTGTCGTGGGTTCGAGCCCCATCAGCCACCCCAGATAAACAAAAGAAACCCCGCTATGTAAAAAGTAGCGGGGTTTTTCTTTGCGTGTCGTTTTTAGGCAATCTGTAGCTTGGCTGCCGCCCTTCGGGGCCTGCCGCAACACCTGCCGGCCTCATTCGGCATCGGGATACCAGTTTCCCGGCTTCATGGGACGAGCCTATTGCAAGCTGACAACCAGCTCGGGCGAAGCTTTGCGCTGTCGCGCGGGACGCTGCGAAGGATCGCGCCGGAGATTCACGGTTTTCGTCAGCTCATCGCCGGCGCGGGGCGAACGTGCATCGGGTTTGTCTTGAACCGCTGCGCGGCCTGCCACACGTCGTAGGCGCTTTGCTGTGCCAGCCACGCGCGGGCATCGCCGCCACGGGCAGCGCCGAGCCAAGCCTCAAGGCGCAAGGCCATGTCCGGCGAGATTGCTGCGCGGCCGTTGAGTACCCGGGACAAGGCCACGCGGGAAACGTCAAGCTGCCGGGCAGCCTCGGTCACGGTCAAGCCCAGCGCGGGCAGCACGTCATCGCGCAGCGTCAGGCCGGGGTGCGGCGGGTTGAACATCGCATTCATGGCGGCGCTCCTTCAGTGGTAGTCCATGTAGTCAACCAGCACCGCATGCACACCCTCAAAGGCAAACACCATGCGCCAATTGCCGTTGACCGAAACGGCCCAATGCCCTTCAAGACCACCGCGCAGTGGGTGCAAGCCCCAGCCGGGAAGATTCATGTCCTGGGGCGCCTGGGCGCTATCGAGCCGTGCCAGTTGCCGTGCAAGCTTTGCGGCGTGGGCGGCTTGAATGCCTGCCTTGCTGCCGCGCTCGAAAAAGGCTTGCAGGCCCTTGTGCCGAAACGACTGGATCACGCCGTTACTGTATCGCGTAGCGATTCAGGATGCAACCGCGGCGCGCAGCTTGCGCTGCTCCTTGCTGGCGTCGAACTGCGCCCGGGCCTGTTCCGGAATCCATGCCTCGAACTTTTCATGCTGCAGGCGCAGCAGCCCGCGCGGGCGTACGCGGCGGTGTTTTCGGCGGTGGCGTTGTGCTTGTGGCTGCCGGGCCGAGCCTGCAACATCCATTGGCCGTCTACGACGCCTTGCTGACGATGAGGGGCCGACTTTGCGCTGCCGGGATGCAGCCTCCTGGCAGGCTGCCCTTGTCACGTGCGGCCGATGTGCTGCAGGTTGAGCAAGGCCGCCTCGATCGCTGCGGCTGTGGTGCGCGGTTGCTCCATTGGAAAGAGGTGGCTGCCGTCCAGCATCATGATGCGCCCGCGGGTGATTTTCTGCGTCAGGCCCAGGCCGACCTGGCGCATCTCGTGTGAGCCGCGGGCGCCGATGAAGGCGGCCGGGCACTGCAGCGGGTGGCGGCGCAGGAGCTGTTCCAGATTGTGCGGGACGGTGTTGTAGATCTGCGTCTCCACGTCGCGGTCAAAGCTCAGTGCGCAGCCTGTGTCGGTGTCGGTGAGGCCGGCGGCTACGTAGTCGTGCAGTACCGCGCTGTCCCATTGGGCAAAGGCCTTCTTGCGCTGGAAGTGGGCGAGCGCTTCCTCGCGGCTCGGCCAGCTCTTGCGCCGTGCGCGGCTGATCCGCCCGGGGGTGAGGGCGCCTATGGCCTGAACCTGTTTGGCAACGCCGACGGCGCCCGCTTTCCAGCCGCCGACCAGGGGTGAATCTAGCAGC
Source organism: Comamonas sp. NLF-1-9 (assembly GCF_019195435.1). Lineage (NCBI taxonomy): Bacteria > Pseudomonadati > Pseudomonadota > Betaproteobacteria > Burkholderiales > Comamonadaceae > Comamonas > Comamonas sp. NLF-1-9. The sequence continues at coordinate 239,016 of NZ_CP078069.1, forward strand.
AGCACGCCGCGCGCCAGGTCCGGATGGCGCGCTGCCGCCATCAGGCTGAGGTAGCCGCCAAGCGAGTGCCCGACGAGGTAGGCGCGCTCGCCGCTTTGCTGCTGCAGCGCCGCTGCGTGGTCGGCCAGCTGCTGCACCAGATGGGGCCAGTTGCTCGTGACCGGGTAGCGCGGGTCGTGGCCGTAGCGCTCGACCGCACTGAGCCGAAAGCCGCGTTCGCGCAGATGGCCAAACAGGATGCGGTAGGTGCCCGCCGGAAAGCTGTTGGCGTGCGAGAAGACGATCTGGGTCATGGCGAGCAGGGGGCGGCGCCCGGGTCTGGCGACGGCGCCGCTCAGCGCGCCTTGCGCTTGGGCGTGGCCGCACGCGCGGGACGCGCTGCGCCCTTGTGGGAAGGGCTGGCCTGGCGGCGGCTGGCCGCGGCCGGGCGCGCGGCGGCGCGTTTGCCGGGCTTGGCATGGGAGGGCGCCGCAGCGCGCACCGGCAGGTAGAGCACGACGGTTTCGCCGGGCTTGAAATGGCTGGTGGTCTTGAGGTCGTTCCAGTTGGCCACGTCGCCGGGGTTGACGTGGAAGCGCCGGGCGATGCTGGCCACGGTGTCCTTCTTGCCGGCGCGCACGGTGCTGCGCCGGATGGTGCTCTCGGGCGCGAGCGCGATCTGCCCGTTGTCGGCGATGCTGCCCGCGACGTCGGCCAGAGTTTCGGCAGAGCGCGGCACCATGAGCGCCGAGCCCGCCTTGATCATCATGCGCGGCGGGATGCCGTTGATGGTGCGCAGGTCCGCCTCGCTCATGCCGGTGCGCCGTGCGGCGGAGGCCACGCTCATCGTGGCCGGCGCGGTCCATACCGTCCAGCTGGCGAGCTGCCCTTCGTTGGACTGCTGAAAATTGCGCCGGAAGGCCTGCGCGCTGTCCCAGGGCAGCAGAACCTGCGGCACGCCGGCGGCCAGGATGACCGGGCGGTGCAGCGAAGGATTGAGCGCGCGAAAATCCGCTTCGCTGATGCCGGCCAGGCGCGCGACCAGCGCCACGTCGATGTCGCGCGTAATCTCGACGACGTCGAAATACGGGTGATTGCCTATGGCCGGCAGCTCGATGCCGTAGTGCTGAGGCTGTGCGACGATGTTCTTCACAGCCTGCAGCTTGGGCACGTACAGACGCGTTTCCGCCGGCAGACCGAGTTCGCCGTAGCTCGTGCCCAGGCCCGCCTTTTCATTGCGCGCGATGGCGCGGGCCACATTGCCCTCACCCCAGTTGTAGGCGGCCAGCGCCAGGTGCCAGTCGCCAAACATGCCGTAGAGCTTTTGCAGATAGTCCAGCGCCGCGCGGGTGGAGGCGAGCACGTCGCGCCGGTCGTCGCGAAAGGCGTTCTGCTTGAGGTCGAAATAGCTGCCTGTGGCCGGCATGAACTGCCACATGCCGGCGGCCTTGGCGCTGGAGACGGCCTGCGGGTTGAATGCGCTCTCGATGTAGGGCAACAGCGCAAGTTCCGCCGGCATGCTGCGCCGCTCCAGCTCTTCAACGATGTGAAACAGGTATTTGCTCGAGCGCTCGGCCATGCGCTGGATGTAGTCGGGGCGGGTGGCGTACCACTGCTCGCGCTCGAGCACCAGATCGCCCGTGAGGTCGGGCATGGAAAAGCCCCGGCGGATGCGCTCCCACAGGTCGGCCGGCGCGTCCACGCGCGCCACGCCCAGGTAGGCTGCCTGCGCGGAGGTGATGGACTGCAGCGGCGCGCTCGGGTACAGCGGTGTGCGCTCGGCGGTGCTGCTCGGGGTGTCGGCTTCGGTATCGCCGGGAACGCTTGCACACCCGGCCAGGGCAAGCAGGCAGATGGCGGCCAGCAGGCGCAAGAAGTTCATCGGAAATCGTTCTTCCATTGGCGCAGGCTTGCCAGCACGGCAACCGGGTCCTGCGGATCGGTGCCGGGCGCGTGCGCCTGGGCGGCCTGGCGCACCGCGGCTTCGGCGGTGCGCACAAAGGGGTTGATCGCGCGCTCGATGGCGATGGTCGAGGGCAGCGTGGGCAGCCCCGCCTCGCGCAGTTGCCGGCAGTGGGCCAGGTAGTCGGCCAGCGCGCGGTTGTCCGGCTCGACCGCCTGGGCAAACGCGAGGTTGGCCAGGGTGTACTCATGGGCGCAGCACACCCGGGTGTCGCCAGGCAGCGCGGCCAGGCGGCTGAGCGAGGCGTGCATCTGCGCCGGCGTGCCTTCAAACAGCCGCCCGCACCCGCCGGAAAACAGGGTGTCGCCGCAAAACAGCACCGGCGCGCCGTCCAGGCTGGCGCAGTAGTAGGCGATGTGTCCGGCGGTATGGCCGGGCACGTCCAGCACCGCTAAGCTCAGGCCCAGCGCCTGCAGCCGCTCGCCGTCGCGCAGCGCGGTGAAGGGCTCGGGGATGGCTTCGCGCGTCGGGCCGAAGACCTGGGCGCCCCAGTGAGCGCGCAGCTCGGCGACGCCGCCGGTGTGGTCGCCGTGGTGGTGGGTGACTAGAATCGTGCGCAATGACAATCGCATGCTGCGCAGCGCCTGCTCCACCGGCGCTGCATCGCCCGGATCGACCACCAGGGCGTCACGCCCATCGTGCACCATCCAGATGTAGTTGTCGGAGAAAGCGGGCAGTGGCAGCAGTTTCATGAGCGGCAAAATTATAGGTTTCAGCGATTGGCTTGGTTCCCCCGCAGGGCGCTATCTGCTGCAGTGGCAGCAGGAGCGCCACGACGAGCTGGTGGCCGACCTCTTCGGCTACCATGCGCTGCAGCTGGGCATGCCGCAACTGCAAGGCCTGCGCGCCAACCGCATGCAGCACCGCTGGCTGGCGCTGGCCGCGGGCGATGCCGGGCAGCAAGACGGAGCGATCGCGCCTTCCCTGCGGGCCGACGCGGTGCAACTGCCGTTCGAGCAGGCCAGCCTCGACCTGGTGCTGATGCCGCACACCCTGGAACTCAGTGTGAGCCCGCATGCGGCGCTGCGTGAAGCAGCGCGGGTGCTGGTGCCCGAAGGGCGCCTGATCGTCAGCGGCCTCAATCCCTGGAGTCTGTGGGGCGCGCGGCAAAGGCGCATGCAATGGTATAGGCGTCTGGGCGCGCGCGGGCCGCTGTTCGTGCCCGAGCTGGAAGAGTTCTTTTCGCCCTGGCGCCTGGGCGACTGGATGCGCCTGCTCGATCTGGAGGTGGAATCGGTCAGCCTGGGCTGCTTTCGGCCCAGCTTTCAAAGCGCCCGCTGGCTGCAGCGCATGGCCTGGATGGACCGCCTGGGCCCGCACGGCTGGTCTCTGCTCGGCGCCGCCTACGTGATGGTTGCGGTCAAGCGTGTGCTCGGTGTGCGGCTGCTGGAGCCCGCCTGGCGCGCGGCCCCGGCGGCCGCCAAAGCGGTGCCGCTGGCGCGCTTTGAGGCTGCCGGGCGCAGCGGCGAGGGCATGGGTGGCCCGCGATGAGCGAGCGCGTGCAGATCTATACCGATGGTGCTTGCAAGGGCAACCCCGGCCCCGGCGGCTGGGGCGCGCTGCTGCGCTATGGCGGCACCGAAAAAGAACTGTGCGGCGGCGAGCGGCTGACGACTAACAACCGCATGGAGCTGATGGCGGTGATCGAGGCGCTCTCCGCGCTGCGCCGCCCTTGCAGCGCCGACATCCATGTGGACAGTCAGTACGTGCGCCAGGGCATCACCCAGTGGATACATGGCTGGAAGAAGAAGGGCTGGCGCACCGCCGCGGGCCAGCCGGTGAAGAACGTCGAACTCTGGCAGCGCCTGGACGCGCTGGCCCATGGCGCGGGCCATGAGCTGAGCTGGCACTGGGTCAAGGGGCATGCGGGCGACCCGGGCAACGAGCGCGCCGACGCCCTGGCCAACCGCGGCGTGCAGCAGGCGCTGCAGGCATGAGCGCCGGCAAAGCGTGGACTATCAAAAAAGATAGCTTGTAGCGCACGCCTAGCAAGCGTTTGAGCCGTTTTTTGCTCTTGTTCACTTTCCGGCTCAGAAATCCTTGACCAGCGACACCCGCAGGCTGCGCCCCGGCTGGGTGTAGGCATCGAGCACCGCCGAGCTCGCCGACTGGCCGTACACGTCCGACCAGAGCCAGTACTTGCGGTTGGTCAAGTTGTGGATCGCCAGGTTGAGCCGCGTGTCCTTGGCCAGGCGCCATTGCCCGCCCACGTCCAGCGTGGTGAAGGAGGGCGTCGCGAACTGCAGATCAGGCTTGGAGTTGAAGATGGCGCTGTTGTCGATGTCGCCCGGCTTCTTGGCCTGGCGGTATCTGAGATTGGCCCACAGCGACCAGGGTGCGGTGTCGTAGCGCACGCCCAGCGTGGCCTGGGCCGGGTCCACTGAATTGAGCGGCCGGCCGGTTTCACGGTTCTTGCCGCGCGCCATGCCCCAGGAGAAGCTGCTCGACAGGCGCCCCTGGCCCAGTACGCCCCAGTCGTAGCTGCCCTTGAGCTCGAAGCCGTGGATGCGCGCGCGCCCTACGTTCACCGACTGGAAGTAGCGGGTGTTGCCCACTTCCTTGATGAATTCCGCGTCCACGATGAGGTTGGAGTAGTCGTTGACGAAGGCGGTCGCATCCAGCTTCAGGCGCTCGTATCGGGCGCGCGCGCCGATCTCCAGGCCGCGGCTGCGCTCGGGCTGCAGATTGGGGTTGGGCTGGATCACCACGCGCGAGCCCGGCACCACGACCTCGAAGTGGTCGTTGAGCTGGCCGGGTTCGGGCGCGCGCAGGCCTTGCGAGTATTGGCCGAACAGGCTCCATTCGGAGCTGGCGCGCCAGAGCACGCCCAGCTTGGGCAGCACGGCCGCCTTGGACAGCGACTTGCCCGGCTGCGCCGCCGGCGGATAAAAGCCGCTCTGGCTGGTCACGTCGATGGCAAAGTGGTCTATGCGCAGGCCGGGTGTGAAGGTCCAGTCGCCCCAGACGGTTTCATCCTGCAGGTACAGCGCGCTGGTGCTCTCGCGGGTGTCGGGAAAGCGCTTGAGCGGGAACACGTCGGGCGGCAGCGGCGCCAGGCCGTCGTAGAGGTTGCTGATGTCGTTGCGGGTGTATTCGGCGCCATAGGCCAGGCGGTGGCTCCAGTCGCCCGCGCGCAGCACCTTCTCGGCCTGCAGGCCCAGCTGCCACAGGCGTTCCTGGTAGCGGTTGTCGCGCACGCGGTGCACGCCGCTGTGGAGGTCGCTCGTGCCCACGCGGCGCGACTTGCCCTGCTGCGCCGCGACGATGGTGCGCAGCTGGTCGGCCCAGCCGCTGGCGATGTCGTAGCGCGCGTCCCAGGTCAGGCGATCGCGCGTGGCGTCGTAGCGCGAGCTCTCGCTGAGCACGTCGCCCGGTTTGCTGGGCACGGGCGTGCGGCTGGACAGCAAAGCCACGTCCGAGTCGCGGCCCACGTGCTCGAAGCCGAGCACATGGCGCTGGCCGCCGCCGGGGCTGATCACCACCTTGGCCAGCAGCGCCTGGTCGCCGTCGTTCTGCGGGTTGGCGCTGGTGCGCCGGCTGTCGGGCGCGTCGTTGTCGCCCATGGTCTTTTGTGCGTGGGCGCGGCGTACCTGGGCGCTCAGCATCCACTGCACGCTCTCGCTCGCCTTGCCGGCCAGCGTGCCGGCCAGCAGCTTGCCGTCGTCCTCGCTGCCGTACTGCGCGGCAACGCGCCCGCCTAGGGTCCGGTCCTCGCCCAGGAAGTCCTGCGGGTCGAGTGTCACGAAGTTGACCACGCCGGCCAGGCCGTCCGAACCATAGAGCGCCGAGGCCGGACCGCGCAGCAGTTCGATGCGCTTGAACAGCTCCAGCGAGAGGTATTCGCGATCGAAGATGGCCGAGCGCGAGACGTAGCTGCGCGGCATGCGTATGCCGTCTACCGTCATCAAGACGCGGTTGCCGCCGATGCCGCGGATGTTGATGCCGGTATTGCCGTCGCGCGCAAAGGCCGATGAAGAGGCGCCTACGGCCAGGCGCGCCGGCGCGGTGCGCACCGAGGTGTTGGGCAAGTCTTGCAGGGCGTCGCGCAGGCTCTGGCTTTGCTGCTCTTCGAGCTGCTCGGCGGTGATCACGTCGATGGACTGTGGCAAATCATCCACAGCCTGCTCCTGCATCGAGCCGCTGACGACCATGGAGGGGAGCGGGGCGCTGGCAGTGCTCTGGGCCAGTGCGGGGCTGGCGAGCGTGCAGGCAAGCACGCTGGTGAGCGCCAGAAGGTGCAGACGCAGTGGCGGCCGGGAGGGGCGGGGCTGGGGTTTCATGGTGCGGCGAGGGAGTGAGAATCGGGGGAAAGGATTCAGGGGTAAACCCTAACATCAACCGCGGGTTGTCCAAAGGTATCACCCTTGCAGCTATAGGCAGAATTTTTTGGTATACCTTTTGAAGTAGTTTGGCAAACCATACGGATAATGGCCGCAAGGTCGCCGGAACATTTGCCGCCCCCGGATGGCTCACTACAGGAGACAAGGTGGCGTTTTCTCACGCAAGAGAGGATGGACAATGAAACTCCGCCCGATGACGACCCTCGCAGTGCTGGCCATGGCCGCCATGGCAACGACGGCGATGGCACAACAGAAGAAGGGGGCGGTGCTGCCCCAGACCGAGATCAACCTGCAGGCCGGCTCCTCCCCCGTGGGCGAGGCGCTGATGCACCAGAACTCCAACCCCAAGGCCCCGGCCATGACCAAGGAGGAGTTCGACCAGGCGCGCCAGATCTACTTCGAGCGCTGCGCCGGCTGCCACGGCGTGCTGCGCAAGGGCGCTACCGGCAAGGCGCTGACGCCGGACATCACCATCGACAAGGGCACGGACTACCTCAAGACCTTCATCGCCTACGGCTCGCCGGCCGGCATGCCCAACTGGCAGACCTCGGGCGAGTTCGACGAGGCGACGGTGGATCTGATGGCGCGCTACATCCAGCAAGACCCTCCCACGCCGCCGGAGTTTTCGCTGGAAGACATGGAAAAGAGCCGCAAGGAAATCGTGCCCGTGGCCCAGCGCCCGACGAAGAAGATGAACAAATACAACATCGAGAACATTTTCTCGGTGACGCTGCGTGACGCCGGCGAGGTGGCCCTGATCGACGGGGACACCAAGGAGATCATCAACATCGTCAAGACCGGCTATGCGGTGCACATCTCGCGCATGGGCGCCAAGGGCCGTTATCTGTACGTGATCGGGCGCGACGCGCGCGTGAACATCATCGACCTGTGGATGGAAAAGCCCGACAACGTGGCCGAGATCAAGGTCGGCTTGGAGGCGCGCTCGATCGAGACCAGCAAGTTCAAGGGCTGGGAAGACAAGGTGGCGATCGCCGGCACCTACTGGCCGCCGCAGTTCGTGCTGATGGAGGCCGAGACCCTCAAGCCGCTGAAGATCGTCTCCACCCGCGGCATGACGGTGGACAACGAATACCACCCCGAGCCGCGCGTGGCTGCCATCGTCTCCAGCCACCAGAAGCCCGAATTCCTGGTCAACGCCAAGGAAACCGGCAAGATCTGGACCGTGGACTACACCGATCTGAAGAACCTCAAGACCAAGCAGATCGATGCTGCCAAGTACCTGCACGACGGGGGCTTTGACAGCACCGGACGCTACTTCCTGACGGCGGCCAACTCCTCGGACAAGATCGCGGTGGTGGACACCAAGGAGAGCAAGCTGGCGGCGCTGATCGACGTGGGCAAGATCCCGCACCCGGGGCGCGGCGCCAACTTCAAGCACCCCAAGTTCGGTCCGGTCTGGGCCACCTCGGGTCTGGGTGACGAGAGCATCTCCATCATCGGCACCGACCCCAAGGGTCACAAGGCCAACGCCTGGAAGGTGGTGCAGAAGCTCGAAGGCCAGGGCGGCGGGTCGCTCTTCATCAAGACCCACCCCAAGTCGAACAACCTGTGGGTGGACACCACGCTCAACCCCGACGCCAAGGTCAGCCAGAGCGTGGCGGTGTACGACATCCGCGACCTGAGCAAGAAGCCGCAGGTGATCGACATCGCCGCTTGCGCCGACCTCAAGGACGACGGTGCCAAGCGCGTGGTGCAACCCGAGTACAACCGCAACGGCGACGAAGTCTGGTTCTCCGTCTGGAGCGCCAAGGACAAGCAGTCGGCCCTGGTGGTGGTAGACGACAAGACGCGCACCTGCAAGACGGTGATCAAGGACGCCAAGCTGGTCACGCCGACCGGCAAGTTCAACGTCTACAACACCCAGCACGACGTGTATTGAACGCGTGGCCTGCGGCGCAGGCCGCAGCCCTCAAGCACTCTGAAGGCCGGCAGCGATGCCGGCCTTTTTGCTGCTGGCGCGCAGCAGGCAGCGCCGGGCGCCTTGAATGCAAGCGCCGCACGGGCACGCCTGCCGGCTCGCCCGGCGCGTGCTATTTGGTGCCGAAGATGCGGTCGCCCGCGTCGCCCAGGCCGGGCAGGATGTAGCCGTGCTCGTTGAGCTGGCGGTCGATGGCCGAGGTATAGATCGGCACGTCCGGATGCGCCGCCTGCAGCGTGGCGATGCCTTCAGGCGCGGCCAGCAGGCAGACGAACTTGATCGAGCGCGGCCCGGTCTGCTTCAGGCGCGTGAGCGCGGCGCTGGCGGAGTTGCCGGTGGCAAGCATGGGGTCGACGACGATCACGTCGCGCTCCTTCATGCCCGAGGGCATCTTGAAGTAGTACTCCACTGCCTGCAGCGTGGCCGGGTCGCGGTACAGGCCGATGTGGCCTACGCGCGCGCCGGGCACGACGTCGAGCATGCCGTCAAGAAAGCCGTTGCCCGCGCGCAGGATGGACACCAGCACCAGCTTCTTGCCGTCGATCACCTTGCCGGTGGTGGTCTCCAGCGGCGTTTCGATCTCGATGTCCGACAGCGGCATGTCGCGCGTGACTTCGTAGGCCATCAGGGTGGCGAGCTCGCCCAGCAGGCGGCGAAAGCTGTTGGTGCTGGCGTCCTTGCGGCGCATCAGCGTGAGTTTGTGCTGCACCAGCGGGTGATCGATGACGTGGATGTTGCTCATGAAGAGAATCAAGCTCAGTCGGAAAGGAAACGGGCGTAGCGCGACAAGTCCACGTTGCCGCCGCTGATGACCACGCCCACGCGCTTGCCGTGCAGGTCCACCACGCCGCTTTGCGCGCCGGCAAAGGCGAGCGCCCCGGTGGGCTCGGCCACCAGCTTCATGCGCTGGGCCAGAAAGCGCAGCGCCTCCAGCATCTGCGGGTCCGATGCCGACAGGATCTGCGGCTGTACCTGGCGAATGATCTCGAAGGCGGTCGGCGCGAGCGCCGGCGTCTGCGCCGCGTCGGCGATGGTGCGCGGGTGCGCGACGCTGACAATCTGCCCTTCGGCCAGCGATCGGCTGGCGTGGCCGGCCGCTTCGGGCTGCACGCCGAACACCTCGCAGTCGCTGGCGGCGGCGCGCACCGCCAGCAGGCTGCCGGCAAGCAGGCCGCCGCCGCCCACGGGCACGAAGAGGTAGTCGAGCCTGGGCACCTGTTGCAGCAGCTCCAGCGCCGCCGTGCCGTGGCCGGCAATGACGGCCGGATGGTCCGAGGGCGGCACGATGCTCAGGCCGCGCTCCTGCGCCAGCCGTCGGCTCAGCGCCTCGCGGTCTTCGTGCTCGCGCTGGTAGGTCACCACTTGCGCGCCATAGCCGCGGGTGGCGGCAAGCTTGGCGGCGCTGGCGTCCTCGGGCATGACAATGAGCGCCTCGGTATCGTGCAGGCTTGCGGCCAGAGCCACCGCCTGCGCATGGTTGCCCGACGAGTAGGCCAGCACGCCCTTGCTGCGCCGCTGCTGCTCGAGTTGCGCCAGCGCGCAATAGGCGCCGCGAAACTTGAAGGAGCCGGTGCGCTGCAGGTTCTCGCACTTGAAGTACAGCGCGGCGCCGAACAGCCGGTCTATGGTGGTGGAGCGCAGCACCGGCGTGGGGTGTGCCACGCCCTCGAGCAGGCGGGCGGCGGCCAGGACATCGGCGGGAGTGGGCAGGGGCGTGGCGGGCGTGGGCATGGTCTCAAGGCCTTGCAGATTTTGAATCAAAACCGGCTCCAGCGCCCGTGGATAAAGCGCTGGCAGCTATGAAAACAGGGTGGTGCCAGGTTTTGCGCTCCATTGGTGAATTCTGTCAAACGGGCCAAGGTCTCGTTCGTCCTTAGATCGCGGGGCTCAGCGGCGTTTGCCGCCGGTCAGGCTGCCCAGCGCGCCGCGCAGCAGCTCGCGCCCCATGCGCCGGGCTTCGCCCTTGATGACGCTTTGCACCAGGCCGTCGTACTGCCCGCCGCGCGGGCCGGTGCGGCCAAACAGGGCTTCCTTGACCATGGTGCCTATGCCGTCGAACATGCCGCCGCCCTGGGCCGGAGCAGGCGCGGCCGCGCCGGCGCCAGGGGAGGCGGACGCAGTGGCCTGGGCGCCGCGCGCGGCCAGCATCTCGTAGGCCGACTCGCGGTCTACCGGCGTGTCGTAGCTGCCGGCGACGAGCGAACTGGCGATCAGCGCCTGGCGCTGCTCGGGCGTGATCGGCCCGAGCTGGCTGCCCGGCGGCAGCACGTAGACGCGCTCGGTCTCGCTCGGGCGCCCCTTGGCGTCCAGCAGGCTCACCAGCGCCTCGCCCACGGCCAGCTCGGTGATCGCGGCCTCGATATCGAGCCCCGCCTTGGGCCGCATGGTGCTGGCCGTGGCCTTGACGGCCTTCTGGTCGCGCGGGGTGAAGGCGCGCAGCGCGTGCTGCACGCGGTTGCCCAGTTGCGCGAGCACGGTGTCGGGAATGTCGATCGGGTTTTGCGTCGCAAAGTACACGCCCACGCCCTTGGAGCGCACCAGGCGCACGACGAGCTCGATGCGTTCGACCAGCACCTTGGGCGCGTCGGCAAACAGCAGGTGGGCCTCGTCGAAGAAGAAGACGAGCTTGGGTTTTTCCGGGTCGCCGATCTCGGGCAGGCGCTCGAACAGCTCGGAGAGCAGCCACAGCAGAAAGCTCGCGTACAGGCGCGGCGCGTTCATCAGGCGGTCGGCGGTGAGGATGTTGACCACGCCCCGGCCGCCCACGGTCTGCATGAAGTCCTCGATGTCGAGCATGGGCTCGCCGAAGAACTGGTCGCCGCCCTGGGTTTCGATCGTGAGCAGGCCGCGCTGGATCGCGCCTATGCTGGCCGCGCTGATGTTGCCGTACTGCGTGGTGAAGCTCTTCGCGTTGTCGCCCACGTGCTGCAGCATGGCGCGCAGGTCTTTAAGGTCGAGCAGCAGCAGGCCGTTGTCGTCGGCGATCTTGAAGACCAGGTTGAGCACGCCCGACTGCGTGTCGTTCAGGTCCAGCATGCGCGCCAGCAGCAGCGGGCCCATGTCCGAGATGGTGGCGCGCACCGGATGGCCTTGCTGGCCGAACACGTCCCACAGCGTGGTCGGGCAGGCCACGGGCTCGGGCGTGGGCAGGCCGCGCTCGGCAATCACCTCGGCGAGCTTGCCGCTGATTTGGCCCTTTTGGCTTATGCCGCTAAGGTCCCCCTTGACGTCGGCCATGAAGACCGGCACGCCGATCGCGGAAAACTGCTCGGCCAGGGTCTGCAGGGTCACCGTCTTGCCGGTGCCGGTGGCGCCGGTGATCAGGCCGTGGCGGTTGGCAAGACCGGGCAACAGCCTGCATTGGGTGCTGCCGTGTTGTGCTAGCAGAATGGGCTCGGCCATGACATGCTCAAAAGTAGAATCACAGGCTGCAGATTAAACCAGAGTAGTTGGAAGGAAGACCTTGTGGCAGGACACAGCAAATGGGCCAACATCCAGCACCGCAAGGGGCGCCAGGATGAAAAGCGCCAGCGCATCTGGACCCGCGTGGTGCGCGAGATCATGGTGGCTGCACGCGCCGGCGGGGGCGACCCCAGCGCCAACCCGCGCCTGCGCCTGGCCATAGACAAGGCCAAGGCCGCCAACATGCCGGCCGACACCATCAAGCGCAACATCGACAAGGCCACGGGCAACCTGGAGGGCGTGAGCTACGAGGAAATCCGCTACGAGGGCTATGGCATCGGGGGTGCCGCCATCATCGTGGACACCATGACCGACAACCGCGTGCGCACCGTGGCCGACGTGCGCCACGCCTTCAGCAAGCACGGGGGCAACCTCGGCACTGAAGGTTCGGTGGCTTTTCAGTTTCGCCATTGCGGCCAGTTGGTGTTTGCACCGGGCACCGACGAGGAGCAGGTGATGGAAGTCGCGCTCGAAGCGGGCGCCGACGACGTGATCACCGACGAGGAAGGCGCGATCGAGGTGCTGACCGAGCCGGGCGACTTCGAGGCCGTCAAGCAGGCCTTGCAGGACGCTGGCCTGAACCCCGAGGTGGCCGAAGTGACCATGCGCGCGGAAAACACCATAGAGCTGGCCGGCGAGGACGCCGAGCGCATGCAAAAACTGCTGGACGTGATCGAAGACCTGGACGACGTGCAAAACGTCTACCACAACGCGGCGCTGTGACGCTTTGCGTCTGCCGGACTGGACCCCATGAAAATCCTCGTGATCGGCGGCGGCGGGCGCGAGCACGCGCTGGCCTGGAAGCTGGTGGACTCGCCCAAGGCCAGCATGGTGTACGTGGCGCCGGGCAACGGCGGCACGCAGCTGTCGCCGCGGCTGGAAAACCTGCCCATCACCGACGTGCAGCAACTGGCCGACTGGGCGCAGGACAACAAGATCGGCCTGACCGTGGTCGGCCCCGAGGCGCCGCTGGCCGCCGGCGTGGTCGACGTGTTTCGCGCCCGGGGCTTGCGCATCTTCGGCCCGACGCAGGCCGCCGCGCAACTGGAGAGCTCCAAGGCCTTTTCCAAGGCCTTCATGCGCCGCCACGGCATCCCCACGGCCAATTACGACGTCTTCACCGACGCTGAAGCGGCGCATGCCTTCATCGAGCGCCTGGGCGCACCCGTGGTCGTCAAGGCCGACGGCCTGGCTGCGGGCAAGGGCGTGGTGGTGGCCACGAGCCTGGCCGAGGCGCATGCCGCGGTGGACGCGATGCTGGTCGATGCCCGCTACGCCGGCGCGCAAGAGGGCGCGGCGCGCGTCGTCATCGAGGAATTCCTCACGGGTGAGGAGGCGAGCTTCATCGTGCTCTCGGACGGGCGCGACGTGGCGGCGCTGGCCACGAGCCAGGACCACAAGCGCCTGAACGACGGCGACCAGGGGCCCAACACCGGCGGCATGGGTGCGTATTCGCCCGCGCCCGTGGTCACGGCCGACGTGCATGCGCGCGCCATGCGCGAGGTCATCCTGCCCGCGGTGCGCGGCATGGAAAAAGATGGCCTGCCCTACACCGGCTTTCTCTACGCGGGCTTGATGATCGACGCCCAGGGCCAGCTCAAGGTGCTGGAATTCAACTGCCGCCTGGGCGACCCCGAGACCCAGCCCATCCTGATGCGGCTGAAGTCCGACCTGCTGGACCTCCTCAACGCCGCCGTCGACGGCAAGCTGGCCGACGTGGAGCTGCAGTGGGATCGGCGCACCGCGCTGGGCGTGGTGCTGGCCGCCGCCGGCTACCCCGACAGCCCGCGCAAGGGCGACGCCATCACCGGCCTGCCGCTCGAGCAGGACGACGCCATGGTCTTTCATGCGGGCACGCAGCTTGAAGACGGCACACTGCGCACCTCGGGCGGGCGGGTGCTGTGCGTGACCGCCTTGGCCGACAGCGTGCGCCAGGCGCAGCAGCGCGCCTACGAGGTGGTGCGCGGCATCCATTTCGACGGCGCGCAATACCGCAAGGACATAGGACACAAGGCCATCAAATGAGTCAATTCAACCCTGCGGGCACGGTGCAACCCGTTCGCAGTTACCTGGTAGGTTTGCAGGCGCGCATCATCCACGCGCTGGAAGAGGTGGAAGGCACGGGCGGCGCACGCGCCATCTCCGACGCCTGGGAGAAAGCCCCGGGCGAAAAGCTGCAGGGCAATGGCATCACCCGCATCATCGAAGGCGGCCTGGTGTTCGAGCGCGCCGGCTGCGGCTTTTCCGACGTGAGCGGCCCGCAGCTTCCGCCCTCGGCCACGCAGCACCGGCCCGAGCTGGCTGGCGCGCCCTTCGAGGCCATGGGCGTGTCGCTGGTCTTTCATCCGCGCAACCCCTATGTGCCCACGGTGCACATGAACGTGCGCATGATCGCCGCCGGTCACCCGGGGCAGGAGCCGGTGTGCTGGTTTGGCGGCGGCATGGACCTCACGCCCTACTACGGCTTTGACGAAGACGCGGTGCACTTTCACCGCGTCTGCCGCGACGCCCTGGCGCCGTTTGGCGACGAGCTGTATCCGCGCTTCAAGACCTGGTGCGACGACTACTTCTGCAACAAGCACCGCGGCGAGCAGCGCGGCATAGGCGGCATCTTCTTCGACGACTTTTCCGAGCTCGGCTTCGAGCAGAGCTTTGCCATGCTGCAAAGCGTGGGCGATGCCTTTCTCACGGCCTACCTGCCTATCGTGCAGGCACGCAAGAACATGCCTTACGGCGAGCGCGAGCGGGCCTTCCAGCTCTACCGGCGCGGGCGCTATGTCGAATTCAACCTGGTCTGGGACCGCGGCACGCACTTCGGCCTGCAATCGGGCGGGCGCACCGAATCCATCCTGCTGTCCATGCCGCCCAAGGCCGCCTGGAGCTACCGGCGCAAGATGGCGCCAGGTTCTCCGGAAGAGCGGCTGACCAGTCATTTCCTCAAACCAAGACAATGGATTTGATAGCTGCTCGCGCTTGCATGACGGGCGTTTGAGCCCGATTTGATCTGAAAAGCCAAATCCTGCACACTGTGTACATTCAACCAGCCAAAGAACACCATCGATGAGCACTGCACCCGCCACGGACGCTGCCGCCAAGAAATCCCTCACCAAACTGCAGCGCGCCATCGTTGACGGCCTGGAAGACGTGAAAGCGGTGGACATCCGGGTGTTCGACACCGAACACCTCTCGCCCCTTTTCGAGCGCGTGATCGTTGCCAGCGGCAACACCAACCGCCAGACCAAGGCCCTGGCCGCAAGCGTGCGCGACAAGGTGCGCGACGCCGGCTTTGCCAAGCCGCGCAGTGAGGGTGAAGACAACGGCGAGTGGATCATCATCGACTGCGGCGCGGCCGTCTGCCACATCATGCAACCGGCCATCCGGCAGTACTACCGTCTGGAGGAAATCTGGGGCGAAAAACCCGTGCGCATGAAGCTCGGCGCCGCCAAGCCGCGCGCCGCCGTCGCCTCACCGGACGCAAGCCCTGCGCCCGCGCGCAAGACACCTGCGCGCAAGGCTCCCGCACGCAAGACTGCTGCGACAGCCGCAGGCAAGACCCCAGCCAGGAAGACCGCAGTCGCCAAAAAGGCTGCGGCCAGCGGCAAGAGCACCGCGGCCCAAAAGCTGCCCGCAAAGAAAGCTGCGACGCTCAAGACCGTAGTGGTCAATGCGCCCACCGCCAAAAAGCCGACCACTCCGCGCGCCGCCGCCAAAAAGACCAGCAAGACGGCCGGCAGGTAAGGCCCGCCGCCCGTGCGCCTTGCCATCATCGCCGTCGGCCAGCGCATTCCCGCCTGGGCGCAGACCGCCTACGACGACTACGCCAAGCGCTTTCCGCCCGAGCTGAAGGTCGAACTCAAGGCGGTCAAGACCGAGCCGCGCGGCTCCAAGACCTTGCACACCCTGCAGGCCGCCGAGCGCGAGCGCATCGAGGCCGCCATGGCCCGCGGCAGCCATCGCGTGGCGCTGGACGAGCACGGCACGCGCCTGACTACCCAGGCCCTGGCCGCGCGCCTGAAGGCGTGGCAACTGGCCGGCGCCGACGTGGCCCTCCTCATCGGCGGCCCCGACGGCCTGGACCCGGCGCTGCTGCAGTCCGCGCACGAGCGCATTCGCCTCTCGGACCTGACCCTGCCGCATGCGCTGGTGCGGGTGCTCTTGATCGAGCAGCTTTACCGCGCGTGGTCGGTGAACGCGGGGCATCCCTACCACCGGGAGTGATGCGTTGCGCTGGTCATGCCTCCATTTGACGCTCCGACCTGCAGTCGCTTGATGGTTCGTATCCTGTTATATACAATCCGCCCATGTTGGTCATCCACACCACTGAGACATTCGACCGCTGGTTCGAATCCCTGCGCGACAGGCGCGCGGCGCAACGTATACAGGCGCGTATCGACCGGGCAGAAGACGGGAATTTCGGCGATTGCGAGCCCATTGGTGAGGGCGTCTCGGAAATGCGGATCCACCACGGCCCCGGCTATCGGGTTTATTTTGTGGGGCGCGGTATGGAGGTCGTGATCTTGCTGGCAGGCGGCAACAAAGCCAGCCAAGGCAAGGACATCAAGACCGCCTTGGAACTGGCGCGACGACTATAGAAAGAGAGTGCACACATGGAACCCCTCAAACTGCGCAGGTGGGACAGCGCGGAGCATCTCAAGACCGAAGAGGACATGGTGCTGTATCTGCAAGCCTGCATGGAAGAGGCGGGAGACGACGCCGCCTTCATCGCCAAGGCGCTTGGCAATGTCGCCCGCGCCCGTGGCATGACCCAGCTCGCCAAGGAGACCGGTCTGGGCCGCGAAAGCCTCTACAAGGCGCTGTCGGGCGAAGGCAACCCGAGCTTTGGCACGATCCTCAAGGTCATGCACGCGCTGGGCATCAAGCTGCAGGCCCAGGCAGCGGACCCAGCCTGATCCTGCCCTACAAGCGCTCCGTCCCCCTGCCTTCGGCTGCCAGACCATCAGCCGTTTCTAGATCACGCCCACGACTTCGTCCAGCGCCAGCGCAAAAGCAGTGAGCACCAGAATCCGCGTTTCACGGGAAAACCCGTTTGAAGTTCACGTAGTTTTCAGGGCGAGCACGGGGTTTCTGTCATCTTGTTCCAATACGTCCAGGTATTCGTCGCCGTTGATCCCACGCGTACGCAGAAAGTCAATCAAATAGGGTTTGCTGGCAGCGCTGTCGCTGGCGTCACGAAGCACCGCGATCGTTTCCATTGCCCTCCTGGGATCCAGGTTGTTGAAGGAAACGGGAGTCAGCCGGTCAAACAATTTCTGGTAGCTGGCGGCGATGGTTTCCGCAGTACGTACTGTGTGATTGAGTTCGTTGCCGCGCAGTCCGCAGTCGATGCGCACGTTGTTGCAAAGCATCAGCGAGTGTGTGAGTTGCCAGAACTGGTCGGAGGCGATCGGTTCCTTCTGTGAAATCAGGGCTAATGCTTCACCATCAAAGTATGCTGATTGATCCGCCATCATGGCTGCGATCTCTCGGTATTCCCTTTGGGGGTTGGATAGATCCTTGGCGAACCTTGCGCGCTCCACCAGCCCACCAGTACGAGATATCTGCGCACGCAGTTCTCTGTGACGCTGGTTTGCAAAACCGGTCTCGATGAGACCAGCCATCTGATTCAATTGCTCATCGAGATCGTTAAAGCGTTTGCGTGTATATACAAAGCCGGCGACGCTGACCCCGATCCCTGCCAGTGATAACCCCAAGGTTGTGACCTGCAGGCTCTGCAGCGCTTCGACCATGGCCTTGATCTTGCTCACCTGGACGGCGGTATAGATACCCGATCCAGCGTTCACGGCGTTGGAAACGAGCGAAACCGGAGCGAGTATCGGAGAAGCCAATGACGAAAGCGCTTGCTGGGCAATGCCGGTTTCCTGCAAGTGCGCCACGATCTTTCCCGTACCGGCACTTTTCAGAATGGCCCCGTACCGGACCAGTTCGCCCGTTGCCAGTTTCGCTACGTATTGCGCTGGAATTTCAAAGGGGATCATTTTTTGGATTCCTGCATCAATTGATCGCTCATGCGTGTTGCTTGATCGCGTAGCTCTGCAGCCAAGCCCCCTGGCTCGAGCAGCCAGCCCTTGAGCGCATGGGCGATCTCATCGCGAGCGGAAGACTTCACTTTCAGCCCGGAGAGAAAAAAATCCATGGTTTCAAGGCGTTTCCTGTCGAAAGTTGGCTGCAGTGGCAGGCGGTGTGCGCTCTTTTGAGCGAGCATGGCCAGTGACGCTTCGAGGCGGTCAAGGCATGCATGCATGGGTTTCGTGATCCGCTGGATGGTCCCCTTCAGAAGGAGCTTGTTTGCGGGATCCGCGAACAACTCCATGAACAGGCGGCCAATCAGGCCTTTCTCGTTGAGCCTTTTGTCAACGCACTTGATCAATTCGGCATGCAGTGTCACCGCAGCATGGGTGATATCCATGTGCGCTTCGTCGCGCCAATCTAGAAGCTCCCGTCGCAATGCGAGTGTTGACAGGTGATGCGCATTGATCAGCGGCTCGATGCGTTCCTCTTTGGCGTTGGCACCAACCGGATCCACCCCGGGTTGGGCGGCAGGGGCGGGAGCCTCTTTTGACCGGAAAAGACGAAATCGCATCCTGATTCTGGAACGAGCAGGTTGGACCCAAGGTGGCAAAAATCAATGGAACCACAAGTGGCAGTTTGAATTGTTTGATATCAAAGGCCGGATGGGGAAAACGACGGAGAATCATGCCCTGGTCGAGTACGCATTGGCATGCGTCTGCTTTGGGGAACTTGGGTTCACAAGCGCTCCGTCTCCCCCGCCTTCGGCTGCCAGACCATCAGCCGCTTTTCTATCGCGCCCACGGCCTCGTCCAGCGCCAGCGCAAAAGCGGTAAGCACCAGGATGCCCGCCATCACGGTGTTGATGTCAAAACTGCCCTCGGCCTGCAGGATGAGGTAGCCCACGCCTTGGCTGGAGCCCAGGTATTCACCGACGACGGCGCCGACGAAGGCCAGGCCCACGCTGGTGTGCAGCGAGCTGAAGACCCAGCTCGTGGCGCTGGGCAGGTAGACGTGGCGCAGCAGCTGGCGCTGGCTGGCGCCCAGCATGCGGGCATTGGCCAGCACCACGGGGCTGACCTCCTTCACGCCCTGGTAGACGTTGAAGAAGACGATGAAGAACACGAGGGTCACGCCCAGCGCTACCTTGGAGCCCATGCCAAGGCCGAACCAGACCGCGAAGATGGGCGCGAGGATGATGCGCGGCATGGCGTTCATGGCCTTGATGTAGGGGTCCAGAATGGCCGACGCCATGGGCGACAGCGCCAGCCACAGGCCGCAGGCCAGGCCCCCCACGGCGCCAATGGCAAAGGCCATCACGGTTTCAGCCAGCGTCACCCACAGGTGCCGGTAGATGTCGGCGTCGGTGAAGAACCAGTCGCGGATCACGCCGAAGATCTTCAGCGGCTCGCCGAAGAAGAAGGCCGCCTGCCGGTCGTTGTCGAACATGAAGGGCGGGATCAGCCCCGGCTTGGTCATCACGTGCCAGAACACGAAGAGCAGCACCAAGAGGCCAAGCTGCCACAGGCGCAGCGTTGCCGGGCGCGGTTTGATCAGATTCCACATGCGCTTCATGCCTTCTTGAGTTGCTGCGCGTAGCCCTTGAGCACCTCTTCGCGCAGCTCGGCCCAGATGGCCGCGTGCAGCTCCAGGAAGCGCGGCTGCATCTTCACCTCGGCCACGTCGCGCGGGCGCGGCAGATCGATGGCGAATTCACCCATGGGGTGCGAGGCCGGGCCGGCGCTCAAGACGACGACGCGATCGCTCATGGCGATGGCCTCGTCCAGATCGTGGGTGATGAAGAGCACCGCCTTTTTCTTGGCATGCCACAGGTCGAGCACCTCGTTTTCCATCAGCTGGCGCGTCTGGATGTCGAGCGCGGAAAAGGGCTCGTCCATCAGGATGATGTCGGGGTCGAGCACCAGGGTTTGCGCGAGACTTGCGCGCTTTCGCATGCCGCCGCTCATCTGGTGCGGGTAGCGGTCGCCAAAGTCCGCCAGGCCCACGCGCGCCAGCCAGGCCTGCGCCTGCTCGCGCGCCTCGGCCTCGCTCGCGCCGCGAAACTGCAACCCGGCCATGACGTTTTGCAAGGCCGTGCGCCAGGGCATCAGGCTTTCGGCCTGGAACATGTAGCCCGCGCGCCGGTTGATGCCTGCAAGCGGCTCGCCAAAAATGCGGACGCTGCCTTCGCTGGGGGTGAGCAGCCCGGCCGCGACGTTGAGCAGCGTGCTCTTGCCGCAGCCCGTAGGCCCTACCACGCTGACGAATTCGCCCGCGCCTACGGTCAAGTCCACGCCTTGCACGGCGGTGTAGCGCTGGCCGGGGTTGTCCTTGCTCACGAAGGTGCAGGCAACCCCCTGCAGCACGATGGCAGCAGTCGTCATGCGCGCTCAGCCCTTGGGGTACTTGGCGTTGGCCTTCTTGGCAAACGCATTGGTGTAGAGCGCATCCAGGTCGACCTTGGCCGCGGCGATCTTCTTGTCTATGCTGGCCATCGCGCGATAGGCCGTGGCCGCGCCCTTGGCCGGGAACAGGCCGTCGTGCGACAGCGCCTGCTTGGCCGCGAGGAAGCCGTCGATATAGACCGCGCGGTCGCCCAGCAGATAGCTCTCGGGCACTACCTTGATCACGTCGCCCGCGCCCGCCTGCTGGATCCACTTGTCGGCGCGCACGATGGCATTGGCCAGCGCCTGCGCGGTGTGCGGGTTCTTGTCCAGAAAGGGCTGGGGCGCGTACAGGCAGGCGGCGGGCATGGGGCCGCCAAAGACTTTTTCGGCTTCGTCAAGCTTGCGCGTGTCCGAGATGATCTTCAGGTCGCCCGAGCGCGCCAGCAGCGTGGCAACCGGGTCGAGGTTGGAGATCGCGTCGATCTGGCCCGAGCGCATCGCGGCCACCGCGCCGCTGCCCGCGCCCACGCCGACAAAGCTCACGTCCGTGGGTTTGAGCCCGCCCTTGGCCAGCACGAAGTTGGCCACGATGTTGGTCGAGCTGCCCGGCGCGGTGACGCCGATCTTCTTGCCCTTGAGGTCGGCAATGCTCTTGTAGTCGGGCATGGTCTTGGGGTTCACGCCCAGCACGATCTGCGGCGCCGCGCCCTGCAGCACGAAGGCGCGCATCGGCTGGCCCTTGAGCTGCATGCTGATGGTGTGCTCGAACGCGCCCGAGACCACGTCGGCGCTGCCGCCCACCACCGCCTGCAGCGCCTTGGAGCCGCCGGCAAAGTCGACGATGGTCACGTCCAGCCCCTCGTCCTTGAAGTAGCCAAGCTCCTCGGCGATGGTCAGCGGCAGGTAATAAAACAGGTTCTTGCCGCCGACCGAGATGGTGATCTTGGTCTTCTCGGCTGCCTGCGCCAGGGCCAGGCCGGGGAGGGCGGCAGCGGCCAGGCCGGCTGCAATCAGTTCGCGTCTTTGCATGGGGTGTCTCCGTTTGGTGTCGAACGCCGAAAATCATAGCCCGTGTCGCGGCGCCGGCGCGGGGCAACAGGCACAGGGCCATGTCGGACAATTTGCGCCATGCCCGATTTCATCTACCTTGCCTCGCAAAGCCCGCGCCGCGGCCAGCTGCTCGACCAGCTGGGCGTGCGCCATCTCCCCTTGCTGGCCAATGCGCCGGGCGATCAGCCTGAAGACGCCGAAGCGCTGGAGCAAGTGGCGCGCGGCGAAGCGCCGGCCACCTATGTGCAGCGCATCACCGGCCTGAAGCTGGACGCGGCGCTCGCACGGCGCGAGCGCCGCGGCCTGGCGGCCGCGCCCATCCTCTGCGCCGACACCAGCGTGGCGCTGGGGCGCGAGATTCTGGGCAAACCGCAGGATGCGCAGGATGCGGCGCGCATGCTCGCCCGCCTCTCGGGGCGCGAGCACCGGGTGCTGAGCGCCGTGGCCCTGCAGCTTGACGGGCAAAGACGCCTCACGGCGCTGTCCGTCTCGCGCGTGCGCTTTGCGCCGCTGAGCGCGCGCCAGATCGATGCCTACGTGGCCAGCGGCGAGCCGCTGGGCAAGGCCGGAGCCTACGCCATCCAGGGCGCGGCGGCGCAGCATGTGCAGCATCTGAGCGGCAGCTATAGCGGCGTCATGGGCCTGCCGCTGTACGAGACGGCGCAATTGCTGCGCCTGGCCGGCGTGCTGGCGTCTTGATGCATGATGCCGGGACAAAGAAGGCCAAGATGCAAAACGACATACTGATCAACTGGTCGCCGCAGGAGACGCGCGTGGCGGTGGTTGAAAACGGGGCGGTGCAAGAGCTGCACGTGGAGCGCACGCTGGAGCGCGGCCTGGTGGGCAACATCTACCTGGGCAAGGTCTCGCGCGTGCTGCCGGGCATGCAGTCGGCCTTCATCGACATCGGCCTGGAGCGCGCGGCCTTTCTGCATGTGGCCGACGTCTGGCAGCGCGGCGAAAACGGCGAAGGCGCGCCGCGCCGGGGCGAATCCCAGGTGCCGATGGAAAAGCAGGTCTTTGAAGGCCAGCCCCTGATGGTGCAGGTCATCAAGGACCCGATAGGCAGCAAGGGCGCACGCCTGTCCACGCAGATCAGCGTGGCCGGACATCTGCTCGTGTTTCTGCCCCAGGACAACCACGTGGGGGTGTCGCAAAAGATCGCCGCCGAAGAGCGCGAGGCGCTGCGCGAGCGCCTGCTGCACCTGGTGGCCGAAGCCGGCGCCGAGGCCAAGGGCGGCTTCATCCTGCGCACCAACGCAGAGGACGCCAGCGACGCCGAGCTGCGCGAAGACATCGCCTATCTGCGCAAGACCTGGGCCGGCATACGCGCCGCCGCCCAGCGCCTGCCCGCGATGTCGCTGCTGCACCAGGACCTGAGCCTGCTGCAGCGCGTGCTGCGCGATCTGGTGGGCGAGCACACGCAAAGCGTGCGCATCGACTCGCGCGAGCAGTTTGCCGCGCTGCAGGCCTATGGCCGCGAATACATGCCCAAGGCGGTCGAGCGCCTGCAGTTGTACAAGGGCGAGCGCCCGATCTTCGACCTGTTCGGCATCGACGAGGAAATCGCCCGGGCGCTGGGTCGGCGGGTGGAGCTCAAGTCCGGCGGCTACCTGATCGTCGACCAGACCGAGGCGCTGACCACCATCGACGTGAACACCGGCGGCTATGTGGGCGCGCGCAACTTCGACGAAACCATCTTCAAGACCAACCTGGAGGCCGCAGGCACCATCGCGCGCCAGCTGCGCCTGCGCAACCTGGGCGGCATCGTGGTGGTGGACTTCATCGACATGGCGCGCCCCGAGCACCAGGAGATGGTGCTCGATGAACTCAAAAAGCACTTGCGGCGCGACCGGGTCAAGACCGTGGTCGGGGGCTTTTCTCCGCTCGGCCTTGTCGAGATGACGCGCAAGCGCACCCGCGAATCGCTGGCCCACATGCTCTGCGAGCCTTGCCCGACCTGCCACGGCGTGGGCGAGATCAAGACCGCGCGCACCGTCTGCTACGACATCCTGCGCGAGGTGTTGCGCGAGGCGCGCCAGTTCAACCCGCGCGAATTCCGCGTGATCGCCGCGCCCAAGGTGGTGGAGCTGTTTCTGGACGAGGAGAGCCAGCACCTGGCCGGCCTGTCGGATTTCATCGGCAAGCCGATCTCGCTGCAGGCCGAAGGGGCGCTGCGCCCGGGGCAGTACGACATCGTGCTGATGTAAGACGCTAGCGATAGCGGAGATCTGAGGAGGGCGACGTGAGATTTTTTGTTTTGCTGTTCTTGTGGTTGTCGGTTGTGTCCGCCCCTGCAGCGGCACAGATCTACAAATGCCCAGACCCGAGTGGACGAACGGTGATTCAGCAAATGCCCTGTGAAGGCGGGAAGACTCTGGATGTGAGGCCTGCGAGCGGCCCAGCAGATGCGCGCGCTGCTGCAAAGGCGCGAGGCGACCTGGAACGCATGAAATGGGACAACGAGGTAGCCCTTGCTATCAACATGCGCAAACCCTTGGTCGGAATGACGCGCAGCCAGGTCGACCGAGCCTTGGGCCCGCCAAAAAAAGTGAATGCCAGCAATATCCAGGGCGTTTTGTACGATCAGGTGATCTATGAAACGCCTCATGAAACTTGGTATGTTTACACCAGAGATGAGGTAGTGACCTCGATACAACATCAGCCGGGTATCCCGGTTGGCAGGAGAGCGCAAGTGGGCGAGCGCTGCCCTTCGGCAAAAGAGATACGGGATGCGGAGGTTTCGGCATCCAGCATTGCCTTGAGCACGGAAGAACGCGTCGAGCGTCAGAAAGCCATTGCCCAGATGCGTGCCTGTGGCCGCTGACCTGGCGCCCAGCGCCAATTCGATCGGACGCTTGGTTTCTTCTATAAAGAGAGCTGCCAGCGCTTGATGGGCAAGCGTTTGAGGCCGATTTGACTGATATTTTCCAGGCCAAGCCACTCACAGCTTGCACAGCCGCACGAGCGCCTCGCGCAGCGTCTCGTCGCGTTTGGCGTAGCAAAAGCGCACCACGCGCTGGTCAAACCCGTCGGCGTAGAAGGCCGAGAGCGGAATCGCCGCGACGCCGATCTCGCGCGTGAGCCATTGGCAGAACTCGGCGTCGGGCAGGTCGCTCACGCCGGAGATGTCCACGCACTGAAAGAAGCTGCCCGAGGACGGCAGCAGCTTGAGGCGTGAGCCCGCCAGCCCCTCGCGAAACAGATCGCGCTTGGCCTGGTAGAAGGCGCTCAGGCCCTGGTAGCTGGCGGGATCGGCCATGTAGGCGGCGATGCCGTGCTGCATGGGTGTGTTCACGCTGAAGACGTTGAACTGGTGCACCTTGCGAAACTCCGCCGTCAGCGCGGCAGGGGCGCAGACCGAGCCCACTTTCCAGCCGGTCACGTGCAGCGTCTTGCCAAAACTCGACACCACGAAGGCGCGCTCGGCCAGGCCGGGAAAGCGCGCGCTGCTCTGGTGCTGCGCCCCGTCGTAGACCATGTGCTCATAGACCTCGTCGGAGAGCAGCAGCACATTGGTGGGCGCGAGCACCTCTTGCAGCGCGCGCATGTCCTCGGCCGTCCAGACGCTGGCGCTGGGGTTGTGCGGAGTGTTGACGATGAGCAGGCGCGTGCGCGGCGTGATGGCGGCGGCGATCCTGGCGATGTCCGGCCTGAAGCTCGTCGGCGTGAGCGGCACGTGCACCGCCACGCCGCCGGCGAGCGCGATGCTCGGCAAATAGCTGTCGTAGCAGGGGTCGAGCACGATCACCTCATCGCCCGGGTGCACGCAGGCGAGGATGGCAGTGAGGATGGCCTGCGTGGCGCCAGCGGTAATGGTCACCTCGGCGTCCACGTCGTAATGCCTGCCGTACAAGGCTTCGGTCTTTTGGCTGACCACCTCGCGCAGCGCGCGCACGCCGGCCATGGGCGGGTACTGGTTGTGCCCGGATTGCATGGCCTGGGTGACGGCCCCGGTCAGCGCCGCATCGCAGGAAAAGTCAGGGAAGCCCTGGCCGAGGTTGACCGCGCCGTGCTCTGCAGCCAGGGCGGACATGACGGTGAAGATGGTCGTGCCCACCTCGGGCAGGCGGCTGGGAATGGCGGGGGTCGTCATGGAAAGTGCGGGGGTGTTGGCGCTCGGGCGTGGGGCGGGCGGCCATGGCAGCGCCGCAGCGGTTTCAAAGTACGTAGTCTTCGGCCTGGCCGGACATCGCGCGCTCTATCAGCTGGCGGTTCAGGCGGTCGCTGGCAAGCTCCGCCAGGCGGTAGACGAAGTGGCGCAGCCAGGCGCCGCGCTTGAAGGCAATGCGCGCCACGCTGTGCCCGAAGAGGTGGCCCGTGGGGCGGGCGATCAGGTCGGGCGGCAGGCCTTCGCGCGTGGCCATTTCGGCGACGATGCCCACGCCCATGCCCAGGCGCACGTAGGTGTTGATCACGTCCGAATCCATGGCTTCGAGCACCACGCGCGGCTGCAGCCGGCGCGCGGCGAAAGCGCTGTCGATGCGGCTGCGCCCGGTGAACGAGGGGTGGTAGGTGATGAGCGACTCGTGCGCCAGGTCTTCGATGTCGATGCGCTCCTTGCGCGCCAGCGGGTGCGTCGTGGGCAGCACCAGCACGTGCTGCCATTCGTAGCTGGGCAGGGTCACCAGATCAGGGTAGTCGGCCAGCGACTCGGTGGCCATGCCGATCTCGGCCACTTCGTCGAGCACCATGCGCGCCACCTCGTCGGGCTTGGCCTGGTGCAGGCTGATGTTCACCTTGGGGTATTGCTCGCGCAGCTTGGCCACTGCCGGCGGCAGCACGTAGCGCGCCTGGGTGTGGGTGGTGGCGATCGAGAGCGTGCCGCTGTCCTGGGCGCTGAACTGCTCGCCGATGCGCTTGAGGTTGCCCACCTCGCGCATGATCACCTCGATGCTCTTGAGCACATGCTCGCCTGGCTCGGTGATGCGCTTGAGGCGCTTGCCGTGGCGCGCGAAGATGTCCACGCCCAGTTCGTCTTCCAGCTCCAGGATGGCTTTGGAGACGCCCGGTTGCGAGGTATGCAAGGCTTTGGCGGCCTCCGTCAGGTTGAGCTGGCGGCGGGCGGCTTCCCGGACGAAGCGAAATTGGTGCAGGTTCATAACCTAAACGGAATATAAAACGCGTTTATTATGCATTCTACGTGCGGCGCAAGCTATTGCCGCAAGACCAGCCAGCCAAAGGCGCCAAGCGAGAGCACCGAATAAATCAAGCCCGGCGCGGCCGCGCTCAGCCAGGGCGACCAGTTCTGCAGATTGCCCGCAAAACCGAAGACGTTGTTCAGCAGGAAGAAGCTGATGCCGGCCATCACCCCGCCAAACACATAGGCCGCCATGCCGCCGGAGCGAAAGTGCAGATAGGCAAAGGGCAGCGACAACACCACCATCACCAGGCAAGACAGCGGGTAGAACACCTTGTGCCAGAGCTCGATCTCGTAGCGCTGCGCCGTCTGGCCGTTGGCTTGCAGGTGGCGCACGTACAAAAACAGGTCGAGCGTAGCCATCTTCTGCGGGTTCAGCAGCGAGGCCGCCACCATCGAAGAGGTGATGCGCGTCGGCCAGAGCCATTGCGCGTCGCTCTCGCGCAGCACGCGCGCCGCGTCGGTGCCGGTGTGCAGGAAGGTGTTGCGCGCCACCTGCGTGAGCTGCCAGCCGTCCTCGGTGAAGCGCGCCTCGTCGGCGCGCACGCTCATCGCCAGGTGGCCGTCGGCATTGAAGGCGAAGATGCGCACGCCGCGCATGCCGCCGCCGGGCTCGAGCGCGCGCACGTTCACCGCGTAGGAGCGCTCGCCCTGCTGCTCCTTGAGCCAGGCGCCGGTGAGGCCGGTGCTCAGCGGCCCGAACTGGCGCGCGCGCACGATGTCTGCGGCGCGCTCGCTTGCCGGCGCCACATAGTCGCCGATGGCGAAGGTGCCCAGCGCAAACACCATGCCAAGCAGCGCCGCCGCGCCCAGCGCGCGCCAGGGCCCGAGCCCGCTGGTGCGCATGATGGTGAATTCCGAGTTCTGCGCCAGGCGCGCCATCACGAAGATGGTGCCTATCAGCACCGTGATGGGCAGCAGCTCGTAGACGTGCTGGGGCTGGCGCAGCAGTACGTACACCAGCGCGCTCGACAGCGAATAGCCCGGCCCGACCGAGCCGGCCACGCGCAGCTCGTCGACCATGTCAAAGAAGAAGAACAGCGCGATGAAAGCCAGCGTGACGAAGCCCACGCTGAGCGCGATCTCGCGAAACAGGTAGCGGCGCAGGGTCTTCATGCCGTGCGCCTCGCCGGCAGCAGCGTGCGCCAGCTCCAGTGGTTGTGGCGCAGCAGCAGGATCGCCATGCCCAGCGCCAGCACGCTGCCATGCAGCGCCAGCATCAGCGCGGGCAGGCTCAGGCGTTCGGCCTCCACCCAGCGCTGGCCGACGTTCATCAGGTTGTAGTAGGCCATGAAGGCAAACAGCGCGGCCATGACGCCGGCGCTGCGCCCCGCGCGCGGCTGCACCACCGCCAGCGCCAGGCCGAGCACCACCAGGTTCAGCACCGCGAACACCAGGCCCAGGCGCCAGCCCAGCTCGGCCAGCAGCGCCGGCGCGCCGCTGGTGGCAAGCTCCCAGGAAGCGGTAGTCTTGGCCGAGGGCGCGCCCGGCACGCCGCCCTGGGCGTTGCCGACCTGCGTGCCGTATTCGGCAAACTCGCTCACGCGCAGGCCGGGTTTGTCCAGCATCATCTCCACGCGTTCACCGTTGTTCAGGATGGCGATGCGCTGGCCGTCCTGCACCTTCAGGCGCGCGCTCTGCGCCGAGGTCACGCTCTCGCGCTCGGGCGTGGTGGAGGCGATGAAGATCTTGCTCGCCGCGTTGGCCCCGGGCGTGTCCTTGTCGATGAAGAAGACGCGCGTGCCGCCGGCGGTCTCCTGGAATTCGCCGGGGGCGATGCGGTCGACGTCGCTGCGCTGCTCGTAGCGCGTCTTGAGTTCGTCGATCTGCTGGTTGGCCCAGGGCCAGACGACCAGCGCCAGCGCCCCCACCGCCAGCGTCACCGGCCAGGCAAAGCGCAGCAGCGGCGCGAGCACCTGCAGCAGGCCGCGCCCGGCGCCGAACCAGATCACCATTTCGCTGTCGCGGTACATGCGCGCCAGGGTGCTGACGATGGCCACGAACAGGCTCAGGCTCAGTATCGTGGGCAGGTGCCCGAGCACCGTGAAGCCCATCACCAGCAGCACGTCGGCGGGTGCCACCCCGCCGCGCGAGGCCAGGCCCAGCGTGCGCACCAGCATGATGGTCATCACCACGGTGACCAGCACGATAAGCGTCGCGCCGAAGCTGCGGGCCAGCTCCTTGCGGATGGATGAATCGAATAACATTGATTGGAGACCGACCAGGCGAGGGGCGCGCCGCCCGCCCGGACGCACGGCAGCCGCTGAAGAGAAAGACCACCATGGATTTTGAACTGAAAACGATGTCGCTCGCCGCAGCGCGCACCGAGCGCTGCGATTTGCTGGTGCTGCTGGTGGGCGAGGGCTTCGAGCCTGCGCAGGACGCGCTCTCGGCGCTGGCCGCGCTGGCGCTCAAGCAGGGCGACCTGAAAACCAGCGCGGCGAGCATGCTGCAGTGTTATGCCCCGCCCACGGTCGCGGCGCGCCGTGTGGTGCTGCTGGGCAGCGGCAAGGGCAGCCCGGCCGAGCTGCGCAAGGCGGCTCTGGCGCTCGCGCCGCTGTTCAAGGCAGGCAAGACGCTCAAGCGCGCGGCCTTCATCTTTGCCCAAGCGCCCGCGCAGGAAGCATTGGGCGCGCTGGTGCGCTCGCTCGCGCAGGCGAGCTATGTCTACACCACTACCAAGGGCAAGGCCGAGCCGCGCACGCTCGCGCGCGTGACGCTGGGCGTGCCGCAGGCGGCGCCGCTGCGCGCGGCCTTCGATGCGGCCGTGGGCGTCGTCGTCGGCGTGGAGTTCGCCCGCGAATGGGCCAACCGCCCGGCCAACCATGCCACGCCCACGCTGCTGGGCGAAGCTGCGCGCTCGCTCGCGCGCCAGGGCCTGATCCGCTGCAAGCTGCACGGACCCGAGCAGGTGGCCAAGCTCGGCATGGGCGCCTTCCTGGCGGTGGCGCAGGGCTCGGCCGAGCCGCTGCGCTTCATCGAGCTGCACTACCAGGGCGCGGCCAGGTCCGAGGCGCCCGTGGTGCTGGTGGGCAAGGGCATCACCTTTGACGCCGGCGGCATCTCCATCAAGCCGGCTGCCGGCATGGACGAGATGAAATTCGACATGGGCGGCGCGGCCAGCGTGCTGGGGACTTTTCGCGCGCTGGCCGAACTCAAGCCCAGGATCAATGTGGTGGGCCTGATCCCGAGCTGCGAAAACCTGCCCGGCGGCAAGGCCGTCAAGCCCGGCGACGTGGTCACGAGCATGAGCGGGCAGACCATAGAAATCCTGAACACCGACGCCGAAGGGCGGCTGGTGTTGTGCGACGCGCTGGAGTACGCGCGCCGCTTCAAGCCGGCGGCGGTGGTGGACCTGGCCACGCTCACCGGCGCCTGCGTGATTGCGCTCGGCGGCGTGCGCAGCGGGCTGTTTGCCAACGACGAAGAACTGGCCGCGCGCCTGCAGGCGGCGGGCGAGGCCGCGCTCGACCCCTGCTGGCGCATGCCGCTGGACGAGGACTACGGCGAAGGACTCAAGAGCGCCTTTGCCGATGTGGCCAACGTGGCCGGGCGCGAGGCCGGCGCGGTGACCGCGGCCAAATTCCTGCAGCGCTTTGTCGGCGACTTTCCCTGGGCGCACCTGGACATCGCCGGCACGGCCTGGAAGTCCGGCGCGGCCAAGGGCGCGACGGGCCGCCCTGTCGGGCTGCTGGTGCACTATCTGCTGGGCCTGGCCGAGAGCGCCCCCGGCGCGCAGCGGCGCAAGTGAACATGGCCCGCACCCACGCGCCGCCGCGCTTTGTGCCCACGCTGACCGACGTGGTGCAAGTGCCCGAGGCCGCGCAGCAGCCGGCTCGCGCGTCCCCGCCCGCGCCTCTGACTCCGGCGCAGCCTGCGCCCGTGCCGTCCGCGCCAGTGTCCATGCCGCCCTCCTGGGCCGCGCGGACGGCGCCCGCGGCGGCGCAGGCGACGCTGGCTTCGCCGGCGATCAGCCCCGAGCTGGTTGCCGAAATCGCCGACCGCGTGCAGGCCGTCTTGCAGGAGCGCATGGCCCTGGCGCTGCAGTCGGCCTTGCGCGACATGCGCCCGCTGGTGCACGACGCGGTGATCCAGGCGCTCAAGCAGCGTTGAGCACCACGGCGCAGGGCGCTTGTTCAGCGTCGCCTTAGACCAAACAGCCGTGTGGCGCTACGATTTTTTGCTTATTTTCTAATATGCCCGCGCGTTGATACATGTGCCTACAATGAAACGCAGAGGGACAAACGCATGCGTTCGTAGGTCCCGGCTCCAGTAGTCTGCGGTTGGCAGTGCACCAGACCATGCGCCTGATGTTCGTTTGATTTGCCGTTTTCTCTGTCCGGTGGCTAGAGGGTGTTGCGTGAAGCTCCTTCACGGTTTTTCACCACGACACACAGGAGAGAGCAATGTCAGATCGCAGAGGTTTCTTGAAGAGCAGCGGGCTGGCCCTGGCCGCTGGTGCCACGGGTGTGGCAGTGGGCACCAGCGGCTGCGCGACGGCGGCGGCGCCGGCGGCCCCGGCCGTGGTCACGCGGCGCCTGGCCGACCTGCCCCAGGCCCGGGGCCCCAGGCTGGTAGTGGTCGGCGGCGGCACATCGGGGCTGACCATCGCCAAGTACGCCAAGAAGGAATTCCCCGGCTTTGACGTCGTGCTGGTGGAAAAGCGCGACATGTATTCCTCCTGCTTTACCAGCAACCTCTGGTATGCGGGGCTGATCACGCTGGAGAACCTGGCCAACCACAGCTTCCTCGATGCGGCGGTCAACAACCACTACATCTACTTCAACGCCACGGTCACGGGGCTGGATCGCGCGGGCAAGACCCTGGTGACCAGCGAAGGCGACATCAAGTACGACTACCTGGTGATCGCCCCGGGCATCTCCTACGACTACGACAAGATTGGTGTCTCCGACATCGACACCAAGACCGCGCTGCGCCAGATCTACCCGGGCGGCTTCGTCTCGCCGACCGAGCACGTCACGCTGCACCGCAAGATCCGCGAGTTCGAGGGCGGCACCTTCGTGCAGACCGTGCCCGGCGGCAACTACCGCTGCCTGCCCGCGCCCTACGAGCGCGCCTGCCTGATCGCCTCGCTCATCAAGAAGAACAAGCTCAAGGGCAAGGTGGTGATTCTGGACGCCAACCCCGACGTGACCATCAAGGCCAAGGGTTTCCATGCGGCGTTTGACGAGCTGTACAAGGGCATCATCGACTACAAGCCCAATTCCGCCGTCAAGGGCGTGAACGTGGCCAAGCGCACCATAGAGACCGACTTCGACAGCGTGCAGTTCACCGACGCGGCGATCTACCCCAACGTGCGCGCCTCCACGCTGATCGAGCAGCTTGGGCTGGTGGCACCGGCGACCAAGTCCAACCAGAAGGAAGCGGACATCGACACGCGCTTCTACAACCTCGTGGGCGACACCTCGGTGTACGTGACCGGCGATTCGCGCCCGCACCCCTACTCCAAGAGCGCCAACACGTCCAACACCGAGGCGCACTACGTGGCCAAGGTGCTGGCCGCGCGCGCCCAGGGCAAGGAGATTGCTTGGAGCACGCCCGAGACCATCTGTTATTCGGTGGTCAACGCCTTCCCGATGCAGGCGATCTCGGTCAAGGCGCACTATGTGTACGACGCGGGCAAGGATGCGATCACCGGCTTCTCGCCCGACACCCAGGTGTTCGAGAATCGCGACGCCGCCAAGGGCCAGGCCACGCTGGAATGGGCCAAGGGCTTGTACCGCGACATGTTCAACGCCTGAGGGCGCGCAGCGTCATTGAGGCCCGAGGGGCCACCGGCCGGTGGCCTCTTTTTGCATACCGCAGGAGGCGCGATGGACCGCAGATGCTTCACGCAGTGGTGTACCGGCGCGGTGCTGGGGCCAGGCCTTGCCGGCTGGGCTGCGGCGCTCGAGGACTACCCCCGCACCCTGCTGGTGCACCCCGACGGCGCGCCGCTGAAGGCGGCCGAGGTGAGCACCCGGGAGGCGATGGTGTTTGCCTACCCGCTCAAAGGCGTGCCCTGTTATCTCATCAATCTGGGTGAACGCAGCGCCGCCACCGGGCCGCTGGCTTCGCCCGACGACGGCGACTACAGCAACCCGCAGGGCGTAGGCCCGAAGGGCACGCTCGTGGCCTTCGTGGCGATCTGCACTCATCAGCTCAGCTACCCGACGCCGGCCGCCAGCTATCTGCGCTATGCCGCATCCGGCAGCGAGCTTGCCGGCGGGCCGGGGCGCATCGTGTGCTGCGCGCACGGCAGCGTCTACGATCCGGCGCATGGCGCCGCGCCCGTCTCCGGACCGTCGCAATACCCCTTGCTGCCGGTGCGCCTGGAGCACGACGCGGCCAGCGACAAGCTGTACGCCACCGGCGCGCTGGGGCGCAGCTTCTTCGAGCGCTTTTTCCAGAATTTCAAGGGTGAGCTGATCGAGCGCCACGGCCCCGGGGTTTATCGCCAGGAAGTCGAGGGCGACGCGGTCACCGTGCCGCTCAGCACCTATTCACGCCTGGTGCCGGCCTGCTGAAGGGGGCGGGCGCCCCTGGCGCAGGTCTGCCGCGTGCCGGCCAGCGCCGCGCGCGGCTTCAGTTCGCGCCAGCGCCCGTTGCGCTGCGGCGCAGCGCATCGAGCGTGGTGCCCGGCGTGATCGCCTGCGGATCGATCAGGCAGTGGATCAGCGCCGGCTTGCCGCTGGCGCGCGCGCGGGCCAGCGCGGGGGCGAAGTCCTCGGTGCACTCGACGCGCTCGCCGTGCCCGCCAAAGGCCTTGGCATAGGCGCAGAAGTCGGGGTTCTGCAGCTCGGTGGCGCTGACGCGGCCGGGGTAGTGGCGCTCCTGGTGCATGCGTATCGTGCCGTACATGCCGTTGTCCAGCACGATGACGACGATGGGCAGGTCGTACTGCACTGCGGTGGCGAACTCCTGCCCGTGCATGAGAAAGTCGCCATCACCGGCGAAGGCCAGCACCTCGCGCGCGGGCCACAGGCTCTTGGCGCCGAGCGCCGCTGGCAGGCCATAGCCCATGGAGCCGCACACCGGCGCGAGCTGGCTGGCCCAGCGAGTGAAGGGCCAGAAGCGGTGCACCCAGGTGGTGAAGTTGCCCGCGCCGTTGCAGACGATGGTGTCGGCCGGCAACACCTCGCGCAGGTGCTGCATGACCGCGCCCATCTGCAGCCGCCCGGGAATGGTGACGCTGCGCGCGTCGCTCCAGGCCAGCTCGTCGGCGTGCGCCTGCCGGGTGTGCGCGGCCCAGGCGGGCGCGGCCGGGGGCGCAAGGCCTGCCAGGGCGCTGGCCATCGCCCGGGGCGTGGCGTGGATCGCCAGCTGCGGCTGGTAGAGCCGCCCCAGCTCCTCGGCGCTGGCATGCACATGGATCAAGGCCTGGCCCGGCACGGGAATGTCCCACAGCGCATAGCCTTGCGAGGGCACGTCGCCCAGGCGGGTGCCCAGCGCCACGATCAGGTCGGCCGCCTTGATGCGCTGCAGCAGTTGCGGGTTGGTGCCTATGCCCAGGCCCCCCGCGTGGCTTGGGTGACCGGCAGGAAAGAGCATCTGGCGGCGGAAGGTGGTGGCCACGGGCAGCTGCCAGCGCCCGGCAAAGGCGGCAAGGTCTTGCACCGCCTGCGCCGACCAGCGGCTGCCGCCGACCAGCACCATGGGGCGCTCGGCCTGGCGCAGCTGCGCCGCCAGCGCATCCAGCGCGGCGGCGTCGGGGGCGATCTCCAGCGCCGCGCTGGGCAGGGCATCGGGCACGCTGACCTTGTCGCTCAGCATGTCCTCGGGCAGCGCCACGACGACCGGGCCGGGCCGGCCGTTCATGGCCACGTGAAAGGCCCGTGCGACCAGCTCGGGAATGCGCCGCGCATCGTCGATCTGCACCGCCCACTTGGCGAACTGGCTGAACAGCGCCGGGTAGTCCACTTCCTGGAAGGCGTCGCGGTGCATGGCCTCGCGCGCGATCTGGCCGACGAAGACGATCAGCGGCGTGGAGTCCTGCTGCGCAATGTGGATGCCTGCCATGGCGTTGGCAATGCCCGGCCCGCGCGTGACGAAGCAGATGCCGGGCCGCCCGGTGAGCTTTCCCTGGGCCTCGGCCATCATCGCCGCGCCGCCTTCCTGGCGGCAGACGATGACGCGGATGGCGCCGCCGTGCAGCGCGTCGAGCACGGCCAGATAGCTCTCGCCGGGCACGCAAAACAGCTGCTCGACGCCTTGCACGCGCAGCTGGTCCACGAGCAGCTGTGCGCCGGTACGGGCGGGCGGGGTAGTGGATTCGGACATTGCAGGCTTTGCACGGGAAGGCGGATGCCAGCCATTATCCTTGGCCAAGTTTTTCTGCTTCGCCCCCAAGGCACTTCCCATGGCCATCCAGTGGTTCCCCGGTCACATGCACCTGACGCGCCAGGCGATTGCCGAGCGCGTGAAAAGCATCGACGTGCTCATCGAGCTGCTCGACGCGCGCCTGCCGGGCTCCAGCAGCAACCCGCTGCTGGCCGAGCTGGCCGGGCACAGGCCCACGCTCAAGGTGCTCAACAAGCAGGACCTGGCCGACCCGGCGCGCACCCAGGGATGGCTTGCCTGGTACGGCGCGCAGGCGGATACGCGTGCAATCGCGCTCGATGCGTCCGAGCGCGCGCCCGCGCGGCGCCTGATCGACGGCTGCCGCGCGCTGGCGCCGCTGCGCCGCGGCATGGCCCGGCCGATGCGCGTGATGATCGTGGGCGTGCCCAACGTGGGCAAATCCACGCTGATCAACACGCTGGCGCGCAAGGCCCAGGCCAAGACCGGCGACGAGGCGGGCGTGACCCGGCAGGAGCAGCGCATCGTGCTCGACGACGACTTCTACCTCTGGGACACGCCGGGCATGCTCTGGCCGCGCATCATCGTGCCCGAAAGCGGCATGCGCCTGGCCGCCAGCGGCGCCGTGGGGCGCAACGCCTACGACGAGCAGGAGGTCGCGCTGGACCTGCTGGCGTATCTGAAAATTTACTATCCGAATCCGCTTGCAGCCCGCTACCAGCTTGCGCTGGCAGCTCCTGAAATCGTAGAAATGCACGACGACGAATTGCTGCAGCAGATCGCCCGGCGCCGGGGCGCACTGATGGCTGGCGGCAAGCTCGACTGGCAAAAGGCCGCGGAGATCGTGCTGACCGACTTTCGCTGCGCGGCCATCGGCCGCCTCACGCTGGAGACACCCGAGGAATACGCCGCGTGGCTTGCCACCGGCCAGGCCAGGGACGCCGAGCGCCAGCAGCGCCGAGAGGAGCGCCGGCGCCAGCGCGGCGGGCCGGGGCGCGGCGGCGCGCGGCGCTAAGGAGCGAGTGCGCGCGGCTGCGGCAGCAGCGCAAAACCGGCGGCCGACAGCGCCAGCCACAGCGCAATGCAGCCCATGACCACGGCGAAGGGGTCGGTGTCCGCGCCCGCCGCCCAGGTGGCGATGGCGCCAGTAGCCCATTGCATCAGCGCCACGCCCATGAACATGGCCATGGTGAAGGCGGCCATGGCGCGGCCGGTCATCTGCGGCGCGTAGGCGATGCGCACGTCGGCGTACTGCAGCACGATGTAGCCGCTGGCCAAGCCTATGGCCAGCATGCAGGCGATGTCGAGCCAGGCCAGACGCCCCAGCGCCAGCAACGCAAACAGCGCGGCGCTGGCCAGCGTCCAGCCCACCAGCCAGCGCCGGCGCCGCGCCGGGCCGGGGTCCAGGCGCCCGAACAGCAGCGGGCCGACGAGCGCCAGCAGCGACAGCGCCACTGCCACGTTGCCGCTTTGCACCAGGCTGTAGCCGTGGCGCGCGACCAGCATCGGCCCCATCCACAGCCCGCGCAGCGTGATCAAGGCGGCATAGCTGGTGCTGGCCAGCACCACGATGCCCCAGGTGTGCGGCAGCAGAAAGAGCGCGGCAAAGCGGCCGAGCGCCTGGGCTGGCGACTCCGCGGCCGCGCCCGCGGCGCCAGTGCGCGCCGGCTCGAACACCGAGCGCCAGATCCATAGCCAGGCCAGCAGCGCCAGCGCCGCCAGCACCCAGAAGCCCGCGCGCCAGGAGCTGCGCTCTATCACCCAGGCGAGCGGCGTGCCGGTGAACAGCATGCCCAGCGTGCCCAGCGACATCGCCATGCCCGAGACGGCGGCAAAGCGCTGCGGCGCAAAGTGGCGCGCAATGAAGACGGTGCACACCAGAAAGGCCGGCGCGCAGCCCAGCCCGATCAGCACCTGCGCCAGCGTCAGCGGCAGATAGCCCGGGGCCAGCGCCGAGATCAGCGCGCCCGCGATGCACAGCGGGAAGGCCGCAAGAATGGTGCGGCGCACGCCATAGAGGTCGATACCGATGCCCATGAAGAGCTGCATCGCGCCAAAGGCGAAGTGAAACGCGCCGGAAAACACGCCGAGCTCGCGCGCATTCAGGCCGAAGTCCGCCTGCAGCGGCGGCGCCATGATGGCTGCCACGGTGCGAAACGCCTGGCTCAGCGCAAACGCGCCGACCAGCGCCAGCAGCATCCACAGCGGCGCGCGCGCTGGCACGGGGTGCGCGGGTTCGGCCTTCACGGTGCAAGTCTCGGGCATGGTGCCAAGGCTAGCCTGCAGCTGGGCGCCAGTGCTGTCGCTTGCGGCACTACATGGCCTTGAACAGCGGCGCGTACACGCGGCTGACCGCAAGGCGTTCGGGCCGCTGGTGCAGCTCCAGCGTGATGCGCCCGGCTTCATCGCGCCGCGCGGCGCGGATCGCCTCCACGCGCACCAGGGTGCCGCGGTGGATCTGCCAGAACTCGTCGGGGTCGAGCTGCGCCGCGATCTCTTTCAGCGGGGTGCGCAGCAGGTGCTCGCGCTCGGCGGTGAGCACGCGCACGTATTTGTCTGCCGCTTCGAAGTACAAGACCTGCGCCAGCGGCACCAGTTGCACCGACTGGCCGCTGCCGGCCTGCAACACCTTGAGCGCTCGCGCCGGCGCGGCGCCCGCCTGCCCGCCCGACGTGGGGGGTTGCGCCAGCAGGGCGCGCAGCTGGCGCAGCGTGGCTTCTTCGCTGGCTGGCGCGCCCAGCGCCTGCTGCAGCTTGTGCACCGTCTTGTGCAGGCGCTCGTCCTGTATCGGTTTGAGCAGGTAGTCGCTGGCCTGCGCCTCGAAGGCCTGCACCGCGTACTGGTCGTAGGCGGTGGTGAAGACCAGCAGCGGCAGGCGCTGCGCGGCGGGCCAGGCGTCGAAGAGTTCGGCCGCGGCCTCCAGCCCGCTCTGGCCGGGCATGCGGATGTCGAAGAACAACAGCTCGGGGCGCAGCGCCAGCGCCTCGCGCACGGCGCTCAGGCCGTCGCCCACCGTCGCCACCACCGTCAGCTGCGGCCAGGCGCGGGCCAGCGCCTGCTGCAGGGCTTGTGCCAGCAGGGGCTCGTCTTCGGCGATCAGGGCGCGCACGGCGGGCTGGTTCATGGGGCGGAAATATTCAAAGGAAATACGATGTTTGCGCAGGTGTGGCCTGCGCCATCAGCTATCAATTCAAGAGTCGCTGCCGGCCCGTAGAGCGTCCGCAGCCGCTCGCGCACCTGGGCCAGGCCAAAGGCGCGCCCGCCGGCCGTGCCGCCTGCCGCCGCACCCGCGGCCAGCGGCCTGCCGCTGTTGCACACCTGCAGCGCCAGCATGTTCGTGCCGCCGACAGTCTGCGTGCGTGCGCTCACGCGGATCCGCCCGCCCTGCACCTCGGGTTCCAGCCCGTGGCGGATGGCGTTTTCCACCAGGGGTTGCAGCAGCAGCGGTGGCACCGGCACATCGGCCAGCGCCGGCTCGAACTCCAGCGCATAGTGCAGACGCGGCCCCATGCGCACGGCCATCAGCTCAAGGTAGTCCTTCAGGCGCGCAAACTCGTCGGCCAACGGGTGCAGCGTGGCACGCGAGGCGCCGAGCGTCGCGCGCAGGTAGGCGATCAGGTGGTCGAGCATGCGCTGGGCGCGCGCCGGGTCGCTGGCCACGAGCACGCGCAGATTGGCCAGGGTGTTGAACAACATGTGCGGCTCGAGCTGCGCTTCGAGCAGCTTCAGGCGCGCCTCGGCCGCGTCGCGCTCGGCGGCGGCAATGCCGGCCTGCAGCGCAGCTTGCTTGCCGTGCGTGAAGAAGTAGAAGCTGGCCACCGCGCCGGCCGCGATGGTGACCAGCAGGCCCAGGGTGAAGTCGCCCCGGTGCGTGCCACCGGCCTCGCCCAGCAGCGCGCGCGCCAGGTTGTTGCCGCCGAAATAGCCCGCAGCGATGCCGACCGCGGTGAGCACTACGCCGCGCCAGCCCTTGGGCCAGCCGTGGCCGCGGCCCTCGGGGTCGCGATGGCACAGGTGCGCGGGCACGAGCAGCCGGCCAAACTCGATCACCGCCCAGATCACCAGCCCTATGGCCGCCGAATGCACGAGCTGCACGCCGTAGCTGCTGCCGCTCCAGATCGCCGTGGTGAATACCGCCACGACACAGCAAAAGGCCAGCACCTGCAGGCCGTGGCGCAGCGCGTCGCGCCAGTCCACGAGCGGCGTGCTCACGCGCGCGGCTCCGCTGCCCGGGCGGCCTGTGCCCGGCCACGGGCCGAGAACATGGTCCCTTGCGCCGGCTGCTGCGGCGCAAAGCGCAGGAAGCCGACGTCGCGCTGCATGTCGATGTACACCGCCTCCATGCCGCCGCGCATGAAGTAGCTTTCGTGCCAGAAACCGGTGCCGCCCGAATCGCGCAGGAAGTCCCGCCACCAGCGGCGGTGCGGGTCGGAGCGCGTCCAGGCCTGCAGCGCGTCGAAGTCGCGCCAGTACTGGCGCATGCCCACGTGCGGCGGCAACAGCGAGAACACGAAACTCTCGTGCAGCAGCAAGCCGTCGGGCTGCTCGGCCACCGAGCGGGCGATCTTCGGGCCGAAGCCGAGCAGGGTTTTCAGGCCGGCAAATGCCTTGACCTGCATGCCCAGCACGATCACCACCAGGTCGGGGTAGGCGCGCAGATCGACGGTGCGGCGCTGGCTGCCCGCCGTCATGGGCGCTCCCGGGCTTGCGCGCGCTGCAAGGCCGGGCGCGCCTCGATGCGCGCAAGCCAGTCGCTCAGGCGCGGGTGCTCGGCCTGGTTCAGGCCGGCGCGCTGGCGCGCCGCCATCAAGGGGTAGCTCAGCTGCACGTCTGCCGCACTGAAGGCGTCACCCGCGAACCAGTCGCGCCGGGCAAGCTCGCTTTCCATGTAGCCCAGATGCAGCTTGAGCTGCGGGCCGACGAAGCCCTTCATGACCTGGTTTACGATGCTGCGCGCGATCGGCTTGGCGAAGAAGGGCATGGGCGCTGCGGCAATGCGCTCGAACACCAGCTTGAGCAGCAGCGGCGGCATGGCCGAGCCCTCGGCGTAATGCAGCCAATAGCGGTAGCGCGCAAAGTCGGCGCTGCCGCGCGGCGGTGCCATTTGCTCTGCGCCGAAGCGCTCGACCAGGGTTTCGATGATCGCGCCCGATTCGGCCAGCGTCTCGCCGTCGACCTGCACCACCGGGGACTTGCCCAGCGGGTGGATGCGCTTGAGCTCGGGCGGCGCCAGGAGGGTTTTGGGATCGCGCTGGTAGCGCACGATCTCGTAAGACTGCCCCAGTTCTTCAAGCAGCCACAGGATGCGCAGCGAGCGCGAGGCGTTCAGGTGGTGGACGATGATCATGGCGGCTCACAGGCGCGGGGTGCGCGCAAGCTTATCGCGTTCGGCCTGCAGCAGGCGCTCATGGAGGCCGGTGGTGCTGCCCAGCCAGACCGCCAGGCCATGGATCGCCAGCCCCAGGCCCCAGCCGGCCAGCGGGTACAGCGCCCACGACTGATGGGTGTGCCAGGTGAGCAAGGCCAGGGCGGCGTTGACGCAGACATAGACCAGCGCGTGGATCAGCCAGCCCAGCTTGGCCCCGGCGCGTCGGCGTGCCAGGCGCTCGATGCGCTCGTCTTCGGTGGCGGCGGTGTGTCTCATGGCCGGGCTCCGTTCAGTACTGCGCGGCAGCCAGGGCAGAGGCGCCGCCGCGGGCAAGTCGCAACACGCTCAGCGCCCGGGCCGAGAAGAAGCCCGTGAGTGCGCCATACAGTGCAGCCACGGTGAGCGCAAAACCCAGGTTCTGCGCGAGCGGGGGCTCCATGGCCAGCTGCACGCCTATGCCGTACTTCATCAGGAAGACGACGAGGATCAGCACCATGCTCACCCAGCTGCCGGGCAAGTGAGCGCTGCGTGTCTCGGGATTCCAGCGTGTGCCCGCGGGCGGCGCGAGCCGGCTGGCGGCCAGCAGCACGAGCGCCGCGCAGACCGCCCACACGCCGAACAGCGCCGCCAGGTGGCCGCTCGCGCCGAAGGCCGATTGCACACCCCACAGGGCCAGGCCCGTCATGGCAACCGGCAGCAGTACCAGACGCGGCACGCCAAGCTCGCGTTCGCGCGTGGCGGAAAAGCCGAGCCAGAGCAGGGCGGCGAGCAGTCCCCCGACCCAAGGCGGCGTGCCGCGCACGATGTCGGTGATGGCTTCGGGGTGCTCAGAGAGCAATTGGGTGAGCAGCATGGGTGTGTTCCCTTGAACAGTGGTGGACAGGGAACGCACTGTGCATCTGCGCCGGCAGGGCTTCCAGCGCCATGCGACGAAGCGCGCCATCCGCGGCGCGGCCTGCTGCGGGGCGGCGCGAGCTGCGCCGCACGCCCGCGCTCTCAGCTGCGGTAGGACAGCAGCAACACCTCGGCCGCCTGCTCGCGCACCGGCAGCAGCGCCTGGTAGGCATCGGAGTGGAACCAGCGCTCTATCGCGTCGGTGTCCGGAAAGCGGATCACGACGATTTCCGGGTGTGCCAGCTCGCCCGAATACGTGGCCGCGCGTTCACCGCGAAACAGCAGTTCGGCGCCCCAGGGTGCGAGCGTGGCGGGCACCTTGCTGCGGTATTCGGCCCATTTTTGTGCGTCCTTGACGCTGACGTGGCCCACGAGATAGGCATCTGGCATGGCGTGCTTCCTTGTGCGGGGTGTGTGCGCGGACCCAGGGCGGGAGGGCGCCCTCCGGTGCGGCGCGCGGCTGCATGCGCTCTTGCATTCAAACGCCGGACTTGTCTGGCTTGCCCTGCTGCGCAGCCGGGCGGCCTGCCGCTTCGCGTAATCCTTGAAGGCAAACCCGCGTCAAGCGCAAAGAGTCAGCTCGAACGCCGTGTCCTGGGTAGAGGGCACCAGTTTGCCATCGCCGTCGTGCTGCAGCAAGCGCACCGAGACGATCAGCCGGTTGCCGCTGATCTCGGGAATCAGGTGCAGCGAAGGGTCCATGCGCAGGCGCAGCAACTGGAAGGTGCGACCGGGCGGCAGGTTCTGCTGGAACTGGCCGCGCTCGGCCGCCACCTTCTGTGCGGTGCCGGAGTCGCGCAGCAGGTGCAGCAGCAGATAGACCGGATCGGCCAGCGGCGCCAGCGTGCCGGCCCAGATCTGCAGGTCGTGCTGGCGCCGATCGGCGCTCTGGTGCTGCCAGGCGTGGTAGGCGGGCAGATCAAAGCTGCAGGTACCGCCGGGTATGCTCATGCGGGTGCGCACGCTGGCGAGCCAGTCGTTGTCCAGCAGCGCCTGGCCGGCCTTGCCGCTCTGGCCATTGAGCATGGCAAAGCAGTGCTGCAACTGGCCGAGCACGGATTCGAGCGCATCCTCGGCAATCGAGGGAATGCCGCGGTAGCTTTCAAACACCGCGCGCTGCTTGTCCAGGTCCTTGAGCAGGTCGGTCTTGAGGTCGGCACGCGCCGCCACGTCCATGACTTCGAAGATCGTCGCCAGCGCATAGTGGTGGTCCAGCGGGTGGCTGCGTGGGATCAACTCAGCCAGACGCCTCAGCAGGTGCTCCAGCCGCAGATAGGTTCTCAGACGTTCGTTGAAGGGATATTCGTACAGGATCACGCTGCGAACTTTTCAAAATGCGCGCTGCATCATAGCCCGAACGACCGTGCAATCTGGTGTGCCTTTGTACGCAGATCGGCGAGCGTCGTGCCCGCGCCGTTGAACACCACCCAGTCGGCTGCGGCGAGGCGCTGCAGGCGCGGACTCTGCGTGGCCATGATGGCGCGAATGGCGTCTTCCTGCAGATTGCTGCGCTCGCGCACGCGCTCGATCTGCGTGGCCGGCGGGCAGTCGACCACGGCGACGCCGTCGAGCCGCGCCGGCCAGTGCTTCGATTCGGTCAGCAGCGGGATGTCGAGCACGATCAGGCGCCGGCCTTCCTGCTGCGCCTGGCGGCAGGCCTGAGCGATGGCCGCGCCCACCAGCGGATGAACGATGGCCTGCAGGCGTTCGCGCGCGTGTGCATCCTCGAACGCCAGGCGGCGCATGCGTTCACGGTCCATGGCGCCGTCGGAAGCGATGAAGGCGGGGCCGAACTGCGCCGCGATCGCCGCGATGGCCGCACCGCCGGCGGCCGTGACCGAGCGCGAGAGCGCGTCGGCGTCCACCAGCGCCGCGCCGCGCTCGGCCAGCATGGCGCTGAAAGTGCTCTTGCCGCTGCCTATGCCGCCGGTGACGCCAAGGCGAAAGCCGGGCCGCGCCGCCATGAGCGCTCAGGCCGCCAGGCCCAGCACGCCGAGCAGCCCATGCATGACCTGCTGCGGGCCCCAGAGCAGGGCGACGAAACCGCCACCGGCCAGAAAAGGCCCGAAGGGCACGTACTTGCCCTCGTGCAGCCCGCCCCTGAGCTTGAGCGCCACACCCACGACCGCACCGACGACCGAGGCCAACAAGATGATGGGCACCAATGCCTGCCAGCCGAACCACGCACCCAGCGCGGCAAACAGCTTGAAGTCGCCATAGCCCATGCCTTCCTTGCCGGTAGCGAGCTTGAAGGCCCAGTAAACGCTCCACAGCGAGAGGTAGCCGCCCATGGCGCCCAGGACCGCGTCGGTGAGCGCAACGCCGCTGTAGTGCAGAAGGCTCGCGAGCAGCCCGCCCCAGAGCAGCGGCAGCGTGATGTCGTCGGGCAGCAAGGTGGTGTCCCAGTCTATGCAGGCGGCGGCCACCAGCGCGGCCGAGAACGCGCTCCAGGCCAGGCCCGCCGGGCCCAGGCCCCAGTGCAGGCCGCAAAAGAAGAACAGCAGCCCGGTGGCGAGTTCTACCGCCGGATAGCGCAGGCTGATGGACTTGCCGCAGCCCGCGCAGCGCCCGCGCAGCGCCAGATAGCTGAAGACGGGGATGTTTTCAAACCAGCGTATCGGGTGCGCGCAGTGCGGACACTGCGAGCGCGGCACCAGCAGGTTGTACGCCGCAGGCTGCGGCGCTGCCTGCGCTGGCGCCGCCGCACCGTCGGAACTTTGCTGCTCCGCGGCCCAGGCCGCGCACTCCTGGGCCCACTGGTTGTGCATCATGCGCGGCAGGCGGTGGATCACCACGTTCAGAAAGCTGCCGATCAGCAAG
This sequence comes from Comamonas sp. NLF-1-9, assembly GCF_019195435.1. Lineage (NCBI taxonomy): Bacteria > Pseudomonadati > Pseudomonadota > Betaproteobacteria > Burkholderiales > Comamonadaceae > Comamonas > Comamonas sp. NLF-1-9. The sequence goes on from NZ_CP078069.1 coordinate 282,683, forward strand.
CCCAGGACGCCGAGCAGCGCGGCGTCCGTCCAGACCGAAGCCGTCATGCTTCAGACCACCTGGCCGAGCTTGAAGATGGGCAGGTACATGGACACCACGATGCCACCGATGATGGTGCCCAGGAAGACGATGATGATGGGCTCGAGCAGGCTGGACAGGCCCTTGACCATCTCGTCGACCTCGTCCTCGTAGAAATCCGCCGCCTTGCCCAGCATGTGATCGATCGAGCCCGACTCTTCACCGATGGCGCACATCTGCAGCACCATGGAAGGGAAGACGTTGGCATTGGTCATCGCGGCGGTGAGGCTGGTGCCGGTCGAGACCTCCTGCTGGATCTTGTCGGTGGCAACCGCGTAGACCGCGTTGCCGGCCGCGCCGCCGACCGAATCGAGCGCTTCGACCAGCGGCACGCCGGCGGCGAACATGGTCGAGAGCGTGCGCGTCCAGCGCGCCACCGCCGACTTGTTGATCAGGTCGCCGAAGATCGGAATCTTGAGCAGGAAGCGGTCCATCGCCATCTGCATCTTCTCGCTGCGCCGCCAGGCCTGCATGAAGAAATAGAAACCGCCGCCCAGCACGCCGAAGATCAGCCACCAGTACTGCACGAAGAATTCGCTCATGGCCATGACGATGAGCGTGGGGGCGGGCAGGTCGGCGCCGAAGGAGGTGAACACCTCCTTGAAGGCCGGAATCACGAAGATCATGATCACCGTGACCACGACGAAGGCGACGATGATCACCGAGATCGGGTACATCAGCGCAGACTTGATCTTGCTCTTGATCGCCTCGGTCTTTTCCATGTAGGTGGCCAGGCGATCGAGCAGTGCCTCCAGGATACCGGCGGCTTCGCCCGCCTCCACCAGGTTGCAGTACAGGCTGTCGAAGTACATCGGGTACTTGCGAAAGGCCGAGTTCAGCGAGGTGCCGGTCTCCACGTCGTTGCGGATGTCGTTGAGCAGCTTGGTCACGCTCGGGTTGGTGTTGCCGCGCCCGACGATGTCGAAAGCCTGCAGCAGCGGCACGCCCGCCTTCATCATCGTCGCCATCTGGCGCGTGAACAGGGCGATGTCCTTGGGCTTGATCTTCTTGCCCGAGCGCATGCGCCGCTTCTTGATCTTGGTGGGCATCACGCCCTGGCGGCGCAGACTGGCCTGGACCTGGTTTTCGCCGCCGGCGCGCAACTCGCCGCGCACGATCTTGCCGTTGCGGTCCTTGCCCTCCCACTCGAATACGAAGTCCTTGATGCCTTTGGCCGCAGCGGTTGCCATGTTTGGTGCTCTCCCGATACTGTGTCTTATTCGTTGGTGACGGCCAGCACCTCTTCGAGCGAGGTGAAGCCCGCCTTCGCCTTGTGCAGGCCCGACTGGCGCAGCGAACGCACGCCTTCGGCACGCGCCTGGGCGGCGATCTCGAGTGCGCTGCCGTCGGCCAGGATGATGCGTTGCAGCTCTTCGGAGATCGGCATCACTTCGTAGATGCCGACGCGTCCCTTGTAGCCGTTGTTGCAGGCCGAGCAGCCCACCGGCTTGTAGGTGACCCAACTGCCGTCGATGTCTTCCTCGCGAAAACCTGCCTCGACCAGACTTTCGTGCGGAATGTCGGCCGGCTGCTTGCATTGCGGGCACAGGCGCCTGGCCAAGCGCTGCGCGGTGATGAGAATCACGCTGGAGGCGATGTTGAACGGCGCAATCCCCATGTTGCGCATGCGCGTGAGCGTGGTCGGCGCGTCGTTGGTGTGCAGCGTGGAGAGCACCAGGTGGCCGGTCTGCGCGGCCTTGATGGCGATGTCGGCGGTTTCCAGGTCGCGGATTTCACCGACCATGATGATGTCCGGGTCCTGGCGCAGGAAGGCCTTGAGCGCGACGGCAAAGGTCAGGCCCGCCTTTTCGTTGACGTTGACCTGGTTGACCCCTGGCATGTTGATTTCCGAAGGGTCTTCGGCGGTGGAGATGTTCACGCCCGGCTTGTTCAGCAGGTTCAGGCAGGTGTAGAGCGAGACCGTCTTGCCCGAGCCGGTGGGGCCGGTCACCAGGATCATGCCGTAGGGGCGGTTGATCGCGGCCAGCAGGCGCTCTTTTTCTTCGGGTTCGTAGCCGAGAGCGTCGATGCCCATGCGCGCGCTGCTCGGATCCAGAATGCGGATGACGATTTTTTCGCCGAACAACGTGGGCAGGGTGCTGACGCGAAAGTCGATGACCCGGTCGGGCCCGACCTTGAGCTTCATGCGCCCGTCCTGGGGCACGCGCTTTTCCGAGATATCGAGGCGCGAGATCACCTTGATGCGCGAGGCGAGCTTGTCCTTGATGGCCACCGGCGGAGAGGTGATCTCCTGCAACTCGCCGTCGACGCGAAAGCGCACCCGGTAGTTGTGCTCGTAGGGCTCGAAGTGCAGGTCGGAGGCACGCATGTTGAATGCGTCCAGCAGCATCTTGTGCAGAAAACGCACGACCGGCGCGTCTTCGACGTCGGCGCCTGTGGTGTCCGGCGCTTCGGCTTCTTCCTCGACCGGTCCGTCGTCGAACTCGAAGTCGCCGCCGGTGATGCTGTCCAGGCTCTCGGAGACGCTCTTGGTCGTCGCCTCGACCAGCCGCAGCAGCTTGTCGTATTCGCCGACCACCCAATCCACGCCGAGCTGGGTGGTGAACTTGATCTTTTCCGCGGCTTCCTGGTTGGTCGGGTCGGCGGTGAGTGCGATCAGCCGGTTGCTGCGCTTGGCCAGGGCGACGACCTTGTAGGCCTGGCAGAGCTTGGCGTCGAGCAGGTCCCGGGGCAGGTGGGCGGCGTCCAGCGCGTCCACGTCGAGCAGCGGTGCGCCAAAGGTGTTGGACAGCGTCTGCGCCAGATCACCGGCGCTCAGGGTCTTGGCGGCGAGCAGCTCGGCAATGAAGCTGTTGCGGCTGGCCTGCGCCTTGCGCGAGATGTCTTCGGCGCTGTTTTGCGCCAGCTTGCCTGCCGACATGAGCGCACGCGCCAGGCTGGGCAATGCCACGGCTGCTGCTTCTTTCTGGGCGGTACCGGCGGTGGCCATTTCTGTCTTGCTGCGATGGGAAGATGCCAAAAGTCATCCTATCATCGTTGAAGGTTTCCCTGATGTACAGGAAAGCAGCCTGCGCTGGGGCCCAAGTGCTGCCGCAGTGTTTGGAATTTGCCGCAGACAAGAAAAAACCGCCAGGCCCGCAAGGGCCGTGGCGGTTTGTGCCAAGGGCAAGCCAGGCTTACTTGAGCTTGGTTTCCTTGTATTCGACGTGCTTGCGCGCCTTGGGGTCGAACTTCATGATCGACATCTTCTCGGGCATCGTCTTCTTGTTCTTGGTGGTGGTGTAGAAGTGGCCGGTGCCGGCCGTGGATTCCAGCTTGATCTTTTCGCGTCCGCCTTTGGCAGCCATGGTCTTTCCTTTCAGTGAATCAGGCCTGGCCGCGTGCGCGCATGTCCGCGAGCACGGCGTCGATGCCGTTCTTGTCGATCAGGCGCAGCGCGGCGCTGGACACGCGCAGGCGCACCCAGCGGTTCTCGCTTTCCACCCAGAAGCGCTTGTACTGCAGATTGGGCAGAAAACGGCGCTTGGTCTTGATGTTGGAGTGGGAGACCTTGTGTCCCACCTGGGGCTTCTTGCCCGTGACTTCACATACGCGTGCCATGCGGACACTCCGTTCTTTTCAACGATGGCGGGCGGCGGATCCTTGCACTGAAGGCGCGCCTGCCATCTCACCTCGCCAGGAAATTCCGGGTGGCGGTGGCCCGGTGCCGCGCAACGCCCCATCGATTACGGTGAAGGGCCTCTCGTGGCAAAGCCGGGCATTATAACCGGGGCGCGGTCTGTTGCCCAGCCGACTCTGCACGCTATGGACAAGGGCGGCGCTGGCGCGCTGTAATGGCGCGAACCAAAAATGCCGACAGGGGTTATGCGATGAAGGGATTGACTCTGGCTGCCAAGCTCTGGCTGGCGGTTGCGGTGATCGTGCTGGGTTTCAGCGCCGTGGTCGCGGGCGCCGGCTGGCGTTCCGGGCAGACTTCGGCGGCCTCCAACGCGCTCAACGAAGAGATGATGCAGCGCGTGAGCACCGCCACGCGCTGGATAGGGCTGGCCGAGACCAATGCCGCGCGCACGCTGGCGCTGGCGCTGAGCAGCGAGCCCGCCGTGGCCAGCGCCTTCAAGGAGGCCATGGCCGCCACTTCGGCCGAGATATCCGAGATGCAAAAGCGCCTGCTGGCCTTGAATCTCTCGGCCGACGACCGTGCAGCGATGGAGCGCGTTGCCGAGGCCCGCAAGACCATGATGGCGGCGCGCGAGCGGGTCAACCAGCTCAAGGCGGCGGGCGATGCGGACCTCGCCAGCCAGGTGCTGCAAAACTACGTGCCGGCCTCGGACGCCTACCTGAAGACGCTCGCCGACTTTGTCCAGCTGCAGCAGCTGGCGGTGCAGCAGGCCCGGGCGCAGGCGGCCCGGACCAGCATGGACACGGTCAGGATGGCGGCCGTCCTGGTGGCCGTCTTGCTGCTCGCCATCGTGGTGGGTGCCTATTTCCTCATCCGCAACATCCGCGCGCCCCTGGCCCAGGCCAATGGCATGGCGGCGCGCATTGCCACGGGCGACCTGAGCGCGCGCAGCAGCGCCGGCCAGCGCAGCGACGAGTTCGGCCAGCTGCTGCAGTCGCTGGAGAGCATGCGCGCGTCCCTCGCGCACATGGTGCACGACGTGCGCCAGAGCGCGGACAGCATTGCGGTAGCCAGTTCGCAGATCGCCAGCGGCAACCAGGACTTGTCGGCACGCACCGAAGCCGCCTCCAGCAGCCTGGAGCAGACCGCGGCGGCGATGGAGGAGTTCACCAGCACCATCGCGCAAAGCGACGCCACCGCGCGCCAGGCGAGCCAGATGGCGGGCAGTGCCAGCTCGGTGGCCGAGCGCGGCGGCTCGGTCGTCTCCGAGGTGATTTCCACCATGGGCGAGATCCAGAGCAGCAGCCACAAGATTGCCGACATCATCGGCGTGATCGACTCCATCGCCTTCCAGACCAACATCCTCGCGCTCAACGCCGCGGTCGAGGCGGCACGCGCCGGCGAGCAGGGGCGCGGCTTTGCCGTGGTGGCCAGTGAGGTGCGCGCGCTGGCCGGGCGTTCGGCCCAGGCGGCCAAGGAGATCAAGGAGCTGATCGGCTCCTCCGTGGAACGCGTGGAAGACGGCTCGCGCCTGGTGCAGGGCGCGGGCGAGACCATGCAGGAGGTGGTGCAGGCGGTGCAGCGCGTGACCGAGATGATGGGCGAGATCACCGCCGCCTCGGCGCAGCAGAGCGCGGGCGTGGGCGAGGTCAACCAGGCGGTGGGCCAGCTCGACCAGATGACGCAGCAAAACGCCGCGCTGGTGGAAGAGAGCGCGGCGGCGGCGCAAAGCCTCAACGAGCAGGCCCAGCACCTGATGCAGGTGGTCGCGGCGTTTCGCGTGGGCGACGAGCCGGCGCGCCCCGCGCCTGCGGCTGCGCAGCCAGTGCGGGCAGCAAAAACCATTGCAGCGCCCGCACGCGCCGCTGGCCCCGCTGCACGCAAGCTGGCCGCAGCACCGGCCCAGAGCCGCGCCCAGCCCGCAACGCGCAAGATCGCCGCGCCGGCGCCCATGCCCACGCCAGCGCCTGCCAAGGCGCCCGATCACGAAGAGGGCGAGTGGGAGAGTTTCTGAGCCGCGCCAAAACCCCGGTCCGGGGCACAAAAGCGCCCCGCGCCCTAGCATGTGCGGCGATGCAACCCCCCGAAGGAAACGGACCGTGAGCGAACAGAAAATCGTCGTCATCATCAACTCCGCGCCCCATGGCAATGAAGCCTGCCTCTCCGGCCTGCGCGTGGCCGGGGCCCTGGCTGCGCGCGCCGAGGTCGTGGACTTGCGCGTGCTGTTGATGTCGGACGCCACCGTGGCGGTCCTGCCGCACCAGCAGGACAACGCCGGCAACATGATCGAAGCGCTGGTGAGCGAGCTGGCCAGCGCCGCCAATGCCAGCGTGCACCTGTGCCGCACCTGCGCCCAGGCGCGTGGCCTGCTCGAGCTGACGCACATCGAGGGCGTGCGCATCGCCACCCTGTCGGACCTGTCCGAATGGGTGGTGCAGGCCGACAAGGTGCTCACTTTCTGAATCTGGACGCGCGCGCTCGCCGTCGGTGCGCGCGCCCGGCCGCGTTCAGACGAGCTCGGCGATCAGCTCGATTTCCACGCAGGCGCCCAGCGGTATCTGGGCCACGCCAAAGGCGCTGCGCGCATGCTTGCCGGCGTCGCCAAAGACTTCGCCCAGCAGTTCGCTCGCGCCGTTGGTCACCAGGTGCTGCTCGGTGAAGTCGCTGCTGGAATTGACCAGGCTCATTACCTTGACGATGCGCTTGACGCGGCCCAGATCGCCGTCGCAGGCCGCTTGCAGCGTGGCCATGAGCTCGATCGCGATGCCGCGCGCCGCCGCCTTGCCCTCTTCGGTGCTCATGTTCTTGCCCAGCTGGCCGACCCAGGGTTTGCCGTCCTTGCGCGCCAGATGCCCGCTCAGAAAGACCAGCTTGCCGCTGTGCACGAAGGGCACGTAGGCGGCTGCGGGCACGGCCACGGCCGGCAGGGTGATGTTCAGGGCCTTGAGTTTGTCGTAGACGCTCATCCTTGTTCCTCGGAGCAAAAGGCCAAGTGTTGCACAGTAGCATGGCGCCTCCATGCGCCACGCCCACGCCCGCACCGACCGTCCCGCCGCCGCCGGGCCTGGGCCGCGGGCGCCCTGGCATCTGCCGGCGCTGCTCGGCGGCGCGCTGCTGGGCACGGCGCTGCAGCTGCAGCAGCCTGAGCTTTGGCCTCTTGCCTGGTATGCGGGCCTGTGCGCGCTGGCGCTCGCCGGCTGGCTGTGGAATCTGCGCGCCGGCCGGCCCGGTGTGCGCTGGACGGCGCTTGCCTGGCTGGTCGGGGCGCTGCTGGCCTTTGCTGCCTGCGGCGCGCGCTCGGCGGTGTTTTCCGCGCAGGCGCTGGCGCCCGAACTCGAGGGCGTGGACCTGCGCCTGAGCGGCGTGGTCGCCGCCATGGTGCAGCGCAGCGACAGCGGCGACGTGCGCTTTCGCCTGGCGCTGGAATCGGCCGAGCGCGAGGGCCAGCCCGTAGCCCTGCCGAAGCTGATCGAGCTCACCTGGTACGCCAGCAACCATGGGCACAACGAGCGCCCCGTGCCCGCCATCGCCGCGGGCGAGCGCTGGCGGCTCTCTGCGCGGCTGAAGGCGCCGCACGGCACGCTCAACCCGCACGGCTTCGACGTCGAGCTGTGGATGTGGCAGCAGGGTGTGCAGGCCAGCGGCTACGTGCGCACCAGCGAGCGCCTGGACGCCCGCCTGGGCGCGCCCGAGCGCCTGGCCACGACCTGGCAGTTTCCCGTCGAGCAACTGCGCCAGCGCGTGCGCGATCGCATCACCGGGTATCTGACGCAAGGCGTGCAAGACCCGGCGCGGCTGCGCGCGGCCGGCGTGGTGGCGGCGCTGGTGACGGGCGACCAGCGTGCGATCGAGCGCAGCGACTGGGATTTGTTTCGCGCCACGGGCGTCGCGCACCTCATGAGCATCTCGGGTTTGCACATCACGATGTTCGCCTGGCTGGCGGCCCTGCTGCTTGGCATGCTGTGGCGCCGCTCGGCCTGGCTGTGCCTGCGCTACCCCGCGCCTTCGGCGGCGTTGCTGGGCGGCGTGGTGCTGGCCGGGGCATACGCACTCTTCAGCGGCTGGGGCGTGCCGGCCGAGCGCACGCTCTTGATGCTCGCCACGGTCGCGCTGCTGCGCCTTTCGGGGCGCGAATGGCCGTGGCCGCAGGTCTGGCTGCTGGCCTGCGCGGTGGTGCTGGCCTTCGACCCCTGGGCCATGCTGCAGGCGGGCTTCTGGCTGAGCTTCGTGGCGGTAGGCGTGTTGTTCGCTACCGATATGAGAGCTGTTGGTGCATATGGGACGGGCGCTGGAGCCCGGTTTGCCTTGATGTTGCGGGAACAGGCGGTGCTTACCTTGGCGCTGGCGCCGCTCACCCTGGCGCTGTTTGGCCAGGTTTCGCTGGTGGCCCTGGTGGCCAATCTGCTGGCGATACCGTGGGTCACGGTGCTGGTCACGCCGCTGGCCATGCTGGGCGTGGTCTTTGCGCCGCTGTGGCAGGCTGCGGCGTGGTGCGTGCAACTGCTTTCCCTGTGGCTGACCTGGCTGGCAAGCTGGCCGCTGGCGCAGCTCACGCTGGCCCAGGCGCCGCTGTGGGCGGGCGCGGCGGCGGTGCTCGGCGCCATCGTGCTGGTGCTGCGCCTGCCCTGGCCGCTGCGCCTGCTCGGGCTGCCGCTGATGCTGCCGGCCTTCTGGTGGCAAGCGCCGCGGCCGCCGCCGGGGCAGTTCGAGGTGTTGGCGGTCGACGTGGGCCAGGGCCAGGCGGTGCTGGTGCGCACCGCCGGCCACAGCCTGCTCTACGACGCCGGTCCGCGCTACGGTGCCTTCAGCGACGCGGGCCAGCGCGTGCTGGTGCCGCTGCTGCAGGCGCTGGGCGAGCGGCCGCAGCGCGTGCTGCTGAGCCATTCCGACAGCGACCATGTGGGGGGCGCCGCCTCGGTGCTGGCCCATTTGCCGCGCGCACAGGTGCTGGGCTCGATTCCCCTGGATCACCCGCTGCAGGCCTTGCGCGCGATAGCGCCCTGCGCCGCCGGGCAGCAATGGCGCTGGGACGGCGTGCGCTTTGCCATGCTGCATCCGCCGGCGGGCGACGTCGCACCCGCGCAGGGCAAGTCAAGCACCAATGCGCGCAGCTGCGTGCTGCACATCGAGGCCGAGGGCGGCGCCAGCGCGCTGCTCACCGGCGACATCGAGCGCGCGCAGGAGCTCGCGCTGGTGCACGCGGCAGCGCCGCTCGCGGCCGATCTGCTGCTCGCGCCGCACCACGGCAGCAAGACCTCGTCGAGCGCGGCCTTTCTCGATGCGGTGCAGCCGGCCGTCGCGTTGGTGCAGTCGGGCTATCGCAATCGCTTCGGCCATCCGGCGGCGCCCGTGGTGCAGCGCTACCAGGAGCGCGGCATCACCCTGGTCGCGAGCCCGCGCTGCGGAGCGGCGCTCTGGTCGTCGGCCAGTGGCGAGCTGCGCTGCGAGCGCGAGCACGCGCGGCGCTACTGGCACCACCGGCCGGCGGACGTCGCGCCGCAAGAAGAGGGGGAGTGATCTTTCAGCCGGTGGCCACGGGCCGCGTGCGGTCGGCGCACCACGCGCTCCAGCTGCCCGCGTAGAGCGCGGCAGGGGCGTAGCCGGCCAGCTCCATCGCCAGCAGGTTGTGGATGGCGCTCACGCCGCTGCCGCACTGGTGTACGACGCTGGCGGCATCGCGCCCTTGGAGCACGGCGTCGAACTCGGCGCGCAGCTCGCCCGCGCTCTTGAAGCGGCCATCGGGCGCGAGGTTGTCCATCCAGGGGCGGTTCAGTGCGCCGGGGATGTGCCCCGCCACCGGGTCCAGCGGCTCGACCTCGCCGCGATAGCGCTCGCCCGCGCGGGCATCGACGAGGGTTTGCCCCGACTGGCCGAGCTGCGCCAGCACCTGGGCGGTATCGAGCAAGCGGCGCAGCGGCGCGCGCGCGCTGAAGTCGCCCGGCGCGCGCGGCATTTCCTCGTGGCTGGAGCTGGCACCGCCCGCCGCCAGCCAGGCGGCAAAGCCGCCGTCGAGCACCGCCGCCGCATCGTGCCCCAGCCATTTGAACAGCCACCAAAGCCGCATGCAGGGCATGGAGCCGTTGCGGTCGTAGACGACGGCCTGCATGCCATTGGAAAAGCCCACGCTCGCCAGCCAGGCGGCAAAGCGCTCGCGCGTGGGCAGCGGGTGGCGCCCGCCGCTGGCGCTCGGGCCGCCGGCGGCGCTCAGATCGCGGTCCAGATGCGCGTAGATGGCGCCCGGGATGTGCGTCGCGTGGTAGTCGGCGATGCCGCGTTCGGTGTCGGCCAGGTCAAAGCTGCAGTCAAAGACCATCAACGGCGCGCCCGCTTGCATCAGGGCTTGCAGTTCGTTGGCGGTGATCAGGTGGGTGTGGCTCATGGGGATTTTTGGGTCGTGGTGGCCGAGCGGGTTCGCAGCACGCCGGCGGCGATCGCGCTCAGCACGATGAGCGCCATGCCCAGCCAGGCGATGAGCGGCAGGTATTCGCCGAACACCAGCATGCTGTAGATGCTGGCGAAAATCAGGCCCGAGTATTGCAGGTTGGCCACCAGCAGCGTGCCCCGGCTGCTCGATGCGCGCGAGAAGGCCATGGTCATGCACAGCTGCCCGCCCGCAGCGAACAAGCCCAGCGGCAAAAGCCAGAGCGCAGGCCAGCCCGCAAAGGCCGACACGCCGGTGAACGCCATCGCGCCCAGGCCGGCAACGCTGCAGCCCAGCGCGAAGTAGAAGACGGTGCGCGTCTCCGGCTCGCCCAGGCGCGACAGCGCCACGACCTGCATGTAAGCGAGCGCCGCGCACATGCCGCCTAGCAGCCCGACCACGGCGGCAAAGCCCTGGTTGCCGTCCACCGTGGGCCTGAGCATCATCACCACGCCGACAAAGCCCAGCAGCACGCAGGCCACGAGCGTGAGCGGCACCGGCGGGCGCGGCTGGGCGCCCGAGGGGCGCCAGCTCAGCATCGCGCCCCCGACGATGAAGGCGGCGATCCAGACGCTGCTCATGTAGCCAAAAGTCATGGCCGTGGGCAGCGGCAGCCAGATGATGGCGTAGAACGATGCGGCGAGCGCGGTCACGCCGATGAAGCTGCGCCAGGCGTGCATGCCCGGGTAGCGCGTCTTGAGCGCGATGCCCTGGCGGCGCGCCAGCCACCAGAGCATGGCCATGCTGATCAGGCCGCGCCAGAACACCATCTCGAAGGCGGTGAAATGCGGCGCCGCCAGCTTCACGCAGACCCCCATGCTGGCGAAGAAGAAGGCCGCCAGAACCATCCACAGCGCTTGCATGGGGTTTTGAATGAAATGCGGCCCAAACGCTTGCGGCACAAGCGCTGGCAGCTATGGTTTCAGGGGGTTTACAGCGCGTCGCCCATTCTGGCGCGGTACCACTCGTGAAAGTGGCGCATGCCGTCTTCCAGCGGGCTCTGGTAGGGGCCGACCTCATTCGCCCCGCGCTCGAGCAGCGCGCGCCTGCCCTGGTCCTCGCGCTCGCCTATCTCGTCGTCCTCGATCGCGGTTTCCATGTAGGCGGCCTGCTGCGCCTCGATGAACTCGCGCTCGAAAGCGTGAATTTCCTCGGGGTAGTAGAACTCGACCAGGTTCAGCGTCTTCTGCGGCCCCATCGGATGCACCGTGGAGACGGTGAGCACGTGCGGATACCACTCGACCATGATGTGCGGGTAGTAGGTGAGCCAGATCGCGCCGCGCTCGGGCTTTTCGCCGCCGCGGTAGCGCAGCAGCACCTCGTGCCAGAGCTTGTAGGCGTCGGTGCCGGGCTTGCCGAAGGTCGGCGCCACGCCCACGGTCTGCACCGAGTATTCGCGCTCGAACTGCCAGTGCAGGTCATCGACAGTGACGAAGTTGCCCAGGCCCGGGTGGAAGGGGCCAACGTGGTAGTCCTCCAGATAAATCTCGATGAAGGTCTTCCAGTTGTAGTTGCACTCATGCATCTCGGCGCGGTCGAACACGTAGCCGTCAAACGACAGGTCGGCGGCCACGCCCATGCCGGCGAGATCAAGGGCGATGTCGCGCCCGTTGTCCTCGAACAGCAGGCCGTTCCATTCACGCAGCGGCCAGCTCTGCAGGTTCAAGCCCGGGTTGCTGGCAAAGTGCGGCGCGCCCAGCAGCTTGCCGCCGCCGTCATAGGTCCAGCGGTGAATGGGGCAGACGATGTTGCCTCCCGCGTGGCCCTTGCCTTCAGTGTTCAGGTTGCCCTGGCCGCTCAGCATCAGCGCCTGGCGGTGGCGGCAGCAGTTGGAGATGAGCTGGATCTTTCCTTCGGGGCTGCGCACCAGCGCCCGCCCGCCCTTTTCCTGCGCCAGCACGTAGTAGTCGCCCGGCTCGGGCGCATTCAGGCTGTGGCCGACGTAGCGCGGCCCGGGCGCGAAGAGCAGCGCACGCTCGCGCCGGCACAAGGCCTCGTCGAAGTAGCTGGAAACCGGGAGTTGGCTGGCGGCCTGCTGCAGTTGAAGACTTAAATCAGACATGGATGTCGTGACCTGAAGCCCCCCACAGGGAGGTGGCGCGTGCATGCACGGGCCCGAGAAAACGAAACCGGCAAGGGCACGGCATGCCGAAGCCGGTCTGGGCGAAAGCGGCGATTATAAAGGCGGGGCCTGGTGCGCGCCGGCGCGCGCCCCTCGCGCAGGCGCGCACCATCGGGGACTTGCCCAGCGTCGCCCTAAAATGTCCCGTTCCGTTCGCCAGCCGCTGGCGCGTTTGCGTTGGATCTGCCCATGCCCAAGGCCCTTGCCAAGACCCCCCCCGCCGAACCTGAAAGCTATGAGGCAGCGCTGCAAGAGCTCGAGGCTCTGGTCGCGCGCATCGAAGCGGGGCAGTTGCCGCTCGAGCAGATGCTCGCGAGCTACCAGCGCGGCGCGCAGCTGCTGCAGTTCTGCCGCCAGCGGCTGGACGCGGTGCAGGAGCAGATCAAGCTGCTCGACGGCGGGGCGCTCAAGCCATGGACTCCCGAGTGACGCCGGGCAGCGCCAACGCTTTCGTGGCCGCCGACTGGGTGCGCGAGGCGCAGCAGCGCGTGGAGCAGGCGCTCTCGGACTGGGTGCCAGCCATCACCCCGGCCGACCTCGGCGTGGCCATGCGCTATGCGGTGATGGGCGGCGGCAAGCGCCTGCGCCCGTTGCTGGTGCTCGCTGCCTGCATGGCGGTGCGCGGCAACCACGACGCGGCGCTGCGCGCGGCCTGCGCGGTGGAGCTGATCCATGCCTATTCCCTGGTGCACGACGACCTGCCCTGCATGGACAACGACGTGCTGCGCCGCGGCAAACCCACGGCGCACGTGCAGTTCGGCGAGGCGCGCGCGCTGCTGGCCGGCGACGCCCTGCAGGCCCTGGCCTTTGAGCTGCTGACCCCGCCCGAGGGCGTGCCGCCAGCCATGCAGGCCGAGCTGTGCCGCCTGCTGGCGCGCGCTGCCGGCGCCCACGGCATGGCGGGCGGCCAGGCGATAGACCTGGCCAGCGTCGGCCGGGCGCTCGGTCAGGGCCAGCTCAGCGAGATGCACCGGCTCAAGACCGGCGCTCTGCTGCAGGCCAGCGTGCTCATGGGCGCGGCCTGCGGCGCGGTGGACGTGCGTGCACGCCAGGCGCTGGCGCAGTATGGTGCGGCCCTGGGCCTGGCGTTCCAGGTGGTGGACGACGTGCTCGACTGCACCCAGGATTCGGCTACGCTGGGCAAGACGGCGGGCAAGGACGCGGCCTGCGGCAAGCCTACCTTCGTCTCGCTCATGGGGCTCGAAGGGGCGCGTGCGCACGCGCAGGAGCTGCTCGATGAAGCGCGCCAGGTGCTGCGCACCAGCGGCCTGGTCGAAACCCAGGCGCTGGTGGCGCTGGCCGAGATGGTGGTGGAGCGCCAGCACTGAGCAGGCCATGCGCGGAATTTTAATGAAATCGGGCTGTAACGCTTGACATACAAGCGCTTGCAGCTATCAAAACAGGATATGGCGACTACCGAATACCCCTTGCTCGAGAGCGTGAACGACCCCGTGGACCTGCGCAGCCTCACGCGCGCGCAGCTCAAGCAACTGGCCGACGAGTTGCGCGCCTTCGTGCTGCAAAGCGTGGCCAGGACTGGCGGGCATTTGTCGTCCAACCTCGGCGTGGTCGAACTCACGATCGCGCTGCACGCGGTCTTCAATACGCCCGAAGACCGCCTGGTCTGGGACGTGGGTCACCAGTCCTATCCGCACAAGATCCTCACCGGCCGACGCGCTCGCATGGGCACGCTGCGCCAGCTCGGCGGCCTGTCGGGTTTTCCGATGCGCTCGGAGAGCCCTTACGACACCTTCGGCACCGCGCATTCCTCGACCAGCATCTCCGCCGCCCTGGGCATGGCGGTGGCCGCGCGGCAAAAGGGCGAGGAGCGCCACGCGATCGCGGTCATAGGCGACGGCGCGATGACCGCCGGCATGGCCTTCGAGGCGCTGAACAACGCCGGCGTGGCCGACGCCAATCTGCTCGTCATCCTGAACGACAACGACATGAGCATCAGCCCGCCGGTGGGCGCGCTCAACCGCTACCTGGCGCAGCTCATGAGCGGGCGCTTTTATGCCAAGGCGCGCGACGTGGGCAAGAGCGTGCTGCGCGGCGTGCCGCCGCTGCTGGAGCTGGCCAAGCGCCTGGAGCAGCAGGCCAAGGGCATGGTGGTGCCGGCCACGCTGTTCGAGAACTTCGGCTTCAACTACATCGGCCCGATCGACGGGCACGACCTCGATTCGCTGATTCCGACGCTGGAGAACATCAAAGGCCTCAAAGGCCCGCAGTTCCTGCACGTGGTCACGAAGAAGGGCCAGGGCTACAAGCTGGCCGAGGCCGACCCGGTGGCCTACCACGGCCCGGGCAAGTTCGACCCCCAGATCGGCCTGGTCAAGCCCGAGGCGCCCGCGCGCCAGACCTTCACCCAGGTCTTCGGCCAATGGCTGTGCGACATGGCAGACAAGGACGAGCGCCTGGTCGCCATCACGCCGGCGATGCGCGAGGGTTCGGGCATGGTCGAGTTCGAGCGGCGCTTTCCCGGGCGCTACCACGACGTGGGCATCGCCGAGCAGCACGCGGTGACTTTCGCGGCGGGCCTGGCCTGCGAGGGGCTCAAGCCGGTGGTGGCGATCTATTCCACGTTTTTGCAGCGCGGCTACGACCAGCTGATCCACGACGTGGCGCTGCAGAATCTGCCCGTCGTGTTCGCGCTCGACCGTGCGGGCATCGTCGGCGCCGATGGCGCAACGCATTGCGGGGCCTTTGACATTGCCTACGCGCGCTGCATCCCCAACATGGCCGTGGCCTGCCCGGCCGATGAGCGCGAATGCCGCCAGTTGCTCAGCAGCGCCTTTGCGCAAGACCATCCGGTCACCGTGCGCTATCCGCGCGGCGCCGGCGTGGGCGTGGCGCCGCTGCCCGCGCTCGACGGTCTGCCCTATGGCAAGGGCGAGCTGCGCCGCCAGGGCCAGCGGGTGGCCATCCTGGCCTTCGGCACGCTGCTGTACCCGGCGCTCGAAGCCGCCGAGCGGCTGAACGCCACGGTGCTCAACATGCGCTGGGCCAAGCCGCTCGATACCGAGCTGCTGGCGCGCACCATTGCCACGCACGAGGCGCTGGTCACGGTGGAAGAGGGCGTGGTCATGGGCGGTGCGGGCAGCGCCGTACTCGAATGGCTCGCGCAGCAAGGCAGCGTGCTGCCGCTGCTGCAACTGGGCCTGCCCGATGCCTTCATCGAACACGGCGACCCGGCCCGGCTGCTGTCGCTGCTGGGGCTGGATGCGGCGGGGCTGGAGCGCAGCATCCGCCGGCGTTATCCGGCGCTGGTGGCACCGGCCCCGGCCCTGCGCGCCGTCGGTGAACATTGATGTGCCCGATCTTGCATTTGCGCCTGGTTACTTGCGATAACATGGCGCGTTGAGTGGCCGGGGAGCGCCGCCGGCAGCGCATGCTGCGCGGGCAGTGCACGTCCATTCGGTCGTGTCTGGCATTTCATTTTTTCAACAAGGAGTCAAGCCCATGGATCGTCGTTCCCTCATCAAGAATGCCGGCATTGCCGGCGTGCTGGCCACCGGCATCGCGCCCGCGGTGCATGCCCAGGAAACCGTGCGCTGGCGTCTGGCCACGAGCTTTCCCAAGGCGCTGGAAACCCTGCACGGCTGCGCCGTGAAGTTCGCCGAAACCGTCAAGGCCATGTCGGGCGGCAAGTTTGAAGTCTCGGTGCACGCCGCGGGCGAGCTGATCCCGGCCTTCGGCATCGTTGATGCGCTGGCCGACGACTCGATCGAAATGGGCGAGACCGCTGCCTACTACTACACCGGCAAGGACCCGTCCTTTGCCTTCAGCTGCGCCATTCCCTTTGGTTTCACCGCGCAGCAGAACCAGGCCTGGAAGCTGCATGGCAATGGCCACAAGCTGCTTGACGCCTTGTTCGAGAAGTACAACTTCCATGCGCGCAGCGCGCTCAACACCGGCACGCAGATGGGCGGCTGGTACCGCAAGGAGATGAACAAGCCCGAGGACTTCAAGGGCCTGAAGATGCGTCTGGGCGGCGGCGTATTCGGTGAATCCATGGCCAAGCTCGGCGTGGTGTCGCAGAACATGCCCGGCGGCGACGTCTACCAGGCGCTGGAAAAGGGCACGTTGGACGCGGCCGAGTTCGTCGGCCCCTACGACGACGCCAAGATGGGCTGGAACAAGGTGGCCAAGTACTACTACTACGGCGGCTGGTGGGAAGGCGGCGCCGACCTGGAGTTCTTCATCAACAACAAGGCCTACGCCAAGCTCTCGCCCGAATACAAGGCCATGGTCAATGCGGCCATGGACGTGGCCTACAACGACGGCACCTCCAAGTACCTGTACCTGAACCCGATCGCGCTCAAGCAACTGGTGGCCAGCGGCACCCAGCTCAAGCGCTTCAACAAGGAGATCGTGCAGGCCGGCTTCAACGCCGCGCAAGAGGTCTACGCCGAGCACAGCGCCAAGGACCCGCAGTTCAAGAAGATCTACGACGACATCCGCAACTTCCAGCGCGACCAGATCCTCTGGAACCGCATCTCGGAGCTGGTGTTCACCCAGGACATGGCCTCGCTCAAGATCTGAGTGCCGAGCGCGCCCCGCACGGGTCGCTTCCGGAAAAAAAAGAGACCGCAGCCGTGATGGCTGCGGTCTTTTTTTTGTCCGCACGCCGCCACGCAGCGGCGCGTGCGGCCTGCCTGGCGCTACTTGCGCAAGGATTCCTGGATCGCCTTCATCGGGTCCTCGGGCTCCCCGCCGACCGGGCCGAAGGCGCCGTCTTGCGCCGCCCCCGGCAGGCCGGAGCCGCCCTGCGGCGCGCTGCTGGCGCCGCCGCCATCTGCGGGCGCGGGCGCGGGCGTGGACTGCTCGAACAGCCCGGGCAGGCTGTTGAAGTCCGAGTTGCGCTCGGTCTCGTTCAAGTCCTGCAGCATCTGCTGCTGCACCGCGTTCATGTCCACCTGCACCGGTTTGTCGAGTCCGCCGGTGACCAGCGCCGGGAAGGCAATCATCAGCGCCACCATGGTCAGCTGCAGCAGCAGGAAGGGGATCGCGCCCTTGTAGATCTGCATGGTCGTGACCGGCTCCATGGTCTTGCCGGTGTGCGTGTCCACATAGGGCTTTTCAGGCGCGACCGAGCGCAGGTAGAACAGCGCAAAGCCGAACGGCGGGTGCAGGAAGGAGGTCTGCATGTTCACCGCCAGCAGCACGCCAAACCAGATCAGGTCTATGCCCATCTTGTCGGCAATCGGGGCCAGCACCGGGACGACGATGAACGACAGTTCAAAGAAGTCCAGGAAGAAGGCCAGGAAGAACACCATGATGTTCACGAAGATCAGGAAGCCGAGCTGCCCGCCGGGCAGCTTGGACAGCAGGTGCTCGACCCAGACCGGGCCGTCGGCCGCCTGGAACACCATGCTGAAGATCGTCGCGCCCACCAGGATGAACATCACGAAGGACGCCAGCTTGGTGGTGGTATCGAGCGCCTGGCGCAGTAGCTTCCAGGACAGGCGCTTGCGCATGGTGGCCATGATCAAGGCGCCCATTGCGCCCATGGCGCCGCCTTCCGTGGGGGTGGCCACGCCGAGGAAGATGGTTCCCAGCACCAGGAAGATGAGCAGCAGCGGCGGAATCAGCACGAAGGTCACGCGCTCGGCCAGCTTGGACAGCAGACCCAGGCCGGTGACGCGGTTGATCACCGCGATCAGCCAGCCGACAAAGCTGCCGCCGCACATGGCCACGACGATCTTCTCGTCGGTGGGCACGAACTCGACCAGCTCGCCCTGCCACCAGGTATGGATGGCGGTCATCTCGTGCGCCAGCAGCACGCCCACGGCCACGCAGAAGACGAACAGCACGGTCAGCGAGGTGTAGCCGTGGCTGCCGCTGGGCTCGATGAAGGTGCGCGCCTCGGGCGGCAGGGCCGGCACGGTCTTGGGCTTGAAGATGGCCAGCCCCACCACCCACAGGATGTACAGCCCCATCAGCGTGAAGCCCGGGATGAAGGCGCCCTTGTACATGTCGCCCACGCTCTTGCCCATCTGGTCGGCCAGCACGATGAGCACGAGCGACGGCGGGATGATCTGCGCGAGCGTCCCCGAAGCGGCGATCACCCCGCTGGCCAGACTGCGGCTGTAGCCGTAGCGCAGCATGATGGGCATGGAAATGAGACCCATCGAGATGACCGAAGCCGCGACGACGCCGGTCGTGGCCGCCAGCATCGCGCCGACCAGCACCACGGCGAGCGCCAGGCCGCCGCGCATCGGCCCGAACACCTGACCGACAGAGTCCAGCAGATCTTCGGCCATGCCACTGCGCTCAAGAATCAAGCCCATGAGCGTGAAGAAGGGCACGGCCAGCAGCGTCTCGTTGGCCATGATGCCGATCAGGCGCAGCGGCAGCACCGAGAGGATGGCGGTGGGAAAGATGTCCAGATAGACCCCGAGCGCGCCGAAGGCCAGGCCCGCCGCGCCCAGCGAAAACGCCACCGGAAAGCCCAGGATCAGAAAGCAGATCAGCCCGATGAACATGATCGGGGCGAAGTTGGAAGCAATGAATTGCATGGCTGCGTGCTCCGGCGTGTCAGTGGGCCGGAGCCTGGCTGGGCCCGGGCTTGGCAGCCTTGGCAGCGCTTTCCTGGCGCAGCGCCTCGATCAGCTCCTGCTCGTCCGATTTCTCATCGGGCTTGATGGTCGGATCCGGCCCCTTGCCCAGCGCGAAGGCAATGCACTTGATCAGTTCCGACCAGCCCTGCAGCAGCAGCAGCGTGAAGCCCAGCGGCAGGGCCAGCCACACCGGCCAGCGGATCAGGCCGCCGGGGTTGTTCGACATCTCGCCGCTCTGGTACATCTGCAGGGTCAGCGGCGTGACGTAGTACAACACCATCAGGCACACCGGCGTGAGGAAGAACACCAGGCCGAACATCTCTATGGCCAGTTGCACCTTCTTGGGGAAGTGGCTGTTGAGCACGTCGATGCGCACGTGCTCGCGCTTGAGCAGCGTATAGCCGGCGGCAATCAGGAAAGACCAGGCAAACAGATACCACTGCACCTCGAGAAAACCGTTGGAGCTGTAGTTGAAGATCTTGCGGATCACCGCGTTGACGGCGCTGATCACGGTCGCGCCGAAAATCAGCCAGATCGCGTACTTGCCGATAAACATGTTGAGTCTGTCTATGGCCCGCGATAGCGAGAGCAAAGCCTGCATGGTGTCTCCAAAAAAACCGCTGGGCATGCGTGCCACTGGCGGGCCGTCATGCAACTGGCGCGGCCGTGCACGCATCCGCTGCGGGGCGTGCAGGCAACAGAGGCAGGATTCTAAGGGCCTGCCTTGCGTGTAACTGAATTTGTCGCGGCGTTCAATCCATCAGCGCCATGCCCTTGATCTGGGCATACAGGCTCTCGCCGGTCCGCAGCCCCAGGTGCACGCATGAATGGCGGGTAATGCGCGCCAGCAGCGGCGTGCCGGCGCAGTCCAGCCGGGCCAGCACCTGGCCAGGGCCGTCCGGCACCAGGTCGCTCAGGCGCACCGCCAGCACGTTGAGGATGCTGCAGTCCTGCGGCGCCTGGCGCGCCAGGCTCACGTCGCGCGCGGCCACGCGCAGGCGCACCGGCGCGCCAAGCGGCAGGCTGCGCGTGCTCACCAGGCGCAGCGTGCCGCCGCCAAAGCGCACGCTCAGCAGATAGTCGCCGGGGTCGTAGGCGGCCACCGTGCCGGCCACCAGGGCGCTGGCATCGCGCGCATGCGCCAGCGGCAGATCGGGCTGGGCGAGCAGGCTGGCGGCCGCGCCCTGGGCGCGCACGCGGCCTGCCTCCAGCACCACCAGATGGCTGGCCAGGCGCGCCACCTCGTCGCTGGCATGGCTCACGTAGAGCACGGGAAGGTCCAGCTCGCGCTGCAATTGCTCCAGATAGGGCAGTACCTCGGCCTTGCGCGCTTCGTCCAGCGCGGCCAGGGGTTCGTCCATCAGCAGCAGGCTGGGGCTGGCCGCCAGCGCGCGTGCGATGGCCACGCGCTGGCGCTCGCCGCCCGAGAGCGTGTGCGGCATGCGCCCCAGCAGGCCAGGCAGGCCGAGCAGCTCGACCGCCCGCTCGAGCGACACCCGCTGGCGCGCCGGGGGCTGGCGCCGCTGGCCGTATTCCATGTTGCGGCGCACCGTGAGGTGCTCGAACAGGCTGGCTTCCTGAAACACATAGCCCAGGTGGCGCCGGTGCGTGGGCAGCCACACGCCGCGCGCGTCGTCCTGCCAGAGCGCATCGCCCAGCGCGACCTGTCCCCGCGCGCGGCTCAGCCCGGCGATGGCGCGCAGACAAGTGGTCTTGCCGCAACCCGAGGCGCCATACAGCGCGGTGACGCCGCGTGCCGGCAAGTCCAGGTCCACGTCCAGGGAAAAGCCCGGGCGCGCAAGCTGCAGGCGGGCACGCAGGCCGCTCATTGCAGTCGCCCCCGGGGCTGCAGCCAGTGCAGCAGCACCAGCACGACGAAGGCGAAGCCGAGCATGCCGGCCGAAAGCCAATGGGCATGGTCGTACTGCATGGCTTCCACATGGTCGTAGATCTGTACCGACACCACGCGGGTCTTGCCGGCGATGTTGCCGCCTATCATCAAGACCACGCCGAATTCGCCTACCGTGTGGGCGAAACTGAGCACGGCGGCGGTGATGAAGCCCGGGCGCGCCAGCGGCAGCGCCACGCTGAAGAAGCGGTCCAGCGGCGCGGCGCCGAGCGAGGCCGCGGCCTCCAGCGGGCGCTGCCCCACTGATTCGAAGGCGCGCTGCAGCGGCTGCACCGCAAACGGCAGCGAATAAATGATGGAGCCCACCAGCAGGCCGCCGAAGCTGAAGGGCAGGCGGCCCAGCCCGATCGCCTCGGTGAGTCGCCCGAGCGGGCTCTCGGGACCGAGCGCGACCAGCAGATAAAAGCCGATGACCGTGGGCGGCAGCACCAGCGGCAGCGCAACCACCGCGCCCACCGGCGCGCGCCAGCGCGAGCGCGTATGTGCCAGCCACCAGGCGATGGGCGTGCCGAGCAGGAGCAGCGCGGCCGTCGTGAGACTCGCCAGCTGCAGCGTCAGGGCGATGGCCGACCAGTCCTCAGGGGAGAGCGTAACCATAGGAGTGGATGATGGCGCGCGCCGCTTCACCCTGAAGAAAGCGCAGCAGCGCCGCCGCTGCCTCGTTGGCTGCGCCCTGTCTGAGCACGATGGCGTCCTGGCGCAGCGGATCGTGCAGGGCGGCGGGAACCTGCCAGGCCGAGCCGGCGCTCAAGCGTCCGTCCCGCACCACTTGTGAGCGCGCGACAAAGGCCAGCTCGGCATTGCCCGAGGCGGCAAACTGCCAGGCCTGCGCGATGCTTTCCCCTTGCACGATGCGCGCTTGCAGCTCTGCGGCCAGCCCCAGCGCCTGCAGCGTCTGCATGGCTGCGGCGCCGTAGGGCGCGAGCCGCGGGTTGGCGATCGCCAGGTGGCGCCAGCCGGTCTGGCGCAGCACCGCGCCCCCGTCGTCCACATAGCCCGCCTGCTTGCTCCACAGCACGAGCTCACCGATGGCGTAGGTGAAGCGCGTTGCCTCCTGCGCCCAGCCTTCGCGCGCAAGGCGCTGCGGCGTCGCCTGGTCCGCCGACACCAGCACGTCAAAGGGCGCGCCATGCACGATTTGCGCATAGAACTTGCCGGTGGAGCCGAAGGAGAGCGACACCGTGTGCGGCGTCTGCTGCTCAAACCGCGTCGCGATCTCCTGCATGGGAGCGCTGAAGTTGGCCGCCACCGCCACCAGCGCATGCGCCGCGTGGGCAGCCGGCGCGAGCAGCGCCAGCGCGCCCGCGGCCATCGCCCGGCGCAGGGTTGTGCCGGGCAGCAGCGGTGCGCGACGCTCGGCTCTGGCCATGGGCGTGGACATCGGCGCGGGCAGGGCGGCAGGCCAGCGGCGCTCAGGCGGGGCGCGCCGGCGCCCGATCGGCGGGCGGCGTGTGCGCGAGCCAGGCCTGTGCCAGGCGCACCCAGTAGCTCGCGCCCAGCGGGATCAGCTCGTCGTTGAAGTCGTAGTGCGGGTTGTGCAGGGTGCAGGGCCCGGCGTCGTGCCCGCCGCCGGCGTAGCTGCCGCGGTGCGCGCCGTCGCCGTTGCCGATGAAGCAGTAGGCGCCCGGGCGCTCTTGCAGCATGTAGGCGAAGTCTTCCGCGCCCAGCGTCGGCTCCTGGTTGCGGGTGCGCTCGGCGCCCACGAGTTCGCGCATCACCTTCCGGCAAAACTCGGCCTCGTAGGCGGTGTTGATGGTCGGCGGATAGTTGCGCTGGAACTCGAAGTGGTGGCTCGCGCCGAAGGCCGCGCACAGGCCTTCGGTGATCTCGCGCATGCGCCGCTCTATCAGATCGAGCGTCTCGAAGCTGAAGGTGCGCACCGTGCCCTGCAGCTCGCAGGCGTCGGGGATCACGTTGTTGGCCTCGCCCGCGTGGATCATGGTCACCGAGATCACGCCGGCATCGACGGGCTTGCGGTTGCGCGAGACGATGGTCTGGAAGGCCTGCACCAGCTGGCAGGCGATGGGCACGGGGTCGGTGCCCATGTGCGGCATCGCGGCATGTCCGCCCTTGCCGCTGATGGTGATGCGAAATTCGTTGCTCGAACCCATGACCGGCCCGCTGCTCACCGCCAGCACCCCGGCGGGCACTCCTGGCCAGTTGTGCATGCCGAACACCGCCTCCATAGCAAAGCGGGTGAACAGGCCGTCGCCGATCATCTCGCGCGCGCCGCCGCCGCCTTCTTCGGCCGGCTGGAAGATCAGGTAGACCGTGCCGTCGAAGTCGCGTGCGCTCGCCAGGTACTGGCCCGCCGCCAGCAGCATCGCGGTATGCCCGTCGTGGCCGCAGGCGTGCATCTTGCCGGGGCGCGTGCTCGCATGGGCGAAGGTGTTGAATTCGGACATCGGCAGCGCGTCCATGTCGGCGCGCAGACCCAGCGCGCGGCCGCTCTTGCCGCCGTCGCGGCCATGTACCACGCCGACCACGCCAGTCCTGCCCAGGCCGGCATGGACCTCGGCGCCCCAGTGGCGCAGCCGCTCGGCCACCAGCGCTGCGGTGCGCTCTTCCTCGAAACACAGCTCGGGGTGCGCGTGGATGTCACGCCGCAGTTGGGTCAGCGCCGCAGCCTGCGCGAGTATCGGTTCGATCAGCTTCATGCTGGCAGTCTAGCGGCGCGGCCAGGCCTGCGTAAGCCCCCGCCGCCTGCCGCATGCACGGCCGCGTGCAGGCCGGGCGCCGCCGCGCGAGCCGCTACCATCGCGCCATGCCTGCCGACGTGCCGCACACCGCGCAACTGCCCCTGGAGCCGCAAGGCATTCTCGACCTTGCGGTGCGCTCGATGTTCCAACTGCTGTCCAGCCTGAGCCAGGGCATGTTCATCATCGACGTGCATGCACGCATCGTCTGGGTCAACGAGGGCTACCGGCGCTTTCTGCCGGCGCTGGGGCTGAATTCGATCGACGACTTTCTCGGTCACCTGGTCGAGGAGGTCATACCCAACACCCAGATGCGCCGCGTGCTGGAAACCGGCAAGCCGGTGCTGATTGATCTGCTGACCAACCGCGCGGGCACCTTCGTCGTCAGCCGCCTGCCGCTGCTGGGCGAGGGCGGGGCGGTGATAGGCGCGATCGGCATGGTGTTGTTCGACCAGCCCGAGACCACCTTGCAGCCGCTGATTGCCAAGTTCGCGCGCCTGCAACAAGACCTGGAGGATGCGCGGCGCGAGCTCGCGGTGCAGCGCAGCGCGCAGCCCCTGGGCGGGCGGCGCGCCAAATACACGCTCGCGGGTTTCATCGGCACGAGCAGCGCCGCCGTCGAGGTCAAGCGCCGCGCGCGCAGGGCGGCGGTCTCCAGCAGCCCGGTGCTGCTGCTCGGAGAAACCGGCACGGGCAAGGAATTGCTGGCCCACGGCATCCATGCCGCCTCGGCGCGCGCTGCGCGCCCCTTCGTGAGCGTGAACATCGCGGCGGTGCCGGACACCTTGCTCGAGGCGGAATTCTTCGGCTACGTCGCCGGCTCGTTCACCGGCGCGGACCGGCGCGGGCGCGAGGGCAAGTTCAAGCTGGCCGACGGCGGCACGCTGTTTCTCGACGAGATCGGCGACATGCCGCTGGCCCTGCAGTCCAAGCTGCTGCGCGTGCTGCAGGAAGCGGAAATCGAGCCGCTGGGCAGCAACCAACTGGTGCCCGTGGACGTGCGCATCATCGCCGCCACCAGCCGCGATCTGCCCGCGCTGGTGCGCGAAGGGAAGTTTCGCGAGGACTTGTACTACCGGCTCAACGTGTTGCCGATCCGCGTGCCGCCGCTGCGTGAGCGGCGCGAGGACATCCCCGCGCTGGTGGAGGTGCTGGGTGAAGACCTGGCCCAGCGCAGCGGCGCGGTGCAGCCCGAACTGCTGCCCGAGGCCATGGCGCTGCTACGTGCCCAGACCTGGCGCGGCAACATCCGCGAGCTGCGCAACGTACTCGAGCAGGCAGTGCTCAGAAGCGATTCGCTGGCCATCGATGCGGGGCAGCTCGAAGCGGTGCTGCGTGAATCGGGCCAGGAACCGAGCGTCCCGGCGGCGGCCGCGCCGCTCCCCGCCATGCCCGCACCCCACGATACCGAGGCATTGCTGCGGCCCCTGGCCGAGCAGGTGCAGGAGCTCGAGGGCCGCGCCATCGCCGCGGCGCTGCAGGCATGCCGGGGCAACAAGGCGCTGGCAGCGCGCCAGCTGGGAATCTCGCGCGCCACCCTCTACGATCGGCTCGGCGCAATGTCAAATAATTGAACGCGTGCCTGAAATAGAGACAAAAAATGCTTGTATTTCAGCCGGCCCACTTGAACGCTTGCTTGGACCCGGCATGCAGGGCTTGCTGTCCGGGGTATGGCATGCTTCATGCATCCCGTCTTGCGGCGATGGCGCTTGCAAGTGGGCGAATGGCGCTGTGGCTGCACAGCCTTTCGGCTTGCACGCACAAGGGGCGCGGCAGGCCATGACAAGGGTTAACCCTTTTGTTTTTCAGGACCATAGGCGTTTATCCCGAGGTGAACGCCATTCAACAGGGTTTACGATGCGACGCGGCAAGACAAGGGAGGCATACGGCGGTTCCGCAGTGGTTTGGCGGTGCGCGCTGTCCGGCAATGGGTGAATACATTCTCGAAACCTCGCACCTGACCAAGGAGTTCAAGGGCTTCACTGCAGTGAGTGACGTCAAGCTCTCGGTCAGAAAGGGCGCGATCCATGCGCTCATCGGCCCCAACGGCGCGGGCAAGACGACCTGCTTCAACCTGCTCACCAAGTTTCTTGAGCCCACGCGCGGCAAGATCCTGTTCGAGGGCGTGGACATCACCAGCGAGAAGCCGGCCCAGGTGGCGCGCCGGGGCATGGTGCGCTCGTTCCAGATTTCGTCGACCTTCCCCTACATGACGGTGCTGGAGAACGTGCGCGTCGGCCTGCAGCCCACGCTGGGCACGAGCTACAACTTCTGGCGCTCCTCGCGCACGCTGGACCAGCTCAACGGCCGGTGCATGGAGCTGCTGGAGCACGTCGGTCTGGCCGAGTTTGCCCATCTCAAGGCCATGGAGCTGCCCTACGGCCGCAAGCGGGCGCTGGAAATTGCCACAACGCTTGCCGTTGACCCCAAGCTGCTGCTGCTCGATGAGCCCACGCAGGGCATGGGCCATGAGGACGTGGAGATGATCACCGAGCTGATCAAGAAGGTGGCGGCCAACCGCACGGTGCTGATGGTGGAGCACAACATGGGCGTGGTCGGGCGCATTGCCGACACGATCACCGTGCTGCAGTTCGGCCAGGTGATCGCCGAGGGACCGTATTCGGAGGTGTCGCGCAATCCCCAGGTGCTCGAGGCCTACATGGGCAGCAGCAACGAGGCGCTCGCCGGCATCGGCGAATGAGGGCAGGCAGACGATGAACGCATCCCAAACGACCGCCATCCGCTTCAAGGACGTGCAGGCCTGGTATGGAGAGTCCCACATCCTGCATGGCGTCAACTTCCACGTGCAGGCCGGCGAGGTGGTCAGCCTGCTCGGGCGCAACGGCGCGGGCCGCACGACCAGTCTGCGCGCGCTCATGGGCCTGGTGGGCCGGCGCAGCGGCAGCATAGAGATCAACGGCGTGGATACGGTGAGCATGGCGCCGCACCAGATCGCGCGCCTGGGCGTGGGCTACTGCCCGGAAGAGCGCGGCATCCTCACCTCGCTGAGCTGCGAAGAGAACCTGCTGCTGCCGCCCAAGGTGGCCGAAGGCGGCATGGGCGTGGACGAGATCTATGCCATGTTCCCCAACCTGCAGGCGCGCCGCGCCAGCCCCGGCGGGCGCCTGTCGGGTGGCGAGCAGCAGATGCTGGCGGTGGCGCGCATCCTGCGCACCGGGGCCAAGATCCTGCTTCTCGACGAAATTTCCGAAGGCCTGGCGCCCGTTATCGTGCAGGCGCTGGCGCGCATGATCCGCGAGCTGCGCACCCGGGGCTTCACCGTGCTCATGGTCGAGCAGAACTTTCACTTTGCCGCGCCGCTGGCCGACCGCTTCTACATCATGGAGCGTGGCCAGATCCTGCGCGAACTCAGCGCCGCGGAGCTGCAAGGCAACATGCAGACCCTGCACCAGTACCTGAGTGTCTGATTTCCCAACCCTGCATCACCTACGAGGAGATATCTGATGAAACGCAAATTGCTGTGTTCCCTGATTGCCGGCATCGGCCTGGCTGCCGGCGGCCTGGCGCACGCCGAGGTGAGCGGTGGCGTGGTGAAGATCGGGGTGCTCTCGGACATGTCCGGCCCCTATGCCGACCTCTCCGGCCCGGGCTCGGTCGTCGCGGCCAAGATGGCGGCCGAGGACTACGTCAAGCAGACCGGCTCCAAGCTCAAGATCGAGGTCGTCTCGGGCGATCACCAGAACAAGCCCGACGTCGGCTCCAGCATCACGCGCAAGTGGATCGACTCCGAAGGCGTGGACATGATCCTGGACGTGCCGACCTCCTCGGTGATGTTCGCCGTCGCCGAAGTGGTCAAGGAAAAGAACAAGGTGCTGGTGGACTCGACCGGCGGCTCCTCGGACATGACCGGCAAGTCCTGCAACGCCAATACCGTGCACTGGACTTACGACACCTGGATGCTGGCCCATGGGACGGGCTCGGCCGTGGTCAAGAGCGGCGGTGACAGCTGGTTCTTCCTGACCGCCGATTACGCCTTCGGCCACGCGCTCGAGAAGGACACCTCCGAGGTCGTGAAGAACAACGGCGGCAAGGTGCTGGGCAGTGTCAAGGTGCCGCTGGGCACGACGGACTTCTCGTCCTTCCTGCTGCAGGCCCAGGGCTCCAAGGCCAAGATCGTCGGCCTGGCCAACGCCGGCAACGACACCATCAACTCGATCAAGCAGGCGGCCGAGTTCGGCATCGTCAAGGGCGGCCAGAAGATGGCCGGTCTGCTGGTGTTCATCAGCGACGTGCACGGCCTGGGCCTGCAGACCGCGCAAGGCCTGCAGTTGACCGAGACCTTCTACTGGAACCAGGACGACGGCGCGCGCGCATGGTCCAAGCGCTTTGGCGAGCGCCATGGCGGCAAGATGCCGACCTCGGCCCAGGCAGGCGTGTACGCCGGCATGCTGCACTACCTGAAGGCGGTGGACGCACTGCAGGAGGATGCCGACGGCGCCAAGGTGGTGGCCGAGATGAAGAAGCTGCCCACGGACGATCCGCTGTTCGGCAAGGGCGTGGTGCGCGAAGACGGTCGCAAGATCCATCCCGCCTACCTGTTCGAGGTGAAGACGCCGGCCGAGTCCAAGGGCCCCTGGGACTACTACAAGCTGGTGCAGACCATCCCGGCAGACCAGGCCTTCCGTCCGCTCAAGGACGGCAATTGCCCGCTGGTGAAGTAAGAGCGGCGGATATCGAAGAGAAGCGGGGCGTTACCCAATGGACATATTCGGCATTCCCGTGCAGGCCTTGATGGGGCAGCTGCTCATCGGGCTGATCAATGGCTCCTTCTACGCCCTGCTCTCGCTCGGGCTGGCCGTGATATTCGGCCTGCTCAACATCATCAACTTTGCCCACGGCGCGTTCTACATGATGGGCGCGTTCGGGGCCTATCTGCTGCTCAACAAGCTGGGCCTCAATTACTGGTGGGCCCTGCTGCTGTCCCCGATCATCGTCGGGGCGGTGGGCGTGGTGCTCGAGCGCACCATGCTCAAGCGCCTCTACCAGCTCGATCACCTCTACGGCCTCTTGCTCACTTTCGGGCTGGCGCTGATCATCCAGGGGCTGTTTCGCAATGAATTCGGCTCCAGCGGCCTGCCCTACGCGATACCGGCGCAGCTCTCGGGCGGGCAGAACCTGGGCTTCATGTTCCTGCCCAACTACCGCGCCTGGGTCATCGTCGCGTCCCTGGTCGTGTGCCTGCTGACCTGGTACGTGATCGAACACACGCGCCTGGGCGGCTATCTGCGCGCCGCGACCGAAAACCCGCAACTGGTGCAGGCCTTCGGCATCAACGTGCCGCGCATGATCACGCTCACCTTCGGTTTCGGCGTGGGTCTGGCGGCGCTGGCCGGAGTCATGGCCGCGCCCATCTACCAGGTCGGGCCGCTCATGGGGGCCGACCTCATCATCGTCGTGTTTGCCGTGGTGGTCATAGGCGGCATGGGCTCGATCATGGGCGCCATCGTCACCGGCTTCGGCCTGGGGCTGGTCGAAGGCCTGACCAAGGTCTTCTACCCCGAGGCTTCCACTACCGTGATCTTCGTCATCATGACCATCGTGCTGCTGCTGCGACCGGCAGGGCTGTTTGGCGCAGAAAAGTAAATCCATGAACACAGCAGTGAGTACCCCGGTACACGCTTCCGCGGCCGAGCTGGAAAAGGCCGCGCGGCGCACCCATTTGACGGTGTTCGTCCTCATGATGGTGGTGCTGATCGCCGCGCCCTTCCTCGGCGTCTATCCGGTCTTCATGATGAAGGTGATGTGCTTTGCGCTGTTCGCCTGCGCCTTCAACCTTTTGCTCGGCTTTGGCGGCCTGTTGTCCTTCGGTCATGCGATGTTTCTCGGTGGCGCCGGCTATGCGGCCGCGCATTCGGCCAAGGTCTGGGGCTTCACGCCGGAGCTGGCCGTTCTCTTTGCCACTGCCTGCACTGCCGCGCTCGGCTGGGTGACGGGCCTGCTGGCGATCCGCCGCCAGGGCATCTACTTTGCGATGATCACGCTGGCGCTGGCGCAAATGGTGTTCTTCTTCAGCCTGCAGGCGCCCTTTACCCACGGCGAGGACGGCATCCAGGCGGTGCCGCGCGGCAAGCTCTTCGGCCTGATCGACTTGTCGCAGCCGACCGCGATGTACATCTTCGTGCTGCTGATCTTCGTGATCGGGTTCGCGCTCATCTACCGCATCGTGCATTCGCCCTTTGGCCAGGTGCTTCAGGCGATACGCGAGAACGAGGCACGGGCGATCTCGCTGGGCTACGACGCCGACAAGTTCAAGCACCGTGCCTACGTGCTGTCGGCCACGCTCTCGGGCCTGGCGGGCGCGACCAAGGCCATCTTGTTTCAACTGGCTTCACTCACCGACGTGCACTGGGGCATGTCGGGCGAGGTGGTGTTGATGACGCTGGTGGGCGGCATGGGCACGATCTTCGGGCCGGTCGTCGGCGCGGCGGTGATCGTCACCATGCAGAACTACCTGGCCGAGCTGGGCGCCTGGGTGACCGTGGTGCAGGGCGTGATCTTCGTCATCTGCGTGCTGCTGTTTCGCCGCGGCATCGTCGGCGAGATCGGCAACTGGCTCAAGAAGTCGCTCTGAGCGTCACTTGGGCCGCCGGCAGTCCGCGTTTCAGCGCAACTGCAGCGGCTGGGCGTAGCCCGTCATCTCCAGGTAGCCGCGGCCGATTTCCCTGTCGGCTTCGTCGCGCAGCGTGCTCAGGCCTTCCCAGTAGATTGCGCCGGTGGAGGCGCGGCTGTCGAGCTCCTGGTCGTCGAGCAGTGCGGTGATGCCATAGTTGCCGGCAGGCGTTTGCAGCCGCCAGCGCACGGGGTAGCGCGCCCCGCTCAGGGCGCTGCGCCAATGGCCTTGCGCCGTGAAGCGCACCTCGTCGCTGCCGAAGACCTGCACCGGCGCGTCGCCCGAGGGGCGCAACGAGCCGCCGGCCCACAGCGCGCTGCCGTCGGCGCGGCGCAGCTGAAAGGCGGTGAGCGCGCCGCCGCCGCGCAGATTCATGCCGATCCAGTCCCAGCCCACGGCATCGGGGGCAAGCAGGGTTTCGCTCCACTCGTGATCCATCCAGGCACGGTTGTCCCAAGCCTCGCCGCTGGTGAGTGGCATGCGCTGCCCGGCTACGCTCAATGCACCTGCAAGCTGCAGCTGCGGCTGGCTCACGTAGTAGCTGGCTTCATCAGGATGCGGGCCTTTGCGCGAAAGGCCGGCGTCGCCCTGCAGCAGCGGCGCCTGGGTGCTGCTGGCGTCGATCTCCAGCGCAAAGTCGGCGGCGCCTGCCCGGATGGCGTAGCGGCTGTCGCCCGGCCCGCCGTGGGGCGTGCGCGTGAGCGACCAGTCTTGCAGCCGAATCGCGCAGTCGGTGCTGGAGGCCTCGGCCACGCCCCAGCCTGCGCGCGCCACGCGCTGGTCGTGCAGCAGGCGGCCGCGGCGCAGGTCGGTGACCGCGGCATGGGCAAACAGCAACTGGCGCGCGGCAAAGCGCGATTGCAGGGATTGCGCCGCGTCCACGCGCGAGCGAAAGAAGGTGATCTGAAAGCCCCACAAGCCCTCGGCCGTGCGCGCCTGGCCGGTGATGTACCACCATTCGGTGCGCAGTTCGGGGTGGCTGCCGTGGTCGCGCGGAAACCGCAGCGTGCGCACCGGCAGGGCCCAGGCCGCAGCATTGAAGCCAGGCAGGCCGAGCGCGCCCAGGCCGCGCAGCATCTGGCGGCGCCGCATCAGGTGAGCAGGCCCTGCAAGCGGGCCTCGGCGCCCGCGCAGTCGCCCAGGGTGTTCTTCACCCACGCGTCGTCGTGGTAGGTGTTCAGATAGCGCTCGCCCGCGTCGCACAGCAGCGAGAGGATGGAGCCTTGCTCGCCCCGGCGGCGCATCTCGTTTGCCAGGGCCATCATCACCGAGAAGTTGGTGCCGGTCGATGGCCCGACGCGCCGCCCGAGAATGCGCGAGAGCGCGCGCATCGCGGCGATGGAGTCCACGTCTTGCACGACTTCCATGCGATCGACCAGCGAGCGGATGAAGCTCGGCTCGACGCGCGGGCGCCCTATGCCTTCGATGCGTGACCCACACGCGGTGAGCGCGGCGTCGCCACTGGCCCAGTAGTCGGCGAAGACCGAGCCGGCCGGGTCGGCCACGCACAGGCGCGTGGCGTGGCGCTGGTAGCGCGTGTAGCGGCCTATGGTGGCGCTGGTGCCGCCGGTGCCTGCGGCCACGACGATCCAGCTCGGGACGGGATGGCGCTCGCGCTGCATCTGCTCGAACATGCTCTCTGCGATGTTGTTGTTGCCGCGCCAGTCGGTGGCGCGCTCGGCGTAGGTGAACTGGTCCATGTAGTGCCCGCCGCTCTCCTGCGCGATGGCGCGCGCCGCGTCGTAGACCTGGGCAGCGGTGTCCACGAAGTGGCAGCGCCCGCCGTGGAATTCGATCAGCGCGACCTTCTCGGCCGAGGTGTTGCGCGTCATCACCGCGACGAAGGGCAAGCCGAGCAGGCGGGCGAAGTAGGCCTCGCTCACGGCGGTGGAGCCGCTCGATGCCTCGACGATGGTCGAGCCCTCGTGCACCCAGCCGTTGCACAGCGCATACAGGAAGAGCGAGCGCGCCAGGCGGTGCTTGAGGCTGCCCGTGGGGTGGGTCGATTCGTCTTTGAGGTACAGGTCTATCCCCGCGCTGGCGTAGCCGGGCAGCGGAATCGGGATCAGGTGGGTGTCGGCGCTGCGCTGGTAGTCGGCCTCGATGCGGGCCACGGCCTGGTGCAGCCAGGTGCAGGTGGAGCAGGTCTGGGGTTTCATGGCCGGATTGTGACGCGCGTGGCGGACTACCAGTCTTCCTTCACGGCCAGCACCGCGTCGCGGCCTGCGGCCGCCAGGCCGGTGAGCCAGGCAGTGAGGGCGCCGGCCACGACCACGGCCGCCGCCAGCAGCGCCAGGCGAGTCCAGGGCACGACCGTGTCCATGCTCCAGTGAAAGCTCTGCGGGTTGACCACCCGCACCAGCACCAGCGCCGCCAGCAGCCCGAGCGCAGTGCCCGCGGCCGCGCCCACTGCCATCCAGGCCGTGCCTTCGCCGCTCACGACCGCGAGGATTTGCCGGCGCGTCAGGCCCAGGTGGGTGAGCAAGCCGAACTCCTTGCGCCGCGCCAGCACCTGGGCCGACAGGCTCGCGGCCACGCCAAACAAGCCTATGCCCACGGCCACCGCCTGCAGCCAGTAGGTGACCGCAAAACTGCGGTCAAAGAGCTGCAGGGTGTGGGCGCGGATGGCGTCGGTGCGGCTGAATTCCAGCGCCTGCGCCGCGCCGCCGCGGGCGCGCAGCGCGGCCAAGACCGCATCCTGCAGCGCGCCTAGGCTGCTGCCCGGCGCGGGCCAGAGCGCCAGTTCGCTCGCACGCTCGTCGCCGCTCAGGCGGATGAAGTCCGCGCGCGCCATCACCGCCGCGCCCGTCTGGCGCACGTAATCGCGCCACACGCCAGATATGAAAAAGAGAGCTTCTTGCGCTTGCGGGGATTGGGTTTGCGGCCGAAATGCCTTGGAAAATTCGGGCCAGTCCCGACCCGGGCGCACGCCGTAGAGGTCCAGCACCGCCTCGCTCACGTACAGCGGGATGCGCCCGGGCGGCGCGGGCACCGCGGCCTGGGTCAGGGGCAGGCTGCGTTCGGCTTGCGCGTCCAGCGGGCGCGCCAGGATCGCCAGCGGCGGCAGGCTGGCCGACAGGCGCAGGCTGCTGGTGCGCAGCGCCTGCACCCGCTGCACCTGGGGCAGGCGCTCCAGCGCCTGAACCAGCGCGGCAGAGAACACCGCGCCGTCGTCGCCCTGGGCGGCGCCGCTTGCACGCAGATAGGCGGGCGCGGGCAGCATCGCGTCCAGCCATTGCTGAACCGACTGGCGAAAGCTCGTGACCATCACCGTGAGTGCCACCGCCAGGCTGAGCGCGGCGACCACGCCGCCCACGGTCGCCGCCGTTGCGCCACGCGTGCGCCGGGCGCGCTCGAGCGCCAGCAGCGCGAGCGCATGGCGGCCGGCCCAGGGCGCGAGCACGCCGAGCAGCCACTGCGTGAGCCAAGGCAGCAGCGCAATGCCGCCCACCAGCAGCAGCGCGACCGAGGCATAGGCCCCGAGCGCCATGCCCGCCACCGGCGGTGCCTGCGCCAGCAGCGCGCTGGCCGCCAGCATGGCCAGGCCGGGCAGCGCCAGGCGGTGCACGCTGGCGCCAGGCAGCGCCATGCCCAGACCCTTGAGCGTCTGCGCCGGCGGCAGGCGCTGGGCGCTGCGCGCCGGCCACCATGCGCCGGCCCAGGCGGCGCCCAGGCCGAGCAGCGCATAGGCGAGGGCGGCGCCGTTGCTCCAGTGCAGTCGGCTGGTGCCGGAAAAATAGCCGCCGCCCAGGTCGCCTCCGGCCAGGCGCAGCGCCAGCGCGGCCAGCAGCGCCCCCAGCAGCACGCCCAGCAGGCTGCCCAGCAGGCCCAGCGCGCTCGCTTCGCGCAAGACCAGCCACAGCCGCTGGCGCGGCGTCGCGCCGAGCACCGCCAGCAGCGCAAACTGCGGCTGGCGCCGCGCCACCGCCAGCGCCTGCACCGAAAACACCAGATAGGCGCCGGTGAACAGCGCAATCAGCGCCAGCACCGTGAGGTTGACCCGGTAGGCGCGCGAGAGCTGGTCCATCTGGCTGCTCTCCGCCTGGGGCGTGCTCAGCAGCAGGGCGTCGGCCTGCGCCGGCGTGAGCGCAAGCGAGCGCAGCAGCGCCTGCTGCGTCGCGCCCGGCACAAGCTGCAGGTCCACGCGGCTGAGCCAGCCGCCCTGGCCGAGCAAGTCCTGCGCCGCGCCGATGTCCATCACCGCCAGCGGGCCACCGCCGGCGGCCACGCTGCCGGCCACCGCCACCGGCAGGCGCTGCAGCCCCACCTGCAGCTCTACAGTGGCGGGGCCCCGGGGCAAGTCCAGCGCCTGCAGCGCGCTGGCGTTCAGGAACACAGTGGCGGCGGCAAAGAGGCTGGTGCGTGCGCTCTCGGGCCAGGGGCGGGGCATGAGCGCCGGCGCCATGCCGGGCAACACCAGGCTGTCGACCGCGAGCAGGCGCAGCGGGCTCTGCTGCGCGCCGGCGCTCGCCTGCACGCGCGCTTCCAGCACCGGGTTGGCGCGCAGCACCAGCGGGCTTTGCACCAGAGCGCCAAAAAGCGCCTCGGGCAGCCGGCCCTGGCGCGCGCGCACCTGCAGGTCGCTCTGGCCGCTGGCGGCGCGCGTGGCCTGGGCAAATTCGGTAAACGCGCTGGCGTTGATCAACTGCACCGCCAGCGCCAGCGCCACCCCGAGCATGATGGCCAGCACCGCCGCGAGGGCGCGCCAGGGGTGGCGGCGCAAGTCCTGCCAGGAGAAGCTGAGGAAGAGGCCGCGCATGGGCGCCGATTGTCCGCCGCCGCTCGCGCCCCTTGAAACGCGGCCAGGGGCGCGCATCTTGGGTGCATGCCGCCATACGCGCGGCCAGTTCACCCTCAAGGAGTTACGACATGAATGCATTGATGACCCGCGGCAGCCTGTTCGACGACTTTTTCCGTGACATCGCGCCCGGTTTTTACGTGCGCCCGCTGCACGGTGATGCGCTGCCCCAGCCCTCGCAAATCCGCGTCGACGTCAAGGAAGACGACGCCAGCTACTGCGTGCAGGCCGAGCTGCCCGGCGTGCCCAAGGAGGACATCCAGGTGTCCATCGACGGCGCCGTGGTCACGCTGCGCGCCGAGGTGCAGCAGCACGACGAGAAGAAGGACGGCGAGAAGGTGCTGCGCAGCGAGCGCTATTTCGGCTCGGTCGCGCGCAGCTTTCAGCTGCCCATGGAAGTCGACGCTGCCAAGGCCAAGGCCAAGTACGACAACGGCGTGCTGACCCTGAACCTGCCCAAGAAGACCGAAGGCAAGGTGCAGCGCCTGGCAGTGGAATAAGCTGCAGCCGCGCCGGCTTGCGGCGCGTGCACTGCGCCTGACACAGGCCTTGCTGCCCCCGGCAGCAAGGCCTGTTGCGTTTCAGGTTGGCGCCAGCGGCTGAATGCCTGCGGCGGTCAGGCGCAGTGCGCGGTCGGCGCGCGCGGCCGCGGCGCTCGCATGCGTGACGAGCACCAGCGCCGCCTGGTGCTCGCGCGTCTGGGCGATCAGCAAGTCCATGGTGCGCGCGGCCGTGCCCGGGTCGAGGTTGCCCGTGGGTTCGTCTGCCAGCAGCAGGGGCGGGCGGTGCACCAGCGCGCGTGCAATCGCCACGCGCTGCAACTGGCCGCCGCTGAGCTGCTGCGGCAGGCGCTCGCCCAAGCCTTCGAGGCCGACGGCGGCCAGCATCTGCTGCACCCGCGCCGCGTCGGGGCGCTTGAGCAAGAGCAGCGGCAGCGCCACGTTCTGCGCCACGCTCAGGTGCGGCAGCACGTGGAAGGCCTGAAACACGAAGCCCACATGGGCGCGGCGCCAGAGCGCGCGGGCGGCGTCGTCCAGCGGCCCGAGGTCTATGCCATCAAACACCACACGCCCTTCGTCCCAGGTGTCGAGCGCGGCCAGGCAGTTGAGCAGCGTGGACTTGCCCACGCCCGAATCGCCGACGATGGCGACAAACTCGCCGCGCTGCACCTGCAGGTTCACCCGCTCGAACACGGTCTGGCCGGCGTAGCGGCGGGCCAGGTTCTCGGCCGCGATCAGGGGCAGGGCGGCGTTCATGCGGGCAGCCACCTGAGCACGGCCTGCACCAGCCGCGCGCTGGCGTCGGGCGCATCGGCGGCGATCACCTGGCGCGCCGGCATGGCGCGCAGCCAGGTGAGCTGGCGGCGCGCAAGCTGGCGCGTGGCGGCCGCGCCGCGCTCGGGCAACTCGGCCAGGGGTAAGGCGCCGTCCAGCGCCTGCCAGCACTGGCGGTAGCCGACGCAGCGCATGCTCGGCAGCTCGGCATGCAGATCGGCGCGCGCGCGCAGGCCGCGCACCTCGTCCAGCAGGCCTTGCTGCAGCATGGCGTCAAAGCGCAGGCCTATGCGCCGGTGCAGCCAGCTGCGGTCTGCGGGTTCAAGAGAAAAAATGGCGTTTTCGCTGATGGGACAAGCGCCATCAGCTATCGTTTGACTAGCAATGAGTGCGGACAGCGGGCGCCCGCTCAGCCGCCAGACCTCGAGCGCACGCTGGATGCGCTGGCTGTCCGCAGGCGCCAGGCGCGCGGCGGTGTCGGGGTCTACCCGCGCCAGCTCGGCATGCATCGCGGGCCAGCCGATGCGGGCGGCACGCGCATCGAGCTCGGCGCGCACCGCGGCATTGGCCGGGGGCAGGGCGGCCAAACCCTGCATCAAGGCCTTGAAGTACAGCAGCGTGCCGCCCACCAGCAGGGGCAGCGCGCCGCGCACCTGGATGGCGCCGATCAACGCAACCGCGTCGCGCACGAAGTCGGCGGCGCTGTAGCTCTGCGCCGGGTCGCGGATGTCCAGCAGATGGTGCGGCGCCTGGGCGCGCTCAGCGGCCGTGGGCTTGGCCGTACCTATGTCCATGCCGCGATAGACCAGGGCCGAATCGACGCTGATGATCTCCACCGCCAGGCCGCGCTCGGCGAGCGCGCGCACCAGCGCCAGCGCGGCGGCCGTCTTGCCGCTTGCGGTGGGGCCGCTCAGGGCCAGGGCGGGCAGTGCGGACATGGGGCGCTCCAGGCTCGCAGGCACGCAGCGGGGGCTGCGGCTAGAGCGCGGCCCTGAGCTGCCCGGCGTAATCCGCAAGGACGTCGGCCGGCGGGTCCTTGCGCGGCCAGGTGTAGGCAATGCCGTCGTCCGCATGGCGCGGCACCACGTGCATGTGAAAGTGCCCCACGGTCTGGCCGGCCACCGCGCCATTGGCCTGCAGCAGCATCAACCCCTCGGGCGCGAAGGCGGCGCGCACCGCTGCGGCGATGCGGTGCACGGTGTGCATCACGGCGGCGGCCTGCTCGGGCGTGGTGTCCCAGAGCGTGGCGGCGTGCTGGCGCGTGGCCACCAGCACGTGCCCGGGGTTGATTTGCCCCAGGTCCATGAAGGCGATGCTGTGCTCGTCCTCATACACCTTGGCGCTGGGGATTTCGCCCGCGATCAGACGGCAGAAGATGCAGCTGCCGGGGGCAGAGGTATCGACGAAATGGGGCATGGCGGTTTCGGTGCGACAAAAACGCGGCCATTGTCTCCCGAGTGCGCCGACCGCGCGGGGCTACCGATGGCAGCCCGCGAACATCAGGGTTTTCCTTGGCGGGTTTCAGGGTTGCACCCGAGCCGATGGGCCGGCGCCCATGCCTATAGTTCAGGCGCAAGCTTTGAATGGTTCTTTGCGCGCCCGCCGCCGCAAGCGCTGTGCAGACCCTGCCGGCTGCGGCAGCAAGCGCGTGCGCAAACAGCCATTTCGGGCGTCGCCCTGGCCGTCGGCGTGGTGCCGGCGGCAACCGCTTTCTTCATGTTCGTGCTTCTTGTCCTCATGCCTGCAGCAGCCCCTCGCGCATCGGAGTCGCGATGACGCCTCCCGCGTCCGAGCCGGCGGCGCCCGACGAGTCCGCGCCCCTGCACGTCTGGGGCCCGGGCCCCCTGGTGCGCTCGCTCGCGGTGCTGCTGGTGGCCGTGGCGGTGGTTGCGGGCGGGCTTTCCGCCTGGCTGGTCTCGCGCAGCAGCGAGCCGCAGGCGCTGCAGCGCATCCTCGACCAGGATGGCGGCGAGGTGGAAATGCTCGCGCGCATGCTCTCGAGCAAGATGGAGCTCAATTTCAAGATGCTCGCGGCGCTCGCCGACGGTCTCACGCCGCAGGTGCTGGGCTCCACGGCGCGGCTGCGCGCCTGGTTGCTGCAGGCACGCCCGGGCGGGCGCCTGTTTGAATCGGTGGCGGTGCTGCGCGCGCCCGAGGCCGATGGTCTGCAGATGCAAGGCGCCAACGTGAGCGCGATCGAGCAGCTCGAAGACGCCGAGCAGGCGCTGGCGCGGCGCGCCTGGCAAGAGGGCAAGCCGCTGGTCTCTGGCGTGCTCGGCGGGCGTACCGCACAGGCTCGCCTGGTGCTGGCCTTGCCGGTGCTGGGCGAAGATGGCCACACCCAGGCGCTGGTCACCGGCAGCCTGCGCCTGCAGTCGCAAAACCTCTTGCCGCCCTCGCTTGCGCTGCCCGAGCGCGAGAACACGCGCTACCTGGTGTTCACGCACGAGGGGGTGATCGTCTCGCACCCCGATCCGGCGCGCGTGCTCGGCCTGGTGCGCGACGAGCCCGAACTGGCCACGCTGTTTTCCGGCAAGGACAGCGCGGCGGCGCTGGCGCAGCCCGGCCGCGTGGTGCTGGGCGACGGCACCGTGGTGGGCTGGGCGGTGGTGGGCCTGCCGGGCTGGACGGTGACGCGCGTGAACCATGCGCCCTCGCTGCTCAAGCCGCTGATGGCCGCCGAGCAGCGCCTGTGGTGGCTGGTGGCAGCCGGCGTTGCGCTGGTGGCCGTGGCGGCGCTGCTGGTGCTGTGGTGGCTGATGCGCCCGCTCACGCTCTTGCGCCAGCGCGCCCGCGCGGTGCTCGCGGGCGAGCATCCGGCCAGCGTCCCCTGGGAGCGGCAGAACGCTGCGCGCGCGCGCGGCGAGGTGCAGGACGTGGTGCGGGTGTTCGCCCGCCTGGTGCAGCTGCGCCGCCAGCAGCAACGCAGCGCGCTGGCGCTGGCGCGCCAGCTCGAGGCGGTGCTCGAGCACGTGCCCCTGGGCATCGTGCTCACCCACGCCCAGCGCATCGAATTGGCAAGCGGCCAGGCCTGCCGCCTGCTGGGCAGCACGCCCGGGCAACTGGTGGGGCGCGATCTGTTGCAGCTCGTCGCCGATGCCCCGGCCGGGCAAAGCGTGGCCGAGCGGGTGCGCGCCGACTTCGCCGCGCACGGGCGCTTTCACGGCGAACTGGCCCTCACGCGGCGCGATGGCAGCACCTTCTGGGCCCAGGTGCAGGGCGAGCCGGTGCACCTGGGCGACCTGAGCGCCGGGGTGATCTGGCTGCTGGAAGACGGCTCGGCCGAGCGCGAAGCGCGCCTGCAGCACGACTGGGCGCGCTGGCACGACCCGCTGACCTTCCTGCCCAACCAGGCGGCGCTGGTGCGCAAGCTGCCGCTGCTGCTGTCCGACCAGGTGGCCCACGGCGCGGCGCCGGCGGGCGCGCCCGCGCCCGAGGTGGTGGGCGCGCTGCTGCACGCCGACCTGGACCACTTCACGCTGATCAACGAACTGGCCGGGCACGACGCCGGCGACGACGTGCTGCGCTACCTGGCGCGCATGCTGCAGTCGCTGGTGCGCCAGATGGGCTGGGTGGCGCGCCTGGGGGGCGACGAGTTCGCGGTGGTGCTGCCCGGCGCCGACCTGGAGCGCGCCAGCGCGCTCGCCGAGAAGCTGCGCGCCGCGGTCGCGCAGTGGGAGCCCACTTACCACGGGCGCAGCTTTTCGCTCAGCCTGAGCATGGGTCTGGTGCTGTTGCGCCCGGGCGACGCGGTGACCGACGTTCTGGCCAGCGCCGACATGGCTTGCTACGGCGCCAAACGCCAGGGACGCAACCGCGTGCAACTGGCGCAGTCGGGAGCAGCGGCCAACGCCGCGTGAGCACGCCAGCCCATGGAAACCCGGATACCCGGCCATCGTGTATGCAATTATGGTGTACATCTATCGCATGCACTTTGCTGGCATGATGGCGCCAGCGCCCCTGCAGTGACCGAAAATGACACGCTCCGGCCCCGGCCCCGCAGCTGCGGACAGGCGGCCCATTCCTAGAAGAGAGGCTTTATCGCATGGCGCCCTTGCATGTCCCTGTCGTTCCCGAAGCCGCCGTGGCGCGGCTGGAGCTCAGCGGGATCACCAAGCGCTACCCTGGCGTGGTCGCCAACGACGGCGTGTCGCTGAAGGTGCAGCCCGGAGAGATCCACGCGGTGCTCGGTGAAAACGGTGCCGGCAAGAGCACCTTGATGAAGATCATCTACGGCGCCGTCAAGCCCGACGCGGGCGACATGCACGTCGATGGGCGTCTGGCGCTGGTGCGCAACCCCCAGGCCGCGCGCCAACTCGGCATCGCGATGGTGTTTCAGCACTTCAGCCTGTTCGAGACGCTTTCCGTGGCCGAGAACGTCTGGCTCGGGCTGGACAAGACGCTCTCGCTGGCCGAAGTCTCGCGGCGCATCGCCGCCACTGCCGCAACCTACGGCCTGGAGGTGGACCCCGAGCGCCCGGTGCACACCCTGGCCGTGGGCGAGATGCAGCGCGTGGAGATCATCCGCGCGCTGCTCGCGGGCCCGCGCCTCTTGATCCTGGACGAGCCTACTTCGGTGCTCACGCCGCAGGCGGTGGAAAAGCTGTTTGTCACGCTCAGGCGCCTGTCCGACGAAGGCTGCTCCATCCTCTACATCAGCCACAAGCTGCACGAGATCCGCGCGCTGTGCAGCGCCTGCACGGTGATGCGCGCGGGCAAGGTCACGGGCGTGTGCGATCCGCGTGAGGAAACCAACGCCTCGCTCTCGCGCCTGATGATCGGCGCCGAGCCGCCGCCGCTCACCCACGTGCCGCGCGAGCCGGGCGCGCCGGTGCTGGCGGTGAGCGCGCTCAGCCTTACGCGCGAATCGCCCTTCGGTGTCGATCTGGAAAACATCTCGCTCACGGTGCGCGCGGGTGAGGTACTGGGCATTGCCGGGGTCTCGGGCAATGGCCAGCGTGAACTGCTGTTTTCGCTCTCCGGCGAAGACAGGCGTGCGCCTGCAGCTTCCATTTCAATAGCGGGCAAGGCGGCGGGGCGGATGAGCCCCTCGGCGCGGCGCGCGCTGGGCCTGCACTTCGTGCCCGAAGAGCGCCTGGGCCGGGGCGCGGTGCCCGAGATGAGCCTGGCGCACAACCTGCTGCTCACGCGCAAGGAGGCCGTCGGCCGCCTGGGCTGGCTGCGCATGCGCGCGCTGCGCCGCCAGGCGGCGGACATCATCGGGCGCTTTCGGGTCAAGGCCGCGGGCACGCACGCGGCGGCCCGGTCGCTGTCGGGCGGCAACCTGCAAAAGTACATCATGGGGCGCGAGATCGACGCGCGCCCCAGACTGCTCATCGTCTCGCAACCGACCTGGGGCGTGGACGTGGGCGCCTCGGCGCAGATTCGCGGAGAAATCCTGGCGCTGCGCGACGCCGGCTGCGCGGTGCTGGTGGTGAGCGAGGAGCTCGATGAGCTGTTTGAAATCTGCGACCGCCTGC
Organism: Comamonas sp. NLF-1-9; assembly: GCF_019195435.1. Lineage (NCBI taxonomy): Bacteria > Pseudomonadati > Pseudomonadota > Betaproteobacteria > Burkholderiales > Comamonadaceae > Comamonas > Comamonas sp. NLF-1-9. The sequence goes on from NZ_CP078069.1 coordinate 324,232, forward strand.
ACGTCATCGCCAAGGGCCAGCTCTCGCCGAGCCTGGCGCGCAAGGACGCCAGCGTCGAGCAGATCGGGCTGTGGATGAGCGGGCTGTGGCCGGGGTCCGAAGGCGCGCTGGCGCAGCAGGAGGTGGCCCATGCTGCGGCTTGAACTGCGCCCCACGCCGTCGCGCACCTGGGCCTGGGCCTCGCCGCTGCTGGCGCTGGCCATCACGGTGCTGCTCGGCGTGCTGCTGTTTACCCTGCTGGGCAAGGACCCGGTCAAGGGCTTGATGGTGTTCTTCTGGGAGCCGATCAAGTCGCGCTACGCGCTCGGCGAGCTGGGCGTGAAGGCTACGCCGCTCCTGCTGATCGCGCTGGGCCTGGCGGTGTGTTTTCGCTCCAACATCTGGAACATCGGCGCCGAGGGGCAGTACGTGATCGGCGCCATCTTCGCCGGGGGCGTGGCGTTGCTTGCCGGCAAGGAGACGGGGCGCTGGATCGTCGTGGCGGTGCTCCTGGCCGGCGTGGTGGGCGGCATGCTCTGGGCGGGCATCGTGGCGCTGCTGCGTGACCGCTTCAATGCGGGCGAGATCCTGGTCAGTCTGATGCTGGTCTATGTGGCCATCCAGGTGCTCAACTACATGGTGTTCGGCCCTTGGAAGGACCCCATGGGCTACAACTTTCCGCAGACGCGCACCTTCGAGGCGGTGGCGCGCATCCCCAAGCTCATGACGGGCTCGCGCGTGAACATCGGCGCATTGATCGCGCTGGCGGGCGCGGCGCTGCTGTGGCTGTATCTGTTTCGCACCCGGGCAGGCTACGCGCTGCAGGTTGGCGGCGTGGCGCCGGCGGCGGCCCGCTATGCCGGGTTTTCCTCGCGCGCGGCGCTGTGGACGGCGCTGCTGCTTTCGGGCGCCACGGCAGGCCTGGCGGGCGCGCTGGAGGTGGCCGGCCCGGTCGGCCAGCTCACGCCCTATATCCCGGTGGGCTACGGCTTTGCCGCCATCATCGTCGCCTTTGTCGGACGGCTGCATCCGCTGGGCATGGTGCTGGCGGCGATATTGATGAGCATGTTCTACATCGGCGGCGAACTCGCGCAGTCGCGCCTGGGCCTGCCCAAGTCGCTCACCGACGTGTTTCAGGGGCTGCTGCTGTTTTCGCTCATGGCTTGCGATACCCTGGTCAACTACCGCGTGCGCCGCGCCAGCGGCCTGAAGGGGGTGCGGTGATGGACGCCTATCCTCTGCTCTTTGCCTCTACCCTCGCCGCGGGCACGGTGCTGGCGCTGGCGGCGCTGGGCCTGCTCATCAACGAAAAATCCGGCGTGGTGAACCTGGGCGCCGAAGGCATGATGCTGTGCGCCGCCATTGCCGGCTTCGCTACCGTGGTGCATACCGGCAGCGACACGCTGGGCTTTGTGGCCGGCATGGCGGCAGGCGCGCTGCTGGCCGCGGCCTTCGGCTGGCTGGTGATCTGGCTCAACGCCAACCAGTACGCCACGGGCCTGGCGCTGACACTGTTCGGCGCGGGCTTCTCCGCCTTTGTCGGCATCAACTACGTGCAGGCGCAGATGCCGCCGCGCCCGCGCTTCAACTGGCTGGGCCTGGGCGATCTGCCCATCATCGGGCCGGCGCTGCTGCGCCAGCACCCGCTGGTGTACTTCGGCATTGCGCTCACCGTCTTTCTGATCTGGATGCTCTACCGCACCCGCGTCGGCCTGGTGCTGCGCGCGGTGGGCGAATCGCCCGAATCGGCGCATGCGCTGGGCTATCCGGTGCGCCGCATCCGCATGACGGCGGTGATCGCGGGTGGCGCGCTGTGCGGCCTGGCGGGGGCGTTTTTGTCCATCATCTACACCCCGTTGTGGGTCGAGGGCATGGTCGCGGGCAAGGGCTGGATTGCGCTGGCGCTGACTACCTTCGGCACCTGGCGTCCGGCCCGGGTACTGCTGGGCGCCTACCTGTTCGGCGGCGTGACCATGCTGCAGTTCTACCTGCAGAGCCAGGGCTCGCCCATCCCCAGCCAGCTGCTCACGGCGCTGCCTTATCTGGCCACGGTGGTCGTGCTCGCGCTGATTTCACGCAATCCGACCTGGATTCGTGTCAACATGCCGGCCTCGCTGGGCAAGCCGTTTCATCCCGGGTCTTGAGTTTTCCAGTGGTTGCTTTTCATTTTCAGGAGGACAGTCTGATGATCGACATGAACAAACGCACGGCCCTGCGCCTGGCCATGGTGTCTGCCGCTGCGCTCACCATGGTCGCCTGCGGGCAGAAGGACGAGCCCGCGCCGGCACCTGCCGCCGCGCCCGCCGAAGCCCCAGCGGCGGCCGCGCCTGCGCCAGCCCCCGCCGAGCCGCTCAAGGCCGCGTGGATCTACGTCGGGCCGGTGGGCGACGGCGGCTGGAGCTTTGCGCACGACAACGCGCGCAAGGCGGTCGAGAAGGACTTCCCCGGCAAGCTCGTTACCAGCTTCGTCGAGAACGTGCCCGAGGGCGCCGACACCGAACGCGTGGCGCGCGACCTCGTGGCCCAGGGCAATAAGCTGATCTTCGGCACCAGCTTCGGCTTCATGGAGCCCATGGCCAAGGTCGCCGAAGACAACCCGGACGTGAAGTTCGAGCACGCCACCGGCTACAAGAGCTCGGCCAACATGCGCACCTACGACAGCCGTACCTACGAGGGCGCTTTCCTCGCCGGCGTGGTGGCGGGCGCCATGACCAAGGCCAATGTGCTGGGCGTGGTCGGCACCGTGCCGATTCCTGAAGTGGTGCGCAACATCAACAGCTTCACGCTGGGCGCGCAGGTGAGCAACCCCAACATCAAGACCATGGTGGTCTGGATCAACGAGTGGCACAACCCGCCCAAGGAAACCGAAGCCGCCACCTCGCTGATCAACGGCGGCGCCGACGTGCTGTTCCAGAACACCGACTCGCCCGCCGTGCTCAAGACGGCCGAGTCCATGGGCAAGCGCGCCTTCGGCTGGGATTCGGACATGACCGCCTACGGCCCCAAGGCGCACCTGGCTTCGGCCATCATCAACTGGGAGCCCTACTACAAGAAGGCCGTGGGCGAGGCCCTGGACGGTACCTGGAAGACCGGCCCCAACCAGTGGTGGGGCGTGAAGGAGGGCGCGATCGACCTGGTCTCGATCGCCGACGACGTGCCCGCCGAAGCCAAGGCCAAGGTGGATGAGCTCAAGGCCGGCCTGAAGGACGGCAGCTACCACATCTGGAAGGGCCCGCTGGCCGACAACACCGGCAAGGAAGTGCTGGCCGAAGGCAAGGTCGCCGACGACGACTTCCTGCGCGCCATCAACTACTTCGTCAAGGGCGTGGAAGGCAAGGTGCCGGGCACCGACGGCAAGTAAGCCGCGCCTGCGCCGCAATCGGGGCCGCCGCGTGCGGCCCTTTTTTGTCCGCGCCCGGGGCCCTCAGGTCTTCACGCGCAGCGAGCTGCACACACCGGCGCACAGCGCGCAGCCCGCGGCCACCAGCAGCGCCAGGCTCTCGGCGCTGCCGTCGTGGCCCGGGTGCAGCGTGAAGATGGCCGCCAGGATCACGGCGCCCAGGGTCTGTCCGGTGAGGCGCGCCGTGCCCAGCATGCCGCTGGCGCCGCCGCTGCGGTGCAGCGGGGCCGCGCTCACGATGGTGTGGTTGTTGGGCGACTGAAACAGCGCAAAACCTGCGCCGGCCAGGGCCAGGCGCCAAGCCACGTCGGCATTGGCCGGATGCGCGGGCATGAAGGACAGCGCCGCCAGACCGCAGGCGAACACCGCCATGCCCAGGCCGCCGAGCATGCCGTCGTGGTAGCGCCCGATCAGGCGCCCCGCGATCGGCGCGACGATAGCCGTCGCCAGCGGCCAGGCGGTAATCAGCAAACCGGCCTGCAAGTGGCTGTGGCCGTACGCCTGCAGCAACAAAAACGGGAGCGCGAGAAAGCTCAGCATCTGCGCGCAGAAGGCGGCCACGGAGGACGCCATGGAGAGCGCGAACACCGGTATGCGCAGCAAGTCCACGGGAAACAACGGCACGCTGCGCCGCCACTGGCGCCCCAGGTGCAGCGCACCCACCGCGATGCCGCCGCCCAGCAGCCACCAGCCGACGGGCGCGGCGGCGGGCATGGCCTCGCCGCGCTGGGTGAGCTCGGAGCCGCCGAGAAACAGCAGGCCGAACATGGTCGCATTGAGCAACACGTCGAAGGCCGAAAACCGCGCCGGCGGCGCGGGTGACGCCGGGTTGCGCGGCAGCACCCGCCCGGCACGCTGCCAGGCCAGCACGCCCAGGGGCAGGTTGAGCGCAAACAGCCAGGGCCAGCTGGCCACCGAAAGGATCACCGCCGAGACCGTCGGCCCGGCCATGGCCGAGACCGCCACCACCAGCGAATTGAGCGCCATGCCGCGCCCCAGGCGGCCCGCGGGATAGATCAGGCGCACCAGCGCCGAATTGACCGCCATCACGCCCGAGGCGCCCAGCCCCTGCAGCGCGCGCGCCGCGATCAGCGTGCCCATGCTCGAGGCCGCCATCGCCGCGATTGACGCCAGTGCGAACAGCAGCATGCCCGCGCGGTACACCCGCCGGTATCCGATGCGCTCGCCCACGGCGGCCAGCGGCAGCAGCGACACCAGCACCGCGAGCTGGTAGGCATTGACCACCCAGACGCTTTGCGCCGCGTTCATCTGCAGTTCACGGGCGATGTCCGGCAGTGCCAGGTTGACGATGCTGGTGTCGAGCACCGCCAGCGTCAGGCCCAGCAAGATGACGCGCATCGCGCCCGAGCGCAGCGGCTCGGGCAGGCCGTCGCTCACGGGCGCGTTCATGGCGCGTGTGCCGGCCCGCGCCGCCGGCCGAAGGTGACCCAGGTGAGCGCCACGCCAATCAGCGCGCCCATTGCCATGCCAGTCACCATGGGCAGCGGGCTGCCGCTGGCAAACAGGCCCGCCAGCGCCATGGCCACCGTGCCGACCAGCATCTGCAGCGTGCCCATCAGTGCGGAAGCCGTGCCCGCGATCGGGCCGTGGTCGTCCAGCGCCAGCACCGCGGTCGTGGGTATCACCAGCCCCATGCAGCCGCTGGCAATGAAGTACAGGACGATCAGCACCCACATGCCGTCGGCGCCCAGCATGAAGCAGGCGAGCAGCAGCACCAGGGCCAGGCCTGCGCCGCTGGCGGCCCAGACGGTGACGCGCTCCAGACCAAAGCGCCGCCCCAGCCGCGCGGTGAACTGGGCGGTGACGAAGAAGGCGGCCGCGTTGGTCGAAAACGCCAGGCTGTACTGCACCGGCGTGAGGCCGTAGTGGTTGATGAAGACAAAGGGCGAGCCCGCCAGGAAGACGAAGAAGCCCGCCATGGTGAAGCTGCCTATGCCTACCAGACCCAGGTAGCGCGCATCGCGCAGCAGCGTCCAGTAGGCCTGGGCGGCGCCCGCGAGCGTGCCGCGGCGCCGCTGCGCGGGCGAGAGCGTCTCGGGCAGGGCGCGCTGCACCACCAGCACGCCGGCCGCACCCAGCAGCGCGACCACCCAGAACACCCCGCGCCAGCCGACCAGCGCAATCACGCCGCTGCCGGCCAGCGGCGCAAGCAGGGGCGAGACGCTGAACACCAGCATCAGCAGCGCCATCAGCCGTGCGGCCTCGTTGCCGGTGTGCAGGTCGCGCACGATGGCGCGCGGAATCACCGTGCCGGCCGCCGCGCCCAGTCCCTGCAGAAAGCGCAGCAGCACCAGCGCGCGGATGTCGCTGGCCAGCGCGCAGGCCACGCTGGTGGCAACGAAGAGCGCCAGGCCAAAGTACAGCGGCGGCTTGCGCCCGAACATGTCCGACAGCGGCCCGTAGGCCACCTGGCCTATGCCCAGTGCAAGAAAGAAAGAGGTCAGGCTCCATTGCACCGGGCCGACCCCGGCGTGCAGGCTCTGGCCTATGTCCGGCAGCGCCGGCAGGTACATGTCGATGGCGAACGGCCCTATGGCCGAGAGCAGGCCCAGCACCAGGGCCATGCGAAAGAAGGCTGAAAAGGGCATCACGGCGATTGTCCACGCCATGGCTGCGGCGTGCTGTCGCGCCCGGAGCGGCGGCGCGCTTGCCCTGGGCGGCATGCGGGCGACAATCGGCCTGGAGCCCTCCCATGCAGATGCACACCCTCTCGCGCCGGCTGGCGGCGGCCGGCGCAGTCTTGCAGATGTCCCTCGCCCTGGCGCAGGGCGGCTCGCCCGCGCCCGCACCGCCAGCATCGCCCTGGGTGGTGTCGGCCGATGGCGCGCTGGTTGTGGACACGCGCTCGCACCTGGCCTGGGAGCGCTGCGTCGTCGGCATGCAGTGGGACGGACGCGGCTGCCGCGGGCGCGCGCGCTTGCTGACTTTTTCCGAGGCCAAGGCGCTGGCGAGCGAGCGCTGGAAGGCCGAGGGCGTGCGCTGGCGCCTGCCGCGCGTGCCCGAGCTGCGCCGGCTGGTGCAGCGCGGCGGAGCGCAGCAGGGCGTGGATCCGCAGCTTTTCCCCGATGCGCCCGGTGGCCTGCACTGGAGCGGCACGAGCAGCGTGAACGCCGGCGCCGTCAACCCCTACGCCTACGACAACGTGATGCGTGGCGGCCGGGGCGGCGACACCCTGAGGGTGCGCAGCGCCTGGGCGGTGGACATGGACAGCGCCCAGGGCCATGGCGACGTGCCGCACGCCAGCGCCCTGGTTGTGCGGCTGGTGCGCCCTGCGCCCCGGGGGCGCTGAGCCCGTGGCCCGCGCCGCGCGTCCGCCGGCCCCCGAGCCCCTGCTGCAAGGCCTGGCGCCGCTGGTTGGCGTGCACACCCGCGTGCTGGTGCTGGGCAGCTTTCCGGGCGTGGCTTCGCTGCGGGCGCAGCAGTACTACGGCCACCCGCAAAACCAGTTCTGGCGGCTGCTGGCCGCGCTCTGGCCGCAGCAGCCCATGCCTGGGCCGCAAGACTATGCGGGGCGCTGCGCCTGGGTGCTGGCGCGCGGCCTGGGTATCTGGGACGTGTACGCCGCCTGCCTGCGCGAAGGCAGCCTGGACACGAACATACGCAACGCCCGGCTCAACGATTTCGCCGGTCTGCGCGCGCGCCTGCCGCAGCTTGCGGCCATCGCGCACAACGGCGGCGAGAGCTTTTCGCGCGCGCGGCGCGTGCGTGAGGGCATGGGGCTGGCGCCCGATTCGCCCATCGCCTCGCTGCGCCTGCCTTCCACCAGCCCGGCCAATGCCTCCTGGAGCTTCGCGCGCAAGTGCGCGGCCTGGGAGCAGGCCTTCACGCAATACGGACTGCTCTGATGCCACGCAAACCCCCGATCGAACTGCCCGAGGTCAGCATCTCCGACGACGGCGAGCTGCGCCATCTGCATCTGGGCACGCCCTGGATACAGGGCTCCATGCGCGTGGACGCGCCGTTTGACATCGCGCTCGAATACGTGCAGCGCATGATGGCCTGGCTGCTGTTCGTCGAGCCCGACAGCGTGCCCCGTCGCCGCGCGATGCAGCTCGGGCTCGGGGCCGGGGCCATCACCAAGTTCTGCTGCAAGCGCCTGCGCATGCACGCCAGCGCGGTGGAGCTCAACCCGCAGGTGGTGCAGGTGTGCCGCAGCTGGTTCAAGCTGCCGCCCGACGGCGCGCGCCTGACGGTGGTGCTGGCCGACGCGGGCGCGGAGATTCGCAAGCCGCAGTACCTCGGGCGCATCGACGCGCTGGCGGTGGACATGTACGACGACGACGCGGCCGCGCCCGTCCTCGACAGCGCGGACTTCTACCGCGACTGCCGCGCGCTGCTGACCGACGACGGCTGCATGACGGTGAACCTGTTTGGTCGCAGCAGCCACTACGAAGACAGCCTGGCGCGCATCTGCGAAGCCTTTGGCGCGCAGGCCGTCTGGGCTTTTCGGCCCACGCGCGAAGGCAACACCGTGGTGCTGGCCCAGCGCCACGCAAGCCGGCCCAAGCGGGCATTGCTGCTGCAGCGCGCCCAGGCGGTGGAAGAGCGCTGGGGCCTGGTGGCGCGCAAATGGCTGCGCACCCTCAAACCCGTGGCGCCGTGATTTTTGCGGCACCATAGCGCCATGAGCTCTGCTACCACCACGCACCCGAATCGCCCCCGCCATCATCCGCAGGGCCCGCTGCACTGGCGCCAGGTGGTGGACTGGCTGTGCGAAGACGGCGTGATCTCGGAAGACCAGGCCGAGCGCACCGTGGAGCGCTGCGCCAGCGCCGAGAGCAGTCAGCACCCGCTGGTGCGCCTGGCCAGCGTTTCGATGGCGCGTGCCAGCGACGGCAAGGTGCTGGACCTGGATGCGCTGACCGAGTTCGTGGCCGGGCGCGCCGGCCTGCCGTTCTTGCGCATAGACCCGCTCAAGGTCAACGTCGGGCGCGTGGCCGAGGCCATGAGCGCGAGCTACGCCGAACGCCACAAGATCCTGCCGGTGCAGATCTCCAACACCGAGATCGTCGTGGCCACGGCCGAGCCCTTCATCACCGATTGGGTGGTAGAAATCGAGCGCCAGGCCAAGCGCAGCGTGCGCAGGGTGCTATCAAATCCGAAGGATATCAGCCGCTTCACGGCGGAGTTCTATGCGCTGGCCAAGTCGGTGCGTTCGGTGCAAAAGAGCGGCTCCAGCGCCGCCGGCAGCAGCTTTGAGCAACTGGTGGAGCTGGGGCGCGCCAATCGCCAGCTCGACGCCAACGACCAGGGCGTGGTGCGCGTGGTCGATTGGCTGTGGCAGTACGCGTTCGACCAGCGCGCGAGCGACATCCACATGGAGCCGCGGCGCGAGCAGGGCGTGATCCGCTTTCGCATCGACGGGGTGCTGCACACCGTCTACCAGATTCCGATCGGCGTGCTCAACGCCATGGTCGCGCGCATCAAGCTGCTCGGGCGCATGGACGTGGTGGAAAAGCGCCGCCCCCAGGACGGGCGCATCAAGACGCGCAACCCCGGCGGGCAGGAGGTGGAAATGCGCCTGTCCACCCTGCCCACGGCCTTTGGCGAGAAGATGGTGATGCGCATCTTCGACCCCGACAACACCGTCAAGGACTTGAGCGCGCTGGGTTTCACCGCGCACGACGCGACGCGCTGGGAGCAGCTCATCGCCCGCCCGCACGGCGTGATTCTGGTCACCGGCCCCACGGGTTCGGGCAAGACCACCACGCTGTATTCCACGCTCAAGCGCGTGGCCACGGAAGAGGTGAACGTCAGCACCGTGGAAGACCCGATCGAGATGATCGAGCCGAGCTTCAACCAGACCCAGGTGCAGCCGCAGATCGATTTCACCTTTGCCGAGGGCTTGCGCTCGCTCATGCGCCAGGACCCGGACATCATCATGGTCGGCGAGATCCGCGACCTGGAAACCGCCGAGATGGCGATCCAGGCCGCGCTCACCGGCCACCTGGTTTTCAGCACCCTGCACACCAACGACGCGCCCAGCGCCATCACGCGCCTGATGGAGCTGGGCGTGCCCTACTACCTGATCAACGCCACGCTGCTCGGGGTGCTGGCGCAGCGCCTGGTGCGCACGCTGTGCACGCACTGCCGCCGGCGCGAGCGCGACGCCGACCCGGCCGAGATCGCCGAGATCATCAGGCCCTGGAAGCTCAGCGGCGGCTACCGCGCCTACCGCCCGGTAGGCTGCATCGAATGCCGCATGACCGGCTTTCGCGGACGCATGGGCATCTACGAGCTGCTCACCGTGACCGAGGCGCTGCGCGGCAAGATCTCGCAAAGCCCCTCGATCGACGAGCTGCGCCGCCAGGCGGTGAGCGACGGCATGCGTCAGCTGCGCCTGGCCGGGGCGCTGCGCGCGGCCGAGGGCGCGACCACGATAGGCGAGGTGGTGGCCGCCACGCCGCCGCTGCAATGAGGCGCACCGCGCCGGCGAGCGCCGCTGCAGGGCCTGCGCAGATAATTCGCGCCTTGTCGCGTGAGAGCGGGTAGGGCTCGTGAAGATCAAGAACGAGAAGGACTTCTTCGCCGGATTGCTGTTTCTGGTGCTGGGCACGGGCTATGCCTGGGGCGCTACCGGCTACACCCTGGGCAGCGCGGCGCGCATGGGCCCGGGCTATTTCCCCTTGCTGGTGGGCGTGCTGCTGGCGCTGCTGGGCGTGCTCATCATGTTCAAGGCGCTGGTGATCGAGACCGAAGGCGGCGGGCGCGTCGGCGCCTGGGCCTGGCGCCCGCTGTTCTTCATTCTCGGCGGCAACCTGCTGTTCGGCCTGCTGCTCGTGGGCCTGCCCGCCTGGCACATCCCGGGCATGGGGCTGATGGTGGCGATCTACGCGCTGGTGCTGGTCGCCGGCATGGCCAGCCGCGAATACCGGCTGCGCGATGCCCTGGTGCTGGCCACGGTGCTGGCCGCCGGCTGCTACCTGGTCTTCGTGCAGGCGCTGAACATGCACCTGCCGGTCTGGCCGCAATTCCTCACGGGCTGAATGCCGCCGCCGAGACCGCTCGCATGGAACTGCTCGACCACTTGATCCTGGGCTTTGGCGTCGCCTTCACCTGGCAGAACCTGGTGTATTGCTTCGTCGGCTGCTTTCTGGGCACCTTGATCGGCGTGCTGCCGGGCATTGGGCCGCTGGCGACGATTGCCATGCTGCTGCCGGTGACCTACGCGCTGCCGCCGGTGGCCGCGCTGATCATGCTCGCCGGCATCTACTACGGTGCGCAGTACGGGGGTTCGACCACGGCCATCCTGGTTAACCTGCCGGGCGAGGTGTCCTCGGTGGTCACGACCATAGACGGCTACCAGATGGCGCGCCGGGGCCGGGCCGGGCCGGCGCTGGCCTCGGCGGCCATCGGCTCGTTCTTTGCGGGCTGCGTGGGCACGGTGGTGCTGGCGGCGTTTGCGCCGCCGCTCACTGAGCTGGCCTTCAAGTTCGGCCCGGCGGAGTATTTCTCGCTCATGGTGCTGGGTCTGATCGGCGCGGTGGTGCTGGCCTCGGGCTCGCTGCTCAAGGCCATAGGCATGATCGTGCTCGGGCTGATGCTCGGCCTCGTGGGCACCGACGTGAATTCGGGCACGGTACGCTTTGCACTGGACATTCCCGACCTGATCGACGGCATCGACTTCGTGCCTATCGCCATGGGCATCTTCGGCTATGGCGAGATCATCGCCAACCTCTCGCGCCCGGCAGAGCATCGCGAGGTGTTTGCCGCCAAGGTCGCTGGCCTCATGCCCACGGCCGAGGATTTCCGGCGCATGCTGCCCGCGATGCTGCGCGGCACGGCGCTCGGTTCGGTGCTGGGCATCCTGCCGGGGGGCGGGGCGGTGCTGTCTTCTTTTGCTTCCTACACGCTGGAGAAGAAGACGCGCCTGGGCGAGGGCGAGCTGCCTTTTGGCGAGGGCAACATCCGCGGCGTGGCGGGGCCCGAATCGGCCAACAACGCCGGGGCGCAGACCTCCTTCATTCCGATGCTGACCTTGGGCATTCCGCCCAATCCGGTGATGGCGCTGATGATTGGCGCGATGACCATCCACAACATCCAGCCCGGGCCGCAGGTGATGAGCAGCAACCCCGAGCTGTTCTGGGGGCTGGTGGCCTCGATGTGGATAGGCAATCTGATGCTCGTCGTGCTCAACCTGCCGCTCGTGGGCATCTGGATCAAGCTGCTCACCGTGCCCTACCGCTGGCTGTTTCCATCCATCGTGCTGTTTTGCGCGCTCGGGGTCTACACCAACAACAACAACCAGTTCGACATCTGGATGGTGGCGCTCTTCGGCCTGGTCGGCTACGTGTTTCACAAGCTCGAGCTCGAAGCCGCGCCGCTGCTGCTCGGCCTGATCCTCGGGCCGATGATGGAGGAGTACCTGCGCCGCGCGCTGCTGCTCTCGCGCGGGGACTGGAGCGTGCTCTTCACCCGGCCGCTGTCCGCGGGGCTGTTGATCGCCTCGGCGCTGATGGTCGCCGTGGTGCTGCTGCCGGCCGTCAGCAGGAAGCGCCAGGAGGCCTTCGTCGAAGACTAGGCTGGCGCCGCGCAGGCGGCGCTTTCGGAGACCTTGCATGACCGCACCTACCGCGCCGCCTTCGCATCCCCAGCGTGCGCTGCTGCACGCGGAGATCCATGCGCGCCCGCCCCAGCCCATCACCGCCCCGCAGGCGATCAGCCATGTGGTGATGTGGGCCGACGCGCCCGAGCGCGACGCGAGCCATGCCCATCTGGCAGTGCTGCTGCAAGAGCGCGGTCTGGCGCCGCCGCAGGCCGGCTCGACGCATTGGCGCGTCGAGCTGGGGCCCTTGCGCGTGGTCTGCGAGATGCACACCGAGTTCGTCTCTTGGACCTTCGCGACCGCGCTGGCGGCGCCCGACGGTCTTGGCCAAGAGCCGCCCGCCGCCGCCTTGAGCGCGCTGCCTGGTGAATGGCTTGCCGGCCTGCCGGGGCAGTGCCTGTGCCGGCTCAACCTCTGGGTGCTGGAGCGGCGCAGCCACGCCGACGGGCCGCTGGTGGCGCAGGTGCTGCAAGAGGGCACGCTGGTGGCGTCCTGCGTGGCGGGCGGGCAGGCCGAGGTCTACACCGACTTCGCGCTGCGCGCCGACGGCAGCTCGCGCATGGTGCTGCTGGCGGGCAACCTGTCGCCACGGCGCCTGGGGCGCACGGTGCAGCGCCTGCTGGAGATGGAAACCTACCGCATGACCGCGCTGCTGGGCCTGCCGCTGGCGCGCGATGCGGCGGGGGCCCTGGCGCGGGCCGAGCGCGAGCTGGCGCAGCTCGCGGAAGCCATCCGCCTGGCCGACCGCGACGCCGAGCCCCGGCTGCTCGACGAGCTCACCCGTCTGGCCGGCCAGGTCGAGAGCCTGTACGCCGCCACGCATGCGCGGTTCTCCGCCAGCAGCGCGTATTTCGACCTGGTGGCGCAGCGCATCCGCGAGCTCGGCGAGACGCCGCTGGCCGGCCTGCAAACCCTGGGCGAGTTCATGGACCGGCGCCTGAGCCCGGCGCGCAACACCTGCGAATGGGCGGTGCGCCGCCAGAATGCGCTGTCCGAGCGCGTCTCGCGTACCAGCAATCTGCTGCGCACGCGCGTGGAGATCGCCCAGCAGCAAAGCAGCCAGCAATTGCTCGCGGCGATGAACCGGCGCCAGGACATGCAGCTGCGCCTGCAGTCCACGGTGGAAGGCCTGTCGGTGGCCGCGATCACCTACTACGTCGTCGGCCTGATCAGCTATCTGGCCCAGGGCGCGCAGGCGCTGGGCTGGCCCTGGAGCGCGCCGGCTACCGCCGCCACGGCCATTCCTGCCGTTGCGCTGGCGGTCTGGTGGTCGCTCAGGCGCATGCATCGGCGCCTTTTCAGGAATATGCATTGAAACCGGCTCAAACGCAGACGGGCAAAGCGCCAGCAGCTCCTGAAAACGCAGCACACGGGCTTTTGCTCGCGGCGCTCGGCGCGGTCGCGTTCAGCGGCAAGGCGATCATCGTCAAGCTCGCCTATCGCTACGGCGTCGATGCGGTCACGCTGCTGATGTACCGCATGCTGTTTGCGCTGCCCATCTTCCTCGTCATGGCCTGGTGGGCCGGGCGCGGTCAGCCGCGCCTGTCGGCGCGCGACTGGCGCGGCATCGTCGGGCTCGGGGTGTGCGGCTATTACCTTGCGAGCTTTCTGGACTTTGCCGGGCTGGCCTACATCTCGGCGGGGCTGGAGCGGCTCATCCTCTACCTGAACCCGACCATCGTGATGTTGCTCGGCTGGCTGCTCTATGGCGAGCGCATGGGCCGCGGCCAGATGCTTGCCATGCTGCTGAGCTACTGCGGCGTGGTGCTGGTCTTTGGCGTGGAGGCCATGTCGGGCAGCAAAGCCGGCGGGCATATCGCCTGGGGCGTGCTGCTGGTGTTTGGCAGCGCCCTGAGCTATGCCTTCTACCTCGTCTACAGCGGCGCCATGGTGCGGCGCGTGGGCGCGCTGCGCCTGGTGGGCCTGGCCACCAGCGTGGCCAGCGTCTGCTGCGTGCTGCAGTTCCTGCTGGTGAGGCCGCTGTCGGCGGCGCTGGTCGCGCCCGAGGTGATCTGGCTGTCGCTGCTCAATGCCACCGCCTGCACCGCCGCGCCGGTGCTCATGGTGATGCTGGCGATTGAGCGCATCGGCGCGGCGCTGACCGCGCAGACCGGCATGCTCGGACCCTTGTCCACCATCGTGCTCGCGGCTTGGCTGCTGAGCGAGGCGATCACGCCCTCGATGATCGCCGGCACCGCCCTGGTGCTGGCCGGCATCTATCTTTTTACGCGCGCCGGCAGGGCGCGCTAGTGTGGTCTTCCAAGGGAAAACCCGTGTCTCTGCCCTGCGGGCGCCGGGTCATACCGTGCCAAAATCGCGCCCGCCGACCTTCCGGATCGTTTTTGCCGGGGGTCGTTTGTCAAACGCGTGTGAAGGCGTGATTCCGGTCCGGGCCCAAAAGGCCGTGGTGCCGGCTTCACGGCACGGTCTGCAAGTGCCGTCCAGTCCTGCTCGGGGGCTGGCGGTGGCGCCCCAGGCTGCGGCAAGCAGGCGGCACCTCGTGCCGTGTGTGCGCTGACGCACCACCCTAGAAGGACTGTCTTTATGGAAATCCTGCTGCAGCAGATCATCAATGGTCTGGTTCTGGGCAGCATGTACGCCCTCATCGCGCTGGGCTACACCATGGTCTACGGCATCATCCAGCTCATCAACTTCGCCCATGGCGAGGTGCTGATGTTCGGGGCGTTGATCAGCTGGACCTGCGTGGGCTACATGCAGGAGCACATGACTTACCTGCCCGGCTGGGCCATGTTGCTGATTTCGATGCTGATTGCCTGCGTGCTGGCGGCGGTGCTCAACTTCTGCGTGGAAAAGGTCGCCTACAAGCGCCTGCGCAACAGTCCGCGTCTGGCGCCCCTGATCACCGCCATCGGCATGTCGCTGTTCCTGCAGACGGTGGCGATGATGATCTGGAAGCCGACCTACAAGCCCTATCCGGCGCTGCTGCCGGTGGAGCCCTACTTCATCGGCGGCGCGGTGATCACGCCGACGCAGATCCTCATCCTCTCGATCACCGTCGTGTCGCTGGCGCTGATGGTCTACGTCGTCGGCTATACCAAGCTCGGGCGTGCGATGCGCGCCACCGCGGAGAGCCCGAGCGTGGCATCGCTCATGGGCGTCAAGCCGGACATGGTGATCTCGGCCACCTTCGTGATCGGCGCCATCCTGGCCGCCATCGCGGGTGTGATGTGGGCGGCCAACTACGGCACCGCCTTTCACACCATGGGCTTCCTGCCCGGCCTCAAGGCCTTCACGGCGGCGGTGTTCGGCGGCATCGGCAACCTGGCCGGGGCCGTCATCGGCGGCGTGCTGCTGGGGCTGATCGAGGCCATAGGCTCGGGCTACATCGGCGACCTGACGGGCGGCGTGCTGGGCAGCCAGTACACCGACATCTTTGCCTTCATCGTGCTCATCATCATCCTGACGCTGCGCCCCTCGGGCCTGCTGGGTGAGCGTGTCGCGGACCGCGCCTGAGAGGAGACGACACATGGACAAGAAAGTCATCAAATACCTCGCCTGGGGCATAGGACTGCTGGTGCTGCCGCTGATCCTGCAGCAGTTCGGCAACGCCTGGGTGCGCATCGCCGACCTGACGCTGCTCTACATCATGCTGGCGCTGGGGCTGAACATCGTGGTCGGCTACGCCGGACTGCTCGACCTGGGCTACGTCGCCTTCTACGCCGTGGGGGCGTTTGGCTATGCGCTGCTGGCGTCGCCCCATCTGACGGACAACTTCCCGGCGATTGCCGCGATGTTCCCGCAGGGCCTGCACATCTCGATCTGGTGGGCGATGCCGCTGGCGCTGCTGCTGGCGGCCGTCACCGGCGTGATCCTGGGCATACCGGTGCTCAAGCTGCGCGGCGACTACCTGGCCATCGTGACCCTGGGCTTTGGCGAGATCATCCGCATCTTCATGAACAACCTGGACCAGCCGCTGAACATCACCAACGGCCCCAAGGGCATTGCCAACGTGGACCCGGTGCACATGTTCGGCATCAATTTTTCCAAACCGCACAGCCTCTTCGGGCTGGAAATACCCTCGGTCACGCTGTACTTCTACCTGATCGTGGTGCTGATGCTGCTGACGGTGTTCATCTGCTACCGGCTGCAGGATTCGCGCATAGGCCGTGCCTGGATGGCGATCCGCGAGGACGAGGTCGCGGCCAAGGCCATGGGCATCAACACGCGCAACATGAAGCTGCTGGCCTTCGGCATGGGCGCGTCTTTTGGCGGCGTCTGCGGCGTGATCTTCGGCGCCTTCCAGGGCTTTGTCTCGCCCGAGTCCTTCAGCCTGATGGAGTCGATCATGATCGTCTCCATGGTGGTGCTCGGCGGCCTGGGGCACATCCCCGGCGTGATTCTGGGCGCCATCCTGCTGGCCGCGCTGCCCGAGGTGCTGCGCTACGTGGCCGGGCCGCTGCAGGAGCTGACCGGCGGGCGGCTGGACGCGGCCATCCTGCGCCAGCTCCTCATCGCCTCGGCCATGATCGTCGTCATGCTGATGCGCCCGCGTGGCATCTGGCCTTCGCCCGAGCACGGCAAATCGCTGGTGCGCAAATCCTGAATCGGCAAAGTCATGACACAAGCATCCAACGAGATAGTGCTCAAGGTCTCGGGCATCTCCAAGCGCTTTGGCGGCTTGCAGGCGCTCTCGGACGTGGGCATCACGATACGCAAGGGCCAGATCTACGGCCTGATAGGCCCCAACGGCGCCGGCAAGACCACTTTCTTCAACGTGATCACCGGTTTGTATACGCCCGACAGCGGCAGCTTCGAGCTCGGCGGCAAACCGTATGCGCCACACGCGGTGCACCTGGTGGCCAAGGCCGGCATTGCGCGCACTTTCCAGAACATCCGCCTGTTTGCCGAGATGACGGCGCTGGAGAACGTCATGGTCGGGCGCCATGTGCGCACGCACTCGGGTCTGTTCGGCGCGGTGTTTCGCAGCAGCGGCTTTCGGCGCGAGGAAAAGGCCATCCTGCACCGCGCGCGCGAGCTGCTGGAGTACGTGGGGTTGTCGGAGTACGCCGACTACAAGGCGCGCACGCTGTCCTACGGCGACCAGCGGCGCCTGGAGATTGCCCGCGCACTGGCTACAGACCCGCTCCTGGTGGCGCTGGACGAGCCGGCCGCCGGCATGAACGCGACCGAGAAGGTGGCGCTGCGCGAGCTGATCGACCGCATCCGCGGCGACGGCAGCACCATCTTGCTGATCGAGCACGACGTCAAGCTCGTCATGGGCTTGTGCAACCGCGTCACGGTGCTGGACTACGGCAAGCAGATTGCCGAAGGCACGCCGGCCGAGGTGCAGAAGGACCCCAAGGTGATCGAAGCCTATCTGGGCACGGGAGGGCATTGAAATGGCAGACAAGGACAAGCCCGTGCTGCTGAGCGTCAAGGGCCTGAAGGTGGCCTATGGCGGCATTCAGGCGGTCAAGGGCATAGACATGCAGGTGCGCGAGGGCGAGCTGGTGTCGCTCATCGGCTCCAACGGCGCGGGCAAGACCACGACGATGAAGGCCATCACCGGCATGCTGGGCGCAAGCGACGGCGACATCGAATACCTGGGCCGCCCCATCAAGGGCCGCGGCCCCTGGGACATGGTCAAGGAAGGCCTGGTGATGGTGCCCGAGGGCCGCGGCGTGTTCGCGCGCATGAGCATCACCGAGAACCTGCTCATGGGCGCCTACACGCGCGACGACCAGGCCGGCATCGCCGAGGACGTGGAAAAGGTCTTCGGCATCTTTCCGCGCCTGCGCGAGCGCAAGAACCAACTGGCCGGCACCATGAGCGGCGGCGAGCAGCAGATGCTGGCCATGGGCCGCGCGCTGATGGCGCGGCCCAAGGTGCTGCTGCTCGACGAGCCTTCCATGGGCCTGTCGCCCATCCTGGTGGACACCATCTTCGAGGTGGTGCGCGACGTCTACGCGCTTGGGGTGACCATCGTGCTGGTCGAGCAGAACGCCAGCCGCGCGCTGGCGATTGCCGACCGCGGCTACGTGATGGAGTCGGGCCTGCTTACCATGGAAGGCACGGGCGAGGAACTGCTGGCCGACCCGCGCGTGCGCGCCGCCTACCTGGGCGACGAATCGAGCTGAGGCTGCGGGGCGCGCCGGGCGCCTTCAGCTCACCAGCCGGCGCAGCTCGTCGGGCAGCGGCATGGACTTTTGCCGCGGAAAATCCACCCAGACCACGGTGGCGCCGCCGGTGGCGTGCACCACACCCGGCTGGTCGCTGCGCTCCATCACCGCCCAGGTGTCGAAGGACGAGCGCCCGGGCTTGCTCACGTAGGTGCGCACCAGCACCTCGGCGGGAAATTCAAGCTGGCGGATGAAGTTGCAGAAGGCGTTGGCAATCACCACGCCCTCGCCCTGCGGGTTGATCGGGCAGCCGGCCGCCATCAGCCAGTCCAGCCGCGCAATTTCCATGTAGCGGAAATAGACGGTGTTGTTCAGGTGGCCCATCGCATCCATGTCGCCCCAGCGCATGACGATGGTGCTCTGGTGCACCAGTTTTTTCTCTTCGGGCAGTTCGATTCTCATGGCGCGATTCTGGCGTGTAATCACGCCTTCGGCCGTCACCCCCCGGACAGCGCACGCCATGAGCTGGCTTCACACCCTTCCCGTTTCCCTGCAGACCATCTTGCTGCTGGCAGCCAGCAACGTCTTCATGACCTTTGCCTGGTATGCCCACCTGAAGAACATGAGCAGCTTCCCCTGGTGGGCCGCAGCGCTGGCCAGCTGGGGCATTGCGCTGTTTGAATACCTGCTGCAGGTACCGGCCAACCGCATCGGCCATACCGAATTCAGCGTGGCCCAGCTCAAGATCATGCAGGAGGTGATCACGCTGTCGGTGTTCGTGCCGTTTGCGCTGCTCTATCTGCACGAGCCGCTCAAGTGGGACTACCTCTGGGCCGGTCTGTGCCTGATGGGCGCGGTGTACTTCATGTTTCGCGGCGCCTGAGCCCGGCCAGCTCAGATCGCTGACAGGGCGCAAGCGCTTGCCGTGGGGAGCCACCTGCGCTCAAGGCGCCGGACGCCGCGCCGTTCGCGCGCCTCGTTCAAAAGCGGAACACCGCCGCTGCGCCGGTGTCGGTGGGCATGCGGCCGGCCGGCACCATCACCACCTCGCCGCCGGTGCGCAGCACCTGCTCGGCCAGGTCGTCCAGCAAGTCGTCGGTTTGCGGGTCGTCGAGCTGGCCTGCGGTGAGCTTGCCGCTGTGCGCGTCGAAGCGCCCCGGCACCAGCCGGTCGGCTTCGACCAGCAGCGTGGCCACGCGGCCTTGGGCGGCCGCCTGGGCGATGTCGTCGAGCAGGTTGGAACCCTGCCCCTGGGCCGACGCGGCGCCGTAGCGATCGACCAGGTCGGACAGGCGCTCCAGGTAATACGGCTGCAGCAGCGCCCAGGCGCGCTCGCGCAGCGCATCGACGTCCAGCGCCTCGGGGTTGATGTCGATCGCCTGCGGCAACAACTGGGCGTTCTTGCTCACGGTGCGAAACAGATGGTGGTGCTCGGGCAGCGCCGCGAGGATCAGCGGCATGCCGTTCGCCTTGCCATTGCGCCGAATCAGCGCCTGGTCCACGGCGCGGAAGAATTGCTCGATGTCCCGGTCGGCCGCGTCCTGCTTGACGTCGGTGCCTTGCCAGGCAGCGTCGCCCTGCGGCCCGTAGGTGCGGTGCGCGCCTTCGCGGCTGTCGGCCTCCAGGCCCAGCATGTCGGCGGCCGTTTGCGCCGCCCCGTCCAGCGCCTGCACCTGCACCAGACCGTCGCGGTTGCCTTCGTACAGCGTGAAGCGGTCGCGGCTCAGACCCAGCACCTGGAATCGGTCGGCCGACTGGGTAATGCGCACCAGCGGCTTGGTGTGAAAGCTGTCGGCCACCACGGCCAGCTCAGCGACCGGGCGCGGCAGGCGATAGACGCGAAACAGCCCGGGCGCGCTCAGCACCGCCAAGCCATCACTGGTGTGGTTCCAGAAAGCGTCCTCGCCCGCCAACACCTCGAACGGCGCGAGCAGCGGCGCTACCTCCCGCTGCGGGTACTTCTGGCGCAGCGACTCTTCGAGCTGCTTGACCAGGTTGCGAAACCGGATCGGGTCTTGCACCTTGTCGGGGTGCTGGCGGTGGGTCGGCTGGTACAGCGACAGGCAGGGCGTTTGCGCGGGCTTCAACAGCAATTCGGGGTAATCATGGTTCAGGGAATGCATGGCGGAGCCTTTCAAAATTAGACAAGGAAAATCTGCACGGCGGTGCGCAGACTTGAGCCGCAGAAAATTCCAGGAACAGATTCCGGGCTTTTTCGAGTTTTCGGGCCCGCAAAATGCGGTCCGGAAGACGCCCATGAAACTTCCTGATCGGGGAATTCATATACCTTGCGGCAATCCGCGTTTTTGCAAGCCGATCCGCTGCCGGCCCGGCAAGGCCCGTACCTGCAATATTTCCCGGCCGCTGACAGGCCGAACAGGCGACTGCTCCAGCTTGCCGCGTGTCACGATACAAAAAGCGCACGGCGTCGCTCCTGCGCTGCTTCAAGGCAGAAGACCCATGTTCATGCCGGCCATGCCAATGGCAGAAAACGGGGCCTGCCCCCCCGAATATTCCGCGCAGGGAAATAGCTTCCTTTCAGGTGCAAATGCCAAACCGGCGATTTCTGAAAATGCCTCTTGCCCCATCGGTTGGGCTGCCCAAAGCAACTATTGCGTGGCCAATTCGCCAGACCCGAAAATCGTCATTCCCAAGAACAGCCCTTGCCCTGCAGGCTACGGCGCACAGGGCAACCAATGCGTTTGCATCAAGCAGGGCGCGCGCCACGCAATTGCAGCCCGAGCTGCGTTTCGTTGTGGTTGCCCTACGCGCTGACGGGTGCAGGCTGGCGGGACGTTTGCGCCGTTTTTCTCATTGTTCGACCTGCCCAGGATCAAAGTGAGAAACACTGCATCTGCAGCTCACCGAGCGCCACTCATGCACGTTCTGCGGCGGGCTTTCGATGCCTGGAGGCCAGCAGCGCCAGCGCCACGCCGCCGGTGATGCCCAGGGTGGCGAGCACCAGCCGCGTGGTGATGGCTTCGCCGATGAAGACCACGCCGCCCGCAGCCGCGATCGCCGGCACCGTGAGCTGCACCAGCGCGGCGCGCGAGCGCGAAAGCCGGGGCAGGGCGCGGTACCAGATGATGTAGCCCAGCCCCGAGGTGATCGCGCCCGACACCAAGCCCAGGGCCACGCCCTGCCAGCTTGGGCGCAGGCGCAGCAGCCCGATGGCGATCAGCACCAGACCGGCCGGCGCGCTGCGTGCGAAGTTGCCGGCGGAATCGGCTACCGGCGCCTGCGAGCCGCGCCCCACCAGGCAGTACGCGCCCCAGGCCACGCCGGCGACCGCCATCAGCGCCGCGCCCAGCAGCGGCGGCGCCACGAGTCCGGGCGAGACCAGATAGACCAGCGCGGCAAAGGCGATGGCCATGCCCAGCCATTCCAGCGGCGCGGGCCGCTCGCCCCGGTACACCGCCCAGGCGAGCATGCCTATCTGCACGAAGGCAAACAGGATCAGCGCGCCCGGCCCCGTAGGCACCATGACGTAGGCCACGGAGAAGGTGGCCGCATACAGCGTGAGCGAGAAGGCCCCTTGCCAGTTGCCGCCCAGCCAGCCAGCAGGCAGCCTGGCAGGCGCACCGACGCCCCGGGCAGTGCCTGCCTGCTTGCGCCGCGCATGCCAGAGCGCGGCGCACACCAGCACGGCGGCGCCGGCGCTCAGGCGTATGCCGGTGTAGGCCAGGGGGTCGATGGCGCCGTCCGACAGCGCCATGCGCGCCAGCACCGAATTGGCGGCGAAAGCCAGCATGGCGATGGCGGTGAGGAGGGCGGTCTGCACGCTGCGCAGCAAATGGCGCCTCCGGCAGGAATCGAACCTGCATCTGGCGCTTAGGAGGCGCCCGTTCTATCCATTGAACTACGGCGGCGGAAAACGGCCGATTGTACGGGCATGCCCGTGGCGGGGAAAATCGGGGCTATATAAAATTGATAGCTGCCAGCGCTTGTGGGTCAAGCGTTGCAGGCCAATTTGGCCTCAATCATAGCGCAGGGTGTAGATCAGGTCGAGCGCGCTTTGCGCCCCGGTCTGCCCGCGCAGCGTCAGGCTGCGCGACAGGTCCAGGAAGATGTAGAGCGTGCCCATGGCGCCGGCCAGGCTGTGTTCGTAGGCGACGTAAAGCCTGCGCGAGAGGCGCTTGCCCAGCGTGAGCGCGGCGCCGTTCAGGCCGCTCGCGCCGTCGGGGCCGCGAAAGCCGATCTCGTCGAGCCCCAGGCGCTGCGCCACGCCGCCGGCCGGATCGCCCCCGCCGCTGAGCAAGGCCAGCGCCGCCTGCTGCATCAGCGCGGCTTCGGCCCCGCCGGCGGCGGCGCTGCGCCCCAGCACCAGCCAGGAGAGCTTTTCCGCGTCCGGCATCTCGGGGTCGGAGTACAGCCGCGCGCGCGGCGCCAGCGCGCTGCCGCTGACCTGCACGCCCACGCGCTCGCTGATCTGCGGGCGCAGCGCCAGGATGTCCAGCTGCGGGTTGTCCGCCGCGCCGGAAAAGCGCAGCAGCCCGGTTTCCACGTCCAGCACCTGGCCCCAGGCGCGGTAGCGTCCCTGCTCGGTGCGGATCTCGCCCAGCACGCGCGGCATGGGGCCGCTCTTGCCGTCGCTGGTGATCCTGAGCTGGCCCTTGAGCCGCGTGGTCAGGCCGTGGCCTTGCACCGCGAAGTCGTCGCCCAGATCGAGCTCGATGTCCATGGCCGGCGCGCTGGCCGCGTGGACCCGGGTGTCCTCTTCGGTCTGCTCCGTGGGCGCGTCGCCGCCGTGCACCACCACGTCATCGCTCAGCTTGGGCGCGCTGTCGTCGGGCAGCAGAATGCTTGCGCGGTCCGCCTTGAGCTGACCGCTGAGCATCAGCTGTCCATCCTGCAGTTGCGCGTGCAGCTTGCCCGACAAGCTCAACTGGCGGTCGGCGCGCACTAGCAGTTGCAGTGCCTCGGCCTCGGCGTTCATGTCCATGCGCACCTGCGCGCCCTGCCAGGTGATCAGGCCGCTGCCGCGCAGGCTGCCGCCGTCGCTGGGCGCGCGCGTCAGATTGCCGCTGGGCCCGAGGATGCGTGCGCCGCTGCCGCTGCCGCCGCGCACGAAGAGTTCGGTGACCTGCAACTGCTCGCCCTGCAGGCGGGCGCGCACCCGCCCGTCGCGCAGGTCGATGCCGTCGATCACCGAGCGCACCGCAAAGTCGTCGGCGCTGAGCGTGCCGCTCAGTTGTGGCGAGCCCAGGCTGCCCGCCAGCTGCACCTGCGCGCCCAGGCTGCCGTGCACGCGCCAGCCCGGCGGCGCGAACATGGACCACACGCCCACGTCGGGCAGCGCCGCGTGCGCGCTCCCGGACAGCGGCGCGTCCTGTGCAAGCCGCCAGGCGCCGCCCACGCGCTCCAGGGGCAGGCGGGCTTCTGCGCTGGCCTGGCCGGCGCGCTCGCTGTCCCAGGCGGCGTCCAGTTTGAGCTCGCGCTCGTCTGCAAGCATTTGCAGCTGCAACTGGCGCAGGCCGGCGGCGCTGCTCTGGCCTTCGATCGGCAGTTGCAGGTCGCCGCCGCTGCGCCGCAGCGTGACGCTGGCCTGCAGCGCCTCGCCCATCTGCACGTCCCAGTCGGCGGCCAGCACCAGGTCGCCACCCAGGCCCAGGCGCTGCAGCAGCGGCGTGGGCTCGGCGTCCAGCGCGTTGGCCCAGGCCAGCGGCAAGTCGCGCAGGCTGCCGTGGCTGCTCAGGCGCAGCGCCGAGGGCTGGTCACCCCCCGAGGGCAGGCTCAACTGCACCGGGTCGGCCTGCAGCGTCGCGCTGCCCGCTTGCGGCCCCTGGAGGCGAGCGGCAAGCGGGCCGGTCTCGATCTTGAGCCCGCCCGCACTTTGCACCGCGAGCGTGAGCGGCGCCTGCAGTTGCAGCCGCCAAGGTCCCGGGCGCCGGCCCTGGCGTGCCTGCAGCGAGAGCTCGGAGAGTTGCGCCTGCCAGCGCCCCTGGCCCAGCACGCCGGCGCTGCCCCGCAGTTGCACGCTGGCGCTGAGCATGGCCTCGTCCTGACCCTGGCTGGCGCTGGCGCCCAGGCTCAGCGCCATGTTCGCGGGCGTGCCCTCCAGGCGGGCTTGCAGTTGGCGCAGCGCCAGCGGGGCGCCAGCGGCGGGGCGGTAGTCCAGTTGTGGCAGCTCCAGTGTGGCCTGGAGCGTGGGCGCGTCGGCGGCGCTCTTTCCCTGGGCGGCGTCCAGCAGCGTCTGCCAGCCGCCCTGCCACTGGGCCTGCAGCTGCCCCTGTCCCTTGAACTGGGCTTGCGTCAGTTCGCTCGGCAGCGGCAAGGGCAGGGGCAGCGCGCCCAGCCACTCTTGCAGCGCCTGCGCGCTCTTGAGCGCGAGCTCGATTTCGCCCTTGCCACGGCGCGGCGCCAGCTCGCCCTGCAATTGCAGGCTGGCGCCGGGCACACTGGCGCTGAGTTGTCCGCTGCCGGCGCGCGCCGCCAGGTCGAGCCTGAGCTCGCTCGCCTGCAGCCTGGCCTGCAGCGCGGCCAGCGTCAGCGTGGAGACGTTCAGCGCTTCTTCCTGCCAGCGGGCCTTGAGCTGCAAGCGCTCAAACTGCCAGCGGTCGCGCTGGTGCGCGGCGGCGGCGCTCAGGCTGGCCTGCAGATCCAGGCCGTCCTTCAGCGAACCAGAAGCGCTGATCTCGCCATTCACCGGCGCGGCTTGCAGTTGCCGGTGCAGCAGAGCGGGGTTCAGTGCGTGCACGCCGAGCCTGGCTTGCAGCTTGCCGCTTTCAAGCTCGTAGCGCGCCTGCTGCAGCTCGATGTGGCCGCTGCCCACTTCGAGGCGGGCGCTGTGCAGCGCGAGCAGCGAGCCGTCAAACCGGGCGCTCGCCTGCAGCGCGCTCAAGGGCAGGCGGCCCGCGTCCCAGGGGCCGGCTAAATCATTGGTCAAATCGGCCTGTAACGCCCACCCTGCCTGCGCTAACTGCTCCTGTGGTTGTAGCGAAAGCTGCCCGGCGAGTGCGGTCTGCGGCGCGCCCGGCCAGAGCAGCGCGAGGTTGAGCGCCTGCAATTGCGCGCTGGCTTCGTGCAGCGGCTGCGCGGCCCAGGGCAGCACGGTCGCGCTGGCCTGCGCCTGCAGCGGATTGCCGTCTTCACCCTTGAGCTGGGCGCTCAAGGCCAGGCGCGCAGCGCGCCCGGACAGCGGGCCAGCGGCCCGTAGCTGTGCGCTGGCTGCCACGGGAGCGCCGTCGGGCGCCAGCCGGGCTTGCAGACTGGCCTGCAGTGCCGCCTCGAGCTGCATGGGTGCGGCGCCCTGCAGGCTGGCCTGCAGTTGGTAATTGCCCTCGGCAAAGTGCAGCTCGTCGATGCGCAGCCGATGCTCGCGCCCGTCCCAGTCGTAGTGGCCGCGCAGTGCGGTGATCGTAGGCGGCGCGCCTTCGCCCGGTGCGCTCCAGACGATTTCGTCGGCCGACAGCGGCGTGCTGATGCGCAGCGGCAGCACCACCTGCTGCAGCGGCGTGCTCTCTTCAGGCTCCGGGTCGGGGCGCGGTTGCGGGGCAAGAGCGATGCGCTGCGCGTGCAGCTCGGTCACGAGCAGCTCGCCGTGCAGCAACGCCAGCGGCTGCCAGGCGATGCGCAGCCCCTGCAGTTGCAGCGCCAGGCCGGGTTGGCTGAAATGCACTTGTCCGATCTGCCCGCCATGCAGCAGCGTGCCGCGCACCTCCCTGGCGTCGAGCTGCATCGGCGCGGGCAGCTCGCGCGTGGCCAGGCGCAGTACGGTGGCGAGCGAGCCCTCGCTGCCCGCCCAGCCCCAGAGCGCGGCCAGCGCGGTGAGCAGCAGAAGCACCAACGCCACCAGCGCGCGGCCCAGCATGCGCCAGGCGCGCCGCCGCGGCCGCACTGCGGGAGCGGGTGGGGATGGGTTGGGCTTGGGTGCAGTCAAGGCAAGAGAGCGCAGCCCCTGGGGCCACGAGAAATTTCAGCGCCTGGCCTCAGGCCGCCGGCCACACGCAGGGCGGGCGCTGCGCCGGCCGCGTGCGGGCGGATTGGCCTTGCGCCCCGCCAGCGCCGCTGCGCCGGTTACGGAGGCGAGCGCGCAAGCAAAAAGCGCGCTGGCGGCCAGGTGCATGGCCTGGATTCTTGCAGATTCCCCGGCATCCGGTGTGCCCGGCGGCCGCGCCTGTGGCCTCAGAAGCTGAAGCCCAGGCGCAGGTGCAGCCTGAGCTTGCGCGATTGCACGCCCCAGGCAAGGTCGGCCTGCAGCGGCCCCACCGGGCTGGTCCAGCGCAGGCCTGCGCCTACGCCTACGCGCGGGCGCATCTGCGCCGGCGTATCGCCGACTGCGCCCATGTCGACGAAGGCGGCGGTCTCGAAATCGGTGAGGTTGCCCGCCAGCGCAATCGGCCGCTGCCATTCGACGCTGGCCACCGTCATGTAGCGCCCGCCATAAATCTGGTCGCCCTGCACACGCGCGCCTATGCTTTGCCAGGCGTAGCCGCGCACGCTGGTGTCGCCGCCGGTCAGGAACAGCAGTGTCGCCGGCAGCGCCGCCTGCTTGCGCGCGAGCAGCGCGCCGCCCTCCAGACGCAGGGCAATGCGGCTGCTGCGGCTGATGTGTTCGTTCATCTGCACCCGCCCCAGCCCGATGAAAGTCAGGCCGCGCAGGCGTGCGCGCACGAAGGGGTCGTGCGAGCTGCGCAGCGTGGTGCCCGCGCCGAGCTCGGCCGCCACTGCCCAGCCGCGCGTGGGGGCCGTGGGCCGGTTCAGGTGTTGCAGCGTCCAGCCCCAGTTGGCGCTGAATGTGGCGGCCATGGGCGGGGCGTCCTCGCCGTGGCTGCGGCTCAGGTCGTACTGCAGCCACTGACTGCGTTCGATGTGTTCACTGCTCTGGTTGCGGCCAAAGCGCCACTGGGTGCTGTCGGTGACGAAGCTGCCGGTGGTTTCGCGCTTGAGCAGCGCGCCGCCGCTCCAGCGCCAGCCTTCGGCGTTGGGCAGGCCCATCCAGTCGCTGGACAGGCTCTTGAGCTTGTTGCTCAGCTGCACCTTGCTGAGCGCGCGCCAGCCCAGCCAGGGCAGGCGGTTGTGCGTGTGGTCCAGCGACAGCCGCGCGCCGCTGTCGGTGGAAAAGCCCACGCCGAACACCGCCTTCTGCAGCTTAGCCTCGCGCACATGGGCGATCACCGGCGCGCTCACTTCGCCGGGCGCATCGCCGGGCTCGGCCTTGGCCTCGTCGGTTTCGAGCGTGAGGAAGACGCTGTCGTAATAGCCGCTCGAAGCCAGGCGCTGCTGGGCGTCGAGCAGCGCGCTTTCGCTGTAGATCTCGCCCGTGGGCAGGCGGGCGATGCGCGCGGTGCCGGTGCTGTCGTAGCGCTCGCCGCCTTCGATGGTCAGCGTGCCGAAGCGGTAGGCCGGGCCGCTCGCGTAATCGACGCTGAGCTCGGCCTCGGCCGCATCGGCGTCGATGTCGGCGCGGCTGTCGGCAATGCGCGCTACCGGGTAACGCCGCTGCTGCAGGCTGCGCAGCCCCTCGGTCTTGGCCTGGCTCCAGTCGTGCTGGGTGAAGGCGGCGCCCGGTTGCAGCGCAAAACTGTTTTGCAGGCGCTGCTCGCGGCGTGCGCGCGCCGCTTCGTCGCCGTCGGGACTGCTGAGGCTGATCTTCGTGCTGCGGATGTGCGTCTGCGCGCCGGTTCGCACGCTGACGGTGATCTGTGGCGGCTCGCTGTCGGAGGTGTTGAGCGTGATCTCGGGCTCGAAGTAGCCCAGCGTGGCCAGCAGTTCACGAGCGTTGTCGGGCACCGTCAGGCTCAGGCGCTGCAGCTCGCTTGCGGTCAGGTCGGGTAGCAGCAGGTAGCGCTGCAGCTCCAGGTGCTTTTGCAACAGGGTCTGCGCCGCCGGGTCATCGGCCTCGACCCGCAGGGTGAAGGTGGGCGGCGGCGCGGCGGCCTCATCGTCCTGCGGCGCAGCCGCTCCCGGCATCAGGCTGCAGGCGCCCAGCAGCAGCGCCAACGCCAGCATGAGCAGCCCTTGCAGGCGGCGTGCGGGCGTGGAAAAGGGCAGGGTCATGGTCGAGATTGTGGCAAACGCCGCCCGAGGCAAGCGGCGTGCCCGGCGCGCCGGGCGTGCGGCGCGCGGGGGAGGTCAAGCGTAGCAGCACGGGGGCCGCGCGGCGCCGGCTGCCGCGTTGAACGGGTGCGGGCGGCGCGAAGGCGATGCCAGCCAGCCTACTTGGAGAGCATGCGCATCGCGTCTTCCAGGCCCTTGAGCGTGAGCGCAAACATGCGCTGGCCCATGAGCTGCTGGACGATGGCAATGCTCTGGCGGTACTGCCACACCCCTTGCGGCTCGGGATTGATCCAGACGAATTTCGGAAACGCGTTCGTCAGGCGCTGCAGCCATTCGGCGCCGGCTTCCTCGTTGTTGTATTCCACGCTGCCGCCGGGCTGCAGGATCTCGTAGGGGCTCATGGTCGCGTCGCCCACGAAGATCAGCTTGTAGTCCTTGTTGTACTTGCGGATGATGTCCCAGGTGGGGAATTTTTCGGCGAAGCGCCGACGGTTGTTCTTCCACAGGTAGTCGTAGACGCAGTTGTGGAAGTAATAGAACTCCAGGTGCTTGAACTCGGCCTTGACGGCGGAAAACAGCTCCTCGACGCGCTGGATGTGCTCGTCCATGGTGCCGCCCACGTCCATGAGCAGCAGCACTTTCACGTTGTTGTGGCGCTCGGGCACCATCTTGATGTCCAGCCAGCCGGCATTGGCCGCCGTGCTGCGGATGGTGTCCGGCAGATCCAGCTCGAGCTCATTGCCCTCGCGCGCGAACTTGCGCAGGCGCCGCAGCGCAACCTTGATGTTGCGCGTACCGAGCTCTTGCGTGTCGTCGTAGTCGCGGTAGGCCCGCTGCTCCCACACCTTCACCGCGCTCTTGTTCTTGCCGCTGCCTCCGATGCGCACGCCCTGCGGGTTGTAGCCGCCGTGGCCAAACGGGCTGGTGCCGCCCGTGCCTATCCACTTGCTGCCGCCCTCGTGGCGCTCCTTCTGCTCTTCCAGGCGCTTTTTCAGCGTCTGCATCAGTTCGTCCCAGCCCATCTTTTCGATCGCTGCCTTCTGCTCGGGCGTGAGTTCGCGCTCGAGCATCTGGCGCAGCCAGTCGGCCGGAATCTTCTTGCTGAAGTCGGCCAGCAGTTCGACGCCGTGAAAGTAGGCGGCAAAGGCGCGGTCGAACTTGTCGTAGTGCTTTTCGTCCTTGACCAGCACGGTGCGCGCGAGGTGATAGAAATCGTCCATGCTCCACGCATCGCTCGACAGCGGCCCGACCACGCCGGCCTTGAGCGCCTGAAGCAGCGCGAGGAACTCCTTGACCGATACCGGCAGCTTGGCGGCGCGCAGGGTGTAGAAGAAGTCGATCAGCATGGAATGTCGTTCAAACGCCCGTCAAGTGTGCGTGTGGCGCTCCAGTAAATAGAGCAACTGCGCCCGCGCCTCGGGCCATTCACCGGCGCGCATGCTGTACATCACGGTGTCGCGGATGCTGCCGTCGCGGCGCAGCGCGTGGCCGCGGATCACGCCGTCCTTGCGCGCGCCCAGGCGCTCGATCGCGCGCTGGCTGGCAAAGTTGTAGTTGTCGGTGCGCCAGCCCACCACGTGGCAGCCCAGGGTGTCAAAGGCGTGGCCCATCATCAGCAGTTTGCAGCTGGTGTTCACGTGCGTGCGCTGCACGCTCTGGGCATACCAAGTGTAGCCAATCTCCACGCGGCGCACCGCGGGGAGGATGTCGTGGTAACTCGTGCTGCCCAGCACGCGCTCGCTGGCCTCGTCGATCACGGCAAAGGCAAAGCGCTTGCCCGCCGCGCGCGCCGCCAGCGCGGTTTCGATGTAGGCGCGGGTGTCGGCGGGCTCGGGCACGGAGGTCACGCGAATGCGCCAGAGCGCGCCATCGGCAGCGGCGGCCGCAAGGCCTGCTTCGTGCGCGAGCGCCAGCGGCTCCAGGCGCAGGCCGCGATCGCGCAAGGTGACGGGTTGGACAAAGCTCATGGGTCAGTCCTCGGTGCGGGGGTCGGGTCGCTCGGCATGACCGTGTCCGTCACACCAGTGGCGTGCGGCGCCGATGCCGATGCCGCCGCCCAGGCCTACGGCGGCGATCGCCACGATGGCGCGCGTGCCGTAGGGGTCCAGCAGCAGGTCGATGCCGAGCTCGCGCGCCAGCGCATAGCCGAGCAGCGCCCCGGCGATGAAGCCTGTGGCCTGCGCCAGGGGGCGAACGAAGCGCTCAGGCATGCTTGTGTGCAAGTCAGCGGTTGCGCTGGTTCATGAAGACGAGCTTCTCGAACAGGCTCACGTCCTGCTCGTTCTTGAGCAGCGCGCCTACCAGCGGCGGCACCGAGACTTTGGCGTCGGGGCTTTGCAGCGCCTCGATCGGTATCTCCTCGGCCAGCAGCAGTTTCAGCCAGTCGAGAAACTCGCTGGTCGAAGGCTTTTTCTTCAGGCCGGGCAGGCCGCGCACCTCGTAGAAGGACTTCATCGCCGCATCGAGCAGCGCGCCCTTGAGCCCGGGAAAGTGCACCTCGACGATCTTCTTCATCGTCTCGGCCTCGGGGAACTTGATGTAGTGAAAGAAGCAGCGGCGCAGAAACGCGTCGGGCAGCTCTTTTTCATTGTTCGAGGTGATGAAGACCAGCGGGCGGTGTTTGGCCCGCACCATCTCGCGCGTCTCGTAGCAGTAGAACTCCATGCGGTCGAGCTCGCGCAGCAGGTCGTTCGGGAATTCGATGTCGGCCTTGTCGATCTCGTCGATCAAGAGCGCTACCGGCTGCTCGGCGGTGAAGGCCTGCCAGAGCACGCCTTTGACGATGTAGTTGTCTATGTCCTTCACGCGCTCGTCACCGAGTTGCGAGTCGCGCAGACGGCTCACCGCGTCGTACTCGTACAGGCCTTGCTGCGCCTTGGTGGTGCTCTTGATGTGCCACTGCAGCAGCGGCATGGACAGCGCCTGCGCGACCTCCTCGGCGAGCATGGTCTTGCCGGTGCCCGGCTCGCCCTTGACGAGCAGCGGACGTGCGAGCGTGATCGCGGCGTTGACCGCCAGCATCAGGTCGGCGGTGGCGACGTAGTGGGAGCTGCCTTGGAATTTCATGCGGGAAACTGCGTAGGGTTCGGACGTGCAGCGAACGGCGAGTGCTGCCATAATCTTTGGCACGCCAACAAAAGAGACAACCCACAGATTGTGTCCGCAAAATGAATAAAGCATTGACTTTCGGTTGGGCCGTGGTGGTCGCTTTGGCGACCACTACCGTTTTTGCACAAGAGGCCAAGGGGGACGCCACTGCGGGGGCGCAGAAGAACGCGATGTGCATCGGCTGCCACAACATCGTCGGCTACAAGGCGAGCTTTCCCGAGGTCTACAAGGTTCCGATGATCTCCGGCCAGAACGCGGCCTACATCAGCGCCGCGCTCGAGGAATACAAGAAGGGCGAGCGCAAGTTCCCCACCATGCGCGGCATCGCCATCACGCTGACCGAGCAGGACATGGCCGACCTGGGTGCGTTCTACGCCGCCGACGGCAAGCAGATCGAAGTGCCCGAGAAGCCCGCGACGGCGCCCGGCGAGCAAGTGGCCCAGTTGCTGGAAAAGGGCGCTTGCGTCTCATGCCATGGCGAGAACTTCTCCAAGCCGATCAGCGACGCCTACCCCAAGATTGCCGGCCAGCACCCCGACTACCTCTACGTTTCGCTGCGCGGCTACAAGAACCCCAAGGAAGGGCCGTACTCCGGGCGCAACAACGGCGTGATGAGCGGCATCGCCGCCCAGTTCAGCAACAACGAGCTGCGCGCGCTGGCCAATTACATAGGCTCGCTCGACGGCCAGTTGCAGATCGTGCCCGAGCCGCGCTTTCGCTAAAACCAGCGCGCGCCAGTCACCAGCCCGCCGCCGTGCGGGCTTTTTTTCGGCCCGCGCGGACTGGTTCAGTCGCGCGTGGCGCGCCGCTGCACGCAGGCAAGGTAGGCGTCGCCGTCGGGCGCTCGCCCGCTCTGCTGGGCCTCCCAGAGCATGCTGCCCAGGCACTCCATCGCCGCATGGTGGGCTTCGTGCAGCGAACCCAGGCGGGCACTGAGCAGCTCCACTGCCTGGCGTATGCCGCGTGGCTGGTCGATGCTGCATTGCTCGCTGATCGACAAGTGCATGGACAGATGCAGGAAGGGGTTGGTGTGGCCCGGGCGCGCGTCGTAATTGGTGGCGATGGCGGCGGCCTCGTCGCTCAAGTCTGCCTGGTACTCGGGGTGTTCCTGCAGCCACAGCCCGGCCAGGGTCTCGATCGCCTCCAGCGGCGCGCCCTCGCGCTGTTTGCGCTGGACGGTGCAAAAGAAACGGCGCACGTCGGCCTGGGTGGGATTGAACATCGAAGAAGCGCTGCGGGTGCGGGGGTGCATCTATTATTGGCCGATTCGACTATCCGGAGCGATCGACATGAAACTGGCCAGTGTGCAGATCCAGGGGCAGGTCCGCACCGCCGTGGTGCAGGACGCGCAGGCGGCCTTGATTGGCGCGCCCGGCGAAGACCTCGGTGCGCTGCTGCGCGCGGGGACCACGAGGGCAGGCTTTGCCGCGCTGGCGACGCAGTCCAGTGAGCGGCATGCGCTGTCCGCGCTGCAGTTCCTCGCGCCGGTGCTGCGCCCGGGCAAGGCCGTCTGCGTGGGGCTCAACTATGCCGACCACACCCGGGAAAGCCGCATGGAGCAGCCCGCGCACCCCACGCTCTTCATGCGCTGCGCGAGCAGCCTGGCGGCGCACGAGAGCGCGGTGCACCGCCCGCCCGGTGACGACAGCCTGGACTTTGAAGGCGAGATGGTGGTGGTGATAGGCACCGGCGGGCGGCGCATCCCGCGCGAGGCGGCGCTCGGCCACGTGTTCGGCTATGCGGTGGGCAACGACATTTCGGTGCGCGAGTTCCAGTTCCGCTCGCCGCAATGGACGCTGGGAAAGAACGTGGACGGCACCGGCCCCTGGGGGCCGTGGGTGGTCACGGCCGATGCGCTGCCGCCTGGCGGCGCCGGCCTCAAGATAGAGACCTGGCTCAACGGGCAGGCCATGCAGTCGGCCAACACCCGCGACATGATCTTTGACGTGGCCACCCTCATTGCCAGCGTGAGCGAGGCGATGACGCTGGAGCCGGGTGACATCGTCTTTTCCGGCACGCCGGCCGGGGTCGGCATGGGCCGCACGCCGACGCGCTACATGCAGCCGGGCGACGTGGTCGAGGTGGCCATAGAGCGTCTGGGGCTGCTGCGCAATCGCATCGTTGCTGCTTGAGGCGGGCGCTCTGCTCATGCGGCGTCCGGCGTGTCCTCCTCGGCCGGCGGCGGCGCAGCGTCGTTGGCCGGGCGCTCGCGCAGGCGCTCCTCGCGCTCGCGCGCCATCTGCTCGACCAGCTGCTCGCGCCCCTGCTTGGCCGCGGCGACGAAGCGCTCGCGGTCCTTGTGGTGCGGGTACAGCCGCTCGGCCAGCTCCAGGTTGTAGGCGCGAAAGCGCTCCACCGTGTGGCGCGATTCCATCTCGCCCAGACCCATGCATTGCAGCACCGCCTTGGCGCTGTGCAGGCTGGATTCGAACAGCTCGCGCTCGACCAGCGTCACGCCCAGATCGCGCAGCGCATGCCAGTGCGAGATGTCGCGTGCGCGCGCCACGATCTGCAACTGGGGAAAGTGCTTGCGCGCCACCTGCACGATCTTGATCGACTGCTGCGGCGTATCGACCGCCACCATCAGCACGCGCGCATGTTCGGCGCCGGCCTTGCGCAGCAGGCGCGCGCGCGTCGCATCGCCGAAGAACACCCGGTAGCCGAAGGTGCGCGCGACCTCGAGCATTTCCACGCTGTGGTCCAGCACCGTGGTCGGTACACCCTGGGCCAGCATCACGCGCGCCACGATCTGGCCGTAGCGCCCGAAGCCCGCGATGATGACGGGCGCGCGCTGCGGCTCGACCAGGGCCGCGTCCGGCGCGCCCTGGTGCGGGTTGATCTGCGCGTAGTGGCGTTGCAGCGCACGGTCCATGGGCACCAGCAGCAGCGGCCCCAGCAGCATGGACAAGGTGACCGCCGCGATCAGCATGGAGCCGATGTCCGAGGGCAGGGCCTGGAAGTTCATCGCCGTCTGGAACACGACGAAGGCGAACTCTCCGCCCTGGGTGAGCAGCAGCGTGAACACCGGGCGCTCCTGCTCGGGCATGCCGGTGGCGCGCGCCAGGAAGTAAATCGCCAGCGCCTTCAGGCTCAGGAAGCCCGCGACGAGCGCCAGCATCTTCAGCGGGGAAGCCAGCAGCACGCCAACGTCGATGCTCATGCCCACCGCGATGAAGAACAGGCCCAGCAGCAGCCCCTTGAAGGGCTCGATGTCGGTTTCCAGTTCGCTGCGGTATTCGCTGTCGGCCAGCAGCACGCCGGCCAGAAAGGCGCCCAGCGCCATGGACAAATCCATCACCACCATCAGCATGGCGATGCCGACCACGAGAAACAGCGAGGTCGCGGTGAAGATCTCCGGCGTCTTGCTCTGCGCCACCCAGCGCAGCACCGGGCGCAGCATCAGCCGCCCGCCCAGGATGATGGCGCAGACCACGCCCAGGGTCTTGAGCACCTCGGCCAGCAGCGCCTCGCCGGTGCCGGGCAGCGCGTTGCCGGTTGCGCCCAGCAGCGGCAGCAGCGCCAGGATGGGAATGGCCGCGATGTCCTGAAACAGCAGGATGGAAAACGCGTGCTGCCCGCCCTCGCTGCGGATCAGGTTGCGCTCGGCCAAGATCTGCAGGGCGATTGCGGTAGACGACAGCGCCAGCCCCAGCGCCGCCACCAGCCCGGTGCGCCAGGGCAAGCCCCAGAGCCAGGCCGCCGCGCCCAGCAGCAGCGTGCAGGAGAGCATCTGCGCGCCGCCCAGGCCGAAGATGGGCCGGCGCATGCTCCACAGTCGGCTGGGCTGCAGCTCAAGGCCGATCAGGAACAACATCAGCACCACGCCGAATTCGGCAAAGTGCAGGATGTCTTGCACGTTGCTCACCAGCGCCATGCCCCATGGGCCTATGGCAATGCCCGCGACCAGATAGCCAACGATGGCGCCCAGACCCAGCGCGCGCGTGAGCGGCACGGCAATCACCGCGGCCGCCAGATAGGTGAAGCCGTAGGTGAGCCAGACGGGCGCTTGTGCCATGGTGAGGGTAGGAGCGTGGGTGCTGGGCAGGACGGGCGGCGCGCGGGCGCCATGCAGACAGAAGCGATTTTGCGGCAAGCGCGTTGACCGGCGGGTGCGCCGGCGCTGCTGCGTTAGAGTAGCCGCAGCCGATGGGCGCCGCCATGCCGCCGTGCAATGCAAGATTCATAGCACGCAGCGCTTGTCCGGCAAGCGTTTGAGGCTGATTTGTTGCAGAAGTTGAGAGGTGGACCATGGCGTTGATTGCGGTAGCGAACCCCAAGGGCGGGGTAGGCAAGTCCACGCTGGCCACGAACATCGCCGGCTACTACGCAAGCCGCGGTCTGGACGTGGCCCTGGGCGACATCGACGGCCAGCAGTCGGCACGCTGGTGGCTGCAGCAGCGCCCCGCGGCCGCGCGCCCGATCACGCTGTGGGAAGCGAGCCCCGACTGGCTCGGCCGCCCGCCACGCGAAGCACAGAGCGCAGTGCTCGACACCCCGGCCGGTCTGCAAGGCTGGCGCCTCAATGACGTGCTGCGCAAGGCCGACCGCGTCGTCGTGCCGCTGCAAGCGAGCGTCTTCGACATTTTTGCCACGCGCCAATTTCTTGACGAGCTGCACGAGATGCACGCAGGCCAGCCCGAGCGCATAGGCATAGTCTGCATGCGGGTGGACCCGCGCACCCACGCGGCCGATCAGCTGCAGGAGTTCGTGGCCACGCTGGGCCTGCCGGTGCTCGGCCAGTTGCGCAATACCCAGAACTACGTGCACCTGGCGGCCCATGGGCTGACGCTGTTTGACGTTGCGCCCGGGCGCGTGGCGCGCGATCTGGAGCAGTGGCGGCCGCTGTGCCGCTGGCTGGACGCGGTCTGAGTCCGCTTTCAGCGCGGGCCGTCGGCGGC
Source organism: Comamonas sp. NLF-1-9 (assembly GCF_019195435.1). Classification (NCBI taxonomy): domain Bacteria; kingdom Pseudomonadati; phylum Pseudomonadota; class Betaproteobacteria; order Burkholderiales; family Comamonadaceae; genus Comamonas; species Comamonas sp. NLF-1-9. The sequence goes on from NZ_CP078069.1 coordinate 360,262, forward strand.
GCCGGCAAAGCCGTTTTGCCGCCAGGCTTCGAACACCGTGACGGCTACCGCGTTGGACAGGTTCAGGCTGCGCTGATCGGGCCGCATCGGCAGGCGCAGTTGCTGCTCGGGCGCAAAGCGCTCACGCAGCCAAGGCGCGAGGCCGCGCGTTTCCGAGCCGAACACCAGCCAGTCGCCTGGCTGAAAGGCAACTTCGTGGGCCGCGCGCCGCCCCTGTGTGGTCAGCGCGAACATGCGCTGCGCCGGCGGCTGTTCCTCGGCGAGCAGCGCCTGCCAACTGGCGTGGCGCCGCACCTCGGCCCACTCGTGGTAGTCCAGCCCGGCGCGGCGCAGCAGCCTGTCTTGCATGGAGAAACCCAGGGGCTCGACCAGATGCAGGCGGCAGCCCGTGTTGGCCACCAGGCGAATCACGTTGCCCGTGTTGGGCGGTATCTCCGGCTCGACCAGGACGACGTGGAACATGGGCGCGATTGTCGCGCGCTCGTGCGCAGCCTCAGGGCGTGCGCGCAAACACCAGCGCGCCCACGCTGAGGGCGCCGCCAGCGCGCAGCACATCGGCGGCCGCATGCAGACTCGCGCCGGTCGTCATCACGTCGTCGACCAGCAGCACGCGCTGCCCCGGCAGTCGTGCCAGCGCCGCCGGTGTCAGCCTGAATGCGCCCTGGAGGTTGCGCAGGCGCGCGCGCCGGTCCAGCTCCGTCTGGGCCGTGGTGTCGCGCGAGCGCGCGAGCCAGTGCACCTGCAGCTTGCCGCGCGCGAGCGCGCGTGCCAGCAACTGCGCCTGGTTGTAGCCGCGTTCGCGCAGCCGCTGCGGCGCCAGGGGCAGCGGCACGAGGGCGTCGCAGGCGCCAAGCATCTCGCGCGCATCGGGGCGGCTGCGCATCAGCTCGGCCAGCGCCAGCGCCACGCCGGGTGCGCCGTGGAACTTGAGTTGAGTGACCAGGCCAGACCAGGGCCAGCCGTAGTCCACTACCGCAACGCAGGCATCAAGCCCCGAAGGCTCGCGCAGGCAGTGCCCGCATACCTGGACGCCATCGGGCAGCGGCAGGGCGCAGCGAGGGCAGCGCCGGCGCGGCTGCGCGAGGGCGCTCGCGCAGCCGCTGCAGATGCGCTGCGCCGGCCAGGCGTGGCAGACGACGCAGCGGCTGGGCAGCCGCCCGGCCCAGGCCAGCGATGTCCCCAACAGCCGCGTGAAGAGCATGGGCTCAATATACTCGCGCGGGTTTGCAGGACGCCATGCCGGAAAAAGCCCCACCCTCGATAGACCCCGCCGCTGCGGCCCGCTGGCATGCCCTGGCGTCCGAGCCTTCGCCTTGGCTGCACGAGGAAGTCGCGCGCCGCATGCAAGAGCGGCTCAGCTGGATCGTGCGCCCGCCGGACAACTGGTGCCATTGGGACCCGGTGCGCGGCGGCCTGCAGGCGCATGCGACGGTTGCCGCCGGTCTGCCGCGCGCGCCGCAATGGATCCACGAGACTTCCAGCGCAGCCGCGCGGGCGGTGGCGCGCCGCGCCCTGGAGCCCGCGTGGTGGAGCGCCGCACGCTGGCTCGGCCCGCGCCAGCACTTTGCCGAGCCCGCGCCGGCGAGCATGCAGATGGTCTGGGCGAACATGGCGCTGCACATGAGCGCGCAGCCCCAGGCGCTCGTCGCCCAATGGCATCAGGCGCTCGCGCCCGATGGCTTCCTGATGTTCTCCTGTCTTGGGCCGGACACCGTGCAAGAGCTCAGGGCGCTGTATGCGCGCCTGGGTTGGCCGCAGCCCGGCCACAGCTTCACCGACATGCACGACTGGGGTGACATGCTCGCCGCCGCCGGCTTTGCCGAACCGGTGATGGACATGGAGCGCATCATCCTGACCTTTGCCAGCCCCGAACGCCTGCTGCAGGAGCTGCGCGGGCTGGGGCGCAATCTGCATCCCGAGCGCTTTGCCGCATTGCGCGGGCGTCGATGGAAGCGCGAGCTCGAGCGCGCCATTGCCGAGCACCTGCCGGACGCGAAGAACGAGGGGCGCCTGGCTCTGACTTTCGAAATCATCTACGGGCACGCGTTCAAGCCGGCAGCGCGCGCTCCGCGCGAGCAGCGCTCCTGGACCAAGACCAAGGCAGAGTACCTCGCGCAGATGGGTGCCAATCCGCTTGTCAAGCAACACCCTGACGCATAAGTGGTTAGAATTTTCGACTGACAAGAAACGTTGGCCCTGCCTGTCGGTGTGAGCCCGCCCAGCGCCGACTGCAGCGTCCGCCTGGCGTGTGAAACCCGCGCTCGGGAGCCGCCGCAAACGGAGACAAGGTGCCACACAGCGTGGCCCGGATGGACATTGAACGTGTCAAGAATCATGCATGTGCGCCGCCGCGCTGCGGCGCAAACCTTTCGTCGTACACAGCATTCGGGGCGGTCCGCATCTTCCGTGATGCGGGCGCTTGCCGCCCGTGGTGCATGGGCTGTGGCCCATGCTGAACGTGCTTTGCAGAGAAGTGGGAGAACTATGAGAAGCATTTCCAACCGGCTGGCTGCGCCCTTGCTCGTGTGTGGCGCCTGGCTGGCAAGTACCGCCCAAGCGGTCCAGGACCTTCCCGGCGGACCGGCGGTCAACCAGCTCAATCTGCACCCGCCGGTCACCAAGATCGCCGAGGCGCAAAGCGATCTGCACTGGATGCTTCTGATCATCTGCACGCTGATCTTCATCGGCGTATTCGGCGTGATGTTCTATTCGGTGATCAACCACCGCAAGTCGCGCGGCGCCCAGTCGGCCAATTTCCATGAATCCACCCTGGTCGAAGTGACCTGGACGGTCGTGCCCTTCCTGATCGTGATCGGCATGGCGGCACCGGCCACCAAGGTCATCGTGGCCCAGAAGGACACTACCAACCCCGACATCACGATCAAGGCCACCGGCTACCAGTGGAAGTGGGGCTACGACTACCTTGCGGGCGAAGGCGAGGGCATAGGCTTTCTCTCCACCATCGACCCCGAGCAGCGCGCCCTGTCCAGCGCCGGAACGCCCAAGGGGGACGACTACCTGCTCAAGGTGGACAACCCCGTGGTGGTGCCGGTCAACAAGAAGGTGCGCGTGATCACTACCGCCAACGACGTGATCCACTCCTGGTTCGTGCCCTCCTTCGGGGTCAAGCAGGATGCGATTCCCGGCTTCGTGCGTGACACCTGGTTTCGCGCGGAAAAGATCGGTGACTACTACGGTCAGTGCGCCGAGCTCTGCGGCAAGGAGCACGCCTACATGCCGATCCACGTGAAGGTGGTCTCGGGCGAGGACTACACCAAGTGGGTGGATGAGCAGCACAAGAAGGCCGCGGCCTTGCTGGACGATCCGAACAAGGTCTGGGAACTGGCGCCGCTGGCAGAGCGCGGCGCCAAGGTGTATGCGGCCAATTGCGCCGCCTGCCATCAGCCCAATGGCCAGGGTGGCGGGGCGATCAAGGCGCTCGATGGTTCGGCCATCGTCAAGAGCGACGACCACGCCAAGCAGATCCAGATCGTGCTGCACGGCGCGGCCAACGGCGCCATGCCGCCCTGGAATGCGCTGAGCGACACCGACCTGGCGGCAGTCGTCACCTATACCAAGAACGCTTGGTCCAACAAGACCGGCCAGGTGGTTCAGCCTTCCGAAATCGTGGCCCAGCGAGCCAAATGAGTGCTGATGCACAACGCGTAACGAGGAGTCGAGCATGAGTGCAGTTTTGGACAATCACGGCCAGGTGGGCGGCCTCGCGCAGGGGCACGACGACCACCACCACATGCCTACGGGCTGGCGTCGCTGGGTGTTTGCCACCAACCACAAGGACATCGGCACGATGTACCTGCTGTTCTCCTTCACCATGCTGATGGTGGGAGGCACGCTGGCCATGCTGATTCGCGCCGAGCTGTTCCAGCCGGGCCTGCAGATCGTGAATCCGGAGATGTTCAACTCCTTCACCACGATGCACGGCCTCATCATGGTGTTCGGCGCCATCATGCCGGCCTTCGTCGGCTTCGCCAACTGGATGATTCCGCTGCAGATCGGCGCCTCGGACATGGCGTTTGCGCGCATGAACAACTTCAGCTTCTGGCTGCTGGTGCCCGCCGGTCTGATTCTGTCGGCCACCTTCTTCATGCCGGGCGGCGCGCCCGCCGGCGGCTGGACGCTGTATGCGCCGCTGTCGCTGCAGATGCCGATGTCGCTGGATTACGCCATCTTCTCGCTGCACATCATGGGCGCTTCGTCCATCATGGGGGCGATCAACATCATCGTGACCATCCTGAACATGCGCGCGCCGGGCATGAAGCTCATGCAGATGCCGATGTTCTGCTGGGGCTGGCTGATCACCGCCTACCTGCTGCTGGCGGTGATGCCCGTGTTCGCCGGCGTGCTCACCATGACGCTGACCGACCGCCACTTCGGCACCAACTTCTTCGTCGCCGCCGGCGGCGGTGATCCGGTCATGATGCAGCACATCTTCTGGTTCTTCGGCCACCCCGAGGTCTACATCATGATCCTGCCGGCCTTCGGCATGATCAGCGAAATCATCCCGGCCTTCGCGCGCAAGCGCCTGTTCGGCTACACCTCCATGGTGTATGCGATCGCGGCCATCGCCACGCTGTCGATGATCGTCTGGGCGCACCACATGTTCACCGTGGGCATGCCGGTCACGGGTCAGCTGTTCTTCATGTACGGCACCATGCTGATCGCGATTCCGACGGGCGTGAAGGTGTTCAACTGGACCGCCACGATGTGGCGCGGCTCGATGACCTTCGAGACCCCCATGCTCTGGGCGGTGGGCTTCATCTTCGTGTTCACCATCGGCGGCTTCACCGGCGTGATTCCCGCGGTGGTGCCGGTGGACACCCAGATCCAGGACACCTACTACATCATTGCCCACTTCCACTATGTGCTGGTGGCGGGTTCGCTGTTCGCGATCTACGGCGCCTTCTACTACTGGTCGCCCAAGTGGACCGGCTACATGTACAACGAGACGCGCGGCAAGATCCACTTCTGGTGGTCCATGATCTCCTTCAACGTCGCCTTCTTCCCCATGCACTTCCTGGGGCTTGCCGGCATGCCGCGCCGCTATGCCGACTACCCGATGCAGTTCGCTGACTTCAACATGATCGCTTCCATCGGCGCCTTCTTCTTTGGCCTGGCCCAGGTGTACTTCTTCCTTGCCGTCGTGGTGCCGCTGATGCGCGGCAAGGGCGAGAAGGCGCCCCAGCGTCCCTGGGAAGGTGCGGTCTATGGCCTGGAGTGGGAACTGCCTTCGCCGGCGCCCTTCCATTCCTTCACCACGCCACCCAAGCTCGACGCGAGCGCCACGCGCATCGTCGGCTGAGGGTGCAAGGGCACAGCGCCGACAGGAGAGAGTGACGATGTCTGGTCAGGACCAGCGTAAACGCAATCTGCGCCTGGGCTTGATCCTGGCGTCGATCGTGCTCGCGCTGTTTTTCGGCATCATGGTGCGCTGGGCGCTGCTGGGAGGCTGAGCGGTGAACCTCGGTGTTGAAAACGCCAAGATGGTGGGCAAGCTGCTGGTGGTAGCTTGCGGCATGTTTGCCTTCGGCTACAGCCTGATTCCCTTGTACAAGGCAATCTGCGAGGTCACGGGCATCAACATCCTCTCGCGCCAGGAGGGCCAGGTGCCGGGCAATGCCTACACCGGCGAATCGGCCAAGACACTGGCCAACAACACCCAGGTCGATCGCTCGCGCACCATCACGGTGCAGTTCGACGCCAACGCCCGCGGCCCCTGGCATTTCAAGCCGGAAAAGACCAGCCTGCAGGTGCACCCGGGCGAGCTGGCCACGGTGATGTACGAATTCCAGAACGTGCAGGACAGGCGCATGGCGGCGCAGGCCATTCCAAGCTACGCCCCGCGCCAGGCCGGCCCGCATTTTCACAAGCTTGAATGCTTTTGCTTCAGCCAGTACACGCTCGATGCCGGCGAGAAGAAGCAGTGGCCGGTGACCTTCGTGATCGATCCCAAGCTGTCCAAGGACGTGCAGACCATCACGCTGTCCTACACCTTCTTCGAGGTCGGTGGTCGCACGCCGGCCGCGCCGCAATCGACCGCCGCCCTGGTGCCGGCTGCAGCCGCGCTGCAGGCGGGTTCATGAGTCGCAAGGCGGAGCGCAGTTCATGGTTGCAGACGCTGCGCATCGTCGCCTGGTCGCTGGTCGGCATACGCAATGGCAGTCGGCATCACGAGGACCAGCGCAAGGTCGGCGTGGTGGCGCTGATGTTTACTGCGCTGGGCGCGGTGCTGCTGTTCGTGCTGGCGCTGCTGGCGCTGGTGCACTGGGTGGCCTGAGCGCCGCGCGTTAACGAATGTTGAATGAGAAATTGAAGATCGAGGAGCTGAAATGAGCACATCTACCCCAGGGGTCACCCCGTATTACTTTGTGCCCGAGCCTTCGCGCCATCCGATCACGGCGGTCTTCGGGCTGTTCTGGATGATCGTGGGCGCGGCCAGCTGGATGAACGGCTATGGCTGGGGCAAGTGGGCACTGCTGTTCGGCGTGCTCTGGTGGCTGGGCGTGCTGTTCCAGTGGTTTCGCGATGCCGCGCACGAGAGCGAGGCCGGGCTCAACAGCCGGCGCATCGACGTCTCCTACCGCTGGGGCATGAGCTGGTTCATTTTCTCGGAGGTGATGTTCTTCGGCGCCTTTTTCACCGCGCTGTGGTGGGGGCGGGCGCACTCGGTGCCTGAGCTGGGCAACCTGGAGCACGCCATACTCTGGCCCGACTTCAAGGCCATATGGCCGAGCGTCGCAGCCGGCGCTACCGGGTCGCCCGGGGACATCATCGAGCCCTTCAGCACCGTTGGGCCGTTCTGGCTGCCGACCATCAATACCGCGCTGCTCCTCACCTCGGGCGTGACGCTGACCATCGCGCACCATGCGCTGCTGGCCAACAACCGCAGCAAGACCATTGCCTTCATGTGGGTGACGGTGCTGCTGGGCCTGACCTTCCTGTGCATTCAGGGCTATGAGTACTACCACCTCTACACCGAGCTCAACCTCAAGCTCGATTCAGGCATCTACGGCTCCACCTTCTTCATGCTCACGGGCTTTCACGGCTTTCACGTCTTCGTCGGCATGGTGACGCTGTTCTTCATCACCATGCGGCTGCAAGCCGGGCACTTCACGCCGCAGCACCATTTCGGGCTGGAGGGTGCGGCCTGGTACTGGCACTTCGTGGACGTGGTCTGGCTCGGTCTGTACATCCTCGTCTACTGGATGTGAGCAAGACGGCGGCGCGCGCCGCCAGCCAGGCACCAGGGCGCCGCGAGGCGCCTTTTTTCCGCCCCTGCGCGGCCGGCCCCTTCAGGCCTTGCCCGCAAGCAGGCCGGTCGGGTGGATGTAGCCCAGCTTGTAGGCCGCCAGCAGGCAGACGAAGAGCACGATGGAGAGGATGACGCGCACCGCAAGCGCATGGGCCATGCGCGTGCTCGATGGCTGGTCGTCCTTGGGGTCTCCGCGCACCATGAAGACGTACGCGGCCCCGAGGCTGGCGATAATGGCAAGAAATGCCAGGGCAATGATGATTTTCATGGTGGGTGCTTCCGATGATTGATGCGGGGCGCTCGGCGTCCGGTGTGCACTTTGCCTTGATTGCCGTGTTGGCGCTGGCGATCGCCGTGGCAACCGGCTGGCTTGGTAGCTGGCAATTGTCGCGCGCGCACGAGAAACTTGCCGCGCACCAAGCCATGCTCGAGCGTGAACAGCTTGCGCCCTGGTCCGGCCCGCAGTTGCTCGCCGCGCTGGCGCAAGACCCGGCGCTGGCGCAGACCCAGGCCTACCATCCGGTACGGCTGCGCGGGCGCTGGCTTGCGGACGCGACGGTGTATCTGGAAAACCGCCAGATGCACGGCAAGCCCGGCTTCTACGTCTATACGCCGCTGCAGCTGGCGGAAAGTGGCCAGGTGCTGGCGGTACAGCGCGGCTGGGCACCGCGCGACTTCAACGACCGCGCCCGGCTGCCGCAGCTGCCCGAGCCCGAAGGCGAGGTCGTGCTGCAGGGACGCATTGCCGGCGAGCCCGGACGGCTTTTCGAATTTGCCGAATCCGCCGATGCCCGGGGCGCGGGTGAGATACGGCAGAATCTGACGATCGCCGCCTACGCGGCCGATTTTTCGCTGGATCTGCTGCCCTTGAGCGTGGCGCAGACCGGCGCGGCAAACGATGGCTTGTTGCGTGACTGGCCCGCGCCGGACAGCGGCGTGGACATGCACTATGGCTACGCCTTCCAATGGTTTGGGCTCTGCGCCCTGGTGATTGTGCTTTATGTCTGGTTCCAACTCATCCGACGCCTTGGCGGCCGCCGCCGCTGAATCGACCGATCCGCTGCAGCTGACGGTGCACAGCCTGCCGGGCGCCCACGAGGCCCGGCGGCTGCCCGACTCGCGCAAGGGTCGCTGGCAGCTGTGGCTGATGCTGGCCGTTTGCGTGGCGCCGGTGCTCGCCTCGTATCTGGCCTACTACGTGGTGCGCCCCAGTGGCGGCTTGCTCAACTTCGGCGAGCTGATCGAGCCGCAGCGGCCCATGCCGCAGGCCCAGCCCATCCAGGCGCCGGACGGCTCGGCCGGGGTGCTGGGTGATCTGCGCGGCCAGTGGTTGTTGCTCAGCGTGGCCGGCGGGGCCTGTGACGAAGTCTGCCGCAACAACCTCTACTTTCAGCGGCAGTTGCGCGAGAGCCTGGGAGAGGGGCGCGAGCGCATAGACTGGGTTTGGCTCGTCACCGACGACATCGCCCCACCCGAGGAGATCCGCGATGCCTTGCGCGACGCGACGGTGCGCCGCATCGACGCGCAGGCGCTGGGCCAGTGGCTTGCGCCTTCGCAAGGCCATGCGCTGCCTGAGCAGCTCTATCTGGTCGATCCCCAGGGCAACTGGATGATGCGCTTTCCGCCGCAGTTGACGATCGCCAGCGCCGAGCGGGTGCGCAAGGATTTGTCGCGCCTGCTCTATGCCTCCGCCGCCTGGGATCGGCCGGGCAGGGGAGAGGGCAAATGAACGCTGCGCACACCGCGCTCTACGATTGGGCGCCGGTCTGGGAGTTGCTCGCCTTCGGCGCGCTGATCGCCCTGTTTCCGCTCGCCTGGACCGCCTGGCGCCACCGCCATGGCAGTGGCTCGCGGCGGCTGCAGGCGCTCACCGTGCTCACGCTGTTTCTCACTTTCGATCTCGTGCTCTTTGGCGCCTTCACGCGCCTGACCGATTCCGGCCTGGGCTGCCCCGACTGGCCGGGCTGTTATGGCCAGTCCAATCCGCTTGGGGCCAACGCCGAAATCAGCGCGGCACAGGCTGAGCTGCCCAGCGGGCCGGTGACGCACACCAAGGCATGGATAGAGATGATTCACCGCTACCTCGCGACCAGCGTGGGCGCGCTGATCGTCGTGCTGACGATTGCGGCGTGGTGGCAATGGCGCCGTCACCGCCAGGGCATGGTACCGGCCCCGGTGCTGGGCCGCTGGTGGATGCTAGCTACCTTTGTCTGGGTTTGTCTGCAGGGCGCGTTTGGTGCTTTGACGGTGACGATGCGGCTGTTCCCGGCCATCGTCACGCTGCATCTGCTGGGCGGCGCGGTGTTGCTGATGCTGCTGTGCGTGCCGGCGGTGCGCCTGAGCCTGGCAGTGGAGGGTCGCTCGGCCGTGCCGGTTGCGCGCGGGCTGCGCCATTGCCTTGTCGCCTGCATGCTGCTGGTACTCGTGCAGCTGCTGCTGGGCGGCTGGGTCAGCACCAACTATGCGGTGCTTGCCTGCACCAGTTTCCCGACCTGCCAGGGCAGTTGGTGGCCGCCGATGGCCTTTGCCGAAGGCTTTCAGCTCTGGCGTGAGCTCGGCCTGCGCGCCGACGGCAGCCACATCAGCTTCGAGGCCTTGACCGCGATCCACTACACACACCGGCTGGCGGCCTACCTGGTGCTGCTGGCGCTGGCGGTGGCGGCCGTGCAACTGCGCCGCCGCGCGCCGGCGCTCGCCGCGCAATCGCGTTGGCTGTGGCTGCTGCTGGTGCTGCAGTTTCTCACCGGCCTGTCCAACGTGGTGCTGGACTGGCCGCTGGTGGCCGCGGTCTTGCACACCGGGGGCGCGGCCGCGCTGCTCGTGGTCTTGACCTGGGCGCTGACAGCGAGCACCAGCGCGCCCGCCGCGCACCCGTCCCGCACCGCAGGAGCTTCTGCATGACAGCAGCACATACCTCCGACACCCCCGCGCCCCGCGCCGACGCCGCGATGAAGACCGCGCGCCCCTTGCCCACGCGCGCGCGCCAGTTTTATGCGCTCACCAAACCCGGGGTGGTGCAGCTCATCGTCTTTTGCGCCTTCATCGGCATGGTGATGGCGGTGCCGGGCTGGCCTACGGCGCGCGAATGGTTGAGGATGGCGATCGCCAGCTTTGGCATCTGGTGCGTCGCTGGCGCAGCGGCGGCGTTGAACTGCATCATCGAGCAGTCCATGGATGCGCGCATGAAGCGCACCGCCTGGCGCCCCACCGCGCGCGGCGAACTGAGCAACCGGCAAACCCTGGGGTTCGCAGCCGTGCTGGGCCTGGTCGGCTGCGTCGTGCTGCAGGTGGCGATCAACGCGCTCACCATGTGGCTGACCTTCGCCACTTTCGTCGGTTACGCCATCATCTACACCGTGGTGCTCAAGCCGATGACGCCGCAGAACATCGTGATCGGCGGCGCATCCGGGGCCATGCCGCCGGTGCTGGGCTGGGCCGCGATGACGGGGCAGGTGGGGCCAGAGGCGTGGATCATGTGCCTGATCATCTTCCTGTGGACGCCGCCGCATTTTTGGGCGCTGGCGCTGTACCGGGTGGAGGACTACCGCAAGTCCGGCCTGCCCATGCTGCCGGTCACCCACGGGAACCAATTCACCCGGCTGCACGTCTTCCTGTACACATGGGTTTTGTTCGCGGGTTGCCTGATGCCCTTCGTCTACGGCATGAGTTCCTGGATCTACCTCGCGGCGGCCGTGGTGCTGAGTCTGATCTTCTGCTGGTACGGCTTTCGGCTGTGGCGCGATTATTCCGATGCACTCGCACGCAAGACATTCCGCTTTTCCATCATGCATTTAAGCCTGCTGTTTCTGGCGCTGCTGGTGGACCACTACGTGTTCTGAGCCTTGCAATGCACAAACGCAGATTCTTCAAATTCATAGCTGCTGGCGCAGCATCAGCAAGCCTTGCAGGCCTTTTTGCTGCATGTACCGAGGCGCCCAAGCCGGAATTCAAGGGGGTGGACATCACCGGCGTCGACTACGCGCGCGACCTGCCGCTGACCGATCAGTTCGGCGAGCGGCGCCACATCAAGGACTTTGCCGGCAAGGTGGTGGCGGTCTTCTTCGGCTATACCCATTGCCCCGACGTCTGCCCGACCACGATGAGCGAGCTCGCGCAGGTCAAGGCCGAACTCGGCATCGATGGCGACAAGTTCGTGGCGGTCTTCGTCACGGTGGACCCCGAGCGCGACACGCCGGAGATCCTCAAGGCCTACATGGCCAACTTCGATCCGGCCTTCATTGCGCTGCGGGGCAGCCCCGAAGAACTTGCCGCAGTGGCCAAGGACTTCAAGATCTTCTACAAGCAGGTCGAGGGACCGACTCCGACCAGCTACACCATGGACCATTCGGCGGGCATGTACATGTTCGACCCGAGCGGCCATCTGCGGCTGTTTCACCGCTACGGCAGCCCGGTGCAGGCGCTGGTGGACGACACGCGCACCCTGCTCGCGGAAAAGCGCAGCAGCTGAGGCGCGCGCGGCTACGCCAGCGGCCTGGCCAGCGCCTCAGGCGTACTGCACCAAGGCCTTCTTCATCTTCTTCATCGCTGCCACCTCGATCTGGCGGATGCGCTCGGCGCTCACGCCGTACTCGGCCGCCAGGTCGTGCAGCGTCATGCCGCCAGAGCCGTCGTCGTTGACGTTGAGCCAGCGCTCTTCGACGATGCGCCGGCTGCGCTCGTCGAGCTCCTGCAGCGCGGTGGCGATGCCTTGCGTGGCCAGGGTGTCGCGCTGGCGCGATTCGATCACCCGCGTCGGCTCGTAAGCGGCGTCGCTGAGGTAGGAGATCGGGCCGAAGCTCTGCTCGCCGTCGTCGCTCGGGGCCGGGTCGAGCAGCACGTCGCCGCCCGACATGCGCGTTTCCATCTCCATGACTTCTTCGCGCTTGACCTTGAGCTGCTCGGCCATGGCGTCGATCTCGTGCTCGGAGAGGGTTTCGCGGTAGGTTTCGGCGTTCTCGGCCTCGGCCTTGAATTCCTGCTTCATCGAGCGCAGATTGAAGAACAGCTTGCGCTGCGCCTTGGTGGTTGCCACCTTGACCATGCGCCAGTTCTTCAGGATGTATTCGTGAATCTCGGCCTTGATCCAGTGCATGGCGTAGCTGACCAGGCGCACGCCCTGGTCGGGGTCGAAGCGGCGCACGGCCTTCATCAGGCCGATATTGCCTTCCTGGATCAGGTCGCCATGGGGCAGGCCATAGCCCAGATATTGCCGCGAGATGGAAACCACCAGCCGCAGGTGCGACAGCACCAGCCGGCCCGCAGCCTCCAGGTTGTTGTCTTCGCGCAGTTGGCGTGCAAAACGCTGCTCTTCGTCGAGCGTGAGCATGGGCAAACGATTGACCGCGGTGATGTATGCGTCCAGGTTGCCCAGCGGTGGCACCATGGCCCAGGGGTTGGCAGGCGTCAGGGCGGTGCTGGTACGGGCTTCGGACAGTGTCATGGGGGGCGGTCCTTTCTGTGTCTTGGTCTAAATGTTAGCACTCGCTTAGGTAGAGTGCCAAAACCGAAGTTCCCCCGAATGTCAGGTTCCGAAGGGTGCCTAGTGCGGGCAAATGGCGTGCGCGCCCGGTGGTGCGCCGGGCGTCGCGTGCCTTTCAAGCGGCGGGTTGGCCTGCGTCGGGCGCGGCTGGCGGTCAGCGCGGCGCTGGGGTAGTCTGGCAGCGGCCACACGCTGGCCAAACCATGAACGAAACCAAGCCTGCTGCGCGGCAGTGGGCCGTGAATGAGGAGCCAGGAGCGATGCTGGGACTTGAGACTATCGCGATCGTGAGCACCACGGTCGCACAGGCGCACGATGCCGAGCGGCTTGCGGCCCTGGCGCTGCAGCAGCGCCTGGCGGCCTGCGTGCAGGTGGCGCAGGTGCAATCGCATTACCGCTGGAAGGGCGCGCTGCAGCGCGAAGCCGAGTGGCGGCTCGACGGCAAGACGACGCAGGCGCAGGCGCCGGCGCTGCTGGCCTTGCTGCGCGCCCACCATCCCTACGAACTGCCCGAGCTGGCGGTGCACACCTGCGAGGTAAGCAACGCCTACGCCGACTGGGTGCGCGCCGAAACCGGCCAAGCCCTGCCCGGTGCCGGCTAGGCTTGAGCAGCGCGCGGCCGCGGCCCCGAAGGCAATGCCGGCGCCGCTTCAGAGCTGGGCGCGCACGGCCACCTCGAAATCGGCCAGCGGCACCGGGCGGCCGAACAGATAGCCCTGAAACTTGCGGCAACCCTGGTCGAGCAGCAGCGCGTGGTGCGCCTGGGTTTCCACGCCTTCGGCCACGACGGTGAGTTGCAGCGAGTCGGCCAGCGTGATGATGCTGCGCGCAATCGCCGCATCGGTGGGGTTGTCCAGCATGCCGCGCACGAAGCCCTGGTCGATCTTCAGTTCGGACAGCGGCAGGCGTTTGAGGTAGCCCAGGCTGGAGTAGCCGGTGCCGAAGTCGTCGAGCGAGAGCCACAGCCCCAGCGTGCGCAGCTGCTGCATGATCTCGATCACGCCCTGCACGTTGCTCAGCAGCACGCTTTCGGTCAGCTCCAGCCGCAGCCGCTCGGGGTTGGCGCCGCTGCGCGCAAGCAGACTGGCGAGCTCGCCGGCAAAACCCTCCTGCAGGAATTGGCGTGCGCTGATGTTGAGCGACAGGCTCAGGGGGCGCAGCTCTGCCTGGGCCTGCCAGCGCGCCTGCTGCTGCATGCCGGCCTGCAACACCCATTGGCCGATTTCCATGATCTGCCCGGTCTCTTCGGCGAGCTGGATGAACTGCGCCGGCCCCACCAGGCCGTGCACCGGGTCGTTCCAGCGCAGCAGCGCCTCGGCGCCGACGATGCGCCCGATCTCGTCCACCTGGGGTTGGTAGTAAAGCTCGAACTGGGCGTGCTTGAGCGCCTGATGCAGCCGGCTTTGCAGGCCGGCGCGCGCATTGGCCGCGGCCTGCATGTGCGGGTCGAAAAAGCGCAGCGTGTTGCGCCCTTCGTCCTTGGCGCGGTACATCGCCAGGTCGGCGTGCTTGAGCAGTTCGTCCGCGCTGGCGGTGTGCTCGTCGATCAGCGCGATGCCCAGGCTCGCCGTCAGCTGCTGCTCCTGCCCCTGCAGCTCGTAGGGGCGGCGCAGTTGCGCAAGCAGTTTTTCGGCCAGCGGCCGCAGCACCGCGGGCGCAGGTATGCCCGAGCTGCCCAGGTGCGGCAGCAACACCACGAATTCGTCGCCCCCCAGACGCGCCACGGTGTCCTGTTCGCGCACGCTGGACTGCAGGCGCCGCGCGGTCTGCATCAGCACCTGGTCGCCGGCTTCGTGGCCGTGGCTGTCGTTCAGCGTCTTGAAGTGGTCCAGGTCGAGAAAGAAGAGGGCGGCAAACGAGCCGTTGCGCCGGCACTCGAGCAGCACCTGCTGGACGCGATCGACCAGCAGCCGCCGGTTGGGCAGGCCGGTCAGGGCGTCGAAGTAGGCGAGGTAGCGCGCCCGCTCCTCGGCCGCCTTGCGCACCGAAATGTCGATGTCTATGGAAAAGGCTTCGGGCGGTTGCCCCTGCACCTGGATCAGCGCGTGGCTTGCATACACGTCGACTTCGCTGCCGTCCTTGCGGCGCACCCGCGCCTCGCCCGGCGGGATGGGGCTGCCGGTGCTGAACATGCGCGCCGACGCCGCGCGCGCCCGCACCACGGTGTCGGGGCGCACCACCAGGCTGACGATGTCCTTGCCCAGCACCTCTGCCGCGGTGTAGCCGTAGAGCTGCTCGGACGCGCCGTTCCAGAAAGTGATGCTGCCATCGGCCAGATAGCCCTTGACCGAGACCATGGGCAGGTTGCTGAGCACGCTGCGAAAGCGTTCTTCGGACTCGCGCAGCAGCACTTCGGAGCGCACCTGGTCGGTGCGGTCGCGTGCGATGAACACCACCGCATCGCGCCCGCGCACCGGCACGCCCACGGGCTGGCAGCGGCCTTCGAAGTGGCGCGGGCCCGCCGGCGTGGTCAGGGTGTATTGCAGCGTCTGGGCCTGCCCGCTGTGCACGGCGCGGGTGATGGTCTCGTGTGCGCGCCGCGCCACTTCGGGCGGCAGCTGGTCGTCGATGTTCTGGCCCGGCAATTGCGACAGCGGCGCGGTGGCCAGCGAGGCGTCGGAGGACATGACCTCCAGATAATTGCCATCGACATCGATCAGCATCAGCAGGTCGGGGGCCGAGCGGGTGACGGCTTGCAGGCGCGCGGCAGTCTCGGCCAGCGAGGCTTCGGTACGCAGGTGGCGCTCGATGTCGCCCAGCATCCAGCCCAGCAGCGCCGTCGCGGGCGCCAGCACGGTGAGAAAGGGCAGGGCGAGCCTGCTGTTGACGTGCGCGACGGTTGCAGGATCGAGCGCCTGAAACAGTGCGAGCGCGAGCAGGTGCAGCAGTACGCCAAAGCCCAGATAGTGCAGTACGCCGCGCCCGACGTAGCCCCGCTGGCTGGCCCAGCGGTAGAGCAAGCCGAGTGCGCTCGACGCCACGATGACCAGGCTGCCCACTACCAGGCCGCTGCCGCCCAGGGCAATGCGGGCGGCGGCGGCCATCACGGTGGCGATCAGCGCCGGCAGCCAGCCGCCAAACAGCGCGGCCATGGCCAGCACCACGGAGCGCGCGTCAAAAAAGACGCCGGGCGCAAGCTGCAGCGGCGTATACATGCCGACGATGCAGATGCCGCCGAACAGCAGGCCAGACAGCACGCGCCCGGGCAAGGGCTCACGTATCGTCAGGCGCGCCAGCACGCTCTGCAGGAAACACAGAGCCAGCAGGAGGGCCGCGCCTTGGATCAGTGCCAGTGTCATCGTCGCCGCGTGTCAAACCGGGGCTGGTGGTGCATGCATCATCGGCGAAATCCCCGGCCGGGTAAATTGCAGCCGAACTGGCGGCGGCTGGCCATGGCATGCCGCATGCAGCGCCCGCCGGGCGGCTCCCCAGCCAGCCATGGATGCGGGCAGCGGCGTGCAGAAAAGGAAAAGGGGTTTCAGTCTGCGGACTGAAACCCCTCGTCTTTTTTGGTGCGGCTGGCAGGAATCGAACCCACGGCCTCTTGGTTCGTAGTTTTGCAGTCGCTCGCAAGTAGTTGATTTTTATGGTTCTGACGCCATCCGTTCCCATGGATTGCGCGCCGTCGTATGCAGGGTTTGTCGTGCATGTCCCCTCGGATTTCCCATCAATCCAGCATCAACATCAGGCCAGCGTTGCATTGCGAAACACTTCAGCAGCCCACTGGTTGAGGCTTTGCCCGCGTGCCTGCGCGGCGATTTGCGCCTGCAGGTGAACCTCAGGCGGCACGCGCAGCATCATGTTGCCGCTGGCGGGCTTGAGCGGCTGCTTGCCGCTCTTGGCGCAGGTGGCCAGGTAGTCATCGACGGCTTCCTCAAACGCCGCGCGCAGTTCGGCCACGGTTTCGCCATGAAAGCCAATCACGTCGGCAATGCCGAGGATGCGGCCAGCGAAGATGGCGTCGCGCTCATCGAACCCGACACGGGCGGTATAGCCTTTGTGGGTCATGGTGTTCATGGTTTCACTCCGATCAAGGTCAGAAAATCGCGGGCCTGCTCCACTTGGTACGCCTTGGCCTCCTTTGCCGGGTGGGGGCGATGGAAGGCGGCGACGTGGCCGTCCTTCACGAATCGCACGCGGTTGCCATTGCCCTCTACCAACGCACACCCCGTGGCCATGAGCAGGGATTCGATGGCTGCCCATTCCAGCGTCTTGCCGGTGGGTTTGGCAAACACGGCTTCAAGAGTCTTGCGCTGCCTGCCGTTCATGCGCCGGATGATAGCAAGTAGTGCAATCTGTTGCAATCACTTTTTGCAATCATCTGTGCTGTCGTTCGCCACGGCGGAAATGGCTGTGCGAGGCATACAGAGGAAATCAGGTCAATGGGAATCGCCGTAGCAGTTCATCAGGGGCGACGACTTGCCCAAAGCTCCCCAAGCAGTTTTCCGATCAGGAAAAGGAAAAGGGGTTTCAGTCTGCAGACTGAAACCCCTCGTCTTTTTTGGTGCGGCTGGCAGGAATCGAACCCACGACCCCTTGGTTCGTAGCCAAGTACTCTATCCAGCTGAGCTACAGCCGCGAAGCGCGCAACTATAGCACAGCATTTTGGCCTTCGCAGGCAAACCGGGCGGGGTTTTTTGCAGGTTTCAGCGTTTGGCGTAGCCCAGGCAGGCGCCGGCGTTGGGCATGCCCTGGCATTCGCGGTACAGGCGTTTTTCGCGCTCGGCGGTGCTCTCGCCCGAATGGTTTTGCGAAGGCTTGACCCGGGTGCTGCGCTTCTTGGCCGGTGCATGCGTCGCGGACGCTGCCTTCTTGTTCTTGCTGGCGCCCTGGGCGCCGGGCGCAAGCGCGAGCAAGCTGGTGGCGGCAATGGCCAGCGTGAGCCCGCGCAGCGCTGCACGCAGCGCAGGGGCGGGCAAACGGGGGCGTGCAGGGGCGGGACGCGGCATGGTTTTGCCCAGGGTTTGAAGGGAGCGCAGATGGTGGCACGGGTGCGCGCCGGCAGGCACGGGGTTTGCAAGCATGGCCGCAAAGGGGCCGGCGCCGTATAATCTGCGGGTTTTGCATGGTGCAGAACGCACGCCAGAGGCCCTTCCAGCTGCTGGCGCAAGTCACACCGGAGCCTGCGCGGCGCGCCCATGCGCGCTGCAGCCAGCGCCCAATTTTCAGGAAACATCATGATCTCTTCCACAGCCAAGGCCGAGGTAGTCAAGGCCAATGCCCGTTCCGCCACGGACACGGGCAGCCCCGAAGTGCAAGTGGCGCTGCTCACCGCGCGCATCAACGAACTGACCCCGCACTTCAAGCAGCACGTGAAGGACCACCATGGCCGCCGCGGTCTGCTGCGCATGGTGAGCCGTCGGCGCAAGCTGCTCGACTACCTCAAGGCCAAGGACGCCGAGCGCTATACCGCGCTGATCGCCAAGCTCGGCCTGCGCAAGTAAGCGCCGGGCCACGGGACGACGCCTGTGCTGGTGAACCTGGCCCAGGCGTTTTCTTCTTTTCGCAAGGACCTCAGGCAGAGCGAAGCTGTGTCATTCCAAATGGGTATTGGCTCTTTTTTGAGAGCTGCCAGCGCCCGTCTGGAATGGCATCGCGATCTGTTTGACCTTGAAACCAAGGCTGCACAAGCGCCAGCAGCTACCTTTTCAGGAGTTAACGATGACCATCTTCAACAAGATCACCAAGACCTTCCAATGGGGCCAGCACAGCGTGACGCTGGAAACCGGCGAAGTCGCGCGCCAGGCGGGCGGCGCCGTGCTGGTGCGCATGGACGACACCGTGGTGCTGGCCACGGTGGTCGGCTCCAGGAACCCCAAGCCGGGCCAGGACTTCTTCCCGCTGACGGTGGACTACATCGAGAAGACCTATGCCGCCGGCAAGATTCCCGGCAACTTCTTCAAGCGCGAGGCCAAGCCCAGCGAGCATGAAACCCTCACCAGCCGCCTGATCGACCGCCCGATCCGCCCGCTGTTTCCCGAAGGTTTCTACAACGAGGTGCACGTCGTCATTCACACCGTCTCGCTCAACCCCGAGGTGGACGCCGACATCGCCGCGCTGATCGGCACCAGCGCGGCGCTGGCGATTTCGGGCATTCCGTTCAACGGCCCGATCGGCGCGGCGCGCGTGGGCTACATCAACGGCGAATACGTGCTCAACCCCGGCCAGACCGAGCGCAAGAACAGCCAGCTCGATCTGGTCGTCGCCGGTACCGAATCGGCCGTGCTGATGGTTGAATCCGAAGCCCAGCAACTGCCCGAAGACGTGATGCTGGGCGCTGTGGTCTATGGCCACGAGCAGGGCAAGATCGCGATCAACGCCATCCATGAGCTGGTGCGCGAAGCCGGCAAGCCGGTCTGGGACTGGCAGGCGCCGGCCAAGGACGAAGCCTTGATCGCCAAGGTCAACGAACTGGGCGAAGGCCTGCTGCGCGCGGCCTACCACAACCGCAACAAGCAGCTGCGCACCCAAGCCTGCCGCGAGGCCTATGCCGCAGTCAAGGCGGGCCTTGCCGAGCAGGGCGTGGAGTTCGACGCGGTGAACGTGGACAACCTGCTGTTTGAACTGGAAGCGCGCATCGTGCGCAGCCAGATCCTCGCGGGCGAGCCGCGCATCGACGGGCGCGACACGCGCACCGTGCGCCCCATCGAAATCCGCACCGGCGTGCTGCCGCGCACCCACGGCTCGGCCCTGTTCACGCGCGGCGAGACGCAGGCGCTGGTACTGACCACACTGGGCACCGAGCGCGACGCGCAGCGCATCGACGCGCTGGCCGGCGAATACGAAGACCGCTTCCTGTTTCACTACAACATGCCGCCCTTTGCCACTGGCGAGGTCGGGCGCATGGGTTCGACCAAGCGCCGCGAGATCGGCCACGGGCGCCTGGCCAAGCGCGCGCTGATTGCCTGCCTGCCGAGCAAGGACGAGTTTCCCTACACCCTGCGCGTGGTCTCCGAGATCACCGAATCCAATGGCTCGTCGTCGATGGCTTCGGTCTGCGGCGGCTGCCTGTCGCTGATGGATGCGGGCGTTCCGATGAAGGCGCACGTCGCGGGCATCGCCATGGGCCTGATCAAGGAAGACAACAAGTTCGCGGTGCTCACCGACATCCTGGGCGACGAGGACCACCTGGGCGACATGGACTTCAAGGTCGCCGGCACCACGGCCGGCATTACCGCGCTGCAGATGGACATCAAGATCCAGGGCATCACCAAGGAAATCATGGAGGTCGCGCTGGCCCAGGCCAAGGAAGCGCGCATGCACATCCTCGGCAAGATGCAGGAAGCGCTGGGCGGCGCCAAGGAAGAGATTTCCAGCTTCGCGCCCAAGCTCTACACCATGAAGATCAACCCCGAGAAGATCCGCGACGTGATCGGCAAGGGCGGCGCCACCATCCGCCAGTTGACCGAGGAAACCGGCACGCAGATCAACATCGAGGAAGACGGCACCATCACCATCGCCAGCAACGACGCCGCCAAGGCCGACGAGGCCAAGCGCCGCATCGAACTCTTGACGGTCGAGGCCGAAGTCGGTCAGGTCTATGAAGGCCCGGTCACCAAGATCCTGGACTTTGGCGCGCTGGTGAACATCCTGCCCGGCAAGGACGGGCTGCTGCACATCAGCCAGATCGCGCACGAGCGCGTCGAGCAGGTCAGCGACTACCTGAAGGAAGGCCAGATCGTCAGGGTCAAGGTGCTGGAAACCGACGACAAGGGCCGCGTCAAGCTGTCCATGAAGGCGCTGCTGGAGCGCCCCGCGCGCGAAGACCGCGCCGAGGGCGACAACGGCGGGCGCGGCAGCTACGGCGAGCGCGGCCATCGCCGCAACGGGCGCGAACATGAGCGCGCCCCGCGCGACGAAGCGCCGCGTGACGAGTCCGGCGCTCAGGGCGAGGCCTGAATATATTTAAAATGATAGCTGCAAGCGCTTGTCCAGCAAGCGTTTGCGCCTGATTTGGTTTAAATTTTCATGAAGGACGTGATGCGCGCCGTGGAGATCGCCGGCTTTGGCCCGGCGCAGAACCTGCGCCTGGTCGAGCGGCCGCTGCCGCAGCCCGGCGCGGGGGAGCTCCTGATCCGCGTGAGCGCCAGCGGCATCAACCGGCCCGACGTGTTGCAGCGCCAGGGCCGCTATCCGCCGCCGCCAGGCGCTTGCGACCTGCCGGGGCTGGAAGTGGCCGGCGTCATCGTGCGCGGTGACGAAGCGGCGATGGCGCACGCCGGCCTCAAGATAGGCGAGCGCGTCTGCGCGCTGCTGACCGGCGGCGGTTATGCCGACCACTGCGTCGCGCCCGTGGCGCAGTGCCTGCCGGTGCCGGATGGCCTGAGCGACGTGCAGGCGGCATCGCTGCCGGAAAACTATTTCACCGTCTGGAGCAACGTGTTCGACCGCGGCCGGCTGCAGGCCGGCGAGACCCTGCTGGTGCAAGGCGGCTCAAGCGGCATAGGCGTGGCTGCCATCCAGCTGGGCAAGGCCTTTGGCGCCACGGTGCTGGCCACGGCCGGCAGCGACGAAAAATGCGCCGCCTGCCTGCGCCTGGGGGCCGACGCCGCGATCAACTACCGCACGCAGGACTTCGTGGCCGAGGCGCAGCGCCTCAGCGCAGGGCGCGGCGTGGACGTGGTGCTGGACATGGTCGCGGGCGACTACATCGCGCGTGAAGTGCAGTGCATGGCCGAAGACGGGCGCATCGTCATCATTGCGGTGCAGGGCGGCACGCGCGCCGAGTTCAACGCCGCCCTGGTGCTGCGCAAACGCCTGGTGATTACCGGCTCGACGCTGCGCGTGCGCCCCGTCGCCTTCAAGGCAGCCATCGCCCAGGCGCTGCGCGAGCGGGTCTGGCCGCTGCTGGCCAGCGGCGCGGTGCAGCCCGTCATCCACGCCAGCTTTGCGGCGGCGCAAGCCGCCGACGCCCACCTGCTGATGGAATCCAACCAGCACATCGGCAAGATCGTCCTGACCTGGTAAACGCATGAGCACACGTCCCAAATTCATTGCCGGCAACTGGAAGATGAACGCCAGTCTGCAGGCCAACGCCGCGCTGCTGCAGGCGCTGCGCCAGGGTCTGCAGGGGCAGGAGCCGAACTGCCGGATTGCCGTGGCCGTGCCCGCGCCTTATCTGGCGCAGGTTGGCCGGCTGCTGCAGGGCAGCGCAGTGGCGCTCGGCGCGCAGGATGTCTCGCGCCACGACAAGGGCGCCTATACCGGCGAGGTCTCGGCGGCGATGCTGGCCGACTTTGGCGTGCGCTACTGCCTGGTCGGGCATTCCGAGCGGCGCCAATACCACGGCGAGAGCGATGCCGACGTTGCCGCCAAGGCCGCCCGGCTGTTGGCACACGGCATCACGCCCGTGGTGTGCGTGGGTGAGACGCTGGCCGAGCGCGAAGCGGGCCAGACGCTGGCCGTGGTGCAGCGCCAGCTGGACGCGGTGCTCAGCGAGCTGGGCAGCGCCGCCGAGGGCATCGTCGCGGCCTACGAGCCGGTCTGGGCCATAGGCACGGGCCGCACCGCCACGCCCGAGCAGGCCCAGCAGGTGCATGCGGCGCTGCGCGGCCAGCTCGTCGCGGCGCTGGCGGCGGCGGCCGAGCCGATCCCCGTGCTCTATGGCGGCAGCATGAACCCGGGCAACGCGCCAGAGCTGCTGGCCCAGGGCGACATCGATGGCGGCCTGATCGGGGGCGCGGCCCTGAAGGCCGAAGACTTCCTGAAAATCATCAGCGCAGCGCAAGCTGCACAAGCGCAATAAGCTACAAGTTCCGGAGCAAACTCCCATGCATCTTCTGCTCAACATCGTTTTCGCCGTGCAAATGCTCGCGGCCATCGCCATGGTGGCGCTGATCCTGGTGCAGCACGGCAAGGGCGCCGACATGGGCGCGGCCTTTGGCAGCGGCAGTGCCGGCAGCCTGTTCGGCTCCAGCGGCAGCGCCAACTTCCTCTCGCACACCACGGCGGTGCTGGCCACCGTTTTTCTGGTGGCCACGCTCACGCTCGCCTACTTCGGCAACCAGCGCCCGACGGACAACAGCGTGGGCAGCGTGCTGGAAACGCCGGCGGCGGTGGTGCCAGCCACGCCTGCCGCGAGCGCGCCAGCGAGCGAAGTGCCGGCCGACAAGCCGGGCAGCGACAGCAGCCAGATCCCGACCAAATGAGCGCCCGGCGCTCGCATGAAAAAGCCTGCAGGCACGCCAGTGTGAGGGTTTTTACCGGGTAGAATCGTCCGTTGTCCGGGGCTTTGAACATCGAACAGCAGTTCGACCCTCTTGCAGTCCCGGCAGCTACAGCATGCCGTCGTGGTGGAATTGGTAGACACGCTATCTTGAGGGGGTAGTGGCGAAAGCTGTGCGAGTTCGAGTCTCGCCGACGGCACCACCTTCAAGGTCGGATGGTTTCCTTTGCAGGGCGTGACCATGCGGCCTTTGTGAAAAGCAGATCGACCCGATGAACCTTGACGCCTACCTCCCCGTACTCTTGTTCATTCTAGTCGGCCTGGCGATCGGGGTCGTGCCGCTCGTGCTGGGCTGGATCCTCGGCCCCAACCGGCCCGACCCGGCCAAGAACTCCCCCTACGAATGCGGTTTCGAGGCCTTCGACGACGCGCGCATGAAGTTCGACGTGCGCTACTACCTCGTCGCCATTTTGTTCATCCTCTTTGACCTCGAAATCGCCTTTCTCTTCCCCTGGGCCGTGGCGCTGCGCGAAGTGGGCATGGCGGGTCTGATTGCCGTGTTCGTTTTCCTCGGCATCCTGGTCGTGGGGTTCATCTACGAATGGAAAAAGGGCGCGCTCGAGTGGGAATGAGGGTTCGTCTGAAGGGTATTTGTCATGATTGAAGGCGCGATGAAGGAAGGCTTCGTCACCATGAGCTACGACGCCGTGGTGAACTGGGCCAAAACCGGCTCGCTGTGGCCCATGACTTTCGGTCTGGCCTGCTGCGCGGTCGAGATGATGCACGCCGCCGCCGCGCGCTACGACCTGGCGCGCTTTGGCGCCGAGGTGTTTCGCGCGAGTCCCCGCCAGTCGGACCTGATGATCGTCGCCGGCACGCTGTGCAACAAGATGGCGCCGGCGCTGCGCAAGGTCTACGACCAGATGGCCGAGCCGCGCTGGGTGATCTCCATGGGCTCGTGCGCCAACGGCGGCGGCTACTACCACTACAGCTATTCTGTGGTGCGCGGGTGCGATCGCATTGTGCCCGTGGACGTCTACGTGCCGGGCTGCCCGCCCACGGCAGAGGCCTTGATCTACGGCATCATCCAGCTGCAGCAGAAGATCCGCCGCACGCAAACCATCGCGCGCGCTTGAGAAGGGGCATCGACATGACGGATGTGGCAATACGCCCCGAAGAACTGCGCGATACCGTGGCCCGGGTGCTCGGTGCCAAGGCGCGCGAGGTGACGCTGGTGCTCGGCGAGGTCACGGCCGTCGTGCCCGCGGCCGACTACCTGGCGGCGATGCAGCTGCTGCGCGATGCGCCCGAGTGCAAGTTCGACCAGCTCATCGACCTGTGCGCGCTCGACTATTCCACGTGGCGCGACCTCGGTGCCGAGGGCCCGCGCTTTGCCGTGGTCGTGCACCTGCTGTCCGTGGCGCTGAACCAGCGCCTGCGCGTGCGCGTCTTCTGCCCCGACGACGACTTTCCCGTGCTGCCCTCGCTGTGCCCGATCTGGAGCAGCGCCAACTGGTTCGAGCGCGAAGCCTTCGACCTGTACGGCGTGGTCTTCGACGGCCACGAGGACTTGCGCCGCATCCTCACCGACTACGGCTTCATCGGCCACCCCTTCCGCAAGGACTTTCCGCTGTCGGGCGAAGTGGAGATGCGCTACGACGAGACCCAGCGGCGCGTGCTCTACGAGCCCGTGAGCATAGAGCCGCGCGAGGTGACGCCGCGCGTCATCCGGGAAGAACACTACGCGGGCCTGGACCGCGGCGACCAGTGGCTGGGCGGAGTCAATCGCTAATGGCTGAAATCAAGAACTATTCCCTGAACTTCGGCCCTCAGCACCCGGCCGCGCACGGCGTGCTGCGCCTGGTGCTGGAGCTCGACGGCGAGGTCATCCAGCGCGCCGACCCGCACATCGGCCTGCTGCACCGCGCCACAGAAAAGCTCGCCGAGCACAAGACCTACATCCAGTCGCTGCCCTACATGGACCGGCTCGACTACGTCTCGATGATGTGCAACGAGCACGCATATTGCCTGGCCATCGAGAAGCTGCTGGGCATCGAGATCCCGATCCGCGCCAAGTACATCCGCGTGATGTTCGCCGAGATCACGCGCCTCATGAACCACCTGATGTGGCTGGGTTCGCACGGCCACGACTGCGGCGCATCGACGATGCTGCTGTGGACTTTTCGCGAGCGCGAAGACCTCTTCGACATGTACGAGGCGGCTTCCGGCGCGCGCATGCACGCGGCCTATTTCCGCCCGGGCGGCGTCTACCGCGACCTGCCCGACACCATGCCGCAGTACAAGCAGAGCAAGGTCAAGAGCGCCAAAGCCATCGAGGAGCTCAACCGCAACCGCCAGGGCTCGCTGCTGGACTTCATCGACGACTTCACCCAGCGCTTTCCGGCCTGCGTGGACGACTACGAGGTGCTGCTGACCGACAACCGCATCTGGAAGCAGCGCACCGTCGGCATAGGCGTGGTCACCCCCGAGCGCGCGCTCAACCTCGGCCTCACCGGCCCCATGCTGCGCGGCTCCGGCATTGCCTGGGACTTGCGCAAGAAGCAGCCCTACGAGGTCTACGACCAGATGGATTTCGACATCCCCGTGGGCAAAACGGGCGACTGCTACGACCGCTATCTGGTGCGCGTCGAGGAAATGCGCCAATCCAACCGCATCATCAAGCAGTGCGTCGATTGGCTGCGCGCCAACCCCGGCCCGGTGATCGTGGACAACTACAAGATCGCCCCGCCGCCGCGCGTCAAGATGAAGACCGGCATGGAGGACTTGATTCACCACTTCAAGTTCTTCACCGAGGGTTTTCGTCTGCCCGTGGGCGAGACCTATGTCGGCACCGAACACCCCAAGGGTGAATTCGGCATCTACCTGGTGAGCGACGGCGCGAACAAGCCCTACCGCCTGAAGATCCGCGCGGCGGGCTTTGCCCACCTGGCCGCCTACGACGAGCTGGTGCGTGGCCACATGATTGCCGATGCCGTGGCCATCATAGGCACGATGGACATCGTGTTCGGAGAGATAGATCGATGATCAGCGAAGCAACCCGCGCGCGCTTTGCCCGCGAAGTGGCCAAGTACCCGGCCGAGCAAAAGCGCTCGGCCGTGATGGCCTGTCTTGCCATCATCCAGCAGGAGCAGGGCTGGATCAGCCAGGAGAGCGAAGTCGCGGTGGCCGCCTATCTCGACCTGCCGCCGATCGCGGTGCATGAGATCACCACCTTCTACAACATGTACAACCAGAAGCCCGTCGGACGCTACAAGCTGGCGGTCTGCACCAACCTGCCCTGCCAGCTGCGCGGCAGCCAGCAGGCGATGGAGCACCTGGAGGCCAAGCTGGGCGTGAAGATGGGTGACACCAGCGCCGACGGCATGTTCACGCTGCAGGAGTGCGAATGCCTTGGCGCGTGCGGCGATGCGCCCGTGATGCTGGTCAACGACCGCAGCATGTGCAGCTTCATGGACAACGGCAAGCTCGACACGCTGGTCGACGGGCTGCGCAGCGCGGAGGGCAAGGCATGAGCACGGTGGAACAGCTCTTGTCGTCCTTTCAGGCGCACGGCCAGGAGTCGTGCTTCCACGGACGCCATATCCAGCCGCAAATCTACGCGGGGCTCGACGGCAGCAACTGGCGCCTGAAAGACTACGAGGCGCGCGACGGCTACAAGGCGCTGCGCAAGATCCTTGGCGCCGATGGCGGCGCGAAGATGACGCAGGACGAGGTCATCGCCACGGTCAAGGCCTCGGGCCTGCGCGGGCGCGGCGGCGCGGGCTTTCCCACGGGCCTGAAATGGAGCTTCATGCCGCGTCAGTTCCCCGGAGCCAAGCACATCTGCTGCAATTCCGACGAGGGCGAGCCCGGCACCTTCAAGGACCGCGACATCCTCATGTACAACCCGCACATCGTCATCGAAGGCATGGCGATCGCGGCCTACGCCATGGGCGTGAACCTGGCCTACAACTACATCCACGGCGAGATCTTCATTGCCTACGAGCGCTTCGAAGAGGCGCTCGAAGAAGCGCGCGCCGCCGGCTACCTGGGCGAGAACATCCTGGGCAGCGGCTTCAATTTCGAGCTGCATGCGCACCATGGCTTTGGCGCCTACATCTGCGGCGAGGAAACCGCGCTGCTCGAGTCGCTCGAAGGCAAGAAGGGCCAGCCGCGCTTCAAGCCGCCGTTTCCCGCGAGCTACGGCCTGTACGGCAAGCCGACCACGGTGAACAACACCGAAACCTTTGCCGCGGTGCCCTGGATCTTTCGCCACAGCGCGCAGGAGTACCTGGAGTGCGGCAAGCCCAACAACGGCGGCACCAAGATCTTCTCGGTCTCCGGTGACGTCGAAAAACCGGGCAACTACGAAATCCCGCTGGGCACGCCGTTTCCGGTGCTGCTCGAGCTCGCCGGCGGCGTGCGCGGCGGGCGCCAGCTCAAGGCGGTGATTCCCGGCGGCTCGTCCTCGCCCGTGCTGCCGGCCGCGCTGATGAACGAATGCACGATGGACTACGACAGCATAGCCAAGGCTGGCTCCATGCTGGGTTCGGGCGCGGTCATCGTGATGGACGAGACGCGCGACATGGTCGAATGCCTGGTGCGCCTGTCCTACTTCTACATGCACGAGTCCTGCGGCCAGTGCACGCCCTGCCGCGAAGGCACGGGCTGGCTCTGGCGCATGGTGCACCGCATCCAGAACGGCCAGGGGCGCCCCGAGGACATCGAAAAGCTCGATGAGGTGGCGTTCAACATCATGGGCCGAACCATCTGCGCCCTGGGGGACGCCGCGGCCATGCCGGTGCGTGCCATGATCAAACACTACCGTCACGAGTTCGTGGCCAAGATCGAAGCAGCCCAGGCTGCGGCGGCCTGATCGCGGGAAGAGTTATGGTTGAAATCGAACTGAACGGCAAGAAGGTCGAGGTGCCCGAGGGCAGCATGGTCATGCATGCGGCCGAGATCTCTGGCACCTACATCCCGCACTTTTGCTGGCACAAGAAGCTCTCCATCGCAGCCAATTGCCGCATGTGCCTGGTCGACGTCGAGAAGGCGCCCAAGCCGGTTCCCGCCTGCGCCACGCCGGTGACCAACGGCATGGTGGTGCGCACCCGCACGGACAAGGCGGTGAATGCGCAGAAGTCGGTGATGGAGTTCCTGCTCATCAACCACCCGCTCGATTGCCCGGTATGCGACCAGGGCGGCGAATGCCAGTTGCAGGACCTGGCTCTTGGCTATGGCATGTCGGCCTCGCGCTTCACCGAGGAAAAGCGCGTCGTCCTGCCCAAGGAGGTCGGTCCGCTGCTGTCGCTGCAGGAGATGACGCGCTGCATCCACTGCACGCGCTGCATTCGCTTTGGCGAAGAGATCGGCGGCATCATGGAGCTCGGGATGGTCAATCGCGGCGAGTTCGCCGAGATCACCACGATCAAGGGCGATACCGTCGACTCCGAGCTCTCGGGCAACATGATCGACATCTGCCCCGTGGGTGCGATCACCAGCAAGCCGTTTCGCTTCAGCGCGCGCACCTGGGAGCTCTCGCGCCGCCGCTCGGTCTCGCCGCACGACTCGACCGGCGCCAACCTCAACGTGCAGGTCAAGAACCACAAGGTGTTGCGCGTCGTTCCCTACGAGAACGAAGACGTCAACGAGTGCTGGCTCGCCGACCGCGACCGCTTTTCCTACGAGGCGCTCAATTGCGACGAGCGCCTGACCAAGCCCATGATCAAGCAGGGCGGGCAGTGGCAGGAGGTGGACTGGCAGACCGCGCTGGAATACGTCGGCAACGGCCTGCGCGACATCATCGCCGAGCATGGCGCGAACAGCGTGGGCGCGCTCGTCAGTCCGCACAGCACGCTCGAAGAGCTGTACCTGGTCAAGCAGCTGCTCAACGGCCTGGGCAGCCAGAACATCGACCACCGCCTGCGCGCGGCCGAGTTCCCGACCAGGCACGGCGTGCGCTGGCTGGGCACTTCCATCGCTTCGCTCAGCACGCTGCAGTCGGCTCTGGTGCTGGGCTCCAACCTGCGCAAGGACCATCCGCTGTTTGCCCAGCGCATACGCCAGGCGGTGCGCAAGGGTGGTTGCAGCGTCAACGCGATCAATGCGGTGGATTACGACTGGGCCATGGCCATGGGTCAGGTGCTGCTGGCTCCGGCTTCGGGCTGGGTGGCGGCGCTGGCCCAGGTGGCTGCGGCCATCGCAACGCAAAAAGGCGTGGCCGCACCGGCTGCCACAGGCGAGCCCGGTGCCGAGGCCAAGGCGATTGCCGCAGCGCTGCTGAGCGGCGAGCGCAAAGCCATCTTGCTGGGCAATGCCGCAGCGCACCACGCCAAGGCATCGAGCCTGCTGGCGCTGGCGCAGTGGATAGGCAGCCAAACCGGCGCGAGTGTCGGCTACCTGTGCGAAGCGGCCAACACCGTGGGCGCGCAATGGGTCAAGGCCGAGCCGGGCGAGGGCGGGTTGAACGCCGGTCAGATGCTCGCGGGCGCGCTCAAGGCGGCTGTGCTGTTCAACACCGAGCCCGAATTCGACTCGGCTGCCGGCCCCGCCGCCGCCCAGGCGCTGAGCCAGGCCGGCATGGTCGTGACCCTGAGCCCGTTCAAGGCCAACATGGCCTTCAGCGACGTGCTGCTGCCGATCGCGCCGTTCACTGAAACCTCGGGCACTTTCGTCAATGCCGAAGGCCGCATCCAGAGCTTTCACGCCGCAGCCAAGGCGCTGGGCGATACCCGCCCCGGCTGGAAGGTGCTGCGCGTGCTGGGTACGCTGCTGGAGATCGAGGGCATGCAGTGGGAAGCCTCGCAGGACGTGCTCGCAGCGATCACCGGAGCCGCCGCCGGCGAGCTGCGCTTCGTGCCCGCCGAGGTGCTGGACAACACGACCGATGCGGCGCTGGTGGCCGACAGCGGCCCGGTCCCCGAGCCGGTGTCTGCAAGCATCTACCAGCTTGACGGACTGGTGCGGCGATCGCGCCCGCTGCAGATGACGGCCGATGCCCACGCTGCGCGTGAAGGGGGTGCTTCGTGATCGACAGCATCTACAACTCCGGCCTGCAGTTGAGCAGCGCGCCCTGGTGGACGGGCGCGGGCTGGCCCGTGGTCTGGGCGCTGGTGAAGATCGTCTGCGTCGTCGTGCCGCTGCTCGTCGCAGTGGCCTACATGACGCTGTGGGAGCGCAAGCTGCTGGGCTACATGCAGGTGCGCCAGGGCCCCAACCGCGTCGGTCCCTGGGGCTTGCTGCAGCCGTTTGCCGACGGCATCAAGCTGCTCACCAAGGAGCTGATCCAGCCCACGGCTTCCAGCAAACGGCTGTTCTGGCTGGGCCCAGTGCTGGCCATCATGCCGGCGCTGGCCGCCTGGGTGGCGATACCGTTTGCGCCCCACATGGCGGTGGCCAACATCGATGCGGGCCTGCTGCTGATCCTGGCGATCACCTCGATCGAGGTCTACGGCGTCATCGTCGCCGGCTGGGCGTCGAACTCCAAGTACGCGATGCTCGGCGCGCTGCGTGCCTCGGCGCAGATGGTGAGCTACGAGATCGCCATGGGCTTTTGTTTCCTGGTGGTCATCATGGTTACGGGCAGCCTGAACCTGACCGAGATCGTGCTGATGCAGGGCCGCGGCCACATGACCGAAGTGGGGCTGGGCTTTCTGTCCTGGAACTGGCTGCCGCTGCTGCCCATATTCCTGGTCTATCTCGTCTCCTGCGTCGCCGAAGTCAACCGCCATCCCTTCGATATGACCGAAGGCGAGTCCGAGATCGTCGCCGGCCACATGGTGGAATATTCCGGCATGGGCTTTGCCATCTTCTTCCTGGCCGAATACGCGGCCATGTGGCTGGTGTCCACGCTGGCCGTGATCATGTTCCTGGGCGGCTGGCTTTCGCCCATCGGCGCGCTGGACTTCATTCCCGGCTGGATCTGGCTGGCGCTCAAGACCGGCTTCGTCGTTTCATGTTTCATCTGGATCCGCGCCACGTTCCCGCGCTACCGCTACGACCAGATCATGCGTCTGGGCTGGAAGGTCTTCATTCCGGTCACGCTGTTCTGGCTGGTCGTGGTGGGCGCCTGGCTGATGTCGCCGCTGAACATCTGGAAATAACCGGAGGACCGTTCATGGCTGCCGTTGCTGAAGAAAGCTCGACCTTCGTGCTCAAGGACTTTCTCAAGAGCTTCATGCTCTGGGAAATCGCCAAGGGCATGATCCTGACCGGGCGCTATGCCTTTCGCCGCAAGGTCACGCTCGAATACCCCGAAGAGCACACGCCGCTGTCGCCGCGTTTTCGCGGCCTGCACGCGCTGCGCCGCTACGACAACGGTGAAGAGCGCTGCATCGCCTGCAAGCTCTGCGAAGCGATCTGCCCGGCGCTGGCGATCACCATCGAGTCCATCCAGCGCGAGGACGGCACGCGCCGCACCACGCGCTACGACATCGATCTGACCAAGTGCATCTTCTGCGGCTTCTGCGAAGAAAGCTGCCCGACCGACTCCATCGTCGAGACGCACATCCTGGAATACCACGGCGAAAAACGCGGCGATCTCTACTTCACCAAGGAGATGCTGCTGGCCGTGGGCGATCGCTACGAGCCCGAGATTGCCGCCGCCAGGGCGGCCGATGCGAAGTACCGCTGAACGCTGTCATCGCGTGAACCACTGAAAAGAACCGATTCATGGACGCTCAAGCCGGCTTCTTCTATCTGTTTTCCGCCGTGCTGCTGTACGCCGCGCTGCGCGTCGTGACCGCGCGCAACCCGGTGCATGCGGTGCTGCACCTGATCCTGGCCTTTTCCCAGGCTTCGGGCATCTGGCTGCTGCTCAAGGCAGAGTTCCTGGCCATCGTGCTGGTGCTGGTCTACGTCGGCGCGGTCATGGTGTTGTTCGTCTTCATCGTGATGATGCTGGACATTCGCATCGATACGCTGCGCAGCAGCCTCTGGAGCCATCTGCCGCTGGCGGCCTTTGTCGGCGGCCTCATCGCCTTCGAGATGGCGGCCGTGCTGATGACCGGCTTTCGCGGCGTGGATGAGCCCAAGGCCTTGGCGGCGGCGGTCGATGCGGCCGGGCGGCTGGTGCCCTACTCGAACACCCGCGAACTGGGCAAGCTGCTCTACAGCGAATACCTCTATCCCATCGAGGTCGCGGCCATGATCCTGCTGGTGGCGATGATCGCCGCCATTGCGTTGACCCTGCGCCATCGCAA
Organism: Comamonas sp. NLF-1-9; assembly: GCF_019195435.1. Lineage (NCBI taxonomy): Bacteria > Pseudomonadati > Pseudomonadota > Betaproteobacteria > Burkholderiales > Comamonadaceae > Comamonas > Comamonas sp. NLF-1-9. The sequence continues at coordinate 392,376 of NZ_CP078069.1, forward strand.
GGACACCAAGGCGATCGACGCTTCGCTCGCGGTGCGCGTGCGCCCGCAGGACCGCCTGGTCGTGGTCAAGCTGCCGGTGACCCAGCCTGCGGCGCCGCTGCCCGAAGTCCCCGCGCCGGCCGCTGCCGAGGAGAACAAAGCATGAGCCTGACACTGGGCCATTACCTGACGCTGGCGGCCTTGCTGTTCGCCATTTCCGTGGTCGGCATCTTCCTCAACCGCAAGAACCTGATCGTCTTGCTGATGGCCATCGAAATGATGCTGCTGTCGGTGAACATCAACTTCGTCGCGTTTTCCCACTATCTGGGCGACCTGGCGGGGCAGGTTTTCGTGTTCTTCATCCTGACCGTGGCCGCATCCGAGGCGGCCATCGGGCTGGCGATTCTGGTCTTGCTGTTCCGCAACAAGTCCAGCATCGATGCCGAGGACATCAACACGCTCAAGGGCTGAGTTCGCGCCCCAACGCACAGCAAGGTTTTGTTCATGAGTTCAACCCTAACCGCTTCAACGCTGCTGGCCGTGCCGCTGGCACCGCTGGCCGGCGCGCTCCTGGCGGGCGTCTTCGGCACGGCGCTCGGTGGCAACCGTTTTGGCCGTGGCGTCTCGCATTCGGTCACCATTCTGGGCGTGTTCATCGCCTTCGTGCTGTCGGTGATGACGCTGTCGGCGGTGGTCAACGACGGCGCGCGCTTCGATCAGACCATCTACACCTGGATGAGCGTGGGCTCGTTCAAGATGGAGGTGGGTTTTCTCATCGACCCGCTGACCGCGCTGATGATGTCGGTGGTTACCTTCGTGTCGCTGATGGTGCACATCTACACCATAGGCTACATGGCGGACGACGAAGGGTACAACCGCTTTTTTGCCTACATCTCGCTGTTCACTTTCTCCATGCTCATGCTGGTCATGAGCAACAACTTCCTGCAGCTGTTCTTCGGCTGGGAGGCGGTGGGCCTGGTGTCCTACCTGTTGATCGGTTTCTGGTTCAAGCGGCCCACGGCGATCTTCGCCAACCTCAAGGCCTTCATGGTCAACCGCGTAGGCGATTTCGGCTTCATCCTCGGCATTGCGCTGGTCTGGTCCTACACCGGCACCGTGCACTACAAGGAGGTGTTCGCACAGGCGCCGCAACTGGCGACGATGCTGTTCCCCGGCACGCAGTGGATGCTGCTCACCGTCACCTGCATCTGCCTGTTCATCGGTGCCATGGGCAAGTCGGCGCAGTTCCCGCTGCACATCTGGCTGCCCGACTCGATGGAAGGGCCGACGCCGATCTCCGCACTGATCCACGCCGCGACCATGGTCACGGCCGGCATCTTCATGGTCGCGCGCATGTCGCCGCTCTTCGAGCTGTCGGAGGCGGCGCTGAGTTTCGTGCTGGTCATCGGCTCGATCACAGCGCTGTTCATGGGCCTCGTGGGCATCGTGCAAAACGACATCAAGCGCGTGGTGGCTTATTCGACGCTCTCGCAGCTGGGCTACATGACGGTGGCGCTTGGCGTGTCGGCCTATTCCGCGGGCATCTTTCACCTGATGACGCACGCCTTCTTCAAGGCCTTGCTGTTCCTCGGATCGGGCTCGGTCATCATCGCGATGCACCACAACCAGGACATGCGCTGGATGGGCGGCCTGCGCAAGTACATGCCGATCACCTGGATCACTTTCCTGCTCGGCACCCTGGCGCTGGTAGCCACGCCTTTCTTCTCTGGCTTCTACTCCAAGGACACGATCATCGAAGCCACGGCAGAGAGCCTGCTGCCGGGCGCGGGTTTCGCCCACTTTGCGGTGGTTGCCGGCGTGTTCGTGACCGCGCTGTATTCCTTTCGCGCCTATTTCATGGTCTTTCACGGCCCCGAGCGCTACGACCAGAATCCCGAGCCGCACCACGACCACGACGCCCACGGGCACGGCAGCGACAAGCCGCATGAGACGCCCTGGGTGATCACCGTGCCGCTGATCCTGCTGGCCATCCCTTCGGTGGTCATTGGCTACCCCTACATCGAGCCCATGCTCTACGGCAACTTCTTTGGCGAGTCCATCCAGGTGCTGGCCGCCCATCCGACGATGGAGCTGCTCAAGCAGGGCTTTCACGGGCCGATGGCGATGGCGCTGCACGCGGTGCAGACCTTGCCCTTCTGGCTGGCGCTGGCGGGCTTTGCCGTCGCCTACTACTGCTACATGGTCAACACCGCCTTGCCGGCCAAGGCGGCAAACGCGCTCAAGCCCGTCTATACGCTTCTGGTCAACAAGTTCTACATCGACTGGATCAACGAGAACATCATCATGCGCGGCGCGCGCATGCTCGGCACCGGCCTGTGGAAGGGGGCAGACCAGGCGGTGATCGACGGCGCGGTGGTCAATGGCTCGTGGCGCGGCATCGGCTGGTTTGCCGGCGTCGCACGCTGGGTGCAGTCGGGCTACCTGTTTCACTACGCCCTGGTCATGATCCTCGGGGTGCTCGCGCTCATGACGTATTTCGTCTGGCTCAACAAGTAGGAGAAGAAGAAAAATGGCTTGGTTGAGTCTCGCCATCTGGGTGCCGATCGCATTCGGGTGTTTCCTGCTCTTTTTCTCGCGCGAGGAGCACGCCGGCTTCGTGCGCTGGGTGGCGCTGCTCGGCGCGCTGCTCGGCCTGCTGGTCACGGTGCCGCTGTACACCGGCTTTCAGCTGGGAACGGCCGAAATGCAGTTCGTCGAGAAGCTGCCCTGGATCGGCCACTTTCACCTGAACTACCACCTGGGGCTGGATGGCCTGTCGTTCTGGTTCGTGCCGCTGTCGGCCTTCATCACGCTGATCGTGGTGATCGCCGGCTGGGAGTCGATCAAGGAGCGCGTGAACCAGTACAACGCCGCCTTTCTGATCCTTTCGGGGCTGATGATCGGCGTGTTCAGCGCGCTCGATGGCATGCTGTTCTACGTGTTCTTTGAGGCCACGCTGATCCCGATGTATCTGATCATCGGCGTCTGGGGCGGGCCGCGCAAGATCTACGCCGCGTTCAAGTTCTTTCTCTACACCCTGCTTGGCTCGCTCTTGATGCTGATCACGGTGATCTATCTGTACAGCCGCTCGGGCGGAAGCTTCGACATCCTCACCTGGCAGCAGATGAAGATAGGCGCGACCGCGCAGACCCTGCTGTTCTTCGGCTTCTTCGCGGCCTTTGCGGTGAAGGTGCCGATGTGGCCGATCCACACCTGGCTGCCCGACGTGCACGTCGAGGCGCCCACGGGCGGCTCGGTGATCCTGGCGGCCATCATGCTCAAGCTCGGTGCCTACGGCTTCCTGCGCTTTCTGTTGCCCATCGTGCCCGATGCGGCGCACCAGTGGGCACCGCTGATGATCACGCTGTCGCTGGTCGCGGTGATCTATATCGGCTTTGTCGCCATCGTGCAGAAGGACATGAAGAAGCTTGTGGCCTATTCGTCGGTTGCGCACATGGGCTTCGTGACGCTGGGTTTCTTCATCTTCAACGATCTGGGCATTTCCGGCGGCATCGTGCAGATGATTGCGCACGGCTTTGTGTCGGGCGCGATGTTCCTGTGCATAGGCGTGCTCTACGACCGCGTGCATTCGCGCGAAATCGCGGCCTATGGCGGGGTGATCAACTCCATGCCCCGTTTCGGCGCCTTCGCGATGCTGTTTTTCATGGCCAATTGCGGGCTGCCGGGCACGGCCGGATTCGTCGGCGAATGGATGGTGATCCTGGCCTCGGTCAAGTTCAATTTCTGGGTGGGTTTCTGCGCCGCATGGGCAGTGATCCTTGGGGCGGCCTATTCGCTGTGGATGTTCAAGCGCGTGTATTTCGGTGACATCGCCAACCAGCAGGTGCGCGAGATGCCCGACATCAGCGCGCGCGAATACCTGATCCTCGGCATTCTCGCGATCGCGGTGCTGTTCATGGGCGTTTATCCCCGGCCCTTCACCGACGTGATGGATGCCTCGGTCGCGCATCTGCTGCAGCAGATCGCCACGAGCAAACTCTGATCAAGACCAGCGGAAAGATACGAGATGATTGACAACATGAGCTGGCTGGCGGTGTATTCGGAGATCGTGCTCCTGGTGATGGGCTGCGCGATCGTGCTGGTGGACCTCGGCGTTACGAGCCGCAAGCGCAACGTGACCCATTTCCTGACGCTGCTCACCATGGGCGTGGTCGCGGGTCTGGAGGCGATGTACGCCTCCAGCGGCAACACCTTTTATGGCTGGGGCAACATGGTGGTCTCGGACAGCATGGGCAGCTGGCTCAAATGCTTTGCCGCCGTGACCATGATGGCCTGCCTGGTTTATGGCCGCCCCTACGCGAGCGACCGCGACATGCTGCGCGGCGGCGAGCTGTTCACGCTCTCGCTGTTCATGCTGCTGGGCATCTTCGTGATGATCTCGGCCAACAACTTCCTGGTGATCTACCTCGGGCTGGAGCTGCTGACCCTGTCCAGCTACGCGCTGGTCGCGCTGCGCCGCGACCACGCCACGGCGACCGAAGCGGCGATGAAGTACTTCGTGCTCGGCGCCATGGCCAGCGGCTTCCTGCTCTATGGCTTGTCCATGATTTATGGCGCTACCGGCACGCTCGATATCGGCGAGGTCTTCAAGGTCATCAACGCCGGCCAGGTGCGCCACCAGGTGCTGGTGTTTGGCGTGGTGTTCATCGTCTCGGGCCTGGCGTTCAAGCTGGTGGCGGTGCCCTTTCACATGTGGACGCCCGACGTCTATCAGGGCGCGCCTACCGTGATTGCGCTGATCATCAGCAGTGCACCCAAGCTTGCGGGCTTCGGCATTGCGATGCGCCTGCTGGTCGATGCGCTGCTGCCGCTGGCCATAGATTGGCAGCAGATGCTGGCGGTGCTGGCGATTGCCTCGCTGTTCGTGGGCAACATCATCGGCACCATGCAGTCCAACATCAAGCGCATGTTGGCGTATTCCGCCATCGCCCACATGGGCTTCATGTTCCTTGGGCTGATGTCGGGTGTGGCCAATGGCGCGGTGGACGCGGTGCTGGCCGAGCGTGCCTACAGCTCGGCGATGTTCTATGTGGTCACCTACGTTCTCACCGTGGTGCCGGCCTTCGGCGTGATACTGCTGCTTGCGCGCGAAGGCTTCGAGAGCGAGGAGATTGCCGACTTTGCCGGCCTGAACCAGCGCAGCCCCTTGTACGCCGGCATCATGTGTGTGTGCATGTTTTCGCTGGCGGGCATTCCGCCGCTGGTGGGCTTTTATGCCAAGCTGGCGGTGCTCGAGGCGCTGGTCTCCAGCGGAGGCGCGCTGCATGTTGCGCTGGCGGTGTATGCGGTGCTGATGTCGGTGATCGGCGCGTTCTACTACCTGCGCGTCGTCAAGGTCATGTACTTCGACCAGCCGCTGACCGCGACCACGGTGTCCGCGCCGGCGGACGTACGCCTCGTGCTGACGGTCAATGGCGCACTCGTGTTCATTGTCGGCATCCTGCCCGGTGGGCTGATGGCACTGTGCGCCGAGGCGATCACGCGCGCGCTCGCGTCGTGAGCCGCACCCTGGGGCATGGGTAGCGCCGTGAAGGTGCTCGATCTGCGCTGCGCCATGGACCACGCCTTCGAGGGCTGGTTCGCCTCGGAGCAGGACTTTCTCTCCCAGCAGGAGCGCCAGCTGGTGCAGTGTCCGCTGTGCGGCAGCACCGGCGTGCACAAGGCGCTGAGCGCGCCGCGGCTCAATCTCAAGTCCGGACGGCGCAAGGGCTCGCCGAATGCGCAAGAGGCGGGCACAGGCACAGCAGTGCAGCCGGCGCCCGCGGCTGCGGCGCTGCAGGCCGCCTGGCTGCGCCTGGCGCGCGAGCTGGTGGCGCAGACCGAGGACGTGGGCGAGCGCTTTGCTGCGGAAGCCCGTCGCATGCACGAAAAAGAGATTCCCGAACGCCCGATTCGCGGCCAGGCCAGCGCGCAGGAGGCCGAGGAGCTGCTGCAGGACGGCATTCCCGTTCTCATGCTGCCGCTGCCTGAATCGGCCAAGACCACGCTGCAGTAGCCCGGTTGGCCGGCGCCCATCGATGCCGGGCTCGGGCTTTATTACTTCAGCCCATTAGCAGCCAAGAAACGATTCGTTTGAGTTTGACGTACCTGTTCCGACAATCCCTGCATCGGATTTTGCAGGAGGTGTGTGATGCGGGGACGTGCATGGCTCAAGGGCGTGATGGCTGCGGCCATCGTCTCGGCTGGCGCTCTGGCGAGCGCGCAGGTGGTAGGCAGCGTCAATGGCTCGGCCTTGGGGGCTATGGCCTTCCACGAGGACAGCCGCTCCGCGTTCTTGCAGCATCAGGCCGGGCAAGGTGATGCGGATCTGGCGCTTGCATCGCGCGCGCTGGCCTTCAGCACCACGACGAACGTGCAGCGCCTGGCCGAGCTTGGCGTGGTCGCGGCCGATTGGGCGCAGCAACTGCCGCACCATGCAGCGCCGACGATCTCGCCCGTGGTCTTCATCGTGCGCGCAGGCAATCCGCGCGGCGTGCACGACTGGGCCGACCTCGTGCGCCGTGATGTCGCGCTGGTGCTGAGCAACCCCAAGCACTGCAACACCGGCCGCTACGCCTACTTCGGCGCATGGGGCAGTGTGCTCGACGCCGGCGGCAGCGCGGCGCAGGCCGAGGACTTCGTCGCCGCCTTGTTCGGCCAGGCGCAGCTCGTGGCGCGGTCCGAGCGCGAGGCGGTCAGCGCCTTTGCCGCCGGCGGCGCGGGCGACGTGCTGGTGGCGTTTGAGTCGGAGATTCCCGCAATTCGCGCGCGCTCCGGTGCCCAGGCGCTGCAGGTGGTCTATCCCCCGGTGAGCGTGGCTGCGGAGAACGCGGTCGCGCTGAGCTCAAACGACGCCGGAGCCAGCCGGCTCGCCAAGGCCTATCTCGACTATCTGTACTCCGATGAGGCCCAGGAGATCGCGGCCAGGCACTACCTGCGGCCGCGCTCGGCTGCCGTCCTGGCGCGCCACGCCGACCGCTACCAGGCGCTCAAGCTCTTCAGTGTGCAGCAGCACTTCGGCAGCCTGGAGCGTGCCTCGCGGGAGCACTTTGCCGATGGCGGGCGCTTCGACCAGTTGTACGCGCCCAGGTCCGAACAATGGGCAGCCCGCGCGAAGGAGCGCGCCGCCGCCCTCTGAGCAGCGGCCGCGCGCGCAGCGCTGCGCTTCAGGCCAGCGTGTGCAAGGGGATGTCGTGCGCGCGCGCCAGCGCGTCGAGCTCGGCGCGGCTGCGCACCGACAGCCATTGCGCCGTGGCTTCATGCAACTGCGGCGAGCTCGGATCGGTGCCGGGCGCAAGCCCCAGCTGCGCGAGCATGCGCGCAGCGAAGTGGGGCTCGAGCGCTGCCAGCGCCACGCGCCCGTCGGCGCAGGGGTAGATGCGGTAGAAGGCATGCGCACCGCCGACCGCACCGTGCGGCCCGGTGAGTTGCCACTGGCGCGGCAAGGCCAGCCAGTCGGCGGCGTCCGAGAGCGCCACTTCGATGCACACGCCGTGCTGCGTCTGCGCGCGCGCGAGCTGCGCCTGCAGCACGGCTTCGCTCGCCATCAGGGCGCCGCCCATGTCGGCAAACAGGGTAGGCGGCAAGTCGGTGCCTGCGATCAGGCCCGCTTGCGCCAGATAGGTCAGGTCGTGGCCGGGTTCTTCCGCGGCCTCGCCGGGGGAGCCGACGATGCGCACCAGCGACAGCCGCGGATGGCTCGCCTGCAAGGCCTGCCAGGAAAGCCCGAGCTTGGCCAGCGCCGAGGGGCGAAACGAGGTCAGCAGCACGTCGCTCTGTGCGAGTTCTCCCGCCAACTGCGTACGGCCCGGCGCGCTCTTGAGATCGAGCTGCAACACGCGGATGTCGGCATGCATCTCGCGATAAGCCGGCGGGCAATAAACGCCCATCGGGTCGCCGCTCGTCTGCGTGGGGGCGGGCAGCGGCTCTACCTTGGTACAGGTGGCGCCCATGCTCTGGCAGCGCATCAGCGCGGCGGGGCCCGGAAGGTTGAGCGCGAGGCTCAGTATGCGTGTGCCCTGGAGCGCTTGGACAGCGAATGGCTGCATGGCGTGTTCCTTGCTTGAAATGCTGCGGTGCAAGCCGAATTCCCGCCAAGATGCTAGCCTGCGGGCTTGGTTTGAACCGACCCGAAGCCGCCTGTCGGCCTGCGTTCCGTGGCCGGACGTCTTGCAGCCCATGCCTGGAGCAGCAGGCGGCTTCGGGTCTCACTGGATGGAGAAGCTTACATGAGTGCCAGGGAGCATCCCTTGCCCGACACTGCCGTGCTGACACCCGTGTTACAGCACAGCGCACGCATGCCCGTGGCCTTCGTCGGTCACGGCAGTCCACTGAACGCCATCGAGCGCAACGCCTGGCATTTGACCTGGGAGGAGATGGGGCAGCAGTTGCTGGCGCGCTGCGGGCGGCCGCAACTGGTGTTGTGCATCTCCGCGCACTGGCTCACCGGGGCTTCGTGGTGGCTCACCGGCATGGCGCAGCCGCGCACCATCCACGACTTCGGCGGATTTCCGCGCGAGCTGTTCGAGCAGCAATACCCCGCGCCCGGCGCGCCCGACGCGGTGCAGGCGCTTGCCCGGTTCCTGCACGACCCGGGCTCGGGCGCGCCGCTGGGCGTGGACGCCGGGCAATGGGGCCTGGACCACGGCGCCTGGGGTGTGCTCAAGCCCATGTTCCCCAAGGCGGACCTGCCGGTGGTGCAGCTGAGCATCGCCTACGAGCGCGCGCCCGCGCAGCATTTCGCGCTGGGCCGCCAGCTCGCGGCGCTGCGCGAGCGTGGCGTGCTGATCGTCGCCAGCGGCAACATCGTGCACAACCTGCGCGCGTTGCGGCCGCAGGCGGGCATCAACGCCACTTACACCTGGGCGCAGGAGTTCGACACGCGCGTCACCCAGGCGCTGCAGGCGCAGGACTGGCAGAGCCTGGTCGATTTCCAGAGCTGGGGCGAAATCGCCGAACTCGCCCACCCCAGCTACGACCACTACCTGCCGCTGCTCTACGCCATCGGCGCGGTGGGGCCGGACGAGGCGCCGCAGTTCTTCAACACCGGCTTTCAGCGCGGTGCGATTTCCATGCGTTCGGTGCTCTGGGGGTGAGCGGGCGCGCCTGCAAGGTTATGCGCATTGTGCATTGAGCGATAATCAAGGGTTTGGCGTGCGCGGCGGTTTTGCCTGCGCGCGCTTCAGCCCTTGTACGCCTTGCCACCCCGGTCTGCGCTGCGCCCCTTGGCGCCTAGACCTCGTGTCAGGGCGGTTTCGACGAAGAAAGCCCCTGAGCCATGCGTGAAGAACACGACTTCCTTGGAAGCAAAACAATCCCCGACGATGCCTATTGGGGCGTGCACAGCGCCCGCGCGGTGGAAAATTTTTCCATCAGCGGCAATCCGGTGTCGCGCATGCCCGAGCTGGTGCGCGCTTTTGCCTTCGTGAAGAAGGCCGCAGCCCAAGCGAATCGGGAGCTGGGCGCGGTGCAGCCGCAGGTGGCCGATGCGATCTGCAAGGCCTGCGACGACCTGATTGCCGGGCAGTTGCACGAGCACTTCGTGGTCGACGTGATCCAAGGCGGGGCGGGCACCTCGACCAACATGAACGCCAACGAGGTGATCGCCAACCGGGCGCTGGAACACCTGGGTCTGGCGCGCGGCAGCTACGAGGCGGTGCACCCCAATGACCACGTGAATGCCTCGCAAAGCACCAACGACACCTATCCCACGGCGGTCAAACTCGCCACCTGGTTCGGCATCCAGACCCTGCTGCAGTCGCTGGCGAGCCTGCGCCTGGCCTTTGAGGACAAGGCGCGCGAGTTTGCCGACATCCTCAAGATCGGCCGCACCCAGCTGCAGGACGCGGTGCCCATGACCCTGGGCCAGGAGTTCGCAGCCTTTGCCAGCATGGTGGCCGACGATGAGCGGCGCCTGCGCCAGTCGAGCGAGCTGATGTGCGAAATCAACATGGGTGCGACGGCGATAGGCACGGGCATCAATGCGCCCGTGGGCTATGCGGCGCTCGTGACCAAGCGGCTCGCCGAGGTCTCGGGCGTGCCGGTACACCAGGCGCCCGACCTGATCGCCGCGACCTGCGACACCGGTGCGTTTGCCGACATCTCGGGCGTGCTCAAGCGCGTGGCGATCAAGCTGTCCAAGATTGCCAACGACCTGCGCCTGCTCTCCTCGGGACCGCAGGCGGGACTGGGCGACATCTGCCTGCCGGCGCGCCAAGCGGGCTCTTCCATCATGCCGGGCAAGGTCAACCCGGTGATCCCTGAAGTGGTCAACCAGGTGTGTTTCGAGGTGGTGGGCAATGACGCGACCATCACCATGGCGGTGGAAGCGGGTCAATTGCAGCTCAACGCCTTCGAACCCATCATGGGGTGGTGTCTGCACAAGAGCCTGCACCATCTGGCGCAGGCCTGCGAGACGCTCAAACTCAATTGCGTGCAAGGCATCACCGCCAATCGCGCCGTGCTCGAACAGCGCATTGGCGACTCCGTGACGCTGGTGACCGCGCTCAGCCCGCTGATCGGCTATGAGAAGGCCGCACGCATTGCCAAGACCGCCCTGGCCAGCGGCCAGCCGATTGCGCTGGTTGCCGAGCAACTGGGCATCCTGAGCCAGACGGAGATCAAGGGGCTGCTCGTGGCCGACAAGCTCACGCGCCCCGGCGCCATCCAGTCCATCTGAAGCTGCGCGGCACGGGCAGCAAGAGCGCCCGGCCGCGTCCTGCGCCAGCGGCGGCGGTCTGGATGGGCAGTGCCCCGCCTGGCATTGCGTGCTTGGCCCCTGTGCTAGGGTGCGCGCTGGTTTGGAATGGACAAGGGAAGGCAGATGGCAACACCGGGCGCGAGCGCGCCGCTGCAGCAGCAGCACCAGGACATAGATTTCGGCGTGCAGGGCGCGATGGACGGCAGCAGCGACCAGGTGGAGCTGGCGCGCTCGCTTGAGCTGCTGCGCACGCACTTGTATCTGGAGGAGGCGGTGCTCTTTCCGGCGCTCGAGGGCTCGGTCGGTTTGTCCATCATGGTGATGGAGCGTGAACACGGGCTGATGTGGCCCTTGATGGAGTCGCTGGCGCAGGCCTGCCGCGACGGCGCAAGCCTGGAGAGCATGCAGGACGAGCTCGACGAGCTGTTCCAGCTGCTGCAAGTGCACAACCCCAAGGAGGAGCAGATCCTCTACAGCGTGGCCGACGAGCACGCCGGTCTGGCCGAGGCGCTGGCGGCGGCGCAGGTACCCGAGGGCTGGGCATGCAAGGCCGTGGCTCGTGCCCGGGGCTGATCGCGGATTGTGAACAAAAAAGCGGCTGGCGCACGTCCTGTGTGCGCCAGCCGCTCTCATTTTGATTGCAGTATCAGCCGCCCGTGTGGAATTTCACCACCAGCGGCACGATGAGCAGCGCCACGATGTTGATGATCTTGATGAGCGGGTTCACGGCCGGGCCGGCGGTGTCCTTGTAGGGGTCGCCCACGGTGTCGCCGGTGACCGCGGCCTTGTGCGCTTCCGAGCCCTTGCCGCCGTGGTGGCCGTCTTCGATGTACTTCTTGGCATTGTCCCAGGCGCCGCCGCCGGTGCACATGGAGATTGCCACGAACAGACCGGTGACGATGGTGCCCATGAGCAGGCCGCCGAGCGCCCTGGGGCCGAGCGCCAGGCCGATGACGATGGGCACGGCCACGGGCAGCAGCGAGGGGATCATCATCTCCTTGATCGCGGCGCCGGTGAGCATGCCGACGGCGCGCCCGTACTCGGGCTTGGCCGTGCCCTGCATGATGCCGGGGATCTCGCGAAACTGGCGGCGCACTTCCTCGACCACGCTGCCCGCCGCGCGACCCACGGCCTCCATCGCCATGGCGCCGAACAGGTAGGGAATCAGCCCGCCGATGAACAGGCCGACGATCACCATCGGGTCGGACAGGTCAAAGCTCACCGCCTGGCCGAAGGTCTCAAGCTTGTGCGTGTAGTCGGCAAACAGCACCAGCGCCGCGAGACCCGCCGAACCGATGGCGTAGCCCTTGGTCACCGCTTTGGTAGTGTTGCCCACGGCGTCCAGCGGGTCGGTGATGTCGCGCACGCTGGGGGGCAGTTCCGCCATCTCGGCGATGCCGCCGGCGTTGTCGGTGATCGGGCCGTAGGCGTCCAGGGCGACGATGATGCCCGCCATGGAGAGCATGGACATCGCCGCGATCGCCACGCCGTACAGGCCGGCGAGCATGTAGGAGACGATGATCGCCACGCACACGAAGATCACCGGCCAGGCGGTGGACTTCATGCTGATGCCTATGCCCGCGATGATGTTGGTCGCGTGGCCGGTGGTGCTGGCCTGCGCCACGTGCTGCACCGGCTTGTATTGCGTGCCGGTGTAGTACTCGGTGATCCAGACCAGCAACCCGGTGAGCACCAGGCCGACGACGCAGGCGCCGAAGAGCTTGCCTACCGCGCCGGTGCCGCCCAGGGCGTTGTCCGGAATGATCCAGGCGGTGACGAAGTAGAAGGCAATCAGCGACAGGATGCCGGCCACGCCCAGGCCCTTGTAGAGCGCGGGCATCACGTTGGTCATGCCGGGGCGCGCCTTTACGAAGAAGGTGCCGATGATGGACGCGATGATGGACACCGCGCCCAACGCCAGCGGATAGACCACGGCGTGCGCACCCGCGCCCTTGATCAGCAGGCCGCCCAGCACCATGGTGGCGATCAAGGTCACCGCGTAGGTCTCGAACAGGTCGGCCGCCATGCCGGCGCAGTCGCCCACGTTGTCGCCCACGTTGTCGGCGATCACCGCGGGGTTGCGCGGATCGTCCTCGGGGATGCCCGCTTCCACCTTGCCGACCAGGTCGGCGCCCACGTCCGCACCCTTGGTGAAGATGCCGCCGCCCAGGCGCGCGAAGATGGAAATCAGCGAGGAGCCAAACGCCAGGCCGATCAAGGGATTGAGCGCATGGCTGTCGGCCGCGGGGCCGCCGAGGAACCAGTAAAAGCCGGTGACGCCCAGCAGGCCCAGCCCCACTACCAGCATGCCGGTGATTGCGCCGCCGCGAAACGCCACGTCGAGCGCCGGGCCTATGCCGTGCGTGGCGGCCTGCGCGGTGCGCACGTTGGCACGCACCGAGACGTTCATGCCGATGAAGCCGCAGGCGCCCGAGAGCACCGCGCCGACGATGAAGCCCACGGCCGTGGTCACGTCGAGGAACAGCGCGATCAGCACCGCCAGCACGATGCCGACGACGGCAATGGCCTTGTACTGCTTGGCCAGGTAGGCGGCGGCTCCCTGCTGGATGGCGCCGGCGATCTCCTGCATGCGCACATTGCCCGCGTCCTTGGCCAGGATCCAGCCGCGGGCCCACAGGCCGTAGACTACCGCGATGACCCCGCATGCCAGGGCCACGATGAGTGGCGTTGTCAGCTCTGCCGATTGAGGCATTGTCGAATCTCCTTTGTGTTTGTCAGAGACGGAAGCGCAACGCTAGTGAGAAGTGCTTCCACCGCGTTGCTTCCTCGCTCTCCGAGCCCATCGGAGTCGATTGGCCAACCCCGCTAATCTACTGCGCAAAGCACGGTGCAAGCAAGCGGCAAGCTCGGCTTCGTAGAATCCGTGGCTGTTTTGCCCGAGGGAAAACCCTTGGGTTCTCTTTTTTCAACTGCCGCAATCTGCAAACATGGCTCTGAACCACGTCAGCCCCGGGGACCAGCTTCCCGATCTCTTCAACGTCATCATCGAGATTCCCGCCGAGTCCGACCCGGTCAAGTACGAGGTGGACAAGGACACCAACACCGTCTTCGTCGACCGCTTTCTCACGGTGGCGATGTACTACCCCTGCAACTATGGCTACGTGCCGCAAACCCTCTCGGGCGACGGCGACCCGGTGGACGTGCTGGTGATCACGCCTTATCCGCTGCTGCCGGGCGTGGGCGTGAGCTGCCGCCCGTTGGGCATTCTGAAGATGGAGGATGAGGCGGGCATAGACGGCAAGATCCTGGCCGTGCCGTCCTCCAAGGTGCTCAAGATGTACGACGGCTGGAAGACGGTGGACGACGTCAACCCCATGCGCCTGAAGGCGATCAGCCACTTCTTCGAACACTACAAGGACCTGGAAGACGGCAAGTGGGTCAAGGTGCTGGGCTGGGACGGCATTGACGCCGCGCACAAGGAGCTGATGGACGGCGTGGCCAATTACGTGCGCGCCCATCCCTGATCGGGGTGCGGGACAGCGGCGCCATGGTGCGCCGGCCGCGCTGCCTGCAGCGTCAGGGCGAGTGCCGAAACGGGCTGTGCGCGCGCAGCTCGTCCTGGTAGCCGGCCACGGCGGTGCCTTCGCGCGCCGCGAAGTCGTCGATTGCGCGGGCGAAGGCCGGGTGGGCAATCCAGTGCGCGCTGCTCGCGCGGCTGGGCAGCAGCGCGCGCGCCAGCTTGTGCTCGCCCTGGGCGCCGCCCTCGAAGCGGCGCACGCCGTGGGCAATGCACCAGGCGATGGGCTGGTAGTAGCAGGCCTCGAAATGCAGGCAATCGACGCGCTCGAGCGCGCCCCAATAGCGGCCGTAGGCGACTGTATTGTTTGAGCGTTTTTCGCCGCTTTCGCTTGCCCCATCTGCGCTGACAGCTATCAAACTGCAAGCAATCGGCAGACCTGCGCGCTCGGCCACGAAGAGCAGCCAGTTGCCGGCCATGGTGTCCGCCATGCGCTCGAAGAAGTTGCGCCTGAGGTAGGGCGGGTTGCCATGCTCGGCGTAGGTGCGCTGGTAGCAGGCGTAAAAGAAGTCCCAGTGTGCGCGCGTGATCTGCGCGCCCTGCAGCGCGCGAAACTGCACGCCAGCCTGCGCCACGCGCCGGCGTTCCTGGCGGATCTTCTTGCGCTTGTCCTGCGACAGCGCGGCCAGGAAGTCCTCGAAGTCGCGAAACGGGCGGCCGTCCTGCGGATGGCGGTTGTGCCAGTGAAACTGCACCGTGTCGCGCTGCGCCATGCCGAGCGTGCGCGCGGCCTGCAGGTCTTCGTCCGCGGCGAACAGCAGGTGCAGCGAGGACAGATCGCGCTTGCCGCACCAGTGCAGCAGGCCGGCCAGCAGCGCGGCGCGCGTGCGCTCGTCGCGCGCCAGCAGGCGGCTGCCCGGCACCGGCGTGAAAGGTACGGCCAGCACCGCCTTGGGGTAGTAGGCCAGGCCGTGGCGCGCGTAGGCGTCGGCCCAGGCCCAGTCGAACACGTATTCGCCGCGCGAATGGCTCTTGAGGTAGAGCATGCAGGCGCCTGCCAGCGCGCCTTGGGCGTCGCGCAGCGTGAAGCCGTGCGGCGCCCAGCCGGTGCGCGCGCAGGCGCTGTCGCTGTCGTGCAGCGCGGCCAGGTAGGCATGGCGCATGAAGGGCGTAGGACAGGGCTGGGCGGCCAGCAGCGCGTCCCACTCGCGGGCGTCGATTGCAGCCAGGCCTGCATGCTCTTGCAGCGGGGCTTGGGGCGGGCAGGGACGGCTCATGGACCGATCATCGCGCAATCGGCTGCGGCATCGGTTTCGGCGCGCCAAAGGCGTGGCGATAATGGCGCGTTACTTCGAGAGTCGCCATGTTTTCTCTTCTTGGCATAGCCCAGATGCGCAGCACCGTGGGCGACATCGCCGCCAATGTGCGGCGCATCATCGCCGCCGCGCGCCAGGCGCATGCCGACGGCGTTGCCGTGCTGCTCACGCCCCAGCTTGCGCTCAGCGGCTACATGCCGGCCGACCTGCTGCTGCGCCCGGCCTTCATCGACGCCTGCGAGCGGGGCCTGGCCGAGATCGCCGCGGCCACGGCCGAGTTGCCCGGCCTGGCGCTGGTGGTAGGCCATCCCTGCCGGGCGCCGGGCGCCGAGCGCCTGCACGACGCGGCGAGCGTCTACGCAGGCGGGGCGCTGCTGTGCCGGCATGCGCGGCGCGTGCTGGTCGATGGCGGCACCTCGGACGATGCGCGCTACTTTGTCGCGGGCAGCGAGGACAGCGTCTTCGAGCACGCCGGCCTGCGCCTGGGCTTGCTCATCGGCGCCGACGTCGACGCCGAGGGCGCGGCGCAGGCGCTCGTGCGCCGCGGTGCGCGCCTGCTGCTGGTGCTCGACGCCACGCCCTATGCGCTGGGCCAGTCGGCGCGGTGGGAGCAGCGCCTGCGCCAGTGCATGCGGCGCAGCCGCCTGCCGCTGCTGGCCGCGCGCGGCGTGGGCGGGCAAGACGAATGGCTGTTCGCCGGCCAGTCGCTGGCGCTGCAGGCCGACGGCAGCGCCGCCATGCGCTTGTCCTTGTTTGAAGAAGAAACGGCTGTAGCCCGCATCAGACAAGCGCAAGGCGCTATCACGATAGAAGCGCGTGTGGAACACCTCGCCGACTGGCAGGAGGAGTTGTGGCGCGCGCTGGTGTGCGCGCTGCGCGACTACGTCACGCTCAACCGCTTTCCGGGCGTGGTGCTGGGGCTGTCCGGTGGCCTGGATTCGGCGCTGGTGCTGGCGCTGGCGGTCGATGCGCTCGGGCCGGAGCGGGTGCGCACGCTGTTCATGCCCTCGCCCTACAGCGCCGAGATCAGCCGCATCGACGCACACGAAATGGCGCGCCGCGTGGGTGTGCGCATAGACGACATCGCCATTGGCCCCTTGTTTGCGGACTTTCGCGCGGCGCTCGCGCCCTTGTTTGCCGGCTTGCCCGAGGACACTACCGAAGAAAACCTGCAGGCGCGCGTGCGCGGCAGCCTGCTCATGGCCTTGTCCAACAAGAGCGGGGCGGTGGTGCTCGTGACCGGCAACAAGAGCGAGCTGGCCACGGGCTATTGCACGCTCTACGGCGACATGGCCGGCGGCTTTGCGCCTATCCGCGACGTGCTCAAGACCCAGGTGTTTGCGCTGGCGCGCTGGCGCAATGCGCACGACCCTTTCGGCACCGGCAGCGAGCCGATACCCGAGCGCATCATCACGCGCCCGCCCAGCGCCGAACTGCGAGCCGACCAGACCGACCAGGACAGCCTGCCGCCCTACGAGCTGCTCGACGCCATCATCAGCGCCCATCTGGAAGGCGGGCAAGACCTGCCTGCGCTGCTGGCTTCGGGCCTGCCGCGCGCCGAGTGCGAGCGCGTGCTGGGCCTGATACGCCGATCGGAATTCAAGCGCCATCAGGCGGCCACCGGGCCGCGGGTGTCGCAGCTGGGCTTTGGCAGCGAATGGCGCCACAGCGCCAGCCAGCGCTTTGCCGGATGAACGGCCTGTGTCCCTTCTCTTTTTTCTCTTCAGGACCCTAGCACCATGCAAATGATCACCGCCCTCATCAAGCCCTTCAAACTCGACGAGGTTCGCGAGGCATTGGCGGGCTGCGGCGTGACCGGGCTCACCGTGACCGAGGTCAAGGGCTTCGGCCGCCAGAAGGGCCACACCGAGCTCTACCGCGGCGCCGAGTACGTGGTGGATTTTCTGCCCAAGGTGAAGGTGGAAGTGGTCGTGCCCGACACCGAGGTCGAACGCTGCGTGGACGCCATCGTCACCGCCGCGCGCACCGGCAAGATCGGTGACGGCAAGATCTTCGTCACCGCGGTGCAGCGGGTGGTACGCATACGCACCGGAGAACTCGACGACGCGGCCGTCTGAAGCCGCGCCCCAGGCAATGCGGGCGGCAACAGCGCCGCTCAGATCACGCTGCGCAGCTGGCCGCTCGGGCCGGGCAGGCCGGCTTCCTGCACCAGCTCCTGCAGCAGTCTTGCCGGGTCGCTGCCGGTGCGCACCAGCCGCATCTGCCAGTCGCTCATCAGGCCGTCGTCCACCGCCTGCTGCAGGAAGGCGAGCATCTTCGCGTAATAGCCGCCGGCGTCGAGCACGCCCACCGGCTTGTCGTGGTAGCCCAGCTGGCGCCAGGTCCAGATCTCGAACAGCTCTTCCAGCGTGCCTATGCCGCCGGGCAAGGCCAGGAAGGCGTCGCTGCGCTCGGCCATCATGGCCTTGCGCTCGTGCATGGTCGCGACGATGTGCAGCTCGTCGCAGGCGTGGTTGGCCAGCTCCTTGTTGACCAGCGCCTGCGGGATGACGCCCACTACTCGCCCGCCCGCCGCGCGCGTGGCCTGCGCCAGCACGCCCATGAGGCCGCTGTTGCCGCCGCCGTAGACGAGCTGGCCCTGGTGCTCGCCTATCCAGCGGCCCACCTGCTGCGCCGCTTCGGCAAACAGCGGCCTGTTGCCCGGGCGCGAACCCAGGTAGACGCAAAGGGAAAACGCCACTTCAGCCATGGGAGAAAAACCGGTGGTACAGCGCCAGCGCCCAGACGGCGCCGGCCAGCAGCAGCGACAGCAGCACCGCAGCGCTGCCCAGATCCTTGGCGCGCGCGGACAGCGGGTGCAGCTCGGGCCCGATGCGATCGATCGCCGTCTCTATGCCCGAATTGAGCAGCTCCACGATCAGCACCAGCACGACGCTGGCCCAGAGCAGCGCAAGCTGCAGCCAGTCGCTGGCCAGCCAGCAGGCTGCGGGCAGCATCAGCAAGGCAAGAACGGCTTCCTGGCGAAAGGCCTTTTCCGCCCAGGCTGCGCGCAGGCCCGCGAGCGAATAGCCGGTGGCGTGCCAGAGCCGGACCAGGCCGCTGCGGCGCTTGTGCGGGTGGACGTCGCTCATGGCTTGCGGCGCGCCGGCGCGGGGCGCGTGTCGTGGATCAGGCGCGTGCCGGCAAGCTGGTCGTGCCAGAACTGCTGCTGCGGATGCAGGCGGCTTGCCAGCGCCCAGAGCACGATCCACAGCAGCAGCAGGGCCAGCGTGCTGAACAGCGGCAGACCGAGCTGGTGCGCGGCCAGCGGCGGCAGGAACCACAGCCAGGCCAGCAGATAGCGCAGCAGCGCGCGCGGCTGGCTGAGCGCGCGCCCCCGGGCATCGACCACGCGAATGTGCCAGGTCTTTTGCGCCAGGGTCTGGCCGCGCGACCAGAACCAGCCGAAATAGATGCCGAAGACGACGAACAGATAGCCCATGCGCAGCGCGCGGTTGGCCAGGCCGTGGCGCGATTGGCTCAGGGTGTCAAACAGATAGTCGGCAATGAATACCAGGCCGAAGAGCAAGATGGCTTCGTACAGCCAGCAAGCCATGCGCCGCCACAGCGCGGGGGCTTGCAGGCTCGCCTCGGCCAGCGGTGCGGCGACGGGGGAGGAGGGCGGCGTCGCGGCGCTCATGGCTCGGTGCGGCGCGGGCTGAGGTTGCCCGCGTCCGGCGTCGGCGCGGGGCTTGGCGCCGGCGCGGAGCTTGGCACCGGTTCTGGCGTCGGCGCCGGCTCCACCGGCATGGGCGAGGCTTCACCGGCCGCCGGGCTCAAGCTGGGCGCGGGCAGATCGCCCGTCAGCGGACTGAGCGGTTTGTCCGGCATTGGCGGCGCGGCGGGCGGCGCGGCTGCAGGCGTGCTGCCCAGTGGCGGCAGATCGGTGCCGGTGGCCGAGGGGATGCTTACCGGCGCGGTCTCCACCGGCGCCGCTTCAGGCGGGCGCACTACTGGTACCGGCACCATGTCCACCACCGGCGGCAGGATCTTGGGCGGATTGGCGCTTGCGGGCGTCTTGCTCTCTGCCGCGGGTACGCGCACGAACTTGTTTGCCGGCGCGGGGCGCACCGCGATCGCCGCCCCCTGCGGCGCGGGCGCCGCCCGCTCGATCAAGGCCTGGCGCGCTTCAGGTGCCAGGGCCTGGTAGGCGTCCCATTGCTCCTGGCGCGCCGGCGGCGCGAGCTTGCGCGTGGCCGCAAAGTTCAGCCGGGCGCGGTTGCGCTCCTGCGGGGTCAGCGCGGCCCAGGCGGTCATGCGCGCCTGCAGCCGCTTCTGGCTGGACGGCGTCAGCGTGGCAAAACCGTCGGCGATCGACAGCCATTTGCGCTTTTGCGCTTCGGTCAGCGTGCTCCAGTGCGGCTGCAGCGGCTCCAGCGCCTGCTGCTGCGCCCTGCCCAGGCTGAGCCAGGGCGGGCCGGATTCTTCGACGACCGGGGCGGGCCGGCGCGCGGGGAGCATGGCCGCGGGCGCCGGTTTGCTCACCGGCATGACCACGCCCGGCAACGCCCTGACCTGGCGCGCCGCCAGCCAGCCGGCCCACGCGAGCGCGACGCACAACGCCAGAGTCAGAACGAGGGCGATGAGCGATAGCGGGCGGGAAGGCTGGCTGGCGGGCGGTGCTGGCATTGCGTCAGCGCCGGGCAGAACGTCTGGGCATCAGGGTTTGCTGCGGCTGGATTTGAGGAATTGTGCAAAGCCCGGATCCGCATAGGCGGAGGGCGGGAGCTCGTCTGTGAGCAGGGCGGTGTCGATCTCGGTGAGCTCGCTCGTGGTGTTTTCCACCTGCGTATGGTGCACCAGCACCAGGCCGATCAGCAGCGCGACGATCCAGACCACGGACAGCGCCGGCTGCCACCAGTGCGAAGGCGCGCCGCCGCCGAGCGTGGCCGCCGGCCCTTGGGCGAGCACGGCGGGCGCGCTGCGCCAGTGCAGCGCCGGCTGCGTCGCCGGGCGCTTGCGCTCGGCCAGCGCCTGCAGGCGCGCCACGCGCAGGCGTTCGCTGATGTCGTGGTGCAGCTCGTCGCTGGCCTGCGTCAGGCGCAGGGCAACGCGGCGCGCGAAGGCGTCCGCTTCGGGGCTGAGCGTGGCAGTGGTCTGGTTCATGGCGTGATTCCTTGGGCCTTGAGCATCTTGCCCAGGGCCTGAACGGCACGAAAACAGTGCGTTTTTACACTGCCTTCAGAGCATCCCATGGCGGCTGCGGTTTCTGCAACATCCATTTCTTCCCAGTAACGCATCAGAAAAGCCTCGCGTTGACGGGTCGGAAGCTGCTCGATCGCCGCTTCGATGGCTTGCACCGTCTGGCTTCGCCGCAGCGAATCTTCCGCGCTCTGGGCGCCGGCGCCGGCGCCGTCCTGGGGCGCCAGCCAGGTCTCGAGCAGGTCGAAATCCTGCCCATCGTCGGACGGGCCTTCAAAGTCGCTGAGGTTGGTGAACAGCGCCTTGCGCGTCTTTTGCCGGCGAAACCAGTCCAGCATGCAGTTGGAGAGGATGCGCTGAAACAGCATGGGCAGCTCGGCCGGCGGCTTGTCGCCGTAGTGCACCGACAGCTTGAGCATGCTGTCTTGCACGATGTCCAGCGCCGCCTCCTCGTCACGCACGTGGTAGAGCGCACGCTTGAAGGCGCGCCTTTCCGTGTTCTTGAGGAAATCGGAGAGCTCTTGTTCTGTGGCCAAGGAAGGGGGTTCCCGCGGGCGCCAGGGGCACGGCGGCGGCGCATGCTGCACCGCGACAGCGGCGATTATCCCATCGTGTTGTCTTTTGGCTCCATTTGCCACAAGCCGATGTTGCGGTGCAATAATGCGAGCCTACTTGTTACGAAGCAAACGGGTCCCGGTCGGGCGCGAACCTGTCGACGCCCATGGCCGAGGCCTCAAGTCCCAACGCAGCCTCACGAGGGCTCGTCCGAGGGGCACCCTAGGTTTTTCGTCAGAGAAATTCGCAAAGGTTGAACATGGAAATCTCCAAGGCCGAAATGGCAAAGGCGGCTGCGGCCGTCCAGGGCAGTGCGGGTGCGTCCGGCGCGCCGCAGGAGTTGATGGGCGCCGAGATCCTCATTCGCGCGCTGCAGGCCGAGGGCGTGCGCCACCTCTGGGGCTACCCCGGCGGCGCGGTGCTCTACATCTACGACGAGCTGTACAAGCAGGACGTGATCGAACACGTGCTGGTGCGCCACGAACAGGCGGCGGTGCATGCGGCCGACGGCTATGCGCGCGCCACCGGCGACGTCGGCGTGGCCCTGGTCACCTCCGGCCCGGGCCTGACCAATGCGGTCACCGGCATCGCCACGGCCTACATGGACTCCATCCCCATGGTGGTGCTGGCCGGGCAGGTGCCGACGGCCGCGATCGGGCTGGACGCCTTCCAGGAGTGCGACACCGTGGGCATCACGCGCCCGGTGGTCAAGCACAACTTCCTGGTCAAGGACGTGCGCGACCTGGCGCTGACCATCAAGAAGGCATTTCACATCGCGCGCACCGGCCGGCCCGGCCCGGTGGTGGTCGACATCCCCAAGGACGTCTCGCTGAACAAGACGCTGTACTCCGGCTACCCCGAGACGGTGGAGATGCGCTCCTACAACCCGGTCAAGAAGGGGCACCCGGGGCAGATCCGCAAGGCGCTGCAACTGCTGCTGTCGGCCAAGCGCCCCTACATCTATACCGGCGGCGGGGTGTTGCTGGGCAATGCCTGCCAGGAGCTGCGCACGCTGGTCGATCTGCTGGGCTACCCGGTCACGCACACGCTGATGGGTCTCGGGGCCTATCCGGCGAGCGACCGCAAGTTCGTCGGCATGCTGGGCATGCACGGCACCTACGAGGCCAACAACGCGATGCAGAACTGCGACGTGCTCTTGGCCGTGGGCGCGCGCTTTGACGACCGCGTGATCGGCAACACCAAGCACTTTGCCCAGCGCGACCGCAAGATCATTCACATCGACATCGACCCGTCGAGCATCTCCAAGCGCGTGCGCGTGGACGTGCCCATCGTGGGCGACGTCAAGGAAGTGCTGGGCGAGCTCATCAGCCAGGTGCGCGAAGCGAGCACCAAGCCCGACGCCCAGGCGCTGGCCGCATGGTGGAAGCAGATCGAGGAGTGGCGCGGGCGCGACTGCCTGGCCTACGACCGCGGCAACACCGAGGTCATCAAGCCGCAGTTCGTGGTCGAGACGCTGTGGAACATGACCCGCGGCGCCGATGCCTACATCACCTCCGACGTCGGCCAGCACCAGATGTGGGCCGCGCAGTACTACCACTTCGACGAGCCGCGCCGCTGGATCAACTCGGGCGGCCTTGGCACCATGGGCGTGGGCATTCCCTACGCCATGGGCATCAAGCTGGCCAAGCCCGACTCCGAAGTGTTCTGCATTACCGGCGAGGGCTCGGTGCAGATGAACATCCAGGAGCTCTCCACCTGCCTGCAGTACGACACGCCGATCAAGATCGTCGCGCTGAACAACCGCTACCTGGGCATGGTGCGCCAATGGCAGGAGATCCAGTACGCCGGGCGCTACAGCCAGACCTACATGGATGCGCTGCCCAACTTCGTCAAGCTCGCCGAGGCCTATGGCCACGTCGGTTTGCTGGTGGAGCGCCCGCAGGACGTGGAAGGCGCGCTGCGCGAAGCGCGCCGGCTCAAGGACCGCACGGTGTTTCTGGACATCCGCACCGACCCTACGGAAAACGTCTTTCCCATGGTGCAGCCGGGCAAGGGCATCACGGAAATGCTGCTGGGTTCCGAAGACCTTTGAGCAAAATCAGCCCTTAGCCCTTTGTGGACGGGCGCAAGCAGCTATTTTTACAATAGCAATTTTTGACGAATCTATTGCCCGCCAAGCCTGGCCCTTACCGGGGCCGGGGGAGGGCGGCAAAAAACGGCAGTTTTGCGCGATCACTGCTTGATCGTGCTGCCGTCGCAAAAAGAGGAATCTCACCATGAAACACATCATTGCCGTGCTGCTCGAGAACGAGCCCGGAGCCCTGTCGCGCGTGGTTGCCCTGTTTTCGGCGCGCGGCTACAACATCGAGTCGCTCACCGTGGCGCCCACGGAAGACGCGTCGCTGTCGCGCATGACGATACAGACGCACGGCTCGGAAGAGGTGATAGAGCAGATCACCAAGCACCTGAACCGCCTGATCGAAGTGGTCAAGGTCGTGGACCTGACCGAAGGCGCCTATGCCGAGCGCGAACTGATGATGGTCAAGGTGCGCGCCGTGGGCAAGGAGCGCGAGGAGCTCAAGCGCATGGCCGACATCTTCCGCGGACGCATCATCGACGTCACGGAAAAGAGCTACACCATAGAGATCACCGGCGACCAGCAGAAGACCGAGGCCTTTTTGCAGGCGATAGACCGCTCGGCCATACTCGAAACCGTGCGCACCGGCCTGAGCGGCATAGGCCGCGGCGAGCGCGTGTTGCGCGTCTGAATTTCCCTTGCGTTTTTTCCCCATCGAGACATTTCAACCGGAGCACCCATGAAAGTTTTCTACGACAAAGACTGTGATTTGTCCCTCATCAAGGGCAAGACCGTGGCCATCATCGGCTACGGCAGCCAGGGCCACGCGCATGCGCAAAACCTCAACGACAGCGGCGTGAAGGTCGTGGTCGGCCTGCGCAAGGGCGGCGCGAGCTGGGACAAGGTCGGCAAGGCCGGCCTCACCGTCAAGGAAGTGGACGAGGCCGTCAAGTCCGCCGACGTTGTCATGATGCTGCTGCCCGACGAGCAGATCGCCGAGGTCTATGCCAACCATGTGGAGCCGCACATCCGCCAGGGCGCCTCGCTCGCCTTCGCGCACGGCTTCAACGTGCACTACAACCAGGTGGTGCCGCGCGCCGACCTGGACGTCTGGATGGTCGCGCCCAAGGCGCCCGGCCACACCGTGCGCAATACCTACACCCAGGGCGGCGGCGTGCCGCACCTGGTGGCGGTGCATCAAGACAAGTCGGGCAAGGCGCGCGACCTGGCGCTGTCCTACGCCATGGCCAACGGCGGCGGCAAGGCCGGCATCATCGAAACCAACTTCCGCGAAGAAACCGAAACCGACCTCTTTGGCGAGCAGGCGGTGCTGTGCGGCGGCGCGGTGGAACTGGTGAAGATGGGCTTCGAGACCCTGGTGGAAGCCGGCTATGCGCCCGAAATGGCTTATTTCGAGTGCCTGCACGAGCTCAAGCTCATCGTGGACCTGATCTACGAGGGCGGCATCGCCAACATGAACTACTCGATCAGCAACAACGCCGAGTTCGGCGAGTACGTGACCGGACCGCGCGTGGTCAACGAGAGCTCGCGTGCGGCGATGCGCGAGGCGCTCAGGAACATCCAGAACGGCGATTACGCCAAGCAGTTCATCCTGGAAGGGCGCACCGGCTACCCGAGCATGACCGCGCGCCGGCGCAACATGGCCGCGCACCAGATCGAGGTCGTGGGCGAGAAGCTGCGCTCCATGATGCCCTGGATCGCCAAGAACAAGCTGGTCGATCGCAGCCGCAACTGAGCGCGGCCGGCACCGCTTTTGCCCCACAAGGCCACCACCGCGGTGGCCTTTTTGCGTGTGCGCCCGCTGGCTACACTGTGGCGCGGACATTCACCGCCCGGAAATCATAAAAACAATAGCTGCAAGCGCTTGCAGTGCAAGGGATAAACACGAATATGCCTTCAAACTACGAGAACGGTCAGGACGGCGATGCGCTGGCGCGCAAGCGCCGCAAAGGCATCTACATCCTGCCCAATCTGTTCACGCTGGCGGCCTTGTTCAGCGGCTTCTACGCCATCGTCATGGCGATCAACGGGCGCTTCGACCAGTCGGCCCTGGGCGTGTTCTCGGCAATGATTTTCGACAGCCTGGACGGGCGCGTGGCGCGCATGACCAACACCCAGAGCGCGTTTGGCGAGCAGATGGATTCGCTTGCCGACATGGTCTCGTTCGGCGCGGCGCCGGCGCTCATCGTCTACGTCTGGGCGCTCAAGGGCTTGGGGCGTTGGGGCTGGATTGCGGCCTTCGTCTACTGCGCCTGCGCGGCGCTGCGCCTGGCGCGCTTCAACGTCAACACCGCGGTGGTGGACAAGCGCTACTTCCAGGGCCTGCCCTCACCGGCGGCAGCGGCGCTGGTGATGGGTTTCATCTGGCTGATGACCGACAACGGCGTGCAGCGCGGCATAGGCGGGCACCTCAATTGGCCGCAGGCGACCTGGATCGCGTTTGCCATCACGCTGTATGCGGGCCTGACCATGGTGACCAACGTGCCCTTCTACAGCTTCAAGGATGTGCAGGCGCGCCAGAGCGTGCCCTTCGTGGTGCTGGTGCTGATTGCGCTGGGCATTGCCATCATCAACATCGATCCGCCCAGCGTGCTGTTTCTGGCCTTTGCCTGCTACAGCCTGTCGGGCTATGCCATCTATGCCTGGCGCAAGTCCAAGGGGCAGCCGGTGAGCGTGATCAGCATCTCTACCGACGAGCCTGACGAGCGCGGGCTTCACGACTGAGCAAGGTCGGCGCAGGCGGGCAGGATCAGTCCGTTGCCGGTGGTGATGCCGCGCGCCATGCGCGCGGCGCGCAGCGTGGCCCGGGCCACGGCCTCGGCGGCCATCACGGCCAGCACCATCATGCCCGGTGAACGCGCCGCCTTGCCGGTGGACAGGGCAAAAAGCGTGTCGCCATCCATCATGGTGTGCACCGGGTTGATGGTGCGCGCCAGGCCGTCGTGCGCGGTCGTGGCCAGGCGCTTGGCCTCGGCCTTGGTGAGCGGTGCGTCGGTGGCGACCACGCCGATGGTGGTGTGGGTGCCGGCCAGCAGCGGGTGCAGGGCCTCGCCGCGCAGCAGGGCGGCGCTGCAGTGGCGCAGCGCGCGGCCGTCGGCGGTGCGCGCGCCGGCCACGGTCTGGCCGCTGGCGGGGTCGACCACGTCGCCCACCGCGTTGCAGGCGACGAGCGCGCCCACGGTCACCTCGCCCAGGCGCACCGAGGCCGTGCCTATGCCGCTCTTCATCGCCAGTTCGGGGCCGAAGAGCTTGCCCACGGTGGCGCCACTGCCCGCGCCCACATTTCCTTCGTCCGGGTGCTGGCGCGAAGCGGCGGCGCAGGCGGCGTAGCCAGCCTGGGCGTCGGGGCGGATGCGCGGGTCGCCCACATGCAAATCGAACAGCACCGCGGCCGGCACCAGGGGCACCAGGCCTGCGCCCACGTCCATGCCTATGCCGTGCTCTTCCAGCCAGCGCATCACGCCGCTGGCGGCGTCCAGCCCCCAGGCGCTGCCGCCGGCCAGCAGGACGGCGTGCACGTGGGGCACCAGATGGGTCGGGTCGAGCAGATCGGTTTCGCGCGTGCCCGGCGCCGCGCCGCGCACGTCCACGCCGGCGACCGCGCCGTCGCGCGCGATGACCACGCTGCAGCCCGTGGGGCGGCGCGGGTCGCTGAAATGGCCGACCTCAAGGCCGGCGACGTCGGTGATGGCTCCTGCATCCATGCTGTGTGCTCCCGGAAAAAACCGGGGCCTGCCGACCCCGTGGAATCGGCAGGCCCCTGGGCCCGGAGTATCGCAGCGCGCTCAGTTGTTGTGCGCGAGCTGCTCCAGGATGTGCGGGTTCTCCAGCGTGCTGGTGTCCTGCGTGATCGCCTCGCCCTTGGCCAGCGAGCGCAGAAGGCGGCGCATGATCTTGCCCGAGCGGGTCTTGGGCAGGTTCTCGCCGAAACGGATGTCCTTGGGTTTGGCGATGGGGCCGATTTCCTTGGCTACCCAGTCGCGCAGCTCTTTGGCGATGGCCTTGGCTTCATCGTCGTTGGGCAGCGGGCGCTTCAAGACCACGAAGGCGCAGATGGCCTCGCCCGTGAGGTCATCGGGACGCGCGACCACGGCGGCCTCGGCCACCAGGTCGGTCTTGGCCACCAGGGCCGATTCGACTTCCATGGTGCCCAGGCGGTGGCCCGAGACGTTGAGCACGTCGTCGATGCGGCCGGTCACGCGAAAGTAGCCGCGGTCTTCGGAGCGCACCGCGCCGTCGCCGGCGAAGTAAAAGCCCTTCATCTCCGGCGGGAAGTAGGTCTTCTTGAAGCGCTCGGGGTCGCCCCAGATGGTGCGGATCATGCTGGGCCAAGGCTTCTTGTAGGCCAGCATGCCGCCCTTGCCGTTGGGCATTTCCTCGCCGGTTTCATCGACGATCGCCGGGTAGATGCCGGGCAACGGCAGCGTGCACGAGCCCGGCACCAGCGGCGTGGCGCCCGGCAGCGGGTTGATCATGTGCGTGCCGGTTTCGGTCTGCCAGTAGGTGTCGACGATGGGGCAGCGCCCGCCGCCCACGTGGTTGTAATACCAGACCCAGGCTTCTGGGTTGATCGGCTCGCCCACGCTGCCGATGATGCGCAGGCTCGACAGGTCGTAGGACTTGGGATGCACCTTGTCGTCGGCTTCCGAGGCCTTGATGAGCGAGCGGATCGCCGTCGGCGCGGTATAGAAGATGCTGCACTTGTGGCGCTGCACCATGTCCCAGAAGCGCCCGGCGTTGGGGTAGGTGGGAATGCCTTCGAAGACGATTTCGGTCGCGCCCGCGGCCAGCGGCCCGTAGACCACGTAGGAGTGGCCCGTGACCCAGCCGATGTCGGCGGTGCACCAGAAGACGTCTTCGGGCTTGAGGTCGAAGGTCCAGTCCATGGTCAGCTTGGCCTGCAGCAGGTAGCCGCCGCTGGAATGCTGCACGCCCTTGGGCTTGCCGGTGGAGCCCGAGGTGTAGAGGATGTAGAGCGGGTGCTCGGCATTCACCGGCACCGGCGCGCATTCGCTGCTCTGGCCCTCGAGCACCTCGCTGAAGGTGTGGTCGCGCCCGGCGGTCATCGCGCAGGCGGTCTTGGTGCGCTCGTAGACGAAGACGTTCTTGACCGATTCGCAGCCGCCCAGGGCAATGGCGTCGTCGACGATGGCTTTGAGCGGCATCTCCTTGCCGCCGCGCATCTGGTAGTTGGCGGTGATCACGGCGACGGCGCCGACGTCCACGATGCGGTCTTGCAGCGCCTTGGCCGAGAAGCCGCCGAAGACCACGCTGTGGATGACACCGAGGCGCGCGCAGGCCTGCATCGCTACCACGCCCTCGATGGTCATCGGCATGTAGAGGATGACGCGGTCGCCCTTTTGAATGCCGCGGCTCTTGAGCGCGTTGGCAAACTTGCCCACGCGCGCGAGCAGTTCCTTGTAGGTGACCTTGGTGACGGCGCCGTCGTCGGCCTCGAAGATGATCGCGGTCTTGTTCTCGACCGGCGTGCCCATGTGCTTGTCCAGGCAGTTGGCGCTGACGTTGAGCTCGCCGTCGTCAAACCACTTGTAAAACGGAGCATTGCTCTGGTCGAGCACGCGGGTGAAGGGCTTGGTCCAGACCACGTGCTTGCGCGCCAGATTGCCCCAGAAGCCTTCGAAGTCCTTGTCGGCCTCGGCGCACATGGCCTTGTAGGCATCCATGCCGGAGATGTTGGCGTTTTTCACCATCTCTTCGGACGGCGGAAATACCCGGTTTTCGACCAGTATCGAATCGATTGCAGAAGAAGAGGTGGCCATGGGAATTTGTCTCCTATCAAGAAGTTATTGCCAAACCGGATCACTGTTGCAGTTCGCACTTACAGGGTTCTGACGAATCAGGGCGCGGTCTACCGGCGCATTTTGCTACGCCCGCGCCGGCCCTGGCGCCGACCGCGCTTTCTACAATGCGGGCGATGACAACGCACATGCAAACCGGCGTGCAGCCTGCGCCCTCTCTGTTCAAGGCTTACGACATACGCGGCGTGGTGCCGACGACGCTCGACGAAGGCGTGGCGCGCGCCGTGGGCCTGGCCTTCGCCAGCGCGGCCCTGGCACAGGGCCAGCGGACGGTGGCCGTGGGGCGCGACGGGCGTTTGAGCAGCCCCGCGCTGGCCGCGGCGCTGATAGAGGGCTTGCGCCAGGCGGGCGTGGACGTGATCGACATCGGCCTGAGCACCACGCCCATGCTCTACTTTGCCGCTAGTACGCTGTGCGAGAGCGGCATTCAGGTCACCGGCAGCCACAACCCCTCGGACCACAACGGCTTCAAGATGGTGCTGGCCGGGCGCGCGATCTACGGCGAGGAAATCCAGGCGCTGCGCCGCGCCATCGAAGCCGGCCGCTGGCCCGAGGCGGCGCGCGGCGCGCTGCGCAGCGCCGACGTGCTGCCCGCCTACCGCCAGCGCATCGTGCAGGACGTGCGCCTGGCGCGGCCGATGAAGATCGTGGTGGACTGCGGCAATGGCGTGGCGGGCGCGTCGGCGCCGGACATCTTTCGCGCGCTGGGCTGCGAGGTGATCGCGCTTTTTGCCGAGGTGGACGGGCGCTTTCCCAACCATCACCCCGACCCGAGCAAACCCGAGAACCTGCGCGATCTGGTGCAGGCGCTCAAGGACAGCGACGCCGAGCTGGGTCTTGCCTTCGACGGCGACGGCGACCGCCTGGGCATCGTCACGCGCAGCGGCGAGACCATCTTCCCCGACCGCCAGCTCATGCTGCTGGCGCGCGACGTGCTCGCGCGCGTGCCCGGCGCGACCATCGTCTACGACGTGAAATGCTCGCAGCGCCTGGCGCCGGCGATTCGCGCGGCCGGCGGCGTGCCGCTGATGTACAAGACCGGCCATTCGCTGATCAAGGCGCGCATGCGCGAGGTCGATGCGCCCCTGGGCGGCGAGATGAGCGGCCATCTGTTCTTCAAGGAGCGCTGGTACGGTTTTGACGATGGCACCTACGCGGGCTGCCGGCTGCTGGAGATCCTGAGCCGCGAGCGCGACCCCAGCGCTGCGCTGCAAGCCCTGCCCAGCAGCTACAGCACGCCCGAGCTGAACGTGGCCTGCAGCGAAGGCGAGCCGCACCAGCTTGCAGAGCAGCTGCAGGCGCTCGCGCCCGAGCTGTTCGCGGCGCCGGCCGAGATCAGCACCATGGACGGCCTGCGCGTGGACTGGCCCGACGGCTTCGGCCTGATCCGTGCAAGCAACACCACGCCGGTGCTGGTGCTGCGCTTCGAGGGCCATAGCGAAGCGGCGCTCGCGCGCATCCGCGCCGACATGCTCGCGCTGCTGCGCCGCGTCAAGCCGGGCGCAGAGCTGGGCAGCGCGGTGCACTGAAGCGCGCCTTTTGCATGCAGCGTATCGCGCTGGCGCTCTACAGCCTGCTCGCGTGGCTGGCGCAGCCGTTGCTTACACGCAAGCTCTTGCGCCGGGCCCGCGCCGAACCCGGCTATGCGCTGGCGCTGCAAGAGCGCTTTGGCCGCTACCCCGATGCACCGCCGGCGCGCGCCAGCGGTCCGCGCGTGTGGCTGCATGCGGTGTCGCTGGGCGAAACGCGGGCAGCGGCCATCCTGCTCGGGCCGCTGCGCCAGGCGTTGCCCGGCATGCAGCTGCTGCTGACCCACGGCACTGCCACAGGTCGCGCCGAAGGCGTGCGCCTGCTGGGCGCGGGCGACCTGCAGGCCTGGCTGCCCTGGGACACGCCGGGCGCGGTGCAAGGCTTTTTGCGCCACTTTCGCCCGGACGTGGGCGTGCTCATGGAAACCGAGGTCTGGCCCAACCTGGTGGCCGGCTGCCGCCGCCAGGGCGTGCCGCTGGCGCTGGCCAATGCACGGCTGAATGAAAAATCCCTGCGCGGCGCCCGGCGCCTGGCCTGGCTGGCGCGCCCCGCCTATGCGAGCCTGGCCGCCGTCTGGGCCCAGGAGCAGCGGGACGCGCGCGGGCTTGCGTCGCTGGGCGCGCCGGTGGACGGCGTGTTCGGCAACCTCAAGTTCGACGCCGAACCAGACGCCCCGCTGCTCGCGCGCGGGCGCGCCTGGCGCGCCGGCAGCGCGCGCCCGGTGGTCTTGCTTGCGAGCACGCGCGAGGGGGAAGAGGCACTCTGGCTGGAAAACATCAAGCCAAATCGGCCTCTGGCCCTTGATGGGAAAGCGCCTACAGCTATCAATTCAGTAGACGTGCAATGGCTGCTGGTGCCGCGCCATCCGCAGCGCTTTGACGCGGTGGCGGCGCTGTGCGCGGGCGCGGGTCTGAGCGTGTCGCGGCGCAGCACCTGGGACGCAGAACCTGAGCCGGCCGACGTCTGGATCGGTGACTCCATGGGCGAGATGGCGCTGTACTACGGCCTGGCCGACGTGGCGCTGCTCGGTGGCAGCTTTGCGCCGCTGGGCGGGCAGAACCTGATCGAGGCGATCGCCTGCGGCTGCCCGCTGCTGCTCGGCCCCCATACCTTCAACTTCGCCGAGGCCGCCGAAGGGGCGGTGCAGGCGGGCGCGGCGCTGCGCGCGGCGGATATGGGGGACGCGCTGGCCCAGGCGCACGCCCTGCTGCGCGAGAGTGCTGCGCGTGAGCGCCTGCTCGCGCAGGGCAGCGCCTTCATCGCCCGGCACCGCGGCGCCGCACGCCGCACCGCGCAGGCGCTGGCGCGGCTGTCCGACGGCGGCTCCGGGGGGAATGCCCGGTAATGGACGCCATATCCGATTACGCCGCGGAATTGACTGGGATAATCGGTTTTCGGATATTGGGGTTCGATTAACTCGTGCGCGCGCATTTGCGTGAACGGGATAATCGAATTGCAATCCGCCGGCATTTTCCCGTTTGCCGCGCCCGGGGCGCCGCCCGAATGGCAGAGGCGGCGCGGCGCGCTTGCGCACCCCGTCCTGCGGACCGGCCGCCGCCTGCGGTATCATTGCCGCGATTTTCTTTATCCAGGAGCATGAGTGGCGAAGCCCAATTATTCATTCGAAAAACGTCAACGCGAACGTGAAAAAAAGCGGAAAAAAGAAGAAAAAATGAAGCGCAAGCTCTCCAAGGGATCGTCGCCCGAGACGCCCGATCCGGCGCAGCCCGGCGACGAGTCGGGTGCAGCGCCGGCCGGGCAGCCGGCGGACGGCAGTTGAGCGCGAGCGCCCGAGCCGCTGCAGGCCGCCGGCGCCTGCCCGACAATCGGCTTCCCGCCCGGCCCGGGCTGTCTTGACCGCCGGCCGCCGCGCCGCCCACGCGCTGGCGCGGCCCCTTTTCGGATGCGGCCACACCCAGCCCCAAGTCGCCATGAAAGAAGCGCACTACCTCACTCCTTTGTTTGCCCCCGCCTCGCTGGTGGTCTTCGCCGGCGAGCGCGATGCGCCCGAGCAGCTCACGCCCCAGGCGCGCGCCCTGCACGAGGCGCTGCGGGCGCAGCGCTACACCGGCACGCTGCAGTACCTGGACGTGCGCACCAGTGGCACGCTGGCGGAGCTGGCGCAGACGCGCGCCGACCTTGCGGTCATTGCGCTGCCGCCCGCGGACGTGCCGGCGGCGCTCGCCGTCGTGGGGCGCATCCGCTGCCGCAGCGCGCTGGTGCTCTCGGGCGGCGTGGACGAGGCGCTGGCGCAGCAGTGGCGCAAGGTGGCGCGGCGCGAAGGCATCTATCTGCTCGGCCCCAACTCCCTGGGTCTGCAGCGGCCTTCGCTCAGGCTGAACGCGAGCGCCGTCGGGCCGTTGGCGCGCGAAGGCTCGCTCGGGCTGATCTGCCAGTCGGGGGCGCTGGCGACCGGCATGCTCGACTGGGCCGTGACCAATGGTGTGGGCTTTTCCAGCGTGATCTCGGTCGGGCCGCACACCGACTTCGGGCTCAACGAGGCGCTCGATTTTCTCTCGCACGACCCGCACACGCACAGCATCGCGGTCTACATGGAGGGCATACAGAACGCGCGCGGCTTCATGAGCGCGCTGCGTTCGGCCGCGTTTGCCAAGCCGGTGGTGGTGCTCAAGGCCGGGCGCAAGCCCGCGGGCAATGCGGCGGCGCAGACGCACAGCGGCGCCATCGTCGGCAGCGACGAGGTTTTTGACGCGGTGCTGCGGCGCGCCGGTGCGGTGCGGGTGCGCTCCTTCGTGGCGCTGTTTTCCGCCGTGAAGTGCCTCGCCTCGCGCTACCGGCCGGTGGGCCGGCGCCTGTGCGTCGTGACCAACGGCGGCGGGCCCGGCGTGCTGGCGGCCGACTGGGCCAACGAGATCGGCCTGGAGCTGGCCCATCTCTCGCCCGAGACGGTGGCTGCGCTCACGCCCGAGCTGCCGCCGCTGGCCACGCTCAGCGAGCTCGTCGACCTGTCGGAAGAAGCCACGCCCGAGCACTACGCCCGGGCGCTGGGCGCGGCCTTCGCCGACCGGCAGGTGGACGGTGTGCTGGCGGTCTTCTCGCCCAAGTTCGGCATCGACGCGACGGCTGTGGCCGAGGCCACGGCGCAGGCGCGCAAGAAGGCGAACAAGCCGCTGCTCACGAGCTGGATAGGCGACGCATCGGTGCTGCCGGCGCGCGAGGTGCTGCGCGCGGCGCAGATCCCGACCTTTCGCACGCCCGAGGCGGCCGTCGGGGCGTTTGGCAACATCGCCTCCTTCCATCAGAACCAGCAGCTCTTGCAGCAGACGCCGCCGCCGCTGAGCAACATGCTCAAGCCCGACATCGACAGCGCCCGGCTGTTGATCGAGAGCGTGCTGGCCGAGCGGCGCCAGACGCTCACCGAGATGGAGTCCAAGACGCTGCTGGCGGCCTTCCAGATTCCGGTGACCAACACGCTGCTGGCGCGCAGCGGCCGCGAGGCCATGATGATCGCCACGCAGATCGGCTTTCCGGTGGCGCTGAAGATCGATTCGCCCGACATCACGCACAAGTCCGACGTCGGCGGCGTGATGCTCAACGTACACAGCGGCGCGGCGGTGCGCGACGCCTACGAGGAGATGGTGCGCCGCGTGGCCAGCCTGCAGCCGCAGGCGCGCATCAACGGCGTGACGGTGCAGAAGATGGCCAGGCTGCGCCGCGGGCGCGAGGTCTGCATCGGCCTGGTGACCGACGACCCTTTCGGCCCGGTGATCACCTTCGGCGCGGGCGGCACCATGATCGAGCTGATCCGCGACGGCGCGATGGAGTTGCCGCCACTTAACCAGTTCCTCGCGCGCCGGCTGATCCAGCGCTCGCGCGTGGCCGAAACCCTGGGCGAATGGCATGGCGCAGCGGCGGTGCACGTCGAGGCGCTGGAGCACCTGCTGCTGCGCGTCTCCGAGATGGTCTGCGCGCTGCCGCAGCTGCGCGAGATGGACATCAACCCCATCATCACCGACGAGACGGGCGCGATCGCGGTCGATGCGCGCATCGTGGTGCACGAGGTGGCGGCCGCCGGCGGGCACGACGCGCGCGCCGGCAACTACTACGGCCATCTGGCCATCCTGCCCTATCCCGAGCGCTACGAGCAGCTGTGGCCGCTGCAGGGCGGCGGCGAATACCTGGTGCGCCCGATCCGCCCCGACGACGCGCAGATGATCCAGCGCCTGGTGCGCGAGCTCTCGCCCGAAAGCCGCTACTTTCGCTTTGTCTCGCCGATGTCGGAGCTGCCCAATTCGCTGCTGGCGCGCTTCACGCTCATCGACTACGACCGCGAGATGGCGCTGGTGGCGGTGCACCAGGAGCGCGAGACCGGCGAGGACGGCGAGTCCAGGCTGAGCCAGCGCATCGTCGGCGTCTCGCGCTACGTGGCCAACCCCGACCACACGAGCTGCGAGTTCGCGCTGGTGGTGGCCGACGATTTCGCCAACCGAGGCGTGGGCGCGCGGCTGATGCTCTCCATCATGGACGTGGCGCGCGAGCGGGGCCTCACCGAGATGCAAGGCCTGGTGCTGGCGAGCAACGTGAAGATGCTCAAGCTCATGCGCCGCATCGGCTTTGACGTGCGCGCGGTGGACGACGACGTGGAATTCAAGCTCGTCGTGCACCCGCTCTGAGCCCCGCGGCCCGGACGGGCGCCGCTCGCCTCAGCTGTAGCGCGCGTACACCTCGGTGCGCACGTCCTCGGCCTTGGCGCCGCGCTTGACCAGCAGCACCTCGTAGGCGTCCTTGCGCCCGCCATAGACCGGGCCATCCATGCCGGGGCTGCCTACCGGCATGCCTGGCACCGCCAGACCCAGTGCCTTGGGGCGTTGCTTGAGCAGGCGCTGCACGTCCTGGGCGGGCACATGGCCTTCGAGTACGTAGCCATCGACCAGCGCGGTATGGCAGGAGCCGAGCTCGCGCGGCAGACCCAGGCGGGCGCGCGCGCCGGCGTTGCCGATTTCATGCACCGTGGTGGCAAAACCATTGGCCTGCATGTGCGCGATCCAGTCCTTGCAGCAGCCGCAGCTCGGGTCTTTCCAGACCTGCACCATGGGCTGGGCGGCGGGCGCGGCGCCGGCCGGCAGCGCGGCCAGGCTTGCGAGGCCCGCGGCACAGGCGAGCATCTGGCGGCGGGTGGGTTGGTGCGTGGACATCGAGGTCTCTCCTGCGGTGGTTGCGATAGGGGCGGAGCTCAGGCGACTGGCACAAGCGCGCTCCTGTGACCGACGGCGCAGTGCGGAGTTCCGCATGCGCGCCTCAGGTGGCCACGTAGCGCCCCGGCTTGTGGTTCATCGCCAGCACCAGGTTGAGCACCACGGCGCAGACCACCGACCAGAGCACCCGATCCAGCGCCAGCGTCACCAGCGCGGTGGCCACGATGGCGCTGTCCACCGCCATCTGCACCTTGCCCGCGCGCCAGCCGCGGTGCTCCTGCAGGTACAGCGCCAGGATGCCTACGCCGCCCAGGCTGCTCTGGTGGCGAAACAGCACCAGAAAGCCCATGGCCATGATCAGCCCGCCGACCAGCGCGGCGTAAGGCATGGCCATGTCCGACAGGTGCAGCCAGCGCAGCTGCGCCTCGGTCATCAGCGACAGCAGCGCCACTGCGGCAAAAGTCTTGAGCGTGAAACGCCAGCCCATGCGGCGCAGGCCCAGCCAGTAAAAGGGCAGGTTCAGCACGAAGAACAGCAGGCCGAAACTCCAGCCCGTGGTGTAGTGCAGCACGAAGCTCAGGCCAGCGATGCCGCCGGTCAAAAGCCCGGCCTTGGCCAGGAAGGCGATGCCGGTGGACACCAGCGTCACGCCGGTGACGATGGCCAGCGCGTCTTCGGTGCGGGTGTGCTGGGTCATGGAGCAGGTCGGTTCGGGCGCGCGGGCAGGGCGCCCGCAGCTCAGGGATTTTGCACGGCTGCGCCAAGGGCCGGAGCAGGCGCGAGCGGCTCGCCTTCACCCGCGGGCGCGCGGCGCAGACGCAGGCCGTTGGCGATGACCAGCAGGCTCACGCCCATGTCGGCGGCCACGGCCATCCACATGGTGGCAAGGCCGAGCACCGCCAGCAGACAGAACGCGGCCTTGACGGCGAGCGCGGCGCCAATGTTCTGCCAGAGCACGCGGTGCGCGCGCCGCGACAGCTGCACCGTGTCGGCCAGGCGCCGCAGGTCGTCGCTCATCAGCACCACGTCGGCCGTTTCCATGGCCATGTCGCTGGCGTGTCTGCCGCCCATGGCAAAGCCCAGGTCGGCAGCGGCCAGCGCCGGTGCGTCGTTGATGCCGTCGCCGGTCATTGCAGTAGGCCCGTGCGCGCTTTGCAGGGCGGCGAGCGCGCCGAGCTTGTCTTCGGGCAGCAGGCTGCCGCGAGCGTCTTCAATACCGGCCTGCGCGGCGATCGCACGCACCGTGGCGTCGTTGTCGCCGCTGAGCACTGCGGTGTGTATGCCCAGCGTCTGCAGCCGCGCCACTGCCTCGGCCGCGTGCGGGCGCAGCGGGTCGGCCACGGCAAACAGCGCCTGCACCCCGGTGGCGTTCATCAGCAGGGTGAGCGTGCGCCCGCGCGCTTCGTGCTCGGCCAGCAGCAGCTTCAGGTCTTGACTGAGCAGGCCGCGCTCTGCGGCCAGCCGGGCGTTGCCCAGCGCCCAGGGCGCGCCCGCGACCTCGGCCTGCACGCCGCGCCCGGGCAGGGCGGTGAAGGCGGACACTTCATCGGCCGCCTGGGTCACGCTGGCCTGCAGGCCGGCCGCGATCGCGCGCGAGACCGGATGGTCAGAGCGCGCGGCCAGCTGCAGCGCGCGCTGCGCGCTGCGCTCGGGCGCGGCGCTGCCTTCGCCCAGCGCCTGCCAGTGCGCGAGCGTGGGCTGGCCGGTGGTCAGCGTGCCGGTCTTGTCCAGCGCGATGGCGCGCAGATTGCGCGCGCTCTCGAGCGCGCTGCCGCCCTTGATCAACATGCCGCGGCGCGCGGCGGCGGTGAGTGCGCTGACCACGGTCACCGGCGTGGAGATCACCAGCGCGCAAGGGCAGGCGATGACCAGCAGCGCCAGCGCCTGGTAGACGCCCTGGTGCCAGCTCCAGCCCATGAACAGGGGCGCGAGCACGGCCAGCAGCAGCGCCAGCGCGAAGACGATGGGGGTGTAGACCGCGGCAAAGCGGTCGACGAAGCGCTGCGTCGGCGCCCGGCTGGCCTGGGCCTGCTCGACCGCGTGCACGATGCGCGCCAGCAGCGTGCCGCCGGCCGCGGCGGTCACGCGCATCTGCAGCTCGGCCTGCTGGTTGATGCTGCCGGCATACAAGGCGTCGCCCACGGCCTTGTCCGCCGGCTGGCTCTCGCCCGTGATCGGCGCCTGGTTCACGCTGCTGGCGCCCTGGGTGACCACGCCGTCGAGCGGCACGCGCGCGCCCGGTGCGATGCGCAGCACGCTGCCTGGCTGCACCTGGGCCGCGGGCAGGCGCTGCACGCTGGCGTCGGGCTGCACTACCTCGGCCATTTCGGGCGCGAGCGCGAGCAGCCCGCGTATCGCATGGCGCGCCTTGTCCATGGCGCCGTGCTCCAGCCGTTCGGCCGCCACATACAACGCCATCACCATCGCCGCTTCGGGCCACTGGCCTATCAGCACCGCGCCGGTGACCGCGACGGTCATCAGCGCGTTGATGCCCAGGCGCAGCGCCCGCAAGTCCTGCAGCCCCGCGCGGTACACGCCCAGACCGGCGAGAGTGATGGCGGCCACGGCCAGCAGCATGCCGGGCCAGCCCAGCGCCAGCGCATGGGCGGCCTCGGCGCCGGCAGCAAGCACCAGCGCCAGCGCGATGCGCGGCCAGCCGGGCAGGGCGGAGTGGTCGTGTTCATGGCCGTGTTCGTGGCCGTGTTCATGATCGTGCTCGTGCCCGTCGTCGGCGTGGGCGGGCGCCGCGCAAGGGGCGCAGGCGGCGGCCGGCGCGGCGCGAGAAGGGTGCGGGTGGGCGCTGCTGGTGTGCTTCATGCCATCATTGGAAACCGTGAAGTCACTTGAAGGTCAAGCATGTCCGCCGAATACCCGCGCCATCGCATAGGGCAAGCCGCCCGCCTGTCCGGCGTGTCGCCGGCCAACATCCGCTACTACGAGCGCGAAGGTCTGCTGCCCGAAGGTGCGCGCGCGGACAACCGCTACCGCCTCTATACCGACGCCGAGGTGCACCGCCTGCGCTTCGTGCGGCTGTGTCGCGCCATGGACATGTCGCTGCCCGAGGTGCGCGCGCTGCTGGCGCTCGATGCCCATGGCGCGCCCGCGCCGCACGCCGCCTGCGCGACGCTGGACGAGCACCTGGAGCATGTGCGCACGCGACTGCAGGAGTTGCGCACGCTGGAGCGCGCGCTCAAGGACTTGCGCGGCCGCTGCGACGGCACCGGCGCCCAGTGTCAGGTGATAGAGGCGCTGCACCAGCGCGCCGACGCCGAACCCGTGCCCGAGCCCCTGGCCACGGCGCGCCGCCATGTCTGAATGTTATGTTTTTGATAGCTGCTGGCGCTTGTCGGACAAGCGTTACAGGCTGTTTTTGCATGAAAGCGCAGGCGTTTTCGTATGATGCGCGCATGAACTCCCTGGTGGCGCGCGCACCCTGGCTGGAGCGCTTTTGGCGCGCCGCCCAGCGCTGGGCCATCGCCTGGTGGCGCATCATGGACCTGGGCGCGGTGGTGCTGGTGCTGCTGGCTTCGCCCTCCAGTTGGGGGCGGCATGCGCGCGCGCGCATGGCGCTGCAGATCGTGCGCGACACCTTGCCCATCCTGCTGGGCTTCACGGTGCTGGCGGCGCTCATCAGCCTGGTGCTCACGCGCATCGTCGTGGTCACCGCCTTCAGCTACGGCTTGTCGCGCTACGCGCTGGAGATGGTGGTGCGTGTGCTGGTGCTGGAGCTCATTCCGCTGACCGCGGCGCTGTTCGTGGCCATGCGCACCACGATACCGAGCGGCGCGCGGGTGGCAGAGCTGCGCCGGCTGCGGCGCATGCCCGGGACGCAGTTCGTGCGCACCGAGGTGCTGCCGCGCGCCGTCGCCGGCGTCTATGCCAGCGTCACGCTGGCGGCGCTGTCGTGCGTGGTGGGCCTGTTGATGGCCTACATCGGGGTGTATGGCGCCAACCTCGCGGGCTTTGCCGGCTATACGCGCATGTTCGGCCAGGTGTTCACGCCGCAGATCACGCTGGTGTTCTTTCTCAAGACGCTGTTCTTCAGCCTGGCGGTGGCGCTGATTCCGCTGGCCGGCGGCCTGCACGCGCACGAGCGCCACGGCAGCGCGCCGCCCTCTGCGGGCGGTGGCAGCCTGGCGCGCATGTTTGCCGTACTCTTGCTGATAGAGACGATTTCCCTCATGGGCAACTATTACTGAGCGATCATGGTCGACCCGCTGACCGAAGCAGCCCCCCACCCCGAAGAGCCCCTGCGCCCGATCGCGCATCTGCGCCTGAAGGCGCTGGGCCTGCTGTTTTTCACCGCGCTGCTGATCGCCGGCTCGGTGCTCTACCTGCTGTATGCGCGCGGCGCCTTCGAGGCGACGCAGCGCCTGGTGCTGGTCACCGACGATTCCGAGGGCGTGAGCGTGGGCATGGACATGACGTTCTCCGGCTTTCCCATAGGCCGGGTGCGCACCATAGACCTGGCCAGCGACGGCAGCGTGCACATCGCGGTCGACGTGGCGCGCAAGGAAGCGCACTGGCTGCGCGAGTCCAGCGTGTTTACGCTGGTGCGCGGCCTGGTGGGCGGCACGACCATCAAGGCCTACAGCGGCGTGCTCAGCGACCCGCCGCTGGGCGACGGCGCCGAACGCCCGGTCATCCGCGGCGACGTGGGCGCGGAGGTGCCGCAAATCCTCAATAGCGCGCGCCAATTGCTGGACAACCTCAACCAGATGACCGGGCAGGGCTCGGAGCTGGCGACAACGCTGGCGCAGGTGCGCCTGCTGGTGCAAAAGCTCAACGGCCCGGGCGGCGCGCTGGCGGCGCTGCTGGGCGACGATGCGCGCAGCAGCCAGATCAACGCGCTGCTGCAGCAGGCAGGCGAGCTGCTGCGCCGCAGCAACGCGCTGATGGCGCGCCTGGACACCATGGGCGCCAAGGCCGACCGCCAGCTCTTCGGCGCCGGCCGCGACGCCGGCCTGATGAGCGAGGTGCGCGCCGGCGCGACCGAGCTCGGCGCCCTGCTGCAGGACGCGCGCCAGAGCCTCAAGCGCGTGGACGCGGTGCTGGCCGACGCCCAGGCGGTGAGCCGCAACGCGCGCGAAGCCAGCACCGACTTGTCGGCCCTGCGCGCCGAGGTGGACGCGAGCCTGCGCAAGGTGCAAGACCTGATCGACGAGGTCAATCGCAAATGGCCGTTCGCGCGCGACACGGAGCTCAAGCTGCCATGACACTACGCCCCCTCCTGCGCACTGCGCTGGTGCTGCTGGCCGCGATGTGGCTTGCGGCCTGCGGCAACGCGCCGCGCACGCCCGACTGGCAGATGAACGCCCACGGCTCGCTCGAACGCGCCACGCGCGCCTATCTGTCGGGCGAGGACCGCGTGGCCGAGCTCGAATGGGAGCGTGCACGCGCCGAGGTGGCGCGCACCGGCGAGCCCGAATTGGCCGCGCGCCTGGCGCTGGCGCGCTGCGCCGCCGAGGCCGCGAGCCTGGCCTTTTCCGGCTGCCCGGACTTTGCTGCGCTGCGCGCCGACGCCAGCGCGGCCGACGCCGCCTATGCCGACTACCTGGCCGGACGGCTCGATCCGGCGCGCGCCGCGCTGCTGCCCGAGGCCCAGCGCGCGCCGGCGCGCGATGTCGGCGCGATTGCCGCGGTGGTCGATCCGCTCTCGCGCCTGGTGGCGGCGGCCGCGGCGCTGCAGGCCGGGCGCGCCACGCCCGAGACGCTGGTGGCGGCGGTCGATGCGGCCTCGTCCCAGGGCTGGCGCCGCCCGCTGCTGGCCTGGCTGCTGCTGCGCCAGCAGCGCGCCCACGCCATCGGCGATGCGGCATTGGAGCAGGCGCTGCAGCGGCGCATCGATCTGGTGCAGTCCAGCACGCCGCAGCGCTGAGGCTGGCGCCGCCTCAAGCGGCGCAGGGCGTGAGCGCCTGCGCCAGCGCCGACGCCGTCAGAGCGCGCCCGGCCGGCCAGTGGTCGGCCAGCGCCCCGTGCTGCCAGCAGGCGTCGCAAACGGCTTGCTGAATGCTGGCACCATCGGGCGCCGCCAGGGCGGCCAGCCGCGCGCCGATCAGCCCGGCGAGCACGTCGCCGCTGCCGGCCGTGGCCAGCTTGGCATTGCCCGTGGGGTTGATGCCCGGCGTTTGCCCCGCAGTCGCGATGATGCTGCCCGAACCCTTGAGCACCACGGTGCAGC
This sequence comes from Comamonas sp. NLF-1-9, assembly GCF_019195435.1. Classification (NCBI taxonomy): domain Bacteria; kingdom Pseudomonadati; phylum Pseudomonadota; class Betaproteobacteria; order Burkholderiales; family Comamonadaceae; genus Comamonas; species Comamonas sp. NLF-1-9. The sequence continues at coordinate 434,290 of NZ_CP078069.1, forward strand.
GGTGGCGCTCGGCCAGGGCGCTGGCGGCCCGCAGGCGGTCGGCCTGTACCTCGCCGGCGCTGCTGCCCAGCAGGCGCGCGGCTTCCAGCGGGTGGGGCGTGAGCACCGTGGCGTGCCCCGCCTGGCTGGCGCGCGCGGCCAGCGCCTGCTGCAGCGGCGCGCTCTGCGCCAGGGCGTTCAGCGCGTCGGCGTCGAGCACCAGGCGCGTGGCCTCGGCCAGCACGCGCGCGAGCAGCGGCGCTACCGCCTGGCCCCCGCCGCAGCCGCAAACCACGCTGCCTTGCTGCAGCACCAACGCATCGGGGCGGCGCAGCATCAGCTCGGGCCAGGCGGGCAAATCCTGGCTCGCGCCCCCGTCCAGCAAGGCCAGCAGCACCCGCCCCGCGCCCGCATGCAAGGCGGCGATGCCCGCGAGCACGGCGGCGCCCGTCATGCCCATGCCGCGCGCGCCCAGGCCTTCGCCGCCGAGGATGGCCACGTCGCCAAAACTGCCCTTGTGGCTGGCGTGCGCGCGCGCCGCCGGCTGCGGCCGGCCGCAAAGCAGGGCGGCCGCGGGCTCGGCGCTGGTGTCGGTTTGCAGATCGTCACACCAGAGCGTGCCGGCCGCGTCGCGCCCATGGGCGGTGAACAGCCCCGGGTGCAGCGTGAGCAGCGACAAGGTGTGCAGCGCGCCGGTGGCCGGCGGCAGGTCTTCAAAGCCCGGCGCCCAGCATCCGGTGTCGCCCAGCAGGCCTGAAGGCAGGTCGGCGCAGAGCACGGTGGCGCCGCTTGCGCGCAGCTGGCGCAGCGCCTGCAGCAGGCGGGGCGCGGGGGGCTGGGCGCGCGCGGCTGCGCTCAGGCCCAGGCCGAGCAGCGCGTCCACGCACAGGTCTTGCGGGGCGAGCTCGGGCGCACCATCGACAAAGGCCACGCCGGCCGCACAGGCCTGGCGCCGAGCCCAGGCGGCGTCTTCGGGCAGGTGCTGCGGCTCGGCCAGCAGCGTCACCGATACCGCCAGGCCGCGGCGCTGCAGCAGCGCTGCGGCCAACAGCCCGTCGCCGCCGTTGTTGCCCGGGCCGCAGAGCACCCAGACGCGGCGCGCATGGGGCGCAAGCGCATGCCCCAGCGCGGCCAGCGCCTGGCCGGCGCGCTGCATCAGCGTGTGCGCCGGCAGGCGAGCGGCGGCGCTGGCCTCCAGCGCGCGCGTGGCGGCGCTGGCATGCAGCGGCAGGCGCTCAAGCGTACCGACGGCGCGCATGGCGGCCTCCAGGCTGCACGGCGAGGGCCTTGGCACGGCTATAATCCACGGGTTTTTCTGTCACAGGCGTTCTACGGGTTTACCCTTGGGCGCGGCAGAAGAGCCAATAGCAAACCGGCCCATCCAGGTGTTGCCGCTGCCCCATGCGGGCGCAGCGCAATTTTCGGGCCGGATTTAAGACCCAACCTTTGGAGTATCTTCATGTCCGTCACCATGCGCGAAATGCTGGAAGCCGGTGTCCACTTCGGTCACCAGACGCGCTTCTGGAACCCCAAGATGGCCCCGTTCATTTTCGGCCATCGCAACAAGATCCACATCATCAACCTGGAGCAGACGCTGCCGATGTTCCAGGAAGCGCAGAAGTTTGCGCGCCAGCTCGCGGCCAACCGCGGCACCATCCTGATGGTGGGCACCAAGCGCCAGGCGCGCGAGATCATCGCCGAGCAGGCCCAGCGCGCCGGCATGCCCTACGTGGACCAGCGCTGGCTGGGCGGCATGCTGACCAACTTCAAGACTGTCAAGACCTCGCTCAAGCGCCTCAAGGACATGAAGGCCCAGCAGGAAGCGGGCCTGGAGAGCATGAGCAAGAAAGAGCAGCTCATGTTCAGCCGCGAGCTGGCCAAGCTCGAGCGCGACATCGGCGGCATCGAGGACATGGCGGCGCTGCCCGACGCCATCTTCGTGATCGACGTGGGCTACCACAAGATCGCGATTTCCGAAGCCAAGAAGCTCGGCATCCCGCTGATCGGCGTGGTGGACACCAACCACAACCCCGACGGCATCGACTACGTGATTCCCGGCAACGACGACTCGGCCAAGGCGGTGGCGCTGTATGCGCGCGGCATTGCCGACGCCATCCTCGAAGGCAAGAACAACGCCGTGGAAGAGGTGGCCAAGGCCGTGGCCAGCGAAGGCTCGGACGAATTCGTCGAAGTGCAGGAACCTGCCGCCTGAGCCTGCCCGCGGCCCGCATGAGGCAGCACGCAAAGAGTGGGGCCTGGCAAGCGCCCCATTTTTTTAGCCATCGAACTGATTGAACTGGAGAGAAATATGGCAGCTATCACTGCAAGCATGGTGGCGCAGCTGCGCGCCAAGACCGACGCCCCGATGATGGAATGCAAGAAGGCGCTGACCGAGGCCGACGGCGACCTGGCCAAGGCCGAGGAGATCCTGCGCGTCAAGCTCGGCACCAAGGCCGGCAAGGCCGCCTCGCGCGTCACCGCCGAGGGCGTGATCGCCGCGCACATCGACGGTGAGGTGGGGGCGATCGTCGAGGTCAACAGCGAAACCGACTTCGTCTCCAAGAACGAGAGCTTCATCGCCATGGCCAACGCTGCTGCGCGCCTGGTGGCCGAGCACAACCCGGCCGACCTGGACGCATTGGGCGCGCTGGCCTATAGCCAAGACGGCTATGGCCCGACGCTGGAAGACGTGCGCAAGGGCCTGATCGGCAAGATCGGCGAGAACATGTCGCTGCGCCGCTTTCAGCGCTTTGCCGGCACGCCGCTGGCGCACTACCTGCACGGCACGCGCATCGGCGTGGTGGTGCAGTACGAGGGCGACGCCAGCGCCGCCAAGGACGTGGCCATGCATGTGGCCGCGATGAAGCCCAAGGCGCTGACCGCCGCCGACGTGCCGGCCGAGCTGATCGAGACCGAGCGCAGCGTGGCCGCGGCCAAGGCGGCCGAGTCGGGCAAGCCAGCGGACATCGCGGCCAAGATGGTCGAAGGTTCGGTGCAGAAATTCCTCAAGGAGGTGACGCTGCTGAGCCAGCCCTTCGTGAAGAACGACAAGCAGAGCGTCGAGCAGATGCTCAAGGAGCACAAGACCAGCGTCAAGGGCTTCACGCTCTACGTGGTGGGCGAGGGCATCGAGAAGAAGCAGGACGACTTCGCCGCCGAAGTGGCCGCCCAGGTGGCCGCCGCCCAGTCGGGCAGCTGATCTGCGCCAGCCGCCGCCCTTCACCTTCCGGAGACACCGCAATGAGCGCCCAAGCCATCCCCCATCGCATCCTGCTCAAGCTGTCGGGCGAGGCGCTGATGGGCGACGACGCCTTCGGCATCAACCGCGCGACCATCGTGCGCATGGTGCAGGAGATCGCCGAGGTCACGCAGATGGGCGTGCAGGTGGCGGTGGTGATAGGCGGGGGCAACATCTTTCGCGGCGTCGCCGGCGGCTCCGAGGGCATGGACCGGGCCACGGCCGACTACATGGGCATGCTTGCTACCGTGATGAACGCGCTGGCGCTGGCGGACACCATGAACAAGCAGGGCCTGACGGCGCGCGTGATGTCGGCCATCGGCATCCAGGAAGTGGTCGAGCCCTATGTGCGCCCCAAGGCGCTGCAATACCTTGAAGAGGGCAAGGTGGTGGTGTTTGCCGCCGGCACCGGCAACCCCTTCTTCACTACCGACACCGCGGCGGCGCTGCGCGGCGCCGAGATCGGCGCCGACCTGGTGCTCAAGGCGACCAAGGTCGATGGCGTCTACAGCGCCGACCCCAAGAAAGACCCCGCGGCTACGCGCTACGCGCGCTTGAGCTTTGACGAGGCCATGGTGAAGAACCTGGGCATCATGGACGCCACAGCGTTTGCGCTGTGCCGTGACCAGAAGCTGCCGATCCGCGTGTTCTCCATCTTCAAGCCCGGGGCATTCAAGCGCGTCGTGCTCGGCGAGGACGAGGGCACGCTGGTTTACGCTTGAGTGTTTGCGGCGCACACTGCCGCGCAGGAGTTGATCCATGACCACAGCCGACATTCAGACCCAAGCGAAGACCAAGATGGAACACTCCGTCGAGGCCTTCAAGCACAACCTGACCAAGATCCGCACCGGCCGCGCCAGCCCGGCGCTGCTGGACACCATCCATGTGGAGTACTACGGCTCCATGGTGCCGCTGTCGCAGGTGGCCAATGTCTCGCTGATCGATGCGCGCACCCTGAGCGTGCAGCCTTGGGAAAAGAACATGGCGGCCAAGGTGGAAAAGGCCATCCGCGAGAGCGACCTGGGCCTGAACCCCGCCGCCATGGGCGACCTGATCCGCGTGCCCATGCCGCCCATGAGCGAGGAGCGGCGCAGGGAGATGACCAAGATCGTGCGTGCCGAGGGCGAGTCGGCCAAGGTGGTGGTGCGCAACCTGCGTCGCGACGCCAACGACGCGGTCAAGAAGCTGGTCAAGGACAAGGAAGCGAGCGAGGACGAGCAAAAACGCTCCGAGTCAGAGATTCAAAAACTCACCGACCGGCATATTGCCGAGATCGACGCCTTGGTTGCCGCCAAGGAACAGGACATCATGGCGGTCTGAACCCAGACCGGGCCCCGAGAGCGCCTGGCTGGCGTTCAGCGGCCCGCACGCGCGCACCATGAGCCTGAATCCGCACATCCCGCACGCCGCTGGCGCCGCCGCCGTGCCGCGGCACATCGCGATCGTGATGGACGGCAATGGCCGCTGGGCCCAGCGGCGCCTGCTGCCGCGCCTGGCAGGGCACAGGCAGGGCGTGGAGGCCTTGCGCCGCTGCGTCAAGGCCTGCGCCGAGCGCGGCGTGGCGGTGCTCACGGTGTTCGCGTTCTCATCGGAAAACTGGAGCCGCCCGCAGGACGAGGTCTCGGGCCTGATGCAGCTCATGGGCAAGGCGCTGCTGCGCGAGGTGCCGCAGCTGGTGCAAGACGGCGTGCGCCTGCACTTCGTGGGCGAGCGCGCCGGCCTGTCCGAGGCCATGCGCGCGGCACTCGCCGAGGGCGAGGCGGCCACTGCCGGGGCCACGCGCATGGTGCTCAACGTCTGCTTCAACTACGGCGGGCGCTGGGACATTGCCCAGGCCGCCGCACGCCTGGCGCGCGAGGGCAGCGCAATCACCGAAGACAGCCTGCAGCGCGCCATGGCCCTGGGCCACGTAAGCGACCCCGACCTGCTGGTGCGCACGGGCGGCGAGCTGCGCATCAGCAACTTCCTGCTCTGGCAGGCGGCCTACAGCGAGCTCTACTTCACCGACACGCTCTGGCCCGACTTCGACGAGCAGGCACTCGACGCGGCCATCGCCGACTACCGCGCGCGCGAGCGCCGCTTCGGGCGCACCTCGGAGCAACTGGCAGGCAGCGCGCCGGTGCGCGAGCGCGCATGCTGAAGCAACGCATCCTCACCGCGCTGGTGCTGCTGGCCGTCCTGCTGCCGGCGCTGTTCTACCCTTCTTTCGTGCCGCTGGCCGTGCTCACGCTGGTCTTGATCGCCGCCGGGTGCTGGGAGTGGGGCCGGCTCAATGGCCTGGCGCAAGGCCCGGCGCTGAGCCTGGGCGCGCTCGGCGCGCTGCTGTGCGCGGCGAGCTGGCAGGCGGGCTGGATTCTTGCCGCGCCGCCCTGGCTCTGGACCCTGGCGGGCGCGGCCTGGGTGGTGCTGGGCGGCTGGCTGCTGGCGCGTGGCGTGGGGCGCTGGCAGCAGGTGGCGCGCGGCCTGCGCCTGCTGGGCGGGTTGCTCGCGCTGTGGCTGGCGTGGCTGGCGATGGCGCGGGCGCGCGCGCTGGGCATCAACTTCCTGCTGTCGCTGCTGTGCCTGGTGTGGGCGGCGGACATCTTTGCCTACTTTGCCGGGCGCACTTTCGGGCGGCGCAAGCTCGCGCCCGCCATCAGCCCGGGCAAGAGCTGGGAGGGCGTGTTCGGCGGCATGGCCGGGGTGCTGGTGCTGGCGCTGCTCTGGGCCTGGGCGGACGCGCATTGGCAGGCGGCATCGCCCAGCTTCTACAGCCTGCTGGCGGCGCGCGGGCTGCTGTGGTGGCTGCCGGCGCTGCTCTTTCTGGCGGTGATGAGCGTGGTCGGCGACCTGGTGGAATCGCTGGTCAAGCGCAGCGTCGGCGCCAAGGACAGCAGCGCCCTGCTGCCCGGGCATGGCGGGGTGCTCGACCGCATCGACGCGCTGCTGCCGACGTTGCCGCTGGCGCTGATGATCACGGAATTTGCCCAAGCATGAAACAGCGCCTCACGATACTGGGCTCGACCGGCTCCATAGGCACAAACACGCTGGACGTGGTCGCGCGCCACCCCGAGCGCTACGAGGTGTTTGCGCTCAGCGCCGCCACCCGGGTCGACGCGCTGCTCGCGCAATGCGCGCGCTTCAGGCCGTGCTTTGCCGTCATGGCCAGCAGCGCGCATGCGCGCGAACTCGCTGAAAAACTCAAGGCAAACAGCCTGCCAACGCAGGTGCTGCAAGCGCCAGATGCTCTGGAACAAATAGCGTCGCACGCCGAGGCGGATGCGGTCATGGCGGCCATCGTCGGTGCGGCGGGCCTGGCGCCCTGCATTGCCGCAGCGCGCGCGGGCAAGCGCTTGCTGCTGGCCAACAAGGAGGCGCTGGTCGTCGGCGGCGAGGTTTTTCTGCGCGCGGTGCGCGAGGGCGGCGCGACGCTGCTGCCGATAGACAGCGAGCACTCGGCCATCTTCCAGAGCCTGCCCGAAGACCGCAGTTGCTGGGCGCGGCGGGTGGACCACGTGCTGCTCACCGCTTCGGGCGGGCCGTTTCGCACGCGCGAGCCGGCGCTGCTGCGCGAAGTCACGCCCGACGAGGCCTGCGCGCATCCGAACTTTCGCATGGGGCGCAAGATTTCGGTCGATTCCGCGACCATGATGAACAAGGCGCTGGAGGTGATCGAGGCGCGCTGGCTGTTTGACCTCGCTCCCGAGCAGATCAAGGTCGTCATCCACCCGCAGCAGATCATCCATTCCATGGTGCAGTTCGTCGACGCGTCCATCATCGCGCAGCTCGGCACGCCCGACATGCGCGTGCCGATTGCCTGCGGCCTGGCCTGGCCCGAGCGCGTGGCCAGTGGCGCCGCGCCGCTCGACTTCAGCCAGCTTGCGGCGCTCACCTTTGAAGAGGCCGATGCGCGGCGCTTTCCTGGCCTGCACCTGTCCTGGCAGGCGCTGGCGGCGCCCGCTGGCACCACGGCGGTGCTCAACGCCGCCAACGAGATCGCGGTCGCGGCCTTTCTCGAGCGGCGCATCCGCTTCGACCAGATTCACGCCGTCAACCGTGCAACTTTGGAGCGCGTCACGCCCTCCAAGCCCGATACCCTGGCGGCGCTGCTCGAGCTCGATGCGCACAGCCGGGCGGTCGCGGCCGAGCAGGCCGCGCGCTTGCAATAAGAGAGCTGCCTGCGCATGTGACGCAAGGGTTTCAGATGAAAAACTATCTGAAACCCTTGCAGGACAAGCGCCAGCAGCTTCGTTTTTTGGGTGCTCGCCATGTTGCTCACCGTTCTAGCCTTTGTCTTCGCGCTGGCGCTGTTGATCGCCGTGCATGAATACGGCCACTACCGCGTGGCCGTGGCCTGCGGCGTCAAGGTGCTGCGTTTTTCCATAGGCTTTGGCAAGCCGCTGCTGCGCTGGCAGCGCAAGGGCTCGCCTACCGAGTTCGTGCTTGCGGCCTTCCCGCTCGGCGGCTATGTGCGCATGCTCGACGAGCGCGAGGCGCCGGTCGCGCCCGAAGAGCGCCATCTGGCTTTCAACAACCAGAGCCTGCGCAAGCGCGCCGCCATCGTCGCCGCCGGCCCGCTGGCCAATCTGGTACTGGCGGTGCTGCTGTACGCGCTGGTCAACTGGATGGGCGTGATGCAGCCCGCACCCTACCTGGCCCGGCCCGAGCCGCAAACCATCGCCAGCCAGGCCGGCGTGCAGGGCGGCGAGCAGGTGCTCGCGGCCGCGCTGGGTGACGAAAGCCTGGAGCCGGTGCGCTCCTTCGAAGACCTGCGCTGGCTGCTGGTGCGCGCCGCGCTCGACGGCCAGGACGTGCTGCTGCAGCTACGCCGCGAAGCCGGCGCCGCGCCCGAGCTGCTGCGCCTGCCGCTCGCGCGGCTTGGCGCGCACGAGCCGGACGCCGCGCTGCTCGGCCAGATCGGCATCACCGGCCCCTTGACGCCGCCGGTTCTGGGCGAGCTGATGCCCGGGGGCGCCGCCGAGCGCCTGGGCCTGCGCAGCGGCGACGTGGTGCAGCGCATTGGCGCGGTGCGCGTGCACGACGGCCAGCAACTGCGCGCGCTGATCCGCGCCAGCGTGCACGACGGCCAGCCGCTGGCCCAGACCTGGCAGATTGAGCGCGACGGGCGGGTGCTCGACATCCTCGTCACGCCCGAGCTGCAGCTGCAAGAGGGCCAGCCGACAGGGCGCATCGGCGCCTGGGTGGGCGGCGCGCCCGAGATGCTGATGGTGCGCTACGGCCCCTGGGAGGGCCTGGCGCGCGGCGTGCAACGCACCTGGGAGGTGTCGGCGCTCACGCTGCGCATGATGGGGCGCATGTTGATCGGCCAGGCCTCGGTGAAGAACCTCAGCGGGCCGCTCACCATTGCCGACTACGCGGGCAAGTCGGCGCACATGGGTCTGAGCGCTTACCTGGTGTTCCTGGCGCTGATCAGCGTCAGCCTCGGGGTGCTCAACCTGCTGCCGCTGCCGGTGCTCGATGGGGGGCACCTGATGTATTATCTTTGGGAGGGAGTGACCGGCCGTGGCGTGTCCGACGCCTGGATGGAGCGACTGCAACGTGGTGGCGTCGCACTGCTCCTGGTGATGATGACCATCGCCGTGTTCAACGATTTCACCCGGTTGTTTGGCTGACGTTTTTTGCGCGGGCGCCATCGTGCGGCGGCCAGCACACCTCATTCATGAAAACACTTTTTCCTCGTTTGGGAGTGCGCACCGCCTTGGCCGCCGCTTCCCTGGTCATCGTGGCGCAGGCAGCCTGGGCGCTGCAGCCATTCAAGGTGCAGGATATCCGCGTCGACGGCCTGCAGCGCGTCGAGCCGGGGACCATTTTCGCGTCGCTGCCGCTGCGCATCGGCGACGAATACACCGACGAGAAGGGCGCGGCCGCGATCCGCGCGCTGTTTGCGCTCGGCCTGTTCAAGGACGTCAAGCTCGAAGCCCAGGGCAATGTGCTGGTGGTGGTAGTTGAAGAGCGCCCCACGGTGGCCGAGGTCGAGTTCTCCGGCATCAAGGAGTTCGACAAGGAACAGCTCAGAAAGGCCATGCGCGAGGTCGGCATGGTCGAGGGCCGCGCCTTTGACAAGGCGCTGGCAGACCGCGCCGAGCAAGAGCTCAAGCGCCAGTACATCAACAAGAGCCTGTACGGCGCTGAAGTGGTGACCACCGTCACGCCGGTGGAGCGCAACCGCGTGAACGTCACCTTCACGGTGAACGAGGGCGAGCCCGCGCGCATCAAGGACATCAGCATCGTCGGCAACCACGCCTTCAGCGAATCCACGCTCACCGACCTGTTTGACCTCGACACCGGCGGCTGGCTGAGCTGGTACACCAAGAGCGACCGCTATTCGCGCGCCAAGCTCAACGCCGACCTGGAAACCCTGCGCACCTACTACCTGGCGCGCGGCTACATGGAGTTTCGCATCGACTCCACGCAGGTGGCGATGTCGCCGGACAAGCAGTCCATCTCCATCATCGTCAACATCACCGAAGGGCCGCGCTACGTGGTCTCTGGCGTGACGCTGGCGGGCAACTACCTGGATCGCGAAGACGAGTTCAAGACCCTGGTCACGATCAAGCCCGGCGAGCCCTACAACGCCGACCAGGTGGCCGACACCACCAAGGCCTTCACCGACCACTTCGGCAGCTTCGGCTTTGCCTTTGCGCGCGTGGAGGCGGTGCCCGAGATCGACCGCGAGAACAACCGCGTGCAGCTCGAATTGCGGGCAGATCCTTCGCGCCGTGCCTACGTGCGCCGCATCAACCTGGACGGCAACAACCGCACGCGCGACGAAGTCATCCGCCGCGAATTCCGCCAGTACGAGGCCTCCTGGTACAACGGCGACAAGATCAAGCTCTCGCGCGACCGGGTGGACCGCCTGGGCTATTTCACCGAAGTCACCGTCGAGACCCAGGAGGTGCCGGGCGCGCCCGACCAGGTGGACCTGCTGGTGCACGTGACCGAAAAGCCCACCGGCATGATCCAGCTGGGCGCGGGCTATTCCACCGCCGAAAAACTCTCGCTCACCTTCGGCATCAAGCAGGACAACGTCTTCGGCTCGGGCAACACCCTGGGCATAGACGTCAACACCGGCAAGTACAACCGCACGCTGGTGGTCTCCACTACCGACCCGTATTTCACCCGGGACGGCATTTCGCGCACGCTGGACTTCTACTACCGCACCCAGCGCCCCTACCAGTACCAGGGCGGCGACTACAGCCTGGTGACCGAGGGCGGCAGCGTCAAGTTCGGCGTGCCTTTCAGCGAAGTCGATACGGTCTACTTCGGCATTGGCCTGGAGCGCACGCGCATCAAGGCCGGCACCAACATCCCCGCCGCCTATCTTGCCTATGCCGACCGCTACGGCAGCTCCAGCTTCTCGGTGCCGCTCACGCTCGGCTGGTCGCGCGACGACCGCGACAGCGCGCTCGCGCCCAACTCCGGGCGGCTGCAGCGCGTGACCGCCGAAATGTCGCTCGCCGGTGATGCCCGCTATGCGCGCGCCGGCTACCAGTACCAGCAGTACATCCCGCTGACCAAGCGCTACACCCTGGCCTTCAACGGCGAGATCGACTACGGCAAAGGCCTGGGCGGGCGGCCCTTCCCGGTGTTCAAGAACTATTTCTCGGGCGGCCTGGGCTCGGTGCGCGGCTTCGACCAGGGCACGCTGGGGCCGCGTGACGTGACCGGCGCCATCCTGGGCGGCACCAAGAAGATCACCTTCAACACCGAGTTCATGGCGCCGTTTCCCGGCGCCGGTAACGACCGCACGCTGCGCTGGTTCACCTTCCTCGACGTGGGCAATGTCTATGGCGACAACGAACCCTGGTCGCTGCGCGACCTGCGTGCCTCGGTCGGCGTGGGCCTGAGCTGGATCTCGCCGCTGGGGCCGCTGCGCCTGGCCTGGGGCCAGCCGATACGCAAGTTCCCGGGCGATAAAATCCAGCGCCTGCAATTCCAGATCGGAACCTCTTTCTAATGCTCGTCAAAACCCAACTCTCTCGCGGTCTTTCCATCCTTGCCGTTCTTGCCTGCCTGGCCGCCGCTCCGGTGGCAGCCCAGGCGCAAAGCTTCAAGGCCGGCTTCGTCAATACCGACCGCATCCTGCGCGAAGCCGAACCGGCCAAGGCCGCGCAAGCCAAGCTGGAGGCGGAGTTTTCCAAGCGCGACAAGGAATTGCGCGACTCGGCCGCGTCGCTCAAGAGCGCTTCGGACAAGTTCGAGCGCGAGGCGCCGACCATGTCGGAGAGCCAGCGCCAGACCCGCCAGCGCCAGCTCGCCGACCAGGACCGTGAGCTGCAGCGCAAGAACCGCGAATTCCAGGAAGACCTGAACGCGCGCAAGAACGAAGAGCTCGCCCAGGTGCTGGACAAGGCCAACCGCGTGGTGCGCCAGCTTGCCGAATCGGAGAACTACGACGTCATCCTGCAGGAAGCCGTCTACGTCAACCCCAAGCACGACATCACCGACAAGGTCCTCAAGGCCATGAACGGCAACGGGGCCAAATAGGCGGCCCGCGCCTGGGGGTCGGGGCGTGAGCTTGCGCCTGGGTGACATCGTCGATGCCCTGGGCGGCAGCCTTGAAGGGGGCGCGCGCGACACGCGCATCGAGCGCATCGCGCCGTTGCAATCGGCCGGGCCGGCCGAGCTTTCCTTTCTGAACAACCCGCGCTATGCGGCGCAGCTGGCCGCGAGCCGCGCCGCCTGCGTCATCGTCTCGCCGGCGCTGCGCGCGCAGGCGCTGGCGCGCGGCGCCTGCATCGTCACGCCAGACCCCTACGCCTACTTTGCGCGCGCCACGCAGCTGTGGGCGCGCTCGCAAGGTCTTGCGCCCGTGGCGGGCGTCCATCCGAGCGCCGTGGTTCACCCCGAGGCGCGCGTGGCCGCCAGCGCCAGCATAGGGCCGCTGTGCGTGATCGAGCGCGGCGCGGTGGTGGGCGAGCACAGCGTGCTGAAGTCGCGCGTGAGCGTGGGCGAGCGCTGCCGCATCGGCGCGCGCTGCATCCTGCACCCCGGCGTGGTGATCGGCGCGGACGGCTTCGGCTTTGCTCCCGAGGGCGGGGCCTGGCTCAAGATCGAGCAGCTCGGCGCGGTGGTGATCGGCGACGACGTGGAGATCGGTGCCAACACCTGCATAGATCGCGGCGCGCTCGATGACACCGTCATCGAGGACGGCGTCAAGCTCGACAACCTGATCCAGATCGCGCACAACGTGCGCATCGGGCGCCACACCGCCATGGCCGGCTGCACCGCGGTGGCCGGCAGCACCACGATAGGCGCGCACTGCACCATTGCGGGCGCGGCCTCCATCATCGGTCACCTGAGCATTGCCGAGCGCACGCACATCTCGACCAACACCGTGGTGATGCGCTCGATCACCGAACCCGGCGGCCATTACACCGGCGTCTTCCCCATGGATGACAATGCGCACTGGGAAAAGAATGCCGCCACGCTGCGCCAGCTGTACCGGCTGCGCGAACGCGTGAAGGCCCTGGAACAACAACGGCAGGACGACACCGGGTCGCAAGAACAATGATGGACATTCACTACATACTCAAGCAATTGCCGCACCGCTATCCCTTTCTGCTGGTGGACAAGGTGCTGGAGCTGGAGCGCAACCAGCGCATCCGCGCGATCAAGAACGTCACCTTCAACGAACCGTATTTCACCGGCCACTTCCCCGGCCGCCCGGTCATGCCCGGCGTGCTCATCCTCGAAGCCCTGGCCCAGGCCGCGGGCCTGCTCGCCTTTGACGCCATGGGCCAGGTGCCCGACGAGAACAACATCTACTACTTTGTCGGCATCGACGGCGCGCGCTTCAAGCGGCCGGTGGAGCCTGGCGACCAGCTCATCCTGGACATCAGCATCGACCGCGTGCGCGGCGGCGTCTGGAAGTTCAACGGCGTGGGCCGCGTGGGCGATGAAGTGGCGGCCGAGGCCCAGCTCATGTGCACCATGCGCCACGTCGGTGAATGACGCGGCGCGGCTGACGTGAGCCTGATTCACTCCACGGCCCTGATCGATCCGGCGGCAGAAATCGGCCCCGGCGTCAGCGTTGGCCCCTATGCCGTGATCGGCCCGCAGGTGCGCCTGGGCGCGCGCACCAGCGTGGGCGCGCACTGCGTGATCGAGGGCGACACGCGGATAGGCGAGGACTGCAGAATCTTCCAGTTCTGCTCGCTCGGCGCGGTGCCGCAGGACAAGAAGTACGCGGGCGAGCCCACGCGCCTCACGATTGGCGCGCGCAACACCATCCGCGAGTTCTGCACCTTCAACCTCGGCACCGCGCAGGATCGGGGCGAGACGACCATAGGCGACGACAACTGGATCATGGCCTACGTGCACATCGCGCACGACTGCGTGGTGGGCAACCAGACCATCCTCGCCAACAGCGCCCAGCTTGCCGGCCACGTGCAGGTGGGCGACTGGGCCATCGTCGGCGGCCTGAGCGGCGTGCACCAGTTCACCCACATCGGCGCGCACGTCATGGCCGGTTTTGGCAGCCACATCGCGCAGGATGTGCCGCCCTTCATGCTGGTGGACGGCCATCCGCTGGCGGTGCGCGGGCTCAACGTCGAGGGGCTGCGTCGGCGCGGCTTCTCGGCCGAGCGCATCGCGCTGCTCAAGCTCGCCTACCGCGTGCTCTACCGCGAAGGCCATACGCTGGCCCAGGCGCTGGCGCAGATCGACGAGCTTGCGGGCACGCATCCCGAATCCGAGGCCGACCTGACGCTGCTGAGCGAATTTTTGCGCAGCGCCACGCGCGGCATCGTGCGCTGAAGGCCATGCAGGGCAGCCCGCGCATCGCGATGGTCGCGGGCGAAACCTCGGGCGACCTGCTCGCCGGCTTGCTACTGGGCGGCATGCGCGCGCGCTGGCCGGGCCTGGCGAGCGTCGGCATAGGCGGGCCGCGCATGGCGCAGCAGGGGTTTGACGCCTGGTGGGACAGCGAGCGTCTGGCGGTGCACGGCTTCAGCCCCGAGCTGCTCTGGCGCCTGGCGGGCATCGTGCGCATACGCAGCCAGTTGCGCGCGCGCCTGCTCGCGCAGCGCCCCGATGTCTTCATCGGCGTGGACGCGCCCGACTTCAACCTCGGGCTGGAGGCGCGCCTGCGCAGCGCCGGCATCAAGACCGCGCACTTTGTCTGCCCCTCGATCTGGGCCTGGCGGCCCGAGCGCGTGGAGACAATCCGCGCCGCGGCCGACCACGTGCTCTGCCTGTTTCCCTTCGAGCCCGAGCTGCTCGCGCGCCACGGCGTCGCGGCCAGCTACGTCGGCCATCCGCTGGCCAGCGTCATCCCCATGCTGCCCGACCGCGCCGCCGCCCGCGCGACGCTCGGTCTCTCGCCCGACGCGCCGGTGCTGGCCGTGCTGCCCGGCAGCCGCCGTGGCGAGGTCGCCCATCTGGCTTCGGTGTTCTTTCAGGCCGCGGCCCTTGTACAGCAAGCGCAACCAGCTATGCAAATCGTAGTGCCTGCGGTGCCGGCGCTGCAACAAGGCCTGCGCCGGGTGGCCGAGCAGACCGGCATGGCCGCTCGCGTCGCCATCGTCCCCGGCCGCTCTCACGAGGTGCTGGCCGCCTGCGACCTGAGCCTGATCGCCAGCGGCACTGCCACGCTGGAAGCGGCGCTGTTCAAGCGCCCCATGGTCATCGCCTACCGCGTGCATCCGCTGAGCCATCGCATGATGCGGCCGAAGCAGCTTCAGCCCTGGGTGGGCCTGCCCAACATCTTGTGCCAGGACTTTGTCGTGCCCGAGCTGCTGCAGGACGCCGCGACGCCGCGCGCGCTGGCCGATGCACTGCTGCAATGGCTGCACGCGCCCGAGCGGGTGGATGCGCTGCGCCAGCGCTTCACCGCGCTGCACGAAAGCCTGCGCCGCGATACCGCGCGCCTGGCCGCCGACGCCATCGGAGGCCTGCTTGCCTGAGCAGGCCACGCTGGACTTCAGCGCCCCCGGCCTCATCGCCGGCGTGGACGAGGCCGGACGCGGCCCGCTGGCCGGCCCGGTGGTGGCTGCGGCCGTCGTGCTGGACCCCGCGCGCCCCATCGCCGGCCTGGCCGACTCCAAGGCCTTGAGCGCGGCGCGGCGCGAAGCGCTGTTTGCGCAGGTTCAGGCGCAGGCCTTGTGCTTTTGCGTTGCCCAGGCCAGCCGCGAAGAGATCGACCGCCTGAACATCCTGCAGGCCACGCTGCTGGCCATGCGCCGCGCGGTCGAGGGCCTGGCCACGCAGCCCGCACGCGTGCTGGTCGATGGCAACCGCCTGCCGCGCCTGGCCATGCCGGCCGAGGCCATCGTCAAGGGCGATGCCCGCGTGGCCGCGATCTCCGCCGCCTCCATCCTCGCCAAGGTCACACGCGACCGCTGGTGCGCTGACTTGCATGCGCGCTACCCGCACTACGGCTTTGACCGGCACAAGGGCTACGGCACGGCCGAGCACCTGAGCGCGCTGGCCCGACACGGCGCCTGCCCGGAGCACCGGCGCTCCTTCGCCCCCGTGGCGCGCGTTCTGGAGTTGCGATGAAGCCGCTGCAGCCCATCTTCATCCAGTCGCGCGACAACCCGCTCATCAAGCAACTGCGCCGCCTGGCGCAGGAGAGCAGCGCCTACCGCAAGCAGGGCAGGGTGTGGATCGAGGGCGAGCACTTGTGCAACGCTGCGCGGCTGCGGGGTTGGCGGCCAGAGCTGGTGGTCTACGCCGAGTCTGCCTGGCGCGCGCGGGGGGCTGATCATGCTTCCTTCACCGGGCAGGGACAGGCCCCTCACCCCTCCCTCTCCCCAAAGGGGCGAGGGCGATCGGCCGCGCCGGATTTGTCGCCTCTCCCTCTGGGAGAGGGCAGGGGTGAGGGCCAGCCTCTCGCAGCACAGCCCGAATCATGGGGCACAAGCCAATCGGCCGCCCGGGATTTCCCCCCTCTCCCTCTGGGAGAGGGCAGGGGTGAGGGCCTGCCTCCCGCAGCCCTAGGCGGATATTCAAAGCAAAATCAGTCCCAAACGCATGTTCCACCAGCGCCAGTAGCTATCAAAATAGTAGTCGTCACCGACACCCTCTGGCGCGAATTCACCGCGCTGGAATCGCCCGAGGGCATGGGCTATGTCCTCACCCTGCCCGGTGCCCCCGCGCTGCTGCCCGGCGCCCCCACCGTGGTGCTGGACCGCGTGCAGGACGCGGGCAACGTCGGCTCCATCCTGCGCAGCAGCGCGGCCTTTGGCTTCACGCAGATTGCAGCGCTCAAGGGCACGGCGCTGCTGTGGTCGCCCAAGGTCGTGCGCGCGGGCATGGGCGCGCACTTTGCGCTGCGGCTGGCAGAAGGGCTGGACCCCGCCGCGCTGGACGCGCTTGCCGTGCCCTTGCTTGCCACCAGCTCGCACCATGGCCAGTGGCTGCACCGCGCTCGGCTGCCCTGGCCTTGCGGCTGGCTGCTGGGGCATGAAGGGCAGGGGGTGTCGGCCGAGCTGCAAGCGCGCGCGGCCCAGCAGATACGCATCGTGCAACCGGGCGGCGAGGAGTCGCTCAACGTCGCCGCGGCCGCGGCGATCTGCCTGCACGCCAGCGCGGCGCAGCAGGCCGGCGCAGCGCGCTGAGCGGCGCGCTCTGCGCTGGCACGGATCGGCCCTCAAGAAAGCCGGAAAAGCGCCGATAAGACAGTTCAGTTCCCCCGTTCAGCCGGAGTCTTGCCATGGCCACCCTTTCCGCTCTGGGCGCGGCAGCGGCCCAGCCCCTGCCTCCCGCCCGCCTGCCATCCACCGCGTCCGACTTGCCGCCCGCCGCCGCCGAGTCCGTGGCCGACGCCGCGCCCCAGGACCCGCGCACGCGGCTGAACGCGCAGATCCTGCAGGCCTCGCTGGAGGTTTCGCTCAAGGCGGGCGATGACGCCAGCGCGCTGCTCTACCGCAGCGCGATCGATCGCATCAACGAACTGCTCGCGCCCGAATTCGGCCCCGGTGCGCTGCAGGCGGTGTCGGCGCAAGACCACAGCCCTGCGGCGACCGCCGGGCGCATCGTCGCGCTGTCCACCGCCTTCTTCGACCGCTACGCCGCGCAGCACGCAGGCGAAGACCCCGAAGCTGTGGTGCGCAACTTCATGAAGCTGATCCGCTCCGGCTTCGAGCAAGGCTATGGCGAGGCCCGGGAGATCTTGAGCGGCCTGGGCGTGATGGACGAGGGCAGCACGATTGCCGACGCCGTGCAACAAACCTACGCGCTGGTGCAGCAAGGCTATGACGACTTTCTGGCACACCGCCTGGCTGCGCTGGGCGGTGAGGCTGCTGCAAGCGGCGCTGCGCAGGATTCGGGGCAGCGCTGAACAAGCCCATCGCACGTCGCGCACCCAGCCTGGGGCGGTCTGCGGCGTGGCAAACCTTCGGAGCAGCGCCGGCCAGCGGCTGCTGGTCTGAATTCCGATAAAAAGCGGCCTCTAGCCCTTGATACGCAAGCGCCAGCAGCTATTATTTCTGCTGAATCTCGCTGCGACTGCCGGGTGTCGCTTCGCAGGTTTGCGCAGCGTCCTGCAGGCGCTGCATCGCCCAGTCGGCCTGTGCCTCCCGCTCATGCAAGGCCGCCCACTGCGCCGAGGGCGGCACGCGCGCGTCCAGCAAATAAAAGCACCATTGCCTGCCCTCAGCCTGCAGTAAAACCGGCGCGCCGCTGGCAAGCGCCAGGTGTTCTGGCCCGCGCCGTGCCGACCAGCGCCCCTGCGCCAGCTGCAGCCGCCAGCCGCCCCAGAGCGGCTGGCCTGAGCGGGTGCCGCTGCCCAGCACCAGCCAGGCCTGGTCCTCGCCCTCGCGCGTGAACTCCAGCCACGCCATCGGCCCGGCGGGTAGTGGGCGCAGTTCACCGCGCAGCTGCTGCGGCCCAAGCTGCGCGGGCAGCTCCATCGGCCAGGGCTGAATGCGCAGCGCGCCGGCGCTGCCCAGTGGTAGCAGCATGCGCTGCCCGTCCAGTTGCGGCTGCGCCGGCGCCGCTTGCAGCGGTTCGCCCGCGCGCAGGCCGCTCAGGCGCAGCGGCGCGCCTTGGGCGGGCAGGGCGCTGGCGCCGGCCGCTAGTGCCAGCGCAAGGGCGGCGGACAGGCGGACGGGGCGGCCATCGCCGGCTGTCGCCCTGCGCATGCGGGACGCGGGCTGACTGCCCCGGGCGTTCGCCGCGCTCACTGGCGCCAGCCGCTCGGTGTACTGGTTTCGACGATCCATTGCCGCGGGTGACGCGGTGCGGGCGCCGGGGTGTGCGCGCTCTTGTTCAGGGTTTGCAGCGGCGCGCCGTTGTTGCTGCCGCTGTAGTAGCGCGAGAAGGGCAGCACCAGGTTGTCCCAGTCGTTGAAGTCGGTCAGCACCTGGCCTGCGGGGCAGTCTGCGTAGCCGCCGAAATTCTGCGGGTTCAGGCACAGCGCATAGGGCGCGGCGTCTTGCACGCCGTTGTGGTTCCAGTCGGCAAACGCGCCCGGGTCGCTGCCGCGCCCGAGGTTCAAACCCTCGTGCAGTCGCGCGGTATCGAGCGGCTGGCCGCTGCCGTCGGAATAGTCCAGCCTGAAGTCGGCCGTGCAGGGCGAATTGCTCACCGTCACCACGCCGGGCGGGTTGCCGCCGGGGCGCTCGCACAGCACGTAGCGCCGCGCGCTGCCCTCGTCTTGGGTGTCGAGCAGGTAGCGCTCGGCCGCGCGCGCGTCGGTGAAGGAGGCACTCAGCCCCGTCATCTGGTGCAGGTAGTTCATGATGCTCAGGTAATTGGGCTTGTAGTTGGTCATCAGGTCGTCGCCGCCGTGGCCCAGGCCCAGGTTGTGGCCGAACTCGTGCATCAGCGTGCCCGCCTGGGTGTTGATCAGGCGGTGTTCCTGCGCCGGGGTTTGCGGTGCCGGGGGCGTTTCGGCGCCGGCCACGTCCAGCGAGCCCAGCGTCACGATGAAATCGTTGCCATAAAGCTCGGCAAGGCCCGACGAGCCCGGCGAGCCGTCGGCTTGTTGCGAGTTGCCGAAGATCGCGTAGTGAAACACCAGGCGTCGGCGCAGGTCGAAGCCCTCGCTCTTGTAGGCATGGATGCTGCGGCAGCCCTCGGGCACCGTGCCTATCCAGCCATAGGGGTCGAGCTTGGATGGCACGGCCAGGCAGGGGTGAAAGGCCACCTCCTTGCCGCCGCCCAGGTTGAAATCCGCCGGGCTGAAGTCGGGCGCGTACAGCGCGCCCACATCGATGTGCAGCGCATAGGGTTTGCCGCGCGTGGGGCTGCGGGCAAAGGCATCGACCACCTTTTGCAGCGCTTCCTTGCGGGGTCTGAGCATGGGGTCGTGGCGACCGTCGCCCGGGTCGGCCATGTAGTCGATCTGCATGAAGATGCCGCGCTGGCCCGCGCGCGCGCCCATGGCGTACAAGTCGAGCCCGCCGTAGCTGCCGCCGGGCTGCTTGGCGCTGTCGGGGATGCCGTCGCCATCGGAATCGATCACGCCCGCGGCCACGTCGTTCACGCCGGCCGGCGTGGCGAAGTTCACCTGCGCCCAGTGGCTGGCGCCCTGCCCCAGCGTTGGCGGCGCGCCCTGGGGCATGGGCCGCACGATGGAGCGGCCATAGGCCAGCTTGCCCGCGGGCAAGGCCGCCAGGTTGGGGCCGCTCCAGGCGCCTTCGCTCAGCGGCGCGGTGCTGCTGTCGCCAAAGCGCACGAAGTCGGCGCTGGCGCCGCCCTGCACCAGCTCGACGAAGCCGCTGCTGCCCCACCATGGGCTGAGCGCGCCGTCCTTGACGTGAACGATCTGATCGGTGTCGTGCGACCAACTGCTCACCCTGGTAGCGGCGGCCAGCACCAGCAGGCCGTGGCTGGGCACGCTTACGTCGGGCAGCGCGAAGGTGTGCGGCTGCGCGGGGTCCTGCGCCGCCTCACCGTCGCTGGCGCTGGTGCGCAACTGGTAATCGGCCAGACGCACAGGGTAGCGCGACGGGTTGTAGATCTCGACCCAGGCGGCGTCATCGGGCGCGCCGTTGGCCGACACTTCGGAAATCACCAGAAATCCGCCGCTGTCGCCGCAGGCGGCCAGCACGCATGCCAGAAGCGGGGGCAGCAGCCAGGAGCCAAGGCGCGGGCGGCTGGCGCGGGCAGGAGAAGAGGGCATGCGTGTCTGGCCTTTCGGGGGCGGGTTTGGGGTGCTGGCTGCAGCCCGATAGCTGCCGGCTTGCAGCAGCCAGCGCCCGGCGTGGTAACGCAGTGTAAGCGAATGTAGGGCGGCGTCGGCGAAGGGGGCGCGCCGGGCGTCAGGCGCCGATTGCGGCCGGGCAGGCGGTTTTGCACCGACGCCAGAGAATAGGCATCAAAAGTGCCTCTGGCGCTTTGCAGGCAAGCGCTTCCAGCTCTATTTTAAGTAGCGAAACCGCGAGCACACGGCCCGGCGAGCCGCGCGGCGCCCGCTCTTCAGCGCTGCTGCACAGAATGCCCGGCCGCCGTCGCCGCAATGCCCAGCAGCCCGGCCACTGCCAGCACATACCACAGCGGCGCGGTGCTGGCCACGGGCGTGAACAACCCCATGGCCGACAGCACGATGCCCGCCACGGCCGCCAGCGCCAGCGCCAGCAGCACGCAGCCCGCTGCAAAAGTGAAGTTGCGCACCTGCCCCGAGCGCCCCGCCATCGCCAGCAGCACGAAGCCGGTGATGGACAGCAGCGGAAACAGCGCCCACAGCGCCATGTCCGCCGTTGCCGGGGCCAGGCCCAGCGGCGCCAGCGCCAGCACCGCGCCGCAGAACACCCCCAGCGCCATGACCAGCGCGCCAAAGACCATCAGAACCATGATTTGCCCTCCGCCCTGCCAAGCGCCCCGCAGGGCACGACGCCGTGGATTGTGCCTGCCGCCGCCCGCGCTGCCCAGCTCAGCGCGTGGCGGTTTGCGCCGCGCCCAGAGCCTGCACCATGGCATCGAGCGCGCCGTCCAGAAACTGCGCCCACGCGGTGATGTCGGCCAGCGCACCGTAGTGCATCCACACGTCCGCGCCCGCCGGATGCGGTTGGTGCTGCACGACCACGCCAAAGACCACGACGTCCTCGCCGTCCTCGTCCGGCACCACGACCTGTGCATGGGCGGCGGTGCCGGGCAATTGCAGGGTGACCGCGTTGTTGCGCAGCCGCACCTGCTCGCGCTGCTCGGGTGTCAGCAGGTGAAAGTAGCGTGCGCGCTGCGCGATGGCGGCAGCGCCCGCTGCGGCCTCATCCGCCAGTTGCAGCTCCAGCGTGAAGCGCGAGCCCCACAGCGCGTCCCAGCCGTAGCGGTCGGCCTGAAACCAGAGCGTGAGCGCCCCGGGCCCCGCCGGCCGGGTGTAGGCCAGCGTGCCCGAGGCCAGCGGCTCGAAACCGCGCGCCTGCAGCGCGGGGCCAAGCGCGCGGCGCAGCTCGGCGTAGAGTTCTCGCGAGGTAATCGTCATGCACTGCCTCCTGCACCGTGGTCATGCGAGGGCGAGCGGGCAGCAGCCTGCGCCGCCCCCACCGCCTTGCGAAAGATGATCATGTGGCGCGCCAGTTTTTCGGTATCGCAGGTGGGGCACAGCAGCCGACTGCCCTTGCCGCTGGTGAGCACCAGCCAGTTGGACTGGCAGGTTTTGCAGGGAAAGACGCTGCAATGAAAGCGCATGAAGGGTTGCAGCCGTTCACAGACATGCGCTGGCACATGCAGCGACAACTCGGCAAACTCATGCACGCTGTACTTGTTGGGTAAGCCGAGATACTCCAGGCCCTTGAGCGCATGCAGGGGCTGCAAGCCCAGCCTTGCGGGGCGCGGCCCCAGATTCAGCCATTGGAGCCGGGTCAGCGCCGAAAGCGGCTCGAAGCTGTCCACCACATGCACGCGGGATTCGGCGCTGACGAAGCCCAGCCCCTCCAAGGTGCTCAGGTGGCGCAGCGGCTCCAGGCTTTCAATCTTGCGCAGGCCGTCAAGCTGCAACCATTTGAGTGACTTCATTTGCGCCAGCGGCGCGATGGATGAAACGCTGGCTGATTCGCCGAGATGAAAGTACTGCAAGTCCCGAAGCCGTGTCAGCGGCTCCAGCGATTCAATGCCGCTCCATTTGATGTACAAGCCAACCAGCCCCGGCATCCGGCAGGCCGCATCAAACAGCGGCTGCGGCACGCGGGTCATGAAGTACAGCCAGCGCACTTGGGTCAGCGTCGGCAGCAACTCACACCATTGCTGCACCAGTGCCGCCTGCTTTTTGGCCGGCAAGTCGGTTTGCGTGCAGGCGATGCTCAGGCGCTCCTGCCCAGCGTAGTCGGACGGATCCCGGATGGCCGCGGGTTGCAGGCTGCGCTGCGGCTCTCGGGCCCAGATTTCGCGGACTTTGGTGTAGTCCCGGTCGTTGTCACAGCCAATGACCTGGCGTGCTTGCGCCATGGCGGCTTCGAGCTCGGGGTTGGACTTGGCGGGTTTGGCTGGGGGTGGCATGCAGAGGCATCAAAAAATATTCGGCGAGCTACACGCGGGCGATGATTGGTGTTGTGTTCCACACGGATCGACGAGGAGCCGGATGAAGCGATGCCAATTTTCATACAGTCTATTTTTTGCGCTTGGGGCAGTCTAAGTACGGCTTGGCTGCGCCACCAGCTTCACGCCCAACGCTCCACACACGCGGGCGATGGTGTCAAAGCGCGGATGGCTGCCGGGGCGCAGGGCCTTGTAAAGCGCCTCGCGGGTCAGCCCGCTAGCCCGCGCCACCTCGGTCATGCCGCGAGCGCGTGCAATTGTGCCCAGCGCATCAGCCAGGCCCGCAGGGTCGTTCTCTTCAATCGCCAGCGTGAGGTAAATGGCAATGTCCTCTTCGCTCTTCAGGTACTCCGCAGCATCGAACACGGGCAGGTCAGAGATCTTGATTTTTTCGGGCTTCTTCATCGTTCACTCCTCAAGGGTTGCAGCCAAAGTCTGCGCGGCAGCAATGTCAGCCTGCTGGGTGGACTTGTCGCCCCCGCCCAGCATCACAATCAACACCGCGCCGCGCTGAACGTAGTACATGCGCCAGCCAGGGCCAAAGAACTCGCGCATCTCAAACACGCCTTCGCCTACATGCTGAACGTCACCCAGCAGCCCGCGCTGCGCCTTCTCCAGTCGACGAACAAGGCGACCTCGCGCCACCCGGTCTTTCAAGCCATCCAGCCAGCCAGAAAACTGTTCCGTGCGCTGAATCGTGTACATGGATTAATTGTAATCGTTCGTTCATTATTTGTCAACGATTGTTCACGCATCCACAGGGCCGCAGAAGTACCATCTAACGGGCAAGCTCAGTTGTCGGCAGCCCGCGAAGCGGAATGGCGGTCAACTGCAGCGCAATGTTAGATTTTTCGACGCAGTGCATTCATGAATTCCTCTGCTGTGACGCCTGCTTGCTTGAGGGCTCCGGCCAACGTGCCGACTTTCAGCTCGCGATGATTGGGTACGACACAGCCGGATGCGCCGCGACGCAGGACTATGTGGCTGCCACGTCGTCGCGCAACAGAGAAGCCCAAACGTTCCAGCGCACGGACTGCTTGGGTGCCCGAAACATGGGGCAGCTCAGGCATGCGCAGGAAGTTCGAACGTCGTCACCAGAGGGCGCCCAAAGGCTGCCGACGGGAACTCTTCCACATACAGTTCGGTGGCTTCCCGAAGGTTCGCCAACGCTTCCTCGACCGTTTCACCTTGCGATGTGGTGCCGGTTTCCGGATTCAGGGCCGTGAAGCCGCCTTCAGGGGCTGGCAGAAGGACAGCGGTGAAAAGCATGGTGTGCTCCATGGATAGTGGTCGTTCCATTGTAGGTAATTTGCGCCAATCTAACGGGCGAGGTAAGCCGGCCGCCGTAGGCGGATCGGCTTGACCGAAATGTTAGACCCGACGCTTGGAAAGGCGCGGGTGCTACGACGATGATAGCTGCTAGCGCTTGCTACGCAAGGGTTAGGGGCCAAAATAGCTTGAAACTGGTGCAAGGTATGCAGGCGAAGCCTGGCGCAGCGCCAAAACCCCAGCGAATATACGCTTGAGAAAGACGAAACGCTGGAATGAATAGCGGCCTGCATAAAGCGGAATATGAAGGGCCTAACGGCTGAGTTCAGCCGACGCCGTAGGCGGTCGGCTGCGACGAAATGTTAGACCCGAACGCCAAGAAAGGGAAACCCCAACTTGACGACGGGCACGAACTGCGAAAAAGCGCTGCGCCACGGAGGCGGCGCAATGCTTGCAAAAAGATAGCTGCTAGCGCACGCTGCGCAAGCGCTGGAGGCCAAAAAGGCTTGAAACAGGCGCAGCACCCCAAGGCGAAGCCCGGCACGCGGCAAAACACCCAGCGGATAAACGCTTGAGAAAATAAATGCCGGTGAATAAAGCATGGGCTTGAATAAAGCGATTTCTGAGCGGACTAACGCAAAGGTAAGCGGCGGCGGTACGCCGTCCGCTTGACCGCCGTGTTAGACGGCGGCACCGTGCAGTATGACTGCGCCAGCCCGCTGCGTGCTATGTAGTGTGCGACGCACACGCGACTTGCCAACGACGCAGACGCAAAAGACTGGTGGGGCAACGGCAGGAATCTCACCTGCATATCTTCGTGGTATGAGCACGACGAGGATTGCATATACACCTCTCAGCCCGTTGCCCCGTAAACTGATTTACGGCGATGCGATGACGCATCGCCGCCCTCTAACTGGAATTAGACGACGCTCTTGGAGCGCCTCCTTGAACAATAACATGCCGCAACATCCGCCCACCCTCTCGTAAACCCGGACTTGTCTTTCATTTAGGCAAACCTAAAATTTTGCGGATGGATGTCTCAAGCTCCCTTCCGCCAGATGGCGCTGCGGCCCCACCCA
Source organism: Comamonas sp. NLF-1-9 (assembly GCF_019195435.1). Lineage (NCBI taxonomy): Bacteria > Pseudomonadati > Pseudomonadota > Betaproteobacteria > Burkholderiales > Comamonadaceae > Comamonas > Comamonas sp. NLF-1-9. The sequence goes on from NZ_CP078069.1 coordinate 459,277, forward strand.
GGCCACCCAAGCTGCTGGAGCGCATGCGCACCCACCTGCGCACGCGCCATTACAGCTACCGCACCGAGCAGGCCTATCTGGATTGGGTGCGACGTTTTATTCTGTATCACAACAAGCGCCATCCGCAAGAGATGAGCGCACGAGAAGTGGAGGCATTCCTGAGTCATCTGGCGGTGGATAGGCAGGTGTCGGCCTCTACCCAAAACCAGGCGAAGGCGGCGATCCTGTACCTCTACCGGCAGGTGTTGGGCGTTGAGCTGGCTTGGCTCGATGAAGTGGTGCAGGCCAAGCGCCCGCGCCGGCTGCCGGTGGTGCTCACACCCGCCGAGGTGCGGTTGCTCTTGACGCACATGGATGGCACGACGGGGCTGATTGCGCAACTGCTTTACGGCACGGGCATGCGGCTGATGGAGGCGCTGCGCCTGCGCGTGAAGGATGTGGAGTTCGCGCGGCGCGAGATCGTGATCCGCGAGGGCAAGGGTGACAAGGACAGGGTGACGGTGCTGCCCGAGAACCTGATGCAGCCTTTGCGCGCGCAGTTGCACAAGGCGCGGGCGTTGCACGAGAAAGATCTGGAGGCGGGGCTGGGGCGGGTGAATTTGCCGCACGCGCTGGCGGTGAAGTATCCGAACGCAGACCAGGCCTGGGCGTGGCAGTGGGTGTTCCCCTCACCGGTGCGCGGGGTGGACCCGCGCCCGGATGCGCGCACGGGCGAGCATCTGGAGCGGCGCCACCACGTCTACCCCGAATCGGTGCAGCGGGCGGTGCGCGAGGCGGCAAAGCGAGCCCAGATGGTCAAGCCGGTTTCGCCGCATGTGCTGCGCCATTCGTTTGCTACGCATTTGCTGCAATCGGGCTACGACATTCGCACGGTGCAAGAGCTGCTGGGCCACGCGGATGTGAGTACGACGGCGATCTACACGCATGTGCTCAACAAGGGCGGGCGGGGCGTGTTGAGCCCTCTCGATGCCTTGTAATCGCAAGGCATCGAGAGGTGTTCAGCCCTCCGCATACCCCGGATTGGGCAGTCCCCCCGTCAGCCTGGGCGGATTGAGCTTGCGCGGCGCCACCTTGCCGCCGCGGGCCTTCAGCCATTGCTCGACCTGGTCCCAGACCATGGGGTTGCCGGCCTTGGCGGCTTCTTCGGCCACGGGGGCCCAGCCGGCCACCTTGTAGGTTTTGTTCGGGTCGATCAGTTCGCCCTTCAGGCGCATGTCGCTGATGCGCTGGCCCATGTCGGCCGTCGGGTCGCAGGCGTAGGCCAGGCCCCCCACGCGCACCATGTCGCCGCCCTGCTGGTAGTAGGGGTCGGGGTTGAAGAGGTTGTCGGCCACGTCTTCCAGCACGGTCTTGATCATCTCGCCCTTCATTTCGGTCAGCGTGGCGTAGCTGTAGGTGGTGGCGGTCATGTCCATCAGCCATTCGCGCGTGATGGCCTGGCCGGGCAGCAGCGTGGTGCCCCAGCGAAAGCCTGGCGAGAAGGCCAGGTCCGCGCCTTGCACCTCCATGAGCGCATCGACGATGAGCTGGTCGCCCGTGCCGTTGAAGTTGCCGCGGCGGTAGAGCAGGCCTTCGGTGACGGCGAGTTGTTCGGCCAGCTTGGCTTCGTAGGGCGCGCGGATTTTGGTGATGAGCGCGTCCATCTCCTTGTCCGCCGGCAGCATGTTGGCAAAGATGGGCAGCAGCCGGTAGCGGAAGTCGGCGAGCTTGCCGTCCTTTACGTCAAAGTCGATCACGCCGAGGAACTTGCCGTTGCTGCCGGCGTTGGTGACGATGGTCTGGCCGGACGGGTTCTTGACGATGGTGGGCACGGGCATGCCGTCGTGGGTGTGGCCGCCCAGGATGGCGTCCACGCCGGTGACGCGGCTGGCCATCTTCAGGTCCACGTCCATGCCGTTGTGGCTCAGCACGATGACGAGCTTGGCGCCCTTGGCGCGCGCCTCATCGACCATCTCCTGCAGGTGCTCGTCCTGGATGCCGAATTCCCAGTCGGCCACCATGTAGCGCGGGTTGGCGATCGGCGTGTAGGGGAAGGCCTGGCCGATGATGGCCACGGGCACGCCGTTGATCTCGCGCATCGTCCAGGGCTTGAACACCGGGTCGCCGAAGTCGGTGGTCTTGACGTTCTGCGCCAAAAATTCGGTCTTGCCCGCAAGGTCCTTGTCGATGATTTCCTTGACGCGCTCCATGCCGTAGGTGAATTCCCAGTGGCCGGTCATGATGTCCACGCCCAGCAGCTTGCAGGCGTCCACCATGTCCTGGCCCTTGGTCCACAGCGCCGTGGCGCTGCCTTGCCAAGTGTCGCCGCCGTCGAGCAGCAGCGCGCCGGGGCGGCTGGCGCGCAGGCGCTTGACCAGCGTGGCCAGGTGGGCAAAGCCGCCGACCTTGCCGTAGCGCTCGGCGGCGTGGTCAAAGTCCAGGTAGGTCAGGGCGTGCGCGGTGGGCGTGCCGCTTTTCACGCCCACGGCCTTGAGCAGGTGCTCGCCCACCAGGTGGGGCAGGCGGCCCTTCATGTCGCCCAGGCCCAGGTTCACGCTGGGCTCGCGAAAATGGATCGGTTTGAGCTGCGCGTGGCAGTCGGTCATGTGCAAGAGCGAGACGTTGCCGAACTTCGGGATGTCGTACAGGCCATCGGCCGCAGTGGCGGCGCTTGCGTGGCTGTAGCTGCCCAGGCCCATGCCGGCGGCGCTGGCGGCGCCCAGGACTTGCAGGAATTCGCGTTTGGTGAGGTTCATGGTGGGATCCTTCAGGCAAAGAGAACGGCCCTGGCGGCGATGGCCGGGGTGGTGCTTCACCCCCATCCATCGCGGCCAGGGCCGCTTGCGGCGCAAGGCCTGCTTATCGGTTCACGGGAGACTTGGGGTCGAGCAGCAGCGCCACGATGTCGGCCACCTGCTTTTGCGTGAGGATGCCCTTGTGCCCGGCGCGCGGCATGTTGGAGCAGGCGTTGTAGGCCTTGCTGTTCCAGATCTTGCCCCAGGTGTACCTGACCATTTCCTGCGCTTGCGGGCTGCTTGGGTCGCTCACGCCCTTGGCCTGGGCGTAGTGGTAGAGGCTGGGGCCTATGGTGCCGTAGGAGATTTCTTCCTTGGTGATCTGGTGGCAGTTGTAGCAGTTGCCGCCGTTGGCGGCGTCGGCCTTGTCCGTCCAGGTGCGCCCGCGCCCGCTCTGGGCGATCTTCTCGCCGGACTTCCAGTCGCCCAGGTATTTGCCGTCGGCCGGCCACTGGATGGTCTTGAAGTTTTCTGCTTCCAGCGCGCGCATGGTGGCCGCATCCAGCGGCGTGCCGCTGACGTCGGCCTGGTTGCAGGCCTTGAGCGTGGCGTCGGTTGCCAGCGCTTGGCTGACCTTGACGATGCCCTTGTCGTGAAAGCTCTGCTGCACCATTTGCTGGGCCATGGCGTCCAGCTCGGCGGCGCTGGGCGTGCTGCTGGCGGCGCCGTTGCTGCCGGCGCAGCCGGCGAGAGTGGCAAGCGCCAGGACGCTGGCCGCGGTGATGAGGGCTTGGCTTGGCTTCATGTGGGTGGTCTCCGGTTCAGCGCTTGATGGCGGGCACGGCCGAAGCGGCGCCCTTGGCGTTCACGCCCATGTACACGCCCAGCGCCACGGTGATGGGGCTGGCGTAGCCGGGTTCAGGAAAGCGCTGCTGGCGGTAGCAGTCGTTCAGGCGGTGCTGCATGGTCCACATCTGGCCGTTGGAGACGCGGTAGGCCGGCCAAGCGGCAAAACCCACGCCGTCGCCCGGGTTGCCGGTCAGCTTGGGCAGGTCTTGCAGGCGGATGCGCTTGTCGTCTTCGCCGTGGCAGGTGGCGCAGGCAAAGTCGTGCGAGCCGCCGCGCTGAAAGAAGGCGCGCTTGCCCAGCTCATAGGCCACGCGCTCTTGCGGGTGGCTCTGGGGCAGGTTGAACTTCATGCCCTTGGACTGCGCTGCTACCCAGGTGGCCAGCGCGGTGACGTTGGCGCGCTCGCCCTTGCCCCATTGACCGTTGACGACTTCCTTGGGGTCTATGCCTTGCAGCGTGCTCATGCAGGTGACCAGGCGCGACTCCAGATCCTGCACCTGGTTGGTGTCGGCAAAGTAGCGCGGCAGTTGCACGAACACGCCCTTGGTCACGCCCGCGCCCAGGCCCAGGTCGCATTGCTGCAGCGAGGCGTTCTTGGGGCCGCGGGCCTTCTTCCAGAGCTCTTCGCCCTTCATTTCATACAGTTCGGCGGGGTTGCCGTCCTGCAGCATTTCACGGTATTCGTCTATGGCCTGGGTGGTGGTCTTCTGGGCGTGCGCCAGCGTGGCGGCGCAGGTCCAGCCCACTGCCATCGCAAGCACGGTCAGTTTGGCGAGTTTCATGGCTTGTCTCTCATTGCTTTTCTTTGAATGGTGAGGGGCCGCGGGCCCCTTCAAGGCGCAGGCCCTGGCGGTCAGGGCGGCGAAGCTGCAGCGCGGCGGCGCCGGCAGGAGGGCGCAGGGCTATCAGGAGACCGTGGCCTCGTCGGTGCGCGTGTCGCCCTTGCTGTCCTTCCAGGTGATGCTGATCTTGTCGCCGGCCTTGCCGCCCTTGACGGTGAACTGCAGGAAGGGGTTCTTGGAAATGGCCGGGCCCCATTCGCAGGAGAAGACCTGCTTGTCGTTGAGCTTGGCCGTCACCTCCTGGATCCACCAGGCGGGAATCTTGTTGCCGGAGGAGTCCTTGCGCTGGCCGGACTCCATCTCGTGGGCCATCAGTATGCGCACCAGGACGTTGCCGTCCTTGGCCTGCGCGCGAATCCGCATCGGGTCACCCATGTCTATGCTCCTTGATCGATAGCTTGATTACGTGGTCGGGCTAGCCCATCAGCCGCCGCAGCCGCCAAGGGTGACCTTGACTTCCTTCTTGGCGAAGTAGGCCTTGTTGTCCTTGGTGATGGCCACCGCATAGACGTCGGAGGTCTCGCCCATCTTGCTGCGCGTGGCGAAGTTGGCTTCCACCTCGGGCGTGACGTCAAACACGGCGGCCAGCGCGAAGGGGTTTTTCTCGACCAGCAGCACGAGTTGCTTGACGTCGGGCAGCTTGGTAGACAGCGCGAAGGGTACGACGGCGCCGTTTTCCGCGATGTCTGGCGCGGTCAGGGTGACGTCGCCGCTGGCCACGGGGTCGCCACTCACGCCCAGGGCCTTGAGCGCGCCGTTCACGCCATTGACTTCAAAGGCCGCCTTGTTGAAGGCCAGCGCGCTCTGCGGCAGAAGGCCGGAGCCGGCGGCCAGCGCCGCGACGGCCGCGCTCTGCTTCAGGGTTTGCCTGCGGGTTTGCATCGTGTCATCTCCTTCAAAGAATCGGATATTAATAGGCCTGTTAAAAGATCTGGTTCTATATAAATAAACGCCGAGCGCCGCATTCTGCGCCTACTTGCCGCCGCCTGCAGCCAGCCACTCGGCGATCAGCTTGATGTCGGCGGCGGGCGCGTCCTGGGGCGGCATGGGCGTGTCGCCCCAGACGCCCGAGCCGCCCGCGCGGATCTTGCTTTGCAGGTAGTCGGTCTTGCCCGCGTACTTCTGCGCGATGTCGGCAAACGACGGCCCGACCAGCTTGCCCTGCATGTTGTGGCAGCCGGTGCAGCCCAGTTGCTGGGTGAGTGCGATGGCGCGGGCGTGCGGGCTGTCCTCGCCCGCCGGGCCGACTACCTTGACCGGGCCGGCCGCGTCGCCCAGCTTGCCTTCGGGCCGGGTGGTGTCGGCGCCGCGCTGCGGGCCGACGGTGCGGTTTTGTTCGCGCAGATTGCCCCAGACGTTGCGCGCATGCGCGGGCAGCTCGGAGCTGATGGTGGGCGCGCCGCCGCAGTCCTTCATGCAGGCGCTGGCCTGGGTGTCGGGCTTGAGCTTGCCGGCGCCGAACTCGTTGCCCGGCCACAAGGCGTGCTGCGTGGTCATGCCCTTGCGGTTGGGCAGCTTTTGCTGCACCTCGGCCATGTTCTTGTCCGAGAGCACGAAGTCCGCGGGCACGATGTCGGCCAGGTGCAGCAGATAGGCGGTGGCCGCATAGACCTCGTTGGTCGAGAGTGACTTGGGGTTGTCCCAAGGCATGGCGCGGCGGATGTAGTCCCAGAGCGTGGAGACCGTGGGCAGCTTCATGAAGGTGGTGCGCCCGGGGTAGTCCGGGCGCTGCAGGTTGGCCACGTGCCCGCTCTTGATGTCGTCCGCCGAGGTGCCGCCGACCAGCGGGTTGAACACCGCGTTGGATTCGCCAAAGATGCCGTGGCAGGTGGCGCAGCGCGCTTCCCACAGGTCTTGCCCGTCGTCGACCGAGCCGCTGCCCGCAGGCAGGCCCTGCAAGTCGGGGCGCACGTCGATGTCCCAGGCGGCCACTTCGGCGGGCGTGGCGTCGCGCCCGATGTTCGGGAACTTGCCCTGGGCCCAGGCGGGCAGGGCGAGCGCGGCCGCCAGCAGGCCGGCGGCGAGGGCGTCACGCAAGCTGGACATTTTTTACCTCGCCGTTTTCTTGCACCAGCCAGGACTGGATGGCGTTGTTGTGGTAGATCGAGCGCGAGCCGCGCACCGCGCGCAATTGCTTGTAGCTGGGCTGCACGTAGCCGGTTTCGTCCATCGCGCGGCTTTGCACGATGGCGGGCTTGCCGTCCCAGACCCAGTCGATATTGAAGCGCGTGAGGCATTTGTCGAGCACCGGCGCTTCAAGCCGCGCGCTGCGCCAGTTGCGCCCGCCATCGACCGACACGTCCACCCGCTTGATCTTGCCGCGCCCCGACCAGGCCAGACCCGTGATGTTGTAAAAGCCCGTGGCGAGCAGCACCTGCCCGCCCGAGGGCGTGCTGATCACGCTCTTGCATTCCTGGATGCTGGTGTATTGGCGGTGCTGGCCGTCGGGCATGAGGTCGATGTAGTGCACCGCCTCGTCCTTGGTCGCCCAGGGCTGGTCGCCCAGTTCCACGCGGCGCAGGTACTTGACCCAGCTCACGCCCTGCATGCCGGGCACGACCAGGCGCAGCGGGTAGCCGTTTTCCGGGCGCAGCATCTCGCCGTTTTGGCCCCAGGCGACGAGCACCTCGCCGCTCTTGACGAGCTCGATCGGAATGGTGCGCGTCATGCTGGAGCCGTCTGCGCCCTCGGCCAGGATGAATTTGCCTTTTTTCAGGTCGGCGCCAGCCATCTCCAGCAGGGTGATGAGCGGCACGCCGGTGTATTCGCAGCACGAGAGCATGCCGTGGGTGTATTGCGCCGTGGGCACGGCGACGTTGCCCCAGTTCATGCCAGTGTTGGCGCCGCATTCGATGAAGTGAAAGCGCGAGACCGCAGGCAGGCGCATGAGCTCGTCCATGGTGAAGACCTTGGGGCTCTTGACCAGGCCGTTGACCATGAAGCGGTGTTGCTGCGGGTCGATGTCCCACCAGCCCTGGTGATGGCGCTCGAAATGCAGGCCATTGGGCGTGACGATGCCAAACAGCGACTGGATGGGCGCAAACGACACCGATGCCTGGTTGGTTTGCGTCAGGCCCGGGCTCTGGCGGCGCTGCACGTTGCCCTCGTACTGCGACGGCTGGCCGTAGGGGTGCGCAGCCACCGGCTGGCCCAGGCTGGTGCTGTGGCGCGGCAGCTTGAGGATGGCCGGGTCGCCCTCGCCCGTGGCTGCGGCAGGCTGCGCCAGTGCCTGCGTGGCCGCGCCGCCGGCCAGCGCAGCGGCAAAGACGTCGCGCAGGAAGCCGCGCCGCCCGGCGCCTGCGCCGCCGGTCTGGATGGCGCGGATGTCCGCCTGCGTGAGGAAGTTTTCCGGTGCCTTGCGCACGCTGCCCCGGGTCATGCTGGCGGGTGCCGGTTGGAGCTCGATATCTGTCATGGGGCTGCTTGCAAGATATTCGTACCGGCTTATTTAAACATGGTTCAACGCCGTCCTGCTTGGGGCTAACCCTTGGATCTGTCTCGCACTTGATCGCGGCGCTTGCGCCCTATTTGAAGTGGTAGTAGGACTGGTTGAGCCAGGCGGCAATATCGGTTTCTTCTTCGGGGAAGAGGTTCAGGTTCAGCCCGGTGTTGCATTGGCCCACCTGCTTGCGCAGTTGCGCCACGTCGTGGATGAGCTTGCCGGGGCGGTAGATGTCCCGGCCGTCGTTGCCCCATTTCTGGGCGTGGCAGGCATCGCACTGGCGCTCTTTCACCAGGGCCTCGCCCTCGTGCGGGTTGGCGGCCTTGAAGGCCTCGGGCGTCTGCGCCAGGGCGGGAGCGGCCAGCAGCAGCGCGGCTGCGAGCAGGGCGGCCAGCCTGAGCGCTTTCAAAAGCGTATTGAATACTACTAAATTGCTAGCTGTAAGCGCTTGGTACATCTGCGTCATGGCCGTTTTTTACCTTGAAATGGCGGCACGTGCCGTCTCCAGCCGGCGCTCCAGCAGGGCGGAGTAGAAATCGTTGTCCCCACCCGCCAGGCGCGGCGCCAGCTCTTGACCGCCCTGGCCCAGAAACAGCAGCGTGGGTGCCACGCTCACGCCCCAGGCGCGCACCTGGGCATCGTGGTTGCTCTCCTGCCCCTGGGCGTCGCGCAGCGCCTGCGCGTCGCGCATGTTGACCTGCACCACCGCCAGGCCTTCGCGCTCGTGCATGGGTGCGAGGTAGTTGTTGCGCACCACCTCGCAAAAGGGGCAGCCGTGCAGGCTGACCATGACCACCAGTGGCTGGCCGTGCGCGAGCGCCGCCTCGATCTCGCGCGGCAGATTGGCGGCGAGCGGCAACTGTCGCCGCGCGCCTTGCGCCTGCACTGCGCCCCACCAGGGCGCTGCGCCGAGGCAAACCAGCCCTGCCAGCACGCGCCGGCGCCCGGCAGAAGTGCAGCGCAGGACGCACGCGTTCATTGGGCTTCGCGCTCCATCAGGATGTAGGTGTTGTAGGCGTTCATGCGGTTGGCCGCGCCAAACAGCGGCATGTGCTCATACTGGCTCCAGTCGGTCGCCTGGTAGGCCTCGTCAAACGGCGTCATGTCCTCGGCCGCCTGGCCCATGGCTTTGCGCAGGTAAGCGAGGTAGTCGCGCGTGAACTGCATGTCCTTGCGCGCATCGTGCGAGATCGCGCCGTGGCCCGGGATGACGACCTGCGCGCCGAGCTTGAGCAGCTCGTCGAGCGCCTTGATCCAGTGCCCGCTGTCGGCCTCGCCCACGTAGGGGATGCGCCCGCGAAACACCAGGTCGCCCGAATACAGCACCTTGCGCGCCGGCAGCCACACCACCAGGTCGTCGGGCGTGTGCGCCGGGCCGACGGGGATGATCTCGATCTTGGTGTCGCCCACGCTCAGGCTGGTCGGGGCGTCTATCCACTGGTCCGCCGCCACCAGGCGGGTGTCTTCGTTGATCCAGGGTGCAAGCTCGGTGCGCGAGGCCTGCAGGCGCAGCCGCGCGGTGTCCGAAAACAGGTATTCGCGCCCCTGCTGCTGCGCGACGATGCGCGCGCCCAGCGCCTTGAACACCTGCAGGCCGTAGATGTGGTCCGCGTGGTAGTGGGTCAGGACCACGTGCGAGATCGGCTTGGGCGTGAGCTTGCGGATCTGCGCCACCAGCCGCTCGGCCAGCGCGGGCGAGCCCAGCGCGTCGACCACCACCACGCTGGTGCTGGTGACGATGAAGCCAGCGTTGGAGATGAAGTTCTGGTTCTCGCCCGAGCCCATCTCCGACAGGCCTTGTACGTACCAGCAGCCGCTGGCGGCTTCCTGCGCCTGCATCTCGGGCAGGGCCGCGAGCGCCGGCAGCGCCAGGCCCGCGCTGGCCAGCAGGCCCAGGCGCAGCAGCCCGCGGCGGTTCAGGGGATCACGGAATCTGGTCAGGTCATGCATGGGCCACCACCGTTGGTTCGTCACATTGTGTACGGCTTCGGTGCGGCTTGCAGCAGGGCCGCTCAGGCGCCGGCGTCGGGTTCGGACTCGGGCTGGTTCAGGAAGATGGCCAAGGCCAGCAGCGTGATGCAAAAGCGAAAGGCCGAGGACTGGCCGTTCCATTCGTGCGACTGCCACATCAGAAACCATTCGCCGCCGACCACCATGAAGCCGCCAAACCACAGCACGAAGCCGGCCAGGCAACCGGCGATCGCCCACTGGCGCGCGCGCGTGAATTCGCGCGCACTGGCATGCCGCGCGCGCCACATCGCCCAGGCGCCACGCGCGAGCAGCGCGGCGGTGAGCAGCTCCAGCGCGATGATCAGGAGATAGGCGGCGTGCCACAAGAGCGGCGTGTCGATCGCGCGCCAGCGGGCGCTGCTGCCGGGGAAGATGGTGTCCATGGCCAGCACGTGGCGCACGAAGGCGAAGTTGGCGCCGTAGTCGGTGAGGTTGTTGAGGGCCACCAGCGCGGCAAACAGCGCCAGCGTGGCGCTCATGAGCACCTTGGCCGAGCGTGTCATCAGCATGGCGGCCATGATAGGGCGGCCTGCTGCGGCAGCCGGGCCTGGCAAGCCCCTATTGCGACAAGACCACAAGGCCGTTAGGGTTGCGCGCTTGCATGCCCCGCGCATGTCCACACCCTCCAAGGAGACCCCATGCCGATCAACAGGCACCGCCGCCACCTGCTGCAAGGCCTTGCCGCATTGTCCGCCGCCGGCCTTGCCACACGGGCGCTGGCCGATGGCAGCTGCGCGGTGTTCACGCGCGAGAGCCAGGCACAGATTACGCCCGCTGCCGCGCTGCAGCGGCTGCAGGAAGGCAATGCGCGCTTTGTCGCGGGCAAGAGTGTGCATTGCGACCTGATGCAGCAGGTACGCCAGACAGCGGGCGGGCAGGCGCCGTTTGCCGCAGTGGTTGGCTGCATCGACAGCCGCGTGCCGCCCGAGCTGGTGTTTGACCAGCGCATCGGCGACATCTTTGCCGCGCGCGTGGCGGGCAACATCGTCAACGACGACATCCTGGGCAGCCTGGAATTTGCCACCCAGCTTGCCGGCGCGCGGGCCATCGTGGTGCTCGGGCATACCGAATGCGGCGCGGTCAAGGGCGCGGTAGACGACGCCAAACTGGGTCATTTGACCGGGCTGCTGGCGCAGATTCGCCCGGCGCTGACCGCGCTCAAGTACGAGGGCGTGCCCAGCTCCAAGGACGCGGCGCTGGTGCAGCGCGTGGCCGAACGCAATGTGCACGACGCGATGGCGCGCCTGTTGGGCTCCAAGGTGCTGGCCGCACGCGTGGCTGCGGGCGAGCTCAAGATTGCCGGCGCCATGCACGACGTGGCAACGGGCAAGGTGCGCTGGCTGGCCTGAGGCGCCGCAAAGAAAAATGCCGCCCCGGAGGGCGGCATTCTTGTCGCTGGCGGGCGGCGGATCAGGCCAGTTGCGCGTGCATCTCCTGCACCGAGATCACGCCGAGCTGGCGCATGCTCTTGATGCCTTCCACCGCGGCCTCGGCGCCGAAGATGGTGGTGATCGTCGGCACGCGATTGGCCAGCGCGCTGGTGCGGATCGCGCGGCTGTCGGCAATCGCGTTGCGCCGCTCTTCCACGGTGTTGATGACCAGGCTGATCTCGCCGTTCTTGATCATGTCCACCACGTGCGGGCGCCCTTCGGTGACCTTGTTCACCGTCTCGCAGGCGATGCCCGCCTGGGTGATGGCCGCGGCCGTGCCGCGCGTGGCGATCAGGCTGAAGCCCATCGCGGCCAAGCTGCGCGCGATCTCGACGGCTTGCGGCTTGTCGTGGTTCTTCACCGTGAGGAAGACCTTGCCCACGCTCTCGCCCTCCTTGGGCGGGTGCGGCAGGCGCTCGCCCGCGCCGATCTCGGCCTTGATGTAGGCCTCGCCAAAGGTCTTGCCCACGCCCATCACCTCGCCGGTGGATTTCATCTCGGGGCCGAGGATGGTGTCCACGCCGGGGAACTTGACGAAGGGGAAGACCGCCTCTTTCACGCAGAAGTAGGGCAGTTTGGGCTCCTCATGGATGCCCTGCGTGGCCAGCGTGTCGCCGACCATGCAGCGCGCGGCCACCTTGGCCAGTTGCACGCCCGTGGCCTTGCTCACGAAGGGCACGGTGCGGCTGGCGCGGGGGTTGACTTCCAGCACGTAGATCACGTCCCTGGTGCTGCCGTCCTCCTGCGCCTGTTCCTGGATGGCGAACTGCACGTTCATCAGGCCGACGACTTGAAGGCCTTCGGCCATGGCGGCGGTCTGGCGCTTGAGTTCGGCCACGGTCGCGGCCTTGAGGTAGTAGGGCGGCAGTGAACAGGCCGAGTCGCCCGAATGCACGCCGGCCTGCTCGATGTGCTCCATCACGCCGCCGATGTAGACCTTGCCATCGCTGTCGCGCACCGCATCGACGTCGCATTCGATCGCGTCCGACAGGAAGCGGTCGAGCAGCACGGGCGAATCGTTGCTCACCTTCACCGCCTCGCGCATGTAGCGCTCAAGACTTGCCTGCTCGTGCACGATCTCCATCGCGCGCCCGCCCAGCACGTAGCTCGGGCGCACGACGAGCGGGTAGCCGAGGTCGGCGGCCTTGGTGAGGGCTTCGTCCTCGGTGCGCGCGGTGGCGTTGGGCGGCTGGCGCAGGCCGAGCTTTTGCAGCAGGTGCTGAAAGCGCTCGCGGTCTTCGGCCGCGTCGATCATGTCCGGGCTGGTGCCGATGATGGGCACACCCTCGGCGGCCAGCGCCAGCGCGAGCTTGAGCGGGGTCTGCCCGCCGTACTGCACGATCACGCCCGTGGGCTTTTCCTTGTCCACGATCTCGAGCACGTCTTCGAGCGTGAGCGGCTCGAAGTACAGGCGGTCCGACGTGTCGTAGTCGGTGGACACCGTCTCGGGGTTGCAGTTGACCATGATGGTCTCGTAGCCGTCCTCGCGCATGGCGAGGGCCGCGTGCACGCAGCAGTAGTCGAACTCTATGCCCTGGCCGATGCGGTTGGGGCCGCCGCCCAGCACCATGATCTTCTTCTTGTTCGTCGGCTCGGCCTCGCATTCTTCGTCGTAGCTTGAATACATGTAGGCGGTGCTGGTGGGAAATTCGCCGGCGCAGGTATCGACGCGCTTGTACACCGGGCGCACGCCTTGCGCGTGGCGCGCAGCGCGCACCGCCTTTTCGCTGGTCTTCAGCAGTTTTGCAAGCCTTCTGTCGGAAAAGCCTTTGCTCTTGAGCGCCAGCAGCTCTTCTTTTGATAGCTTGCTGACCGCCTGCTCGCCGTGCTGCTCGGTGTGTTTGTCCAGGTCGAGCTCGATCTTGACGATCTGCTCGATCTGCGCGAGAAACCACGGATCGATCTTGGTGAGCTGGTGCACCTCGGCAAGCGACAAGCCCATGGCAAAGGCGTCGCCCACGTACCAGATGCGCTCGGGGCCGGGCGCGCCGAGTTCTTTTTCGAGCAGCTCGCGGTCCTGCGTCTTCTCGTTCATGCCATCGACACCCACTTCCAGCCCGCGCAGCGCCTTCTGGAAGGACTCCTGGAAGGTGCGCCCTATCGCCATGACCTCGCCCACGCTCTTCATTTGCGTGGTCAGATGGCTGTCGGCCGCGGGGAATTTCTCGAAGGCAAAGCGCGGCACCTTGGTGACCACGTAGTCGATCGAGGGCTCGAAGGAGGCGGGCGTGATGCCGCCCGTGATGTCGTTCCTGAGTTCATCGAGCGTGTAGCCGACCGCGAGCTTGGCCGCGACCTTGGCGATCGGAAAACCCGTGGCCTTGGAGGCCAGCGCCGAAGAGCGGCTGACGCGCGGATTCATCTCGATCACGATCTGGCGCCCGGTCTTGGGGTCGACCGCGAACTGCACGTTCGAGCCGCCGGTATCGACGCCGATCTCGCGCAGGATGGCGATGCTCGCGTCGCGCATCACCTGGTATTCCTTGTCGGTGAGCGTCTGCGCGGGAGCGACGGTGATCGAGTCGCCGGTGTGCACGCCCATGGGGTCGAGGTTTTCGATCGAGCAGACGATGATGCAGTTGTCCGCATGGTCGCGCACCACTTCCATCTCGAACTCCTTCCAGCCGAGCAGCGACTCTTCGATCAGCAGCTCGTGCGTGGGCGAGGCTTCCAGGCCGCGCTTGCAGATGGTCTCGAACTCCTCGGGGTTGTAGGCAATGCCCCCGCCCGTGCCGCCGAGCGTGAAGCTCGGGCGAATCACCGCCGGAAAGCCGACCTTGCGCTGCACGGCCCAGGCGTCGTCCATGCTGTGGGCGATGCCCGAGCGCGCTGATTCCAGGCCGATGCGCGTCATCGCGTCCTTGAACTTGAGCCGGTCTTCGGCCTTGTCGATGGCCTCGGGGCGCGCGCCGATGAGTTCGACGCGGTATTTGTTGAGCACGCCGTTGCGCCACAGGTCGAGCGCGCAGTTCAGCGCGGTCTGCCCGCCCATGGTGGGCAGGATGGCGTCGGGGCGCTCCTTGGCGATGATTTTTTCTACCGTCTGCCAGGTGATGGGCTCGATGTAGGTGACGTCGGCCGTCGCCGGGTCGGTCATGATGGTGGCGGGGTTGCTGTTGATCAGCACCACGCGGTAGCCCTCCTCGCGCAGCGCCTTGCAGGCCTGCACGCCGGAGTAGTCGAACTCGCAGGCCTGGCCGATGATGATGGGGCCGGCGCCGATGATGAGAATGGTCTTGAGGTCTGTACGTTTGGGCATGGTGCTCTGGTTCTAGGAATTTCGTGGTGCGCCGGCGGGGCGCTGGGCCAGGCGCTCAAGGAGCTTGCTGGCGCGCTCGGGCGGCAGGTTCTTTTGCATCAGTTGCAGCAGGCCGTCGCCCTCGACGAGGGGGCGCAACACGGCGGCTTCGGCTTCGTGGAATTGAACGTCCCAGGCCTGCAGCGTCTCGTCGAAGGTGGCCTCGTCCCAGGTCTTGCCCTTGGCCACCAGCGTGACCAGCGGCATGGCCTTGCGCTCGATGAAAGCCTTCTTGTAGGGCTTTTGCTGCCAGCGCTCGGTGAACCAGGCGCGCTGGGGCGGCTCGAGCGTGAGCAGGCGCCGGGCGATGGCCTTTTCCAGCATGGCCTGGGGAAAGCTGAAGAGTTTCATGCGGGTTGCGCGCCGCGCGGCTTCACTGCGCCTGCGCCGCCTGCATCAGGCTGGCAAAGCGGTCGAACAGGTAGTCCACGTCGTGCAGACCGGGCGAGGCTTCGGGGTGGCCCTGGAAGCTGAACATCGGCTTGCCCCGGCACTGCATCCCTTGCAGCGTGCCGTCGAACAGGCTCACGTGGGTGGCGTTCAGGCTCTCGGGCAAGTCCTTCATGTCCACCGCAAAGCCGTGGTTCTGGCTGGTGATGGCCACGCGCCCGCTCTCCAGGTCCTTGACCGGGTGGTTGGCGCCGTGGTGGCCGTGCGTCATCTTGAAGGTGCGCGCGCCGCTGGCCAGCGCCATGATCTGGTGCCCCAGGCAGATGCCGAAGACGGGGATGTTGCTCGCCATGATCTCTTTGACCGCGGTCACCGCGTAGTCGCAGGCGGCGGGGTCGCCAGGGCCGTTGGACAGGAAGATGCCGTCGGGCTGCATCGCCAGCACCTGGGCCGCCGGGGTCTGGGCCGGCACCACGGTCACGCTGCAGCCGCGCTCGGCGAGCAGGCGCAGGATGTTGCGCTTGATGCCAAAGTCGTAGGCCACCACGCGAAAGCGCGGCTCGGCAAGGCTCCCATAGCCCTTGCCCGGCTGCCATTTGGTTTCGCTCCATTCGTAGCTCTCGCGCGTGCTGACCACCTTGGCCAGATCCATACCGCTCATGTCGGGCACCGCGCGGGCGGCGGCGAGCGCGCTTTCGATGTGCTCTGGCGTGAGGGTTTCGCCCTCGGCCAGCGCAAGAATGGCGCCGTTTTGCGCGCCCTGTTCGCGCAGGCGTCGCGTCAGGCGCCGGGTGTCGATGTTGGCAATCGCCACGGTGTTGCGCTGGCGCAGGTAGGCGGGCAGGGTCTGCTGCATGCGCCAGTTGCTCGCCAGCAGCGGCAAGTCCTTGACCACCAGGCCCGCGGCATGCACCCGGGCGGATTCGTTGTCTTCCTCGTTGGTGCCGTAGTTGCCGATATGCGGATAGGTCAGCGTGACGATCTGGCGGCAGTAGCTCGGGTCGGTCAGGATTTCCTGATAGCCGGTCATCGCGGTGTTGAACACCACTTCACCGCTGGTGCAGCCGCTGGCACCGATCGAGTTGCCCTGGAAGACCGTTCCGTCGGCCAACGCCAGGATGGCGGGCGGGAAGGTGTGCTTGAGAGACGAAAGCAAGGGGTTCTCCGAAAAAAGTTCGGGTCGCCCGGTCGCGCTCGGAATGAAACAGACACCCTGAGCACGTTTGGTTGAGCTTGCTTTGGATGCTGCCGGGCGACTGTTTTATTGGAAAAAGCCGCCCATTTTAATGCCAGCGCCGCGCCCGTGTGCGCGCCGGCGCAAAACACCCGCCCAGCGCGTGAAGCGGCGACAATCCCGCCCATGACCACGCCCCTGAATGCCGACCCGGCAGAACTTGAGAAATTTTCCGAACTGGCCCACCGCTGGTGGGACGCCGAAGGCGAGTTTCGCCCGCTGCACCAGATCAACCCGCTGCGCCTGGCCTGGATAGACGGCATTGCCACGCTGGCCGGCAAACAGGTGCTGGACGTAGGCTGCGGCGGCGGCATTCTGGCCGAGGCCATGGCGCAAAGCGCCGCCGAGGTCACCGGCATCGACCTGGCCAGCAAGCCGCTGCGCGTGGCCCGGCTGCATGCGCTGGAGGCGGGGGCGGCCAATGTGAGCTACCGCGAAATCAGCGCTGAAGCTCTGGCGCAGGAAAGCCCGGCGGCCTTCGACGTCGTCACCTGCATGGAGATGCTCGAGCACGTGCCCAATCCGGCCTCGGTCGTCGCCGCCTGCGCGCGCCTGGTGCGCCCTGGCGGCTGGGTGTTCTTCTCCACCATCAACCGCAACCCCAAGTCTTTTGCCTTTGCCATCATTGGCGCGGAGTACGTGCTCAAGCTCTTGCCGCGCGGCACGCACGAATGGAACAAGTTCATCACGCCGGCCGAGCTGGCTGCCGCCTGCCGCGCTGCGGGCCTGGATCTGCGCCACACGCGCGGCATGCAATACAACCCGCTCACGCGGCGCTACTGGCTCGATGCCGACACCAGCGTGAACTACCTGTTTGCCACCCAGCGGCCGGCGGCATGAGCGGCGCCGTGTTTGCGGGCGTGCGCGCGGTGCTGTTCGATCTGGACGGCACGCTGATCGACAGCGCCCCCGACCTGGGCGCCGCAGCCGAGCAGATGCGCCTGGCCCGTGGCCTGGCGCCGCTGGGCGTGGCCAGCTACCGCGCGGCCGCCGGCATGGGCGCGCGCGGCATCCTGGGCGTGGCCTTCGGCGTGACGCCTGAGCAGCCCGAATTTGCCGCGCTGCGCGACGAATTCCTGGACCGCTACGAGGCCTGCATCCACGACAGCACCGAGGTGTTCGACGGCGTGCAGCCGCTGGTGGACGCGCTGCGCGCGCGCGGCCTGCGCTGGGGCGTGGTGACCAACAAGCACGAGCGCTTCACCCGCCTCATCGCCGCGCGCATGCCATTGTTTGCCAGCAGCAGTTGCCTGGTGAGCGGCGACACCACGGCGCACCTCAAGCCGCATCCGGCCTCGCTGCTCGAAGCCTGCCGGCGCCTGGGCCTGAGCCCGGCGGAATGCATCTACGTCGGCGACGACGAGCGCGACGTGGTGGCCGGCCATGCCGCTGGCATGCGCACCGTGGCCGCGCTCTACGGCTACCTGGGGCCGGGCGCGCAGGCGCTCCAGTGGGGCGCGCAGGCGGTGATCGAGCGGCCGATGCAGTGCCTGGATTTGCTGGCTTGAGAGCCTGTACGCGAGTGGGTGCCTGATTTGCTCCCTCCCCCTCTGGGGGAGGGCAGGGGTGGGGGCAAGGGGCGCCGAAAATTGCAACGCCGCTTGCAGCCGGCGAGAGCCCACGCAAAGGAAGCGCAGCCGGCCCTCACCCCAACCCTCTCCCAAAGGGAGAGGGAGCAAAACCCGCGCGGCTCCTCCCTCCCCCTCTGGGGGAGGGCAGGGGTGGGGGCCAGCGGCGCCGAAAATGCCAACGCCCCTTGCAATCAGCGAGAAGCGATGCAGTGGAAGCGCAGCCGGCCCTCACCCCAGCCCTCTCCCAGAGGGAGAGGGAGCAAAAACCAGAGCTGAAAGCGCAAGCCAGACAAGGGATGGAGTCGAATTTTCCTCAAAATCCAGCAGCCATTTTCATAGCAGCTGCGCCACCCGCTGCCTCAGCGTGGGCAGCAGCTCGGCCTCGAACCAGGGGTTGTGCTTGAGCCAGCCGTTGTTGCGCCCGCTCGGGTGCGGCAGCACCAGGGTGTGCGGCCACCAGCGCTGCCATTGCTGCACCGCCTGGGTCACGCCGAGGCGGCGCGCCTCGGGCAGGTGCCAGGCCAGCGCGTACTGGCCGATCAGCACGGTGAGTTCGATCTGCGGCAATTGGTCGAGCAGGCGCCGGCGCCACAGCGGCGCGCATTCCGGGCGGGGCGGCGCGTCGCCCGAGCCGTGGGCCGCGCGGCCGGGGTAGCAAAAGCCGATGGGCACGATCGCGACCTTGGCCGGGTCGTAGAAGTCCGCCTCGCTGATGCCCAACCACTGGCGCAGGCGCCGCCCGCTCGCGTCGTCAAACGGGATGCCGCTTGCATGCACCTTGATGCCCGGGGCCTGGCTGGCCAGCAGGATGCGCGCGCCGCGGCCGGCCTGCAGCACGGGGCGTGGGCCCAGCGGCAGAAAGGGCGCGCAGACGGTGCAGGCGCGGATCTCGCGCAGCAGCGCGTTGAGCGATCTTTGGGAAGCCATGCGCGCATTGTCCGGCGCGCCGGCGCGGGCGGGCCGCTACCATCGCCCTTGGCACCACTGTCCACCCAAGCAATCATGACCCCGGCAAGCCCCCACGCGCCGCTCGCGGAGCGCCTGCGTCCGCGCTCTCTCGACGAGGTCGTGGGCCAGCAGCAGGTGCTCGGCCCGGGCAAGCCGCTGCGCCTGGCCTTCGAGTCGGGCCAGCCGCATTCCTGCATCCTCTGGGGGCCGCCGGGCACGGGCAAGACCACGATTGCGCGGCTGATGGCGCAGGCTTTTGATGCGCAGTTCATCAGCATCAGCGCGGTGCTGGGCGGCGTGAAGGACATCCGCGAGGCGGTGGAGCGCGCCCAGGCGGCGCTGGACGGCCTGATGCACCAGCGCACCATCGTCTTCGTCGACGAGGTGCATCGCTTCAACAAGAGCCAGCAGGATGCGTTTTTGCCGCATGTGGAAAGCGGCCTGTTCACCTTTGTCGGGGCGACGACGGAGAACCCCTCGTTCGAGGTCAATGGCGCGCTGCTTTCGCGCGCCACGGTGTATGTGCTGCAGCCGCTCACCCCCGAGGATTTGAAGGAAATTGTGGTCCGCGCGCAGGCGCAGCAAGCGCTTCCAGCTATCGAAAACGATGCAGTCGAGCGCCTCGTGGCCTATGCCGACGGCGACGCCCGGCGTCTGCTGAACACGCTGGAGCAACTGGCCGTCACGGCCGCGCAAGCGAGGGTGGAGCGCATCACCGAGGCCTGGCTGGTGCAGGTGCTGGGCCAGCAGATGCGCCGCTACGACAAGGGCGGCGAGCAGTTCTACGACACCATCAGCGCGCTGCACAAATCGGTGCGCGGCTCCGACCCCGACGCGGCGCTGTACTGGCTGGTGCGCATGCTCGATGGCGGCGCCGACCCGCGCTACCTGGCGCGGCGCATCGTGCGCATGGCCTGGGAAGACATTGGCCTGGCCGATCCGCGCGCGATGCAGATCACCAATGAGGCCGCGCAGACCTACGAGCGCCTTGGCAGCCCCGAGGGCGAGCTGGCGCTGGCCCAGGCGGTGCTCTACCTGGCGGTGGCGCCCAAGAGCAACGCGGGCTACGTGGCCTACAAGCGGGCGCGTGCCTTTGTCGACAAGGACGGCACGCGGCCCGTGCCGCTGCACCTGAGGAACGCCCCGACCCGGCTGATGAAGCAGCTCGACTACGGCAAGGGCTACCGCTACGCGCACGATGAAGAGGACGGCTTTGCCGCGGGCGAGACTTACCTGCCCGAGGGCATGGCGCCGCCCGGTTTCTACGAGCCGGTGGCGCGCGGGCTGGAGCTGAAGATTGGCGAAAAGCTCAGAGAGCTGCGCGCGCGCAATGCGGCGGCGGGCAAGACCGATCCCGCGCAGTAACGCGCTGGCCCGGCGCGCGAACGGCGCTCAGCGCCGCTGCCACACGGCGGCGAAGAAGCCGTCGGTTTGATGGCGGTGCGGCCACAGGCGCAGGTAGCGCTGGCCGTCTTCGCCGCCGGCGCACAGGCTCGCGGCCTGCTGCAGCTTCAGGTCCGCCAGCACTTGGCCGGCGGGCAGCGGCGCAAAGTCGCGCTGGCGGGCGCCAAAAGCCTCGGCAATCGCCTCGTTCTCTTCGGCCAGCAGGCTGCAGGTGGCGTAGACCAGCCGCCCGCCGGGTTTCACCAGCCGCGCGGCGCTTTCAAGAATGGCCTGCTGCTTGAGCGTGAGTTCCTGCACGCTGTCGGGGGATTGGCGCCATTTCAGGTCGGGGTTGCGCCGCAGCGTGCCCAGGCCAGAGCAGGGCGCGTCCACCAGCACGCGGTCCATCTTGCCGGCCAGGCGCTTGATGCGTTCGTCGCGCTCATGGGCGATGGCCGCGGGATGCACGTTGGACAGGCCGGAGCGCGCCAGCCGCGGCTTGAGCGCATCGAGCCGGTGCGCCGACACGTCCAGCGCGTACAGGCGCCCGGTGCTGCGCATGCTCGCGCCTATGGCCAGGGTCTTGCCGCCGGCGCCGGCGCAAAAGTCGGTGACCATCTCGCCGCGCTTGGCGTCCAGCAGCAGGGCGAGCAGCTGCGAGCCTTCGTCCTGCACCTCGATGGCGCCGCTGGTGAACAGCTCCAGCCGGTTGATGGCCGGCTTGCCCTGCACGCGCAGGCCCCAGGGGGAGTAGGGAGTTTCTTCCGATTCGATAGCTGCTTGCGCAAGCTGGGCCTGCGTTTGCGCCCGCTTTGCCTTCAAGGTGTTGACGCGCAGATCGAGCGGTGCGGGCTGCAAGAGGCTCTCGGCCAGCGGCCAGAAGTCCGCGCCCAGCTGGGCCTTGAGGCGCTCGGCCAGCCAGGCGGGCAGGTTGTGGCGCTCGGGCTCGAACAGCTCTTGCGGCGCCACCGCGTCGCAGTCGCGCAGCCAGGCCTTTTCCTGCGGCGAGAGCGCGCCGTCCAGAAAGCCGCGCGCGCCGGCAAAGCCGAGGATGGCCAGGCGCCGCTCGCGCGCGCCCGAGCCGCTGCGCGCCAGGCGCTCGAAGAGCAGCTTGCGCCGCAGCACGGCGTAGGTGGTTTCGGCCAGCGTGGCGCGCTCGCGCGGGCCGAACTGGCGCTGCGCGCGCAGGCTGCGCGAGACCACGGCGTCGGCCGGGTGCTCGAAGCGCAAGACCTCGCGCAGCAGCTCGGCGCAGGCATCGAGCAAGACTTTGGGGTGCATCAGATATCAGTCAAATACGGGGTTTGCGCTTGCCAGGCAAGCGCTGACAGCTAGTTTTGTGATAGCACGCGCAGGATGGCGCGCGGATAGATCAGGTGTTCCTGGCTGAGCACGCGCGCGGCCAGGGTGGCCGCGTCGTCGCCCGCAAGAATGGGCACCATTGCCTGCTCGACGATGGGGCCTACGTCCAGCTCGGCGGTCACCTGGTGCACGGTGCAGCCGGCAAAGCGGCAGCCGGCGTCGATGGCGCGCTGGTGGGTGTGCAGCCCGGTGAAGGCCGGCAGCAGTGAGGGGTGGATGTTCAGCAGCCGTCCGGCGTAGCGCGCGACGAAGCTGGCGCTCAGGATGCGCATGAAGCCGGCCAGCACCACCAGCGCCGGGGAGTGGCTGTCGATCAGCGTGGCGAGCTCGGCGTCGAAGGCCTCGCGCGTGGCAAAGCCGCCGTGTTCGAGCACCGCGGTGGCGATGCCGCGCTGGCGCGCGAAGGCCAGGCCCTTGGCGTCGGCGCGGTTGCTGATCACCGCCGCCACGCGCGCGCCGGGGTGCTCGTGCCAGCGCTCGCGCTCGGCAGCCTGCACGATGGCGGCCATGTTGGAGCCGGTGCCGGAGATGAGGATGACGATGTTGTGCATGCGCGCCCGATTATCCCCGGCGCATGCCCGCTGGCCGGCGCGCCGCGCCGCGCAAAAAAACAGCCCGCCATGGGGCGGGCTGCGGCTTCAGGCAGGCATGGGGTTTACTTCATGCTCACGCCGTAGAAGTCGTGGCGGCCGAAGGGGCTGAGCTTGAAGTCCACCACTTCCTTGCGCACCGGCTTGAGCTGCACCGCGTGGGCGATGGTGAACCAGGGCGCCTGCTCCTTGAAGATGACCTGCGCCTGCTCGTAGAGCTTGGTGCGCTCGGCCACGTCGGTGGTCTTCTTGGCTTTCTGGATCAGCGCTTCGAACTCGGGGTTGCAGAACTTGGCGACGTTGGAGCCATTGCTCTTGGCCGAATCGCAGCCCAGCAGATTGGCCAGGAAGTTGTCCGGATCGCCGTTGTCGCCAGTCCAGCCCAGCATGCCGGTCTGGTGCTCGCCGTTTTGCATGCGCTTGCGGTATTCGCCCCACTCGTAGCTCTTGATCTCGGCCTTCACGCCGATCTTGGCCAGGTCGGCCTGCATCAGCTCGGCGATGCGCTTGGCGTTGGGGTTGTAGGGGCGCTGCACCGGCATGGCCCAGATGTCGGTTTCCATGCCGCTGGCAAAGCCTGCTTCGGCCAGCAGCTTCTTGGCGGCTTCGGGGTCGTAGGGATCGTCCTTGATGGCGTTGTTGTAAGACCACTGGGTCGGCGGAATCGGGTTGGTCGCCGGCACGCCGGTAGACAGGTAGACCGCGTCCACGATGGCCTTCTTGTTCATCGCCATGTTGAAGGCCTTGCGCACGCGCACGTCGTCAAACGGCTTCTTCTGGGTGTTGTAGGCCAGGTAGCCGATGTTCAGGCCGGGTTGCTCCATGACGGTGACGTTGGCGTCCTTGCGCATCGCGTCCAGATCGGCCGGGTTGGGGTAGGGCATGACGTGGCATTCGCCCTTTTGCAGCTTGGCCCAGCGCACCGAGGCGTCGGGCGTGATGGAGAAGACCAGGTTGTCCAGCTTGGACTTGCCGGCCCAGTACTGGTCGAAGGCCTTGAAGCGGATGATCGCGTCCTTCTGGTACTGCTGCAGCTGGAAGGCGCCGGTGCCTATCGGCTCCTGGTCGATCTTCTCTGGCGTGCCGGCCTTGAGCATCGCGTCGGCGTATTCCTTGGACTGGATGGTGGCGTACTGCATCGCCAGATTGGCCAGGAAGGGCGCCTCGGGCGCATTCAGCGTGAAGCGCACGGTGTAGTCGTCCACCTTCTCGACGGACTTGAGCAGCTTGGGCATGCCCATGTCGTTGAAGTAGGAGTGGTTGGAGCTGGTCACCTTGAAGTAGGGGTTGTCCTCCTTCCACTGGCGCTCGATGGAGAACAGGACGTCGTCGGCGTTGAAGTCGCGCGTGGGCTTGTAGCTCTTGCTGGCGTGCCACTTCACGCCCTTGCGCAGGTGGAAGGTGTAGACCAGGCCGTCCTCGGAGATGTCCCATTTCTCGGCCAGGGCCGGCACGACCTTGGTGCCGCCGCGCTCGAACTGCACGATGGGGTCGTAGACCGCGGCGATGACGTCGAACGAGGTGCCGGTGGTGTTCAGGCTGGGCGCGAAGTTCTCGGGACTGCCTTCAGAGCAGTACA
Source organism: Comamonas sp. NLF-1-9 (assembly GCF_019195435.1). NCBI lineage: Bacteria > Pseudomonadati > Pseudomonadota > Betaproteobacteria > Burkholderiales > Comamonadaceae > Comamonas > Comamonas sp. NLF-1-9. The sequence goes on from NZ_CP078069.1 coordinate 482,919, forward strand.
CCAGGGTCTTGGCGGAGGCCGGCGTCAGAGCCATCAAAGCCGGCAGGGCCAGGGCGCACAGCAGTGCCGTGCGCGAGCGCCGTGCAGGGGGCAGGGGACGAAAGGTCATGCAGAGGTCTCCAGATAAAGAAGGGGCGGATCACGCCCATGAAGGAACGGGCAGCAGCTTGTGGACTGCTGGCCCGGCGGAGCATCCTAGCGGATGCGGTCGGCGCTCGATATCAGGGTTCATCCTTGGTCGCAGCGGCGATGTTCTGTGCTTCGAAACACGCGACCTGGCGCGCGTCGAAACTCTGTTGCGGCGGGCGCTCGGTGCGGCAGCGCTCGGTGGCCCAGGCGCAGCGTGTGGAAAACACGCAGCCCGCGGGCGGGTTCAGCGGCGAAGGCAGCTCGCCCTTGAGCACGATGCGCCGGCGCCCGCCGCCCGCAAGCCCCGGCGTGGCCGCGAGCAAGGCTTGGGTATAGGGGTGGCGCGGGCGCTCGAAGATGGCCTCCTTGCTGCCGTGCTCGACCACGTGGCCCAGGTACATCACCAGCACCTCGTCGGCGATGTGGCGCACCACGCCCAGGTCGTGCGAGATGAACAGGTAAGCCAGGCCCAGCTCGCGCTGCAGGTCCGCCAGCAGGTTCAGCACCTGGGCCTGGATGGAGACGTCCAGCGCCGACACCGGCTCGTCGGCCACGACCAGGCGCGGCTGCAGCATCAGCGCGCGGGCGATCGCGATGCGCTGGCGCTGCCCGCCGGAGAACATGTGCGGGTAGCGGTCGTAGTGCTCGGGGCGCAGGCCGACGCGCGCGAGCATGGCGCGCGCCGCGTCACGGCGCTCCGCCGCGCTCAGGCGGGTGTTGATCTGCAGCGGCGCCTCCAGGATCTGGCCTATGCGTTTGCGCGGGTTCAGCGAGCCATAGGGGTTCTGGAACACCAGTTGCACCATCTGGCGCAGCCGGCGCCGCTCTTCGGGACTGGCGTGCACCGCGTCCATGCCGCCCAGCCGCAGCGTGCCCGCAGTGGGCGGCTCGATCAGCGTGACCATGCGCGCCAGCGTGGACTTGCCGCAGCCCGACTCGCCCACTACCGCCAGCGTCTTGCCCGGCTGGATGGAAAAAGACACGTCGCTCACCGCATGCAGGCGCGCCGGCGGGCGCAGCAGGCCCTGGGGAATCTGGTAGATGCGCTGCAGCTGGTGCGCTTCGATCACCGCGCCGCTGTCGGCGCGCCGGGGCAGGCTGGCGGGCGCGTTCATGCCAGGTCCTCGGCCATGGCGGGAAAGCGCGCGTGCAGCTCGGTCAGCTCGAAATGGCAGCGCACCGCGCCGCCCTCCAGCGGGCGCAGCAGCGGGCGGCTCTGGCATTCGGGCTGGGCGTAGCGGCAGCGCGGTGCGAACAGGCAGCCGCCGGGGCGGTCGTTCAGGCCCGGCACCATGCCGGGGATGGTGGCCAGGCGCGTGCGCCCGAGGTTGCGCTCGGGCAGCGCCGCCATCAGCGCTTCGGTATAGGGGTGGCGCGGGTCGTCGAACAGGCGCTCGGCGCTCTGCTCTTCCATCACCTGGCCGGCGTACATGACGGCCACGCGCTGCGCCATTTCGCGCACCACGCCCATGTCGTGGGTGATCAGCACCAGCGCCATGCGGCTGCTGCGCTGCAGCTCGCGCAGCAAGTCCAGGATCTGCGCCTGGATGGTCACGTCCAGCGCCGTGGTGGGTTCGTCGGCAATCAGGAGCTTGGGGTTGCAGGCAATCGCCATGGCAATCATCACGCGCTGGCTCATGCCGCCCGAGAGCTGGTGCGGGTAGGCCGCCAGCCGCCGCTCCGGCGCGGGAATGCCCACTTGTTCCAGCAGCTCGATCGAGCGCCGGCGCGCCCCCGCGCGGTCCAGCCCCAGGTGCAGCTTCAGGGTTTCGGCCAGTTGGTAGCCGACGGTAAAGCAGGGGTTGAGGCTGGTGGTCGCGTCCTGAAAGATCATCGACAAATGCTTGCCGGTGAGGCGCCGGCGCTCATGCTCGGAGAGCTTGAGCAGGTCGTGCCCGTCGAACACCAGGCGATCGGCCCTCACGCGCCCGGGGTAGGCGACCAGGCCCATCAACGCCATCATGGTGACGCTCTTGCCCGAGCCCGATTCGCCGACGATGCCCAGCACCTCGCCCGCGTCCACATGCAGGCTCACGCCGTCCACCGCGTGCATGCTGCCCTGATGCGAGGGAAACTGCACCGAGAGGTTTTCGATTTCCAACAATGCCATGGATCTTGCGCGCCTTGCCTTGAGCGTTTGTGCCGGGGGGCGCCTAGCGTTTGAGCTTGGGGTCGAGCGCGTCGCGCAGGCCGTCGCCCAGCAGGTTGAAGGCCAGCACCGTGACCAGGATGGCCACGCCCGGGAAGGTCACCACCCACCAGGCGCGCATGACGAACTCGCGCGCATCGGCCAGCATGGTGCCCCATTCGGGCGCGGGCGGCTGCGCGCCCAGGCCGAGAAAGCCCAGGGCCGCCGCGTCCAGAATGGCCGAGGAAATGCCCAGCGAGGCCTGCACGATCAGCGGCGCGGCGCAATTGGGCAGCACCTCGCGAAACATCAGGCGTGCATGCCCCGCCCCGCCCATGCGCGCGGCGGTGACGTAGTCGCGCGAGGTCTCGGCGATCACCGCCGCGCGCGTGATGCGCACATAGTGCGGCAGCACCGTGATGGCCACCGCCAGCATCGCGTTCACCAGCCCGGGCCCGAGGATGGCCACGACCACGATCGCCAGCAGCAGGCTGGGCAGGGTCAGGATGATGTCCATCAGGCGCATCACCGCGATCTCGAAGACGCCGCGAAAATACCCCGCCAGCAGCCCGAGCACCGTGCCCACCAGCACCGACAGCGCCACCACCGCCAGGCCTATGGCCAGCGACAGGCGCGAGCCATGGATCAGGCGCGAGAGAATGTCGCGCCCGATCGCGTCCGTACCCAGGATGTGCGCCCAGCTGCCGCCTTCCTGCCAGGCCGGCGGAATCAGGAACACGTCCGGGTTGGTCTGGTTGGGCGCATACGGCGCGATCCACGGCGCAAACGCGGCCAGCAGCAGCACGCCCAGCACGATCAGCAGGCCCGCCACCGCGCCGCGGCTGGCGCTGAAATAAGCCCAGAATTCGCGCGCCGGGCTCAGCGGCTCGGCCACGGGCTCGGTCGACAGGTTGGCGTTGGCGCCCAGGGTGGAAGTGCCGGCTTTCATCGTTGATGGCGCACGCGCGGGTTGATGATGCCGTAGGTGATGTCCACCAGCAGATTGACCGCCATGACCACCGTGCCCAGCAGCAGGATGCCGCCCTGCAGCACCGGGTAGTCGCGCCGGCTGATCGCCTCGATCAGCCACTTGCCCACGCCCGGCCAGGAGAAGATCGTCTCGGTGAGGATGGCGCCGGTGAACAGCACGCCCACCTGCAGCCCGATGATGGTCACCACCGGAATCAGCGCATTGCGCAGTGCATGCACGCCGACCACGCGCACCGTGGACAAGCCCTTGGCGCGGGCGGTGCGGATGTAGTCCTCGCCCAGCACCTCGAGCATGGCCGAGCGCGTCATGCGCGCTATCACCGCCAGCGGCACGGTGCCGAGCACGATCGCCGGCAGCACCAGATGGCCGAGTGCCGAGCCAAAGGCGCCGGGTTCATCGGCCAGCAGCGTGTCGATCAGAAAGAAACCGGTGGTCGGCTCGATGAAATACTGCACCGAGATGCGCCCCGACACCGGCGTCAGGTCAAGCTGCACCGAAAACAGCAGGATCAGCAGCAGCCCCCACCAGAAGATGGGCATGGAGTAACCGGTGAGCGACACGCCCATGACGCCGTGGTCCAGCCAGGAATTGCGCTTGACCGCCGCAATGATGCCCGCCGGTATGCCTACCAGCAGCGCAAAGACGATGGCGCACAGCGCCAGCTCCACCGTGGCCGGAAAGAGCTGCCCGAACTCCTGGAGCACCGGCGCCTGGGTGATCATGGACTTGCCCAGGTCGCCCTGCAGCACGCGTGCGATGTAGATGCCGTACTGCACCAGCACCGGCCTGTCCAGCCCGTATTCCTTGAGCAACTGCGCGTGGCGCTCGGGGTCTATGCCGCGCTCTCCGGCCAGGGTCTCGATCGGATCGCCCGGTACCAGCCGTATCAGGATGAAGGCCAGCAGCGTCATGCCGATGAAGGTCGGCACGACCAGACTCAGGCGCGTGAGCAGAAAACGAAGCATGTTCGAGACCGGGACGGCTTCTTCGTGGGAGGCCGCCTGGCAAAAGCATCCGTGGGGTGAAGCTCTGATTGTTCCGCACGCCGCAGGCCGTTTTCGTGCGTTTTCGGCGGGGTTATCCCGGATGGCACTCAGGCAGCGCTTGTGCTTGGGGGCGGTGCGCTGAGGCCAAGCGCGCGGAAATGCGCCCGGCGTGGTATGCGGGCGATGGCGCGTTCCGGCCAGAGCGCATTTCCCAATCGTCTAGACTCTGCCCGGCTGGGAACAGTCGCGCGGCGCGGTTCCGGCCAGAGCGCATTTCCCAATCGTCTAGACTCAGGCCGCGCTCCACGATCTCATTGCACAAGTTCCGGCCAGAGCGCATTTCCCAATCGTCTTGACTGCAGCCGCATACACGTTCTCTTGCGAATGGGTTCCGGCCAGAGCGCATTTCCCAATCGTCTAGACTAAAACGGCCGCGCGCGTCACCCCGCCTTCGGTTCCGGCCAGAGCGCATTTCCCAATCGTCTAGACTTTCACGCGCCCGATGAAGTCGCTTGCTTGGGTTCCGGCCAGAGCGCATTTCCCAATCGTCTAGACTTGCTCGACGTGCACACCACACCGGTCGAGGTTCCGGCCAGAGCGCATTTCCCAATCGTCTAGACTTGCTCGACGTGCACACCACACCGGTCGAGGTTCCGGCCAGAGCGCATTTCCCAATCGTCTAGACTTGCCGGCGCGCGAGTGGATGAAGCGCTAGTGGTTCCGGCCAGAGCGCATTTCCCAATCGTCTAGACTGCATGTCGGACAAGGTGGTCAGCGCGGCGTGTTCCGGCCAGAGCGCATTTCCCAATCGTCTAGACTTTCCAGCAGCGGCACCACGTAGTCGGCTCGGTTCCGGCCAGAGCGCATTTCCCAATCGTCTAGACTCAATAGCGGCAAATCGACCGAGGATTTCATGTTCCGGCCAGAGCGCATTTCCCAATCGTCTAGACTAAGCGCGTGACGGCGGGCGACGTGGTGTTGGTTCCGGCCAGAGCGCATTTCCCAATCGTCTAGACTCGCAGCAGGTGAAGATCAATGGCCGCTGGCGTTCCGGCCAGAGCGCATTTCCCAATCGTCTAGACTCTGCGGCAGACCGCGCAATACAACCAGCGCGGTTCCGGCCAGAGCGCATTTCCCAATCGTCTAGACTAGGGCGCAATGTGGCAAGCAAGGGCAAGCTGTTCCGGCCAGAGCGCATTTCCCAATCGTCTAGACTAGATAATCAATATACCCCTTAGATAAAGTAGTTCCGGCCAGAGCGCATTTCCCAATCGTCTAGACTGCTCGCAGTCTTCGATGTACCCCGCCGCTGGTTCCGGCCAGAGCGCATTTCCCAATCGTCTAGACTGACGTGCTGGTGAACTCCAGCGCGTCGCCCGTTCCGGCCAGAGCGCATTTCCCCCAATCGTCTAGACTCAGTTCCGCCTCGGAGGGTCCGCCGGCCTGGTTCCGGCCAGAGCGCATTTCCCAATCGTCTAGACTCGACGTCGATCGTGTTGTCTTCCTCGCGGAGTTCCGGCCAGAGCGCATTTCCCAATCGTCTAGACTGGCGTCGCTGGTGCGCAGCCGCGCGGCATTGTTCCGGCCAGAGCGCATTTCCCAATCGTCTAGACTGATACGGCTCAACTGCTACATCAACGCCAGGTTCCGGCCAGAGCGCATTTCCCAATCGTCTAGACTCGAGCGCCTGTCCTTCGTGCAGGTGCTGGGTTCCGGCCAGAGCGCATTTCCCAATCGTCTAGACTAAATACGCAGACGGCTGGAGGGCCGTATAGTTCCGGCCAGAGCGCATTTCCCAATCGTCTAGACTTTGCGCCCTGCACGGACAGTGGTGCGGTCGGTTCCGGCCAGAGCGCATTTCCCAATCGTCTAGACTAAGTAGCTTGGATGAGTCACTCTTTATTAAGTTCCGGCCAGAGCGCATTTCCCAATCGTCTAGACTCCATTGTTCCTGCAGAAGAAACTGCCCAAGGTTCCGGCCAGAGCGCATTTCCCAATCGTCTAGACTGCGCCCGTACTGGCTGCATATCAAGCATGAGTTCCGGCCAGAGCGCATTTCCCAATCGTCTAGACTTGCCGCGTGCGCGTCCCATGCGTCTGCCGCGTTCCGGCCAGAGCGCATTTCCCAATCGTCTAGACTGGCGGGCCTGGGCACGTTGATCGTGGGCGAGTTCCGGCCAGAGCGCATTTCCCAATCGTCTAGACTGACGGGGCTTGGGCGGTTGCGGGGTGGTCAGTTCCGGCCAGAGCGCATTTCCCAATCGTCTAGACTATGCGAACCTAGTCAGAATCAGCAAAACGTGTTCCGGCCAGAGCGCATTTCCCAATCGTCTAGACTGGCCCGAGCGGTCGCTGGCCAAGAACTCTGGTTCCGGCCAGAGCGCATTTCCCAATCGTCTAGACTCACAACAAGGCGGGCAACCTAGCCCGCCATGTTCCGGCCAGAGCGCATTTCCCAATCGTCTAGACTGTCCGGCGATCAATCATTTAACCCTTCAACGTTCCGGCCAGAGCGCATTTCCCAATCGTCTAGACTCCGTTCGGCGCGGCGCAGGATGCCCGCGCAGGTTCCGGCCAGAGCGCATTTCCCAATCGTCTAGACTTTATGCGCTCGATTGGTATGGCGCCAGTGCGTTCCGGCCAGAGCGCATTTCCCAATCGTCTAGACTATATCTTTCTGCTACATCAATTCTTCTAACGTTCCGGCCAGAGCGCATTTCCCAATCGTCTAGACTTTCGCAGATTTGCGCGCACGCCTCGCGCTCGTTCCGGCCAGAGCGCATTTCCCAATCGTCTAGACTCACCAGCAAGACGCTCCATGCGCTGCTTGAGTTCCGGCCAGAGCGCATTTCCCAATCGTCTAGACTAGCAGGAGGCAGAGGCATGAACACGCTACGGTTCCGGCCAGAGCGCATTTCCCAATCGTCTAGACTAGCGCTGACAAACGGTTGGTCAAAGAAGTTGTTCCGGCCAGAGCGCATTTCCCAATCGTCTAGACTCTGACAGCGAAAACCCCCTGATTTTTCAGGGGGTTTTTCGCTTTTGGAGCTCTGAAAAGCACGTGATGTGGCTAGAAAAGGTTGAACTGATCAGGCGTTTTGTTGGTCGGTTGGCGGGTCCGCCCGTGAAAGCTGATGATGCGTTCGTACTGCTTGTCGGTGAACAGCAGGATATTGACCTTGCCACCTTGAGGCAAGGCGGCTTCCACGCGCTTGCAGTAGGTTTCGATCTGTGCCGGGCTGGTGCACATGCGCATGTACACGCTGAACTGGCTCATCGCGAAGCCGAGGTCCAGCAGCTTGTTGCGAAACTCCGTGGCGGCCTTGCGTTCGGCCTTCAGCACCACGGGCAGATCAAACATGACCACCATCCACATCAGCCGGTAACCCGTGAGCATGGGGGTGCCCCGCGTGTCGTCATTCGCCCTGCAATGTGTTGGCCAAGGCCAGAGGCAGACCAGGCAGCGGCAGATCTGGTTTGACGCGCTCACCCAAGTAGATCTGAGCGATGGAGGTTGCGAGTTTTTGGGTGCAGACCGTGACCGGCGTAGCTCCAATGTCGCTTTGCATGTCGTCGTACAAGGTGCGCACCAAGGCGCGCTTGGCCTCGGGAGTGACTTCGCGCTCTTCGTTGCGCCACAATTGCCAGACCTTCAGATCGATGATGGGGCGAAAGGGTTCCATCAGGTCGTCCACCAACCGCATGGCGTTGTTGTCGTGGCTGTGATGCAGGCCGATGCCGGGGTGCAACCCGGCGGCGATCACAGCGCGGGCCGTCGCCGCGCGCAGCACGGTGTAGCCGTAGTTGAGCAGTGCATTGCGGCCGCCGTCGTTCTGGTCGCGCCGGAAGTCGTCGCCAAAAAGCAGGCTCCAGTAGCGGCGCGCGCCTTGGGCTTCCATGTTGTCCGGGTCACCACTCTTTACCTTGCGCGCCAGGGCCAGTAGCGGCGCGGTAGGGGCGCCCGTGGCTTCCAGCGCCGCTGCCTGCTGTTCGAGCTTGGCGCGTACGACAGCGGCCCACAGGCGTTTGTGGGTTGGTTGGCTGGCGGCGATTTGCGCCTCGATGCGTTTGGATTGCTCGAAGTTGCCCTCGATCGGAAGCAACATGCCTACCGTGTTGTGATTCGCTGCGCACAGCACAAAGGGCGCGCCGCGCTCAGCCAGTGCCACCAACAAATTGTTGGTGTAGGACAGGCCGTGCGCATTGGCAATCACTGCCGCGATGTCATCCAGAGGAATCTGCCCCAGCTCCTTGCGCTCGCCCTCGGTGTCTTGCACCACTAGAAAGCCGCGATGCATGAACAGGTGGCGCCGGTCGTCGGCCACTTCCACGATGCGGCCCAGCATGGTGGCTATCCCTTGAAGCCGGGATCACGCAACTCGCCGATGGGGGAGATGGTGACGCGACGAGCTTTTGAGGTTTTGAGTGATCCTGCTCTTTTGGAGATATAGGCAAAGGAGTCGCTCTTGTCGCGATTTCTGGCATCGACGTTGGCTTCGTTGATGGGGGCGAACCAGATTTGGCCGCTACCAGCGACTGTGGCTAACCGCACCGTCTGCTCGCGGCCATCGTGCTCCATACGAACCACATCGTCTATTCCAAGGCGCATCATCAGCGGCTGCCCGTTCTGCCCCAAGGTCGGATGGCGCAGCTTCCTGAGCCCTGAAGTTCGAACGATTTCATAGGCGCGAAACGTTGAGATCACTTCGCCCACCCATTTCCCGGCCTTGTCTCGGGTGATCTCGATGCAGTAATTGCTGCCGCCCACATAGCCTTTGTAGGGTAGCGGTTTGCCATCCTGATCCAACCCATGGCGGGTGGACTGGCGCGGCTCGACAATCCTGATCAGATTGCTGATTTCGCGCCCCGTGCTTCCATCGGACTTGACTTTCTGCCGGACGCTGCCATCGCGCCGGATACCGTAGGAGGTTTCCTCCATCATCGCGCCTTCATAGCCATGGTCCGGCTTGTGGCTCACCCAAATATTACCGATCGCCCGTGCGACGTGTTCGCGGTAGCTCTCCCATGGCAGCGGCATGTTTTCGATCAGCCGATCAAGCTGCTGCTCGCGCGCACTGGCACTGGCTTTGGCAAAGCGTTGCAGCAAACCCTGATCGGTGACAGCGATCACGCAGGCATCGACAGCGTGGTGGCGGTGGTCGTTGCGGTTTTTTTTGCCATCTGGTCCAAGGATGTGGTTCAGGCCAAACTGATGGCGAAGTTCAGCCGTCATGCGACCAGGAATTACGCGCGTGTCTTGTGGGCAGATCAGGCTCAGATATTCGCGCGCCACACGGCTGAGGTGACGGGTGTCGTTGAGCGCGCGCGCCAGAAAATCCTGATCCTCGCGTAGCCATTTCTGGTGACCGTCTTCACCGAAACGATAGCGCTTGTTTCTGGGCATGCGCTCTGCGCGAGCCAGGATATCTTCGTAGTGCCAGCCTTGTTGCTCGAAGTCTGCGCGTGCGTCAAACGGCGTGCGGTTGCCCTTGACTCGATTAGCGCGGCGCATGGCCACGGTCTTGTTGTTCAGACTGTCGTCCAGCGTCATTGAAAATGGCAAGATGTGCTCGATTTCCACCTCGTCGGACAGCACCATGGCGGCGCTGATCTGCACACCCGAGTAGGGGCAGCGACGGTCTGCAACATCCCGGCTCAGTTCTTCCCAAAGGATGAGCTTCTGGATATCCGCATGGCGCACCCGTTCGTGCGCGATGTGGAGGATGGCCGCCGCATCGGCGCGCAGGCGATCGTTGCGCCTCTGGTTGTCGGCCTGTCTCTGGTGTTCTGCCTTGCGTTGTTCATGGCTTTGCTTGAGCTCGCGCGACACTTCGACGATGACCTCGCTTGGGTGCCCGTATCGCCGGATCAATGCGTTGACCACGGTGCGCACCTGATTGAGGCCGATGTGTACCGTGGGGTTGGCGATCTTGCCGAAACGCTTTTCTGGTGGGTCGTTCATGTCGCCGCTGCCAAAACCGACGTGGCGCTGCAGGTACTCGCCGTAGTAGGGCAGTTGCGGCAGGATTTCCCCCGTCGTCGCTGCATGGCTGATATGGCTGTGATGCTCGAAGCCAGCCATCTGCACGGCCTTGTCGTAGGTGATCACGTCGGTTTCGAGCGCAGGCAGGATGCGCGCGAGCGCCTGAGCGCTGAGGTTTCCGTAACCCTCCGGCAGGCTGGCATTGGCAATGGTATACGCGTGCGCTTCGTCCAAGCCGAATTCGGTTTGCAGCCAATTGATGAGCGCCGCTTCGCTTTCTTCGGTGAGCAGACGCACGGCGATGACGTCCTGTCGTTCGGCGCTGAAGTCAAACCAGGCCGGTCCGAAGAAATCCTTTTTGCCAAGCAGGGCACTGGTGGCGTTGCCCTTGAGTTCCTGACGCTTGACGTCTTCCAGATTGAACTGCGTGTCGCCTGGGAGCTTGAGCAGGGTGATGATTTGCTTGAAGCTGCGCTTGCTGTTGCGTTCCAAGGCATCGACCACGATGTCGCGTTGTGTCACTGACAGCGGGACGTCGACCAAGTTCGCGCCGAGGATCCGCAGGTGGTTCACTTCCTGATAGATGCGGAAGCGCTGCTGGCTGGGCAGGGCAAGCGGTGCTCGCTCCTGATCGGGTAGCAGCGTACAGCGTCCAGGCTTGACGGGTTTGAGCGGACGTTGGTGCAATAGGCAGTCCTTGAGCGCACTGCGCGCCGCCTCGTTGAATTGCGCGGCATTGAAGTGCGCTTGGCGAGCCCAGAGCGCGTCGAACTCGGCTTCGATCATCGCGCGGTCGATGTACAGGTCGTAGCTCTTGTCGATGCGGGTCTTGCCATCATCTTTCTCGATGCGGCGCTCGCGGTACCGGGCGCGCACACCGCTCCCGTCTCTCATGCGCCGCCAGAGCAATTCACCGACCGTGCGTGCCTTGCCATTGGCACCGTTCACGTCAAGTTGCTGGCGCAGCGCGCTGATGGCGGTTTTGAGTGCGCCACTGTCGTTGTCCTTCTTGTCTGTCTTGCGGTTGCTCTTGAATCCGCGGCGCTGGTTGATGTGAAACAGCGCGCGTGCGAATTCCGCCGGTGTTAGTTGTGTGTCCAGTCCCTTGGCGCGCAGTTCGTAAGGGTTGAGCCGTTCTAAAGACTTGCGCTCAAAGGGGTCTCCGGGGAAGAAGCCGTGATGAAGCAGGCTAGCCATCATCCGGTTCTTGCGCTTGAGCAGACGATCTCTGCGTCTTCGCATGGCGCGCGCCATGCGTCGAGTGACGGCCAGCGATGTGCCGTCCTTGGGATTGCGGCCATCGCTGAAAATGCGTACGCCCGCCTTGATGATGGCGACGGGGCGTTCTCCGCGTAGCCGAACCATCGCCCAACCCAGAGAGCTGCTGCCCAAATCCAAGGCAAGCCGGTAACGCATCTTGCTCATAGCTACCTTCCCGTTAATGGTTGACGTGCGTGTTGTAACACGATGTGCTAGGATCACCTCCGTTAGTCGATTGGGAAATGCGCTCTGGACGCTAACAAGCTGAAAGATGCACCAAATGGAAAGGCCGCTACATGCGGCCTTTCGCTTTTTATCCATGGCACTCCAATGAAAAACGCCCCGGTGGTTTGCCGGGGCGTTTTGCTTTCAGTGGCTTCGCCTACAGCGAATCGATGAAGCTGCGCAGCTTGTCGCTGCGGCTCGGGTGCTTCAACTTGCGCAGGGCCTTGGCCTCGATCTGGCGGATGCGCTCGCGCGTCACGTCGAACTGCTTGCCCACTTCTTCCAGCGTGTGGTCGGTGCTCATCTCGATGCCGAAGCGCATGCGCAGCACCTTGGCTTCGCGCGGGGTGAGGCCATCGAGGATGTCCTTGACCACGTCGCGCAGGCCGGCCTGCATGGCGGCGTCCACCGGCGCGGTGTTGTTCTGGTCCTCGATGAAATCGCCCAGATGGCTGTCGTCGTCGTCGCCGATCGGCGTTTCCATGGAGATCGGCTCCTTGGCGATCTTCATGATCTTGCGGATCTTGTCCTCGGGGATCTCCATCTTCTCGGCCAGCAGGCTGGCGTCGGGCTCGAAGCCGAACTCCTGCAGGTGCTGGCGCGAGATGCGGTTCATCTTGTTGATGGTCTCGATCATGTGCACCGGGATGCGGATGGTGCGCGCCTGGTCGGCGATCGAGCGCGTGATCGCCTGGCGGATCCACCACGTGGCGTAGGTCGAGAATTTGTAGCCGCGGCGGTATTCGAATTTATCGACCGCCTTCATCAGGCCGATGTTGCCCTCCTGGATCAGGTCGAGGAACTGCAAGCCGCGGTTGGTGTATTTCTTGGCGATCGAAATCACCAGGCGCAGGTTGGCCTCGATCATCTCCTTCTTGGCGTGGCGGCTGGAGCGCTCGCCCTCGTTCATGCGTTTGTGGATGGCCTTGAGCTCGGTGAGCGGCACGACGACGCGCGTCTGCAGGTCGATCAGGCCCTGCTGCAGCTCTTGCACCGGCGGGATGTTGCGTTCGAGCACGGTGCTCCAGGGCTTGCCGGCGCCGGCCTGCTTTTCCACCCAGCGCAGGTTCAGCAGATTCGGCGGGAACTCCTTGATGAAGGTCTCCTGCGGCATGCCGCACTTGTCCACGATGATGCGGCGCAGGTCGCGCTCTTTCTTGCGCACGTCGTCCACTTGCACGCGCACCATGTCGCAGAGCTTTTCGATGGTCTTGGCGGTGAAGCGGATGGTCATCAGCTTGGTCGAGATCTCGCGCTGCACCTTCATGTAGGCCGGCGTGCCATAGCCTTCCTTGTCGTAGATCTTGTGCATCTTCTCGAACAGCGCGCGCAGCTCGTCAAAGCGCTCCAGCGCGTCGTTCTTGAGCTTTTCCAGCAGGCGCGTCATGGCCTTGGAGCCGCCCTTGCCGTCGTCGTCGTCCTCGTCGTCGTACTCGTCGTAGTCTTCCTCGGCGACGTAGTCATCGGCTTCCTCGGGGTCGGCAAAGCCGTCCACGATGGTGTTGATGATGACCTTGCCCTCGCGGATCTCCTCGCCCATGTTGAGGATTTCGGCGATGGTGGCGGGGCTGGCGCTGATGGCTTCCATCATGTCCATGAGGCCGCCTTCGATGCGCTTGGCGATTTCGATCTCGCCCTCGCGCGTGAGCAGCTCCACGGTGCCCATCTCGCGCATGTACATGCGCACCGGGTCGGTGGTGCGGCCGAACTCGCTGTCCACGGTGGACAGGGCCGCTTCGGCCTCTTCCTCGGCCTCTTCCACGGTGGTGGCGGTGGGCGTCACGTTGTTCTGGAACAGCGTCTCGGCGTCGGGCGTCTGCTCGTAGATGGCCACGCCCATGTCGCTGAGCAGCGAGGCTACGGCCTCCATGGTCTCGGCGTCGACCAGCTTGTCGGGCAGGTGGTCGGAGATTTCGCCCTGGGTGAGGTAGCCGCGCGTCTTGCCCAGCGTGATCAGCTTCTTGAGCTGGGCGCGGCGCTTGGCCATGTCTTCTTCGGACAAGATGGTTTCATCGAGGCCGAATTCCTTCATCAAGGCCCGCTCCTTGGCCTTGCTGATCTTCATGCGCAGGGGCTTGACCTTCTCGACCGGTGCGGCCTCGGCCGCTGCCGGGGTTTCCGGCTCGGGTTCGCCCTCCAGGTCGGCCTCGATGTCGGACAGGTCGGTGTCGTCGTCGAGCTCGGCCTTGGACTTGCCTTTGGCCTTGCCCTTGGCAGCGGCCTTGGGGCGCGCCGGCCCCTTGGTCTTGGCGGCGCTCTTGGCCGGCTTGGCGGCTTCGCTCTTGGCCGCGCTCTTGCCCGCCGCACTCTTGGGCGCGGCGTCCTTGGCTGCAGTCTTCTTGGCCGCAGCGCTCTTGGCGGCAGGCGTCTTGGCCGCGGTCTTGGCTGCGGCGGTCTTGGTGGTGCGCGCGCCGCTCAGCGGCTTCTTCTCGGCGGCTTCATCGCTCGCCTTGGCGGCCTTCTTGGCGCTGGGCTCCGTGGCGGCGGCCTTGGCCTTTTTCTTGCTGGTGCTGTCGGCGACAGGCGTGGCGGACTTTCGAGCTGGCATGAAATTCCTCGAGGTCAAAACGGGACAGGTCAAACATCAAAACACGCGAAACGGACGCAGCGCGCTGGCTGTCAGCGTGCGTGGCTGGCTGCAGCGGCCTGGGGGCGCGCCGCCAGCGGGCAAGATGTCTGGGCGAACATTTGGTGTGCAGCCCTTGCGGTAAACAAGTGGGCATGGCGCGGTGGTGCGCCGTCTTTGGTGTGCTGCCCGGGCCGGAGGTACTGCTGTCGCTCTTGCCGACTAACCGTACATTATAACGAAAGCGCCAATTTCAAGAGCTCTCAAGCCGGCTTGTTTTCCCGTGGCGCGGCGCCGCCAGAGCTGCCGTTTTTCAGTGCCCGGCGGCGCTCTTCGAGCTGGCGGTAGCGCGCCAGCGCCGTGGGGTCGCTGGCGCTGGCGGCGATCAGCGCGCTTTGCTCGCGCTCGATGTTTTCGATGTGCATGCGCGCGAGCAAGTCCTGCAGTTCGGCGCGCAGCTCGGCCTCGTCGCCCTCGGTCTGCGCGTGCGAGCCGGTCATGATGCGCTGCGCCAGCGGCTCGCACTCGTGGCCTTGCAGGGCGGGGCCCAGTTGCGCCCAGGGCAGCACGCCGCGTTCATGCCACTGGTCTTCGAGCCAGAGGAACAGCGTGCCGTGCGGCGCGGGCAGGGCGGCCAGGGCCTGGCGGTCTTCGGCGTCCAGCGTATGCAAAAAAGCCATGTGCGACAGCAGCAGGCGCAGCGCGTGGTCGCTGCGCCGGCGCCCGGGCGTGCGCGCAAGCGGCGCCTGGGTGCGCACGCGCGCCCCGGGTGTGCGCGGGCCGCGCCAGTCGTTGCCCTTGCGCCAGGAGCGATATCCGGTCGAATCGGCCTCAAACCCTTGACCGGTATGCGCAACGCGCTCCTTCGTCCATAGCGATTGGAGCTGCTCTGGCGCGATCTGGCCACGCTCGGCAAACTGCGCCAGCAGTTGGGGCTTGAGTGCACCCTCGGGCAGCGCGGCCCACAGCGGCTGGGCTTTGCTGAGCATGTGGGCGCGGCCCTCGGCGCTGCCCAGGTCGCAGGCTTCGCTCGCGACCTGCAGCATGAAGCGCGACAGCGGCAGCGCGTCGCCCACGAGGCGGGCAAAGGCGTCGTGGCCAAAGCTGCGCACGTAGCTGTCCGGGTCGTGCTCGGGCGGCAGGAAGAGGAACTTGACCGTGCGCGTGTCGCTGGCGTAGGGCAGGGCCGCGTCCAGCGCCTTGCGCGCCGCGCGCCGGCCGGCCTCGTCGCCATCGAAGCTGAACACCACTTGATCGCTGAAGCGAAACAGCTTGTGCACGTGCTCGGGCGTGCAGGCCGTGCCCAGCGTGGCCACGACGTTGCCAAAACCGAGCTGGGCCAGGGCGACCACGTCCATGTAACCTTCGGTCACGAGCACGTGGCCGGCTTCGCGGATCGCCTGGCGCGCCTCGAACAGGCCGTAGAGCTCGCGCCCCTTGTGAAACACCGGCGTTTCGGGCGAGTTGAGGTATTTGGGCTTTTCGTCCCCGAGCACGCGCCCGCCAAAGCCTATGCATTCGCCCTTGAGGTTGCGGATCGGGAACATCACGCGCTCGCGAAAGCGGTCGTAGCGCCGTCCGTCTTCCTCGCTCTCGATGACCAGGCCGCTTTGCACCAGCAGCGGGCTGTCGTACTCGGCAAACACGCTGGCCAGGCCATGCCAGCCGCCGCCGGCCCAGCCCAGGGCGTAGCGCTTGGCAAGCGCACCGCTCACCCCGCGCCCCTTGAGGTAGGCGATCGCCTGCGGCGCCGTGCGCAGCTGGGCGCAATAGGCCCGGGCGGCGCGCGCCAGCACCTCGCTGAGCGTGGCCTGCTGCTGGCGCTGGGCCTGGGCGCGCTCGCGCTCCTGGGGCGAGCGCTCTTCCTCGGGCAGTTGCATGCCGGCGTGCTGGGCCAGGTCTTGCACCGCCTCGCGAAAGCCCATGCCCTGGCTCTCCATCAGAAAGCCGATGGCGTTGCCGCTGCGCCCGCAGCCGAAGCAATGAAAGAACTGCTTGGACGGGCTGACGCTGAAAGAGGCCGACTTTTCCGTGTGGAAAGGGCACAGGCCCATGTAGTTGGCGCCGCTCTTTCTGAGCTGCACGTAGCGGCCGATCAGCTCGACCACGTCGGTGCGCTCTATCAGTTCCTGGATGAAAGACTGGGGGATGGCCACGGCGTGGATTCTGCGGCATGCGCCGCGCGCGGGGACCGAGCGCCGGGGGCGGGCTCTGCTTTAATAGCCGCATCCTGCGACGGAGGCCCCATGAGCATTTTCGACCAGAACCTGGAGCGCAACAGCGCCAATTTCGCGCCGCTGACCCCGCTGTCCTTCATCGAGCGCACGGCCGAGATCTACCCCGAGCGCCTGGCCATCGTGCACGGCGAGCTGCGCCAGAGCTGGGCCGAGACTTATGCGCGCTGCCGCCGGCTCGCCAGCAGCCTGCGCCGAGCCGGCATTGGCAAGAACGACACCGTGGCGGTGATGCTGCCCAATGTGCCGCCCATGGTGGAGGCGCACTTTGCCATCCCGATGGCCGGTGCGGTGCTCAATGCGCTGAACACGCGGCTCGACCCCGAAACCGTGGCCTTCATGCTGGACCACGGCGAGGCCAAGGCGCTCATCGTCGATCCGGAGTTCACCCCGGTCATGGCCAAGGCGCTGGCGCTGCGCAAAAGCACGGCCCCCATCCTGGTGATCGAGACCGAGGACGCGCTCTACGGCCCGCCTGCCCAGCCGCTCGGCGGCACGCCTTACGAGGCCTTCATCGCCGCGGGGGACGCCGACTTTGCCTGGGAATGGCCGCAGGACGAGTGGGACGCGATCGCGCTCAACTACACCAGCGGCACCACGGGCAATCCCAAGGGCGTGGTCTACCATCACCGCGGCGCCTACACCAATGCCGTGAGCAACGTGCTGGAGTGGGACATGCCCAAGCACAGCGTCTATCTGTGGACGCTGCCGATGTTTCACTGCAACGGTTGGTGTTTCCCGTGGACCGTGGCGGCGCGCGCGGGCGTCAACGTCTGTCTGCGCCGGGTCGAAGCGCAGGCGATTTTCGACGCCATTCGCCAGCACGGCGTCACGCACTACTGCGGTGCGCCCATCGTGCAGTCGCTGCTGGTCAACGCTCCGGCGGCGATGAAAGAGGGCGTGCCCCCCGGCGTCAAGGCCATGGTCGCGGGCGCGGCGCCGCCAGCGGCGCTGATCGAGGGCATGGAGCAGCTCGGCTTCGACCTGACCCATGTCTATGGCCTGACCGAGGTTTATGGCCCGGCGACCGTCTGCGCCAAGCAGGACGACTGGGCGCAGCTGGACGTTGGCGAGCGCGCGCGCCTAAACGCGCGCCAGGGTGTACGCTACCACTTGCAGCGCGCTGCCGCGGTGCTGGACCCCGAAACCATGCAGCCCGTGCCGCGCGACGGAGAGACCATGGGCGAGATCATGTTCCAGGGCAACATCACGATGAAGGGCTACCTCAAGAACGCGACAGCGACCGCGGAGGCCTTTGCCGGCGGCTGGTTTCATTCGGGCGACTTGGCGGTGCAATACCCCGACGGCTACATCAAGATCAAGGACCGCAGCAAGGACATCATCATCTCGGGCGGCGAGAACATCTCCTCGATCGAGGTCGAAGACGTGCTCTACCGCCATCCGGCGGTGATGGCGGCGGCCGTGGTTGCGCGCCCCGACCCCAAGTGGGGCGAGACACCTTGCGCCTTCGTCGAACTCAAGGCAGGAGCGAGCGCCACCGCCGAAGAGATCGTCGCGCACTGCCGCCAGCACCTGGCGGGCTTCAAGCTGCCGCGCGCCGTGGTGTTTGGCGAGCTGCCCAAGACCAGCACCGGCAAGATCCAGAAGTTCGAGCTGCGCCAGCGCGCCGGCTCGATGTCGGCGATCGACGTCTAGCGCGGCCTCACGCGCCGCGGGCGCTCAGCGACCGGCGCCAGCCAGGCGCAGCCGCTCGGCCAGCGTGGCTGCGGAAAGTTCGCCCACGCGTGACGCCACGAGCCTGCCCTGGGCGTCGTAGAACAACGTGGTCGGCAGGGCGCGCAGGCCCAGGCTGTGGCTCAGGGCGGAATCGGCATCGAGCAGCACGCTGGCCGGCGGCAGGCCTTGCTGCTGGGCGTAGCGGCCGGCCTTGAATTTGTCCTCGCCCTGGTTGATCCAGAGAAAGCGCACCTGGGGCCGCTCGCGGCTGGCCTGCAGCAGCACCGGCATCTCGCGCCGGCAGGGCGGGCACCAGGTAGCCCAGAAGTTCAGCACCACCGGCTGGCCCTTGAGGGCGGACAGCGCCAGCGTGCTGCCGTCGAGCGCCTCGCCCTGCCAGTCGGGCAGGTCGGCGTGCGCCGTCGCCGTGGGCTCCACGCCCGCCGGCGGCCCACGGTGCAGCCAGAACCAGCCGCCGCCCCAGAGCAGCAGCGCCGCGAGCGCGCCCACGCTGACCGTCGCGCGCCAGCGGCTGGCGCTGGCCCACAGGAAGAGCAGGTAGCTGATCGCCATGCTCAGACCCCACCAGGGCGACCAGCCGCCATCGCGCACGTCCAGCACGCCCCAGGGCGCGGCCGCGTATTCGTTGGCAAACGCCAGCACGTAGCCAATGCGCGCGGCCAGCAAGACGGCCAGCAGCATCAGCCAACTGTGGTGCATGCCCGCGCCCAGGCCGCGCCGGCGCGCCAGGCCTTCGTGCAGCAGCGAGCCCAGCAGCCAGGCGAGCATCAGCAGCAGCATGCTCCAGGGCAGGGCCAGCGGCCCGAGGGCCAGGGTGCGTTCCATGGCGCGCGAGTATGCACGAGCGGCAAAGCACGCAATAATGGCCCGGTTCCCAAGACCACGGCAGGAGGGCAGCATGGTTCAGATTCGTTTGGCGCTGACGCTCGCCGCGCTGGCACTGGCCGTGCCGGCGGCCCAGGCGGCCTGCTACGTGGTCTACGGGCCCGACCAGCAGGTGGTTTACCGCGCCCAGCAGCCCCCAGTGGACATGTCGCGCCCGCTGCATGAAACCCTGCCGCAGGTGGCGCCCGGGGGCAGCATGGTGTTTTCGCTGGACAACTTCGGCTGCGAACTCACGGTGAACCAGCTGCCGCTCAAGCTCACTGCCAAGGCGCCGGCGCGCGGCGCCAGAAAAGCCCGGCGCAAGGCTGGCGCCACTGCGGGCGGCGCTTCCTGAGCGGCGCGCGGCCCGCACGGGGCCCGGTGCGAGGCCGCTCGTGAACCAGGCCGCCCGCGCACGCGGCAATTTTTCTTCTGCGCCAGTGCGGCGGCGCCATCGGCTTTGCGACAATCGGCGCGCATGAGCGCAGCCAAGCCGAACCTCCCGCAAACCCCCGCCGAATGGCTCGAAGTCAGCTCCATGGACATGGAGGCCCAGGGCGTTGCGCACCGCAGCGACGGCAAGGTGGTGTTCATCGACGGAGCGCTGCCCGGCGAGCTGGTGAGCGCGCGCACGCGGCGCAGCAAGAACCAGTGGGAGCAGGCCGACCTGAGCGAGATCCATCGCGAGTCCAGCCTGCGCACCCGGCCGCTGTGCCCGCATTTCGGGCTGCATGCCGGCGCCTGCGGCGGCTGCAAGATGCAGCATCTGGACGCGGCGGCGCAGGTCGCGATGAAGCAGCGTGTGCTGGAAGACAACCTCTGGCATCTGGGCAAGGTTCGGCCCGAGACCGTGCTGCCCGCCATCCACGGCCCGGCCTGGGCTTACCGCTACCGTGCGCGCCTGGCGGTGCGCCACGTGCTCAAGAAAGGCACGGTGCTGGTCGGCTTTCATGAGCGCAAGAGCCGCTACATCGCCGACATGCGCACCTGCAAGATCCTGCCGCCGCACGTCGATGCGCTCTTGCTGCCGCTGCGTGCGCTGGTCGCTTCGCTGGCCGCGCGCGACACCTGCCCGCAGATCGAGCTTGCCTGTGGTGATGCGCTCACGGTGCTGGTGCTGCGCCATCTGGAGCCGCTGTCGCGCGCCGACCAGGACAAGCTGCGAGCCTTTGGCCAGGCGCATGGTGTGCAATGGTGGCTCCAGCCCAAGGGGCCGGACACGGCCCACCCGATGGACGAAGGCGGCGCGCCGCTGAATTACCAACTGCCCGAATTCGGCATCACCATCGCTTTTCGACCGACGGATTTCACCCAGGTGAACCCGCAGATCAACCGCGTGCTGGTAGGCCGTGCGCTGGCGCTGCTCAAGCCCGAAAGAACGGAGCGGGTGATCGACTGGTTCTGCGGCCTGGGCAATTTCACGCTGCCCATCGCCACGCGCGCGGGCAGTGTGCTGGGCGTGGAGGGCAGCAGCGCGCTGATTGCGCGCGCGCGGGAGAATTTTGTATCAAATCAGGCTCAAAGGCTTGCTGGACAAGCGCTGGCAGCTACGGAATTTGAAGTCAAAAACCTGTTCGAGATCACGCCCCAAGAGCTCGTGGCCTACGGCAGCGCCCGGCGCTGGCTGGTCGATCCGCCGCGCGAAGGCGCGTTTGCCCTGGTCAAGGCCCTGGCCGACATGCACCAGGCCGGGCTGCAGGCGGGCGGCGCGCCGCCGCTGCCCGAGGGCGCGCAGCACTGGCAGCCGCCCGAGCGCATCGTCTACGTGAGCTGCAACCCCGCCACGTTGGCGCGGGACGCCGGCCTGCTGGTGCACCAGGCGGGCTACCGCTGCAGCGCTGCGGGAGTGGTCAACATGTTCCCGCACACCGCGCACGTGGAGAGCATGGCGGTGTTCGAGCGCGCCGCCTGAGCGCGCTGGCGGGCAGCCGGCCAGGGGGGCGCCAATCAGCCGCGGCTGCGCGCGCCGGAGCGGGCAGGGGCTTCGTCCTCGTCCGCCTCGTCGCTGCGGGCGGCGGGCTTGCGCGTCTGGGTCAGCACCGAGGGCACGGCTTCGACCTTGTTTTCGCGCATGTACTGGTCCATTTCCTTCCAGCCCGCGAAGATTTGCGCCTTGGCCGCCTTGGGGTTGAGCGTGTAGCAGTCTTCCAGCCCGCGCATGGCAAAGCGGCAGGCGCCGCCTATGGCCTGGGCCTCGGCGCTGCGCGCCAGTTCGCGCGGATCTGGCCCCAGGCCCGGGATGTCGCAGCCCGCCAGCGACAGCAGGCCGGCGCCCACCAGCGCCCAGCGGGCGAGGGCGGCGATGCGGCGGGAGCGGCGGCGTTGGGGCATGTCTGCATTATCGGCAGCCGCGCGCGATTGTTGAGCCCCAAGAAAAAGCCCCGCCGGGGCGGGGCTCTGGGCTGGCGCGCGGCCAGGCCGTATCAGTCGTTGCTGCCGCCGAAGATGCCCAGCAGCGCCAGCAGGCTCTGGAACACGTTGAACATGTCCAGGTACAGCGCCAGCGTGGCGCTGATGTAGTTGGTCTCGCCGCCGTCGAGCACGCGCTTGATGTCGTAGAGCATGAAGGCGCTGAAGATGCCGATCGCGGCCACCGAGATCGCCATCACGCCGGCCGTGGAGCCGACGAAGACGTTGATCGCCGCGCCGACCACCAGCACCAGTGCGCCGACGAAGAGCCACTTGCCCAGGCCCGTGAGGTCGCGCTTGATCACGCTGGCCAGGCTCGCCATCACGAAAAACACGCCCGCCGTGCCGGCGAAGGCCGTCATGATCAGGCTGGCGCCGTTGCTCATGCCCAGCACCAGGCCGATCAGGCCCGAGAGCATCAGCCCCATGAAGAAGGTGAAGGCGAGCAACACCGCCACGCCCTTGCCCGAGTTCTTGGTCTTCTCGATGGCGAACATGAAGGCGAAGGCGCCGCCAAGGAAGACGATCAACCCCAGGCCACCACGCAGGCTCTGCATGATGCCGGTAGCCACGCCCACCCAGGCGCCAAGCACCGTGGGCACCAGGCTCAGGGCCAGCAGCCAGTAGGTATTGCGCAGGACGCGATGGCGCTCCTGTGCCGACAGGCCATAGCCAGCGGCGGAGCCCATGCGGGTGATTTCAGTGTTCATGGTGTCGACCTCCTTGAATCGGCAACGTTGAGACGCCCCAGGGCGTATGCTTGTGATTCTACGTGGCGACGAAAGTGCCCGATGCAAGAGGCCGTGTTGCGCGGCCGATTGGCCCATCGGGGCGCAAGACTGTTTTGCCCGCGCGCGCCTGCCCGCCGCGCGCGCACCCGGCTATGCTGTGGCTCCGGTTTCATTTCACCTGCAAAAAGAGAGCACACCATGAAGACACAAGCCACGCTGGAGTTGTCCGACATCAAGCAGATCGCCGCCGCCGCCGAAGCCGAGGCGCTGCGCAACGGCTGGGCCGTGGCCATTGCGATTGCAGACGCCGGCGGACACCCGCTGTGGTTGCAACGCCTCGACGGCTGCGCGCCGATGGCCGCCTACGTGGCACCGGCCAAGGCGCGCTCGGCCGCGCTGGGGCGGCGCGAAACGAAGAATTTCGAGGAAATGATCAACAACGGCCGCACTTCCTTCCTCTCGGTGCCCGAACTCCAGGCCCTGATGGAGGGCGGCGTGCCCATCGTGAAGGACGGCCAATGCATAGGCGCCGTGGGAGTGAGCGGCGTCAAGTCGGTGCAGGACGCGCAGATTGCCCAGGCCGGTATCGCCGCCCTGGGTCTGTGAGAGGGCGGCGCCCGCTGTCTATTCGCTAGGGTCGGTGACGAAGCCGATCTTGCGCACGCCGGCGCGCTGCGCCGCCGACATCGCCTTGGCCACGCGCTCGTAGCGCACATCCTTGTCGCCGCGGATGTGCAGGTCGGGCTGCGGGTCCTTGGCCGCCTCTTGGCGCAGCCGAGCTTCGAGCTCGTCGTCGGCGATGTCGCTCTCGTTCCAGTGGTACTTGCCGTCGGCGGTGATCGTCAGGCGGATGGTCTCGGGCTGCACCACCTCCTTCTGACTGACGGCGCGCGGCAAGTCCACCGGCACCGCGTGCTTCATCACCGGAATGGTCACGATGAAGATGATCAGCAGCACCAGCGTGACGTCCACCAGCGGCGTCACGTTGATCTCGTTCATCACCTCGTCGCTGTCGTCCTGGGTTCCGAAGGCCATGGCCTCACCCCTTTTTCATCGGCAGCACGTTGCTGGTTTCGCCCGGCAGGCTCACGCGCGCGCCGGTGACGAAATAGGCGTGCAGGTCGTGGGCAAAACTGGAGAGCTGGTTGAGGATGGACTTGTTGCCGCGCACCAGCGCGTTGTAGCCCAGCACCGCAGGGATGGCCACGGCCAGGCCCAGCGCCGTCATGATCAGCGCTTCGCCTATGGGCCCGGCCACCTTGTCTATGGTGGAGGCGCCGGTCGCGCTGATGGCCATCAGGGCGTGGTAGATGCCCCAGACCGTGCCGAACAGCCCGATGAAGGGCGAGGTCGAGCCAATGGAGGCGAGGATTGCCAGCCCCGACTGGATGCTCGCGGTGAACTCGTCGATGCAGTTGCGCAGGCAGCGCGTGAGCCAGTCGCTCACGTCCAGCGTGTCGTGCAGATGCGCCTGGGTGTTGCGGTGGTGGGCGGTCGCCTCGCGCGCCTCCAGCGCCAGGTAGAGAAAGGGGTTGCCCGGATTGCTGCCCAGCTTGGTCAGGCCGGCGGCGAAGTCCTCGCTGTGCCAGAAGTCGCGGGCGTTGCGCGCGTCGCGCTTGAAACGCACGATGTTCATCGCCTTAACCAGGATCACGATCCAGGTGAGCA
Source organism: Comamonas sp. NLF-1-9 (assembly GCF_019195435.1). NCBI lineage: Bacteria > Pseudomonadati > Pseudomonadota > Betaproteobacteria > Burkholderiales > Comamonadaceae > Comamonas > Comamonas sp. NLF-1-9. The sequence goes on from NZ_CP078069.1 coordinate 506,791, forward strand.
GCGACATGACGAGCAGGATCGCGGCGGTTGCGCGGGTGACGAAGTCGCCCTGTTCCCAGAGGTGCCAGAGGCCGAGTTGTGTTTCCATGGTGGTGTTTCTAGTGGGTCAGGACAAAGTTGATCGGTTGCAGATGCCACATGGCTTCGGCCACGCCGTCGCGCGTGCCGGGCACGAAGCGCCAGCGCAGCACGGTCTTGACCGCCGCCTGGTCCAGGCGCTCGTAGCCGCTTGACTCCTTGACCTCCACCTTTTGCGGCAGGCCGTCGGCGCCGATGAGCACGCGCAGCACCACCAGCCCCTGCTCGTTCAGGCGGCGGCTGATCGCCGGATACTGCGGCGGCGGGTTGTTCAGGTAGCTGGCGTTGCTCGACGGCGCAACCACCGCGGGCGGCGCCGGCGGGGCAGGGGGCGCGGGTGGCGGCGGGGCCACGGGCGCGAGCAGGGGCGGCGCCGGAGGCTGGGGTTCGATCACGCCCACGGGCGCGTCCGCCGCCGGCTCAGGGTCGGCGATCGCCAGCGGCATGGGCGCGGGCCTGGGCGGCGCGGCCTTGGGTTTGGGCGGGCTGGGCGCATGGCGCACCGGGGGCGGCGGCGGGGCGGGTGCGGGTTTGGGCGGTTCAGGCGGTGGTGGCGGCGGCGGAGGCTGCGGCGCCGGGGCAGGTGGCGTGATGAATTCGCTGAGCACTTCAACCGGCACGACGATTTGCACCGCCTGACGCAGCAAGCCGGTCTGCAACGCCCAGATGGCCAGCGCGTGCGCCGCCAGCACCGAGCCGACGACGGCCACCGTGCGGCTGCTGGCGCGCGGACGTGCGTAATGCTCGAAGTGGCTCATTGATGAAAAAGATAGCTTCTACCGCTTGCCCAGCAAGGGTTAGAAGCAGATTTGATGCAGAATTTTGCGACGGCCCGTCAGCGCGTCGCCTGCGGCTTCAGGGCGGCGTCTTGCAGCGTATTGTGCAGCGCCGCAATCGGCTGGGCGCTGTCGCACTGGGCGGCCAGCTCGCGCGCCGTCTGCTCGCAGCAGCCGCATTGCGTGGCGACGCCGAGCTCCAACTGGATCTCGTCAAAGCTCAGACCGGCCCGCGCATGGCGGGCAATCTCACGGTCGGAAATACGATGGCAGACACAAACGATCATGGCGGCAACGGCAAAAGCCCTGTGGGACGCAAGTATAAATGAGAATTCGTCGCATTCAATAAAATTCCCGAGACACAAAAAAACCGGCTCGCGCCGGTCTTTGTCAGAGGCTTGCCGCCGCTCAGCTCACGTGCTTGCCGATCAGGCCGGCGAGCTCGAACATCGAAACCTGCGGTTTGCCGAACAAGACCTTGAGCTTGGCGTCGGCGTTGATCATGCGCTTGTTCTTCGCGTCCTGCAGCTTGTGGGCCTTGATGTAGACCCACAACTGCTTGACGATTTCGGTGCGCGGCAGCGGCTTGTTGCCGATCACGGCAGCCAGCGCGGCGTCGGGGGTGAGCGGCTTCATGAAAGCGGCGTTGGGAGTGCGCTTCTTGGCGGCGGGAGCCTTCTTGCTTGCGGTTGCCATGTGTCGGTAGTCCTTGTCTTGTCCATGAGAAAGCCAGTGCTTGGCAGCGACTGAACCGGGCACGGATACTAGCGGGAAATGCCCGCTTGCCAAGTCGGCAGGCCACTTTTTGTGCTCCCGCGGCCCCCGGGTGCGGCGCAGGGGCAACAGCCGGGGCAAAATGCGCCGGTTTGCACTTGACCGAACTGCTGCCATGACTGCCGCCACCACCACGCCCGCAAGCCCCGCCACCTGCGATCTCTGCGACGCCCGCCGGGACGACGCCAGTGGCGCGTTTCGCGTGCTGGCGCCGGTGTTTCGGCACTTCGGCGCGCGCGGCGCCTTCCACGGCCGGGTGGCCACGATCAAGTGTTTCGAGGACAACTCCCTGGTGCGCGAGGCGGTGCAGCGCCCGGGCGAGGGCCGGGTGCTGGTGGTGGACGGCGGCGCCTCGCTGCGCCGGGCGCTGGTGGGCGGCAACCTGGCGGCCGCTGCCGCGCGCAACGGCTGGGCCGGCATCGTGGTGGACGGCTGCGTGCGCGACGTGGCCGAACTCGACGCACTGGCGCTTGGCATCCGGGCGCTCGCGCTCGTGCCCATGGCCACGGACAAGCGCGGCGCGGGCGAGGCCGACGTGCCGGTGCAGATCCAGGGCACCTGGGTGCGCCCGGGCGATTGGCTTTATGCCGACGCCGACGGCATGGTCGTCAGCGAGCGGGCGATGCACGCCTGAGCCGCGGCAGGCGCGCCGTGGCCAGCACCACGCTGGCCAGCGCCAACGCAAACGCAAGCCACTGCAGCGGCCCCATGGCTTCGCCCAGCGCAAGCACGCCGACCAGGGCCGCGCTCAAGGGCAGGAAGGTGGTGAAGACGCCGGCCTGCGAGGCGGGCACCGTGGACAGGCCCGTCATCCACAGCCACACGCTCCACACGCAGGCGGCCAGCGCGTAGAACAGCAACAGCAGCCAGTTCGGCCACGACACCGCCGAAAAATCGAACTGCCAGGCCAGCCACAGGCCTGCGGGCGTGGCCAGCACGAAGCCCCAGAGGTTCATCAGCGCCGAGATGCGCCGCGGCCCGAGCGAAGCGGTCAGGCGCTTGCCTATCACCGAATAGGCCGCCTCGCAACATGAGGCGCCCAGCAGCAGCATGCCGCCAAGCCAGCGCGCCCCCGTGCCCGGCGTGCCGCTGAGCTCTGCAGGCGGCGCAGCCGTCGGCTTGCCGAGCGCAAACAGCGCGATGCCGGCCGCCGCCAGCGCAATCGCCAGCCAGGTGCGCGCGGCGATGCGCTCGCCGAGGAAGAAACGGCTCAGCAGCGCGACCCAGGCGGGGATGGAGGCCATGATGACGCCGGCGGTGCTCGCACTCGTCAGGCTCACGCCATAAATCATCAACACGGTGAACAGGAAATTGCCCAGCAGCGCGTTCAGGAACAGCAGGCCCTTGGCGTGCATGCCCAGCGCCGGCTCGTCCGCTGGCTTGCGCAGCCAGCCGAGCATGGCAAGCGCCCCCAGGCCAAAGCGCAGCCAGGCCAGCAGCATCACCGGAAACACCAGCGCCAGCGGCTTGGACAGCGCCACGTAGGTGCCGACGAGCGACATGCTCAGCGCCAGGCAGGCCAGGGCAGCGGGGCGCGAGAGCGGTCTCATGCGTCGGTGTAGGCGCAAGCCGGTTGCGTCGCTGGCGCAAAGCGTTCGGACATCAGCGCGCGCGCCAGCGCCGCATCCAGCGGCAGCGGCTCGCCATGCAGCCGAGCGGCGAGCAGTTCTGCGCACAGGCTGGCCAGCGTCGCGCCGCGCGCGCCCAGGCCGGTGCACAGCCACAGCCCGGGCTGGCGCGCCGCATCCAGCGGGCCAACAAGCGGCAGATGGTCGGGCAGGCCGCAGCGCACGCCGGACCAAAAACTCAGGGTGGCGCCGCCATCCAAAAAGCGCGGCGCGAGCGCCGGCGCCAGCCCCGGCAACAGCAGCGACAGCTTGGCGAAATTGGCTTCGTGCCCCGCCGCGATTTCGGCCGGCGTGAGCGGCAGGCGCTCCTGGCCGCGCTCGAAGGTCGAGCCGCAGACCCAATAGGGCGCCGCGTTGCCCACCGGCCCGGGAATCAGCATGCCGTGGCCATTGACCGGCTGGCTCGGCCAGGGCGTGTCGCCATCGGCGCGCGTGCGCGGCCCCAGGCTGCACATGCCGCGCACCGGCTGCAGCGGCAGGGCAGCGGCTGCCGGGCTCAGCGCGCCGCTGGCCGCGCCGGCGCACACCACCAGCAGATCCGCCTCGTCCAGCAGCCGGCCGCGGGCGTCCAGCAGGCGCCAGCGCGTGCCCGGCCCGCCGGCGGCTTCGATGCGCGCGACGTCGGAGTGCGTGCGCAGCGCCACGCCTGGCTGCGCCAGCAGCCGCTCGATCAGCGCCTGCGGGCGCAGCCAGCCTGCGCCGGAATGCCAGAGCGCGCTGGCCGGCGCCGCCAGCGTGGTCTGCGCGCATTGCGCGGCGTCGGCCGGAACGCTCCAGTGGCGCCACTCGGGGCTGTCGCCCGGCAGGCCGGCGCTCTCGCCCACCCGGTGTTCGAGCACGCCGTCCAGCGCCCAGTCTCTGCCTTGCAGGTCGCCCGCATGCTGCTGCAGCGCCAGCCGCAGCGCACGCAGTCCGGCGCGCGACAGGCGCGAGATCAGGCTGTCGTCGGGTGAGGCATGGGGCGCGGCGATGGCGGCGGGCACGCCCGACGCACCGCTGGCCGCGCCGGCGCCGCGCTCGTGCACCGTCACGCGCCAGCCTCTGCGCGCCAGGCTGTTGGCCACGGCGGCGCCGGCCAGGCCGGCGCCGACCACGGCGCAGCGGCGCCCGGGCGGCAGCGTGGCGGCGGGCAGCGCGGCGCGAACCGGGTGTGGTTGCCAGGGCGGCTCGTAGCTGCCCCTGAGGTTCTCGCGCTTGGGCGCGACGCCGGCGGTGGTGTGCAGCGCAAAGCCGCAGCGCGCCAGCGTCTCGCGCACGCTGCGCGCGGTGCACCAGGTAGCAATGCGCGCGCCGCGCCGGCAGCTGCGCGCCACTGCCTTGAGCGTGTGCTCGCTCCACATCTGCGGGTTCAGGCGCGGTGCAAAGCCGTCCAGGTACACGCAGTCGGCCTGCAGCCGCTGCGCGCGCAGCATGCGCTGCACGTCGCCCACAAGAATGGTGAGCAACACCCGCCCGTGCTCGAAGACCAGGCGGTGCACGCCCGGCGTCATGCCCTGGTATTGCGCCGCCAGCTCGGCCGCGAGCGCCTGCAGCGCGGGCTCGGGCGGGGCGGCGCGCAGCAACGCCTCGGGGCCCACGGGCCAGGCCTCGCAGGAGCTGAAATGCAGCAGCCGCGGGCGCGCCGGGTCCTTGCGCCAGGCGTCCCAGGTGACGAGGAAGTTCAGCCCCAGCCCGAAGCCGGTTTCAAGCACGTGCCACTGCGCGCGGCCGGCCCAGGCCTGCGGCAGTTCGCAGCCCGCCAGGAACGTGCCGCGCGCCTGCGGCAGGCCGTGGCCGGCGCGGCTGTGGTAGCGGTCGCCAAAGCGCGCGCTGGCGGGCGTGCCGTCGTCAAGCCAGAGCAGGGGTTCGGCCATGGCCGGCTTCAGCGGCGCATTTGCAGCGCGCCGGGGTTGACGACATTGGTGGGCGTGCCCTTGATGTAGTTGACCACGTTGTCGAAGGCCGCCCCGAAGTACAGCTCGTAATTGTCCTGCTCGACATAGCCGATGTGCGGCGTGCAGATGCAGTTTTCCAGGCGCAGCAGCGCATGGCCCTGCAGGATGGGTTCGCTCTCGAACACGTCGATCGCCGCCATGCCGGGGCGCCCGCGGTTGAGCGCGGCGATCAATGCGTCGGGCTGCAGCAGCTCGGCGCGCGCGGTGTTCACCAGTACGGCGGTGGGCTTCATCAGCGACAGGTCTTCCAGCGTGATCTGGTGCATGGTCTCGGGCGTGAGCCGCAGGTGCAGGGAGACCACGTCGCACTGCTCGAAGAACTCGGCGCGCGTGCCCGCCGCCTGGTAGCCATCGGCCAGGGCGCGGGTGCGCGAGGCCTCGCTGCCCCAGACGCGCACATTCATGCCAAAGGCGCGCCCGTAGCCCGCCACGATCTGGCCGATCCGGCCATAGCCCCAGATCCCCAGGGTGCGCCCGCGCAGCACCTGGCCGAGCGCGAAGTTGGGCGGCATCGACGCCGAGCGCAACCCGGCCTGCTGCCACGCGCCGTGCTTGAGGTTGGCGATGTAGTGCGGCAGGCGGCGCATGGCCGCCATCAGCAGCGCCCAGGTCAGCTCTGCCGGCGCAACCGGAGAGCTGCTGCCCTCGGCTACCGCAATGCCGCGCTCGGTGCAGGCGGCCAGGTCGATGTGCGGGCCGACGCGGCCGGTCTGGGCGATGAACTTGAGCCGAGGCAGTTTTTCGATCAGCTGGCGGCTGATGTGGGTGCGCTCGCGTATCAGCACGATGACCTCGGCATCGCGCAGGCGCACGGACAACTGGCCCAGGCCCTTGACGGTATTGGTGTACACCTTGGCCGAATGGTGGGCCAGGCGTTCGGCGCAGCGCAGCTTGCGCACGGTGTCCTGGTAATCATCCAGGATGACGATATTCATGTCGGGCAAAGAATCAACGACGGCAAAACAGCCCGCGCTCGCGCCAGCGGCGAGCGGCGGGGAAAATTCAAAAAGCCGCTCGATTGTCGTTGATGCGCATCGGCCCGCCCCGCCTTGCCGTAAGCTCTGGCGTCATGGCGGTCACCGATTTTTCACCCCCTTACGCCCCGGCCACGGCGCTTGCGCGCCGTTTGCGTGAACGCGGCTATGCGGTGCTTGCGCCTTGCGACGTCGCCCGCTGGCTGCATCTGCCCCTGGCCGATCTGGCGGCGCTGCAGCCCGACTGGGACGATCTGCCGCCCGACGACTACCTCAAGGACGCGGGGCGCTACCGGCGCCGGCGCCATTCCTGCTTCGTGGTGCAGGGAGGCCTGAGCATGCAGGTGCCGCACCGCGCCCACTGGCAGCCGGTCGAATACAACGCGCTGCATGGCGGCATGCTGCGCTGGTTTGCACCCATGCTCGACGCAAGCGTGGCGCTGACGCAGTGGCACAGGCTGCTGCAGGCGCTGGCCGCGCTGGCGCAAAAAGCCTTGTTGCCGCCCCACGCGCCGCCCGCGCGCTGGTGCGTGGAAGCGCACCAGTTTCGCATCGACACCGCCGGCGGCCTTGGTCGCCCCACGCCCGAGGGCGCGCACCGCGACGGCGTGGATCTGGTGGCCGTCTTTCTGGTGGCGCGCGAGCGCATCAAGGGCGGGGAGACGCGCATCTTCGAGGCACAGGGCCCCGCAGGCCAGCGCTTCACGCTGAGCGAGCCCTGGTCGGTGCTGCTGCTCGACGATGCGCGCATGATTCACGAAACCACGCCGATTCAGCCCACGGGCGATTTCGGCTGGCGCGACACCCTGGTGCTGACCTGCCGGCGCGGGCATTTCCTGGGTGAGGATGGTCAATAATCATCGAGCGCAACGACTACGGCCGCTGGCCGCGAAAGGAGCATCCCATGTTCAAGCACATTCTGGTTCCGGTCGATGGTTCCGACACCTCGATGAACGCGGTCGCCCGCGCCGCGGCTCTGGCCCAGGCCTTCGCCAGCGAAGTGACCCTGCTGTACGTGATCGATCCCTATCCGTTTACCGGGGTCGGCGCAGACTTTGCCTACGGCCAGGCGCAATACCTGACCGCCGCCAACGCCGAAGCCAATGCCGCGCTGGACGCGGCGCGCGCGCTGGTGGAAAAGTCCGGGGTGGCGCAGGTCAATACCGTGGTCGGTGAAGGCCACACGGTGCACGACGGGGTGCTCAACACCTGCAAGAGTACCGGCGCCGACCTGGTGGTGATGGGCTCGCACGGCCGCCGCGGGCTGGAAAAACTGGTGCTGGGCAGCGTCACCCAGCGCGTGCTGGGCGTCGTGCGGGTGCCGGTGCTGGTGGTGCACGACTGAAGCGCGCTAGCGCTTCAGCGAGCGTCAAACGGCGGACCGGAAAGGCGGCTGCCGCTCTTGAGCCCCTTGCGGGCAAACCAACCCTGGTTCATCTCCAGCACGTAGCGCACCGGCTTGTCCGAGCAGTGCGCGTCCTCGGTCTGCGGCTGCATGTCCGCGAGGTTCACGATGCGCCCATCGTCGGCGATGAAAGCGGCCGTGAGCGGCAGCAGCGTGTCCTTCATCCAGAAGCACTGCACGCCCGGCTCTTCGAAGACGAAGAGCATGCCCTCGTGTTCGGGCATCTGGCGCCGGTGCATCAGCCCGATCTGGCGCTGCTGCGCGCTTGCAGCGACCTGGGCGTCGATGCGGTGAATGCCGGCCTGCAGCGCCACGCGCGCAAGCGAAGTCTGCGGCGGCTGGCCCGACTGCGCCGACGCGAAGCCGGCCACGGCGAGGCCGGCGAGCAGACAGAGAAAACGTGAAGCGGTGGCGAACATGGGGCGACCCGTAAAAAAGCCCGCAAAGATCATACTTTGCGGGCTTTGCCTGTCTGCCCTGTACGGGGGCGGACGCTGAGCCGTCTCAGGCGGCCGACTTGGCAGCCCTCTTGGCAGGGCGCTTGGCATGCTTTTTGGCAGCCTTCTTGTGGGCCTTGGCCGCCTTGGACGTCTTGGCCTTGGGCGCTGCGGTGTCGGCGGGCGCTGCCGCAACAGGGGCGGCCGGTGCAGCGGCGGCGGCAGGTGCCATGGGCTCGGCGGGCGCCGGCTGGCCCTGGGCGGCTGCGCCGAAGGCGATGAGGCTGGAAGCGAGGAGAGCGAAAAGCTGTTTCATGGTGCTGATGTCCTGGTTGCAAAGTGCAGCGCGAGACGCCGCGTTGCGCATGCTTGAACGGCCGCGCTCATCCGGGGGTTGACGGTGCGCCGGGTTTTCTTCACTAGAATTTGACGCGTTTCGAGCCCGCGCGGCCCTGGTGTGCTGCGCGGGCTTGGTCACGGGTTTCGCGCTCACAAGGGGGAGAAGCACGCGCATGAGCAGTTTGCAGCACGTCCAGGTGCCCGCGCAGGGCAGCAAGATCACCGTCAACGCGGACTTGTCGCTCGCGGTGCCCGATCAGCCCATCATCCCCTTCATCGAGGGCGACGGCACCGGAGTGGACATCACGCCGGTGATGATCAAGGTGGTGGATGCGGCCGTGGCCAAGGCCTACGACGGCCGGCGCAAGATCCACTGGATGGAGGTCTACGCGGGCGAGAAGGCCACGCGCGTCTATGGTCCCGACGTCTGGCTGCCCGAAGAGACGCTGGCGGCGCTCAAGGACTACGTGGTCTCCATCAAGGGGCCGCTGACCACGCCGGTAGGGGGCGGCATACGCTCGCTCAACGTGGCGCTGCGCCAGGAGCTTGACCTCTATGTCTGCCTGCGGCCGGTGCAGTATTTCCGCGGTGTGCCCAGCCCGGTCAAGGCGCCCGAAAAAGTCAACATGGTGATCTTTCGGGAGAATTCCGAAGACATCTACGCCGGCATCGAGTGGCCTGCGCGCAGCGAGCAGGCGCAAAAGCTCATCCGCTTTCTGCAGGACGAGATGGGCGTGGCCAAGATCCGCTTTCCCGACACCTCGGGCATAGGGGTCAAGCCGGTGTCCATCGAGGGCAGCGAGCGCCTGGTGCGCAAGGCCATCCAGTACGCGATAGACAACGACAAGCCCAATGTGACCCTGGTGCACAAGGGCAACATCATGAAGTACACCGAGGGCGGGTTTCGCGACTGGGGCTATGCGCTGGCCCAGCGCGAATTCGGTGCCGAGCCGATCGATGGCGGCCCCTGGTGCAAGTTTCGCAACCCAAAAAGCGGCAAGGACATCGTCGTCAAGGACGCGATTGCCGACGCCTTCCTGCAGCAGATCCTGCTGCGCCCGGCCGAATACAGCGTGATCGCCACGCTCAACCTCAACGGCGACTACATCAGCGACGCGCTGGCGGCGCAAGTCGGCGGCATAGGCATCGCCCCGGGGGCGAACATGAGCGACTCGGTCGCCTGCTTCGAGGCCACGCACGGCACGGCGCCCAAGTATGCGGGCAAGGACTACGTCAACCCGGGCTCGGAGATCCTGAGCGCCGAGATGATGCTGCGCCACATGGGCTGGCTCGAAGCCGCAGACCTGATCCTGAGCGCGATGGAAAAGGCCGTCCTGAGCAAGCGCGTGACCTACGACTTTGCCCGCCTGATGGAGGGCGCGACGCAGGTCAGCTGCTCGGGCTTTGGCCAGGTGATGATCGACGCGATGTGAGCCCTGCGCGCGGCGCTTGCGCGCGCGCCGGGCGAGCTCAGCCTTCGACGATGGTGATGGGCGGCAGATCGGCCGGGTCGTGCACGTCGCCGAGCTGCTGGCCGCTGTGCAGCGGCGCCGCGCGCTGGCGCAGCATCTCGACCAGGAAGTTGGGCTGGGCCAGCAGCGCCTGGTGGGTCTGCCCGTTGTACAACTGCAGCCGGCCGATGCCGCGCACGCGCAGGCGCGCGTCCACCTGCGCCGGCGTGAGCGCCGCCGGGTCGCTGGTGTCCGATGCCATGGCCATGCACCACAGCGTGCCGTACAAGGGCACGTACTGCAGGTAGGGCCGCACGATGGGGAACACCGCCTTGAGCGAGGCGTGGATGCGCTGCAGGCTCTCCTGCAGGTGGATGGGTGAGCCCAGGTGCAGCGAAAGCACGCCGCCGGGCTGCAGGATGCGCTGGCAGGTCTGGTAGAACTGCACCGTGTACAACTCCACCGCCGGGCCGAAGGGGTCGGTCAGGTCGAGCACGATCTGATCGAACCGCTGCTCGGTGGCCTGCATGAAGATGCGCGCGTCACCGAGCTGCAGGCGCACGCGCGGGTCGTCGAGTGCGCCGCGATGGATGGACGCCAGCCACTGGCGCGCCATGCGCACGACTTCGTCGTCGAGCTCGCACAGCGTTACCTGCTCGATGCCGGGGAGCTTGAGCAGTTCTTCGACCGCGCCGCCGTCGCCGCCGCCCACGACCAGCGCGTGGCGCACGCCGGGGTGCGCGATCGCCGGCAGGTGCACCATGGGTTCATGGTAGAAAAACTCGTCGCGCTCGCTGGTCATGAAGCAGCCGTCGATGCGCATCACCCGCCCGAACTGCGGGTGCTCAAAGATCTCGATGTGCTGCCAGTCGGAGCGGCTTTGCGCCAGCAGTTCGCAGTGGGTGAGGTAGAAGCCGAAGTGTGCGTTCAGCCGCTCCGCCACGGCCTGGCGCGCGCCCGCCACGGCGCCCGTCATGCCCGATCGACGCGATGCAGCCGAGGCTCGCTCGGGTTGAACGCGGCTTGCAGGCTGTCAAACAGCTTTTGTGCCTTGGGGCGGTTGTTTTCGGTGTAGTTGCAGACGTAGACGTCCAGCGTCACGTAACCCGATTCGGGCCAGGTGTGGATGGACAGGTGCGATTCGGCCAGCACCACCACGCCGGTGACGCCGCCGTCCTCGCCAAAGCCGTGAAACAGCGAGCCGACCGACGTCAGCCCGGCATCGGCCACCTGCTGCTTGCAGAATTCTTCCAGGTAAGCCGCGTCGTACATCAGCCTGGGATCACACTCGCAACCATAAAGGTCGCCTATCAGGTGCAGACCGGTGGCCAGCCGGTGGGCCGGGCGTGAAGGGGGGCGTGCGACGACAGCTTGATCCATCGTGGGATGACCTTTCCTGGGTGGCAAGGACAGCTGGCGGGCATTGCGCGCCTGGTCTGCCAAACCCGGCAGCAAGCGGTGATGCCCAAGCCTTGCAGTGCAAAACGGAACCGGCAATTATAGTTGCATGCTATATGTTTATTCCAGCCCGGGCGCGCGGGCCGCGCGGCGGGCATTTGGCGCTGCATTTATCATTGATCCCTTTGCCCGCGCTGGCCGCGCAGGCGCCTTCGAGTAGCCCCCGATGTCCGAACCCCTAGTGCAGCTGCGCAACGTCACCTTCGGGTATGGCGCGCGCGCGGTGCTGCGCGACCTGTCGCTGGTGGTGCCGCGCGGCAAGGTCACGGCCATCATGGGCGCCTCGGGCGGTGGCAAGACCACGGTGCTGCGCCTGATCGGCGGGCAGCACCGGGCGCAGCAGGGGCAGGTGCTGGTCGACAGCCAGGACGTCGGCGCGCTCGAACTGCCGGCGCTCTATGCCTTGCGCCGGCGCATGGGCATGCTGTTTCAGTTCGGCGCGCTGTTCACCGACCTGAGCGTGTTCGACAACGTCGCCTTTCCGCTGCGCGAGCACACCGACCTGAGCCCGGCACTGGTGCGCGACATCGTCCTGATGAAGCTGCATGCGGTGGGCCTGCGCGGTGCGCGCGACCTGATGCCCAGCCAGATCTCGGGCGGCATGGCGCGGCGCGTGGCGCTGGCGCGCGCGATCGCGCTCGACCCCGAGCTGGTCATGTACGACGAGCCCTTTGCCGGGCTCGATCCCATCTCCATGGGCATTGCGGCGCAGCTGATCCGCCGGCTCAACGATGCCATGGGGCTGACCACGGTGCTGGTGTCGCACAACCTGCAGGAAACCTTCGCTCTGGCCGACCATGTCGTCATCCTGGGCGAAGGCGATGTCGCGGCCCAGGGCACGCCCGGAGAGGTGCGCACCAGCGACAACCCGCTGGTGCACCAGTTCGTGCATGCCCTGCCTGTGGGCCCCGTACCGTTTCACTACCCGGGACCCAGCATGGCGCAGGACTTTGGCGTGGCCCGTGAGGCCGGAGGCCGACGGTGAGCTGGTGGCGCCCCGCGGACGTGGGCCTGGCGCTGCGCAGCCGCCTGGCGGACATCGGCCTGGGCGCGCGCCTGTTCGTGCGGCTGCTGGCCTTGCTTGGCCCGGCGCTGCGCCGCCCGGCGCTGCTGCGCGACCAGGTGCACTTCCTGGGCAACCATTCGCTGGCCATCATTGCGCTGTCGGGCCTGTTCGTCGGCTTCGTGCTGGCGCTGCAGGGCTACAACGTGCTGCAGCTCTACGGTTCGGAGACCTCGCTCGGCCTGATGGTCACGCTCAGCCTGGTGCGCGAGCTCGGCCCGGTGGTCACCGCGCTGCTGTTCGCCGGGCGCGCCGGCACCTCCCTGACGGCCGAAATCGGCCTGATGCGCGCGGGCGAGCAGCTGTCGGCCATGGAACTGATGGCGGTGGACCCGGTGCAGCGCATTCTGGCGCCGCGCTTCTGGGGTGGCGTGATTGCCATGCCGGTGCTGGCGGCGGTGTTCAGCGCCGTCGGGGTGCTGGGCGGCTGGCTGGTCGGCGTGGTGATGATAGGGGTGGACGGCGGCGCGTTCTGGGGCCAGATGCAAGGCGGCGTGGACGTGTTCAAGGACGTGGGCAACGGCGTGGTCAAGAGCCTGGTGTTCGGCGTCGCGGTGACGTTCACCGCGGTGCTGCAGGGCTACGCGGCCAAGCCCACGCCCGAAGGCGTGGCGCGCGCGACCACGCGCACCGTGGTGATCGCGTCGCTGGCGGTGCTGGCGCTCGATTTCATCCTCACCGCCTTGATGTTCAGCTTGTAGGAGGCGCAATGGAACGATCCAAAAACGATGTCTGGGTGGGCCTGTTCGTGATGCTGGGCCTGGCCGCGCTGGTGTTCCTGGCGCTGCAGTCGGCCAACCTGCTCAACCTCAACTGGCAGCAGGGCTATCGCATCAGCGCGCGCTTTGACAACATCGGCGGCCTCAAGCCCAAGGCGGCGGTGCGCGGCGCGGGCGTGGTCGTCGGGCGGGTGCGCGCCATCACCTTCGACGACACCACCTACCAGGCGCGCGTGACGCTGGAGATGGACCGGCACTTCCAGTTTCCCAAGGACAGCTCGCTCAAGATCCTCACCAGCGGCCTGCTGGGCGACCAGTACATCGGCATCGAGCCGGGCGCCGACGAGCAGAACCTGGCCGATGGCGACACCGTCACCGCCACCCAGTCGGCGGTGGTGCTTGAAAACCTCATAGGGCAGTTCCTCTACGGCAAGGCGCAGGACAACGCCGCCCCGCCGGCCCCTGCCAACAACAAGAAATGACCACCTCTCACCATGCAAGCCCCGGCCTGCGGGCCATGCTGCTGGCGCTGACGGCGGGGCTGCTGCTGGCCCTGGCCGGCTGCGCCACCGGGCCGGGCGCCCATCCGCAAGATCCGCTCGAGCCCTACAACCGGGCGATGAGCGAGTTCAACGACGGGGTTGACACCATCTTGCTTACGCCCGCTGCCACGCTCTACAAGGAGGCCTTGCCCCGACCGGTGCGCACGGGCGTGGGCAACTTCTTTGCCAACCTCGCCGACCTCTGGTCCTTCGTGAACAACGTGCTGCAAGGCCAGGGCAGGGCGGCCGCCGACAGCCTGGCGCGCTTCGGCATCAATTCCTTCATCGGCATCGGCGGCGTGTTCGACGTGGCCAGCGAGGCGGGCATAGAGCGCCACAAGCAGGACTTCGGCCTGACGCTGGCGCGCTGGGGCATACCCAGCGGCCCTTATCTGGTGCTGCCGCTGCTGGGCCCGTCCACGCTGCGCGACACGGCCGCGCTGCCCGCCGATACCTGGGGCGACCTGGCCTGGCATGCGCGCCCGGTGCGCACGCGCAACGGCCTGTACGTGCTGCGCTTCGCCGACCGGCGTGCCGCCTTTCTCGGCGCCACGGCGGTGCGGGACGCGGCGGCGCTGGACCCCTACACTTTTACCCGCGACCTCTACCTCGGTGCGCGCGAGCGGCAATCCGGCCGCAATGCCGCGGACAGCGACGGCAGGTTGCCGGAGGAAGATGAATGACGGTTTTTTGCTTTGACTCCTTGAACCGGCGCGGCTGTCTGCGCGCCGCCGTCGCCGCCGCCGTGCTGGCCGGGCATCTGCCCTGGGCGCTGGCCGCGACCGAGGCGCCGAATGCCATGATCGAGCGCCTGTCCAACGAGGTGCTCGATGCCGTCGGCAAGGACGCGGCCATCAAGGCCGGCGACGTGCACAAGATCGTTGCGCTGGTGGACAGGATCATCCTGCCGCACCTGGACTTCAAGCGCATGACGGCCGCCGCCGTCGGCCCGGGTTGGCGCCGCGCCACGCCCGAGCAGCAGCAGCACCTGCAGGACGAGTTCAAGCAGCTGCTGGTGCGCACCTACGCGGGCGCGCTCTCTGAGGTGTCCAACCTGCGCATCGCCGTCAAGCCGTTTCGCGCCGCCGAGGGCGACAAGGACGTGCTGGTACGCACCGAGGTGCGCGGCCGGGGCGACCCCATCGAGCTGGACTACCGCCTGGCGCAGAAGGCGGGCGAGGACTGGAAGATCTACAACATCAACATCATGGGCGTATGGCTGGTGGAAACCTACCGCAGCCAGTTCGCCGCCGAGATCAACGCCCGCGGCGTGGACGGCCTGATCGAGGCGCTGGTGGCGCGCAACCAGGCCAACGCGCCCGCGCGCTAGCGGTGCTGCGCCATGCTGGTGCTGCCTTCCACGCTCACCCACGCCAAGGCGGGCGCCTGCCTGCAGCTGCTGCTGCAGGGCCTCAAGGCCGAACAGGGCAGCCAGGTGCTGGTCGATTGCGCGGCGCTGTCGGTCTTTGACAGCTCCGCCCTTGCCGTGCTGCTCGAATGCCGGCGCGCCGCGCTGTACGACGGCAAGCAGCTGGCCACCCGGGCGATGCCCCAGCCCCTGCTCGATCTGGCGGGCCTGTACGGCGTGCAGGAACTGCTGGCGCCAGCCGCCGCCTGAGGCGCGCTCCCGGGGCGGCGCCGAAAGGCAGGGGCAGGACAGGGAAGACGGCGCCGACTAGAATGCCCGGTTCCCTATGGCCGCCGTTACCTTTCAGTCCGTCTCCAAGACCTTTTCCACGCCGCATGGGCCGTTTCACGCCCTGTCGGGGGTGAGTTTCGAGATCCAGGAGGGCGAATTCTTCGGCCTGCTGGGCCCCAACGGCGCGGGCAAGACCACCCTGATCAGCATCCTCGCGGGGCTGGCGCGCGCCAGCAGCGGCAAGGTCAGCGTCATGGGGCATGACGTGCACGGCGACTACGCCGCCGCCCGCCAGCTGCTGGGCGTGGTGCCGCAGGAGCTGGTCTACGACCCCTTCTTCAGCGTGCGCGAGACGCTGCGCCTGCAGTCGGGCTACTTCGGCCTCAGGCGCAACGACGCCTGGATCGACGAGCTGCTGGAGCACCTGGGCCTGGCCGACAAGGCGGACGCCAACATGCGCCAGCTCTCGGGCGGCATGAAGCGGCGCGTGCTGGTGGCGCAGGCGCTGGTGCACAAGCCGCCGGTCATCGTGCTGGACGAACCCACTGCCGGCGTGGACGTGGAACTGCGCCAGACCCTGTGGCAGTTCGTCGCGCAACTCAACAGGCAGGGCCATGCGGTGCTGCTCACCACCCACTATCTGGAAGAGGCCGAGGCGCTGTGCACGCGCCTTGCCATGCTCAAGCACGGGCACGTGGTGGCGCTGGCCAATACGTCGGAGCTGCTGTCCCAGGCCTCCACCAGCGTGCTGCGCTTCAAGACCGACGACGCGCTGCCGCCCGCGCTGGCGCAGCTCGCGCGCGTGACGGGCCGGGTGGCGCAGCTGCCGGCCGGCAGCGCGCAGGAGATCGAGCAGCACCTGGGCGTGCTGCGCGGCGCCGGCGTGCGCGTGGAGGACGTGGAAATCCGCAAGCCCGACCTGGAGGACGTCTTCATCCATGTCATGGAATCGGCCCAGGACGAAGCGGCGCAGGAGGGCGCATGAGCGGCTGGCCCACGCTGTTCAGGAAGGAGCTGCTGCGCTTTTGGAAGGTGGCCTTCCAGACCGTGGTGGCGCCGGTGGTCACCTCCATGCTCTACCTGCTGATCTTCGGCCACGTGCTGGAAGACCGGCTGCAGGTGTACGGGCAGCTCAGCTACACCGCCTTCCTCGTGCCGGGGCTGGTGATGATGAGCATCCTGCAGAACTCGTTCGCCAACAGCGCCTCCAGCCTGGTGCAGAGCAAGATCATGGGCAACCTGGTGTTCATCCAGCTCACGCCGCTGTCGCACTGGGCGTGGTTCACCGCCTACGTGGGCTCGTCCGTGGTGCGCGGGCTGGTGGTGGGGCTGGGCGTGTTCGTCGTCACGCTGTTCTATGCCCAGCCGGGCTTCGTCCAGCCGCTGTGGAGCCTGGCGTTTGCCGTGCTGGGCGCGGGCCTGCTGGGCGCGCTGGGGGTCATCGCGGGCCTGTGGGCCGACAAGTTCGACCACATGGCCACCTTCCAGAACTTCGTCATCGTGCCCATGACCTTTCTTTCGGGCGTGTTCTATTCGATAGACACCCTGCCGCCCTTCTGGCAGGGCGTGAGCCAGCTCAACCCCTTCTTCTACATGGTCGACGGCTTTCGCTACGGCTTCTTCGGCATGAGCGACATCTCCCCCTGGGTGAGCCTGGCCGTGGTGGGCCTGGCCTGGGTGCTGGTGAGCGCGCTGACGCTGCGCCTGCTGGCCGTCGGCTACAAGATCCGCAACTGATTTTTCTGTTTTCCGCAAAGGTGTGCCCATGACCGCTGACGACATCCGGCAACTCATCGCCGAGCACCTGGCCTGCGAGCACCTGCAGGTGGACGGCGACGGACACCACTGGTTTGCGCTGGTGGTCTCCCCCGCGTTCGAGGGCAAGCGCCCCATCCAGCGCCACCAGCTGGTCTATGGCGCGGTGCGCGCGCACATGGACAGCGAGGCGCTGCATGCCCTGTCCATGAAGACCTTCACGCCGGCCGAGTGGGAGCAGGCGCAGCAGCAGGCGGTGTGAGCCATGCTGCCGCCCGGCGCCGCTCTCTTGCTCCTTGCCCCGCCGGGGGAAGGCCGGGATGGGGGCTTGGGGCTTGTCCCACGCAGTGCGCTGATTGCGGTCCGGGCGGCCCCCACCCCAACCCTCCCCCAAAGGGGGAAGGGGAAATTCACATTTTGATAGCTATTGGCGCTTGATGGGCAAGCGTTAGAGCCCGATTTGACTCTTATTCGATGGACAAGCTCCTGATCCGTGGCGGACGCCGGCTCGACGGCCGCGTGACCATCTCCGGCGCCAAGAACGCCGCCTTGCCCCAGATGTGCGCGGCGCTGCTCACGCACGAGCCGGTGCACCTGGTCAACGTCCCGCGCCTGCACGACGTGCGCACCATGCGCCAGTTGCTCGACCACATGGGCGTGGTGAGCACCACGCATGGCGAGCGCGGCGGCATGAGCTTCGCAGCGCCCGACACCCTGCGCCCGGAGGCACCCTACGCGCTGGTCAAGACCATGCGCGCCTCGGTGCTGGCCCTGGGCCCGCTGCTGGCGCGCTTCGGCCGTGCCCGGGTGTCGCTGCCCGGCGGCTGCGCCATCGGCGCGCGGCCGGTGGACCAGCACATCAAGGGCCTGAGCGCCATGGGCGCGCTGATCGAGGTAGAGCACGGCGACATCGTCGCGCGCCTGCCCGAGGGGCAAAAGCGCCTCAGGGGTGCGCGCATCACCACCGACATGATCACCGTCACCGGCACCGAAAACCTGATGATGGCCGCCTGCCTGGCCGAGGGCGAAACCGTGCTGGAAAACGCCGCCCAGGAGCCCGAGGTCAGCGACCTGGCCGAGATGCTCATCGCCATGGGCGCGCGCATCGAAGGCCACGGCAGCAGCAGCATCCGCATCCAGGGCGTGGCGCGGTTGGCCGGCTGCACCCACCAGGTGGTGGCCGACCGCATCGAAGCCGGCACCTTCGCCTGCGCCGTGGCCGCCACCGGCGGCGACGTGCTGCTCGAGCATGCGCGCCTGGACCACATGGAGGCGCTGGCCGACAAACTGCGCAGCGCCGGCGTCACCCTCACGCCCGGGGCAGACGGCCTGCGCGTGCAGAGCCCCGGCGGCGCAGCCCTGGTGGCGCAGGGCTTTCGCACCATGGAATACCCGGGTTTTCCCACCGACATGCAGGCGCAGTTCATGGCGCTGAACCTGGTGGCGCAGGGCAGCACCACAGTGACCGAAACCATCTTCGAAAACCGCTTCATGCACGTGCAGGAGCTGATGCGCCTGGGCGCCGAGATCATGGTCGACGGCCGCGTGGCCACCGTGGCGGGCGGCGCGCGCCTGACCGGCGCCACCGTCATGGCCACCGACCTGCGCGCCTCCGCCAGCCTGGTGATCGCCGGCCTCGTGGCCGAGGGCGAAACCGTGGTGGACCGCATCTACCACCTGGACCGCGGCTACGACGCGATGGAAGACAAGCTGCGCCAGCTGGGCGCGGACATCGAGAGAATCCAATGACGCAGCAGATCACGCTGGCGCTGTCCAAGGGCCGCATCTTCGACGAAACCCTGCCGCTGCTGGCCACCGCCGGCATCGAGGTGCTGGAAGACCCGGAAAAAACCCGCAAGCTCATCCTGCCCACCAACCAGGCCGACGTGCGCGTGGTGCTGGTGCGCGCCACCGACGTGCCCACCTACGTGGAATACGGCGGCGCCGACCTGGGCGTGGCCGGCAAGGACAACCTGATCGAGCATGGCGGCCAGGGCCTGTTTCGCCCGCTGGACCTGCGCATCGCCCAATGCCACGTCGGCGTGGCCGTGCGCACCGACTTTGATTACCAGCAGGCCGTGCACCAGGGCGCACGCCTGCGCGTGGCCACCAAATACCCCACCATCGCGCGCAACTTCTTTGCCGGCAAGGGCATGCATGCCGACCTCATCAAGCTCTACGGCAGCATGGAACTGGCCCCGCTCACCGGCCTGGCCGACGCCATCGTCGATCTCGTCTCCACCGGCAACACGCTCAAGGCCAACCAGCTGGTGGAGGTCGAGCGCATCATGGACATCAGCAGCCACCTGGTGGTCAACCAGGCCGCGTTCAAGCTCAAGCAGGCGCGCATCAAGCGCATCATCGAGGCGTTTGCAGGGGCGGTGGGAGCGGACTGAGATACGGCCGTGGATGCAAAACAAGACGGCACGAGAGCGGTTCGCGGCTGAATCCGCTCCTGCGAAAATGGCCTTGCTTTCTATTTGAACAGTCTTGGAGCCCGCCATGCGTATCACGGTCACGATCGACGACGAGTTGTACCAGCAGGCACTGGAACTGGCCGGTCCGGGCACGGATAGGGTGACATTGCTGCGCGAAGCCATGCAGACCTTTATCCGTGTGCAGTCTGGCAAGCGGTCGGCTGCGTTGGGTGATCAGACATCGCAAGTGGCCGGTGCACCGCACCGCCGTTCACTGGCCGAGGTGTTGACCGCCATCCCTTTAGCGGAGCAAGACGACGGCTGGGATGGGTGGCCACATTCCACAATGGAATCTATCGAAAAACCATGAAATTGCTAGCTGCCCCCGCCCGCCTGTCAACGGTTTCAGCCACATTCGAGCAAGATTTTGCCGCCCGCCTGCACTGGTCGGCCGAGCAGGACGCCGCCATCGAGCAGCGCGTGGCCGACATCCTGGCCCAGGTGGCCGAGCGCGGCGATGCGGCCGTGCTGGAATACACCGCGCGCTTTGACCGGCTGCAGGCTGCCAGCGTCGCCGAACTGGAGCTGACTCAGGCAGAGCTGCAAGCCGCGCACGACGGATTGAGCGCCGCCCAGCGTGAAGCCCTCACCGCCGCCGCCCGGCGCGTGCGCAGCTACCACGAGGCGCAGAAAAAAGCCTGCGGCGAAAGCTGGAGCTACCGCGACGAAGACGGCACGCTGCTGGGCCAGAAAGTCACCCCGCTGGACCGCGTGGGCATCTACGTGCCCGGCGGCAAGGCCGCCTACCCCAGCAGCGTCCTGATGAACGCCATCCCCGCGCAGGTCGCGGGCGTGCCCGAAATCATCATGATGGTGCCCACCCCCGGCGGTGACAAGAACCCGCTGGTGCTGGCCGCCGCATACCTTGCGGGCGTCACGCGCGGCTTCACCATAGGCGGCGCCCAGGCCGTGGCCGCACTGGCCCACGGCACCGCCACCGTCCCCAAGGTGGACAAGATCACCGGCCCCGGCAACGCCTACGTCGCCAGCGCCAAGAAGCGCGTGTTTGGCCAGGTCGGCATCGACATGATCGCCGGCCCCAGCGAAATCCTGGTGCTGGCCGACGGCAGCACCCCGCCCGACTGGGTGGCCATGGACCTCTTCAGCCAGGCCGAGCACGACGAACTGGCCCAGGCCATCCTGCTGTGCCCCGACGCCGCCTACATCGACCAGGTGGCCCAGGCCATGAACCGCCTGCTGCCTGAATTGCCGCGTGCCGAGATCATCGCCAAAAGCCTGTCGGGCCGCGGCGCGCTCATCCACACGCGCAGCATGGAAGAAGCCTGCGAAATCAGCAACCGCATCGCCCCCGAGCACCTGGAAATCTCCAGCAGCGAACCCCACCGCTGGGAGCCGCTGCTGCGCCACGCCGGCGCCATCTTCCTGGGCGCCTTCACCACTGAATCGCTGGGCGACTACTGCGCCGGCCCCAACCACGTGCTGCCCACCAGCGGCACCGCGCGCTTTTCCAGCCCGCTGGGCGTATACGACTTTCAAAAACGCACCAGCCTGATCGAAGTGAGCGAGCAGGGCGCCCAAACCCTGGGCCGCACCGCCAGCGTGCTCGCGCGCGGCGAAGGCTTGCAGGCGCATGCCAGGGCGGCGGAGCTGCGGTTGAAGCCTTGAAAGGTGATCGTCAGGGGCAGCACAGCATCCGCATCAACGGCCAGTGGCGAGTCTGCTTTGCGTGGCACGACGACGGTGTGCATCGGGTCGAAATCGTGGACTACCACCAGGAGATGAAAATGACCGAACTGCTCGATGAAATCCACCCTGGCGAAATCCTGCTGGAGGAATACATGCTGCCCATGGGCATCACCGCCCGCCAGCTTGCGGCGGATATTGACGTCTCACCCAGCAGGATCAGCGAACTGGTGCACGGCCGTCGCCCGATCACTGCCGATACCGCCTTGCGACTGGGCTTGTTCTTCGACATGGAGCCGCGCTTCTGGATGAACCTGCAGACAGAGTACGACATGCGTGTGACGGCGCGCACCATGCAGGAAAAAATCGCACCCAGAATCCGCGTTTTCTGCCCGCGCACCACCGCCTGAAGCCTGCCAGCGGCCGCCCAGCCGGCTCCTCTCCCCTTTGGGGAGAGGCTGGGTGAGGGGCCGGCAATCACCCTGGCTCCATGCGCCTGTCCAGGGGTTGATGACAGTGACACCAGCCGCGTCGCAGGGCGCAGTGTCGCGTGAAGCCACGATGAAACCCCGCGACGCCGCAATGGCCGCGACGTAGCCGTCTGGCGTCGGAAAGCCGCGCCCGCCATTTCCGGCCGTCACGGCCAGGTCGGCGTAGTGGCGCGCGGCATCCGCATCAAAGGGCAGCACCCGCTCCTTGAAGAGTTCCAGCAATTCGTTCAGGGCGCGGTCCAGCATGTCCTTGCGTCGGCTGGCCGTGAGCGCCTGGATGCCGAACAGCAGCTGCGCCAGCGTGATGCACTTCGTCGGGCAAAGGGGCGTGATGACGAATGGGTGCCCTGCGTCAGATGCTGGAGCCATTCAGATGGATGGGGTATCGAGCTGGCCTCGGTACATCGTCAGCACGCCCCTTTGCCCGGCGCGAGTGATCGGGCCAGTCATCGGGGGAATGGTGGGAAGTAATCTATGCCACTTGGTGGCATAATCTCAACCCATGGAGCGCGTATTCAAGACCCGTTATTTCCAGCGATGGATGCGCAAGACGGAGCTTGCCGATGCCGCCTTGTGCAAGGCCGTTCAGGAGATGGCTGCTGGCCTGATCGATGCCGACCTTGGCGGCGGTGTGGTGAAGAAGCGCGTCGGACTGGCTGGGCGCGGCAAGCGCGGCGGTGTGCGCACGCTGCTTGCCACCAACAAGGGCAGTCGCTGGTTTTTCGTATTCGGCTTCGAGAAGAACGAGCGCGACAACATCAGCGATGATGAACTGCAAGCATTGAAGGACTACGCTGCAGACTGGTTGGAGCGCATGGACGCGCAATTGGATGACGCCGTTGCTGACGGCACTTTGCAGGAGATCTGCCAATGACCACACCCAAGGCCAAGAGCCGCATCATGGAAGCCGTGCATGAAGGCGCACACGATCTGTACCGTCTGGGCTTCATCGACAAGCGCAAGATGCAGAAGTACGACGTGCTGTGTCTGAAGCCGGTGCAAGACTACGATGCCGCCAAGGTCAAGGCGCTGCGTGAACGGCTGCGCCTGAGCCAGGCCGTGCTGGCCAGCGTATTGAACACCAGCACGTCCACCGTCCGCAAATGGGAAGTGGGCGACAAGCGCCCCAGCGGACCGTCGCAAAAATTGCTGGACATCATCGAGCGCAAGGGGCTGGAAGCGGTGCTTTGAAGGAAATTGCACCTTCTCTTGCCCATTCAGCCCATTGCAGGCGCAGACATTGGCCGTAGTGCTTGGTTTGGAGCGGCGCATGTTCTACAAAAGCATGACGACCCATGCCGACCATACCCTGTGGCAAGACGTGTACCACGCACCTTGTCCCAATGGCTGCATGGCCTACATCAAAGTCACCTTTCGCGCGGATGGCGCGGTGGTGCTCCAGTTCAAGGAGCTTTGACATGACCCCCGACGCAAAGAACCGGTACTGCCTGCAATGCGACGACGGCACGGCCCTGGTGCACACCACCAAGGACGTGCATGGCGAGATCATGGGCGTGCCCTATTCCGTGAAGGGCGTCACTGGCTGGCATTGCCCGGCCTGCGGCGAAATCGAATACGACTTGCAGGGCGACAGCGCCGCCCGCATGAGCGCGGCCGTGGAGGCCGCTGGCCAGGAGGCCAGGCAACGGCAAGCCCTGGCGCTGCGCGCCGCGCGCAAAAAACTGGGCTTGTCGCAAGCCGAGGCGGGACGTCTGTTTGGCGGCGGTGTATCGGCTTTCAGCGAATATGAACGCGGCAAGACCCAGCCACACAAGTCCACCGTGCTGCTGATGCGCTTGCTGGACAAGCACCCCAACCTGCTGGCCGAGGTGCGATAGCCGAAGTTCGCGTTGGCCTGCTGCTGCCTGTCGGCCGTGTTGTCTGGCGTTCCCCCTCGGCATCAACCCCGCCAACTGCTCACGCACCCTTTCTTGCCCATTCAACCCATCGCAGGCTTCGGCTTGCCTGCCAGTGCCTGCGGGCGAATGCCTGGCATCAACGATATTCAGGTCGGATGCAGCATGGGGTGCACCGTCTGCACGGCCTGTTGCACTGCCCCGTCAAGCTCGGCCACGCGCAAATCGTAAGCCGTTTGCAGATTGAGCCATGACCGTGCGTCACCCCCAAAAAAGCGGCACAGGCGCAAGGCCGTATCGGCGGTAATGCCCCGGCGCCCCAGCACGATGTCGTTGATGCGCGATGCAGGTACGTGCAGTTGCCCGGCCAGCGCATTGGCGCTGAGCTGCAGAGGTTTGAGGTAGTCCTCACGCAATATTTCGCCCGGGTGGATGGGGCGCATGCCGTTTTTGACCATGTCTTTCTCCTGGCTGGCGTTGTCGTCAGTGATAGTCGACGATTTCCACATTCATGGGCCCTTTGTCCGTCCAGACAAAGCACACGCGCCACTGGCCGTTGATGCGGATGCTGTGCTGCCCTTGGCGGTCGCCCGTCAGCAGCTCAAGGCGATTGCCTGGCGGACTGCGCAAAAAATCCAGTGTCACGGCGGCATCCAGTTGTGCCAGCTTGCGCTCTGCCACAGACTGGAAGCTGGAAAAACGCCGTGTCTTGCCGCTGGTGAACAAGCGCTGAGTGTCTGGGCACCTGAAGGAAACAATGGGCATGAATGGAGAGTACTCTATCACGTTTACCGGTATTCGGTAAAACAATCCGGTGCACGCAGTTTGCTCTTGCAGCAGTCGGCATGCCCTTGCCCATTCAACCCATCGCAGGCTCCGGCTTGCCCACCAGTGTCTGGGCGGGAATGCCCAGCGCCAAAAGCCTGCGAATCATGTGCAGCGTGAGCGGGCGCTTGCCCCCCAAAATCTCATAGACCCGGTGGCGCGGGCCGATCCAGGGTGCCATGTCGGCCACCGTCAGGCCTGCCTGGTCCATGTGGAATTTGATCGCATCAACGGGGTCCAGCGGCTTCAGCGGGTAGTGCTTGCGTTCCCAAGCTTCAATGAGGGTGAGGAGCGCCTCGAACCAGGCACCTTCTTCACTGGCGGGATCACATTCATCAGGGGCATCGAAGAAACTTTCCGCCGTTTTCAACGCTGCCCGGTAATCGTCCTCGGTGCGAATGGGATGCAAGGTGTGCTGGCTCATGGTTTGATCTCCACGGTATGGGCGTCAATTCGGTCGTACTCGGCATGAGTGCCTGCGAATTTGATGTGCGCCGCCTTGCAAAGAGGCCCCCGCCGCGAAATTCCGCCGGGCCTTCTCCCTCCCCCTTTGGGGGAGGGCAGGGGTGGGGGCAAGCGCCACCACCCGCCACCGCCCATTTCAATTTCACCGGGCCGGGCTGATCACGCCTTCAACACCCCGTCTCCCGGCACCAAGCCCGCCAACTGCGCCCGCGCAATCACGTGCCCATGTGCCGCCGCGCGCGCCAGCCACATCAGCGCCAGCGCCTTGCCGCCGTCGCCCTCGTGACCGTTGCCCCCGCCAGCCAGCCCCGCCGCATGCAGCAGCGCCAGCCAATGCATCGCGTCCGCGCTGCCTTGGTCGGCGCCGGCCTGCAGAAAGTACAGCGCCGCCGCCGCGCCGGCGCTGCGGCCCCTGTCTGCCTGCGCGTGCGTGCCGGCCGCGCCCGCCAGCGCCTCCAGCGCCAGCAGCGCGCCCAGCTCCGCCTGGGCGGTGGCGTCGCCCCCGTCGGCACGCGCCAGCAGCGGCAGGTCGGCCGGGGCAATGGCCACCGCCAGCTCTGGCACCAGCGCATCGAAGGGCACCAGCGTGCGGCCTTCGCCCAGGCGCTCCACCAGCCCCTGCTCCACGCGGCGCTGCCAGGTGCGCACGCTGCGCCCGGTCAGCGCCGCGGCCGTGTTCTGGCTGACCGCGCAGGGGAAGGTAAGGGAAGGGTGCATGCACAAGACCAGGGCAGCCCAAGGCGGGGCGGAAGACCCATTGTCGCCAAAATTTCGCGACACGCGAGGGCGCGACACCCCCTTGTTGCGACAAAGCGGCGGCGCGGCGTACAAAACTTGACGTTTGTACCAATCGCCGCCGCCCGCGCCTGCCCTATGATGCGCATGCCGGCTGGTTTGGCCTGGCACGGTAAGTGCTTGCCAACAGGGCGTGCGGCGACGCACCCAGCGGAGTGTCTCCTGTTTCAACTTTTGTGAGGGATAGTCTTATGAAGACCATGAAGAAAGTCCAGCAAGGTTTTACCTTGATCGAATTGATGATCGTTGTGGCGATCATTGGTATTTTGGCTGCAGTGGCGTTGCCGGCGTATCAGGATTACACGGTGCGTGCCAAAATTTCTGAAGTGCTCTTGGCAATGTCTTCTTGCCGCACATCTGTAACAGAAGTTTTCCAATCTGGTAATGCTCTTCCTGCCGCAGATGATGCGGCGTGGGGATGCACCACAGGAACTGGTGCTGCCACAAAACAGGTTGCTGAACTCCATGTCTCTGCTGCCGGTGTTATTACGGCAAAAACAGCGACTGGCCTTGGCGGTACAGCCGATGGCAAGGTCGTTTCCATGGCGCCTTCGTCAACTGCGGCCGGTACGTTCACTGCTGCAGTTGCAGGTACTAATATCGCCGGTTGGCGCTGCGGGTTGACGGCGGATGGGACGGATATGCCGGCTAAGTATCTGCCTTCGAGTTGCCGTGGCGTTTATTAATACGCAAATTCTTTTTGGGTAATTTGAAAGCCCGCCGCACTGGATCCAGTGCGGCGGGCTTCTTATTGAGCGGATTCAAAAGTAAAGTGAAACACCTGCCACCTTGTAAGGTCAGCAGGTGCATTCCAACCCTTCGCAGTACCGCCAACTTGGCCTTGCCCTTGGAATCTGTATCCCATAGCTGCTCTCATGCACTGATTGGCCTACCAGTTCTCTTGGAAGCGCATCGGGCTTACATAGTCCAGCGGGAACCTCCAAAAGCCGCCTCTTCCTACCTGTCAGAAGCATGAAGCTGGGATAGGACAATTAGCAGCAAGGTGAAAGAGTGGGTCGCGTTGCTGGATGCAGACCTCAAGCTGGTCGGATATGCGCCGGTGGATGCGTTCTGAGAGCGACTTGGTCGCTGATGGCGTGTTCGAGTTGCAGCCCAAGTCGTAAATCAAAAAAGTGAGCTGTTAGCGGTTGTCTGGTAAGGATTTAAAATATAAACCTATCTGAAATCGTTTGCTGGTGAGCGCAGACAGCTATGCAATTTGACGATTCCGTGGCACATCTTCAGTCTGTGGGATGGCTTGGTGGCCTGCCTCGGTTTGCGGAGGCTGAGCACTCGGCGGATGTCGCGCTCCTGCTCTTCGCTCAGGGCGCGCAGCACGCCCACGGGCCGTCCGCAGGGCTTGTCGGCCAGGGTCTTGGCGCCGCCCTCGTCATGGCGCCTCCAGATGTCAAACACGCCGGTGCGCTACAGGCCCTGGTCGGCCGCGATGGCCTCGCAGGTCCAGCCCGCGCGGCAGAAAGCGGGGCAGGGGCCGCAGCGGCACCTCCGTCACCGGCACGGCGGCGGGGCGCAAGGCGGCGCTGCCTTGCGGGCCGATCAGGTGCACTTGCGCGGAACGCGAGAGTTCGTCGGCAATATGCCAGTTCAGGCGCTCCATGCCGCCAACCAAGGGGGGCAGCTTGCGGGTGATGTGCAGGATGCGGTGAGGGGCGGTTGCCATCGAGGCCTCGATGCCGGGCGGGGCTTGCTTACGTTGCCACAAACTGTCACCTCGCCCTCTTCGAACAGGAGCTTGACGAACATGCCTGGCTGTTCGGTGTAGTCCTCGGTCATATCCGCCGCCGTATCGCTCAGCCGTGGGGTGACAAAACCCAAGTATTGCGGATCGGGCACGAAGATGTCGATGTCCTTGCTCATCCGGTGGCGGTAGCGGAACATCAACACGGTTCCACCGCCCAAGGTCCAGAACGGGTCTGCCATGCCGCCGTACTTGCTGATCTCGTCGATCAAGGCCAAGGCACGTGGGAACAGGCTTTCCCAAGCGCCGCTGGGCAGCACATTGGCGTTCATGCCCACAGCGCCCGACGGTGAACGGACAGCGACCGCGCGAGTTTTGCGACGTTGCGCCAGACCTGCCGAGGCGGCAGATGCGCATGCGCAGCTGCCTCCTCTACCGCCATCACGACGGTGGGCACGGGGGCCTCATCCAGCAGATGGGTCAGGTGTGGGGCGAACGAAGGCGGCACATCGCCACTGGCCAGCGCCTGCTCCAGTACCTCGGGGGCAAGCTCATGTGCATAGCTGACGCTCGCCGTCTTGGCCGCCATCCACAAGCCGCGTTTTTTGCGTCGCGTTTGCGTGTCCGGTTTGGAGCTATCGAGCCCCAGCACTGCCATGATCTGTCCCACGCGGTTGATGCCCAGATCGCTCAAGGTGCCGTTTTCCAGCCCCACCACGGTCTGGCGCGACAGGCCGCTCAGGTGTGCCAGTTGCGCTTGGGTCAGGCCCAGCTTGGCGCGTCGGGCGCTCACGGCACGTCCAATCTCAGTCAGGTTCATGGTCAGGCAATGGGAATATGTCAAAAATATTTGACATATTAATGCTTGAACGCTAATTCGACCAGCCACCGAGAGTGATCTGCAGACAAGCTACGGAGACGGGATGTGCGCGACGGGGTCCGCCGGATTGCCAAGCAGCTCTGCCACGGCGCGATGCTTCCTTGCAGGCCGGGATTCATCCAGTCCAGAGAGAGGACAGGGGGACGGCATGCAAGTTGCCGCCGAAGGAGAGAACCTGATGGCCGTCGTACAGCACCATGCCGATGCGAAAATCCGTGCCGGCGGCCGTCGCAAGTTTGCGCAAGCCCGTGAAATCGGCTGGCTGGACAGAGGCAGCGGCCTTCACTTCAATGCCGACGATGTCCCCCGCCTCGGCCTCGATGACGAAATCGACCTCGGCCTGATCCTTGTCTCGGTAGTGGAACAGGGAGCAAGGGGTAGCTTGCCAGGCCAGCATTTTCAACAGCTCGCCATGCACGAAGGTTTCCAGCAACGCACCCCAGGCCGTGCGGTCGCGCTGCAACCGATCTGCCGAAAGACCGCGCATGGTGGCAAGCAGACCGGAATCCAGAAAATGCAGCTTGGGTGTTTTGATCTGCCGCTTCAGTTGATTGCGAAACCAGGGCTCCAGCCGACGAACCAGAAACACCTGCTCGAACATACCCACATACTTGCGCGCGGTTTTGTCATCGATGCCAAGCTGGCCAGCCATTTGGCTGAAGTTGGTGAGCTGGCCGGATTGCTGAGCCAGGGCGCGCAGCAGCCGAGGAAGGCGGTCCAGCTTGTCTAGCGTCGCAATGTCACGGATGTCCCGTTGCACGATGGCGCGCACGTATTCGCGCGCCCACGCCTGCCGACGCGCAGGCTCGGTGCGGTGTGTCATTTCGGGGTAGCCGCCCTTGAGCACGGCCTGCATCAGCGTGGCGGCGGTATCTGGCGCGAGAGCTTGGGCAGGCGGCTCGCCAGCCAGAACCTTCAGCAGGAACGATGAAGGTGCGCGCCGCATCTCGGACTGGGCCAGCGGCAGCAGGTTGATCACCTCCATCCGCCCGGCCAGGCTGTCGGAAAGCGTGGGCAGGGTCAGGATATCGGTTGAACCTGTCAGCAAGAATCGACCCGGTTGCCGATCTTCGTCCACCAACTGCTTGATGGTGCGCAGCAAGGCAGGCGCGCGCTGAACCTCGTCGATGGCCACACGGCCTCTGCCTCGCAACAAGCCCACAGGATCGTTCAGCGCTGCATTGAGCGTGGTTTCTTCGTCCAGCGACAGCCAGGACACGTGCTCGTCCACGAACTGCCTCAGTAGCGTGGTCTTGCCGCATTGCCGCGGCCCGTCGATCAAAATGACTGGCGTGTCGGCAAGAGCGGATTTGACCAACTGGGCAGAGAAACGGTGGTAGTGCTGCCGCTCAGCAGTCATGGGGAATGTCCAGGTGTGGACAAAGTTTCGGCTGTTTCGGATTTTACCTTCGTCTGATTCGGATTATGCGGGCGTCCAATTCGGAATTTCAAGACGGGGTGAAGTGGCAATCCGAGGGTGCCAAGCGCTGCGGCGTCACGCCCTCACCAAGTGGCCCTGATCGTGCGGAATGCGGAGTTTTTTGTCGTTCAGACAAGCGCCAGCCGCTGCACGGTATCGGGAAACTTCTCGACCAGCCGGATCAGCAGCGCTGCCTGAGCGTTGGGTTTGGCCCGGCCTTGCTCCCAGTTCTCCAGGGTGCGGGGATTGGTGCGCAGGTAGCTTGCGAATACGAGGCGCGACAAGTGCAGGCGCTCACGCAGCGCAAGCAACTCGGCGGCTGTGACATCGGGCGCGGCCTTCACCTGGACCTCGTGGGTGCGTAGCGTTTGCTTGCCTTGGCGCTCGCCCGAAAGGGCCTCGAAGCCTTCGGTCAGCTCTGCAAACAGGTTCCGTTTTTTCATCGACGTGCCTCCAGTTCGGTTTTCAGCATGTTCTTGAGCACCTTTTTCTCGTCGGAGCTCAGGTCAGCCATTTCGTCCTTGTCGTACAGGGTGAACAGCCAGAATTGCGAATCGCCATCAGGTAACGGCCGTTGCGCGCTCAGGCGCCTTGGCCAAAAAGGCAGATCGGTGTTGGCGGGGGGATTCGAATCAGGCCAGCTGCACGATCTGGTTCAGTATCAGGCACACCTGCGAAAAGACTTCTGGAGTGGCCCGGCGCATGGGATGGGGCGTGGCGCCGCGCGCCCGCCAGTCGAACGATTTGGGTTGGTGGCACAACACGTAGCTGGTAGCACCGGCCTTGCGCCCACTGGCTGTGCCTGCGGCCACGGCAAAGGGGTTGTCCGCGTTGTAGGCGGCGGTGGTCATGGGCAGGCCCAGCACCAGCGAGGTGCGGTCATTGAAGGCGCGGGGAGAAAGCACGACAAAGGGGTGGATGTCGCGCATTCCGTGACCGGCCTGGGGGTTGCAGTCGATCCAAATGATGTCCTGCCGGTCTGGCACCCAGGTTTTCTGGGTGCGGCTTACCACTGCTCGGCGCCCAGCCGACCGGCGTCAGGCATGGCTTCGCCACCGTGGCGTTGGGCATCAAAGCGGGCCAGGCGTTCACCCAGGGTAGGTTGCGCATCCCGCACCGGCTCGATGACCACGCGCCCGTTCTCCACCAGCATGCGCACGCGCTGCTCGGCATTCAGGCGGGCTGCACGGGCTACCTTGGCGGGAAGGCGCACGCCCAGGCTGTTGCCCCAGTATTTGATATTGAGCAGGACTTCGGTCATGTGGGCCTCCAACGCGGGATCAACAAGGGAACGGTGTTTATACAAGTATAAACGACTACCTTGCCTGAATGGGGGCGGAAGGTGCGCGGCGGGGTCGTGAGGATCGTCAACCGGCTCTTTGCGCAGCCAGCGCCTGCATAGCCTGGACACGACACCTCGCAGACCAGCGCCGCGCCGGCGCATTCTGCTAAATTGCCCGCATGACCCCTTTATCCGGAAAACACATCGTGCTGGGCCTGTCGGGCGGCGTGGCCTGCTACAAGGCGGCGGAGCTGGTGCGCCTGCTGGGCAAGGCGGGCTGCACGGTGCAGGTGGTGATGACGGAGGCGGCCGAGCACTTCATCACCGCGACCACGCTGCAGGCGCTCAGCGGGCGGGCGGTGTACACCTCCCAGTGGGATGCGCGCGAGCCCAATGCGATGGCGCACATCAACCTGAGCCGCGACGCGCACGCCATCGTGATTGCTCCTTGCAGCGCGGACTTCATCGCGCGGCTGGCGCAGGGGCGCTGCGACGAGCTGCTGAGCCTGCTGTGCGTGGCGCGGCCGCTGCAGCGCGTGCCGCTGCTGCTGGCCCCGGCGATGAACCGCGAGATGTGGCTGCACCCGGCCACGCAGCGCAACCTGGCGCAGGTGGTGGCGGACGGCGCGGTGTCGCTGGGCGTGGGCTGCGGCTCGCAGGCCTGCGGCGAGACCGGCGACGGGCGCATGCTGGAGCCGGCTGAAATCGTGGAAGAGCTGCAGGCCTTCTTCAGCCCCAGGCTGCTGGCGGGCGAACAGGTCTTGATCACCGCCGGCCCGACCTTCGAGGCGATCGACCCGGTGCGCGGCATCACCAACCGCTCCAGCGGCAAGATGGGTTTTGCGCTGGCCCGGGCGGCGCGCGAAGCCGGCGCGCAGGTGACGCTGGTGGCCGGGCCGGTGGCGCTGGCGACGCCGCGCGGCGTGCAGCGCCTGGACGTGGAGTCGGCGCAGGACATGCTGGGCGCGGTGGAGCAGTGCGTGCCCCACGCCAGCGTCTTCATCGCCACGGCGGCGGTGGCGGACTGGCGTCCGGCGGCCGTCGCCGCGCACAAGATCAAGAAGGACGGCACGGGGCAGCTGCCCCAGCTGGGCTTCATCGAGAACCCGGACATCCTCGCGACGGTGGCGGCCAGCCGCCGCGCGCAGGAGGGAGCGCTCTACTGCGTGGGCTTTGCCGCCGAGAGCGAGAACCTGCTGGAACATGCGCGTGCCAAGCGCCAGCGCAAGGGCGTGCCGCTGCTGGTGGGCAATATCGGCCCGGCCACCTTCGGGCAGGACGACAACGCCCTGCTGCTGGTCGATGAGGCCGGTGTGCAGGAGCTGCCGCGGGCCAGCAAGCACGCTCTGGCGCGCCAACTGGTGGCCGAGCTGGCGCGCCGCCTGGGCGCCACACGCGCGGACTTGCCACGAGAGGACATGCCATGAAGCTGCCAGGTGCAGAAGGGCCGCCGGACGGCGACTTTGCCCGTTATGTGGAGCAACTGAGCGGGCGCAGCCCGGGCGTGGCGGCGCAGTCACGAGGCGGCGCATCCGCGCGCGCCTCGGCCGGCAAACGCATGGCCGACGCTGCCGCGCGGCGACCGGAGCATGGCAGCACTGCGGGCGCTGCAGCACGCGGCAAGGCGGCCCGCCCGCTGGCCGCGCCCGCGTTTTGGCCGGCGCTGGTTTTCAGGGTGGTGCTGGCCGGCGTGGTGTTGCTGCTGGTGACGACGCTGATGCCCGTGGCGCTGCCCGCAGCG
Source organism: Comamonas sp. NLF-1-9 (assembly GCF_019195435.1). Classification (NCBI taxonomy): domain Bacteria; kingdom Pseudomonadati; phylum Pseudomonadota; class Betaproteobacteria; order Burkholderiales; family Comamonadaceae; genus Comamonas; species Comamonas sp. NLF-1-9. Next base: position 539,338 of record NZ_CP078069.1, read on the forward strand.
GTGGTGTTCGTGCTGGCCTGGCTGGTGTCCGAGGCCATTCGCGCCAAGGGACGCGGGCGCTGAAGCGCCGGATTGCAAAGAGGCAAAGAGATTGTCGATGCTGGTCGATTTGAAGATTCTCGATGAGCGCCTGCGCGCGCAGATGCCCGCTTATGCCACGGCGGGCAGCGCCGGACTGGACCTGCGTGCCTGCCTGGCGCAGCCGCTGCAACTGGCCCCCGGGCAGTGGGAGCTGGTGCCCACGGGCATGGCCATCCATTTGAAGGACCCGGGCTTTGCGGCACTGATCTTGCCCCGCTCGGGTCTGGGCCACAAGCACGGCATCGTGCTGGGCAATCTGGTGGGCCTGATCGACAGCGATTACCAGGGCGAGCTGATGGTCAGCTGCTGGAACCGCTCGGCGACGGCCTTCACCATGCAGCCCATGGAGCGGCTTGCGCAACTGGTGATCGTGCCGGTGGTGCAGGCGCAGTTTCGCGAGGTTGAGGAATTTGTGGCCTCCGACCGGGGTCGCAGGGGTTATGGCTCCACCGGTCGGCAATAGGTCGGCGCCGCTGAGGGTGCCAATTTGCAAGAAAGGATTCAAGAATGAAACAGGTTTTTCGACACGGCGCGACGGTGCTGGCTCTGCTGGCGGCTGGCGCGCTGGCCGGCTGCGCCGGCAACCAGCCCAGGGAATACGGCAACGCGCCGCATTACCGCGGCCAGGCCGCCCAGGTGCAGCAGCATTACCAGTCCGACCCTTATGGCACGCGCTATGGCACCGTGGTCGGCATCGAGTCTGAACACGTCGATCGCGGCACCAGCGGTGCGGGCGCGGTGGCCGGCGGCGTCGTGGGCGGCGTGCTGGGCAACCAGGTCGGCGGTGGCACGGGCCGCGCGCTGGCGACGATCGCCGGCGTGATCGGCGGCGCCGTGGCCGGCAATGCCATCGAAGGGCAGGCCAACCGCGGCAACAGCGGGCGTTACTACGTCACCGTGCGCTTTGATGACGGCAATCAGCAGGTCTTTGACGTGCCCGGTGTGGGCGACCTGCGCCGGGGCGACCGGGTGCGCTACTACCAGGGGCAGATCTCGCGCTTGTGAGCGCGCCTGCGCTCAGTCTTGCAGCTTGAAGAAGCCGGTGCCGGCGCTGCGCCGCTCGGACTCTTCGGCGCTGGCTTCGCGCACCGCATGCACCTTGAGCCGGATGCGCAGCGCCATGCCGGCCAGCGGATGGTTGCCGTCGAGCACCACGTGTTCGGGGTAAATCTGGGCCACGGTGTACAGGTGCTCGGCAGGCAGGCGCGCAGCGATGTCGGCGGGCAGGCTGGCCGCTTCGATCAGCATGCCTTCTTCGATCTCCGGCGCAAAGGCCGCGCGCGGCTCCAGAAAGAGCAGGCTCTCGTCGTAGTCGCCAAAGGCCTCCTCGGGCTCCAGGTGCAGCGCCAGTTCGGCGCCGGGCCCGTGGCCCTGCAAGGCCTGCTCGATGCGCGCAAGCAGGTCGTCGCCGCCGACGAGGAATTCGGTCGGCTCCTGCAGCACGTCAAGCTCTTCGCCCAGCGTGTCCTGCAAGACCCAGGTGAGGGCGACCACGCAATGTTCATTGATGTCCATGGCGCAGAATTGTCGCAGCAGCGAGCGCGCCGCGCAGCCGAGGAGGCCGAACATGGAGCAGATTCCCGCCGACACCTTGCCCACCGGCCGCTTTGAGGGCCGCGAGGCTTTTCGCGAGCTGGTGCGCGATGCGCTGCGCCAGGCGGCAGTCGAGGGCTGGCCCGAGCTGCTGCTGTGCGACGCCGACTTTGCCGATTGGCCGCTGGGCGAGCGCGCCGTGGTCGAGAGCCTGCAGGCCTGGGCCGGCGGCCGGCGGCGTCTGGTGCTGCTGGCGGGCCACTACGACGCTCTGCTGCGGCTGCACCCGCGCTTCGTGCAATGGCGCGTGCGCTGGGAGCATCTGGTCACGGCGCGCAAGGCCAGGGCGGCGCAGGCACAGGATTTGCCCAGTCTGTGCTGGGCCAGAACGTGGGCCATGCACCGCATCGACCCGGTGCGCAGCCAGGGCGTGGCCACGCGCGAGCCCGAGCGCCTGGTCTTGCTGCGCGAGCAGCTCGACGAATGGCTGCTCAACCGCTCCACGCCGGGCTTTGCGTCCTCGGTTCTGGGTTTGTAACCTTGGTTTGCATTCGGGTAAATATGGATTGACGTGGCTCACTACAATGACTTCGTCCTGCGCCACAACCATTTTGGCGGCGCATGAAACCCGCACTGCGGCTGCAGGAGATGCCGCAGGCGGGACACGCAATTACCTGCTTTTTTTGGGAGATCGATCATGAAATATTCCGTCGTATTGGCTTCGCTTGTGGCCGCCAGCGCCCTCGTTGCATGTGGAGACAAGCAGGAACCCGCGCCGGCGCCGGCACCGGCTGCACCGGCTGTGGCGCCCGCCCAATCCAGCTCCGACGCCGCCGTGGATGCCGCCAAGGACGCAGCCAAGGATGCGGCGGATGCGGCCGCACAGGCTGCTTCGGCAGCCGGTGACGCGGCCAAGGCTGCCGGCCATGCGGCGGTAGAGAAGACCAAGGATGCCGCGCACGCCACCGCCGACGCGGCGCGCGACGCCGCCGACGCGACCAAGGAAGCGGCAAGCGACGCGGCCCAGGCGGCCAAGGAAGCTGCCGACAAGGCGGCTACGGCAGCGAGCGGCAACGGCAGCAACACCAGCACCACTACCAGCAGTACCAACTGAGGGCGGTTCTCGCTCGCAGCAGCGCGCGCCGCCATCCGCCGCCCATGAAAAAGCCCCGGCCTGCTCAGGCCGGGGCTTTTGCGTCCTTGAGGGGCGTTGGCGCGCTACTTCATGTCTTCGACCAGGATGCGCAGCATGCGCTCGACGTTGGCCTGGCTCTCGGCGCTGCCGTCCGCGCCCAGCACGGAGACCGTGCTGTGCTGCGCATTGCTGCGCACCACGATGCGGTATTTTTCCGGCGCTGCCGCGCTGGCCGAGGCGCCAAACAAGCGGCCGAAGAAGCCCGGCTCTTTCTTTTCGGTTGGCGGCACGTAGCGCACGAAGTAGGTGCCCTGGCTGCGGTCGCGGTCTTCGACGGTGAAGCCGGTGCGGTCCAGCGACAGGCCCACGTGGCGCCAGGCGCGGTCGAAGTCCTCGTTGAGCTCGATCACCTGCGTGTCCTCGGCCTGCACCAGACGCGCGGCGGCAGGCGCTGCCACGGCCGGTGCGGCGGCGGCTTCTGCCCTGGCCTGCTCTTCGGAGACGCCGAGCTTGACCATCAGGCGGCGCAGGAATTCGGTTTCGAGCTCGGGGTCGGCCGGGCGCGGCTGCCAGATGGTGTTGTCCTTCTGGGTGTTGGTATAGACCTCGGCCATGCCCTTGTGGGTGATGTAGATGTCGGTGCCGCCATCGGCGCGGCGCTCCAGCCGGGTGCGGAACTTGTCGCGCTCGCCGGTGGAGTAGAGCGAATCGAACAGCTTGCCTATGGTGCGCCGTATCACGTCCTGCGGGATCTTGGCGCGGTTTTCTGCCCAGTCGGTCTCCATGATGCCCAGTTGCGGCTGGTCGATCGAGAGCACGAAGCCGTGCTCCAGCCAGAAGTCGCGCACCGGGTCCCAGAGCTGGTTGGGCGAGCGCGCCACTACCAGCCAGCGTTCATTGCCCGCGCGTTCGATGCGCACGTCGCCTATGCCCTTGGGCGCGGCGTTGATGCCGGCCTGCGCCTGCTGTGCGCGCCCGGCTTCGTAGGCGGCGGCCGAGGCGGCCTTGCCTGGCACGACGTAGCGGGTGTCGGTGGACAGCTGCGTGAGGTCGGGCGGCACCTCCAGGGTGGAGCCGGTGGTGGCGCTCTTGTAGTCGATCTTGTCGCTCTCCAGGACGGAGCAGGCCGAGAGCGCGACGGCGAGGCCCAGCAGGCTCAGGCGTAGGGTCGTGTTCACGCGGAGGTCTTTCGTGTTGCGGTGGGTGGGTTACTTGAGCAGCCCGCTGGCGCGCAGGGCGCCCAGCACGGCGGCTTCGTTCTGGCTGGCCAGCGGCGTCATCGGCAGGCGCATGGCACTGCCGCACAGGCCCATGCGCGCCATCGCCCATTTGACGGGAATCGGGTTGGCTTCGACGAACAACTGCTTGTGCAGCGGCAGCAACTGGCGCTGGATCTGCATGGCGCTGCGCGCGTCGCCCGCGATGGCGGCCACGCACAGCTCGTGCATCAGGCGCGGCGCGACGTTGGCGGTGACGCTGATGTTGCCCTGACCGCCGCAGAGCATGAGCGCGACGGCGGTGGGGTCGTCGCCCGAATACACCGCAAAGCCTTCGGGCACGTCGCGGATCAGCCACTGCGCGCGCGCGATGTCGCCGGTGGCCTCCTTGATGCCGACGATGCCGGGCACCTGCGCCAGGCGCAGCACGGTGTCGTGCTGCAGATCGGCTACCGAGCGGCCGGGCACGTTGTAGAGCACCATGGGCAGGTCGCCCGTGGCTTCGGCGATGGCCTTGAAGTGCTGGTACTGGCCCTCTTGCGTGGGCTTGTTGTAGTAGGGCACAACTTGCAGCTGGCTGTGCGCGCCGACCTTCTTGGCAAAGCGCGCGAGCTCGATCGCCTCGTGCGTGGAATTGGCGCCGCAGCCGGCGAGCACAGGCACGCGACCGGCGGACTGCTGCACCGTCACGCGGATGATTTCGCAGTGCTCCTCGACATTGACCGTGGGCGATTCGCCGGTGGTGCCGACCACGCTCAGGCAGTCGGTGCCTTCCTGGATGTGCCAGTCGATCAGCTTGCGCAGGGTGGGGTAGTCGACGCTGCCGTCCTCGTGCATGGGGGTGACGAGGGCAACCGTGCTGCCGGTGAAGAGGTAACTGCGGGAGGTCATATCCGTGCGTGAAAACCGCAAAAGGGCATTCTATGGCAGTCGGAGCGGCAGGCGAGGCGGGGCCGAGGGCGCTTCCAGCGGCGCGCGCACCGCAGCGATGCGCTGCACGAAGCGCTCGGGCGCGCTCAGAAAGCCGTCCTCGTAGGCTACCGTGCGCAAGGCCGCGCAGGCGCCGAGCAGCTCGCCCGGCTGCAGCAGAAAGTCCGCCCGCGCCGGCCGGCCCACGGTTTCGTTGCCGACGGCGAAGGTCTCGTACAGCAGCACGCCGCCGGGCGCGACGCTGGCGACGATGGTCGCGAGCAGCGGGCGCCAGAGGTAGTTGGTGACGACGACCGCGTCGAAGCTGCGCCCGGCCAGCGGCCAGGGGCCGTTTTCGATGTCGGCACAAATCGCTTCGCCCAGGTTTGATATGAAATCAATAGCTGCTTGCGCTTTATCCACGCCGGTTACAGCGTGATTTCGTTCATGAAACCAGCGCAGATGCCGGCCCATGCCACAGGCCACGTCCAGCACCGATCCGCCCGGGCGCACCAGGTGGGACCAGCGCCGTATCCATTCCGAAGGAGCAAGATTGCCGTGCATCTCAGAAGCAGGCCCAGACTTGCTCGGCAAGCAGCACCATGAATTCGGGTTGCAGATACAGCAGCGCCCCGGCCAGCAGCGCCAGCGCCAGCGCCAGCCACAGCAAGACGCGGGCAGTGCTCATGCGGCAAGCGCCACGGGCCGGTGCACCGGGGTTTCCCGCACCGGCAGGTTGAGCAGCGTGGCCGCCGCACTCAGGCCGATCGCGATCAGCCAGACGGTGTCGTAGCTGTCCGTGCGGTCGTACAGATAGCCGCCCAGCCACACGCCCATGAAGCTGCCAAGCTGGTGGCTGAAGAAGGAAAAGCCACTGAGCATGGAAAAGTGCTGCAAGCCAAAAATCTGCGCCACTGCCGCATTCGTGGGCGGTACGGTGGAGAGCCACAGCAGGCCCATGGTCGCCGCGAACACATAGACCGACAGGGGCGAAACCGGCGCCAGCAGAAAGAGCGCGATGACCAGCGCGCGCAAGGCATAGATGCCGGCCAGGATCCAGCGCTTTTGAAAGCGCTGCCCGAGCAGCCCCGCGCCGTAGGAGCCCACGATGTTGAGCAGCCCGACGATGGCCAGCGCCAAGGCGCTCACCTGAGGCGTGAGGCCCTTGTCCGACAGATAACCGGGCAGGTGCACCGCGATGAAGGTGACCTGAAAGCCGCAGACGAAGTAGCCGGCCGTCAGCAGCAGATAGGGCGGGTGGCGCAGCGCCTCGGCCAGCGCGTGGCGCACCGTCTGCGTGCGCAAGCTGGCGTGGCGTGCGTGAAAGCCCGGCTCGCGCAGGCCAAAGGCCAGCGGAATCATCATCAGCGCCAGCACCACGATGGCCAGCAGCGCGCTCTGCCAGCCCATGCGCAAAATCATCTGCCCCTCGATCGGCATCAAGAGGAACTGGCCGAAGGAGCCGGCCGCCGCCGCCACGCCCATGGCCCAGGAGCGGCGCTCTGGCGCAATCTGCCGCCCGATCACGCCGTAGATGATGGAGTACGTCGTGCCCGCCTGCGCCGCGCCGATCAGCACGCCGGTGGTGAGCGCAAACAAAAACGGCGTGGACGAGAGCGCCATGCCCAGCAGCCCCGCCGCGTACAAGAGCGTGCCGCCCAGCAGCACGCGAAACGCGCCGTAGCGGTCGGCCAGCATGCCGCCGAAGATGCCGAGCACGCCCCAGGAAAGATTCTGGATCGCGATGGCCAGCGCAAAGGTCTCGCGCGTCCAGCCCATTTGCTGCGTGATCGGCAGCATCCACAGCCCGAAGCCGTGGCGTATGCCCAGCGACAGCGTGACGATGACGCCGCCGCACAGCAGCACCTGCGTGGCGGAAAGGGTGCGCGGCGTTTTTTGCATCACGGCAAATGTAGCGAAATTGCGCTTGGCCGGTGGGCAGCAGGGCGCGTGAAACCTGGTTTTATATCCAGTCATACAATCCGCCGCCATGGCGAAATCACCTACCCCCGAATACTCTGAAAGCACCATCCGCGTCCTCAAGGGCCTGGAGCCCGTCAAGCAGCGCCCGGGCATGTACACCCGCACCGACAACCCGCTGCACGTCGTGCAGGAAGTGATAGACAACGCCGCCGACGAGGCGCTGGCCGGCTTCGGCAAGAAGATCCGCGTGACGCTGCATGCCGATGGTTCGGTGAGCGTCGAGGACGACGGGCGCGGCATTCCCTACGGCCTGCACCCCGAGGAAAAGGCGCCAGTGCTGGAGCTGGTCTTCACCCGGCTGCACGCGGGCGGCAAGTTCGACAAGGGCAAGGGCGGCGCCTACAGCTTTTCCGGCGGGCTGCACGGCGTGGGCGTGTCGGTGACCAATGCGCTGGGCAAGCGCATGCAGGTGCAGAGCTTTCGCGACGGCGTGGTCGCCAGCATGGTGTTCGAGGGCGGCGAGGTGGTGCAAAAGCTCAAGACCCGCGCGCAGGCCGAGGGCGAGCGCAAGCACGGCACCACGGTGCGCGTGTGGCCCGATGCCAAGTACTTCGAATCGACCCAGATACCGATGGTGGAACTCACGCACCTGCTGCGCAGCAAGGCGGTGCTGCTGCCCGGCGTGAAGGTCGAGCTGATCGACGAGAAGAAGAAGGACACGCAGAGCTGGCAGTACAAGGGCGGCCTGCGCGACTACCTGGAGCAAAGCCTGAGCGCCGACCCGGTGGTGCCGCTGTTCGAGGGCGAGGGCTATGCCGCGGCGGACGACGACCACTTTGCCGAGGGCGAGGGCGCGCAATGGGTGCTGGCCTTCACCGAAGAGGGGCATCCGGTGCGCGAGAGCTACGTCAACCTGATCTCGACCACGGCGGGTGGCACGCACGACAGCGGCCTGCGCGATGGCCTCTTTCAGGCGGTCAAGGGCTTCATCGAGCTGCATGCGCTGCTGCCCAAAGGCGTCAAGCTCATGCCCGAGGACGTGTTTGTGCGCGCCAGCTACGTGCTCTCGGCCAAGGTGCTCGATCCGCAATTTCAAGGTCAGATCAAGGAGCGGCTCAATTCGCGCGACGCGGTGCGCCTGGTCTCCAGCTTCGTCAAGCCCGCGCTGGAGCTTTGGCTCAACGCCAACGTCGAGTGGGGCAAGAAGCTGGCCGAACTTGCCATCAAGGCCGCGCAAACGCGCCAGCGCGCCGGCCAGAAGGTGGAAAAGAGGAAGAGCTCGGGCGTTGCCGTGCTGCCCGGCAAGCTCACCGACTGCGAAAGCCGCGACATCACGCTCAACGAAGTGTTCCTGGTCGAAGGCGACAGCGCCGGCGGCAGCGCCAAGATGGGCCGCGACAAGGAGACGCAAGCCATCTTGCCGCTGCGCGGCAAGGTGCTCAACACCTGGGAAGTGGAGCGCGAGCGGCTGTTTGCCAACACCGAAATCCACGATATTTCAGTGGCCATCGGCGTCGATCCGCACGGGCCGCAGGACGAGGTGGATTTGAGCGGCCTGCGCTACGGCAAGATCTGCATTCTGAGCGACGCCGACGTGGACGGCGCGCACATCCAGGTGCTGCTGCTCACGCTGTTCTTCCGCCACTTCCCGCGGCTGATCGAGGCCGGCCACATCTACGTCGCCCGCCCGCCTTTGTTTCGCGTGGACGCCCCGGCGCGCGGCAAAAAGCCGGCGACCAAGCTCTACGCGCTGGACGACGCGGAACTGGCCGCCATCACCGAGAAACTGCGCAAGGACGGCGTGATGGAGGGCAAGTGGAGCGTGAGCCGCTTCAAGGGCCTGGGCGAGATGAACGCCGAGCAGCTGTGGGACACCACGCTCAATCCCGACACCCGGCGCCTGTTGCAGGTGCAACTGGGCAGTGTCGATCTGACAGCCACCGAAAACCTCATGACCCGCCTGATGGGCAAGGGCGAGGCCGCTGCGCGGCGCGAGCTGATGGAGTTGCATGGGGATGCGGTGGAGGTGGATGTTTAGGGCAACGCTGAACAAGCCCCTCGCGCGTCGCGCATCCCAGCTTGGGGCGGTCTGCGGCGTTACAAATCCTCGCAATAGCTTCGGCTATTGCTGCGGTTTGCGCCTTGCAGCCCATCCCCAGGCTGGGCGCGCGCCATCACGGGGGTTTGTTCAGCGTTGTCTTAGGCGTCCGGTCCCGTCTTTGCTGTATATGGCTATAACATACAGGATATGCTGAACTTGGCAGGCATCACCGGCTTTGATTGGGACGGTGGCAACGAGCGCAAGAACGAAAAGCGTGGGGTCTCCATGGCGCAGGCCGAGCAGGTTTTTTTCAATGCGCCGTTGCTGATCCTGGGTGACGCCAAGCACAGCCAGCAAGAGCTGCGCTACCACGCTTTGGGCCGCAGTGATGAAGGTCGACTCCTGCACCTGACTTTTACGCTGCGGGGGGCAGGCAGCTTGATTCGCGTGATCTCGGCCCGTGACATGCACCGCAAGGAGCGAGCGTTTTATGAACAAGCCCACTAAAAAAATCCCGCACTTCACCAGCGAGGCCGAAGAGCGCGCCTTCTGGGAAAGTCAGGACTCGACCGATTACCTCGATTGGACGCAGGCCCAGAGCGTGGTGCTGCCCAAGCTCAAGCCCACCACCAAAACCATTTCATTGCGCCTGCCCCAGCATTTGCTCGATTCCATCAAGGCGGCGGCCAACGCGCGTGACGTGCCTTATCAGTCGCTCATCAAGGTGTGGTTGCAGGAAAAGCTGCATGGGTAAGGCAGTGGTTTGGCAGAACGTTTGTCGCCGCCATCGCCGCGCAGTTTGGGCGCAAGAACACCGGCAGCCTGTTTGCCGGGCATGGCGGCAAGCTGCTTGGCGTCACGGCGCAGGTCAAGTCTGCCAGCGACTTTGACTTGATCACCTGGCTGACCATAAAATAGATACGTTTCAGTATATACAAATGAAATGCAGCATGACCGCCACCGCAAAAGTCTTTGTCACCGGCAACAGCCAGGCCATTCGTTTGCCCAAGGCGTTTCGTGTGGACGTTGAGGAGATGTGGATCAGCCGCGACGAGCTCACCGGCGCGATCACGCTGACGCCCAAGGACGCAACGCAACTGCGCCAGCAGCGGCTCGATGCCTTGATGGCGGCCATCGCCGAAAACCCGCTGCCGGACAGCTTTCTTGCTGAAGAAACCCGCCGCAACGACCCACCGCAAAGCCCATTGCAAGGCTGGCTTGCCGCGCCGTCGGCCGCGCCGCGTCGGCGCAGTGCAGCAGCCAAGGGTCGCGCGTGATCAAAGTTTTGGCAGACACCAACATCCTGGGCTATTTCGTGCGCAATCAGTCTGCTGCGCTTCAAAAGCGCATGCTGGACGCGCTCCAAAGGCAGGAAGTCGCCATCTCAGCCATCACCCGTGCAGAGACGCGGTTTGGCCTGGCTCTGCTGGCAGCCGACGACAAGCGCCGCCGCACAGTGGACTTGCTGCTCAATGAACTGCCAGCCTTGCCATGGACGCAGCAAGCGGCAGACCGCTACGGCGACATTGCCGCGCACCTGCAACAAAGCGGCCAGCCGATTGGCCAGATGGACACGCTGATCGCCGCGCACGCGCTGGCGCTGGGCCTTCCGCTGGCCACCCACAACACCCGCCATTTCAAACGGGTTCCGGGTTTGCGACTTGAAGACTGGATGGCGCAGCAATGAGGCAAGCACGTTGTGATGGCTGCGTCGCGCCGCGCATCTTTTTCGTCATCGGTGCGGCAGGCCACTCTTGGCCGCTTGGCTTACAGCGTTGAAAAGGGGCAAAGCATGACCGACAAGCCCTCCAGCGCCCCGCAAGCCCCCGGCTTTGCCGACATCGCACAACTCATTACAACCTTCCCCCAGCGGGGGAAGGAGCGTGAAACCCATTGAAAACCAAGTGAAATTCGGCTCTGGCGCCTATCCATCAAGCGCAACCAGCTATTATTTTTTGAAGCATGTCTGACCAACCCGTTCTCGATTTCGAAGTCCCTGAAGCGGACGATTCGCTGGCCGGCTACGCCCAGCGCGCCTACCTCGAATACGCGCTCAGCGTAGTCAAGGGCCGTGCGTTGCCCGACGTGGCCGATGGGCAAAAGCCGGTGCAGCGGCGCATCCTCTACGCGATGGAGCGCATGGGCCTGGGCTGGGGCGGCGCCGGGGGCAACACGCCGGCGCGGCCGGTGAAGAGCGCGCGCGTGGTGGGCGACGTGCTGGGGCGTTTTCACCCGCATGGCGATTCGGCCGCATACGACGCGCTGGTGCGCATGGCGCAGGATTTTTCGCAGCGCTATCCGCTGATCGACGGCCAGGGCAACTTCGGCAGCCGCGATGGCGATGGCGCGGCGGCGATGCGCTATACCGAGGCGCGCCTTGGCAAGATCACGCGCCTGCTGCTTTCCGAAATCGACATGGGCACGGTGGACTTCGTGCCCAACTACGACGGCAGCACCGAAGAGCCCAGGCAATTGCCCGCCCGCCTGCCGTTTGCGCTGCTCAATGGCGCGAGCGGCATCGCCGTGGGCCTGGCGACCGAAATCCCCAGCCACAACCTGCGCGAAGTGGCCGATGCCTGCGTGGCGCTGGTGAAGAACGCCAAGCTCACCGACGATGAATTGTTCGCCCTGCTGCCGGGGCCGGACTATCCGGGCGGCGGGCAAATCATCAGCAGCGAAGCCGACATCCGCGCGGCGTACGAGAGCGGGCGCGGCAGCCTCAAGGTGCGCGCGCGCTGGCAAATCGAGGACCTGGCGCGCGGGCAGTGGCAGATGGTAGTTACCGAGCTGCCGCCGGGCACCTCCACGCAGAAGGTGCTCGAAGAGATCGAAGAGCTCACCAACCCCAAGCTCAAGAGCGGCAAGAAGGCCTTGACGCAGGAGCAGAACCAGCTCAAGGGCACGATCCTGGCGGTGCTCGACGGCGTGCGCGACGAGTCGAGCAAGGATGCGCCGGTGCGCCTGGTGTTCGAGCCCAAGAGCCGCAGCATTGACCAGGACGAACTGGCCAACACGCTGCTGGTGCACACAAGTCTGGAGACGTCGAGCCCGATCAACCTCACCGGCATAGGGCTCGATGGCCGCCCGGTGCAGAAGTCGCTGCGGCAGATGCTGCAGGAGTGGATCGCCTTTCGCCAGCAGACCATCACCCGGCGCAGCCAGCACCGGCTGCAAAAGGTGCTCGATCGCATCCACATCCTCGAGGGGCGCCAGCTGGTGCTGCTCAACATCGACGAGGTGATTGCCATCATCCGCAGCGCCGACGAGCCCAAGGCGGCGCTGATCGCGCGTTTTGGGCTCAGCGAGCGCCAGGCCGACGACATTCTGGACATCCGCCTGCGCCAGTTGGCAAGGCTTGAAGCCATCAAGATCGAGCAAGAGCTCTCCGAGCTGCGCAAGGAACAAAAGCAGCTGGAAGACGTGCTGGCCAGCCCGGCGGCGCTGCGCCGCCTGATGGTCAAGGAAATCGAAGCCGACGCCAGGGAATTTGCCGACGCGCGGCGCACCTTGATCCAGGCCGAGAAGAAGGCCGTGGCCGAGCTCAAGGTGGCGGACGAGCCGGTGACCGTGGTGGTGAGCGAAAAGGGCTGGGTGCGCGCGCGCCAGGGCCACGGGCACGACGCGGCGGGCTTTTCCTTCAAGGCGGGCGACACGCTCTACGGCAGCTTTGAATGCCGCACGGTAGACCAGTTGCTGGTGTTTGGCAGCAACGGGCGTGTCTACAGCGTGGCGGTGGCGCTACTCCCGGGTGGGCGCGGCGACGGCCAGCCGATTACCACTTTGATCGATCTGGAAGCCGGCACCGAGGCGCTGCACTACTTTGCCGGGCCCGAGGCGGCCCAGTTGCTGCTGTCGGGCAGCGGCGGCTACGGCTTTCTGGCGCGCGCCGGGCACATGCTCTCGCGCCAGCGCGCGGGCAAGGCTTTTATCACGCTGGGCGAGGGCGAGCGCATCTGCCGGCCCTCTCTGGTGTTCTCTGGTGATGAGTCAAATACGGCTGCAGCGCAGGCGGGGCAGGCGCCAGCAGCTATCGGTGCGATAGCGGCAAGCCACGTGGCCTGCGTCTCCAGCGGCGGGCGCATCCTGACGTTTTCGCTCGATGAGCTGCGCCAGATGGACAAGGGCGGGCGCGGCCTGATGCTGATGGCGCTCGAAGCCGGCGACAGCCTGGCCGGTGCGGCGGCCTATCTGCGCAGCGTGCGCATTGCCGGCGTCGGTCGCGGCGGCAAGGCGCGCGAGGAGCAACTGGAAATCCGCAGCCTGAACAACGCCCTCCAAGCCCGCGCGCGCAAGGGCAAGCCGGGCAACTTCGGCTTCAAGCCCAGCGACATCGTGAGGGTGCTGTGATGCCCGGCGGTCTGTCCGTGCCCGAGCTTTTGCTGCTGGCGCTGCTGGGCTTGATCAGCGCGGTGCTGGGGCGCTGGGCGGGCGCGCGCTGGCGTGCGCGGCGTCACGAGCGCCGTGAGCAGGCCGAGCGCGCGCAGGAAAGCCGCCAGGTACGCCGCGCGCGTGAGCGGCGCAAGCGCCAGTGAAAGCCTGCAAAATACCAATCAAATGTGACCTAAACCCTTGCTGTACAAGCGCAGACAGCTATCAAAACAAGAACCCACTACCGATGGCCAAGAAGGACAAAGCCAGCCACGTCAGCGAAACCCCGGCCACGCAGTGGCTGCGCGCCCATGGCGTGGCCTTTGACGAGCACAGCTACGAGTACGTGGAGCACGGCGGCACGCACGAGTCGGCACGCCAGCTCGGGCTCGACGAGCATGCCGTGGTCAAGACCCTGGTGATGCAAGACCAGGACGCGCGCCCGCTCATCGTGCTGATGCATGGCGACTGCAAGGTTTCGACCAAGAACCTCGCGCGCCAGATCGGCGCCAAAAGCGTGCAGCCGTGCAAGCCCGAAGTGGCGCAGCGCCACAGCGGCTATCTGGTGGGCGGCACCTCGCCCTTTGGCACGCGCAAGGCCATGCCGGTCTATGTCGAGCAGAGCATCCTGCAACTGCCGCGCATCGCCATCAACGGCGGGCGGCGCGGCTATCTGGTGCAGCTCGATCCGCAGGTGTGCGTGCACTTGCTGGGCGCGCAGCCGGTGCAGTGTGCGCTGAGCGAGGCCTGACGCCCGCCTGCCGCGCGGCCGCATTGCCGCTCGAAACGCTGCCGGGGCCGATGGCAGAATGCGGCGTTCGCCCGGGCTGCATGGCGCGTCAGAGAGCGCCGCAGCGCGCAGCCCGCAACCGGTTTTGTCGAGAGAGTTTTCGTGCCCATCCTCTACAGCGCCCTGGCGGTCGTCGCCGCCTACCTGCTTGGATCCCTGTCGTTTGCCGTCATCGTCAGCCGCCTGATGGGCCTGGCCGATCCGCGCAGTTATGGCAGCAAGAATCCGGGCGCGACCAATGTGCTGCGCTCGGGCTCGCGCGCGGCGGCCGTCGTCACGCTGTTGCTGGACGCGGCCAAGGGCTGGCTGCCGGTGTTTCTGGTGCGCGTCTATGGCCCCGCCTGGGGGCTGGGCGAGGGCACGCTGGCGCTGGTCGCACTCGCGGCGTTTGCCGGGCACCTGTGGCCGGTGTTCTTCGGCTTTGCGGGCGGCAAGGGCGTGGCCACGGCGCTGGGCGTGCTGCTGGGCGTGAGCGCCTGGCTGGCGCTGGCGACGCTGGCTACCTGGCTCATCATCGTGGTCTTCTTTCGCTGGGTGTCGCTGGCTTCGCTGGTGGCGGCGGCGTTTGCGCCGTTTTTCTACCTGCTGGTGGGCGGCGTGGCGTGGGAGGTGCACCCCGGCGTCGGCCTGGCGATCGCGCTGATGGCGGCGCTGCTCGCCTGGCGCCATGCGCCCAACATCCGGCGCCTGATCCAGGGCAAGGAGCCCAGGCTGGGCGAAAAAAAGAAGGCTTGAGCGCGCGGCGGACGGTTTGGCGCGCGCTCAGACCAGCGGCGGCATGCCGGACTCGCGCACCGGCAGCTCATTGGTCATGCGCGCCGCGTACAGGCCCAGGCGCACCATCATGTGGTGGTTGATGTCGGTGGTGACGGCAGAGCGCGCCAGCGCCGCCGCCACCTGGGGGTGGCCGCGCGCGGTGTGGTAGAGCACCGGGGCGTCCAGCGCCTCGCCGTCCGCGCTGGCGACGCTGGCTACCAGCGGCTGGTTGGCCTGCTCGCTGCGGCGCAGCACCACTGCGGTGTCGCCGTTGTCCAGGCGCACGAAGGTGCCCGGCGGGCACAGGCCGACGGTGCGCATCAGCGCGGCGATCACCTCGTCGTTGTGCTGCGCGCCCTGGGCGACGATCTCGCGCACCGAATCGCTCGCGGTGCGCTCGCTGCGCGACTTGCGCGGCGAGATCATGGCCGCGTAGCGGTCTATGGTCGAAAGAATGCAGGCCAGGCGCGTTTCCGCCGGCAAGTCGGCCAGCGTGTCGTAGGGCTGCACCGGGCTGTGGTGCGCGGCCACCACGTCCAGCCACAGGTCGTCGCGGATGTTGAGCTCTTCAAGCAGGGCGACGCTGTGCCCCGGGTGCTCTGCAATCGCCAGCTTCTGCGGCGCGCTCAGCGGCGCGCTTTGCAGCGCCAGCTCGTTTTGCAGCGCCGTCATGCTCAGGTTCATGGTCATGGCCGCGCGCACCAGGCTGTCGCGCTCGGGGCGCGCCAGCTGCAGCTCCTGCGCCAGGATCTGGCACAGCGTGGCGCAGACCAGCGCGTGCGCCGCGCTGTAGCCCACGGTGGAGGTGCTGGCCAGCTGGAACATCAGGTACAGCGCGGCGTCGATGTCGTGGCCGGTGATGTCTTGCAGCCATTGGTCGCACAGGCGCACCTTGCCGGTGAAGTCCAGAACCAGGCGCGGGTGCAGCAGCAGCGCCGAGAGCGCTGCCTCCAGGTCCTGCCACTGCGCCAGCAGGTCTTCGTAGTCGTCGTCGGCGGCTTGGTGCGGCATGGCGGCTGGCGCTCTCAGCGTTGGTGCAAGGTGAGCTCGCTGCCCTTGCGCGCCATCTCGTAGGGCTGCAAGAAACTGTTGCCCAGCAGCACGTAGGGCATGGGCTGCTGCACCACGATGGCCACCACGCCGCTTTGCTGCAGTGGCCCGATGCGCACCGAATCGAGGCGCACGCGCCAGCCCTCGGCCGTGCCGTTGGCGGTGTGCATGCGCACCCGCTCGCCGGCCTGCACCCGGATGCCCAGGCGCTCGGCCTCGGCGCGGCCCAGCGCGACCGTGGTGGCGCCGGTGTCCACCATGAAGCGCACCGGGCGGCCGTTGATGCTGCCTTCTTCGGTGAAGTGCCCGCCCGCGTCGGCGTGCAGCACCAGGCTGCGGCCAGGGGCGCTGCGCGCACCGATGCTCACCGGCGCCTCGCCCAGACGCAGGCGCTGCTGCATGCCGCCGAGCTCGATCAGCACCTCGTCGCGCCCCACGGCGAGCACGCGTGCGCCGGCAAAGCTCTCGCCCACCGCAACCGCGCGCGGCGCGCTGCCCGCGTCCACCAGCAGCGCCTTGCCGCCCAGCACGCCGGCGAGCTGCAGCGCCTGCGCCGCGGCTGGGGCGCACAGCAGCGCGGCCGCGAGCGCAAGGGCGGGCTTCATGGGCGCAGCGTCAATCGCGCAGGTTGTCAAACGACAGCGGCAGCTCGGCCATTTCCTTGCGCAGCAGCGCCATCGCGGCCTGCAAGTCGTCGCGCTTTGCGCCGCTCACGCGCACCTTGCCGTCCTGGATCGCGGCCTGCAGCTTGAGCTTGCTGTCCTTGATCAGCTTCTGGATCTTCTTGCCCTGCTCGGCGTTGATGCCGTTCTTCACGTCGATGGCCTGGCGCAGCGTGTCGCCGCCGGCCTTCTGCGGCTTTTGCACGTCCAGAAAGCGCACGTCCACGCCGCGCTTGGCGAGCTTGGCGCGCAGGATGTCCTGCAGTTGCTGCAGCTGGAACTCGGCGTCCCCGGTGAGCATGATCTGCTTGTCCTTGAGCTCGATCGCGGCAGACGTGCCCTTGAAGTCAAAGCGCGTGCCGACCTCCTTGACGGCGTTGTCCACGGCGTTTCGCACCTCGACGAAATCGGCTTCACAAACGGTATCGAACGATGGCATCGGCTTGCTCTCCTGCGGCTGCGTCGCGCCCCGGCGGCCAATGTGCGGGTGCGACAATCCCCGGGATGTTAGTCGAGAAGAATGCCCCGCTGCAGCAGGCCAACAGCTTCGGCATCGCCGCGCGCGCGCTGACGCTGGTGCGCGTTGCGAGCGAGGACGACGTGCGCGCCGCCGTTGCGCGTTTTGACCTGGCGCACGCGCCGTTTTTCGTGCTCGGCGGGGGCAGCAACATCGTGCTCACCGGCGACGTCAAGCCGCTGGTGCTGAAGATGGAGATCGCCGGGCTGCGCCTGGTCGATGAAACGCCGCGCGCCTGGATCATCGAGGCCGGCGCGGGCGAGGTCTGGCACGAGCTCGTCGCCTGGAGCCTGGCCCAGGGCTGGCCGGGACTGGAAAACCTGGCGCTGATCCCCGGCACCGTGGGCGCCGCGCCGGTGCAGAACATCGGCGCCTACGGCGTGGAGCTGCAGGATTGCTTTCATTCGCTTGCCGCCATCGACGGCCTCACGGGCGAGCGCATCGAGCTCGACGCCGCCCAGTGCGCCTTTGGCTACCGCGACTCGGTCTTCAAGCACGCTGCGCCGGTAGCGCCCCAAGGCGCCTCATGGGAGCGCGGCATGGGCCTGGCCGGGCGCGCCATCATCACCAGCGTGCGCCTGGCGCTGCCCAAGGCCTGGCGCGCGCACCTGGACTACCTGGACCTGCAAAAAAAGGTGCAGGAAAGCGGCATCACCGAGCCCAGCGCCCGGCAGGTGTTCGACTGGGTCTGCGCGATCCGCGCCGCCAAACTGCCCGACCCGAGCGTGCTGGGCAACGCCGGCAGCTTTTTCAAGAACCCGACGGTGACGCCCGAGCAGTGCCGCGACATCATCGCGCGCGAGCCGCGCATCGTGCACTACCCCATGCCCGACGGCAGCATCAAGCTGGCCGCCGGCTGGCTGATCGACGCCTGCGGCTGGCGCGGCAAGAGCGTGGGGCGCGCCGGCGTGTACGAGAAGCAGGCGCTGGTGCTGGTCAACCGCGGCAACCGCAGCGACCCCGAGGCCAGCGTCACCGGCGGCGAGGTGATGACGCTGGCGCGCGCCATCCAGACCAGCGTGTACGAGCGCTTCGGCATCCGCCTGCAGCCCGAGCCCGTGGTGGTGTAGTTCGCTGTTTTGATAGCTGCCGGCGCTTGCCGGGCAAGCGCCAGAGGCATAAAGCGCCGTAATTTTTGCGGCGTGCGCAGCCGCTACAATCGCACGCTCCTGGGTTCCCTCGCCCCCATCCAAAAAGGACCATCGTGAGCTTGCTTTCTGCCCCGCCGCCTGTCGCCCTGCGGCGCATTCCCCTCTACCTTTGCATCCTCGTCGCGCTGCACGTGGTGATCGTGATCGCGAGCAATTACCTGGTGCAGTTGCCAGTGCGGCTCTTCGGCTTTCACAGCACCTGGGGCGCATTCAGCTTTCCGTTCATCTTTCTTGCGACCGACCTCACGGTGCGCCTGATAGGCAAGGAGGCGGCGCGGCGCGTGATAGGACGGGCCATGCTGCCCGCGCTGCTTGCGTCCTACGTGGTCGGGGTGTTGTTTCAGAGCGGCGCCTTCCAGGGTTTGGCGGCGCTTGGCGTCTTCAACAGCTTCGTGGCTCGGATTGCGTTTGCCAGCTTCGCTGCCTACGCGCTGGGGCAGTTGCTCGACATCCAGGTGTTTGATCGGGTGCGCCGCAAGAGCCCGCGCTGGTGGCTGGCGCCGGCGGCCTCAGCCGTGGTCGGGCAGTGGCTTGATACCGCAGCTTTCTTCTCGATCGCCTTCTGGCACAGCAGCGACGCCTTCATGGCAGCCAACTGGGTCGAGATCGCCTGGGTGGACTACGCCGTCAAGCTGAGCGTGAGTCTGGCGGTCTTTGTGCCGGCCTATGGCGTGCTGCTGGCCGCCATCCTGCGCTGGCTGCGCCCGGCGCCGCCGGTGGCGCTGGCGCGCTGAGCGGCGCACACAAAAGCGCCAGCGCTCAGGCTGGCGTTTTTGATAGCTGCCGGCGCTTGCCTGGCAAGGGCTGCAGGCCGATTTGATTCTTATTTTCTGGAGCCGCCGTCCTCAAGCTGGGCCAGCGCCGCATCGCCCCCAAGCGAGAGCAGCCCCGCGCGCGAATACACACCGAGCTTGTCGCGCGTGTCCGAGATGTCCAGGTTGCGCATGGTGAGTTGCCCGATGCGGTCCAGCGGGGAGAACGGTGCGTCTTCCACTTTTTCCATCGACAGGCGCTCGGGCGCGTAGGTGAGGTTGGGGCTTTCGGTGTTCAGGACGGAGTAGTCGTTGCCGCGGCGCAGCTCCAGCACCACGGTGCCGGTCACGGCGCGCGCCACCCAGCGCTGGGCGGTCTCGCGCAGCATGATGGATTGCGGGTCGAACCAGCGACCCTGGTAGAGCAGGCGCCCGAGTTTCAGGCCATTGGTGCGGTATTGCTCTATCGTGTCTTCGTTGTGGATGCCGCTGACCAGGCGCTCGTAGGCGATGTGCAAGAGCGCCATGCCGGGCGCCTCGTAGATGCCGCGGCTCTTGGCTTCGATGATGCGGTTCTCGATCTGGTCGCACATTCCGAGGCCGTGGCGCCCGCCGATGCGGTTGGCTTCGAGGAAGAGCTCCACCGGGTCGTCGATCTCGTGGCCGTTGAGCGCCACCGGGCGGCCTTCGTCGAAGCGGATCGAGACTTCTTCTGCCTGCACCGGCACATCGTCCTTCCAGAAGGCCACGCCCATGATGGGGTTGACGATGCGGATGCTGCTGTTGAGGTACTCCAGGTCTTTGGCCTCGTGGGTTGCGCCCAGCATGTTGGAGTCGGTCGAATAGGCCTTTTCGGCGCTCATCTTGTAGCCAAAGCCTTCGCGGGTCATGAAGGCCGACATCTCGGCGCGCCCGCCCAGCTCGTCGATGAAAGCCTGGTCCAGCCAGGGTTTGTAGATCTTCAGTTGCGGGTTGGTGAGCAGCCCGTAGCGGTAAAAGCGCTCGATGTCGTTGCCCTTGAAGGTGGAGCCGTCGCCCCAGATGTGCACCTCGTCCTCTTTCATCGCGGCCACGAGCATGGTGCCCGTGACGGCGCGGCCCAGCGGCGTGGTGTTGAAGTAGGTGGCTCCGCCGGTGCGCACGTGAAAGGCGCCGCACTGGATGGCGGCGATGCCTTCTTGCGCGAGCTGCGTGCGGCAGTCGACCAGGCGGGCCTTCTCGGCGCCGTATTCCATGGCCTTGCGCGGGATGGCGTCGTAGTCCTGCTCGTCGGGCTGGCCGAGGTTGGCCGTGTAGGCGTAGGGCAGCGCGCCCTTGTTCTTCATCCAGCGCAGCGCGGCGGATGTATCCAGGCCGCCGGAGAAGGCGATGCCGACCTTCTGGCCGACGGGAAGCGATTGCAAGATGGTTGCCATGGCAGCGTGCACGGCGGGGCAGGGCGCCCCGCGCTTGTCAGGGTTGGTAGCAAAGCCGCCGATTCTAGGGCGGCGCTGCCGCAAGCTGCGCCCGGCAGGCGCGCATGCTCAGCGCCAGCGGCGGCGGTAGCCGTGGTCCCAGCCGCCGTCGCTGCGGTATTCGATGGTGGCATCGACCGCCGGCGCGCCGTAGTAGGGGCTGGTGTAGACGGGGCTGGTATAGACCGGCGTCTCGGTCACGACCACGGCGCTTTGTGGCGCGTCGTAATAGCCATGGGCCTGGGGTTGCTGGTAGACGGGCGCGGTGGCCGGCTGCACCGTCACGGGAATCCACTGCCCCGGGTCGTACTGGGTGCGCGTGGTGTACTGGCGCCCGCCGTATTCATACACCACGTCGTAGCCGAGGAACTGGGTGTCGTAGCGCGTCTGCACGCTGCAGCGCTGCACGTCCTGGTAGCCGGGGCGGCCGCCTTCGACCTGGTTGCCCAGCACCGCGCCGCCTACGACGCCAGCGGCCGTGGCCAGAGCCCGGCCGCTGCCGCCGCCGATGGCATTGCCCACCAGGCCGCCGGCCACGGCGCCGAGCACCGCGCCGGCGCCGGAAGTCTGGCGCGTGCCGCTGTACACGGTTTCGTTGTGGCATACCTGCTGGGGCACCGCTACCTGCTGCGATACCGGCGTGACCGACAGCACGCGCCCCATTTCACGCCCCTGGGGCGTCTGGGCATGGGCGCTGGCCAGCGCGGCGCTGCTCAGCAATGCAAGGGTGAACAATTTTTTCATGGCAAAAGCTCCTTTCGGATGGGCTGGGCGTGTGCAGCTTGGAGTCTTGGCGCAAGTGTAGGTTGCATCGGTGAAAACCGGCTATCCCTTGGGTAAAGCTGCGTAAAAGCTCAATGGCGCTGCCCTAAACGGCGCTGCCTTGGGCTGTGCGCGCGGCCCAGTCGGCGGCGTCAAAACCCACGGTGAGGGCGTCGCGCCATTGGACGACCGGGCGCTTGATCAGGCTGGGCTGGGCACGCATCAGCGCGCAGGCGCTGGCCGCGTCGCGCGCGCCGGCCCGGGCTGCGTCGTCAAGGCGGCGCCAGGTGCTGCCGCGGCGGTTCAGAAGCTTTTCCCAGCCGACGGCCTGCGCCCAGCATTCGGGCGCGCCATCGGGCAGGCCCTGGGTCTTGAAGTCGTGAAAGACGTAGGCCACACCGTGTTCGGCCAGCCAGGCGCGGGCCTTCTTGACGGTGTCGCAATGGGCAATGCCGTAGAGCGTGATGGGCATGGGGATACTCGCCTGAACAGTGTCGCCACGAACGGGCGCTGCAGCACAATCGCCGCGTATGCACACCTTACCCGATACCCTGGACGGCTGGCTTGCCTACTGCGAGCAGCTGCACCCGCACACCATAGAGATGGGCCTGGAGCGCGTGGCGCTGGTGAAAGAGCGCATGGCCCTGCGCCTGGACTGCCCGGTGATCACCGTGGCCGGCACCAACGGCAAGGGCTCTACCTGCGCGATGATCGAGGCGGTGGCGCTGCAGGCCGGCTACCGGCCGGGCGTCTATACCTCGCCGCATCTGGTGCACTTCGAGGAGCGCTGCCGCATCCACGGCGAAACCGTGAAGGCCGAGGATTTGCTGCCGCATTTCGAGGCCGTGGAGCGCGCGCGCACCGAGGGCACAGAGGTGCAGCTCACCTACTTCGAGTTCACCACGCTCGCCATCCTGCGCCTGATCAGCCAGGCCAGGGTCGATGTGGCGGTGCTCGAAGTGGGCATGGGCGGGCGCCTGGACGCGGTGAACGTGATCGACGCCGACTGCGCGGTGATCACCATGATCGACGTCGACCACGCCGAATACCTGGGGCCGGACCGCGAGAGCATAGGCCGCGAGAAGGCCGGCATCATGCGCGCCGGCAAGCCGGTGGTGGTCTGCGACCCGCTGCCGCCCGAGAGCGTGATCGAGCATGCGGCGGCCATCGGCGCGCACTTGTGGCGCTTCGGCACGGACTTCAACTACTCGGGCGACAAGCTGCAGTGGTCCTGGGCCGGGCGCGGGCGGCGCTATGCCGGCATGGCTTATCCGGCGCTGCGCGGTGCCAACCAGTTGTTCAACGCCTCCGGGGCGCTGGCAGCGCTGGAGGCGATACGCGACAAGCTGCCGATCTCGGCGCAGGCGGTGCGCGCCGGCCTGGCGCTGGTGGAGCTGCCCGGGCGCTTCGAGGTGGCGCCCGGCCAGCCGGTGGTGGTGCTCGACGTCGCGCACAACCCGCATGCGGTGGCAACCCTTGCCGCCAGCATGAGCACCATGGGGCATTTCCGGCTCACGCATGCGGTGTTCGGGGCGATGGCCGACAAGGACATCACCGGCATCTTCGAGAAGATGGGGCCGCTGATCGACCGCTGGTATTTCACCGATCTGCCTACGCCGCGCGCCGAAACCGCGGAGCACCTGCAGCAGCGCTGGGAGCGCTTTCACGCCCGGCAGGAGGCACTGCACGCGCCCGCCCAGGCGATGCAGAACGACGCGCCGCGCATGGACCTGAGCGAGGCGCTGAAGCAGCAGGACGACAAGCCGCACCTGTCGGTCACGCGCTCGCGCCGGGGCAGCAGCGGCGAGGGCGGGGGCGGGCGGCGCATCGTCAAGAGCGAGGTGTTTGCCGAGCCGCAGGCGGCGCTGGATGCGGCCCTGGCCGCCTCCAGGCTCACTGATAGAATCGTCGTCTTCGGATCGTTCTACACGGTCGGCGGCATCCTCAAGAACGGCGTGCCGCAGATGCACGGCAAGCACTTCGACCTCTGACCTGGCAGGCGCCGGTTTTCATGGCATTTTTCAAGTTCCCCTGGACCCCCCGAGCGCAAGAGCCGGCCAGGGCCGCGCCGCCAAAGCGGGGTCGCGCCGCGCAGGCGCAGGCCCAAAGCATGGAAGAGTTGCGCCGCAATGCCCGCCATCGCCTGATGGGTTCGGCGCTGCTGGTACTGGTGGGCATCATCGTCTTTCCGCTGGTGTTCGATACCGAACCGCGCACCGTGGCGGTGAACGTGGCCATGGACATCCCCGATCGCAATACGGCCGCGCCCCTGGTCGTGGGTACCGCGCGCCCGCTTGCCGAGCCCGAGCCGCCGCTGGCCAACGCCGGCCTGACGCCGGGCGAAGAACAGCTGGAGGCGAGCGCGCCCAGGGCCGCCGAGTCGGCGCCGCGGCCGGATGCGGAGGCGGGCGCGGCGCACAAGCCAGCGCCCGACGCGGCGAGCGCGGCAGCCGGGGCAGAGCACAAACCCGAAGCCAAGACCGAAGTCAAGGCACAGCCCCGGCCCGAGCCCAAGCCCGACCACAAGCCCGAACCGAAGGCAGAACCGGCCAAGGCCACTCCCGCACCGGCGCCCGCCCCCAGCAGCGAGGCGCAGCGCGCCCGCGCACTGCTCGAAGGGCATGCGCCCGCCGCCGTCGCGAGTGCTGCGGCGCCGGCCGCTGCGGCAGCGGGCCAGGGCGAGCGCTACATCGTCCAGGTCGGTGCCTATGCCGACCAAGGCAAGGTGCGCGAGGTGCGCGCCCAGCTCGAGCGCGCCGGCATCAAGACCTATGCGCAAGACATTCAGGGCAAGGGCGGGGTGCGCACCACGCGGGTGCGCGTCGGGCCCTTCGGCAGCCGCGCCGAAGCGGGCAAGGTGCTCGAGCGCGTCAAGGGCCTGGGGCTTGACGGCGTGGTGCTCACGCTCTAGCAGTCGCAATCTCAATGAAGGCATCGCCCCAGCGCCGTGCAGGCTTGCGCCCCCTTGCCAGGGCCGGTGCGGCGGCGCTTGCCATGGCATGCAGCGAGCACGCGGGTGCGCCGGCGCACGGTCGCCCTGGTGTGGGGCGCTGACGGCGGGCGCCAGCGCACGCCCGCATTGCCATGGCCGCACTCGATTGGGGCTTGCTCGCGGTGCTTGTGGTGTCCTTCGTGCTGGGCGCCTGGCGTGGCCTGGTCTTCGAGCTGCTGTCGCTGGTCGGCTGGGTGCTGGCTTTCTTTTTGGCGCGTGCCTGGGGTGCGTCGCTTGGCGAGCTCCTGCCGTTGGGCGAGGCCCAGGCCGCCTGGCGCCCGGCCGCAGGCTTCGGGCTGGTGTTCGTGGTCACGGTGTTTGCCTGCGGCCTGCTGGCGACACTGGCGCGCAAGCTGATGCTGGTGGCGGGCCTGCGCCCGGCCGACCGCGCGCTGGGCGCACTGTTTGGCCTGGTGCGCGGCGTGGCGCTGCTGCTGCTGGCTACCTGGCTGGCGCTGCACACCCCGCTGGTGCAGCAGCCGTGGTGGCAGGACTCGCGCATGGCGGCGCTGCTGCAAGACACTGTGGCGCAGGCCGGCGTGGCGCCGGCGCAGGAGTGGCTGCGCCATCTCTCCGGCCCGGAGCACTGACGCGCAAGCGGACGAAGGAAACAAGCGATGTGTGGAATCGTGGGCGTGGTTGGCCAGTCGGCCGTCAATCAACTGATTTATGACGCCTTGCTGCTGCTGCAGCACCGCGGGCAGGACGCAAGCGGCATCGTCACCGAGCAGGAGCGCAAGTTCTTCATGCACAAGGCCAAGGGCATGGTGCGCGACGTGTTTCGCACGCGCAACATGCGCGCGCTGCCGGGCAACGCGGGCCTGGGGCAAGTGCGCTACCCGACGGCAGGCAGCAGCACCAGCGAAGAGGAAGCCCAGCCGTTCTACGTCAACGCGCCGTTCGGCATCGTGCTGGCGCATAACGGCAACCTGACCAATGCCCACGCGCTGCGCCGCGAACTGTTCGACAACGACCACCGCCACACCAACACCGGCAGCGACACCGAAGTGCTGCTGAACGTGCTGGCGCACGAGCTGGCGCGCACCAGCAGCGGCAACCGGCTGCAGTCTGCGCAGGTCTTCGATGCGGTGCGCGCGGTGCATCGGCGCGTGCAGGGCTCCTACGCCGTGGTGGCGCTGATCGCGGGTTTCGGCCTGCTGGCGTTTCGCGATCCCTTCGGCATTCGTCCGCTGTGCCTGGGCCGGGGCGACGATGGCACGGTGATGGTGGCCAGCGAATCGGTGGCGCTGGAGGGCACGTCGCTGCACCTGACGCGCGACATCGCGCCGGGCGAGGCCGTCGTGGTGCGCAGCGATGGCCAGGTGGAATCGGCCCAGTGCGCCCAGCACGCCGAGCTGCACCCCTGCATCTTCGAATACGTGTACCTGGCGCGGCCAGACTCGGTGATGGACGGCATCTCGGTCTACCAGGCGCGGCTGAACATGGGCGAAACCCTGGCCAAGCGGGTGATCTCCACGGTGCCGCCGGCCGAGATCGACGCGGTCATTCCGGTGCCCGAATCGAGCCGCCCCAGCGCCATGCAACTGGCGCAAAGGCTCGGGCTGCCCTACCGCGAGGGCTTCGTGAAGAACCGCTATGTGGGACGCACCTTCATCATGCCGGGCCAGGCCACGCGCAAGAAGTCGGTGCGCCAGAAGCTCAACGCCATAGGCAGTGAATTCAAGGGCAAGCGCGTGCTGCTGGTCGACGACTCCATCGTGCGCGGCACGACGTCGCGCGAGATCGTGCAGATGGCGCGCGACGCGGGCGCGAGCAAGGTGTATCTCGCCTCGGCCGCGCCGCCGGTGCGCCATCCCAACGTCTATGGCATAGACATGCCGACCAGCGAAGAGCTGATCGCCAACGGCCGCAGCGTCGATGAAATCCGCGCCTGGATAGGCTGCGACGCGCTGATCTACCAGGATCTGGAAGCGATGAAGCGCGCCATCGGCCAGGCCAACCCGGGCGTGCAGGGCTTTGAAGCCTCGTGCTTTGACGGCCGCTACATCACCGGCCTGAGCGCCGCAGACCTCGCAGCGCTGCGTGCCGAGCGCAGCGCGTTGGGCGATGATGAAGGCGTCGCAATGTCGCGCCTCTCGCTGCCCAACGCCGAGACTGCATAAAAAAAGAGAGCGGCCAGCGCTTGCCATTATGGGTTCTCAGATACAAACCATTGGCAATTCGTTGCTGCGCAAGCGCTGACAGCTCCTGTTTTGGAAGAACCATGTCTGAACCCATCTCCGACCTGCCCGAGGGACTGCACCCCGAAACCTACGCCGTGCGCGCCGCCGTTGCGCGCAGCAGCTACGGCGAACACAGCGAGGCGCTGTACCTGACCAGCAGCTTCGTGCAGCACGACTGTGAAAGCGCCGCGCGCCGCTTTGCCAGGGAAGAGCCCGGCTACACCTACACCCGCACCGCCAACCCCACGGTGGCCAGTTTCGAGCAGCGCCTGGCGCACATGGAAGGCACCGAATGCGCCGTGGCCACCGCCACCGGCATGGCGGCCATCTTGCTGGTGGCGCTGACCACGCTCAAGGCGGGCGACCACGTGATCGCCTCGCAATCCATGTTCGGCTCCACCATGAAGCTGCTGGGCAGCGAGATGGCGCGCTTTGGCGTGGAGACCAGTTTCGTCGCGCAAACCGACGTGTCCGCCTGGCGAGCGGCGGTGAAGCCCAACACCCGACTGCTGTTTGCCGAAACGCCGACCAACCCACTGACCGACCTGTGCGACATCGCTCAGCTTGCCGACATCGCCCACGGCGCGGGCGCGCTGCTGGCGGTGGACAACAGCTTTGCCTCGCCGGTGCTGCAGCGCCCCATCGAGTTCGGCGCCGATCTCGTCGTGCATTCGGGCACCAAGCTGATCGACGGGCAGGGCAGGGTGATGGCCGGCGCGGTCTGCGGCACGCAAAAACTCGTCGACGGCGTGATGGGCACCTTTTTGCGCAGCGGCGGGCTCAACCTCTCGCCATTCAACGCCTGGGTGGTCTTGAAGGGGCTGGAAACCCTGGCGCTGCGCGTCAAGGCCGAAAGCGCCGCCGCGCTGGAGCTGGCCACCTGGCTGCAAGACCACCCCAAGGTCGCCGCCGTGCACTATCCGGGCCTCAAGAGCCATCCGCAGCACGAACTGGCCATGCGCCAGCAAAGCGGCATGGGCGGCACGGTGCTGGCGTTTGACGTGGTCGGCCACACGCCCGAGCAACTGCGCGCCAACGCCTTTCACGTGATCGATCGCACGCGCGTATGCTCGGTCACCGCCAACCTCGGCGACGTGAAGACCACCATCACCCACCCCGCCAGCACCTCGCACGGGCGCCTCTCGGAAGAGCAGCGTCAGGCCGCCGGCGTCAAGCAAGGCCTGATCCGCATCTCGATGGGGCTGGAACACATGGACGATCTCAAGGCCGACCTGCTGCGCGGCCTGGACACCCTGGCATGACAGAAAAGAAAGTACGCACCCGCTTCGCCCCTTCGCCCACCGGCTTCATCCACCTGGGCAACATTCGCTCGGCGCTCTACCCCTGGGCTTATGCGCGCGCCATGGGCGGGCAATTCATCCTGCGCATCGAAGACACCGACCTGGAGCGCTCCACGCAAGAGGCAGTGGACGTCATCCTCGAAGGCATGCAGTGGCTCGAGCTCGACATCGACGAAGGCCCCTACTACCAGATGCAGCGCATGGAGCGCTACAAGGCGGTGCTCGAGCAGCTCAAGGCCAGCGGCCACGTCTACCCCTGCTACATGAGCGTGCAAGAGCTCGACGCCCTGCGCGAGCGCCAGACCGCAGCCAAGGAAAAGCCGCGCTACGACGGCACCTGGCGCCCCGAGCCGGGCAAGACCCTGCCGCCCATCCCCGAGGGCGTGCAGCCCGTACTGCGCTTCAAGACGCCGCAAACCGGCACAGTGGGCTGGGACGATCAATGCAAGGGCCGCATCGAGTTCCAGAACAGCGAGCTCGACGACCTGGTCATCGCCCGCCCCGACGGCACGCCGACCTACAACTTCTGCGTCTGCGTGGACGACATGGACATGGCGATCACCCACGTGATTCGCGGTGACGACCACGTCAACAACACCCCGCGCCAGATCCACATCTACCAGGCGCTGGGCGTTGAGCCGCCGGTCTTTGCCCACCTGCCCACGGTGCTCAATGAAGACGGCGAAAAGATGAGCAAGCGCCGAGGCGCCAAGCCCGTCACCTGGTACCGCGACGCGGGCTTTCTGCCCGACGCCATGGTCAATTACCTCGCGCGCCTGGGCTGGAGCCACGGCGACGACGAAATCTTCAGCCGCGCGGAGTTTCTTGAATGGTTCAACCTCAACCACCTGGGCAAGAGCGCCGGGCAGTTTGACGAAGCCAAACTGCGCTGGGTCAACGCCCAGCATCTGAAGGCGCTGGCCGACGAAGACCTGGCGCGGCGCGTGCGCCCCTTCGTGTTGCAAGAGGGCGTGAGCGAGGCGCAGCTCGATGCCGACGATCGCCTGCCGCGCATCTGCGCCCTGTTCAAGGACCGCTGCGACACCCTGGTGGACCTGGCCCGCTGGGCGCGGCTCTTCTACCTCGATGCGATCGAGCGCAATGTCGAGGATGCCGCCCAGCACCTGAACGACGCCGCCCAGGCTCCGCTGGCCGCCTTTGCCGAGGCCATCGAGTCGGTCCAGTGGACGCGCGAAGCCATCAACGCCGCCATCAAGGGCGTGTTGAAGGCCCAGGGCATCAAGATGCCGCAGCTCGCCATGCCGCTGCGCGTGCTCACCATGGGCGTCGCGCACACGCCGTCGGTGGACGCGGTGCTGGAACTGCTGGGTCGTGAAAAAATCCTCGCGCGACTGCAAAACCGCTGAAAATCCACGCTACAATGCGCGTCTTTGGTGGAGACGACCAGGTGAAGATTGGGTCTGATCCAGCGGGAAGGGGCTTGAAAGCGCGCTTTTGCGTCGTGTACGCGAAGCGGGCAGTAACAGCTACCGGCCGCTACCGAAAGATTTGTCTCAGGTTTTGACCCTATCGTCTAGAGGCCTAGGACACCACCCTTTCACGGTGGGTACCGGGGTTCGAATCCCCGTAGGGTCGCCAAGTTGTACAGCACTTGGTTGCTCTGTTTATCAGAGCAACAAAAGCTGTGCTGGAGTGGTAGTTCAGTTGGTTAGAATACCGGCCTGTCACGCCGGGGGTCGCGGGTTCGAGTCCCGTCCACTCCGCCACAATTCGGGGGTATAGCTCAGCTGGGAGAGCGCTTGCATGGCATGCAAGAGGTCAGCGGTTCGATCCCGCTTACCTCCACCAATCCACAGGCCAACCGTTCGCGGTTGGCCTTTTTTTTGCTCGGCTCGGCTTGCGGCGCGGCCCCGCGTGATGACAAGACAGGGCGCAAGGGACATGCGGCGCAGGCAGCAGGATCATCTGCCGCCTTGCGGGCCCCCTTCTTTCTCTGTTGCGGCACGACCCGAACCTTGGCTTGTACCGAAGGCCGTGGCGAAAAAAAACCAACCGAAGGCGGTTGGTTTTTTGCAATCGTGGTGGAGAGGAGGAGGATCGAACTCCCGACCTCCGCATTGCGAACGCGGCGCTCTCCCAGCTGAGCTACCCCCCCACAAAGGAGGGCAATTGTAGTGCAATTTGCGCCGGGTTCGGCGCAAGTGCGGCAAGTCTTTCGTCGCGCCCAGCGGCGGTCTCAGGCGCGGCAGCTGCGGTTGCGTCCTTGCTCCTTGGCCTGGTAGAGCGCCCGGTCAGCGCGGGCCAGCATGTGCTCCAGCGTGTCCTGCCTGCCTTGCCAGGTGGTCAGCCCGATGCTGAGCTGGCAATCGAGCGCATGCCCGCTGGCGAGCGCCGCGTGCACGCGGTCGGCCGCCTTCATCGCATCGTCGGCCCCCGTTTCGGGCAGCAGCAGGACGAACTCCTCGCCGCCGTAGCGCCCGATGCGGTCGGCGCCGCGCAGCACGGCTTGCACGCGGCCCGTGAAATGGCGCAAGACGGCGTCGCCGTGCTGGTGTCCGTGGGTGTCGTTGATCGCCTTGAAGTTGTCCAGGTCCAGCATCAGCAGGGCCGGGCCGCGGCCACTGCGCTGGCTGCGCAGCAGTTCATCGTGGCACTGCTGCAGCACGGCCCGGCGGTTGAGCACCTGCGTCAGCGGGTCGCAGGTGGCCAGGTGCTCCAGCTCGGTCACCAGGCGGTCGGTGGCCATGAGCACGGCGCCGATGGCGTAAAACAGTTGAGCGACGACGAAGGCGCCGATGTAGGCGATCTGGATCGCCGATGTTTCATACATTTCCTCGCCCGCGAGCCCGGTGGCTGCGGTGAGCAGGCGCACCAGCAGCGCGGCGATGTGGGCGGCGAGCGTGATCTCGACCAAGCGCACGGGCAAGCGATTGCCGCCGTGGCGCAGCAGGAGCAAGAGGTTGGACAGGTAAATGCCGATGAGCACCGCAGTGATCACGATGAGCCGCGCCGTGTAGCTGGGCTGGACGTGGGTCAGCCAGGCCAGGCCCAGGCTGGCGGCCCCGGCTACGGCCAACCAGGCTCTCCAACGCTGCGGCCGCTTGAAGAAGCGTTGGCAGCCGACGAGGTAGGCGATGGCGCCCAGCATCAGCAGCAGATTGGCCAGCACCACGGTGAGCGCGGCGGGCCAGCCGGCGTTGCGGTTGCCGAACAGCAGCGCGGCCACTACCCACAGCGCGGGCGAGATCGCCCAGTAGCCGATGCCATGGATATGGGCCGGATAGTGCCGGCGCATGAACCACAGCACGACGGCCATGAGGGCGCCCATGAGGGTGGCGACGAGAATGATCGAGCGTGGGTCGAGGCCGGACATCGTGCGTTCGGGCTGCGGGAGCTGTCGCCCGCGCTCCTGGAGGGTGTTGGCGAGGCATCCTAACTGGCAATGGTCGTGGCCCGAGCCTTGCCCGATGGGTGTAATCCCTTGGTTCGAAGAGGCCGGCACGCGCCCGCGACAATAGCGCCATGTCCAAGCTGCATTCCGACGAACTGCTGGCTCAGGTAGCGGCGCTGCCGCCGCTGCCGGGCGTGTACCGCTACTTTGACGCGCAGGACCAGCTGCTGTACGTGGGCAAGGCGCGCAACCTCAAGCGCCGCGTGGCCAGCTACTTCAGCAAGCAGCACGGCGGCACGCGCACCGGTCACATGGTGAGCAAGATCGCGCGGCTGCAGACCACGGTGGTGCGCTCCGAGGCCGAGGCGCTGCTGCTGGAAAACAACCTCATCAAGACCCAGCACCCCAAGTACAACATCCTCTTTCGCGACGACAAGAGCTACCCCTATCTGAAGATCAGCGGCGTGGCAGCCAGGGACGGCACGACGGACGACCCCTCGCAGCGCTATCCGCGCATCTCCTACTACCGCGGCAGCGTGGACAAGAAGAACCGCTACTTCGGCCCTTACCCCAATGGCTGGGCGGTCAAGCAGACGATAGAGCTGATCCAGAAGGTGTTTCGCCTGCGCACCTGTGAGGACACGGTGTTCGCGCACCGCACGCGGCCCTGTCTGCTCTACCAGATCAAGCGCTGCAGCGCGCCCTGCGTGGGCTACATCTCGCCCGAGGACTACGCCGAGGACGTGCGCGGCGCCGAGGCGCTGCTGCGCGGCGAAACCGACGAGCTGCTCAAGAAGCTGGAGGCGCGCATGCTGGCGCACGCCGAAAAGCTGGAGTTCGAGCAGGCCGCCGCGGTGCGCAACCAGATCACCGCGCTCTCGCGCGTGCTGCACCAGCAGGCGGTAGAGAGCGTGGGCGACAAGGATGTGGACATCCTGGCGGTGCGCGTGGAAGGCGGCCGCGCCTGCGTCAATCTTGCCATGGTGCGCGGTGGGCGCCACTTGGGCGACCGGGCCTACTTCCCCACGCAGGTGGAAGAAGCCACGGGCGTGTACAGCGCCGAAGAGGCCGAAGATGCGGCGCGCAGCGCGCAGGGCGTGGGCGCGCAGGTGGCGGTGCAGGTGCTCGAAGCCTTTATCGCCCAGCATTACCTGGATGTCGCGGTGCCGCCGGTGCTCATCACCAGCGAGCCGGTGGACCCGGCGCTGGTGCAGGCGCTGAGCGAGCAAAGCGGCGTGCGCGTCTCTGCCGTGCACCAGCCGCGCGAGCAGCGGCGGGTGTGGCTGGAGATGGCGCTGGCCAACGCGAAGATCCAGCTTGCGCGCCTGCTGGCCGAAGAGGGCTCGCAGCAGGCGCGCACCCATGCGCTGGCCGAGGCGCTGGGTCTGGACGTGCAAAACCTCGACGAGCTCACCGCCGAGTGCTTTGACATCTCGCACACCGCGGGCGAGCAGACGCGCGCCTCCTGCGTGGTGTTCCAGCACCACAAGATGCAGCACGGCGCCTACCGGCGCTACAAGATCGAGGGCATCACGCCGGGCGACGACTACGCCGCGATGCGCCAGGTGCTCGAGCGCCGCTACGCGCCGCTGGCGCGGGCGCAGCAGGAGGCGGGCGGCATCGAGGTCACGCGCCGCGAGCTGCGCCTGCCCGATCTGGTGCTGATCGACGGCGGGCGCGGCCAGGTGGCGATGGCGCGCGAGGTCTTTGAAGCGCTGGGCCTGGACATCTCGCGCATCGTCGGCGTGGAAAAGGGCGAGGGGCGCAAGGTCGGCCTGGAAGAGCTGGTGTTTGCCGACGGGCGCGAGAAGGTGTACCTGGGCCACGATTCGGCGGCGCTGATGCTGGTTGCCCAGATCCGCGACGAGGCGCACCGCTTTGCCATCACCGGCATGCGCGCGGCGCGCGCCAAGGTGCGCACCGGCGGCAGTCGGCTGGAGGACATCCCTGGCATAGGGCCGCGCCGGCGCGCGCGGCTGCTGCAGCGCTTTGGCGGCGCGCGCGGCGTGCAGGATGCGAGCGTGGCGGACTTGATGACGGTGGACGGCATCTCGCGCCAGCTCGCCGAGACCATCTACCGGGCACTACGCTGACGCGGCCACGCCGCACCGGCGTGCGGCTTTTTGCGCGGCCGGGCCCCGGTCAGGGGGCCAGGCGCTCCAGCAGCCAGCCTTGCGGCCCCAGCCGGTAGCGCAGGCGGTCGTGCAGCCGGCTGCGGCGGCCCTGCCAGAATTCCCAGCGGTCGGGCTGCAGGCGATAGCCGCCCCAGTGCGGCGGGCGCGGCGGCGCGCTGCCGAAATGCGCGCTGTAGTGCGCTACGCGCTGCTCCAGCAGCGCGCGCTCGGCGATCACCTGGCTTTGCGGGCTGGCCCAGGCGCCGATGCGCGAATCCAGCGGGCGGCTGTGAAAGTATTCGTCGCTTTCCGCGCTGCTGACCTGCTCTGTCCGCCCTTCGATGCGCACCACGCGCTCCAGCGGTACCCAGTGAAACTGCAGCGCCGCGAAGGGGTTGCCGGCCAGTTCATGGCCCTTGCGGCTGTCGTAGTTGGTGAAGAAGACGATGCCGCGCTCGTCATAGCCCTTGATCAGCACCACGCGCGTGCTCGGGCGCAGGTCGCTGCCCACGGTGGCCAGGGTCATGGCGTTGGCGTCGGCCACGCCCGCGTCCAGCGCCTGCGTGAGCCACAGGCCGAACTGGCGCAGCGGGTCGCTGTCGCAGGCGTCCTCGCTGAGCGCCGAGCGCTCATAGCTCTGGTGCAGATCGGCGATGGAGGCGGCGGACGATGGGCTGTTCATGGCGTGATTGTGCCCGCGCCCGCGATGCCGACGATGCGCTCCAGCGCCCGGTCGCGGATGCCGCGCCGGCGCAGCTCGTGCAGCGTCTGCTCGGCGTAGTCGCGCGTGCTGCCATAGCGCCCCCGGGCGCTTTGGAAGATGCGCTGGTAGTCGGCGTCCGAGAGCGCGCCGGTCCAGGCCGGATGCGCGCGCGAGAGCGTAAAGCCCAGCGCCTGCACCTCGCCGCCGGCGGTGCGGCAGCGCAGCCAGCGCGGCTCATAGACGGGCAGCGGCATCTCGCGCCGCCACAGTTGCGGAAAGACCGCGGCGACCTGCGCCTGCGGCACCCGGAAGGCTACGCCCCGGCAGCTGCCGCCCGAGAGCAGTGCAAACACCAGGCCGGGCTGCTCGTGCGTGCCGCGGTTGACCCGGCTCCACATCTGCAGCGCGCGGTGCCAGCCGTGCACGGCGGCGGGGCGCTGCTCGCTGTAGGGCAGGTCAGGGCGCCAGATCAGTGAGCCGTAGCCAAAGACCCAGAGGTCTTCGCCGCGCGCCCGCCACTGCTGCAGGATGCGCTGCGCAAGCGCGTCGCAGACGTCGCCGGGATCGTCGTGAAAAGAGGGTGCGGTGGCGCTCATGGCTTGCGCCTGATTCTAGGGTTGCGCCGCACGCGCCTGGCGTGCAGCCACTGCCCCGGCGCGCCGGCCCGGGCTGCGCCGCCCCTGGCGGCGGCTTGGAGGCGGGCACTAGAATGCAGGCATTCACGGGGCCATCTGCGCAGCACGCAGGTGGTCTCTTGTTTTGGCTTCCTCATCGGTGTGATTTTCCATGGCTACCCTTCCCATCACCAAGCGCGGCGCTGAAAAGCTCAAGGCCGAGCTTCAGCGACTCAAGACCAAGGAGCGCCCGGCCGTGATCGCCGCGATCGCCGAGGCGCGGGCGCAGGGCGACCTGAGCGAAAACGCCGAGTACGACGCCGCCAAGGACCATCAGGGCTTCATCGAGGGGCGTATCGCCGAGATCGAGGGCAAGCTCTCGGCCGCGCAGATCATCGACCCGGCCACGCTGGACGCCGAGGGCCGCGTGGTCTTTGGCGCCACGGTCGATCTGGAAGACGTGGACACGGGCGACGCGGTGACCTACCAGATCGTCGGTGAAGATGAAGCCGACCTCAAGCACGGCCTGATCAACATCGGCAGCCCGATCGCGCGCGCGCTCATCGGCAAGGAAGTGGGCGACACCGCCGACGTGCAGGCGCCGGGCGGCGTGCGCTCCTACGAAGTCGTGGCCGTGCGCTACGTCTGAGCCTGGCCGATGTTCCAGCGCCTGCCCATTCTTGCCGCCGCGCTGTGGTGGAGCAGCCTGTCGGTGATCGGCTTCGTGGCGGTGCCGCTGGTCTTCATGCGCGTGCCGCAGAAGATGCTGGCAGGCCATGTGACCGCCGGCCTGTTCGAGGCGCAGACCTGGATTTCCGTAGCATGTTGCGCGCTCCTGCTGGTCGTTTCAAGGCCAAAACACTCTGAAACCGTTGCCCCGTGGGCGCGAACAGCTCTTGTTTTTGTGATCCTCGGCATGCTGCTTGCGCTGCTGCTGCAATTTGGCGTGGCGCCCAAGGTCATTGCCTACCACGGCGTGCGCCTGTGGCATAACGCGGCGACCGTGATGTATTTCGGGCAATGGCTGTGCGCCAGCGTGGTGCTGTGGCGGCTGGCCGGGCCCGCAGGAGCGAGGGCAGATGCAGTCTCCGATCGTTGAAGCCAAGCTCGCAGCCTGGGACGCCGTGCGCGCGCGCCCCGAATGGACTGCCGCGGTCGAGGCGGGCAAGGTCTTGTTCTTTCCCGCGCTGGCCTTCCAGGTGCAGCCCGATGAACAGGCGCTGCTGCGCGAGGACATGCTCGCGCCCCGCTCGCGCAACGTCAGCCTGGACGCCAGCGGCGCGCTCAAGGGCGCGGGCGGCAGCGCGCAGGAGCGCGCGCAGCTCGCTGCCATGGTCGGGCGTTTTCGCGCGCAGGCGCTGGCGCTGGTCGACGGCCTGTTTCCCGAATACCGCGGCGTGCTGCGCACGGCCCCGACCAGCTTTCGCCCGCGCCAGGTGCAGACGCGCCAGCAGTCGGTGCGCGCCGACGACAAGCGCCTGCATGTGGACGCCTTTCCGTCCCGCCCCAACTACGGTGAGCGCATCCTGCGCGTCTTCGTCAACATCCACCCGCAGGGCGCGCCGCGCGTGTGGCGCGTGGGCGCCGACTTCGAGAGCGTCGCCAGGCAGTTTCTGCCCCAAGCCAAGCCTTATCGCCTGTGGCAGGCGCGTGCCCTGCAGGCGCTGCGCGTCACCAAGTCATTGCGCAGCGAGTACGACCACCTGATGCTGCAGCTGCACGACCTGATGAAGCGCGACGACGTTTACCAGCGCCATGGCGCGCAATGGAATGCGCCGTTTCCCGCCGGCAGTTGCTGGGTGTGCTATTCCGACCAGGCGGTGCATGCGGTGATGAGCGGGCAGTACATGATGGAGCAGACGCTCTACCTGCCGCCCGGGCGCGAGGTCAACCCCGCCGCCAGCCCGCTGCAGACGCTCACCCGGCTGATGGGGCGTCCGCTGGCGGGCGTGGGTGCCGGCGTCGGTCAATAGATATTTTGATAGCTGTCAGCGCTGCTGCAGCAAGGCTTTGAGCCGCTTTTGGCTCAAAATCCATCGCCCCAGGCCTGCGCCACCCAGGGCGCCGCACGCATGTAGTGCCAGCGCTTGTTGCGCCGCCCGGCCACGGCGTCGGGCGGATTCACCTCGCCATGAAAGACCACGATGCGCGCGCCTTCGGGCACGGCGGGCTCGCGCCAGTAATTGGCCGGCCAGGCGGGAATGCAGTCGTACTTGAAGCTCGGGCACCAGCCCGCCGGCCAGTAGGAGAGCTTGCCCTGGCGATGCAGAAAGTGCGACAGGTAATGCTGCTCGTTGCGGTGCTTGCGCTGCACGTCCTGGATGTGGCTGCGAAAGTGTTCCAGTACGTCGGCATGCGCGCCCAGTTCAAAGCGGTAGACCGACGAGTTGCCGACGATGCGCTCGCCAAAGCGCCAAAAGCGCGGGTAGTCGCGGATGATGAGGAATTGGCCCGGCTGCTCGAAAAAGCCGTCGAGTGAGCCGACCACCACCACGTCCAGATCCAGGAACAGGGCCGTGCCCTTGAGCCCGTGCAGATCGCCTTCGAAGGTCGTCAGCTTCTTCCAGGCGCCGTCGCGCTGGCCGGGTTTGAGATTCAGGTTCAGCGGCGGAATCGGCAGGCATTGCACCTCGGGCACGACGCCGCTGGCGTCGTCCGTCAGGCAGACCATGCGAAAGTCGCCGCTCAGATGCCTGCGCACCATGGCGTAGAGGCGGTTGACGTAGTGCGGGCCGTACTTGCTGCCCCACTTCATGCACAGGATGTGGCGCGCGCCGTCTGCCATCAGTCGCTCTGGCGCTTCTTGAGCGACTTCTGCTTGGGTTTGGCGCGCTTGATCTGCCCGCCAGCGGTCAGGCGCTGGTTGCCCAGCACCTTGAGCTGCTTGACCTCGGGGCGCTGGCCCGGGCGGCCGAACTTGAGCACCTTGACCTCGCGCGGGCCGGGCTTGCGGTTTTCATCCACCGCCTTGGGCTTTTGCGGGATGGGGCGCCACAGCACCAGCAGCTTGCCGATGTGCTGCACCTGCGCGGCGTTCAAGTCCTGCGCCAGTTGCTCGTAGATCGCCTCGCGCTCGCTGCGCTCGTCGCTGAACACGCGCACCTTGATCAGGCCGTGGGCATTGAGCGCGGCGTCCACCTCCTTGCGCACGGCCTCGCTCAGGCCGTCGCCGCCCACCATCACGACGGGGTCCAGGTGGTGGGCGTCGGCCCGGTGGGCGCGCCGCTCGGCGGCGCTCAAGACGATTTTCGGCATCGCCGTATTATCCCCGCCAATGAAAGTCCAAACCAAGAGCAAGAAGGTGAACAAGGCCTGGCTGCAGCAGCAGGCGAGCGACCCTTGGGTGAAGCTGGCGCACAAGGAGGGCTACCGCGCCCGCGCCGCCTACAAGCTCAAGGAGATCGACGAGCGCCTGCGCCTGTTCAAGCCGGGGCAGCTGGTGGTGGACCTGGGCAGCACGCCAGGCGCCTGGAGCCAGTATGCGCGCCGCCGGCTCGCGCCCCAGGGCGCGGCCGTGGGCGTGCTCGACGGCCAGTTGCTGGCGCTCGACCTGCTGCCCATGGAGCACATCGAGGGCGTGGACTTCCTGCTGGGTGACCTGCGCGACGAGGCGGTGCTGGCCCGCCTGCAGACCCTGGTGCGCGGGCGCGCGGTGGACGTGGTGATGTCGGACATGGCGCCCAATCTCTCGGGCATTGCCTCGGCGGACGCGGCGCGCGTGTCCCACCTGGTGGAGCTGGCGCTGGATTTCGCGCTGCAGCACCTGCAGCCCGACGGTGTGCTGCTTGCCAAGGTGTTTCACGGCCCCGGTTACGACGATCTGGTGGCGCTGTTTCGCCGCCACTTTCGCCAATGCAAGGTGATCAAGCCCAAGGCCTCGCGCGAGCAGTCGGCGGAAACCTATCTGGTCGGGCTGGGCCTGCGCTGAATCCGCGCCAATTGCCTCAGGCGCGTGGGGGTGCTCCAGAGGGGCGCACGGGTTGAAACGCCTACAATGAACCCCAATTGCCCCCTGAGATTTCCCGGCGGCGCGCACGGCCGCCTCTATTGGAGCAGCGCTTGAACAATCAGTGGTTTTCGAAAATTGCCGTCTGGCTGGTGGTGGCCATGGTGCTGTTTACCGTCTTTCGGCAGTTTGACACCCGCGCGAGCATGGGAGCGGGCAATGTCGGCTATTCCGACTTCCTGGAACAGGTCAGGGGCAACCGCATCCGCTCGGCCACCATCCAGGAAGGCCCGGGCGGCACCGAGATCATGGCCGTCACCACCGACGACCGGCGCATCCGCACCACGGCCACCTACCTCGACCGCGGCCTGGTGGGCGATCTGATCGACCACGACGTCAAGTTCGACGTCAAGCCGCGCGAAGAGGGCTCACTCCTCATGACGCTGCTGGTCAGTTGGGGGCCGATGCTGCTCCTGATCGGCGTGTGGATCTACTTCATGCGACAAATGCAGGGCGGCGGCAAGGGCGGCGCCTTCAGCTTTGGCAAATCCAAGGCGCGCATGCTCGACGAGAACAACAACACCGTCACCTTTGCGGACGTCGCGGGTTGCGACGAGGCCAAGGAAGAGGTGCAGGAAGTCGTCGATTTCCTGAAAGACCCGCAGAAATTCCAGAAGCTCGGCGGGCGCATTCCGCGCGGCCTGCTGCTCGTCGGCCCGCCTGGCACCGGCAAGACGCTGCTGGCCAAGTCGATTGCGGGCGAGGCCAAGGTGCCGTTCTTCAGCATTTCGGGCTCGGACTTCGTCGAGATGTTCGTCGGCGTGGGCGCGGCGCGCGTGCGCGACATGTTTGAAAACGCCAAGAAGAACGCCCCCTGCATCATCTTCATCGACGAAATCGACGCCGTGGGCCGCCAGCGCGGCGCGGGCCTGGGCGGCGGCAACGACGAGCGCGAGCAGACGCTCAACCAGATGCTGGTCGAGATGGACGGCTTCGAGACCAACCTCGGCGTGATCGTCGTCGCGGCTACCAACCGGCCGGACATCCTGGACGCGGCCCTGCTGCGCCCCGGGCGCTTTGACCGCCAGGTCTATGTCACGCTGCCCGACATTCGCGGCCGCGAGCAGATCCTGAACGTGCACATGCGCAAGATCCCCGTGGGCCAGGACGTGAACCCGGGCATCATCGCGCGCGGCACCCCCGGCATGAGCGGGGCCGACCTGGCCAATCTGTGCAACGAGGCCGCGCTGATGGCCGCGCGGCGCAACGCCCGCGTGGTCGAGATGCAGGACTTCGAAAAGGCCAAGGACAAGATCATCATGGGCCCGGAGCGCAAGTCCATGGTCATGCCCGAGGAAGAGCGGCGCAACACCGCCTACCACGAGAGCGGCCATGCGCTGATCGGTCGGCTGCTGCCCAAGTGCGACCCGGTGCACAAGGTCACCATCATCCCGCGCGGGCGCGCGCTGGGCGTGACCATGGCGCTGCCCGAGAACGACCGCTATTCCTACGACAAGGAGTACATGCTCAACCAGATCGCCATGCTGTTTGGCGGGCGCATCGCCGAAGAAGTCTTCATGCACCAGATGACCACGGGCGCGAGCAACGACTTCGAGCGCGCGACGAACCTGGCGCGCGACATGGTCATGAAGTACGGCATGTCCGAGGCGCTCGGCCCCATGGTCTACGCCGAGAACGAGGGCGAGGTCTTTTTGGGCCGATCGGTCACCAAGACCACCAACATCTCGGAAGAGACCATGCAGAAGGTCGACGCCGAGGTGCGCCGCATCATCGACGAGCAGTACACGCTGGCGCGCGGGCTGATCGAGGAGAACCAGGACAAGATGCACGCCATGGCCAAGGCGCTGCTCGACTGGGAGACCATAGACATGGAGCAGCTCGACGACATCATGGCCGGCAAGGAGCCGCGCCCGCCCAAGGACTGGACGCCGCGCACCCCGCCGTCCGGGGGCAATGGCCCGGGCAACCCGCCGCCGGTCAAGACCGATCCCGCACCCACGGCGGCCTGAGCCGTCGGCCAAGCACATGGGGCGCCAGCGAGCGCCCCATGCGCCATCTTGCAGAGTCCTCCTTCATGCACTGGCAGACCACGCGGTTCACGATAGACCTGGCCCGCCCGCGCGTGATGGGCATAGTCAACGTCACGCCCGACTCCTTCTCCGACGGCGGCGACCACGCGAGCGCCCAAGCAGCCATCGCCCATTGCGAGCGCCTGGTGGCCGAAGGCGCGGACATCCTCGACATTGGCGGTGAATCCACCCGCCCGGGCAGCCCGCCGCTGCCGCTGGACGAAGAACTCGATCGCGTGCTGCCCGTGGTGCGCGCCGCGCTCACGCTGGGCGTGCCGGTTTCGGTCGACACCTACAAACCCCAAGTGATGCAGCGCGTGCTGGACCTGGGCGTGGACATCATCAACGACATCTGGGCGCTGCGCCAGCCGGGCGCGCGCGAGGTCGTGGCGTCGCGGCGCGACTGCGGTGTCTGCCTGATGCACATGCATGGCGAGCCGCAGACCATGCAACTGGCGCCCATGCAGGGCGACGCGTCCGCCCAGGTGCTCGCGTTTTTGAAGCGCACAGCGCAGGAGCTGACTGGGATTGGGGTCGAAAGGCGTCGTATTGCCATCGATCCCGGCATAGGCTTTGGCAAGACGGTGGAGCAAAATTTCGCGCTGCTGGCGCGCCAGCGCGAGCTGCTGGCTGCGGGTTACCCGCTGCTGATCGGCTGGTCGCACAAATCCTCGCTCGGTGCGGTCACGGGCCTGGCGGCGCGCGAGCGCGTGGCGGTCAGCGCGGTGGCCGCGGTGCTGGCGGTGCAGCAGGGTGCGGCCGTGGTGCGCGTGCACGACGTGAAGGAAACCGTGGCCGCCCTGGCGGTGCTGCGCGCCGCGCAGCAGGCCTGAGAACCACAGCGCAAACCGGAGGAAAAAATTGACGCGCCGATACTTTGGAACCGACGGCATACGTGGCACCGTGGGCCGCGAGCCGATCACGCCCGACTTCGTGCTGCGCCTGGGCCATGCGGTCGGCCGGGTGCTCAAGCGCCAAGCCGAGCGCCCGCGCGTGCTGATAGGCAAGGACACGCGCATTTCGGGCTACATGCTCGAATCGGCGCTGGAATCGGGGCTGAATTCCGCCGGGGTGGACGTGGTGCTGCTGGGCCCGCTGCCGACCCCGGGCGTGGCCTATCTGACCCGGGCGCTGCGCGCCGATCTGGGCGTGGTCATTTCCGCTTCGCACAACCCCTTTGCCGACAACGGCATCAAGTTCTTCGACGCGCGCGGCTCCAAGCTGCCCGACGCCTGGGAGCTTGAAGTCGAGCAGGCGCTGGAGCAGCCCGCCCAGTGGGTCGGCGCGGCCGAGCTGGGCAAGGCCTGGCGGCTGGAAGACGCGGCGGGGCGCTACATCGAGTTCTGCAAGAGCACATTTGCCCATGATCTCACGCTCAAGGGGCTGAAGATCGTCGTCGACGCGGCCCATGGCGCGGCCTACCACATCGCGCCCAAGGTGTTTCACGAACTGGGCGCCGACGTGATCGCGATCGGCTGCGCGCCCGACGGGCTGAACATCAACGACGCGGTGGGCGCGACCCACCCGGACGCGCTGGTGCGCTCGGTGCGCGCCAACCATGCGGACTTCGGCATTGCGCTCGATGGCGACGCCGACCGGCTGCAGATGGTCGACGCCGCCGGGCGGCTGTACAACGGCGACGAGCTGCTCTACGTGATCGCCATGGACCGCCTGCAGCGCGGCGAAGCCGTGGGCGGCGTGGTTGGCACCTTGATGACCAACATGGCCGTGGA
Source organism: Comamonas sp. NLF-1-9 (assembly GCF_019195435.1). Taxonomy (NCBI): domain Bacteria; kingdom Pseudomonadati; phylum Pseudomonadota; class Betaproteobacteria; order Burkholderiales; family Comamonadaceae; genus Comamonas; species Comamonas sp. NLF-1-9. The sequence goes on from NZ_CP078069.1 coordinate 581,467, forward strand.
GCGCGCGCTCACGCAGCAGGGCGTGCCCTTCGTGCGTGCCAAGGTGGGCGACCGCTACGTGCTCGAAGAGCTGCTGGCGCGCGGCTGGCGCCTGGGCGGCGAGGGTTCGGGCCACCTGCTGGCGCTGGACAAGCACAGCACGGGCGACGGCCTGGTCAGCGCCCTGCAAGTGCTGCAGGCCTGCGTCGGGCGGCGCCTGGCGCTGGCCCGGTTGCTGGACGGCGTGGTGCTCTATCCGCAGGTGCTGCTCAATGTGCGCCTCGTGCCAGGCCAGGATTGGCGCGCGAGCAGCGCCCTGGCCCAGGCCACGCGCCAGGTGCAGGACGAGCTGGGCGAGCGCGGGCGGGTGCTGGTGCGCGCCAGCGGCACCGAGCCGCTGCTGCGCATCATGGTCGAATCGCCCGAGCAGGACCAGGCCGATCGCTGCGCGCGCCAGCTCGCCGACACGCTGCGCTCCTGAGCGCTGCACGCACACGCTACCATCGCGCCTGCAAGGAGGTGGCGATGGCGGACAAGGAAGATCTTCGCTCTCTGCTCAAGCGGCTGGAGCAGCTCAATGCCGTCGGCGCGGCGCTCTCGCGCGAGCGCGATCTCGGGCGCCTGCTGGAGCTGATCCTCGACGCCGCCCAGACCCTCACGGGCGCCGACGGCGGCACGCTGTACCGCGTGACCGAAGACGGCGCGGCGCTGCGCTTCGTGCTCATGCGCACACACTCGCTGGGCGTGCGCCGGGGCGGGCAGGGCGAGGAGCCGCTCGACCTGCCGCTGCTGCCCTTGTATCTGGAGAGCGGCGCGCCCAACGACCACATGGTGGCGGTGCATGCCGCGGTGCACGACACCACGGTGGCCGTCGACGACGCCTACGACAGCGCGCGCTTCGACTTTTCCGGCACGCGCGCGTTTGACGCACGTACCGGCTACCGCTCGCGCTCATTCCTCACCGTGCCGCTGAAGAACCACGACAGCGAGATCATCGGCGTGCTGCAGCTCATCAACGCCGGCGGCGCGCAGGCCGGCGCGGTGCGGCCGTTTTCCGCGGGCGAGCGGCGCATTGCCGAGTCGCTCTCGTCGCAGGCGGCGATCGCGCTGACCAACCGCTTGCTGATCGACCAGCTCGAACGCCTGTTCGAATCCTTCGTGCAGTTGATCAACCAGGCGATAGACGAGAAATCTCCCTACACCGGCGGCCACTGCCAGCGTGTGCCCGAGCTCACCATGATGCTCGCCGAGGCCGCGCACCAGACCAGCGAAGGGCCGCTGGCCGCGTTTTCGATGAGCGATCGCGACCGCTACGAGCTCAAGATGGCCGGCCTGCTGCACGACTGCGGCAAGATCACCACGCCGGTGCACGTGGTGGACAAGGCGACCAAGCTGCAGACCATCTACGACCGCATCGGCCTGGTGGACACGCGCTTCGAGGTGCTCAAGCGCGACGCCGAGATCGACGCGCTGCGCCGCCAGCTGGCGCTGCGCCCTCTGGCCGACGAGGCGGGCGAGCGTGAGCTGCTCGACGGGCTGCGCCGCCAATGCCAGGAACTGGACGCCGAGCGCGACTTCCTGCGCGCCTGCAACGTCGGCAGCGAATCCATGTCGGCGGCCGACCAGGAGCGCCTGCGGGCCATCAGCGCCCGGCGCGAGTGGCGCAACCCCGAGGGCGTGCCGACCGCGCTGCTGAGCAGCGACGAGCTGGAAAACCTGGGCATCCGCAAGGGCACGCTGACCCAGGCCGAGCGCGACGTCATCAACTACCACATCGTGAGCACGATACGCATGCTCGAGAGCCTGCCCTGGCCGAGCCATCTGCGCAATGTGCCCGAATACGCCGGCGGCCACCACGAGCGCATGGACGGCAAGGGTTACCCGCGGGGCCTGACGCGCGAGCAGATGTCCTGGCAGGCACGCATGCTCGGCATCGCCGACATCTTCGAGGCGCTCACCGCTGCCGACCGCCCCTACAAGCAGGGCATGAAGCTGTCGCAGGCGCTGGCCATCATGCACGGCATGTGCGAGGGCGGGCACATCGATCCCGATCTTTTCGACGTTTTCCTGAAGGAAAAGGTCTACCTGCGCTATGCGCAGGAGTTTCTCGATCCGGCGCAGATCGACGTATAGGCGCTGGCAGCGCGGATAATCCGCGGTCTTTCTTTCTTTACCGCCAGCCGGCGCGCGATCGGCTGCGCCTCTGGTCTTTTTTCACATGAACACCACCGCCGCCCAGGCCGATCCGATACGCCAATACCTTGAAACCGCACGCACCCAGATGGGGCAGGGCCAGCTGCGCGAGGCGGCATTGACGCTCAACGAGGCGCAGAAGATCGCGCCGGGCGACGCGCGCATCTTCATGCTGGCAGGGCTCATGGCCGAGAAGTCGGGCAACGTCAAGGGCGCCTTCGAGATGCTGCGCAAGAGCGTGGCCAGCGCACCGGGCTGGGGCCCGGGGCTGCTGGAGCTGGCCTTGCTGCTGGCGCGCCAGAACCAGTTTGCCGAAGCGCTGGAAAAGGCCGAAGATGTCGCGAGGCTCGAGCCCAAGAACCTGCTGGTGCTGGCGGGCGTGGTGGACATTGCCCATCGCGCCGGTCACACCGAGATGGCCGTGCGCCACCTGCGCCGCGGCCTGGAGCTGGTGCCCGGCGATCCGCAATTGCGCCGCCTGCTTGCGCGCGACCTCAGCAACCTGGCTCAGTACGGCGAGGCGCTGCAGGTCTGGGGCGGTTTGCTCGAGCAGGACCCGCAGGACCGCGAAGCGCTGTTCGGGCGCGTGCACACCTGCGTGGCGATGGGCCGGCCCACCGACGCCGCCGCCGATACCGCCGCGCTGGGCCAGCTCTTGCCGGACGACCCGGTCGTGGCCTATTACGCCGAGCTGGCCAGCGGCCACACGCCCGCGCACCAGCCGGTCGAGCTCAACCGCGCGCTGTTCGACGGCATGGCCGAGCTCTACGACCAGCACGTGGTGCGCGGCCTCGGCTACCGGCTGCCCAAGATCGTGGCCGACAAGATCTTGCAGCGCTACCCGCAAAAGCACCTGAACGTGCTCGACCTGGGCTGCGGCACCGGCCTTCTGGGCGTCTGCCTGGGGCGGCTCGACGGCTTTCTGATCGGCGTCGAGGTGTCGCAGAAGATGATCGAGCAGGCGACGCGCCACAAAGTCTACGACCGCTTTCACACCGTGGACCTGAACGAGGCGCTGGCCGCCACCCCAGAGGCGCAGTACGAGGTGCTGGCCGCGCTGGACGTGTTCATCTATACCGGCGAGCTGTCGCGCGCCGTGGCCGATGCGCACCGCATCCTGCAACCCGCGGGCGACTTCTATTTTTCCTGCGAACTGGCGCCCGAGGACGGCGCGGACCTCATCCTGCAGCCCAACGGCCGCTACGCGCACAAGCGCAGCCACGTGGCGCGCCTGTGCCGCGAGGCCGGCTTCGAGTCCGTCGAGATCGAGGAGCTGGACCTGCGCCGTGAAGCCGGCGTGCCGGTGCGCGGCATTCTGGTGCGCGCGCACAAGGCGCCCGCCTGAGGGTCGGGGCGCGGCCGCCCCTTCAGCTCAGCAGGCGCGATGAGTGCGGCACGTGCGCCATCAGGAAATCCATCTGGTCGGCCAGGATGCGGCGGTTGCGCAGGATGAAGTCTTCCCACAGGCTGGGCACATAGGGCGCGTACAAGAGCGGCATGTGCGCCTGCTCGGGCGTGCGCGAGGCCTTGCGGTGGTTGCAGGCGCGGCAGGCCGTGACCACGTTCATCCAGTGGTTGGGGCCCTGGCGGGCCACGGGCACGATGTGCTCGCGCGTCAGGTCTTCGTCCTTGAAGTGGCCGCCGCAATAGGCGCAGAGGTTGCGGTCGCGCTGGAACAGCTTGGCATTGGTCAGGCTGGGCTGCAGCTCGAAGGGGTTGATGTCGGGCACGCCGCGCGTGCCTATGATGCTGCTGACCTCGATGCGCGACTGCCTGCCGGTGCGCGCGTTGTGGCCACCGCGAAACAGCGCCACGCGGCTGCCCAACTCCCAGCGCACGTCGCCAGCGGCGTAGTGCGTGACCGCGTGTTCGGGCGTGATCCAGGATTGCGGCAGACCGCGGGCCGACAGCTTCAAGACTTTCACGGACAGCTCCATCGCATGCACGGGCACAAGCGTGCCGGCGGCCCGCTTGCATGCCATTGCCGGCCGCCAGCGCGCAATATACTCGCCTTCGCAGCGCAATCGCCAGCCAGCCCGTGAAGGCCAAGCGCTGCAAGCTATCAAAATTGAGCGTCTGAATGAAAATTTTCCACGGCCTGCAGGCCAGCGGCCTGGCGCCCGCCTGCGCGCTGACCATAGGCAATTTCGACGGGGTGCACCGTGGGCACCAGGCGATGCTTGCGCTGCTCGTGGCCGAGGCGCGCCAGCGCGCGCTGGCCAGTTGCGTGCTGACCTTCGAGCCGCATCCGCGCGACTACTTTGCCGCCAGCCAGCGCAAGCCCGAGCTGGCGCCGGCGCGCATAGGCACGCTGCGCGACAAGCTCGCGGGTCTTGCGCGCTGCGGCGTGGACCAGGTGGTGGTGCTGCGCTTCAATGCGCGCCTGGCGCAGTTGCCGGCGCAGGCCTTCATCGACGACGTAGTAGCGGGCGCGCTGGGCGCGCGCTATGTGCTCGTCGGTGACGACTTTCGCTTTGGCGCGCGGCGTGCGGGCGACTACGACATGCTGGACGCCGCCGGACGCGCCGCCGGGTTTGACGTGGCGCGCATGCTCAGCTACGAAGTGCATGGCGAGCGCGTCTCCAGCACTGCGGTGCGCGAAGCCCTGGCCGCCGGCGACATGGACGCTGCCGCGCGCCTGCTGGGGCGCCCCTATGCCATCTCCGGCCATGTGGTGCATGGGCGGCGGCTGGGGCGCGAGCTGGGCGCGAGCGGCGCCGGGGCGGGCGACGGGTTTCGCACGCTGAACCTGCGCTTCAGCCACTGGAAGCCTGCGGCCAGCGGCATCTTCGCGGTGCTGGTGCACGGCCTGGGCGACGCGCCTTTGCCCGGCGTAGCCAACCTGGGCGTGCGCCCCTCGCTCGATCCGGACGACGTGAACGCGGGGCGCGTGCTGCTGGAGACGCACTGCCTGGACTGGCCCGCCGAGCTCGGCGCCGAAGGGGGCTACGGTAAAATCATCTGCGTGGAACTGCTCTGCAAATTGCACGACGAATTGCGCTACGACAGCCTGCAGGCGCTCACCGAAGGCATAGCGCGCGACCGGGATGCGGCGCGCGCCTATTTCGCCAGCACCTGGCTGCAAACCCGCCGCCAGACGACGCGCGACCGAATTTGACGCAGGCCCGCCCGGCCTGAGCCGTCACCTTCCCCCGCTTGCCGGCGCAGCGCCTGCCAGCGCCCAGTTCTTGAAAGTCTTCCATGCCCGATTCCAAACCCAAGCACGCGTCCGAGAGCGCCTACCGCGCCACGCTGAACATGCCGGACACGCCGTTTCCGATGCGCGGCGACCTGCCCCGGCGCGAGCCCGGCTGGGTCAGGGAGTGGAACGACAAGGGCTTGTACAAGAAGCTGCGCGACGCGCGCCAGGGCGCGCCCAAGTTCATCCTGCACGATGGCCCGCCGTATGCCAACGGCCAGATCCACATCGGCCATGCGGTCAACAAGATCCTCAAGGACATGATCGTCAAGGCGCGCCAGCTCGAGGGCTATGACGCGCTGTACACGCCGGGCTGGGACTGCCACGGCCTGCCGATCGAAAACGCCATCGAAAAGAAGTACGGCCGCAATCTTCCGCGCGACGAGATGCAGGCCAGGGGCCGCGCGTTTGCCACCGAGCAGATCGCCCAGCAGATGCAGGACTTCCAGCGCCTGGGCGTGCTCGGTGAGTGGGAGCACCCCTACAAGACCATGGACTTCGCCAACGAGGCGGGGGAGCTGCGCGCGCTGAAAAAAGTGATGCAGCGCGGCTTTGTCTACCGCGGGCTCAAGCCGGTGTACTGGTGTTTTGACTGCGGCTCGTCGCTGGCGGAGTTCGAGATCGAATACCAGGACAAGGGCAGCCAGACGCTGGACGTGATGTTTCCCGCGGCCGATCCGGCGCGCCTGGCCGCCGCGTTCGGCCTGGCAAAGCTGGACAAGCCTGCCTTTGCGGTGATCTGGACCACGACCGCGTGGACGATCCCGGCCAACCAGGCGCTCAACGTCAACCCCGAGCTCGAATACAGCCTGCTCGATACCGAGCGCGGCCTGCTCATCGTCGCCTCGGCGCTGGTCGACAAATGCCTGGAACGCTGGCAAATCGACGGCAAGGTCGTCGCGACCACGCTGGGCGCCAAGCTCGACCACATGCCGTTTCGGCATCCGCTCGCCCATGTGGACAAGGGGTTTGAGCGCCTCTCGCCCGTCTACGTGGCCGACTACGCCACCGCCGAGGACGGCACCGGCATCGTGCACAGCGCGCCCGCATACGGTGTGGAGGACTTCAACTCCTGCGTGGCCAATGGCATGAAGGTGCAGGACATTCTCAATCCGGTGCAGGGCAATGGCGTGTATGCGCCCGACCTGGGCATGTTCGGCGGCCAGTTCATCTGGAAGGCCGTGCCGCTCATCATCGATGCGCTGAAGCTGGCCGGGCGGCTTCTGGACACGCGCCACATCACGCACAGCTACCCGCATTGCTGGCGCCACAAGAGCCCGGTCATCTACCGCGCCGCGGCCCAGTGGTTCGTGCGCATGGACGAGGGTGAAGGCGTGTTCACAGATCCAGCACAAAAACCGGCGCAAACGCTGCGCCAGATTGCGCTGGCAGCTATAGAAAACACGAATTTCTATCCGGAAAACGGCAAGGCGCGGCTGCGCGACATGATTGCCGGGCGGCCCGACTGGTGCATCTCGCGCCAGCGCTCCTGGGGCGTGCCGCTGCCCTTCTTCCTGCACAAGGACAGCGGCGAGCTGCACCCGCGCACGCTCGCGATCATCGACCAGGCGGCCGACATCGTGGAGCAGGGCGGCATCGAGGCCTGGAGCCGCCTGAGCGCCGAAGACGTGCTGGGCGCCGAGGACGCCCGGCACTACACCAAGAGCACCGACATCCTCGAGGTGTGGTTCGACTCGGGCTCCACCTTCTGGCACGTGCTGCGCGGCACGCACCCGCACTTGCACCACGAGGAGGGCTCCGAGGCGGATTTGTACCTGGAAGGGCACGACCAGCACCGCGGCTGGTTTCATTCCTCGCTGCTGCTGGCCAGCGCCATCTACGGCCGCGCGCCCTACCGCGGCCTGCTCACGCACGGCTTCACGGTGGACGGCCAGGGCAAGAAGATGAGCAAGTCGCTGGGCAACACCGTCTCGCCGCAGGAGGTGAGCTCTCGCCTGGGCGCCGAGATCATCCGGCTGTGGTGCGCCTCGACCGATTACTCCGGCGACCTCGCGATCGACGACAAGATTCTTGCGCGCGTGGTCGACGGCTACCGGCGCATCCGCAACACCTTGCGCTTTCTGCTGGCCAACGTGAGCGACTTCGACCCGGCGCGCGACGCGGTGGCGGCCGAGGAGATGCTGGAGATAGACCGCTGGGCGCTGGCGCGCACCGCTGCACTGCAGCAGGAGATTCTTGCGCACTACCAGGTCTATGAATTCCACCCGGTGGTCGCGCGGCTGCAGCTGTTCTGCTCGGAAGATCTGGGCGGTTTTTATCTGGACGTGCTCAAGGACCGGCTCTACACCACCGCTCCCAAGAGCCTGGCGCGGCGCAGCGCGCAGACCGCGCTGCACGCCATCACCCACGCGATGCTGCGCTGGATGGCGCCCTTCCTGTCCTTCACCGCCGAAGAAGCCTGGAAGGTGTTTGGCAACTCCGAATCCATCTTCGTGCAGACCTATTGCCCGATGGCGGCGGTGGACGAGCCACTGCTCGCGCGCTGGCAGCGCATCCTGGAGATCCGCGCGGCGGTGAACAAGGAGATAGAAAACCAGCGTGAGGCCGGCGTCGTCGGCTCGTCGCTGCAGGCGGTGGTCACGCTTGCGGCCGCCCCCGAAGACCATGCGCTGCTGGCCAGCCTGGGCGAGGACTTGAAGTTCGTGTTCATCGTTTCTGCTATTGAATTGAAAGCTGCTGACGCCCTGCAGATAAGCGTTACAGCCAGTTCTGAGCACAAATGCGAGCGCTGCTGGCATTACCGCGCGGACGTGGGTGCAGACCCGGCGCACCCGACGATCTGCGGACGCTGCGTGAGCAATCTGTATGGCGACGGCGAGCGGCGCGTTCATGCCTGAGGCGCCCAAGGGCGGGCGCGCCGCGCTGCCCTGGCTGGGCTGGGCTGCCCTGGTGCTGGTGCTCGACCAGCTCACCAAGCTGCTCATCCTGCAGGCTTACCAACTGGGCGACGCGACCGCCATCACCGGCTTTTTCAACATCGTGCGCGCGCACAACAGTGGCGCGGCGTTTTCCTTTCTGGCGGGCGCCAGCGGCTGGCAGCGCTGGCTCTTCGTCGCCCTGGGCCTGATCATTGGCGCCTTCATCGTCTGGCAACTGCTGCGCCATCCGGGCCAGAAGCTGTTTTCCTTCGCGCTCGCCAGCATTCTGGGCGGCGCGGCGGGCAATGTGCTGGACCGCCTGCAGCACGGCTATGTGGTGGATTTCCTCGATTTCCACTGGTCCTGGCTCGCGGGCATCTTCTACCGCGGGCACTTCCCGGCATTCAACCTCGCGGATTCGGCGATCACGCTCGGCGCGGTGTGCCTGATCGTCGATGAGCTGCGGCGCAGCAAGGTAGCGTCGGCTAAATGAAAAAGCACATCGCTGTGCGATGTGCTTTTGCTCGGGCAAGCCGCGCCGAAGCGCGGCGGTGCGCTCCGCGTTACAGCGGAGCGTTGTTCAGACGGCTGCTGGGCATCAGCTCCATGGTGACGTCCGCGACGCCTTCTTGAGGGCCAACATATTTCAACGGAACCCCATTGCCGACGCCGAACCAATGTGTCGTCTTGATGCCGTCGCCTTCGGTGATCTCGAATTTGCAGGTATCGAAAGTGCCAGCAAGGATGGAGATCTTTTCCTGGCCGAGGTAGGTGGAGGTCAGCGTCTCTTGACTCACCTCGGTCGGAGCGATGGAACTTACAACCGTTGCCGTAGCGCTGGAGCGCGTCGTGCCGCCCGCTGCCAACGTCATTCTTGCGTCCGCCAGGGGCGGGCTGTAGGTGGTCGCGACGTTGAAGTTCATGCCCGCTATCGCCACGTCCGCAGTAGTTCCATAGGTGAGCGTTGTCATGCCGTCCAGCTTCGCGTAGGTGTGGATCGTCGCAACAGCGCGGCCTGGTGCCGCCAGCTCTGCAGGCGCGGAAAACTCCGTGACCATGATGGACTTGTGGTCGAACAGGCCGGATTGCCCGTTGTAGGTCGCACCGGTGGAAACGGAAATCTGGTGCGAGCTCGTCCCGGTTGCGCCGCCGCTGAGCTGGTAGTCGAGCTGTGCGGTCGCGCCATTGTGAAACAGTGCATCGCTGAAGCAGTCTGACGCAGCGCCGGTGGTCGGGCCCGGAGTCGGCGCCGGTGTAGGGGCGGGCGCTGGCGTCGGCGCAGGTGCGGGGGTTGGCGCAGGTGCGGGGGTTGGCGCAGGTGCGGGCGTGGGCGCCGGGCCAGGGTCGGAACTGCTGGAACCACCGCCGCATGCCGCCAAGGCGGCGGTCGCGATGATCAAGGCCGGTATCTGAAAATATCGTTTTTGCATGGCTCTTCCTTCGTGCTTGCATGCCCACGCCGCTGGCTTCGGCCTGAAACCCAAGCCCGAGGCGAGACGCTTTCCCCCTCTGGAAAACGTTTCTGGGCGCAGCCATGGTAACGAATCACGTATGGACCCCCGAAGAATGCGGAAAGGCGCGGCCTTCCAGTCGGCCTGAAGAGCTTGCTGCAAAACCCGATAAACGGTCTGCGGCTTGCGGCCGCGGGCGTCAAGCCAAGCGACCGTGGCCCAGCAGCGCCGCCAGCGCAAGGCGCGCGCTGGCGGACGGTTTGCGTGCGGGGGCGATCACGCGGCAATGGGCTTGCAGTGCCTGGCGCAAGGCCTGGTTGCGCGTGACGCCGCCGCTCAGCGCCACCTGGTTCAGGCCGCTGCGCCGCAAGGCGTCGAGCGTGGGCGCCAGCAGTCGGCGCACCACCGCGGCCTGCACGGCGGCGGCCAGGTCGGCGCGGGGCTGTTCGCAGGGGCTGCCCTCCAGTGCCCGCACGCGCGCGAGGGCGGCAGCGCGCAGGGGGGCAAAGACAAATCCGGCTGGCGTCTCGGCCTCGTCGGCCTCGGGCAAGTCCAGCGCATCGGCGTTGCCGAAGTCGGCCAGGCGCTCCAGCGTCGGCCCGCCCGGTGCTTCCATGCCCAGCGCCAGCGCCAGCGCGTCGAAGACGGCGCCGGCGGGCAGGTCCAGCCCATGGGCGAGGACGCGGCAGTGCGCGGCGTCGTCCAGGCGCGCGAGCACGGTGTGCCTGGCCGTGGCGGCCAGCACCAGACAGGGGCCCGCCGGAGGCGTCTCATAGGCCAGGGGCGCCAGCAGGTGGGCCAGTACCGGGTCCACCGACTGGGTGCTGGCCGTGGGAAACAGCACGGTCAAGGCCGGGCTCATGCTGGAGCAGCCTGCGCCGACCCTGCGGGGCGGCAGCAGGGGTGCGCCCTGCGCGTCGCGCAGCGTGCGCAGCTCTTCCAGGCGCGCGCACTGCCCCTGGCCGAGCAGCGCCGGTCTGCCGCCGAGCTCATCGATCAGCGTCCAGGTGATTCTGCCGCCCCGCGAGGCAATGCCCAGGGCGGGCCCGTGTTGCGCTTGTGTCATGGCGCGCGCAAGTGTAGGCGCCGCGTCCGTGCCTGCGGGTATGCTGTGCGCTTGCACGCACGGGCAACGAGGGATTGCCCGATGCAGCGCCCGTATCCATGAAACACCTTCTGAATTTGCTGGCCGCCATCGCCCTGCTGGTGTGGGGCATGCACCTGGTACGCACCGGGGTGCTGAGGGTGTTTGGTGCCAATTTGCGCGCCTGGCTGGCGCGCAGCCTGGGCAACCGCTTTACGGCGGCGCTGTCGGGCATAGGGGTGACGGCGCTGGTGCAGTCCAGCACGGCCACGGCCTTGATGACGGCTTCCTTCGTCGGGCAGGGGCTGATCTCGCTGCCGGCGGCGCTGGCGGTGATGCGCGGGGCGGACATCGGCACGGCGCTGATGGCGGTGCTGCTGTCTTTTGACCTGTCCTGGCTGTCGCCGATGTTCATCTTCGTCGGCGTGGTGTTGTTCATCACGCGCCAGGCCAGCACAGCCGGGCGGGTGGGGCGCATCTTCATCGGGCTGGGGCTGATGCTGCTGGCGCTGGAGCGCATCGTGCAGGCCAGCGACCCCATGCTTGCTTCGCCCGTCACCGCCGTGGTGCTGGAGGCCTTGGGCAAGGATTTGCTGGCCGAGATTCTCATCGGCGCGGTGCTGGCCATCATCTCCTACTCGAGCCTGGCCGTGGTGCTGCTGATCGCCGCCATGGCCGCGTCGCAGGTGGTGCCGGTGGACATGGCGCTGGGCCTGGTGCTCGGAGCCAATGTGGGCAATGGCCTGGCGGCGGTGCTGACCCTGGCCGGCGCCGATACCGAAGTCAAGCAGGTGACCGTGGGCAACCTGTTGTTCAAGCTGCTGGGCGTGGCGGTGATGGCGCCCTTCGTCGGCCTGTGGCTGCGCCTGGTGCAGCCGCACATGCCCGGCGTGGCGCACGGCGTGGTGCTGTTTCACCTGGCCTACAACGTGATCATCAGCGTGGGCTTCATCGGCCTGACCCAATGGGTGGCGCGGCTGATCGCGCGCCTGCTGCCCAAGCCGGCGCGGCTGCCGGGCCAGCGGCCGCACCACTTGGACCCCTCGGCGCTGTCCACGCCGTCGCTGGCCATGAGCCTGGCGGTGCGCGAGGCGCTGACACAGGCCGACGTGGTGGAAAACATGCTCGCCGGCGTGATGGAGGTGATACGCCACAACGACGAATCGCTGGCCATGCGGCTGCGCGAGATGGACGACGAGGTGGACAGCCTGTATTCCGCGATCAAGTACTACCTGACCAAGATCCCGCGCGACGACCTGGGCGAAAAGGAGAGTCGGCGCTGGGCCGACATCATCAGCTTCACGATCAACATGGAGCAGATCGGCGACATCATCGAGCGCATCGTGCAGGATGTGGAAGAAAAGAAGATCAGCAAGGGCGTGGAATTTTCCGAGGCCGGCATGGCCGAGATCTCCGACCTGCATGCACGCCTGGTGAACAACCTGCGCCTGAGCATGGGGGTGTTCCTGGACGGCACGGTGCGCGACGCCCAGCGCCTGCTGGAGGAAAAGGGGCACTTTCGTGCGCTGGAGCGCACCTACGCGGCCAACCATCTGGCGCGGCTGGCCGAGCGCGCGACGCAGAGCATGGAGACGAGCTCGCTGCACATCGACCTGCTGTCGGACCTGCGGCGCATCAACTCGCTCATCAGCGCCACTGCCTACCCCATCCTGGAGCAGGCCGGCGCCCTGCCTTCGGGGCGCGAGCGGGCGGTCGGGCATGAAGGCGGCCTGCCCAAGGTCTGAAGCCTTGGCTTGAGCCTGCGCCCGGGCCAGGTGCAGCCAGGCGCAGACGGGTTTAGCCTCGCTTCTGGCTGCCGTCCTCGGCCTCTGTTGCAAATCGGCCAAAGCCAGCGAAGGCGCGCTTCAGCGCCGGTTTTGCCGTATCCGGCTCCAGCGTGTCGCGGTCCTTTTGCCCACTACATGTTGTGTTAGGCTGTCCATGAAACTACTATACGTAGTGTTTGATGAACCGCCACACACCACAGGAGAGCAAGCCGCCATGATCGAATCCGTCACCAAGCGCGATGGCCGCGTAGAGCCATTCACCCCGTCCAAGCTCAACGGCTGGGGCGAATGGGCCGCCAAGGCCCTGGGGCCGGACATGGACTGGTCCTCGGTGGTGCTGGAGACCGTGACGGACATGCCCGAGCAGGTGACGACGACCATGCTGCAGCAGCAGCTCATCAAGAACTGCCTGCAGTCCGATTCCTGGCTGTACAACCGCATGGCCGGGCGTCTGTACGCCGCGCTGATGCACAAGGAGGTGCACGGCGTCTTCATGCCCACGGTGCTGCAACTGCACCGGCGCCTGCAAAAGCTCGGCTACATGGAGGTGCTCGACTACTCGGACGAGGAATACGCCGAGGTCGAAAAACTCATCGACCACGACCGTGACTACGGCTATGCGCACTACCAGTTGCACACCCACCTGTCGAAGTACGCGATTGCCGACCGGGTGAAAAACCGCATCTACGAAACCTCGCAGTTCATCTACATGCGCATGGCCATGGCGCTGGCGGTGGACCAGCCGCGCGAGCGGCGCATGCACGACGTGGCGCGGTGGTACGAGCACCTGTCGATGAACCGCATCAACGCGCCCACGCCCAACCACATCAATCTGGGCACGCCACTGCGCGGCTACGCCAGTTGCTGCCTCTACACCACGGCCGATTCGGCGCGCTCGATCGCGGTGGGCAACCACATCGCCTACACCATGACCTACATGAGCGCGGGCATCGGCTCGCACATGAACATCCGCTCGGTCAACGACCCGGTGCGCGGCGGCGTGATCCGCCACCAGGGCAAGCTCCCCTATCTGCGCGCGGTGGTCTCGGAGGTGAAATCCAGCCTGCAAAACGGCCGCGGCGGCGCCTGCACCAGCTATTTTTCGATCTACGACCCCGAAATCGAAACCCTGCTGCGCCTGAAGAACCCGATGTCCACCGAGGACAAGAAGATCCGCGGCATGGATTATTCGTGGGGCAGCAACCGCCTGTTTGCGCGCAAGGTGGCGCGCAATGAAGAGATCTTCCTGTTCAACAGCCACACCGCGCCCGATCTGTACGAGGCGCTCTACAGCAACGACGAGGAACGCTTCGAGCAGCTCTACCAGAAGTACGAAAAGAACCCGCTCTTCCCCAAGCGCTTCGTCAACGCGCGCGAGCTGCTCATCACCGCCTGCAACGAATGGAACGAAACCGGGCGCATCTACGAGCACAACATCCTCGAGATGAATCGGCACACGCCGTTCAAGGAGACGATTTACAGCTCCAACCTCTGCTCAGAGATCGACCTGCCGACCGGCGCCTACAACCACATCACCGAGATCTACCAGAACGCCGACGTTTCCTTCGTCGAATTTGAAGACGAAGAGGGCGGCAAGCATAGCCTGAGCGGCGAGCACGCGGTGCAGACCGGCCGCGGCATGGTCTATCCGCTGGAGCTGCAAGAGGGTGATGAGGTGAACGGCGTCACCGTGCACAAGATCGTGCAGCGCTCCTCGCCCGAAGTGGCTACCTGCAACCTGGCGGGCATCTGCGTGGACAACATCGAAAGCGACGCGCAGTACGAAGAGGTCGCCTACTACGCGCTCTTGATGATCGACAAGTGCATCCACCTGGCCGAATACGAGCTGCCGCACATCGGCTACACCTCCAAGGCGCGCCTGAACGCCGGCGTGGGCATTCTGGGCATGGCGCACCTGATGGCGCGCGAGCACCAGCGCTACACCACCACCGAGGGCAAGCAATTCATCCACCGCGTGGCCGAGCGCCACTTCTACCACCTGGTGCGCGCCAGCCTGCGCCTGGGGCAGGAACTGGGCAACGCCCCCTGGATGCACAAGACCCGCTGGCCCGAAGGCTGGATGCCGCTGGATACCTACAACCGCAACGTCGACCAGATTGCCGCCTTCACCAACCACTACGACTGGGAGGCGCTGCGCCTGGAAGTCGTAGCCAACGGCGGTATCCGCAATTCGGTGCTGGCCGCGCACATGCCCACCGAAACCTCGGCCAACGCCTCGGGCACGACCAACGGCGTCTACCCGATCCGCGAGCTGACCATGATCAAGACCGACAACCAGCGCGTGAACTACTGGGCCGCGCCCGAGGGCGAAGAGCTGGCACCGTGGTACGAATCGGCCTGGAACATCCCCGCCAAGGACATGACCGAGGCCTACGCCATCATCCAGAAATGGACCGACCAGGGCATCTCGGCCGACTTCTACCGCAAGGTGATCGGCGACGCCTTCATCGGCTCCAGCGAAATGATTCGCGACTACCTCTACCGCATCAAGATGGGCCTCAAGAGCAAGTACTACATGAACCAGAAAACCTCGGCGGGCTTTCAGCCGCTCAACGAGGCCGAGGCCGAACGCAAGGAACTCGTCGGCCGCATGGTCGGCAGCGCCATGGCCGTCCAGACGGGCGAGCCCCAGCCTGAAAGCCCCCGCGCCGAGCGCAAGGCCGACACCGAGCATGTCAGCGTGCTCGACGCCGACCCCGAGTGCAACGGCTCTTGCACGCTCTGACGCAAGAAAGGCCCACCATGACCGCCAACGTCTTCAACTACGACAAGACCGATTACGACAAGCCGCTGCTCTTCCTCGGTGAAAAGCAGGGCTTGTTCGACACCATCAACCGCCACTACCCGCGCATCTGGGAGCTGTACAAGACGCAGAAATCGCTCGACTGGGACGAAAACGAATTCGACTACTCCAGCTGCAACGCCGACTTCAAGAAAGCCAGCCGCTCCACCTACGACATGATGATCAAGACGCTGGCCTGGCAGTGGGAGGCCGACAGCGTCGCCAGCCGCGCCATCGCGCCCGTGCTCGCGCCCTTCATCACCAGCAGCGAACTCTGGGCCGCCTGGCAGCGCGTGTCCGACAACGAAGTCATCCACGCCGCCACCTATTCGGAGATCGTGCGCAATTCGTTTGACGACCCTTCGGTCATCATCGACGAAATCCTGCGCGTGGAAGAGGCCCATGCGCGCCTGAACCGCGTGGTGCAAGCCTTTGCCGACGGCTTCAAGGCATCGCATCAGTACGCGCTGGAGCAACTGCCCAACGACCAGGAAACCTACAACGCCATCTTCATGATGGTGGTGGCGCTGTACTGCATGGAGCGCATCCAGTTCATGGCCTCGTTCGCCGTGACCTTTGCCATCTGCGACACCGGCATGTTCCAGCCCATAGGCAAGGCGATCCAGAAAATCGCCCAGGACGAGCTGGAAATCCACGCCGAACTCGATCGCGCCGTGCTGCAAAACGAACTGGAAACCGCTCGCGGCCAGATCGCCTTCGCGCAAAAGCGCGAGGACATCGAGCAACTCATCGCCGAGGTGGTGGACAGCGAACTCACCTGGATTGAATATCTCTTCTCCGAAGGGCGCGAACTGGTTGGCATGAACGCCGACCGCCTGGCTGCCTGGACGCTGTACTGCGCCAAGGACGTGTACCAGACGCTGGGCATAGAGACCACGCGCTACGAGTTTCCCAAAGCCAACCCGCTGAAATTCATGGAAAAGTGGCTCAACATCAGCAAGACCCAAGCTTCACCTCAGGAGCAGGATATTGCGGCGTACAAGGTCGGGGTGATGAGGAGGAATGATGAGGGGGTGGTGTTTGAGGAGGATTTTTGAGGCGTTGTCGCACCACGGACGATCACAGGGCCGCTGGTTGAACATTTCAGGACGGCCTTGGTGCCACTGCTTCATGGCCTGCCGGGGCGTTTTGCTGGGCAGCGCTGATTGGGGCAGTTGGCGGTTGTACAAGGCTGCATTCAGAAAACGACGCAGAAGACGGTGCAGTCTGACATCAACCTTGCGGCAAGCCGCTACAGGCTGATGGGAGATTGAACCATGATCGACACCATCCATCCCAGCAGCGGCAACGTGTTCGTTGACCTGGGTTACTCCGAGGGTGAGGCTGCGGTGCTGGCGCTGCGCGCCGATCTGATGGCGCGCTTGCGCCTGCTGGTACAGACCGAAGCTTGGACGCAGCAGCAAGCGGCTCAGCGTTTTGGTATTGCGCAGTCGCGTGTATCTGATCTCGTGCGCGGCAAGTGGGACAAGTTCAGCCTGGACATGCTCATCACGCTGGCGGCACGCGCAGGGCAGAAGGTGGCGCTGGAGATGCACGGCTGAAGCATCCCAAGAGTGTTCAGTCAGACCGAGGCGCCAGAACGCCAAGCTGGCGGCGCAGGTCTTCCAAGTGGCCCGAAACCCACGCGAAACGCAAGGTGCGGGCGATACGGGAAACCCCATCGGCGCAGAATGTTCTCAGCCCGCCGATTCAAACCCCCTCGTAAAACGCCCCCAGCACCAGCGCCGCCTCCGGCGTAAACGCGCCGGCAGCCAGCCGCGCCTGCACCTCGGCGTGGCTCCAGCATTCAAAGCGCTCGACTTCGCCGTCCTGGTTCACTGGCGCCACGGCCTGCGGCAGGCGGGCCGACCACCAGTGGATGCGTTCGTGCAGATGGCCCAGGCGCGCGCCGCCTTCGTCGCTGGGCTGGTCCAGCAGCACGGGGGCGCCGGCTTGCAGGTGGGTGAGGGCGCTGAGCTGCAGCCCGGCTTCTTCCTGGGTTTCGCGCGCGAGAGCGTCGCGCAGGCTGTCGCGCGCGCTCACCATGCCGCCCATCAGCGTGTCCCATTGGCCGGGGTGGCTGGGCTTGGTGCGCGATCGCTGCTGCACCCAGAGGGCGCCGGCGTCTTCGCTCAGGCCGACGAGGTGGACTGCGTCGGTGGCAATGCCCAGCACGCGCACGGCGCCGCGCTCGACCGTGGCCAGTTGCCGACCGGCGGCGTCGCGCACCGCAAGCTGCTCGTCGCGCCAGGGGCCGCAGCGGCCAATTTCGCGCAGCAGGGCGGCGAGGGCGTTCAGGGCCTGGCTTGCCTGCGCCGCGGGCAGTGTGCAGGTGCGCACGCCGTTTCGCTCTTCAAATAAGAGCTGGTAGCGCTCGCCCAACAAGCGTTTGAGGCCGATTTCATTCAAAATTTCGGCTGCGACAGACCCGACTTGCGCATCGCCCAGATGCAGCGCTATGCGCCCTGGCTGCGGCCCGCGCCGGGCGGCCGCGCGCAGCGCGCTCAGCCAGGGCGCAGCGGGCTGGTTCACGGCAGGGTGAGGATGGTGCAACCGGTGGTCTTGCGCGCTTCCAGGGCGCGGTGCGCCTGTTGCACGTCTTGCAAGGCAAAGCGCTGGCCGATGTGGATCTTCACCTGGCCGCTGGTGACGACGGCAAACAAGTCGTCGGCCATGGCCTGTGTCGATTCGCGCGTGGCCATGTGGGTGAACAGTGTTTGGCGCGTGACGTAGAGCGAACCCTTGGCCCCGAGGATGCCGGGCGCAAACGGCGGCACCGGGCCCGAGGCGTTGCCAAAGCTCACCATCAGCCCGAAGGGCCGCAGGCAGGACAGCGACCCTTCCCAGGTGTCCTTGCCGACCGAGTCGTAGACTACCTTCACGCCCCGCCCGCCCGTGATCTCCTGCACGCGCGCGGCGAAGTCTTCCCGGGTGTAGTTGATGGCATGCGCCGCGCCATTGGCCAGGGCCAACGCGCATTTGTCGTCGCTGCCGGCGGTGCCTATGAGTTGCAGTCCCAGCGCGCGCGCCCACTGGCAGGCGATCAGGCCCACGCCCCCGGCGGCGGCGTGAAACAGCACGAAGTCGCCGGGCTGCAGGCCTTCCACGGGCTTGCATTTCCGGAGCAGGTATTGCGCGGTCAGACCCTTGAGCATCATGGCCGCGCCGGTGTCGAAGTCGATGGCGTCGGGCAGCTTGCAGACAGTGGCGGCGGGCATTACGCGCGCTTCGCAGTAGCTGCCCTGCGGCCCGGCATAGGCCGCGCGGTCGCCCACGGCCAGGTGCGTGACGCCCGGGCCCACCGCCTCGATCACGCCCGCGCCTTCGCCGCCAGGCACCAGCGGCAGCGCGCTGGCATACAGCCCGGTGCGAAAGTACACGTCGATGAAGTTCAGGCCGATGGCGCGGTGGCGGATGCGCACCTCGCCCGGGCCGGGCTCGCCCACGGGCAGATCGACGATGCGCAGCTCTTCAGGGCCGCCGTGCCGGTGTATCTGTATGGCTTGGACCATGGTCATCCTCTAGCAAAATCAGGGGTGGAGCGCTCGATCCTGCCATGTTCGCCAAGCGCCTGCAGGGCGCGCGCCACAAGCCGTTACAGTCAGCTCCTTTCATGCTCAACCGCGACACGCTCTCCACCGTCCTGATGCTGACCGCCGCCCCGCTGCTGTGGGCAGGCAATGCCGTGGTCGGGCGCATGGTACATGCGCTGGTGGGGCCTTCGATGCTCAACTTCCTGCGCTGGCTGCTGGCTTTTGCCATCTTGCTGCCCTTTGCCTGGCCGGTGCTGCGCCCGCGCAGCCCGATGTGGCCGCACTGGCGGCGCTACGCGCTGCTGGGGCTGCTGGGCATAGGCAGCTACAACGCGCTGCAATACCTGGCGCTGCAGACTTCTTCACCGATGAACGTCACGCTGGTGGCCTCGGGCGTGCCGGTGTGGATGCTGCTGGTGGGCGCGCTGGTGTTCAAGGTGCGCGTCACTACCCGCCAGGCGGTGGGCGCGCTGCTGTCCATTGCCGGGGTGCTGCTGGTGCTGAGCCGGGGCGACTGGCAGCAGTTGGTGGACCTGCGCCTGGTGCCGGGCGATCTGTACATGGTGCTGGCCACGATTGCCTGGGCCTTTTACAGCTGGCTGCTGCTGCGCACCAGCGAGCCCAAGGCGATACGCGCCGACTGGAGCGCGTTTCTGATGGCGCAGATGTTCTTTGGCGTCGGCTGGTCGGCTGCGTTTGCGGCCGTGGAATGGGGCACGGCCAGCTACGCCATCCATTGGGGCTGGCCACTGGTGCTGGCGCTGGCCTTCATCGTCGTCGGCCCCGCGCTGCTGGCCTACCGCTTCTGGGGCGAGGGCGTGCGCCGTGGCGGGCCGGTGCTCGCAGCCTTCTTCCTCAACCTCACGCCGCTGTTTGCGGCCGTGATGTCGGCGGCCTTCCTCGGAGAGGTACCGCATCTGTACCACGCGCTGGCCTTCGTGCTGATCGTGGGCGGCATCGTGGCCACGTCGTGGCGGCGCCGGGTGGCGCCATGAGTCCGGCCGCCAGCCTCGTCTTGATTGCGCTGCTGATCGTGGCCAGTGCCTTCTTCTCGCTGGCCGAGATTTCGCTGGCGGCGGCGCGGCGCCTGCGCCTGCGCCAGATGGCCGATGAGGGCGACGCGCGTGCCCAGCAGGTGCTGCAGACGCAGGAGCAACCAGGCGACTATTTCACCGTGGTGCAAATCGGCATCAACGCGGTGGCCATCCTGGGCGGCATCGTCGGCGAGGGCGCGTTCAGCGGGCCGATCAGCGAGCTGCTGGGCAATTGGCTCTCGGCGACGAGCGCGGCCACGCTGGGCTTCTGGATGTCCTTTCTGCTGGTCACTTCGTTCTTCATCCTGTTTGCCGATCTCGTGCCGCGGCGCCTGGGCATGGCACACCCCGAGCGCATCGCGGTGCGCGTGGTGCGGCCCATGCTGTGGTGTACTGCAGTGCTGAGGCCCCTCGTCTGGCTCTATAGCCGACTCACCGATCTGCTGCTGCGCCGGCTCGGCCTGTCGAGCCAGCGCGACGACCGCATCACGCACGAAGACATCCTGGCGATGACCGAAGCGGGCACGCTTGCCGGGGTGCTCGCGCAGCGCGAGCAGCAGGTGATCGTCAACCTGTTCGAGCTCGACACCCGCGCCGTGGCCTCGGTGATGACGCTGCGCGAGCGCGTGGCCTACTTCCTGCGCGACGACCCCGACGAGGTGATCCGCGTGCGCATTGCCGCCGAGCCGTTTTCCACCTACCCGGTGTGCGAGGGCGACATCGACCATGTCGTCGGCTACGTGGACGCCAAGGACTTGTTCCAGCGCGTGCTGAACAACCAGCCGCTGTCGCTGCGCGACGATGCGCTGGTGCGCAAGGTCTTGATCGTGCCCGACCGGCTGACCCTGGCCGAGGTGCTGGAGCAGTTTCGCCAGGCGCACGAGGACTTTGCCGTCATCGTCAACGAATACAGCCGCGTGGTCGGCGTGGTCACGCTCAACGACGTGATGAGCACCGTGATGGGCGAGCTGCTGGGCCCGGCCGACGAGGAGCAGATCGTGCGCCGCGACGAGCATTCCTGGCTGATCGACGGTGTGGCGCCGATCGAGGACGTGCTGCACGCGCTGCAGCTCGACGAGCTGCCCGAGGCCGGCGAGTACGAGACCATGGCCGGCTTTCTGATGGTGATGCTCAGGCGCGTGCCCAGGCGCACCGACCACGTGGTCGTGGGCAGCTACAAGTTCGAGGTGCTGGACGTGGACAGCTACCGCATCGACCAGGTCATGGTGACCCGGCTGGAGCCCGCCGCCGCCGAAGAGCTGGCTGCTCAGGCGTTTCGCGCCGGCTCGGAATAGTGCCAGCGCTTTTGCGCGGCAAAGACGGCATTGGGGTAGGCCGCCTTGCCCCGGCTGCCGTTGTAGCGGCCCAGCGCCATGTACAGATCGCCGTTTTCGCGGTCCAGGTAGTGGCGCAGGATGACGCAGCCAAAGCGCAGATTGGTCTGCAGGTGAAACAGCTTGCCCGCGTCGCCGTCGCCGATCACGCGCGTCCAGAACGGCATGACCTGCATGTAGCCGCGCGCGCCGACCGAGGAGACGGCGAACTTGCGAAACGCGCTCTCTACCTGGATCAGCCCGAGCACCAGCGATTCATCGAGGCCGGCGCGGCGCGATTCATACCAGGCGGTCTGCAGGAAATCGCGCCGCTGCTCCCAGGCCGACTTGCGCGGGCGCAGGCGCTCGCTCATGGTGGCGAGCCAGCGCAGGTAGTTGATGCGCGCCTCGGTGCTGGCAAACACCGGCTCGGGCGGCGCCAGCTCGGATACCGCAGCGCTGAGCGCGCTGCGCACCGAATCGATCAGCGGCTCTTCCAGCTGACCGCCGGCGTGCGCGGGTGCCGCCCAGCCGAGCACACCGGCGGGCGCTGCGGCCAGGGCCAGCAGGGTGTGTCGGCGGCTAAAGCTCGGCTTGGTCATCCCTGGTTGATCTTTTGCAGCAGGTGGGGCAGCACGGCGCCGAGCGCCATGCGCGTTGCCTCGGTGTCGCGCCGGTGCTGGTATTCGACCTGGCCTTCCTTGAGGCCGCGCTCGGACAACACCACGCGGTGCGGCACGCCTATCAGTTCCCAGTCGGCGAACATGGCACCGGGGCGCTCGCCGCGGTCGTCGAGTATGACATCCACACCCTGCGCGAGCAAATCCGCGTGCAACTGCTCGGCAGCGGCGCGCACCGCTTCGCTGCGCTCCATGCCTATCGGACAGAGCACCACGGTAAAGGGCGCGATGGCGTCTGGCCAGATGATGCCGCGCTCGTCGTGGTTTTGTTCGATCGCCGCGGCCGGCAGGCGCGTGATGCCTATGCCGTAGCAGCCCATCTCGAAATACGCGGGCTTGCCGTCTTCGCCCAGGAAGGTGGCGTTCATCGCCCTGGAATACTTGGTGCCCAGATAGAAGACGTGGCCTATCTCTATGCCGCGCTCGATCGCGAGCAGCCCCTTGCCGTCGGGCGAAGCGTCGCCCTCGACGACGTTGCGCAGGTCGGCCACCAGCTCGGGCTCGGGCAGGTCGCGCCCCCAGTTCACGCCGGTGATGTGAAAGTCCTCGAGGTTGGCGCCGCAGACCCAGTCGGCCATCACCGCGACCTCGCGGTCGGCGACCACGGTCACCGGCTTGCGCAGGTTCAGCGGGCCGAGATAGCCCGGCTTGGCGCCGAAATGCTCCTCGATCTCGGCCACGCTGGCAAAGCGAAAGCCGCCGTCCAGCCCCGGCACCTTGGAGACCTTGACCTCGTTCATGTCGTGGTCGCCGCGCAGCAGCAGCAGCCAGACCTTGCTGCCTACGACCTGGCCGGCGTCGTCCAGCGTATCGGTGGCCAGCACCAGCGATTTCACGGTTTGCGCAAGAGGCAAACCGAGCAGTTCGGCCACCTGCGCGCAGGTGCTCTTGCCCGGCGTGGGCGTGAGCGTGCGCGGCTGGCCGGGGAGCGGGCGCTCCTGGGCGGGCGCCGCAGCTTCGGCCTTTTCCATGTTGGCCGCGTAGTCGCTGTTCGGGCAGTAGACGATGGCGTCTTCGCCGGTGGCCGCGATCACTTGGAATTCTTCGGAAAGATCGCCGCCGATTGCGCCCGAATCGGCGCGCACCGCGCGGTAGGAGAGGCCGAAGCGGTCGAAGATGCGCTGGTAGGCGGCGCGCATCGCCTGGTAACTCAGTTGCGCGGCCTCGCGGCTCTTGTCGAAGGAATAGGCGTCCTTCATGATGAATTCGCGCCCGCGCATCAGGCCGAAGCGCGGGCGGCGCTCGTCACGGAACTTGGTCTGGATCTGGTAGAAATTGCGCGGCAGCTGCTTGTGGCTGCGCAGCTCCTGGCGCGCGATGTCGGTCACCACCTCTTCGCTGGTGGGCTGCACGACGAAGTCGCGCCCATGGCGGTCCTGGATGCGCAAGAGCTCCGGCCCCATCTTGTCGAAGCGCCCCGTCTCCTGCCACAGCTCGGCCGGCTGCACCACGGGCATGGTGCATTCCACAGCGCCGGCGCGATTCATCTCCTCGCGCACGATGGCCTCCACCTTGCGCAGCACGCGCAAGCCCATGGGCATGTAGTTGTAGATGCCGGCGCCGAGCTTCTTGATCAGCCCGGCGCGCATCATCAGCTGGTGGCTGACGATTTCAGCGTCGGCAGGGGCTTCCTTGAGGGTGGAAATGAAGAATCGGGAGGCTTTCATCGGGTAAATCCGGCGCCGCAGGGCGCAGCGCTTGCCGCACGCGTGCGAGCGTGCATAATGGCCTGAACTAGCAAGAATCGGGGTCAGATTATGCTCGACAGAGAAGGCTTTCGGCCAAATGTCGGCATCGTGCTGCTCAACCAGAGAAACCAGGTATTTTGGGGCAAACGTCTTGGAACGCACAGTTGGCAATTCCCGCAAGGTGGCATCGATCGGGGTGAAACCCCGCAGGAGGCCATGTTCCGGGAGCTGCATGAAGAGGTCGGGCTGCTGGCCCACCAGGTGCGCGTGGTTGCCCGTACGCGGGATTGGTTGCGCTACGAAGTGCCGGACCGCTACATCCGCCGCGATGCGCGCGGACACTACAAGGGGCAAAAGCAGATCTGGTTTCTGCTGCAACTGGTCGGCAACGACTGGGACCTGAACCTGCGCGCCACCAACCATCCGGAGTTCGACGCCTGGCGCTGGAACGAATACTGGGTGCCGCTCGACGTCGTGGTGGAATTCAAGCGCAGGGTCTATGAAATGGCGCTGACGGAGCTCTCGCGCTTTCTGCCGCGCGGGGCGCAGCGCAACCGTTACCTGCGCGCCGGCATGCGCACGCGCGAAGGCGCGGGGCGCGACTACGCCGGTGCCTACCGCAGCGGCTCCATGCTGGTGCATCCCGGGGTGGAGCTGCCGCCCGGGGCCAGCTTCGACCCCGATCCGCACGCGAGTCTGGCGCCCGCCGATGCGCTTGGCTCGGCCATCGCGGGCCGTGAGCCGCTGCCAGCCAGCAAGTAACAGAGGGCGCCCGGGCGCCGCTCAGCGGTGCGAAAGCACCATGTTGTCGCGGTGCACCATCTCGGGCTCGGCGGCGTAGCCCAGCAGGCGCTCGAATTCGCTGGACGGCTTGCGGCACAGCAGCCGCGCCTCGGCGCTGGCGTAGTTGGCCAGGCCCCGGGCGATCTCGCTGCCGCCGGCGTCGCGCACCGCGATCACGTCGCCCCGCGCAAACTCACCCTGCACCGCCACCATGCCTATGGGCAGCAGGCTCTTGCCCGCGTCGCGCACCATTGCGGCGGCGCCTGCATCGACGGTGACCGAGCCATGCAACTGCAGGTGGTCCATCATCCATTGCTTGCGCGCCTGGTGCTTGTGCGTGTCGGCCACCAGCAGCGTGCCTATGGCTTCGCCCCGCGTCAGGCGGGTGAGCACATCGGGTTCGCGCCCCCAGGCGATGACAGTGGAGGCGCCCGAGCCGGCCGCGCGTTTGGCCGCGATGATCTTGGTGATCATGCCGCCCTTGCCTATGGCCGAGCCCGCGCCGCCGGCCATGGCTTCGAGCGCGGGGTCGCCCGCCTGCGCTTCGTGGATGAAGCGCGCCTCGGGGTGGCGCCTCGGGTCGGCCGAATACAGGCCTTGCTGGTCGGTCAGGATGATGAGGGCGTCGGCCTCGATCAGGTTGGTCACCAGCGCGCCCAGGGTGTCGTTGTCGCCCACCTTGATCTCGTCGGTGACCACGGTGTCGTTTTCGTTGATCACCGGCACCACACCGAGCTTGAGCAGGGTGAGCAGCGCCGAGCGCGCGTTCAGGTAGCGCTCGCGGTCGGCGAGGTCGGCGTGGGTGAGCAGCACCTGGGCGCTGGCCAGGCCTTGCTCGCGCAGCTTGGTCTCGTACATCTGCGCCAGGCCCATCTGGCCGACGGCGGCCGCGGCCTGCAGTTCGTTGACCTCGCGCGGGCGCTCCTGCCAGCCCAGGCGCTTCATGCCTTCGGCGATTGCGCCGCTGGAGACCATGACCACCTCGCGCTTGAGGCCGGTGTCGCCCTGCACCAGCGCGCAGAGCTGGCGGCACCACTCGGCGATGGCTTGGGCGTCCAGGCCGCGCCCCTCGTTGGTCACGAGGCTGGAGCCGACCTTGACGACGATGCGGTGCGCGGTGCGCAGGATGTCTGAAGGATTCTTCATGTAAAAAGCGGCTCTGGCCTTTGCTGGCAAAGCGCTGGCAACTATCAAAACAGGGTGTTACTGGGCGGCGTCGGCGCCATGGTCAAAGCGCGGGTCGGGCTCGGCGGCCGGCTGGCTCGCCAGCTGCTCGGCGTGCACGTGCTGGTAGATGGCGCGCACCAGTTGCTCGCAGCCCTCGCGCGTCAGCGCCGAGATCTCGAACACCGGCCCCTTCCAGCGCATACGCCGCACGAAGTCCTTGACGCGCGCATCGCGCTCGCCGGCCGGCACCATGTCCAGCTTGTTCAGTACCAGCCAGCGCGGCTTGGCGTGCAGCCCCGGGTCGTACTTCTTGAGCTCGGCGACGATGGCGCGCGCCTGCGCCACGGGGTCTACCGCATCGTCGAACGGCGCCAGATCGACGATGTGCAGCAGCAGCCGCGTGCGCTGCAGGTGGCGCAGGAACTGGTGCCCCAGGCCCGCGCCCTCGGCCGCGCCTTCGATCAGGCCGGGGATGTCGGCGA
The DNA here is from genome assembly GCF_019195435.1 of Comamonas sp. NLF-1-9. Taxonomy (NCBI): domain Bacteria; kingdom Pseudomonadati; phylum Pseudomonadota; class Betaproteobacteria; order Burkholderiales; family Comamonadaceae; genus Comamonas; species Comamonas sp. NLF-1-9. The sequence goes on from NZ_CP078069.1 coordinate 607,522, forward strand.
TCACGAAGCTTTGCTCGGGGCCGACGCGCACCACGCCCAGGTTGGGGTGCAGCGTGGTGAAGGGGTAGTCGGCGATCTTCGGGCGTGCGTTGGAGACCGCCGCGATGAAGGTGGACTTGCCGGCGTTGGGCATGCCCAGCAGGCCGACGTCGGCCAGGATCTTGAGCTCGAGCTTGAGGCTCTTCCTCTCGCCTGGCCAGCCCGGCGTCTTTTGGCGCGGCGCGCGGTTGATCGCGCTCTTGAAGCGCAGGTTGCCAAAGCCGCCGTCGCCGCCCTTGGCGATCAGCACCGGCTCGCCCGGTTCGAGCAGCTCGTGCAGCACCGCGCCGGTTTCGGCGTCGCTGATGATGGTGCCCACCGGCATGCGCAGCGTGATGTCGCTGCCGGCCGCGCCGAACATGTCCGAGCCCATGCCGTGCTCGCCGCGCTTGGCTTCATGGCGGCGTGCGTAGCGGTAGTCCACCAGGGTGTTGAGGTTGACGTCGGCCACCGCGTACACATGGCCGCCGCGCCCGCCGTCGCCGCCGTTGGGGCCGCCGAACTCCTTGTACTTTTCATGCCGGAACGAGACGCAGCCGTTGCCGCCATCTCCTGCAATGACGTCGATATGGGCTTCGTCTACGAATTTCATGGGCTACAAGTGTAGTGAGGGGTGCGCGCCGGCCAAACAACAAAGCCCCGGAATTCGGGGCTTTGCGGATCTGGGCGGCGCGCGCTGTCAGGCGGGCGTCACGTTGGCGGTGTGCTTGGACAGAGCGCCGCGGGTAGAAAACGAGACCTTGCCGTCGACCAGCGCAAACAGCGTGTGGTCCTTGCCCACGCCGACGTTCACGCCGGGATGGATGCGCGTGCCGCGCTGGCGCACGATGATGGAGCCGGCGCTGACGCTCTGGCCGCCGAAGGCCTTCACGCCGAGCATCTTGGGGTTGGAGTCGCGGCCGTTGCGCGTGGAGCCGCCGCCTTTTTTCTGTGCCATGGTGTTCTATCTCCGTATCAAGCGGCTATCGAATCGATCTGCAGTTCGGTGAACTGCTGGCGATGGCCCTGGTGCTTCTGGTAGTGCTTGCGACGGCGCAGCTTGAAGATGCGCACCTTGTCGTGCTTGCCGTGGGCCACGACCGTGGCCTTGACACTGGCTCCGGACACCAGGGGCGTGCCCACCTTGAGTTCACTGCCGTTGCCGACAGCCAGAACCTGGTCAAGCACGATTTCCTGGCCTACTTCCGCAGCAATCTGTTCTATCTTGATTTTTTCGCCGGCAGCAACGCGATACTGCTTGCCACCGGTTTTTATGACCGCGTACATGTAAACCTCTAAAACGTCGAATCAAAGAGTTTTCGCAAACGAATTTTCGCGAAACAGGCGATTGTACTGCAGCACGCCGCTCGCGGGCAAGGCCTGCGGCCCTGGGCCGCGCGGGGGCGGCGCGGCGCTTTCTATAATCGCGCTCGAGCCAAAGCACCAGCAGAGATCGGACACCTTGAGCGCCTCAGCACCCAGCACGACCGCCGCACTGGCACTCATTGCCGACGACATGCGCGAGGTGGACAAGGTCATTGCCGCACGGCTGGATTCCTCCGTGGCGCTGGTGGGGGACGTGGCGCGCTACATCATCCTCGCGGGCGGCAAGCGCCTGCGCCCGGCGCTGCTGCTGCTGATGAGCGGCGCGCTGCAGTGCAGCGACGCCAGGCGTTTCAATCTTGCCGCGGTGGTGGAATTCATCCATACCGCCACGCTCTTGCACGACGACGTGGTGGACGAATCCACGCTGCGCCGCGGGCGCAGCACCGCCAACGAGAGCTTCGGCAACCCGGCCAGCGTGCTGGTCGGCGACTTCCTGTATTCGCGCGCCTTCCAGATGATGGTGGAAACCGGGGACATGCGCGTGATGCAGATCCTGGCGGATGCAACCAACGTCATCGCCGAGGGCGAGGTGCAGCAACTGGTGAACACCCACGACGCCACGCTGTCCGAACCGGACTATCTTGAAGTCATTCGCTCCAAGACGGCCAAGCTGTTCGAGGCCAGCGCACGCCTGGCCGCGGTGCTCGCCGGCGCGGACGCGCAGGTGGAGCAGCGCTGCGCCGAATACGGCAAGGCGCTGGGCACGGCCTTTCAGGTGATCGACGACGCGCTGGACTACGACGGCGATGTGCGCGAGATGGGCAAGAACATTGGCGACGACCTGCGCGAAGGCAAGATGACGCTGCCCCTGATCATCGCGATGCAGCGCGCCAACCCGGGTCAGCAGGCGCTGCTGCGCCGCGTGATTGAGCAGGGCGCCGCCGAAGAGCTTGCGGCCGTGGTGGACATCGTGCAGGCCACCGAGGCCATGGCCGCCACGCGGGCCGCCGCAGCCGCGCAGGCGCAGCGCGCGGTGGACGCAATTTCCACGCTGCAAGCCAATTCCTACACCGAAGCACTGCTACAATTGGCGGCTCAGTTGCTGGTGCGCAGGGTCTGACGGCGCGGGCAAAACGGGGTGTAGCTTAGCCTGGTAGAGCGCTACGTTCGGGACGTAGAGGCCGGAGGTTCGAATCCTCTCACCCCGACCAGAATTTCCTTGCACATCAAGGACACAAGAGCCCCTGACACAGGGGCTTTCGTGTTTCTGACGCGCCCTGGTGGCAATACGGTGGCATTTCTTGCCCTTTGCGCCATCGACGCGCGTGCAGGTCGCACTTCTCTTGGTAGGCCCTGCTCCGCCACAGGCGCGGCACGCGCCCTGACTTCGATCGGGCACCGCTCGTGGTTCAAGACCGCGGTCCGGGGCCGGGGCGACCTGCGGACACCGGGTCCTTGTCCGGCCCTTTCCGGCTCCGCGCTCCGGCCAGGTGGAGAGCGCCTGCTCGGCAATGGCCTCCAGCTTTTCCCGGGTGAAGCCGGCCTTGGCCTGGACAGCGATCCCGTGAAGCATGGTAAAGACGCAGGCTGCCGGCATTACGCAGTCGGCCGCTTGCGGCAGATCTCCCTCTTGCCTGGACCGCTCGAAGCGTTCGCGCAGCGCCGCCTCGCCGTCTGCACGGGCTTCAACCAGAGCGCGCCGGACCGGCTCGGCGTCGTCCGAGCCTGCCAGATCGCCAAGGACGCCAGGACATCCGGTGTGGTCCGGGCAGCGGCTTTGGGCGAAAAGCGAGGAATGGATTGTCGCCGCGTCGCGAGCCGGTGAAGCGAGCGTGATTGGCACGGAGGCGATTGACGCCTGAAAGGAGGCCGGACAGCCGCCCTTGCGGTTCGGCCTTTTTCGCCGGCTTGCTTGTGCCGTCTTTTCAGCCCCAGGCCTTGGCAAGCACGAACAGCGTGATGATGCACAGCTGCGCCAGCGGGTAGAGGCTGGCGCGGTCAAACAGGCGGGCGGCGGCGCGCGGCTCGTGGGTGCGGGCAAGATGCAGGCCGGGCAGGAGCAGCAGGTAGACCGCGGCGGCCAGTGTAGCGGCGAGGTAGGGCCAGCCCAGGGGCAGGGGCGACATCATGGGCAGGGCCAGGCTCAGGGCGGTAGTGGCCAGCAGGGCCAGGAGCACGGCGGCGCCGGCGGTGCGCGGGCCGAAGACAAGGGGGATGGTTTGGGCACCGACGCGGCGGTCTTCTTCGACGTCGTTCCAGTCGGCAGGGATGTTCTGGCCGCCGATTTCCCAGCACATGAGCCAGGCGAGCATGAGGGCGAGCAGGCCGGGGTCGGGCCGGGGCACCACGACCAGCACGGCGGCTATCGGCCCCAGCGCCTTGACGATGCCGCTCACGAACACGCGCCACCAGCCGACCTTGAGCAGTTTGCAGTAGATCGTCTCCAGCACCGGGGCGACAAGCACGATGGGCACGAGCCAGGGGTTGAGCCACCAGGCTCCGGCCAGCGCCACCAGATACCAGAGCACGAACCAGAGGGCGGCGGCGGCAAAGCCGAGCTTGCCCTGGGCGATGGGGTAGCGCAGGGCGGAGGCTTCGACCGAGTAGCCGGGATTGATGCCGCTGCCGGCGAATTTCTCGCGGTCGGTCTTGACGCCGACCAGGTCATTGAGCGCGTAGATGGCGGTGTAACCGGCCACGGCGGTGAGCAAGGCCACGCCCAGCACGGCCAGGGGCGGGAAGGCGCCCAGCCAGAGCAGGGCGGCAAAACCCGGCATGGCGATGTCCAGGATGCCGTGGGTGGAGCGCGAGAGGGCGAGGAATTTGCGCATGGGTTCAAGCTAGCTTGATGCAGCTCATCATGTAGTTGACGTCTTCCTTGCCCGGCGCGACGCGAAAGCGCCCGGACAGCGGGTGGTACATGAGGCTGGCGCTGCGCAGGTGCTTCAGACCGGCCTGGCCGGCCCAGTTGCGCAGCTCCTGAGGGCGGATGAGTTTGGCGTAGTCGTGCGTGCCGCGCGGCAGGATGCGCAGGATGTATTCGCCGCCGACGATGGCAAACAGCCAGGCCTTGAAGTTGCGGTTGATGGTCGAGAAGATGGCGTGCCCGCCGGGTTTGAGCAGCCGGGCGCAGGCCTGGACGATGGCGGCGGGGTCGGGCACGTGTTCGAGCATTTCCAGGCAGGTGACGACGTCGTAGCTGCAGGGTTCCTGCTGCGCCAGCGTTTCCACGGTCTGCAGGCGGTAGTCGATGGACAGGCCCGCCCGGGCGGCGTGCTGGCGCGCTACCTGCAGGGTGAGTTCGGACTGGTCCAGTCCGACGACGTCTGCACCGGCCTTGGCCAGGGTTTCGGTCAGGATGCCGCCGCCGCAGCCCACGTCCACCACGCGCTTGCCGCGCACGTCCACGTGCTCGAAGGTGAAGCGGCTGCGCAGCGGGTTGATGACGTGCAGCATGCCCATCTTGCCCTTGGGGTCCCACCAGAGCTGGGCGATGCGGTCGAATTTGTCGACCTCCTGGCGGTCAACGTTGGAGGGTTGGTTCGTCGTCATGCAGCAGTCTTTCCTGCAGGTCGGTGGCTGCGCGCTCGAGCTCGGCGCGCGCGATGTCGTGCACGAAGGTGCACTGGCCTATGGCGCTGGGCAGGGGCACGCGCTGCAGGCCGTTGCGGTGTTGCACGCGGTCTTGCAGGGCCTGCCACATCAGCTCGACTTCAAGCACAGCGGTATCGAGCGGGATGGCGAGCTGCTGCACCAGCGCGAAGATGCGCTGCAGCGCGGCTTCGGGCAGCAGGCCGCGGCGGGTGGCGATGAGGCTGGAGAGCAGGCAGTCGAGCAGCACCGCTTCGCCGTGCAGCAGGCGCTGGGGATGGCGTGCTTCCAGCCCGTAGCTGAAGGTGTGGCCGAAGTCGACCTTGCGCGAGAGTTCTTCTTCGTACAGGTTGGGGGCAAGCTCTGCCAGCATGCCGGTGATGGCGCGGTCCAGGAGGGCGTCGCCCTCGGGCGTGGCGAAGGCGTTTTGCAGGCTGCGCGCGCCGTGGGTTTCGAGCTGGGTGAACAGGGCGGCGTCGGTGACGATGGCGAGCTTGATGATTTCGCACAGGCCGTTGGTCAGGTGCCGCCGGGGCAGGGTGCGCAGAAAGGCAGGTTCCAGCAGCACCGCCAGCGGCGGCTCGAAGCTGCCCAGGCGGTTTTTGCTGGCGCCGAAGTTGATGCCGTTCTTGATGCCCAGGGCGGCGTCGATGTAGCCCATGAGGGTGGTGGGCAGCTTGATGTGCGGAATGCCGCGCCGGTAGCTGGCGGCAAGGTAGGCGGCGACGTCGGTGAGCACGCCGCCGCCGATGGCGATCAGGGGTTCGTCGCGGCGGTGGATGGGGAAGGCGTCGAGCGCGCGGGCGAGGTCTTGCAGCGCGTCGATGTTCTTGTGCTCTTCACCGCCGGGGAAGATGGCGTAGTGGGCTTCGATGCCGTGCGCGGCAAACCAGGCGCGGATCTGGCTGCCGTGCAGTTGCCAGACGCGGGCGTCCAGCACCACGAAGCGCCGCCCGCCGGGGCGGCCATAGCCGAGCAGCGTGGTGTTGCTGGGGGCGAACAGGCCGGGGGTCTTGACCACGTCGTAGGCGATGGGGCGCTGGCTGCGCACCTGCCAGACGGCGCTGTCGGGCACGGGGGCGGGGCTCATGCGGCGTCCAGCCAGGTGGCGCGTTGGGCGAGGATTTCCTGCGCGAGCTGCTGCGCGGCCTGCAGGTCGTGGTCTTGCCAGTGGCCGCATTGCGCGATGTTGGCGTAGGGCACGGCGGCTGCGCTTTGCATCTCCTGCAGGATGCGCTGCAGCGTGGTGCAGAGCACTTCGGGGCGGCCTTCGTTGACGAAGCCAAGGTAAAAGCCCGTGCGGCAGCCCATGATGCCGACCGAGAGGAAGTGGCGCGGCAGCAGCCGGCTGAAGCCTTCGAGCAGGAAGTGCTCCATGGAGTGCAGTTCGCTGCTGCCCAGGAAGGCGTTGCGGTTGGGCAGACGCACGCGCAAATCGACGGCGTAGATCATGTCGCCGCCGGGGGTGGGCAGGGCGCTGCGCAGCTTGACGGCGGGGGCTTTCAGGCGGCGGTGGTCCAGCTCGCCGGTGAGGTCGGCGGGCCACAGGCTGGTGTGCGGGTGCACGGCGGGGCTGGACATGGCTCAGGCCAGCAGCGGAGTCAGGTGGCGGTGGCTGGCGTGCAGCGCGGCCTGCCAGTCGTCCACATGGTGGTAGAGCTCGATGGCGCCCCAGCCGTCAAAACCGTGGTCGGTCAGGGCCTTGAAGCTGGCGGCAAAGTCCAGCGTGCCTTCGCCGGGAACTTCATGAAAGTGCACGATGCCGGTGCGTGTGTGGGCGACCATGCGCTCGATGAGCGGCTGGCCTTGGGCGCCGCGCAGCCAGGCGATGGCGGGGCGGGCGCGTTCGAGCACGTCGTAGCTCAGGCCGGGCACCGAGATCAGGTAGGTGAAGATTTCATCGTCCAGCGGGCCGCGTGCGGTGGGTAGGCTGGCGTAGTCCACGGTGTGCAGCGGGGCGCTGGTGCCGGCCTGGCGCAGCAGCTCGGCGATGCGCCGCTGGCGCGCGGGGGTGGGCTGGCCATCGGCAAAGTGGATGGCGTGGGCCGGGTCCAGCAGCAGGAAGTCGGCCGTGTCGGGGAAATGCACCAGGGTGCTGGCGTGGGCCAGATCGAAGCGCAGCAGCTCGCTGTCGTGGCGGATCTGCAGGTTCCAGCCCTGGCGCGCGTCGGAGATGTGCAGGTAGCGCGCGTGGGGAGCGGCGTCGGCCAGCGCCTCAATGTAATTGGCCTCGGAGCAGTAGGCGTGGCAGATGTCGATGTGCAGCTTGAATTTGGGCGAATCGACCGCCTGCATCAGCGCCAGGCCTTGGGCCAGGGTTTCGATGTGCATGCCCGGTTCGGGCTCGATCAAGAGGGTGATGTCCTCTTCGGCGTGGATGGCGCTCAGGCATTCACGAATCGATTCGACCAGCAGTTCGGTGGGGTTGATTTCGGGGTGGGCCGCGTGGTCGTCGCGCACGAAGCCGCTGCCGAAGGTGACGAGCTTGACGCCGAGCATGCGCGCGACGTGGATGCCACGCCGCACGAGGTCGATGCGGCGCTTGCGCGCGGCGTATTCCAGCGCCATGAGCGATGGCTCGTGCGGGCGCTGCGGATCGAAGAAGTGCGAGGCAGTGGCGATGCAGGCGGGCTGCACGCGCAGGCGCGCGAAATGCTGGCGCACGGCGAGCAGGTCGTGGTCGCCGAGCTCAAAGGGGTTGAACTGGCGGCGATGGAAAGAGACTTCCACGCCCTCGTAGCCCGCGGCATCGACGGCGTCGAGCGCGGCGAAAAAGTCCAGATTGGTCAGCCCGAAAGTGCTGTATGCGAGTTGTATCTTGCCCATGCGTGGCCGGCTGCGTCGGTGGCGGGATGGCAACCGGCGACTCTGCCATGCGGGTGCGGCGCGGTGCTTGCCAAAAGGCAAGAAAGCGGGCGCGGGCTCAGGCGCTCAGGTGGTAGTCGCGCAGCGCGGGCTCGTCCAGCACCAGGATTTCGCGGCCGTTGACGCGGATCAGGCCGCGCTCGCTCAGGTCGTGCAGGATGCGCGAAAAATGCGCGGGCGTGAGGTTCAGGCGCGAGGCGATGGTGCGCTTGCTCACGTCCAGCGTGAAGGGCAGGCCGGCGCTGGCAGTCGATTCGCGCAGCAGATAGCCGATGAGCCGCTGCGGCCCCGAATGCGTGGTGAAGGCGCCGAAGTCGGCAATCGCCATGTACAGCTGCTCGCTCAGGCGCGCGATCATGCGCTGGGCGACCTGGTTGTTGCCGGCGACCAGCCCGCGCAGCACGGCCTGCGGCACCTGCAGCACCAGGGTGTCGGCCAGGGCGGTGGCGGTGACGATGTGCTCGCGCCCGCTGAACAGCGCGGCTTCGCCGAAGCTGGCGCCGGCCGCCAGCAGGCGCACCGTGCGCTCGCTGCCGGATGCGGCGTTGTACACCAGCTGCACCGAGCCATAGATCACGAAGTACATGCCGCTGCAGCGCTCGCCCCGGCGCACGATGGTCTCGGCGGGCGCGAGGCTGTGGCGCTGCGTGGCAGCGGCCAGTTGTGCAAGCTCGGGTTCGCTCAGGCCGGCAAACAGCGGCAGTTGCGACAGCAGCGCGCGCATGCGCTGGGCGGGGTCGCCGGCGCCGGCGTCGCCGCTGCGCGGGGCGGCGGGCGCTGGGGCTGCGGGCGCGGGACGCGGGGCAGGTGGTGGGCTCATGGCGGGACTGCGGGGGCTGACGGCCCGGGGCGCGGGTGCCGGCGGGCAGGCGGTATTTTCACCCGCGGCGCAGCGGGCCGGGCGCAGGCGCGCGCCTCGCGCTCAGGCGCCGGCCGCGTACTTGCCCAGCTCCCACTTGGCGATGGCGTTGCGGTGCACCTCGTCGGGGCCGTCGGCAAAGCGCAGGGTGCGCGCGTTGGCGTAGGCGTAGGCCAGCGGGAAGTCGTCGCACACGCCGGCGCCGCCATGGGCCTGGATGGCCCAGTCGATCACCTGGCAGGCCATGTTGGGCGCGACGACCTTGATCATCGCGATCTCGGTGCGCGCGGCCTTGTTGCCCACGGTGTCCATCATCCAGGCGGCCTTGAGTGTGAGCAGGCGCGCCATGTCGATCTTGCAGCGTGCCTCGGCGATGCGCTCCTGCGTCACGGTCTGCGCGGCAATCGGTTTGCCGAAGGCCACGCGGGTGCTGGTGCGCTGGCACATGAGTTCCAGCGCGCGTTCGGCCTGGCCGATCAGGCGCATGCAGTGGTGGATGCGCCCCGGCCCCAGGCGGCCCTGCGCGATCTCGAAGCCGCGGCCTTCGCCCAGCAGCACGTTGGCGGCGGGCACGCGCACGTTGTCGAAGATGACCTCGGCGTGGCCGTGCGGCGCGTCGTCATAGCCGAAGACGTTGAGGTTGCGCAAGATGGTGATGCCCGGGGTGTCGGCGGGCACGACGATCATGCTCTGCTGGGCGTGGCGCGGCGCGTCGGGGTCGGTCTTGCCCATGGTGATGAAGACCTTGCAGCGCGGGTCGTTGGCGCCGCTGGTCCACCACTTGCGCCCGTTGATGACGTAGTCGTCGCCGTCGCGCTGCATGCGCGTGGTGATGTTGGTGGCGTCGCTGCTGGCGACTTCGGGCTCGGTCATCGCAAAGGCCGAGCGGATGCGCCCCTGCAGCAGCGGCTTGAGCCATTCGCTCTTGATCGCCTCGCTGCCGTAGCGCGCGATGGTTTCCATGTTGCCGGTGTCGGGCGCCGAGCAGTTGAACACCTCGCTGGCCCAGAGCACGCGGCCCATGGTTTCCGCGAGCGGCGCGTATTCCTGGTTGGTCAGGCCCGCGCCGTGGTAGCCCGAGGCTTCGGCGGTGTCGACCGGCAGGAACAGGTTCCACAGCCCCGCCGCCTGGGCCTTGGGTTTGAGGTCCTCGATGGTCTTGAGCGGCGTCCAGCGCTTGCCCGCGGTGGTGTTGCGCGCAAGCTCGGCCGCGTGCTGTTTTTCGGCCGGGTAGATGTGCTCGTCCATGAACCGCGCGAGGCGCGCCTGCAGGTCCAGGGTCTTGGCGGAGTAGTTGAAGTCCATGTCGGTCCTTGCACTTGAGGGGTGGCGGGTGGCCGGGCTCAACCGCGGCGCGCGAACGACCAGGCGAGCTCGGCCATGGGCCGCGCCTGCGCGCCCGCAGCCTGGGCCTGGCTGCTGGCCGCCGTGCCGGCCTGCACGCGCTTGGCGATGCCTTGCAGGATGGCGGCGATGCGAAACATGTTGTAGGCGAGGTAGAAGTTCCAGTCGGCGTGCAGGCCGTCGGTGTCCCGCACGCCAGTGCGCTCGCAGTAGCGCTGGATGTAGGCGCGCTCCTGCGGTATGCCGAGCGCAGCCAGGTCCAGGCCGGCGATGCCGCGACTGAGCGCCGCAGGGATGTGCCAGCTCATGCAGTGGTAGGCAAAGTCGGCCAGGGGATGGCCCAGGGTGGACAGCTCCCAGTCCAGCACGGCGATCACGCGCGGCTCTGTGGGATGGAACATCAGGTTGTCCAGCCGGTAGTCGCCATGCACGATGGCCACGCGGCTCTCGTCGCGCGCGCTCTCGGGCATGTGCGCGGGCAACCAGTCCATGAGGCGGTCCATCTCGGTGATCGGCTCGGTGACAGAGGCGCGGTACTGCTTGCTCCAGCGCCCTATCTGGCGCTCGAAGTAGTTGCCCGGGCGCCCGTAGTCGGCCAGGCCGAGCGTGGCAAAGTCCACGCGGTGCAGCGCGGCGATGACGCGGTTCATCTCGTCGTAGACGGCGCCGCGCTCGGCGGGCGCCATGCCGGGCAGGGATTGGTCCCAGAGCACGCGCCCCTGCATGTGCTCCATCAGGTAGAAGGCGCGGCCTATGACGGACTCGTCCTCGCACAGCGCGAGCATGCGCGGCACCGGCACGTCGGTGGCGGCAAGCGCCTGCATCACGCGGTATTCGCGCTCGATGGCGTGGGCCGAGGGCAGCAGCTGCGCCACGGGCGCGGGCTTGGAGCGCATCACGTAGCGCGCGCCCGGGGTGCTCAGCAGGTAGGTGGGGTTGGACTGGCCGCCCTTGAACAAGGCCGCCTGCACCGGGCCGGCAAATTCCGGTACGTGCGCCGCGGCCCAGTCGGCCAGGGCCTGCTCGTCGAAGGCGTGCTTGCCGGTGACCGGGCGCGTGCCGATGAACTGGTCGTAGTTGGACACGGGGACCTCTCAAAAAGCCTAGCTGTTTGCGCTTGTCGACAAAGGGTTTGCAAGTGTTTTTACATTGAAACCGTTGCAGTACGAGCGCAAGCAGCTATGTTTTTTGTTAGCGCCTAGCCTGTGCTTTCGGTGATGCGCATCAGCGCCTGGCGGTCGCGCAGCACCAGGCCGCCGGGCTCGATGCGGATCGCGCCCTCGCGCTCCATGGATTTGAGCTCCTGGTTCACCCGCTGGCGCGAGGCGCCCAGCAGCTGGGCGAGCTCCTCCTGCGCCAGGTGCAGGCCTATGCGCACCTCGTCCTCGCACGACAGGCTGGTGGTGCCATAGCTGCGCGCCAGATGCAGCAGCTGCTTGGCCAGGCGCGCGCGCAGCGGCAGGGTGTTGAGGTCTTCTACCAGGCCGAAGAGCTGGCGTATGCGCCGCGCCTGCAGGCGCAAGAGCGCCTCGTAGAGCTCGGAGTGCTGCGCCAGGATCTTGCGAAAATCCGCGCGCGCCACGCAGACGATGGTGGTTTCGCCATGCGCATAGGCGTCGTGCGTGCGCTGGTCGCCGTCGAGGATGGACACGTCGCCAAACCAGATGCCCGGCTCCACGTAAGTGAGCGTGATCTGCTTGCCCGACAGCGAGGTGGAGCTCACGCGCACCGCACCCTTGGCGCAGGCGATCCACTCCTCGGGGAACTCGCCGCGGGCGGTGATCAAGGCGCCATCCTTGTAGCGTTTGACGTAGGTGCATCGAAGAATGTCGTGCCGCAGCGAGGGCGACAAGGAGGAAAACCAGCGACCGGAATTGATCGCCGCCCGTTCTTCGATCGTAAGGATGGGCTCATCCATGGTCTGTCTTTTGAGCGACTGCGCCGCTGGCGCCGCCCGGTAATGCCAAACCCCCGATGATGCACCAGAGCCCCGCCGCCCGGGCGGGAGCGCCGTCAGCGGCGCGCGCCGGCGGCGCCGGGCCCGCCTTCGTGCATGGCGCTGGCGCCGGTATCGAGGCTGCGCACGTCGGCCACTGGCTCGCGGCCAAACGCCGGATGGCGCAGCCAGGCGAGCACGCGCGCCGCGCTGGCGCTGGCGCTGCTGAGCTCTTGCCGGGCGTTCAACTGCGCAAAGCGCGGCTGGTCGGGGAAGCGGTCCGGGTCGGCGCTGCGCAGCTGCAGCTGCATGTCGGTGTCGATCACGCCGGGCGCGAGCGAGCACACGCGCGCACCCCGGGGCCGCGCCGCCTCTTCCAGCGCCAGGCAGCGGCTGAAGTGGTCCATGCCGGCCTTGGCCGCGCAATAGGCGGCCTGCGCGGCCATGGGGCGGCGCCCCAGGCCCGAGGAGATGTTGAGCACCTTGCGCGCCCCGGGCCAGTCGGCGGTGGCGCCCAGGAAACTTGCGCTCAGCAGCATGGGCGCTTCCAGCCCCACGCGCAGCGCGTTGGCGATGCTGGCCTGGGCGGGGGCCTGCGCGCATTCGCGCAGCGGCGCAATCTGCGCCAGCGCCCCGGCGTTGTTGATCAGCGTGGCGCTGGCGTGGCGCTCGGGCGGCTGCTGCGCCAGCCACTGAGAGAGCTGCTGCGCGGCGGCGCGTGCGTCACTCAGGTCGTGCTGCCACTGCGTGAGCTGCGCCCCCGGCGGCGCGTGCAGGTCGGGCGCGGCGCTGCGCGCGATCAGCACCAGGCAATTCCCCGGTTGCAGCAGCTCGCGTGCCAGCGCCAGGCCCAGGCCGCGCGAGGCGCCGGTGAGGATGTAGAGGTGGGAAGCGGACATGGCGGCAAGTGGGCAGAAAGAAGGGGCCAAACGGCGCGCAGGGCGCCAGCGCTGTCAGAACGGCAGCGGGCAGGCAAGTTCCAGCCACTGCCCGGTGCGCGGATGAGCGAGCGCCAGACGCCAGGCGTGCAGCAGCAGGCGCGGGGCGTCGGCATCCTGCCCCGGCTGGCCGTAGAGCCGGTCGCCGACGATGGGGTGGCCAATGTGCGCCAGGTGCAGGCGCAGCTGGTGGGTGCGCCCGCTGAGCGGCTGCAGCAGCAAGCGGCTGCGCGCGCCGCCGGCTTCGCACGCCAGCATGCGCCACAGCGTCTGGCTGGGCTTGCCGCCGGCGTGATCGACCTTTTGCAGCGGGCGGCGCGGCCAGTCGGGCGCAAGCGGCAGGTCGATCACGCTCCAGCCTGGCTCTTGCGCGCGCGGGTGCGCGAGCGGCGCAGCGCGCGGGCACCCGTGCACCAGCGCCTGGTAGTACTTGTGCACCGCCTGCGCCGCGAAGGCCGCGCCCAGGCGGCGCTGGGCCTCGGGGTGGCGCGCCATCAGCACCAGGCCGGAGGTGGCCTGGTCCAGCCGGTGCACGACCAGCGCGCCGGGCCAGTGCCGCTGGGCGCGCGTGCTGAGCGCGTCCTGCTTGTGCGGCCCGCGCCCGGGCACGCACAGCAAGCCGGCGGGCTTGGCCAGCGCCAGCAAGTCCTCGTCGGCATACAGGCAAAGCGGCGCCGGGGCAGGCAGGGGCGGCGCGTTCGCCCCGGATGCGCAGGCAGGGGCGGCGGCGGGGTCGATGTCGGCGGCAGGGGCGGCGTTCATGGCGCGCCGCGCACCAGCCGGTCCACGGTGTCGCACAGCTCGTGCACGTCGTTGGGCTTGTGTATCAGCGCGCGCGCGCCCTCCAGCAGCGCGCTTTGCTCGATCTCGGCGGTGATGTAGCCCGAGGCCAGCGCTACCGGCAGGTCGGCGCGGATTTTGCGCACCTCGCGCAGCAATTGCACGCCGGAGAAACCGGGCATGTTGTAGTCGGTGACCAGGAGGTCAAAGCGGGCGGGCTCCTGCGCCAGTGCGCGCAGCGCGGTGCGCGGGTCGGTGAAGCCGGCCACTTCATAGGAGCGCCGCCCGAGCAGCCGGCGCACAAGGAAGACCAGCGCCTCGTCGTCGTCCACGTACATCACGCAGGGGCGTTTGCGCGTGCTCGCCGGCCTGTCGTCGGCCAGCACCATGAGCGGCATGGGGGCGCTTTCGGCCTCCACTTGCGCGGCGTCGGCCAGTGGAAAGAACAGCGTGAACAGGCAGCCGCGGCTGGGCGCGCTTTGCACGTCGATGGCGCCGCCGTGGGTGCGCATCACGCCGTGCACCACGGGCAGGCCCAGGCCCGTGCCCTGGCCCACGGGCTTGGTGGTGAAGAAGGGCTCGAAGATGCGCGCGCGCGTGGCCGCGTCCATGCCGGGGCCGTCGTCGCTCACCTGCAGCGCCACGTAGGTGGCGGGCGCAAGTTTCAAGCGCTCGCGCAGCGCCGCGTTGGGCCGCAGGCACTGCGCCTGCATCATCACGCGCCCGGGCCGCGTGCCCACGGCCTGGATGGCGTTGGTGCACAGGTTCAGCAAGGCCTGCTCGACCTGGGTGGCGTCGGCCAGAATCGGCGGCAATTGCGCTGCGCTTTGCACTTGCAGATGGATATGCGCGGGCAGGGTCACGCGCAGCAGGCGCTCGGTCTCGCGCATCAGCTCGGCCAGTTGCACCGCGCCGCGCGGCGGTGCCTCGTTGCGGCTGAAGGCGAGGATCTGGCGCACCAGATCGCGCGCGCGCCGCGCCGCCTTGTCGATCTCGTGCAGGCTTTCCAGCACGCGCGGGTCGGTGCCCGGGGCCTGCGCATCGGCCTTGGCCAGCTCCACGTTGCCCAGAATGGCGTGCAAGATGTTGTTGAAGTCGTGCGCAATGCCGCCGGCCATGGTGCCCACGGCCTGCATCTTCTGCGATTCGCGCAGCTGCACCTCGAGTTCCTGGCGGCGCTCTTCGGCGCGCTTGCGCGCCGTAAGGTCGCGCGCGAACACGGTGGTGGTGACGCTGCCCTCGTGGTGCTCGAAGGTGACGCTGACCTCTACCGCCAGCTCGCGCCCGGTGGCGCTGCGCGCCTGCATCTCGCCGAGCGCCGCCTGCGTGGTCAGCTGCGCATAGCCGGGGGCACGCGCCAGCTCGGGCAGAAAGCGCGACAGCGGACTGCCCAGCGCGTCGCGCGTGGGGCACTGGAACAGCGCGGCCGCGGTCGGGTTGAAGACGGTGATGCGCTGGTGCTGGTCCACGCAGATGATTGCGTCCAGCGCCGAGTTGATCACCGCTTCCAGGCGCCGCTCGCTCGCGTGCAACTGCTCGTTTCTCTGCTGCAGCGTGTGCCGCTCGGCCAGCAGCGGGCCCTGGTCTATGACCGCGCAGAGGAACTGGCGCAGCGGCTCGCCACTGCCCTGCAGGGTTTCGATGTAGGCGATGTGCAGGTCGCCGGTGATGCGCCGCTCGCCGCCGATCTGAAACACTACCTCGGAGGCGTCGCTGCGCCCCTGCGCGCGCGCCAATGCAAAGGCGCGGTGCACGCGGTCGGCGTCGGCGTCGCTCACGAAGGGCATGAGCGAGGTCAGCGGCCGGTCGAGCTCGGTGGGCTGGAAAGAGCGGTGCGCCATGGCGTTGGCCTGCACCACCATGTCGTGCTCGTCGAGCACCATGAGCGACAGCGGCACGCTGGAAAACAGCGCCTCGAAGCGCTCGGAGGCGCTCTCGGCCGCCGCCTGGCTGTAGCGCAGCTCCTTGTTTTGCGCCTCCAGTTCGGCCTGGTAGCCGCGCAGCTCGGCCACCAGGTCGGCAAAGGCCTGGCCCTGGGCGGACGCCCGGCCGGTGGCCGGTGCAGCGGGCACAGGCGCCGGCTGCGGCGCCGGCGCGGGCGTGCCCTTGCCTGGCGGCGCTGCCTCGCCGCGAAACAGAAAGGACAAATCCGGCTCGGTCATGGCGGTGGTGCGCGTGCTGCGCGGGCGCGCCTCAGCGGCGCACGCCCAGCAGTTCGATCTCGAAGGTCAGCGTGGCATTGGGCGGTATCACCCCGCCCGCACCGCGCGCGCCATAGGCAATCTCCGGCGGGCAGGTGAGCCTGGCCTTGCCGCCCACCTTCATGCGCTGCACCCCTTCGGTCCAGCAGGGGATGACGCGGTTCAGCGGGAACTCGGTCGGCTGGCCGCGCTGGTAGGAGCTGTCGAACTCCTTGCCATCGGCCAACTGCCCCTTGTAGTGCACCTTCACCGTGTCGCTGGCCTTGGGCGCCTCGCCCGTGCCTTCGTGCAGCGACTGGAAGATCAGGCCGCTTTGGGTGGTGACGGGGTCGACGGGCGCGCCGCTTTGTGCCTGGGCGGACAAGGCAAGGAGAGCGCAAGAAAGCAACAAAAACGGAGTGCGCATGGCGTGGTGCAGCCTGGAAAAGCCCAAAGCCGCAATGTTAGGGCAACGCCGCTTGGAGCTGCCCGGCCAAGACGCTGTGCGACGCACCGACCGCCACCATTGTTCCCCCACGCCCCTGACAACCTGGCCAGGGTGTCAGGGGCAGCGGCACTCAGGTCAGCTCTGCCACCGGCGGGCAACTGCAAAACAGATTGCGGTCTCCATAGACGTTGTCCACGCGGCCCACCGGCGCCCAGTATTTGAGCTTGCGCAGGCTGGCCACGGGGTAGGCAGCGAGTTCGCGCGGGTAGGGGTGCTTCCATTCCTGCGCCAGCAGGGCTTCGGCGGTGTGCGGGGCGTTCTTGAGCGGGTTGTCGTCCTGCGGCCAGGCGCCGTTTTCGATCTGGCGGATTTCACCCCGGATGGCGATCATCGCGGCGATGAAGCGCTCCAGTTCGGCCAGGTCTTCGCTTTCGGTCGGCTCGACCATCAACGTGTTGGCCACCGGGAAGGACAGCGTGGGCGCATGAAAGCCGTAGTCGATCAGGCGCTTGGCCACGTCCTCGGCCATCACGCCGCTGCTGTCCTTGAGCTGGCGCAGATCGAGAATGCATTCGTGCGCGACATGGCCGTTGGCGGAGGCGTAGAGCGTGGGGTAGTGGTCTGCCAGGCGCTTGCTGATGTAGTTGGCGCTGAGGATGGCCACCTCGGTCGCGGCGGTGAGCCCGTCGGCGCCCATCATGCGGATGTACATCCAGCTGATGGGCAGCACGGCGGCATTGCCCAGCGGCGCGGCCGACACCGCGCCGACGCGCAGGCCTTGCGCCATGCCCTCGCCCGCAGCGGCTGCAGGCATGGAGCCGCTGGCCTGGGCCGTGGCGTGGCCGGGCAGGAAGGGCACGAGGTCTTCGACCACGCAGACCGGGCCCACGCCGGGGCCGCCCCCGCCGTGGGGAATGCAGAAGGTCTTGTGCAGGTTCAGGTGGCTCACGTCGCCGCCGAATTCGCCGGGCGCCGCAACGCCGACCAGGGCGTTCATGTTGGCGCCATCGACATACACGCGGCCCCCATGGCGGTGCACGATCTCGCACAGCTCCTTGACCTGGGTTTCGAACACGCCGTGGGTGCTGGGGTAGGTGATCATCACGCAGGCGAGCTCGTCACTGTGCTTTTCGCACTGGGCCTTGAGGTCGGCCATGTCCACGTTGCCGTTGTCGTCGCACTGGGTCACCACTACCTGCATGCCGGCCATCTGCGCGCTGGCCGGGTTGGTGCCGTGGGCGCTGCTCGGAATCAGGCAGACCGTGCGCTGGGATTGGCCGCGCGACTCGTGCCAGGCCCTGATGGCCAGCAGCCCGGCGTATTCGCCCTGGCTGCCGGCATTGGGCTGCAGGCTCACGCCCGCGTAGCCGGTGGCCTGGCACAGCCAGTCGCGCAGCAACCGGTCGAGTTCGGCGTAGCCCGCAAGCTGGTCGGCCGGAGCGAAGGGGTGGATCTGCGCGAATTCCGGCCAGGTGATGGGGATCATCTCGCTGGTGGCGTTGAGCTTCATGGTGCAAGAGCCCAGCGGAATCATGCTGCGGTCCAGCGCCAGGTCCTTGTCCGAGAGCTGGCGGATGTAGCGCAGCATCGCGGTTTCGCTGTGGTGCGTGTTGAACACCGGGTGCGTGAGGAAGGGGCTCTCGCGGCGCAGCTCGGCCGGAATCAGCGCGGGCGCCTGCTGCTCCAGCGCGGCAAAGTCGGGCAGGGTCCGGCCTTCGCCCGCGAAGATGCGCCAGAGCAGCTCGACGTCGGCGCGCGTGCTGGTTTCGTCCAGCGAGATGCACAGGTAAACGTCCCAGGCTTTTCTGAGGTTTGCGCCCATCCGTATTGCGCGAGCAGCTATTGAATCGGTAGCGTCGTCGGTTTTCAGGCTGATGGTGTCGAAGGCGCTTGCGTGGTGCCCGTGGCTGAAGCCCAGTTGCGCAAGGCCCGCCTTGAGGATGGCGCTCAGGCGCGCGGTGCGCTCGGCGATGCGCTTGAGGCCCTCGGGGCCGTGGTAGACCGCGTACATGCTGGCGACGACCGCGGGCAGCACCTGGGCGGTGCAGATGTTGGAGGTGGCCTTTTCGCGGCGGATGTGCTGCTCGCGCGTTTGCAGCGCCAGGCGGTAGGCGGGCGCGCCGTGCACGTCGACGCTCACGCCCACAAGGCGCCCGGGCAGGCTGCGCTTGAAGCTGTCCTTGCAGGCCATGTAGCCTGCGTGCGGGCCGCCCGCGCCCATGGGCATGCCAAAGCGCTGGGTGCTGCCGATGACGATGTCCGCGTCCATCTCGCCGGGGGACTTGAGCAGGGTGAGCGCAAGCAGATCGGCCGCGACGATGGCGGCCGCGCCCTTGGCGTGGATCTTGGCGATCTCTTCGCTCCAGTCCATCAGCCAGCCGCTGCTGGCCGGGTACTGGATCAGCACCGCGAAGTAGTCGTCGGCCGCGATCGCCGCATCCCAGCTTGCGGCCGAATCGGCGAGCTTGAGCCGCAGGCCCAGGGGCGCGGCGCGTGTGCGCAGTACCTCTATGGTCTGCGGATGCGCGTCGCCCATCACCACGATGGCGTCGCCCTTGGCGCGCACCGAGCGGCGCGCAAGCGTCATCGCCTCGGCCGCGGCCGTGGCCTCGTCGAGCATGGAGGCGTTGGCGATGTCCATGCCGGTGAGGTCGGTCACCATGGTCTGGAAGTTGACCAGCGCCTCCATGCGGCCCTGGCTGATCTCGGCCTGATAGGGCGTGTAAGCGGTGTACCAGGCGGGGTTTTCCAGCACGTTGCGCAGGATCACGCCCGGTGTGTGCGTGCCGTAATAGCCCTGGCCGATGAAGCTCTTCATCACCCGGTTCTTGCCGGCGATGGTTTTGAGCTCGGCCAGCGCCTGCGCTTCGGTGCAGGCGGGCGGCAGCTGCATGCTGCTGGCGCGCGCGATGGAGCGCGGCACGATGGAGTCGACCAGCGCGCGGCGCGAGGCGACGCCCACGACCGAGAGCATGTGCGCCTCGTCGGCTGCGGTGATCCCGATGTGGCGGGCGTGGAACTCGCTGGCGTTCTCCAGCGCGGACAAGGGCAGGGCGGACATGGGAAGGTTCAGGTCAAATATGCTTGGAACCCACGCCAGTCAAGCGCGGGCAACTATCGTTTGAATAGCGCGGCGGCAGAGGGCTTGGCTCATGGGCGGCCCTCGCCTGCGCGCGCCTGCGCCCGGCGCAATGCCCGGCGCTGCGCCGCGCATCAGGACTTGGTGAATTCCTGGTAGGCGGCCTCGTCCAGCAGGGAGTCGAGTTCGTCGGCCTGGCTCAGCTTGACCTTGAAGAACCAGCCCGCGCCCGTGGGGTCGGTGTTGGCCAGCGAAGGGTTTTCGCGCAGCTGCTCGTTGACTTCCACGATCTCGCCGGACACCGGCATGTAGATGTCGGACGCGGCCTTGACCGATTCGACCACGCCCGCCACGTCACCGGCGGCGTAGCTCTTGCCCACTTCGGGCAGCTCCACGAAGACCACGTCGCCCAGCGCGTCCTGCGCATGCGCGGTGATGCCGACGATGGCGGCCGCGGCGTTGGAGTAATCGACCCATTCATGGTCCTTGGAATACTTGATGCTCATGGGGTGCTCCGTTGCTAGAGGATGAAAAAGCGCGATTGTGACTATCCGCGGTGGTAGCGCGGCGCAAGGAAAGGGGTGGCAGCCACTTGCATGGGCACGGGCTTGCCGCGCACCAGCGCGTCCACGCGCGTGCCCACGGCGGCAAACTGCGGCGGCACATAGCCCAGGGCGATGGGTTTGCCCAGCGACGGCGCCAGCAGCCCGCTGGTGATCGTGCCTATCGCGGCGCCGCCCACTTCGTGCAGGGGCGTGTGCTCGCGCACCGGCACGCGCTCCAGTGCGACCAGGCCTACGCGCTTGCGCGTGAGGGTGGAGGGGTCGGCAATCTGCGCCAGCACCTTGTCCGCGCCCGGAAAGCCGCCCGCGCGCTCGCCGCCGCTGCGGCGCACCTTCTGGATGGCCCAGTTCAGGCCCGCTTCGGGCGGGGTGGTGCTGGCGTCGATGTCGTTGCCATACAGGCACAGGCCGGCTTCCAGACGCAGGGAGTTGCGCGCGCCAAGGCCGACGGGCTTGACTTCGGGCTGCGCCAGCAGCGCGCGGGCCAGGGCCTCGGCCTTGTCGCCGGGCAGCGAGATTTCAAAACCGTCCTCGCCGGTGTAGCCGCTGCGCGTGATGAAGAGCGGCGTGCCTTGCCAGTCGGTGTGGATGCCGCTCATGAACACGAGCTGCTCTGCGGCCGGCACCAGGCGCGCGAGCGCCGCGCCGGCCTGCGGGCCTTGCAGGGCCAGCAGGCCGTGCTCGGGCAGGGTTTCGATGGTGCAGCGCGCGCCGATTTTTTCGCGCAGGTGGGCGATGTCACCGAGCTTGCAGGCGCCGTTGACGATCAGGAAGAAGACGTCTTCGGCTTCGCGAAAGAACATCAGGTCGTCGATGATGCCGCCGGCGTCGTTGAGCAGCAGGCCATAGCGCTGCTTGCCCACGGCAAGGCCGGCGACGTCCACGGGCATGAGGCTCTCGAGCGCGCTGGCGGCCTGCGGCCCCTTGATCCTGAGCTGGCCCATGTGCGAGACGTCGAACAGCCCGGCGTGTTCGCGCGTGTGCAAGTGCTCGGCCATCAGGCCGGCGGGGTATTGCACCGGCATGCTGTATCCGGCAAAGGGCACCATGCGTGCACCCAGTTCCTGGTGCAGGCCGGCCAGCGGTGTGGTGAGCAGGGGGGTATCGGACAAGCGCGGACTCCTTGATGGAAACGGCACGCCACACCACGGGGTGTGGGCATGCCCGGCTGTCCGCTTTACCTGAGAGATTCACGCGGATGATGCCGCGCTTGCTCCTTCGGTGGAGGCGCGCAGCAGGTCACCGCGTGCCCCTCTCTCCAGCAGGGATGCGCCCCGCAGGCGGGGCACTTGCCAGTCCTTTTGCCTGAGCGTTTGGGCACTGGGCCTCGCGCCTTCGGCGGCGCCGCACCGTGCGGGTGGCAGCGCTCTCTCCTGACGGGGGGCGATTCTACGTGGCTTTTGGCGCTGCCTGCGCCGGCGCGAACCAAGGCGACAGCGCCCGGCGCCGGGCGCGGCGCGTTTGCCGCAAAATGCCCTGTTTGGCCAGCGGTGCGCGCCCGGCACGGGCGCCGGGCCGCAAGAGAGAGCACGATGAACAAGCAAACCGCCGCGGCCGAGCCCCAGGGCTTGAGCTACCCCTGCGGCGACGCGCCCGGCCTGGGCGAAGTCAGCGAAGTGGCCGATGGCGTGTACTGGATACGCATGCCGCTGCCGTATTCGCTCAACCACATCAATCTGTGGGCGCTGCGCGACGGCGCGGGCTGGGCGCTGGTCGATAC
Organism: Comamonas sp. NLF-1-9; assembly: GCF_019195435.1. NCBI lineage: Bacteria > Pseudomonadati > Pseudomonadota > Betaproteobacteria > Burkholderiales > Comamonadaceae > Comamonas > Comamonas sp. NLF-1-9. The sequence continues at coordinate 629,169 of NZ_CP078069.1, forward strand.
CGGCATCTGGTCCACGGTGACGCTGGACGCCTGGCGCGCGCTGTTTGCCGGCGCGCTCAGCGGCCCGATCACGCGCGTGTTCATCACGCACATGCACCCGGACCACATCGGCATGGCCGGCTGGCTCACGCGCAAGTTCGGCTGCCGCCTGTGGATCAGCCGCCTGGAATACCTGAGCTGCCGCGCGCTGGTGGCCGACACCGGGCGCGAGGCGCCCGAGGACGCGATCGACTTCTACCGCCGCGCCGGCTGGGACGACGAGGCGATAGAGACCTACAAGACGCGCTTTGGCGGCTTTGGCAAGACGATTTACACCATGCCCGACAGCTTTCGGCGCCTCGCCGATGGCGATGAGATCGACATCGGCGGCTACCGCTGGCGCGTGGTCGTGGGGCGCGGGCATTCGCCCGAGCACGCCTGCCTGTACTGCCCCGAGCGCAAGCTGCTGATCTCGGGCGACCAGGTGCTGGCGGGCATCTCGTCCAACGTCTCGGTCTATCCGACCGAGCCCGACGCCGACCCGCTGGGCGAGTGGCTGGCCTCGCTGGACAAGCTGCGGCGCGAGGTCGCCGACGACGTGCTGGTGCTGCCCGCGCACAATCGGCCTTTTCGCGGCCTGCACGAGCGCCTGGCGCAACTGGCGCGCAGCCATCAGGAGTCGCTCGCGCGGCTCAGGCAGGTGCTGGTCGAGCCGCGGCGCGTGGTCGACGTGTTCGGCGCGCTGTTTGCGCGGCCCGTGACCGCAGACCAGATACTCATGGGCCTGGCCACGGGTGAGGCGCTGGCCCACTTGAACTACCTGCTGGTGCGCGGCGAGGTGCAGGCGAGCCAGGGCGAGGACGGCTGCACCTGGTACCAGCGCCGCGCCGCCTGACAAACGCTATCTGGAGGATTGCACATGACCAAGAGCCGACGGCCTTTCGACTGGGGTGACCCCTTTGCGCTGCGCGAGCAGCTCACGCCCGAGGAGCGCGCGGTGCAGGACGCGGCCGCCGCCTATTGCCAGGGCCGCTTGCTTGCGCGGGTGCAGCAGGCCTTCCGCCACGAGCAAACCGACGCCGCCATCTTCCGCGAGATGGGCGAGCTGGGGCTGCTGGGCGCCACCATCCCCGAGCAATACGGCGGCGCGGGCCTGGGCTATGTCAGCTACGGCCTGATTGCGCGCGAGGTCGAGCGCGTGGATTCGGGCTACCGCTCGATGATGAGCGTGCAATCCTCGCTGGTGATGGTGCCGATCAACGCGTTCGGCAGCGAGGAGGCGAAGCAGAAGTATTTGCCCAGACTGGCCAGCGGCGAGCTGATAGGGTGCTTCGGCCTGACCGAGCCCAACCACGGCTCGGACCCCGGCAGCATGGCAACGCGCGCCAGAAAGGTCGATGGCGGCTATCGACTCACGGGCTCCAAGATGTGGATCACCAACAGCCCGATCGCCGACGTGTTCGTCGTCTGGGCCAAGGACGACGAGGGCGCGATACGCGGCTTCGTGCTGGAAAAGGGCGCCAAGGGCCTGAGCGCTCCGGCGATCCACGGCAAGGTGGGCCTCAGAGCGAGCATCACCGGCGAGATCGTGATGGACGAGGTCTTCTGCCCCGAAGAAAACGCCTTTCCCGAGGTGCGCGGCCTGAAAGGGCCCTTCACCTGCCTGAACAGCGCGCGCTTTGGCATTGCCTGGGGGGCGCTGGGCGCGGCCGAGGATTGCTACGCCCGCGCGCGCCAGTACGTGATCGAGCGCCAGCAGTTCGGCAAACCGCTCGCGGCCAACCAGCTCATCCAGAAGAAGCTCGCTGACATGCTGACCGAGATCACCCTGGGCCTGCAGGCCTGCCTGCGCCTGGGACGCCTGAAGGAAGAGGGCGAGCCGGCGGTGGAGCTGACCTCGATCGTCAAGCGCAACTCCTGCGGCAAGGCGCTCGATATCGCCCGCCTGGCGCGCGACATGATGGGCGGCAACGGCATCAGCGACGAGTTCGGCGTGGCGCGGCATCTGGTGAACCTGGAGGTGGTCAACACCTACGAGGGCACGCACGACATCCACGCGCTGATCCTCGGGCGCGCGATCACGGGGATTGCGGCCTTTTGATGGCGGCGCACACCGCCGCGCGCCAGCGCCTGGGCTTTTGGCTGGGCGTGTTCGGCATGGTGCTGTTTTCCGTCACCGTGCCGGCCACGCGCCTGGCCACGGGTTCGGACGCCGACCCGCAGCTCAGCCCCTGGTTCGTCACCGCCGGCAGGGCGGCGCTGGCGGGGCTGCTCTCGCTCGCCTTTCTGCTCTGGACGCGCTCGCCCTGGCCTGCGCGCCATCAGTGGCGCCCGCTGCTGCTGGCGCTGCTGGGCAACGTGCTGCTGTGGCCGCTGCTGGCGGCGCTGGCGCTGCGCAGCGTCACTGCGGTGCATGCGGCGGTGATCGTCGCGGTCATTCCGCTGGCCACGGCGGTGTTTGCCGCCATCGTGCTGCATGAGCGCGAGCGCCTGGGCTTCTGGCTCTGCGCGCTGCTGGGCGTGGCGCTGGTAGTGGTGTTTTCGCTGATTCGCGCGGGTAGCGAAGGCGGTTTCGGCTTTGCCGCGGCCGACATCCTGCTGGCCGGCGCGGTGCTGGCCTCGTCGTTTGGTTATGTCTATGGCGCCCAGGTCACGCCAGAACTCGGCGCCGAGCGGGTGATCTGCTGGATGTGCGCGCTGGCTCTGCCCGCCTCGCTGCCGCTGGCGCTCTGGCTCTGGCCCGAGGGGCCGGCGCTGACGGCAGTGGGCTGGCCGGCCTGGGCGGGCCTGGTCTACGTCGGGGCGGTGTCGATGTGGTCGGGCTTTTTTGCCTGGTTTCGCGGTCTGCAGTGGGGCGGCACCCTGCGCGTGAGCCAGGTGCTGCTGCTGCAGCCCTTCCTGGCCATGGTGTTTGCAGTGCCCTTGCTGGGCGAGAGCATCGATGCGCTGTCGCTGGGCTTTGCGCTGGCGGTGGTTGTCACCGTCTTTCTGGGGCGCAGGTTCTCGGGCGCGGCGCGGCCGGCCCGGATTGAAGCTCAATAAAAAAGGAGCTGCTTGCGCAGGCAGGGCATGGGTTTCAAGGCGTTTTCAACCTGAAGCCCTTGCCTGCAGCGCGCAAGCAGCTCCTGTTTTTGAGGATCAGCCCAGCAGCAGCGCGTCGTCCGCCAGCTCTTCGCCGCGCACCTTGGCAAACATCCTGAGCAGGTCGGGCACGTCCAGGCGCGAGCGCTCTTCGCCCGCGACGTCCAGCACCACCTGGCCCTGGTGCAGCATCACGGTGCGGTCGCCCACGTCCAGCGCCTGGCGCATGGAGTGCGTGACCATCATGGTGGTCAGCTTGTTCTCGCTGACGATGCGCTGCGTGAGTTTGAGCACGAAGTCGGCGGTGCGTGGATCGAGCGCCGCGGTGTGCTCGTCCAGCAGCAGAATGCGCGAGGGCTGCAGCGCCGCCATCAGCAGGCTCACCGCCTGGCGCTGGCCGCCCGAGAGCAGGCCGATGCGGTCGGTGAGGCGGTTTTCCAGCCCCAGGCCGAGAATGGCCAGGCGTTCGCGGAACATCTCGCGCTCGGACTTTTTCACCGCCGAATGCAGCCCGCGCTTGGTGCCGCGCTGCTGGGCCAGGGCCATGTTCTCCTCGATGGTCAGGTCTTCGCAGGTGCCGGCCATCGGGTCCTGGAAGACGCGGGCCACGCGCTGGGCGCGCGTCCACACCGGCTCGTTGGTCACGTCCAGGCCGTCGATCATGATGCTGCCCGAATCCACCGCCAGGCCGCCCGAGATGGCGTTCAAAAAGGTGGACTTGCCCGCGCCGTTGGAGCCGATCACGGCGACGAACTGGCCCGCCGGAATTTCCAACGACATCCCGCGCAGCGCCTTGGTCTCGATCGGCGTGCCGGGGTTGAAGGTGATGAAGAGTTCTTTTGCGCTCAGCATGTCGGCATCCGTCCTCTTCACAGGCTCTTGGGCGCTTCGGGCAGCCGCTTGTGCTGCAGCATGCGCTTGAGGTTGGGCACTACGAGCGCCAGCGTCACCAGCACCGCGGTGACCAGATTCAGGTCTTGCGCCTTCAGGCCGATGAAGTCGCTGTTGAGCGCCGCAGCGATGAAAAAGCGATAGACGATGGCCCCGATGATGGCCGCGAGCGTGGCATACACGAGGCGGCGCGATGGCAGGATGGCTTCGCCGACGATGACCGCGGCCAGGCCGATGACGATGGTGCCTATGCCCATGGAAATGTCGGCGCCGCCCTGCGTCTGCGCGAACAGCGCGCCCGACAGGCCCACGAGGGCGTTGGAAATCGCCATGCCCAGCAGCACCATCGCGCCGGTATTGATGCCCTGCGCGCGGGCCATGCGCGCGTTGGAGCCGGTGGCGCGGATCGCCAGGCCGCGCTCGGTGGAGAAGAACCAGTCGGCGGCAAACTTGGCGATGATGATGATCACCAGCAGGATCATCGGGCGCGACCAGTAGTCCTCCAGCCCCTCGGGCTGCAGCAGCGTGAACATGGTCGGGTCGTTGATCAGCGGAATGTTGGGCCCGCCCATGATGCGCAGATTGACCGAGAACAGCGCAATCATCATCAGGATGGAGGCGAGCAAGTCCATGATGCGCAGGCGCACGTTGAGCCAGCCGGTGATGTAGCCGGCCGCGGCGCCCGCCAGCGTGGCGCCCAGCGTGGCCACATAGGGGCTGTAGCCCGCCTGGATCATCACCGCGCAGACCGCGCCGCCCAGCGGAAAGCTGCCATCCACCGTCAGGTCGGGAAAGCGCAGCAGCCGAAACGAGATATAGACGCCAAGCGCGACCAGGGCAAAGATCAGCCCGATCTCGATGGCGCCGAGAAAGGAAAACAGGGACATGGGGGGCTCACAGACGAAAACGGGCAGAAGCCATGGGGTGCACGGTTTCTGCCCGGGAGGGGTGGCGCAGCAGCTGCGCCCTCACACTTACTTGACGATGGTCGTCGCCGACTTGACGAAGTCTTCGGAGAGCTTCACGCCCTGTTTTTCAGCGGCGCCGGGGTTCACGAACAACTCGAGCTTGGTGCTGACCTCGGGCTTGATGTCGCCGGGCTTCTCGCCCTTGAGGATGCGCGCCACCATGCGGCCGGTCTGCTCGCCCAGGTCGCGGTAGTTCACGCCCAGCGAGGCGATCGCGCCGCGCTTGACGCTGTCGGAGTCGGCGGCGATCAAGGGAATCTTGGCTTCCTGCGCCACCTTCACCAGCGACTCATAGGCCGACACCACGTTGTTGTCGGTGCTGTTGTAGATCGCGTCCACCTTGCCGACCAGGCTGCGCCCGGCGCTGCCCACGTCCACAGAGCGCGGGGCCGAGGCTTCGACCAGCGTCATGCCCATCTTGGGCAGCAGCTCCTTGAGTTCCTTGACGACCACGACGGAGTTGGCTTCACCCGGGTTGTAGACGATGCCCAGGCGCTTGGCGTCGGGCACTACCTTCTTGATCAGCTCGACCTGCTTGTCCATGGCCAGCAGGTCGGACACGCCGGTCACGTTGGTGCCCGAAGCGTCCCAGCTCTGGACCAGCTTGGCGGCCACCGGGTCGGTCACGGCGGAGAACACCACCGGCACGTTCTTGGTCGCGGCCACCACGGCCTGGGCCGAGGGCGTGGCGATGGCGATGATCACGTCGGGCTTGTCACCGATGAACTTGCGCGCGATCTGCGCGGCGGTGCCGGTGTTGCCCTGGGCGCTCTGGTACTGCCACTTCAGGTTCTTGCCTTCTTCGAAACCGGCGGCCTTGAGCGCATCCTTGGCGCCGTCGCGCACCGCATCCAGTGCGGGGTGCTCGACGATGGCGGTGACGGCCACCGACTTTTCCTGTGCGCTGGCTGGGGCAATGGCGGCAAACGCCAAAGTAAGTGCACCCAGGGTCATCCAGGGCAATTGCTTCATGAAGATCTCCTTGTTGGGGAATTTGCTGTGGTCACGCGGCCCGGCAGGGCTTGTCCGCCGGGTCACCGTGGGCGCGAGTGTACGTCAGCGACACCATGAAAAACGCCCCTGTCAGGGGCGCGTAAGGGAATACCCTTGTTTGATCCGTGTCAACTTTACATCGATGCGTAGTTGGGCCCGCCGCCGCCTTCGGGCGCGACCCAGACGATGTTCTGCGTCGGGTCCTTGATGTCGCAGGTTTTGCAGTGCACGCAGTTTTGCGCGTTGATCTGCAGGCGCTGCCCACCCTTGCCGTCGTCGACGAACTCATACACCCCGGCGGGGCAGTAGCGCGCCTCGGGCCCGGCGTATTTGGCCAGGTTGATGTCCACCGGCACCGAGGCGTCCTTGAGCGTCAGGTGCGAGGGCTGGTTTTCCTCGTGGTTGGTGCTGCTCATGAAGACGCTGGAAAGCCGGTCAAAAGTCAGCTTGCCGTCGGGCTTGGGGTAGTCGATGGGCGTGCACTCGCTGGCCGGCTTGAGGTAGGCGTAGTCGGGCTTCTTGCGGTGCAGCGTCCAGGGAAAGTGCCCGCGCAGCACGTACTGCTCGAAGCCGTTCATCAGCGTGCCCACCGACAGGCCCCAGCGGAACCAGTTCTTGAAGTTGCGGTCTTTTTGCAGCTCGGGGTAGAGCCAGCTGTTCTCGAAACCCAGGGTGTAGTTCTTCAGTTCGTCGTGCTGGCGCCCGGCGGTGATCGCGGCAAAGGCCGCGTCCGCCGCGAGCATGCCGGTCTTGATCGCCGAATGGCTGCCCTTGATGCGGCTGACGTTCAGAAAGCCCGCGTTGCAACCAATCAGCGCGCCGCCCGGGAAGACGAACTTGGGCAGCGCATTGATGCCGCTGGCGTTGATGGCGCGCGCGCCGTAGGACAGGCGCTTGCCCGTCACCTCGCCCTTGGCGTTTTCCAGATACCAGCGCACGTTGGGGTGGGTCTTCCAGCGCTGGAATTCCTCGAAGGGGCTGAGGTAGGGATTGCTGTAGTTGAGCCCGGTGACAAAGCCCAGCGCCACGCGGTTGCCGTCCAGGTGGTAGATGAAGCCGCCGCCGTAGGTGCTCGGGTCCATGGGCCAGCCGGCGGTGTGCACCACCAGGCCGGGCTGGTGGCGCTCGGGGTCGATCTCCCAGAGCTCCTTGACGCCCAGGCCCCAGGACTGCGGGTCGCGCCCTTCGTCGAGCTTGTAGCGCGCGATCAGTTGCTTGCCCAGGTGACCGCGCGCGCCCTCGGCAAACACGGTGTACTTGCCCAGCAATTCCATGCCAAGCTGGAAGTGGTCGGTCGGCTCGCCGTCCTTGCCCACGCCCATGTTGCCCGTGGCCACGCCCTTGACGGCGCCGCCCTCGTCGTAGAGCACCTCGGCGGCGGCAAAGCCCGGGAATATCTCCACGCCCAGCGCCTCGGCCTGCGCCGCAAGCCAGCGGGTGACGTCGCCCAGGCTGACGATGTAATTGCCGTGGTTGTTGGCAAAGGGCGGCAGGAACAGGTTGGGGATGCGAAACGAGCCGCCTTGCTCGCCCAGGAAGACGTAGGCGTCCTCGGTCACCGGCTGGTTCAGTGGCGCGCCCTTGGCCTTCCAGTCGGGAATCAGCTCGGTGAGTGCGCGCGGATCGACGATCGCGCCCGAGAGGATGTGCGCGCCCGGCTCGGAGCCCTTTTCCAGCACCACGACCGACACCTCCTTGCCGTGCGCCGCCGCCTGCTGCTTGAGACGGATGGCGGTGGCCAGTCCCCCGGGGCCGGCGCCGACGATGACCACGTCGTATTCCATCGATTCGCGCGGGCCGTAGGTGCTCAGCAGTTCTTCATTGGTCATGGTGGGGTGGTCCTCAAGGAGCAGTTCAGCACTGCCGTATGGTGTTCAGCTTTGCATTGTATGCGCTCAAGGCCTAAAAAAGCACGATCGTTCTATTTTTGATGATGCAGAGCATCCATGGTTTGCGAACCGATTCGCACTCTTCGTACCAAGCTGCAGGCTGGATTCCAAATACGTACAATTGTACAATTGGCTATCATGGATATCGTTGCCGACACCAATATCTTCCTCGCCGTGGTTCTCAATGAGCCAGAGAAAAGGCGATTGGTGAAAATGACTTCTGGCGCCTCGGTCATGGCGCCCGAGATCCTGCCGTATGAAATCGGCAATGCGTTGTCGGCCATGGTCAAGCGCCGTCAATTGACCGCCGCCGACGCCTTGCGCGCCCAAGAGGTGGTCAAACGCATTCCCGTTCGCTTGGTGGCGGTTGACATCCAGCCGGCGCTGCAACTAGCGCTCGATTGGAACATCTACGCCTACGACGCCTATTTTTTGCTGACCGCCCAGCGCCAGGCACTGCCACTGCTGACACTTGACCGTCGCATGAGTGAAGTGGGCAAGGCACTTGGCATCAGGTTATTGGAGTAGCGGCATGAAAGCATTCACATATTCCGAAGCGCGCCAGAACCTGGCCGAGTTGTTGAATCTGGCCAAGGAAGCAGAGGTCGAAATCCGTCGCAAGGACGGAAGCGTTTTTTTGCTGCGTGAAAAACGCCGCGATACGTCCTCTCCCTTTGACGTGCCAGGCGTCAAGACGCTGGTCGCCACGCGCGACATCGTCGAAGCCGTTCGCGAATCCAGAACCCTATAGCGCCGCGCTGCCAAATTTGCAGTGCGGCACGAGTTCGTTTTGGGTGGGTGGGATGGCTCCTCGACCTGGGCTCGAACCAGGGACCTGCGGATTAACAGTCCGTCGCTCTACCGACTGAGCTATCGAGGAATATGCGCTGCGCGGGCGGCTGCGGAAATTCGGTGGCTCCTCGACCTGGGCTCGAACCAGGGACCTGCGGATTAACAGTCCGTCGCTCTACCGACTGAGCTATCGAGGAACAAGAGCGAGATTCTAGCGTGAAAACCGCAGGTCTCCGGTGCCCGGCGTGGTGCCATTCACGCTTCGGGCTCGGGCCAATACCACACCCAGGCCAGGACGCAGACCATGACCAGCAGGCCGCTCAGACGTGCGCCTGCAGGGATGCGCACCGCCAGCACGATGACGGCCCCGGCCACCAGGACGATGCTGGCGCTGACCTTGTCGCGCCAGCGTATGCGCCGGCCCGACGCCCAGTGGCGCAGCATGGGGCCGAAGATGTGCGCACGCCAGAGCCAGCGGTACAGCCCCGGCCAACTGCGGGCCGCGGCCCAGCCGGCCATTACCGTGAACAGCACCGGCGGCAGCCCCGGCAGCACCACCCCGAGCATGGCCAGCAGAACGCAGACAAGCGCCAGCAGCCGCAGCAGCCAGGACAGCGGTGCGGGCGCGGGGGCGGGGAATTCGGGCATCTCTGTCATGGTTTGCCGGGCTCGGGCCGGTGCCAGAGCCAGACCAGCACGCAGGCCATGTTGATCCAGGCAAACCAGCGCGCCCAGGTGGGCGCGTTGACCACGGCCAGGATCAGCGCGGTGCTGCCCATGACCAGGGTGGCACTCCACTTGGCGCGCCGGCTCACGCGCCCGCCGTCGGCCCAGTTGCGCAGCATGGGGCCGAACAGGCGGTGGCGCCACAGCCAGGCATGCAGACGCGGCGAGCTGCGCGCCGCAGCCCAGGCGGCGATCAGGATGAAGACGGTGGTCGGCAGACCCGGCAGGAAGATGCCGACGATGCCGGTGGCCAGGCTCAGCAACGCCAGCGCCAGCAGCAGCCAGCGCAGCGGCGCGGGAAGAGGGGGCGGCAGGTCGGGCAGTGCAGGCGACTGCGACGGGTTTTCACTCACGCCCACGATTGTGCCCACGATGTATGCTGCGCCGCACTATGACCATACACACCATCCTGAAAATGGGCGACCCGCGCCTCTTGCGCGTGGCCCAGCCGGTGCGCGAGTTCGACACCGATGCGCTGCACACCCTGGTGCGCGACCTGATAGAGACCATGCAGGCGGCCAATGGCGCGGGGCTGGCGGCGCCGCAGATCGGAGTCGATCTGCAAGTCGTGGTCTTCGGCAGCGGCCAGCCCAATCCGCGCTACCCCGACCAGCCGCCCTTCCCGCGCACGGTGCTGGTGAACCCGGTGATCACGCCGCTGGGCGAGGAGGAGACGCTCGATTGGGAAGGCTGCCTTTCCGTGCCCGGCCTGCGCGGCAAGGTGCCGCGCTTCACGCGCATCCGCTACAGCGGCTTCGACCCTTTTGGCGAACCCATCGAGCGCGAGGCCGAGGGCTTTCACGCCCGCGTGGTGCAGCATGAATGCGACCATCTGATCGGCAAGCTCTACCCCATGCGCATGCGCGACCTGACGCAGCTGGGCTATATCGAGGTCTTGTTCCCGGGGCTTGCGCCCGAGGACGACTGAGGCGCGAGCGCGGCAAGCGCCTCGCTGATTGCGCCCTGGCTGTGCGGGCGCACCAGGCGCGCAACTTCCGCGCCGTCTTTCAGGAAGATCAGCGTCGGCCAGAGCTTGACGCCGTAGCTGCGCCCGAGCTTGCGCCCCGGGCCGTCTTCCACCTTCAGGTGCTGTACTTCGGGGTGCGCGCCCAGCGCGGCCTCTATCAAGGGCTGGGCACGCGCGCAGTGGCCGCACCAGGGCGTGCCGAATTCCAGCAGGGCCGCGCCCTGGAATTGATCGACCGTCTCGCGCGAGGGCGCGGTGGCCAGGTGGGTGGGGCTGTAGCTCATGGCTTGGTCTCCGGGTGTCAGCCGCCGATGTAGCTCATCTCGATGCGCCGCTCGCCGTCGTCGTCGCCCTCCTTGTGCGGCAGGCTCGCGCGCAGCTCGGAGTAGCGGTCGTTGCGCCCATGCCAGATGTCGGCAATGGCTTGCGAGAGCTGCGCATCCGTCGCGCCGCCGCGCACCAGGGTGCGCAAGTCCCAGCCCTGGGTGGCGAACAGGCAGGTGAAGAGCTGCCCTTCGGTGGACAGGCGAATGCGGTTGCAGGTGCCGCAAAACGCCTTGGTCACGCTGCTGATGAAGCCGACCTCGCCCAGCGCCGGGTCGAACTGGCCGTCCGCACCCGCATAGCCCCAGCGCTCGGCGGTTTCGCCCGGGGCGCTGGCTTGCAGCGGCACCAGCGGAAATTCGGCCTGCAGGCGCGCGAGCACCTCTCTGGAAGGGACGACCTGCTGCATGCGCCAGTGGTTGGTGCTGCCCACGTCCATGAATTCGATGAAGCGCAGCGTGATGCCGCTGCCGCGAAAATGCCGCGCCATCGGCACGATCTCCTGGTCGTTGGTGCCGCGCTTGACCACCATGTTGACCTTGATGCGCTCAAAGCCCGCCGCCTGCGCCGCATCGATGGCCGCGAGCACACCCGCGACTGGAAAGCCCACGTCGTTCATCGCCTGGAACACCGCCTCGTCCAGGCTGTCCAGGCTCACCGTCACGCGCGACAGGCCGGCGGCCTTCAGGCCGCGCGCCTTCCTGGCCAGCAGCGAGCCGTTGGTGGTCAGCGTGATCTCGGGTGGCGCGCCTTCAGTGGTGCGCAGCTCGGCCAGCATGGCCACCAGGTCTTCGATGCCCTTGCGCACCAGCGGCTCGCCGCCCGTGAGGCGGATCTTGTGCACGCCGTGCGCCAGAAACAGCCGCGCCAGGCGGGTGATTTCCGCGAAGCTCAGCAAACTGGCCTGGGGCAGAAAGGCATAGTCGCTGCCAAAGACTTCCTTGGGCATGCAGTAGGTGCAGCGGAAGTTGCAGCGGTCGGTGACGCTGATGCGCAGGTCGCGCAGCGGCCGCCCGCGCAGGTCGCGCAGTTCACCGCTGGCGGCTTCGAGTGCGCCTTCATGCGCCGGCGGCAGGCGGCCGATGCGGCGGGAATCGACGATGGATGCGCGCTTGCCTGTGCTCATGCGGCCATTGTGCCGCCTGCGCAGCGCCGCTGCAGTCGCACCATGCACGCCGCTGTCGCCCGCGCCGTGCGGGTCGGCCTGCACGCGCGGGGCGCCGCGCTGAACGGTGTTCTAATGGCGCCACCCGCCCAGTGCAGCGAATCCTGTTTTGATAGCTGCCATCGCTTGCCAGGTAAGCGCTAGAGCCCGTTTTTATTCAAACCAATGAGCCCATCCCGGCGTGCGCAACTGGCCGTCGCGCTGATCTTCGTCGTGCCCCTGCTGTGGGGCTTCAACTTCCTGATTGCCCGCAGTGCCCCCGGGGTGATAGCGCCCAACACCCTGGCTGCCGAGCGCTGGCTGCTGGCCGGCCTGGCCTTTGGCGCCGTGGCCTGGCGCGAGCTGTGGCAGCACCGGCGCGCGGTGCTGGCCGACTGGCGCCACATGCTGGTACTGGGCGCGCTGGGCATGTGGATTTGCGGCGCCTGGGTGTATCTGGCGGGGCAGAGCACCAACGCGACCAACATGGCGCTGATATACGCCATCTCGCCGGTCATGATTGCGCTCATCTCGCGCCTGTGGCTCAAGGAGGCCTTCGGCGCGCGCCAGGCCCTGGGCGTGGCGTTGGCGCTGGCAGGCGTGGTACACGTGGTGCTGCGCGGCCAGTGGGGTGCGCTGGCGCAACTGCAATGGGCGGCGGGCGACCTGTGGATGGTAGGCGCGATGCTGGCCTGGGCTTTCTTCACCATCTTGCTCAAGCGCTGGCGCTCGCCGCTGTCGGACATGGGGCGCCTGGCGGTGATGAGCGCCTGGGGCGTGCTGGTAATGCTGCCCCTGCTTGCCTGGGAGGCCGCAAGCGGCCCGCTGCCGCTGCTGTCCTGGCAGGGCGCCGGCCTGGTGCTTGCCGCCGCCGCGCTGCCCGGGTTTGGCGCCTACCTGTGCTACACCTTCATGGTGCGCGAGCTCGGCGCAGCGCGCGCCGGCGCGGTGCTCTACCTGAACCCGCCCTATGCGGCGCTGATGGCCTGGGCCATCCTCGGCGAGCCCATCCACGGCTACCACCTGGTGGGCCTGCTCCTGATCCTGCCGGGGATCTGGCTGGTCAATCGGCGCTAGCCTCGGGCGCCTCCAACGCCGTGGCGATGGCCTCGTCCACGCGCTCGAGCCAGACGAACTCGAGCTTGTCGCGCACTTCCTGCGGGATGTCTTCGTAGTCGCTGCGGTTCCTGGCGGGCAGCATCACGCGGGTGATGCCGGCGGCGGCGGCGGCGATGACTTTTTCCTTGATGCCGCCGACCGGCAGCACCAGGCCGCGCAGGCTGATCTCGCCGGTCATCGCGGTGTCGCTCTTGACGCTGCGCCGGGTCAGCAGCGACACCAGGGCGGTGAACATGGCAACGCCCGCGCTCGGCCCGTCCTTGCGCGTGGCGCCCGCGGGCACGTGCACATGGATGTCGACTTCAGCGAGCTGCTTGTCGTCTATGCCCAGCTCGTGCGCGCGGTGCTTGACCAGCGAGAACGCCGCCTGCACGCTCTCGCGCATCACGTCGCCCAGCTGCCCGGTCAGCGTCAAGTGGCCCTTGCCGGGGTAGCTCGTCGCTTCGATGAAGAGGATGTCGCCGCCCACGGGCGTCCAGGCAAGGCCCGTGGCAACGCCGGGCGTGCTGGTGCGCATCGCTACCTCGTTTTCAAAGCGCGGCTGGCCGAGGATGGCGGCAAGGTCTTGCGCGTCCACCCGCATCTGTGTCTCGGAGCCGTCGGCGATGCGCACCGCCACGTGGCGCAGCACCCGGCCGATTTCGCGGCGCAGGTTGCGCACGCCGGCTTCGCGCGTGTAGTCGCTGATGATGGCGTGCAGCGCGGCGTCGCTCAGGCTGGCCTGCTCGGGCGTGACGCCATTGCTCTGCAGCTCGCGCGCGACCAGGTAGCGGCGGGCGATCTCGAATTTTTCGTTTTCGGTGTAGCTCGCGAGTTCGATGATTTCCATGCGGTCGCGCAGCGGCCCGGGGATGCCATCGAGCATGTTGGCGGTGGTGATGAAGACCACGCGCGAGAGGTCGAAGGGCACGCCCAGGTAGTTGTCGCGAAAAGCGTTGTTCTGTTCGGGGTCGAGCACCTCGAGCATCGCCGCTGCCGGGTCGCCCTGCACGCCCGCGCCCATCTTGTCGATCTCGTCGAGCAGCATCACGCAGTCGCGTGCCTTGGCTTTGCGTATCGCCTGGATGATGTTGCCCGGCATCGCGCCGATGTAGGTGCGCCGGTGGCCGCGGATCTCGGCCTCGTCGTGCACGCCGCCCAGGCTCACGTGGGCGAAGGGCCGGTCCATGGCGCGCGCGATCGATCGGCCCAGCGATGTCTTGCCCACGCCCGGCGGCCCGACCAGGCACAGGATGGGCGACTTGCCGTGCGGCGCGAGCTTGCGCACCGCGAGGAATTCGATGATGCGCTGCTTGATCTTGGTCAGGCCGTAGTGGTCTTCGTCGAGCACTTTGCGCGCGGTTTCGATGTCGATGGGGCGCGGCTCGGGCTCGGCCCAGGGCAGGCTAACCAGCCAGTCCAGGTAGGTGCGCAGCATGCCGGCTTCGGTCGCTTCAGAGGGCATGCGCTGGTAGCGGCGCAGCTCCTTGCGCGCGATCTCGTCGGCCTCGGGCGGGAGCCTGGCCTCGTCAAGCGCGCGGGTGAGCTCGGCCACTTCCTGCGTCTTGCCGTCGTCGTCGCTCTCGCCGAGCTCCTTGCGGATGGCCGCCATCTGCTCGCGCAGGATGGCTTCTTTCTGGCGCTCGTCGAAGGTTGCCTTGGTGCGCTGGCCGATCTGCTGCGACAGGCGCATCACCTCGATGCGCTTGGCCAGCAGCGCCGAGACCTTGTCGATGCGCTCGGCCACGTCCAGGGTTTCGAGCAGCGCCTGCTTGTCCGCGCGCTCGAGCTCCATGTAGGCCGCGACCAGGTCGGCAAGCGCTCCGGCCCCGGCGGTGCTCTGCACCGCAGCGACCAGCGGCGGCGGCACGTTGGGCAGCAGTTGCAGCGCTTCAAGCGCCTGCTGGCGCAGGTGCAGCACGCGCGCCTCGATCTCGGTGCCATGGGTCTCGGGCTCTTCGATGGGCTCGGCGCGCACCGCGAGCACCGGCGACTCGCTGATGAAGTCCTTGACGCGAAAGCGCTGCTGGCCTTGCACGACCAGATGGTGGCCGCCGTCGGGCAGGGTGACGTAGCGCAGGATGTTGGCGATGGTGCCAATGCTGTGGAGGTCGGCCGCGCCGGGCTCGGCCTGGTCGGCGTTCTTTTGCATCAGGATGCCGATCGGGCGCTCGGCGCGCAACGCCTGCTCGGCGGCGGCGATCGAGGATTCGCGGCCGATCAAGAGCGGAAACACCGTGCCCGGGAACAGCGCGGTGTCGCGCATCGCGACGATGAGCAGCGCGTCTTCGGGCAACTCGGGCGCGCCTTGCACCGGCGTGCCGGCGGCTCGTTCGATGGGGGAGGGCGTGCTGTCGCTCATGGCGCTTTGTGCAGGCGTATCACCAGACACCCTCGTTCATTGCCCACGTCGACGGCGCCATAGCGCCCGGGCGGCAGGCCGATGTGGCGCTCGAAGCGGCCCTGGGGCAGTTCCAGCCGGTGGATGGCGGCGGTGCGCAGGGCCGGCGGCAGTGTGCGCCGACCGGTGACGACGAGCACCGCGCCTTCGATCACCGCCTGTACCTCGTGCGCATCCACGCCGGGCAGCGCCACGTAGATCAGCACCTCGTGATCGGTTTCGAGCATGTCCACTGGCGGCTCCCAGGTGCTGGCGTAGCGCGGCTGGAACAACTGGCGGTGCAGGCGCTCGGCGCGGTCCAGCGCGGCCAGCGCGTCGGACCACATCCAGTCGGGCAAGTCTTCTCGGCGTTTCATCGGCGTGTCTCGTGCATGTGTCTGCCTCGCGGTGATTTCAGGGCGCATGGCCCTTGCGGGCAAGCGGCAGGCCTGGCCGTGCGAGCGCCCTGGCTGCCGGCCCCGCTCCTGAGCTGGGGGCGCAAGGGCGTTTGCTCAAGCCGGCGCGGGCGCAGGCCCTCAACTCGATTGTGCGCCGCCAGGCGCTGGGCTGCAGCCGGTGCGGCTCACGCGCCCAGCATGGCCTGGTAGCCCGTGCGCGCCTGCAGATAGGTCTGGAAGGGGAATTTGATCGGCACGCCTTCGAGCGCCGCCGCAAGCATTTCCAGGTGGCCTTCAAAGCCGGCGCAGGCCTTGGCCGCGTCCTCGCCCGCGGGCACGCCGACGCTGAGCACGAGCTCGGTGCCCGCGCCCGCAGGCTTGAGCTCCCAGCGCAGCGGGCGCTCGGGCTCGCTGGCGCTGCTCCACGAATATTCCAGCAGCCGGCCGGCTTCGAAGGCGCTGACGCTGCTGTCGATCACGATGCCGCTGTCGACGAAGTCGATGCGCACCTTGCCGCCCGGGCGCTGCTCTATGCTGCCGGCGCTGAGCCACTGGGCCATCAGCGGCGATTCGGTCAGCATGCTCCAGACCTTGGCCGGCGGATGCTCGAAGGTGCGCGTGAGACGGCCCTGGTAGCCGTCGCCTTGTCTTGTGATGGTTCCGAGGGAGAGTGCGTCGTCGCTCATGGTTTGCGTCCTTTGCTGAGTGGGGGCAAGTCGCCCGCCATCCTAGCCCGTGGCCAATAGCCGCACCCCGTTCAGGCTTGAGCGCCGCGCCCGGGCAGCGCGCGCACGATCATGCTTGGTCGTCCAGCTCAGCCGGGCGCGACAGCAGATCGCGCAGCAAGGCCCAGAGCCCGCCCGCGACCAGGCCCAGGGGCCCGGTAAAGAAGCCGAGCATCGGCCCCTGGTTGGCGCCCGGCGCCAGCAGCATGGGGCCGAAGAAACCCAGCACAAAGAAGATCAGCGCGCCCTTGAGCGCGCCGCGGGCGATGCGGTAGACGCTGGTGGGCGCGCCGGGGCCGCTGCTCCACCACAGCGCGCCGCCGCAGGCGAAGGCGAGCGCCGCGACCAGCGCCGTTTCCGCCGACGCTGAGCGCAGCGGAAAGAAGGCAAACGCAATGCGCAGCAGCCACCAACTGGCGCTGGCAACGGCCGCGGCGAGCAGCAGACGAAGGGCGGGGTGCATGGGCGGCCTCGCTTTCAGTGGGTGAAGGCTGGCGCACATTGTCTTGCGCAAAGCCGCCCGGAGAAAGGCCCGCGCGCTGCAGGCAAGGCTGAAAACGCCGCTCGCGCGCCGTCGCGGCGGCTTGTTTGGCGTCGCCTTTACATTTCTTCAAAGGCGGCATACCGCCAGCTTGCCCGAGCTGGCTACGATGCCTTGCAAACCCCAAAGCGCAAGACCATGGCAGACACAGACCACCCCACGGCGCAGGCCGCGCCCGCTACCCCGCCGAGTGCGCGCGTGCGCCGCCGGGGCTTGTCGTTCTTTCTCACGCTGGTGGCGATTGCTTTGCTGGCCGCGGGCGCCTGGTGGCTGGTGCAGCGCGGCAAGGCGCCGGCGGGGCCGGCCGCCGGCATGGGGGGCGGGCGCGCGGGCGCTGGCGTCACGGTGGGTTCGGCGCTGGCGCAGCAGGGTGCGCTGCCGGTGCTCGTCGATGCGCTGGGTACGGTCACGCCGCCGATTACGGCGACCCTGGTGCCCCAGGTGTCGGGCCTGCTCACCGAGGTTTTGTTCACCGAGGGGCAGATGGTCAAGAAGGGCCAGGTGCTCGCGCGCATCGATGTGCGTCCCTATGAGCAGCAACTGGCCCAGGCGCGCGGGCAGCAGGCGCGCGACGCCGCCCAACTGGCGCAGGCGCGGCTCACGCTGTCGCGCTACCAGACGCTGCTGGCGCAGGATTCGATAGCGCGCCAGGATGTGGACGCGCAGGCGGCGCTGGTCAAGCAGCTCGAGGGCGCGGTGCAGGCCGATCAGGCGAGCGTGCGCGCGGCCGAGCTGAACGTGGGCTTTGCCACGCTGCGCGCACCGATCAGCGGGCGCATCGGCCTGCGCGCGGTGGACCCGGGCAATCTGGTCACGAGCGGCAGCGCCAGCGGCATTGCGGTGATCACCCAGGTGACGCCGATCGACGTGGTGTTCTCGGTGCCGCAGGAGCGCGTGGGCGCGGTGCAGGCGGCGCACCAGGCGGGCGAGCTGCCGGTGGCGGCGCTGGACCGCGGGCGCAGCCGGACATTGGCGCAGGGGCTGTTTCTCACGCTGGACAACCAGGTCAACACCGCCACGGGCACGGTGCGCGCCAAGGCGCGGTTTGCCAATGCCGACGGCGCGCTTTTCCCGGGCCAGTTCGTCAACGCCCGGCTGCAGCTGGGGCAGGACGAGGGCGTGCTGGTGCCGGTGACGGCGCTGCGCACCGGGCCGCAGGGCGACTATGTCTACGTGATCGACGATGCGCAGGTGGCCCACACCCGGGCGGTGACGCGCGGCCTGGCCAATGCCGAGCAGGTGCTGATCACCGAGGGCCTCAAGGCCGGCGAGCGCGTGGTCTCCGAAGGTGGCGACCGCGTCAAGGACGGCGGCAAGCTGCGCTTGAGTGATGATGAAAATACGCCTGCCGCGCAAACGGGGCAAGCGCAAGCAGCTAGCAAAAACGCAGCAAACGGCATCGACAAGCTGCCGCCCGAGCTGCGCGAGAAAGTGCAGAAGATGACGCCCGAAGAGCGGCGTGCATTCTTTGCGCAGCAGCGCGGGCAGCAAGGGGCGGCGCGGTGATGGCGGGTGGACTCCCTCGCTCCTTTGGGGAAAGCTTGGGGGAGAGGGGCTGGCGGCGCGCGTGTGCACACTGGCCCCCGCCCCGGCCCTCCCTCAAAGGGGGAGCGAGGCATACCGGCGGAGCGGGCGCATGAACGTCTCGCGCCTGTTCATCCGGCGTCCGGTCGCCACGGCGCTGTTCATGCTCGCGATCGTGCTCGCGGGGCTGGTGGGGCTGCGCTTTCTGCCGCTGGCGGCGCTGCCGCAGGTGGACTACCCGACCATCCAGGTGCAGACGCTCTACCCCGGCGCCAGCCCCGACGTGATGAGCCGCACGGTGACCGCGCCGCTGGAGCGCCAGTTCGGGCAGATGCCCGGGCTCTCGCGCATGGGCAGCGTGAGCAGCGCGGGCGTGTCCATGGTGACGCTGCAGTTCGACCTGCAATTGCCCATGGACGCGGCCGAGCAGCAGGTGCAGGCGGCGATGAACGCGGCGGGCTCGCTCCTGCCGGCAGACCTGCCCGCGCCGCCGATCTACGCCAAGGTCAACCCGGCGGATGCGCCCATCCTGCAGCTTGCGGTCACCAGCACCAGCCTGCCGCTGACCGAGGTGCAGAACATGGTGAACACGCGCCTGGCGCTGAAGATCAGCCAGATCAACGGCGTGGGGCTGGTGACGCTGGCGGGCGGGCAGCGCCCCGCGGTGCGCGTGCAGGGCAATGTGGAGCAACTGGCCAGCATGGGCCTGGGGCTCGACGCGATCAGCAGCGCGATTGCCGCGGGCAACGCCAGCGGCGCCAAGGGCAGCTTCGACGGGCCCAAGCGCCAGTACAGCATCAACGCCAACGACCAGTTGCTGAGCGCCGAGGACTACCGCGAGCTGATCATCGCCTACGTGAACGGCCAGCCGGTGCGCCTCAAGGACGTGGCGCGGGTGATCGATGGCTCGGAGAACGACAGGCTGGGGGCCTGGACGGGTATCAAAAATGAGAGTGGCCAGCGCGCACCAGGCAAGCGTCCGGAGCTGATTTCTTCTGAAAATGTTGCCGGGGTGCAGGCCCCTCACCCCTCCCTCTCCCCAGAGGGGCGAGGGCGATCGGCCGCGCCTGATTCACGCCCTCTCCTCATGCAGCAGGAGGAAGGGCGATCGAGCGCACCCGATTCGCTCCCTCTCCCGCTGGGAGAGGGCAGGGGTGAGGGCCGCGGCGCATCCTCGCACCCTGCGGACTATGCGCCCCCCGCGCTCACCCCCGCCATCATCATCAACGTGCAGCGCCAGCCCGGCGCCAACGTGATTGCCACGGTGGATGCGATCAAGCGCCAGTTGCCGCTGCTGGAGCAGGGCCTGCCCGAGAGCGTGCACCTGGCGGTGCTGTCGGACCGCACGCTGGGCATACGCGCTTCGGTCGAGCATGTGCAGCTCGAGCTGCTGCTCGCGGTGGTCATGGTGGTGCTGGTGATCTTTGCCTTTTTGCACAGCCTGCGCGCCACGCTGGTGGCCAGCATCGCGGTGCCGATCTCGCTGCTGGGCACCGTCGGGGCGATGTATTTGCTGGGCTATTCGCTCAACAACCTGTCGCTGATGGCGCTCACCATTGCCACCGGCTTCGTCGTGGACGACGCCATCGTGATGATCGAGAACATCGCGCGCCACCGCGAGATGGGCAAACCGCCGCTGCAGGCGGCGCTCGAGGGCGCGGGCGAGATCGGCTTCACCATCATCTCGCTCACGGTATCGCTGATCGCGGTGCTGATACCGCTGCTGTTCATGCAGGAGGTGATAGGGCGGCTGTTTCGCGAGTTCGCGGTCACGCTGGCGATCACCATCTTGTTTTCCGCGCTGGTCTCGCTCACGCTGGTGCCGATGATGTCGGCGCGCATGCTGCAGCCGCTGGATGCGGCGCAAGGGCGCGTCGCGCGCTGGCTGCAGGCGGGCAGCGACGCCCTGATCGCGCGCTACGACCGCGCGCTCGTCTGGGTGCTGCGCCATCAGGTGTTCACGCTCTGGCTGGCGCTGGCCACCTTTGCGGTGACGGCGCTGCTCTATGTGCTCATCCCCAAGGACTTGTTCCCGACGCAGAGCACCGGCCAGCTGCAGGGCCGGGTGCAGGCCGCAAGCGACGTGTCGTTTGCGCGCATGTCGGCGCTGCAGGGGGAGGTGGCGCGCCTGCTGCTGGCCGACCCGGCGGTGGCCTCGCTCAGCTCGGTGGTCGGGGTGGACGCGAGCAACAACGCGGCGCTGTCTTCGGGGCGGCTGGTGGTGAACCTGCGCCCGCGCGCCTTGTTTGGCGAGAGCCAGGCGCAGACCATGCAGCGCCTGCGCCAGCAGGTGGCGCAAGAGGTGGCCGGCGTGCAGCTGTATCTGCAGCCCACGCAAGACCTGAGCATCGACGCCGACACCGGCCCCACGCAATACCGCTTCGACCTGGAAGGGGTGGACGCCGCGCTGGTGGACGCCTGGGCGCAAAAACTGAGCGCGCTGATCGCCGAGCTGCCCGAGCTGCGCCATGCCACGACCGATGCCGGGCGCCGCGGCCCCGCCGCCATGGTGCGCGTGGACCGCGACAGCGCCGCGCGCCTGGGCGTGAGCGCTAGCGCGCTGGACAACACGCTGTACAACGCCTTTGGCCAGCGCATCGTCTCCACCATCTTCAGCGAGACCAACCAGTACCGCGTGATTCTGGAAGCCGCGCGCACCGAGGCGGCCAGCCTGCAGACCCTGCGCGAGCTGCCGGTCAAGACCAGTTCCGGCGCCAGCACGCCGCTGTCCTCGTTTGCCGACGTGGTGCAGGAGCAGGCGCCGCTCACGGTGCAGCGCGTAGGCCAGTACCCGGCGGCTACCGTGGGCTTTGACACCGCGCCCGGCGTGAGTCTGGGCGCTGCGGTGCAGGCGGTGCGCATGGCGGCCGAGCAGGCGGGGCTGCCGGCGGCGATCACGCTGCGCTTCACCGGCGCGGCCGGCGCCTACCAGAAATCGCTGGCCAACCAGCTCTGGCTGATTCTGGCGGCGGTGGTCTGCGTGTACATCGTGCTCGGCGTGCTCTACGAGAGCTATGTGCATCCGCTGACCATCTTGTCCACGCTGCCCTCGGCCGGTGTGGGCGCGCTGCTGGCGCTGCAGGCCAGCGGCCATGCGCTGGACGTGGTGAGCATCATCGGTCTGGTGCTGCTCATCGGCATCGTCAAGAAGAACGCGATCATGATGATCGACTTCGCGATCGATGCCGAACGCGGCCAGGGTCTGGACGCGAGCGCGGCCATACACCAGGCGGCGCTCTTGCGCTTTCGCCCCATCCTCATGACCACGCTGGCGGCGCTTGCCGCGGCCGTGCCGCTGATGCTCAGTTGGGGCGACGGCGCCGAGCTGCGCCGCCCGCTGGGCATCGCCATCTTCGGCGGGCTGGTGTTGTCGCAGCTCTTGACGCTGTTCACCACGCCGGTGATCTACATCTGGTTCGACCGCCTGGGCGCGCGCCTTGCAGGAGCCGGGGGGCTGGCGGGAGCTGGCGTGCAGGCGGCGCAGGAGCGCGGCCGGCCTGCGCGCGCCGGCGGTGAAGCGCCGCGTCCACTGCCGTCCACTGCGGGCGACGGCGGGGGCGCAGGCCCACGGCCATGAAAGCGCCTGCATGAACCTCTCGCGCCCCTTCATCCAGCGCCCGATTGGCACGCTGCTGCTCACCATAGGGCTGGCGCTGGCCGGCATCGGCGCCTATTTCATCCTGCCGGTGGCGCGCCTGCCGGCGGTGGACTTTCCGGTGATCTTCGTCTCTGCGAGCATGCCCGGCGCCAGCCCCGCGGACATGGCGCGCACCGTGGCCACGCCGCTGGAGCGCCAGCTTGGCACCATCGCCGGCGTCAACGAGATGACCAGCAGCTCCAGCACCGGCTCCAGCCGCGTGGTGCTGCAGTTCGACCAGGGGCGCAACATCGACAGCGCCGCGCGCGACGTGCAGGCGGCGATCAATGCCGCGCGCATAGACCTGCCCGCCAGCCTGCGCAGCAACCCGACCTACCGCAAGGCCAACCCTGCCGCCCAGCCCTTCATGATCCTGGCGCTGACCTCGCCCACGCGCGCGCCGGGGCAGATCTTCGATGCGGTGAACAACATCGTCAGCCAGCGCCTGCTGCAGGTGCCGGGCGTGGGCGACGTGACGCTGGGCGGCGGCTCGCAGCCCGCGGTGCGCGTCGAGCTCAACCCCTTTGCCCTGCACCAGCTCGGGGTGAGCAGCGAGGACGTGCGCGCGGCGCTGCAGGCAAGCAATGCCAACCGGCCCAAGGGCGTGATCGAGCTGGGCGGCGCGCAGGACGGGCGCCAGCTTGCGGTGCTCACGCCCGCGCCGGGCCTGCGCGCGGCCGACTACCGCGACACCGTGATCGCCATGCGCGCCGGTGCCGAGGTGCGCCTGTCGCAGGTGGCCAGGGTCAGCGACGGCGTGCAGGACACGCGCACCCGCGGCATGTTCAACGGCCGCCCGGCCATCGTCGTCAACATCACCCAGCAGCCCGACGCCAACCTGATAGAGACGGCCGACGCGATCGAGCAATTGCTGCCCCAGTTGCGCGCCCAGCTGCCGGCGGACGTGGAGCTGACGGTGGCGATCGATCGCACCGGTTCGGTGCGCGCCTCGGTGCGCGAGGTGGAAATCACGCTGGCCATCGCGGTGCTGCTGGTGGTGCTGGTGGTCGGGCTGTTCCTGCGCAATCTGCGCTCGGCGCTGATTCCGGCGGTGGCCACGGTCGTGTCGCTGCTGGGCACCTTCGCGGTGATGGCGGCGCTGGGCTATTCGCTCAACAACCTCACGCTGATGGCGCTCACGGTGGCCACAGGCTTCGTGGTGGACGACGCCATCGTCGTGATCGAGAACATCACGCGCCATCTGGAAGCAGGCATGGAGCGCACGCGCGCGGTGCTCGACGGCGCGCGCGAGGTCGGCTTCACGGTGCTGACCATGAGCGTCTCGCTGGTGGCGGTCTTCATTCCGCTGCTCTTCATGGGCGGGCACCCGGGGCTGCTGTTTCGCGAGTTCGCGGTGACGCTGTCGGCAGCGGTGATGATTTCTCTGCTCATCTCGCTGACTACCACGCCCATGCTGTGCGCGCTGCTGCTGCGCAGCCAGAGCGCGGCCCCGGTGCGGCGCAGCGCCGCCGGCTGGCTGCGCGCACGCCTGGGCGCGGGCGCCGCCGGGCTGGGCCAGCGCCTGCTGCGCGGCTATGGCGCGGCGCTGGACTGGACGCTCGCCTTCCCCTGGCTGGTGGTGCTGGTGCTTGCGGCGGTGCTCGGCGTGAGCGGCTACCTCTTCGTGCAGGTGGACAAGGGGTTCTTTCCCGACCAGGACAACGGCCAGTTCTTTGCCGGCCTGCGCGCCGACCAGAGCATTTCCAGCCAAGCCTTTGGCGACAAGCTGCAGCAGGCGGCCGACATCATCGGCGCCGACCCGGCCGTGGGTACCGTCGTGGCCTACGCCGGCGGGCGCAGCGGCGGCGGCTTCCTGTTTGGCGCGCTCAAGCCGGCCGAGCAAAGGCCGGGGCGCGAGAAGACGCGCACCGTCATCAACCGCCTGCGCCCGCAACTGGCGAAAATCACCGGCCTGAGCGTCTTTCTCAACCCGGCGCAAGAGCTGCGCGCCGGCGGGCGCAGCAGCAATTCGACCTACCAGTACACGCTCAAGGCCGACAGCCAGGCAGACCTGCGCACCTGGACGCGAGCGCTGTCGGCCCAGCTCAGGCGCGACGCGCGTCTCATCGACGTGGACGACGACGAGAGCGACAACGGCGTGGAAGCCTTCATCGAGGTGGACCGTGCGCGCGCCGCGCGCTTGGGGGTGACGCCCGCGGCCATCAACGCGGCGCTGTACAACGCCTTCGGCCAGCGCCAGGTGGCCACGATGTACAGCGAGCTCAATCAGTACAGCGTGGTGATGCAGTGGGCGCCCGAACATGCGCAGTCGCCGCAGGTGCTGCGCGACGTGCAGGTGAGCGCCGGCGCGGGGGCGCAGGGCAGCCCGGCCAACCCGGGCCAGCGCGGCGCATCCACAGGCCAGCCGCTGTCCACCTCCGGGCGCACCATGGTGGCGCTGTCGGAGTTCGCCCGCTTCAGCGAGCGGCCGGTGCCGGCCAGCGTCTGGCACGACGGCGGCGAGCTCTCCAGCACCCTGTCCTTCAATCTGGCCGACGGCGTGTCGCTGGAGCAGGGCCGCCAGGCGGTGCTCGACGCGGTGGACGCGATCAAGCTGCCCAACCAGGTGCGCGGCCAGTTCTCCGGTGCCGCCGCCGAGGCGCAAAAGAGCCAGGCGCAGCAAGGCTGGCTGATCGTGGCGGCGCTGGTCGTCATCTACCTGGTGCTGGGCATGCTCTACGAGAGTCTGATCCATCCGCTCACCGTGCTCACCACGCTGCCCAGCGCCGGCTTTGGCGCGGTGCTCGCGCTGATGCTGTTCAAGATGGAGTTTTCACTGATGGCGCTGATCGGGGTGTTCCTGCTGATTGGCATCGTCAAGAAGAACGCCATTCTGATCATCGACTTCGCGCTGGACGCCGAGCGCCGGCGCGGCCTCGGCGCGGTGCAGGCGGTGCGCGAGGCCTGCCTGCTGCGCCTGCGCCCCATCCTCATGACCACGCTGGCCGCGGGCCTGGGCGCGTTGCCGCTGGCCATAGGCTTTGGCGAAGGCGCCGAACTGCGCCAGCCCCTGGGCGTGACCATCGTCGGCGGGCTGATCGCAAGCCAGCTGCTCACGCTGCTGACCACGCCCGCGGTCTACGTGCTGCTCGACCGGCTGCGCCGCGCCCGCCCCCGGGCCGCACCCACACACCGCCCTGCCTTGGAGGGAGCATGAGCCTGCCCGATCTGTCTTCTGCCTCCTTCCCCCGCTCGGGCAATGCCGGGATGGGGGCCGCCAGCACCGTCCACAGCAATGGGGAAAGCCCAGGCCGTTGGCGCCCACGCCGACCATCTGCCGGAGGCGAAGGGAGAAAAGAATTCATGTTTTTGATAGCTGCCAACGCATATGCGACAAGGGTCAGAGCCATTTTTTGCTTGAAATTTTCACCATCCATCAAGGCCCGCAAGCTGAGCACCTTGCTGCTTGCCAGCGCGCTGCTCGCCGCCTGCGCGGGCAGCGCGCCGCCGCCGGCGCTGCCCGACGCGCCGCTGCCCACGCAGTGGAAGAGCGCCGCGCCCGCGGGCTGGGTCAGCACCGCCGACTACCGCCATTGGCAGGACGGCCAGTGGTGGCGGCTGTGGGACGACGGCGCGCTCGACGCGCTGGTGGCCGAGCTCGACGGCGGCAACCCGAACATCGCGCTGGCTGCGGCCAACGTCGCCCAGGCGCAGGCGCTGCTGCGGCAAAGCCAGGCCCAGCGTCTGCCCACGCTCGGCCTGCAGGCGGGTGTGCAGCGCAGCGGCGAGCCGGCACGCGGCAGCGCCAGCCTGGGCCTGGCGGCTAGCTGGGCGCCCGACCTCTGGGGACGTCTTGCCGCAGGCATCGAGGCGCAGCAGGCGCAGCTGCAGGCCAGCGAGGCCGACCTCGCCGGCGCGCGCCTGGCCGCAAGGGCCAGCCTGGTGCAAGCCTATCTGCAGGTGCGCGAGCTCGACGCCGAAATGCGCCTGATGGACGAGATCATCAGCGGCTACGAGCGCGCCGAGCAGATCACCGGCAACCGCTACCGCGCGGGCGTGGCGGCGCACACCGATCTGCTGCAGGCGCAGACCACGCTGGAGAACGCCCGCGCCACGCGCGTGAGTCTGGCGCGCAGCCGCGCCACGGCCGAGCACGCGATCGCGCTGCTGCTTGGCCTGGCGCCGGCGCAGTTCACGCTGGCGCCGGCCGAATGGCGGGCCGCAGCGCCCCAGGTGCCGCCGCTGCTGCCCTCTGAACTGCTGCTGCGCCGCCCGGACGTGGCGTCGAGCGAGCGCGCGCTGGCCGCGGCCAATGCGCGCATCGGTGCGGCGCGGGCCGCATGGTTTCCGAGCCTGAGCCTCTCGGCCGGCCTGGGCGCCGCGGGCGCCAGCATTGCCGACCTGTTCTCGGTGCCGGCGCTCACCTGGTCGCTGGGCACGGCGATTGCCCAAACCCTGCTAGACGGCGGCAGCCGCGACGCGGCGCTGCAGCAGGCCATCGCCCAGCAACAGGCAGCAGGCGCGCGCTACCGCCAGAGCGTGCTCGGCGCGCTGGGCGAGGTCGAAGACCAGCTCACCGCACTCGATGCGCTGGCGCGCCAGGCAGCGCACCAGCGGGCGGCCGCCGATGCGGCTGCGGCCGCCGAGCAGCGCACGCTCAACAGCTATGAAGCGGGGCTTGCCGCCTACACCAGCGTGGTGAGCGCGCAGGCCGCCACGCTGGGCGCGCGCCGGGCGCTGATGCAGCTGCAGCTGCAGCGCCAACAGGCCGTGCTGGCGCTGGTGCAGGCGCTGGGCGGCGGCTGGCAAGCGCCGTGGAGCGTGGATGGCGCAGTAGGCGCGCAACCGGCAGGGGCGCCCGCCGCGCAGGGGCTGCCAAGGGCAGGACCGCCAGGGCGCTGACTGGGCCAGGCGGAACTCCCGGGCAGCGACAGGGGTCTGACGGTGCACAACGCCGGTTTGCTGCACGAGGAGGTTCGCCATGAAACCAGTCTCGACAAGCCGGAGCATGGTCTTGGTGCTCGGGCTGCTCACGTGCCAGATGGCGGGGGCCCAGATGACCTCGTCCGGGCTGGCCCTCACTGCCAAGAGCATGGCTGCGCCGCACTGGCAGTGGCGCGCCGACACGATTCCCCCCGGAAGCACTGTGCAGGAGCGCGCTCAGGCGCTCGACCTGGTGCACTGGAGCGCCGCCACCGGCGCGGCCACCGGCTTTTCTCTGGGCGCGCAGGCCACGCCTTGGGGCCGCTGGAGCGGTGACGAGGCGCTGGGTCCGGCCGCGCGCTGGCAGCCGCGCGTGGGGGTGCATTGGCGCCAGCCCATGGGCGGGCGCTGGCGCCTGGGCTTCTCGGGCTGGATGC
Source organism: Comamonas sp. NLF-1-9 (assembly GCF_019195435.1). Taxonomy (NCBI): domain Bacteria; kingdom Pseudomonadati; phylum Pseudomonadota; class Betaproteobacteria; order Burkholderiales; family Comamonadaceae; genus Comamonas; species Comamonas sp. NLF-1-9. The sequence goes on from NZ_CP078069.1 coordinate 656,526, forward strand.
AGTGGTCGGGCAACTACCGCAATGCCGCACAGGCCATAGAGGCAAAGCACAGCGCCGCGCTGCCGGCCTACGCCGCGCGCCTGGAGGTGCAGTGGAAATCCGCGCGCGGCAGCGGCCTGATCTCCGAGTTCGGCGCGATCGGCGTGCAATTGCAGGGCGGGGGCGACGCGCGCCTGCTGCTGCGCGCGCGCCACGGCGGGCCGATGATTTATTACCGCGCCAAGTTCTGATGCCGGCGCGGCCTGCGCTTCAGTCCTGCTGCTCCAGAAAGCGCTGCGCGTCCAGCGCCGCCATGCAGCCGGTGCCGGCGCTGGTGATGGCCTGGCGATAGACGTGGTCTTGCACGTCGCCGGCGGCAAACACGCCGGGCACGCTGGTTTGCGTGGCAAAGCCCTGGTGGCCGCCCTGGGTGATGATGTAGCCGCCTTCCATTTCGAGCTGGCCGGTGAAGATGCCGGTGTTGGGCGCATGGCCGATGGCGATGAAGCAGCCCTGCACCGCGACCTCTTCGGTAGCGCCGCTGTCCACATGCTTGACGCGAACGCCCGAGACGCCCTTGGCGTCGGAGAGCACTTCCTCGACGGTGTAGGGGGTCTTGAGCTCGATCTTGCCGCTGGCCACGCGCTCCATGAGCTTGTCCACCATGATCGGCTCGGCGCGGAACTTGTCGCGCCGATGGATCAGCGTGACCTTGCGCGCGATGTTGGCCAGGTACAGCGCTTCTTCCACCGCGGTGTTGCCGCCGCCGACCACGCACACGTCCTGGTCGCGGTAGAAGAAACCGTCGCAGGTGGCGCAGGCCGACACGCCCTGGCCCATCAGCGCCTGCTCCGAGGGCAGGCCAAGGTACTTGGCCGAGGCGCCGGTGGCGATGATGAGCGCGTCGCAGGTGTAGCTCTCGCTGCCCTGCAGGCGAAACGGGCGCTGGCTCAGGTCCGCCGATTCGATGTGGTCGAAGATGACCTCGGTATCAAAGCGCGTGGCGTGGGCCAGAAAGCGCTCCATCAACGCCGGGCCTTGCACGCCTTCGACGTCGGCCGGCCAGTTGTCCACCTCGGTCGTGGTGGTGAGCTGACCGCCCTGGGCCATGCCGGTGATCAGCACCGGCTTGAGATTGGCGCGCGCCGCGTAGAGGGCGGCGGTGTAGCCCGCGGGGCCGGAGCCCAGGATCAGAACTTTGGCGTGTCGTGTGTTTGGCATGGAAGAGGGCGCAGCGGTAACGGACTGAAAAAAGCGTCAGGCCGGTGATTGTATGAACCGCGCACCGGCCACGCCGGGCCGGGCGCATGCAGTAAGCTCGGGCAAGGCCGGACAAGCCCCTCGCGCGCCGCAGCCCATCCCCAGGCGGGGCGCGCGCCACACCGGGGACTTGTTCAGCATTGCCCCAAGCTTCCTTCGAGATGTCCTACTCCTCCAATAGTCTGAATGTGCCGGGCAGGGCCGGCGCGCGTGGTGCGGTGGCCCGTTTCGGGCAGGAAATCCTGCTGCTGCTGGGTTTGCTGCTCTGGCTGTTCTGGCTGCTGGCCCTGTGGAGCTATTCACCGCAGGACGAAGCCTGGTCAACCGCGGGCGCGGCGGCTGGCCAGGCCGCGGCCAACTGGGTCGGGCGCCTGGGCGCCTGGGTGGCCGACGGCAGTTATTTCATGCTCGGTTTTTCCGTCTGGTGGCTGATGGCCGCGGGCGTGGTCGCGTGGTTTGCGGCGCTGGCGCGCTGGGTGCGCGGCGAGGGCGACGCCGGCGCCGCGCGCCAGCGCCGACGCCTGTTCTGGGGCGGCCTGCTGATGCTGATGCTGGCCAGTTGCGCGCTGGAGTGGTCGCGCCTGTACCGCTTCGAGCCGCTGCTGCCCGGGCATGCGGGCGGCATGCTGGGCTACGCCGTCGGGCCGCTGGCGGTGCGCTGGCTCGGCTTTACCGGATCGGGCATCGCCGGCGTGGTGCTGACGGTGCTGGGCGCGGCCTGGGTTTTCGGGTTTTCCTGGGGCGTGCTGGCGCAGCGCCTGGGCATGCTGGCCGACCGCGGCCTGCAGTGGGCTCGGGTGCAGCGCGAACGCGCGCGCGACCAGGCCGCGGGGCGGCGCGCAGCGCGCGAGCGCCAAGAGGTGCTGCTGGGCGAGCGCCCCGACGAGGGCGATGCGGCCGAGCCGCACCCGGGCGCGGTGCACATCGTCGAGCCGCCGGCGGCGGCCCAGGCCGCGCCGAGCACGCGCGTGGTGCAGGAGCGGCAAAAGCCCTTGTTCACTGAACTGCCCGACAGCCCGCTGCCGCAGATCGACTTGCTGGATGCGGCGCCGGCGCGCCAGGAGTCGGTCTCGGCCGAGACGCTGGAGATGACCAGCCGCCTGATCGAGAAGAAGCTGCGCGACTTCGGCGTGGAGGTGGCGGTGGTCGCGGCCATGCCCGGCCCCGTGGTCACGCGCTACGAGATCGAGCCCGCCACGGGCGTGAAGGGCTCGCAGATCGTGAACCTGGCCAAGGACCTGGCGCGCAGCCTCAGCCTGGTGTCGATCCGCGTGATCGAGACGATTCCGGGCAAGAACTGCATGGCGCTGGAGCTGCCCAATGCGCGCCGGCAGATGATCCATTTGTCGGAGGTGCTGGGCTCGCAGGTCTACCACGACGCCAGAAGCCTCTTGACCATGGGCCTGGGCAAGGACATCGTGGGAGCACCGGTGGTGGCGGACCTTGCCCGCATGCCGCACTGCCTGGTGGCGGGCACCACGGGTTCGGGCAAGTCGGTGGGCATCAACGCGATGATTCTCTCGCTGCTCTACAAGGCCGAGCCGCGCGACGTGCGTCTGATGATGATCGACCCCAAGATGCTGGAGATGTCGGTCTACGAGGGCATTCCGCACCTGCTGTGCCCGGTGGTCACCGACATGAAGCAGGCCGCGCACGGCCTGAACTGGTGCGTGGGCGAGATGGAGCGGCGCTACAAGCTGATGAGCAAGCTCGGTGTGCGCAACCTCGCGGGCTACAACGCGCGCATCGCCGAAGCGCATGCGCGCGGCGAGTCGATAGGCAACCCCTTCAGCCTCACGCCCGAGGAGCCCGAGCCGCTCGATCGGCTGCCGCACATCGTGGTCGTCATCGACGAGCTGGCCGACCTGATGATGGTCGTGGGCAAGAAGATCGAGGAGCTGATCGCCCGCCTGGCGCAGAAGGCGCGCGCGGCCGGCATCCATTTGATTCTGGCGACCCAGCGCCCGAGCGTGGACGTGATCACCGGCCTGATCAAGGCCAACATCCCCACGCGCATCGCGTTTCAGGTGAGTAGCAAGATCGACAGCCGCACCATCCTCGACCAGATGGGCGCCGAGGCCCTGCTGGGCATGGGCGACATGCTCTACCTGCCTTCGGGCACGGGGCTGCCGATCCGCGTGCACGGCGCCTTCGTGAGCGACGACGAGGTGCACCGCGTGGTCAGCTACCTCAAGGAACAGGGCGAGCCCGACTACATCGACGGCGTGCTCGAAGGCGGCAGCGCCGAAGGCGAGGACAGCGGCTTTGGCGCCGAAGGCGAGGGCGGCGGCGAGAAGGACCCGATGTACGACCAGGCGGTGGAGATCGTGCTCAAGGACCGCAAGGCCAGCATCTCCTACGTGCAGCGCAAGCTGCGCATAGGCTACAACCGCTCGGCGCGCCTGCTCGAAGACATGGAAAAGGCGGGCCTGGTCAGCGCCCTGACCAGCAGCGGCCAGCGCGAGGTGCTGGTGGCCGCGCGCGCCGAATGAAGGCAGACACGATGCAACGTTATTTCTTCACTATTTTGATAGCTGCTTGCGCAAGCGGGGCATGGGCTCAAGGCCTGAAAAGCCTGGAAAGCTTCATGCAGCAGGCGCGCAGCGGCGAGGCCGAATTCACCCAGACCGTCACCGCCCCGGCGCGCGACGGCCAGACGGCGCCGCCCAAGGTGTCCAGCGGCCACTTCGCCTTCGAGCGCCCGGGGCGCTTTCGCTTCGACTACGCCAAGCCCTTCGTGCAGACCATCGTGGCCGACGGCAAGACCCTGTGGCTCTACGACGCCGACCTGAACCAGGTGACCGAGCGCGCCCAGGACCAGGCGCTGGGCAGCACGCCCGCAGCCTTGCTGACCGCGCGGCCCGACCTGGCCGCGCTGGCCAAGGATTTTTCGCTGAGCGAGCAGCCCGACGCCGACGGCCTGCATTGGGTGCTGGCAAGCCCGAAGGCGCAGGACGGGCAGATCGCCAGCGTGCGCGTGGGCTTCAGGGACGAGGTGCTGGCGCGCCTGGTCATCGTCGACCACTTCGGCCAGCGCTCGGAATTGCGCTTCAGCGACTTCAAGCTCAACGCGCCGCTGCCGGCGGGCAGCTTTCGCTTCACGCCGCCCAAGGGGGCGGACGTGCTGCGCGAGTGAGCCCGGCGCCGCGCGGCTTCAGACCTGCAGGGTCTTGAGCCAGTCGCGAAAGTGCGCACCCACTTGCGGGTGCTGCAAGGCCAGCTCCACGGTGGCCTGCAAAAAGCCTTCCTTGCTACCACAGTCGTAGCGCTTGCCGCTGTAGGCGTATGCGTAGACAGCCTCGTGGCGCATGAGGCGCGCGATCGCGTCGGTGAGCTGGATCTCTCCGCCCACGCCGCGCGGCTGCTGGCGGATTTCCTCGAAGATGCGCGGCGTGAGCACATAACGCCCGGCCACGCCCATGCGCGACGGCGCTACTTCGGGCGCGGGCTTTTCGATGATCTCTTCAATGCGCAGCAGCGGCCCGCCGGCGTCCTCGCCCTTGACGATGCCGTAGCGCCGGGTTTCTTCCTGCGGCACTTCCTGCACCGCCAGCAGCGAGCGGCCCTGCTTTTCAAAGGCCGCCGCCATCTGCGCCATCACGCCGGGCCCGCCCGGCTCGCCCACCATCAAGTCGTCGGCCAGCAGCACCGCAAACGGTTCATTACCCACCAGCGGCTCGGCGCAGAGCACCGCATGCCCCAGGCCGAGCGAGCGCGGTTGGCGCACGAAGAGGCAGTTCATGTCTTCGGGGATGACGCTGCGTACCAGGTGCAGCAGCGCCTGCTTGCCGGCGGCTTCCAGCTCGCTTTCGAGCTCGTAGGCGGTATCGAAGTGGTCCTCGATCGCGCGCTTGCTGCGACCGGTGACAAAGACCATGTCGCGGATGCCGGCCTCGTAGGCTTCTTCCACCGCGTACTGGATCAGGGGCTTGTCCACTACCGGCAGCATTTCCTTGGGCGCTGCCTTGGTGGCCGGCAGAAAGCGCGTACCCAGCCCCGCGACGGGGAAGACGGCCTTGCGAATGAGGGTGGTCATGGTGGTTCCTGATGGTTCGGTTTTTCTCCCTCCCCTGTGGGGGAGGGTTGGGGTGGAGGCCAGCGGCGGCGCAGTCGCCGCCAGCCCCCATCCCCGCCTTCCCCCAGAGGGGGAAGGAGTCGTCAGGCCAGCCGGGCGAGTTGCTCCTCGATGCGCGCCAGCGTGCTGCCGAAGTCGGCCATGCGCTGCTTTTCCTGCTCGATCACCGCGGCCGGGGCCTTGGCCACGAAGGCCTCGTTGGCCAGCTTGCCCCGGGCCTTGGCGATCTCGCCCGACAGGCGCGCCGCCTCCTTGGCCAGGCGCGCCTTCTCGGCCGCGACGTCGATCTGCACATGCAGCGCCAGACGCGCCTTGCCCGCGACCAGCACCGGAGCCTGTCCGGCCGCCGCCTGCCAGGCGGACTCGTCCTCGAAGAGCTTGAGCTCGCTCAGGCGCGCCAGATTCTGCAGTACGGCCGCGTGCTCGCGCAGAAAGCCTGCCTCCTCGCCGTCGTCGGCCACCGCCAGCAGGGGCAAACGCTGTGCCGGCGACACGCCCATCTCGCCGCGCAACTGACGGCAGGCATCCACCATCTGCTGCAGGTGCTGCACCTGGGCGCACGCGGCCTCGTCGATGCGCTCGGGCTGGGCCTCGGGGTAGGGCGCAAGCATCACCGAAGGCCCGGCGCGGCCGGCCACGGGCGCGACCACCTGCCACAAGGCCTCGGTGACGAAGGGGATGATGGGGTGCGCCAGGCGCAGGATGGTCTCCAGCGTGCGGATCAGCGTGCGCCGGGTGCCGCGCTGCGCGGCCTCGTCCCCGGTTTGCAACTGCACCTTGGCAATCTCCAGGTACCAGTCGCAGAAGGCGTTCCAGACGAACTCGTAGATCGCGGTAGCGACGTTGTCCAGACGGTATTCGGCAAAACCCTGGGCCACCGCGGCCTCGGCCTTTTGCAGCTCGGAGACGATCCAGCGGTCGGCTGCGGAAAACGACATCCGGCCATTGGCGCAATTGCTCAGCCCGTCGAGCCCGCAGTCGTAGCCCTCGCAGTGCATAAGCACGAAGCGGCTGGCGTTCCAGAGCTTGTTGCAGAAATTGCGGTAGCCCTCGCAGCGCTTGCTGTCGAAGTTGATGCTGCGGCCCAGGGACGCCAGCGCCGCGAAGGTGAAGCGCAGCGCGTCCGCCCCGTAGGCGGGGATGCCCTCGGGGAATTCCTTTTGCGTGTTCTTCTTCACCTGCGGGGCCGTTTCGGGGCGGCGCAGGCCGGTAGTGCGCTTTTCCAGCAGGGGCGCGAGCGCAATCCCATCGATCAGGTCCACCGGGTCCAGCACATTGCCCTCGGACTTGCTCATCTTCTTGCCCTGCGCGTCGCGCACCAGGCCGTGGATGTACACGTGCCTGAACGGCACGCGGCCGGTGAAGTGCGTGGTCATCATGATCATCCGGGCCACCCAGAAGAAGATGATGTCGTAGCCGGTGACGAGGACCGAGCTGGGCAGGTAGAGGTTGTAGTCGTCGGGGGGCGCGTCACTCTGGTCGGGCCAGCCCATGGTCGAAAACGGCACCAGGGCGCTGGAATACCAGGTGTCCAGCACGTCCTCGTCGCGGCGAAGCTGCTTGCCCGGTGCCTGGGCCTGCGCCTCGGCCTCGCTGCGGGCCACGTACACCTTGCCGTCCTCGTCGTACCAGGCGGGAATCTGGTGTCCCCACCAGAGCTGGCGCGAGATGCACCAGTCCTGGATGTTGTTCATCCACTGGTTGTAGGTGTTGACCCAGTTCTCGGGCACGAACTGCACATGGCCAGAGGCCACCGCGTCGATGGCCTTCTGCGCGATGCTCTTGCCGGTGGCGTCGCCTTCGCCGATCTTGGACATCGCCACGAACCACTGGTCGGTCAGCATGGGCTCGATGATCTGCCCCGTGCGGGTGCACACCGGCACCATCAGCTTGTGCTTCTTCGTCTCGACCAGCAGGCCCTGCTCCTCCAGGTCGGCCACGATGGCCTTGCGGGCGGCGAAGCGGTCCAGGCCGCGGTACTGCTCGGGCGCGTTGTCGCTGATGGTGGCGGCCAGCGTCAGCACCACCTCCATGGGCAGGCCATGGCGCTGGCCCACGGCGTAGTCGTTATTGTCGTGCGCGGGCGTGACCTTGACCACGCCGGTGCCGAACTCGCGGTCCACGTACTCGTCGGCAATGATGGGGATCTGGCGGCCCACCAGCGGCAGCGTCACGCTTTTGCCGATCAGGTGCGCGTAGCGCTCGTCCTCGGGGTGCACCATGACGGCCACGTCGCCCAGCATGGTCTCGGGCCGCGTGGTGGCCACGACCAGCTGGCCGGAGCCGTCGGTGAGCGGATAGGCGATGTGCCAGAGCGAGCCGTCGCGCTCCTCGTTTTCCACCTCCAGGTCGGAGACGGCGGACTGCAGCACCGGGTCCCAGTTGACCAGGCGCTTGCCACGGTAGATCAGGCCCTGCTCATACAGGCGCACGAAGGTCTCGGTCACCACCTTGGAGAGTTTCTCGTCCATGGTGAAGTACTCGCGGCTCCAGTCCACGCTGTCGCCCATGCGGCGCATCTGCGTGGTGATGGTGTTGCCGCTTTTCTCCTTCCATTGCCAGACCTTGGCGGTGAAGGCTTCGCGCCCCAGGTCGCGCCGGCCCACGCCTTGCTCCTGCAGCTGGCGCTCCACCACGATCTGCGTGGCAATGCCGGCGTGGTCCGTGCCCGGCACCCAGACCGTGTTGAACCCCTTCATGCGGTGGTAGCGCGTGAGGCTGTCCATGATGGTCTGGTTGAAGGCGTGGCCCATGTGCAACGTGCCGGTCACGTTGGGCGGCGGCAGCTGGATGGCAAAACCCGGCTGGCCGGCGTCGGGCTGGCCGCTGCCGCGCACCCCGGCGCGGGCGTAGCCGCGCTCTTCCCACAGCGGCCCCCAATGGGCCTCCAGCGGTGCGGGGTCGAAGGATTTGGACAGGCTGGACAGGCCCGGTTGTGCAGGGGTTGCGCTCATGGCATGAAAAACGGCATCCCGCGGGACGCCGTGCTAGGCAAAAGGAAAAGGGCGGCCTGATTTTATGCGGTCGGCCAGCAGCTATCACGATGATAGCTGTTCGCGCAGGCAGGACAAGCGCAGACGGCCGATTTTGTTCAGATACTGCGTGGGCGATTCACGGTTTGGCCAGCAGGCCTTGCACCAGCGCCCCGAGCGCGATGCCCCCGAGCGCATAAAGCAGCATCCAGTTGCCCGCGCCCAGGCCGGCAATTGCCGGGCCGGGGCAGACGCCGCTCAGGCCCCAGCCCACGCCAAAGAGCGCGGCGCCCGCCAGCGTGCGCGCGCCCGGGTGCATGGGATGGCGCTGGAACTGCCCGCCCAGCACCGGGCGGCGCAGCAGGCGCGGCAGCAGCGCATAGGCCAGGCCGGTGACCAGCACCGCGCCGCCCAGCACCAGCACCAGGCCAAAGTCCTGAAAGCGCAGAAAGCTCAGCACCACCTCGGGGCGGATCATGGTGGAAGCGGCCAGGCCGAAGCCAAAGAGCATGCCGGCGGCGAGCGTCGCCAGGGCGCGTGCGGATGTCATGCCTGCAGCCTCCAGACCAGGTTGGCGGTGATCATCGCGGTGGCCATGAAGCACAGCACCGCCAGCGCCGAGGGCCATTGCAGCGAACCCAGGCCGCAAATGCCGTGCCCCGAGGTGCAGCCATGGCCCATGCGCGCGCCAAAGCCGGCGATGAAGCCGCCGACCAGCAGTTGCCAGGCCGGCACGGCGGTGGTCTCAGGCCCCGGGCCGCCGAGCCATAGCCACCACAGCAGCGCGCCGAGGATGAGCCCGGCCGCGTACTGCAGGCGCCAGGTGCGCGAGCCGCGCAGCGCCGGCTGCTGGAAGAAGGGCCGCTGCACGATGAAGGACCAGGTCGAGGAGAACACGCTGCTCATGCCGCCGACCAGGCCGGTCATGGCAAACAGCAGCGCCACGCCCAGGCCAATGCACAGGCCGCCCAGCAGGTAATGCTCCCAGCCGAGCGGAAACAGGGTGGATGCGAGGTTCATGCCGGCCATTATCTGCCTGCCGGCGCGCGCAGGCGGCGCCCGCCCTCAGGGCGATTGCGGGCTTGGTGCGCTGCTGCCCGTGCGCGCGGCGGCGTCCTGCGGTGCCTGGGGGCCGGCCATGCGGCCGGTGTCGGCGTCGCGGCGCGCCACCCACCAGAACACCTGGGCGAGCCAGAGCAGCGCCACCATCGTGGAAATGGCGGTAAGCCACTGGCCCAGGCGCTCCTGGTCCCCGAGCAGATAAGCGTTGCACAGGCGCAGCGGCGACTGCGCATAGAGCTGCCCGACGACCGCGCCCATGAGCAGCATGTTGCCCAGAAAGAAGCCCTGGGCCACCAGCCCCGCCTGCCGCCAGGACAGGCGCAGGGCCGCGCCGGCGGTCAGCAGAGCGCTGCACTTGGCGAGTTCGACCGCGGGCGCGACCAGCGCCAGGTCGAGCACGCGCGGAATCATCAGCACGGCGAGGACCGTGCCCGCCAGCAGCAGCCCGCTGATGCCCGAGGCGTTCCAGCGCGCCAGCCGCTCGCGCGCGTGCGCGGACAAGCCGCCGGCCAGCAGCGCCCCCGCAAGCATCCACAGCGGGTACTGCAGCACCATGTGGCGCCACATGCTTGCCTCCAGCAGCGCGCGCGCCGCCGGCAGCGCCAGCACCGCGGCCAGCAGCAGGCCCAGCCAGGCCAGCCGCCGATCGCCAAGCAATGCGATGAGTTTGCGTCCCCGGTGCCCGTTCATGAGCGCTTGGAGGCGAGCTGGCGCGCGTAGTTCAGCGCCAGTTCCTGCTCGGCCAGGTCGAACACCCGCACCATGCGCCCCTGGGTGTCGAACACCAGCAGCGCGGCGTTGTGCTCGAATTCGCCCAACTCGTCGGGAATCACGACCACGCCCAGGCGCTCGAGCAGCGCGCGCTGCTGCACGGCGTCGGGAACGCTGGCAAAACGCCAGAGGTCGGCATCGGCGCCGAGCTTGTCGGCATAGGCCTGCAGCACCGGGGCGCTGTCGTGCGCGCCATCGAAGGACAGCGACAGCAGCCGCAGCGGCGCCGCACCGGCACGTGCTGGCTCGGCCTGCAACTGCGCCTGCAGTTGCTGGAATGTGCTGCCCAGCGACAGGCAGACCGTCTGGCAGCGGGTGTAGAAGAAGTCGGCAATCGTCACGCTGCCCCGGGCCGCGGCGGCCAGCGTGGGCGCGGGTAGCAGCGTGCCCTGCAGCGCCACATCGGGCAGGGGCACGGGAGCGAGCGCCACCTCCAGGCGGCGCGCGCCTTCTTCGGTCCAGACGCGAAAGTCGTGCGTGAGCCAGCTGGCCGCCAGGTAGCCGCCGATCGCCACGAGCAGGCTGATCAGCGCGGTACGCAGCACCATGGGCGGCTCAGGGCTCCAGCGCCTTGAGCGCCTCGCCGCTCTCAAACGGCGTGTCGCGCCCGCTCTTGCGCTCCTGGGCCAGCAGCTCGGCGCTCACCGGCTCGTTCTTGTTCGACCAGCTGCTGCGGATATGCGTGAGCACGCCGGCGAGCTCGGCGTCGCTCAGCTGCGCAAAGCTCGGCATCAGGCCCTTGTAGGTATTGCCCTTGACGGTGATCTCGCCGTCTATGCCGTGCAGCACGATGTTGGCCAGGATCTTGGGGCTGCCATGCACCCATTCCGAGCCGTCCAGCGGCGGGAACACCCCGGGCAGGCCGGCGCCGCTGGCCTGGTGGCAGGAGGCGCAGTTGGCCGCGTAGATCGCGCCGCCGTCGACCGCCGCGTCCGCGCCGCCGCCACCGGCGGGCTTGGCCTGCAGGTCGGCCAGGGTGCGCTCGTCGCCCATCCAGGGGCGGCTGTAGGGGCCGGAGATGGCGATGTAGATGATGCCAAAGAGCACCATGCCGACGGCGATCAGCGCCGGCAGCAGCGGCATGGGCCGGATGCGCTCTTCCGGGTCGGTGCTCTCGCGTCGCTGGGCCTCGGGACGTTCGTTGGAATTGGGCATGCGTTACCTCACAGGTTCAGTCCGGTCGGCGCGCTCATTGCGGATCGGCCGGCACGATCGGGTAGTTGCGCTTGAGCGACTGCAGGTACTTGACCAGGTCCAGCGCCTCGGGCTTGGCTACCACCACCTTGCCTTCCGGGGCAGTGCCCGGCGGCAGATTCACCACGGTCTCGTCCTTGTCCGCCTTGTCCTTGACCTCGAACATGTAGGGGTAGGACGGCATGATCGATTCCTTGACATAGGCGCGCGGCTGGTACAGGTGCCCCAGGTTCCAGTCCAGGCTGGGCTGGCGCACGCCGATGTTGAACAGGTCCGGCCCGGTGCGCATGCTGCCCAGCAGGTGCGGGCGGTCGTAGGTGTAGTCCGCCGGCACCGACACCCGGCCCCAGCCGCGCTTGGCGTCGGGGGCGAAGCTCGCGTCGCGCGGCTGCTGGGTGTGGCAGTACATGCAGCCGTTGGCGATGTAGACCTCGCGTCCGCGCAGCTCGGCGCTGGTGTAGGGCTTGAGCCCCTCGGGCGCGGGGATGTCGCGCACCTGGAAGTAGGGGATGAGCACCAGCGCCGCCACCGCGATGGTGAAGGTCACCATGGTGCCGGTGATCAGCTTGACTTCATTTTCCATGGGCCACCTCCAGCTTGCGCGGCTCGTGGTTGAACAGGGCGGCGCCGGTGCGGTTGGGGCCGAAGCGCAGCACCATCACCAGCACGTGGAAGGCGAAGATCAGATGGCTTGCGACCATCATCGAGCCGCCTATGCTGCGCCAGTAGAGGTAGGGAATGGTGAGCGTGACCGAATCCATGAAGGGCTTGCTCTCGTCGAGCATGGCCAGGCCTTGCAGCCAGCCGCCGTAGGTCAGCGGGCCAAAATAGATCAGGATGCCGATCGCGGCCAGCCAGAAGTGCCAGGAGATCAGCTTCGGGAAGGGCCATTCCCAGCGCAGGATGCGCGGCAGCATGAAGTAGACCGCGCCAAACAGCACCATGGTGACGAAGCCGTAGGCGCCCAGGTGGGCGTGGGCCACGGTGAAGTGCGTGAAGTGGGCGACGCGGTTGACCGAGCGCAGCGCCTCGAACGAGCCCTGCACCGAGGACAGCATGTACATGAAGCCGCCGAACATCATGAAGCGCAGCGTGGGCGAATACAGCGCCAGCTTCATGCGCCCCCACATGGTGCCGGCCATGTTCACCGAGAACGCGGCCACCGGCACGATCATCATCATGCTCTGCACGATGGAGAGCGTGATCAGCCACTCGGGCACCGGCCCGCCCACCAGATGGTGGCCGCCGACCTGGGCGTAGAAGAAGGCCAGCGTCCAGAAGCCCAGGATGGACAGGTTGTAGGAGCTCACGCGCCGCCCTATCACCTTGGGCAGGAAGTAGTAGATCGCGCCGAGCGCCGCCGGCGTGAACCACAGGCCGAGCACGTTGTGGCCGTACCACCAGTTCATCGTCGCCTGCTCCACGCCGTAGTGCGCGCCGGGGAACTTGGCCACGGTGAACAGCAGCGCGATCCACAGCAGCGAGCCCACGTGGTACCAGGCGCTTACGTAGATTTCATGCGCCTTGCGGTGCACCACGGTGGAGATCACCGGAATGATGATGCAGATGAAGCCGGCCACCAGGAAGATGCCGATCTGCCAGGGGATCTCGAGGTATTCCATGCCGGCCGTCCAGCCCGCGCCAAAGCCGCCGATGGCGCTGGCGATGCCGACGTTGATCAGCGCGCCGCCCATCATCACGAACAGCGGCCCGCGCAGCGGCGTGCGCATCAGGCGCGGCAGCAGCCAGACGATGATGCCCAGCTCGCAGTTGGTGATCCAGCCGTAGAGCACCGCGGTGAGGTGGTAGGTGCGCATGCGCCCGAAGGTCTCCCAGGCCTCGCCCACCAGCCAGTCGGGCCAGTGCAGCTTGAGCGAGGCGGTCAGGCCCGCGAGCGAGCCCACCACCAGCCACATCACCGCAAAGCCGATGAACATGAAGGCCGGAAACGAGGTGGAGCGGTCGGCCGCGATGCGGTCTTCGAGCTCTTGCGGGTCTTCGGCCTGCATCAGCTCGCGGCCCTTGTCCTGGGTCTCGTCTATGGCCTGTTGCAAGCGCGCTTCACCGCCGGGGGTGAGCGATGGGTCGTCGGCCTTGCCCACCTCGCCCGGGGCAAAGATGGTGCCCGCCGCCTTGGGGTTTTCAACGAACAGCCCCTTGCGCATGGACCACATGAAGACGAAAAGTCCTATGAGGGACAGCACAAAGGCCGACAACAGGCTGACTACTGCGCTGTCCATGACGGCTTCCTTTTCTCAAGCATATTTTCGGAATGTGGGAATTGACGAAAATCAAGTATCGGGTAAACCCGCAGATTATAGGAAGCGCCACCCTCGCAAACTCCCAGATACCCTTACGCAGACCCGGGTTCTCCGCCCGCGCGCCGCAGCCCTCGGCCCGGCCGCGCCGCGCCTACACTTGCCGCCATGGTCCGCCTGATTCTTGGCATTGAATCTTCCTGCGACGAAACCGGTGTGGCGCTGGTGCGCCTGCCTGGCCCAAAGGCCCGGCCGCAGTTGCTGGCGCATGCACTGCACAGCCAGATCGCGATGCACCAAGCCTACGGCGGCGTGGTGCCTGAACTCGCCAGCCGCGACCACATCCGCCGCGTGCTGCCGCTCACCCAGGCAGTGCTGCAGCAGGCCGGGCTGGCGCTGTCCGCCGTGGATCTGGTGGCCTTCACGCGCGGGCCGGGGCTGGCCGGCGCCTTGCTGGTGGGGGCGGGCGTGGCCTGCGCCCTGGGCGCGGCGCTGGACCTGCCGGTGCTGGGCGTGCACCACCTCGAAGGCCATCTGCTGTCGCCCTTCCTCGGCGCCGATCCGCCCGAATTCCCCTTCGTCGCGCTGCTGGTCTCGGGCGGGCACACCCAGCTCATGCGCGTGGATGCGGTAGGCCGCTACGCGCTGCTCGGTGAAACCGTGGACGACGCTGCCGGCGAGGCCTTCGACAAGTCGGCCAAGCTGCTCGGGTTGCCGTACCCGGGCGGGCCGGCGCTGGCCCGCCTGGCCGAGGGCGGCAGGGCCCAAGCCTTCAGGCTGCCGCGGCCGCTGCTGCACAGCGGCACGCTGGATTTTTCCTTTGCCGGTCTCAAGACGGCGGTGCTCACCCAGGCGCGCAAGCTCGGTGACGAGCTGCCGGCGCACACTGCCGACCTGGCCGCCAGCACCCAGGCGGCGATCGTCGAGGTGCTGGTGAAGAAGTCGCTTGCGGCGCTGCAGCAGACCGGGCTGCAGCGCCTGGTGGTGGCCGGCGGTGTGGGGGCCAATGCGCTGCTGCGCGCACAGCTCGACGCGGCCTGCAGCGCGCGCGGCGTGCGCGTGCATTACCCCGAACTGCAGCTGTGCACCGACAACGGCGCGATGATCGCGATGGCCGCGGCGATGCGCGTGCAGGCCGGGCTGGTTCGCCCCGAGCGCGACTACGCCTTCGACGTGCTGCCGCGCTGGTCCTTGCAGGATATTGCCGCTTGAAACAGGCTGTGGAGCGGCGCTTGCAGCACCCGCGCTGCTGCACAATCGCTCTTCCATGCCGATTGCCAGACACCCTTTATCGCTTTCCTTCGGCCTCGCGGCGCTGCTGCTTGCGGGCGCGCTGACGGGCTGCGCGCGTCTGCCCGAAGCGCTGCCCGGGCCGGAGCGCAACATCGCCTTCACGCCCAACGATTTCGACCGCTCCGACCTGCACACGCGCCACCTGCGCGCCAGCCAGCAGCAAAGCTGCGAGGCGGCGCGCCGCGCGCTGCTCAGCCAGGGCTACATCGTGGAAACCGCCACCGCCGAGGACGTCAAGGGGCGCAAGTACTACCAGCCCACGCCCGACGTGCACTACGAGGTGCAGATGCGCGTGGTCTGCGCGCCCGACGCCCAGGGCGTGGGCGGCACCGCGGTCTTTGCCAGCGCCATCCAGGACCGCTACGTGATCAAGAAGGTGAACAACTCGGCGTCGCTGGGTGTCGGCGGCCTGGGTTCGCTGTCGCTGCCGCTCAACGCCACCGACGACACCCTGGTCAAGGTAGGCAGCGAAACCATCACCGACGCGCACTTTTATGCCAGCTTTTTCGAGCTGTTTGCGCGCTACCTGCCTGCGCCCGGGCCACGCGTGCAGCAACCGGTGACGGTGCAGCCCGTGCCCCAGCCGCACGCCGAGGACGCGGCGGTAGCGCCGCTGGACAGGGCCGCGACGCAGTAGCGCGCGCCGGACTGCATCAGGCGGCGCTCTCGGGGCGTGCGGCGCTGCGCGGGGGCGCTGGCTGGCGCAGCGCCGCCCAGGGCAGCCGGCGCAGCCGGCGGCGCAGCTCGGCAAGCGTCGCTTCGGGCGCCGGGCCGTAGCGCGCCCGCTCCAGTTGCAGCAGCCAGTCGGCCAGCGGCTCGGCCGCCGGGCCCGCGCTCTCGCGCAGGCGGCGGGCCATGGTGCGCGCGGGCAGATGCTCGGGGAGGTTCAGGCGGGCGCGGCGCAGGCGCCGGTGCAAATCCTGCATCAGCCGCTGCCAGGGGTCGAGCCGGTAGCGCTCGCGCAGCGCCCAGGCGGCGCCGGCGAGCGCAGCAGCGGCGGCGAGCAGGCCGAGCACGCGCACCAGGTCGCGCCAGTCCGGGTCGTGCAGGCCCAGGCGCTTGAGCAGGTCGAGCTGGCGCTCTTGCGTGTAGTTCAGCACCCACTGCGTCCAGCGGTTGTCCAGCGCCTCCCAGACCGAGCGCAGGCGTTGCAGCATGGACGGGCTGATGACCGCGCCCAGGGCGGTGCCGAAGGCGCCGCGCGGCGCCTGCAGGCGCTGCAGCGTGCCTATGCGCCCGGGCGCCACCGCGCCCGTCGGGTCTACCCGCACCCAGCCGCGCTCTTGCATCCAGACCTCGGCCCAGGCGTGGGCATCGCTCTGACGCACCGTCCAGTAGCCGTCCAGCGGGTTCATCTCGCCGCCCTGGTAGCCGGTGACGATGCGCGCGGGGATGTCGAGCGCGCGCATCAGCACCACGAAGGCCGAGGCGATGTGCTCGCAAAAACCCTCCTTGCGGTCGAACCAGAAGGTGTCGGCGGTGTTCTGGCCGTAGGCGCCGGGCTCCAGCGTGTAGCGGTAGCCGCCGCTGCGCAGGCGCTGCAGCGCGGCGTCCACCAGGGCCTGGGGGCCGGCGGCGCCGAGCTCGGCGCGCATGGACTGCGCCAGCGCCCGGGTGCGCGGGTCGGAGTCGGGCGGCAGCTGCAGATAGGGGCGCAGCATGGGCGTGCGCTCGCGCGGGCCGTGGCGAAAGCGCAGATAGCTCGCGGCCTCGTAGCGCAGCACACTGGTGACGGGGCGCAGCGTCACCCACTGCAGCTCGGGCGCCATCTGGGCGCGCATGCCCTGGGGCAGCTCGGGCGGCTCGACCGGGACGTCCAGCGCCAGCAGCCAGGGCCGGCGACTTGCTTCCATGGTCATCTCGTAGCGCACCGGCTCGCCCTGCACCTGCAGCTCGGCCGGCGCCGGAATCGCCCAGCTGAAGGCGCGCGCCTCGGGCTGCATCAGCGCATACCAGTCACGGCCGTTGAAGGCGCTGAGCACCGGGCCGCGAAAGTACAGCGCGGACTGCGGCGGCGGCTGGCCGCCCGGGGTGTGAAAGCGCACGCGCAGCGCCACGCTGTCGTCCAGCGCAAGCTGGGCGATCGCGCCCACGCTCATCTGGCCGGACAGGCCGCTGCGCCCCGTGGTGTCGTCGCCCGGCACGCCCCACAAGGGCGCAAAGCGCGGGAAGAAAACGAACAGCGCGAGCATGATGGGCGCGCCCAGCAGCGCCATGCGCGCCGCAGCGGCGAGCGAGGAAGCCAGGCTGGGGCGCCCGGCCGGGCGGTGCGCGTTGATCAGCGCGGTCAGCAGGCCCAGCAGCGCCAGCAGCATCATCAGCGCCACGCCCAGCGCCTGCGAAAACAGGAAGTTGGACAGCAGCGTGAAGAAGCCCAGGAAGAAGACCACCATGGCGTCGCGGCGCGCGCGCAGCTCCAGGGTCTTGAGCGCCAGCAGCATGACAACGAGCGTCACCCCGGCATCGGGCCCGGCGATGGTGCGAAAGCTCGCCAGCGTGAAGCCGGTGACGGCCAGCAGCAGCACCCAGATGACCGGGCGCGAGGGCAGCGGGCGCAGCCGCCAGGCGAGCGCGCCGCGCCACAGCAGCAGCAGCGCCCCGAGCACCGAGGCCCAGAGCGGAATGTGCGCCACCAGCGGCGCGATGCAGCAGGCCACCACCAGCAGCAGAAACAGCGTGTCGCGCGTGTCCCGGGGAAGGCTGTGCAGGCGCTGCATCATGCGCGGCCCCAAGCCAGCGAGGGGTAGCAGCTATTGAAAATATAGCTGCTAGCGCCCACCATACAAGCGTTTGAGGCGTATTTCATGCTGAATCAATGCACGGCCAGCGCATGCAGGCAGCGCTCGCGCTGGGCGGGCCCGCTGCCTTGCGCCACGGTGAGCGTGCCCAGGCGCAGGCCGTAGCTCAGCCCCAGTCTGTCGGCCTGCAGCACCCAGGCCGTCAGGCGCGAGAGCGCGGCCTCGGTGTCGCGCAGGGACGTGGATTGCAGGCTCAGCCAGAGCTGGCTGCGCTGGTCGGCCTGGGCGTCGCGGCTGACCAGCGCGTCGCTGCCGCTGGCCAGGGCCTGCGCCGCCTTCTTCCAGACGATGAGGCGCTGCGCGTCGCCGCGCCGGTAGGCGCGCACGCCGCCGTGCTCGCTGCTGGCGCTGCTGCTGGCCGCGCCGCCCTGGCCGGGCAGGGGTTCGCCCGCGGGCAGCGGCGGGCAGGCGGGCTCGGGCTCAGGGTAGACCAGCACCTGCGCCTTGGGCCGCCACCAGGCCCAGACGCGAAACAGCCCCATGGGGTAGAGCGTCTGTACCGCCAGCGGCGGCACCTGCTGCAGGCCGCGCCGCGCGGGCGCGAAGCTCAGCTCCAGCGCCGCGCTGCCCTGGGGCGGCACGTCGGTCCAGGACCACAGCCGCGGCTGGCGCAGGGACAGCGCAACGCCATGGCGCCCGCGGGCGCGCGTGTTGATCAGCTGCACCTGCAGCCGCACGCTGGTGCCGGCAAATTGCGGCGCCGGCGCCAGCAGCACGAGCTGCAGACCGCGCAGCGTGGCATGGCTCACCCAGGTGCTGACGGCCGCGCAGCCGGCCAGCAGGAAGGTCAGCAGATAGCCCAGGTTGAGCTGGAAGTTGATCGAAGCCACCAGCAGGATGAGCAGCGTGAGCGCCAGCATCCAGCCCGCGCCCGTGGGCAGGATGTAGATGTTGCGCTGCGTCAGGCGCAGCTGGTCGCCCGGCGGCACGCGCGCCATCCACCAGCGCTGCCAGCGTGTGGCCAGCCAGCCGTGGGCCGCGGCGGCGCCGCTCATGGCAAGGCCACGGCCTGCACCATGGCCTGCACCTGCTCGACGCTGCCGCGGCCCGCGCCGCTCACCGGCTGCATGCGGTGGGCAATGGTCTGCGCGAGGATGGCTTGCACGTCGTCCGGCGCCACGTAGTCGCGCCCCTCGATCAGCGCCTGCGCCCGCGCCGCGCGCACCAGCGCAATCGCCGCGCGCGGCGACAACCCCTGCACGAACCATTTGCCCGAGCGCGTCGCCGCGATCAGCGCCTGCACGTAGTCCAGCAGCGCGGGCGCCACGTGCACCGCCTGCACCTGGGCTTGCAGCAGGGCCAGCTCGCGCGCGTCGAGCAGCGCCGGCAGGTGTTCGAGCTGCTCGCGCCGGTCTTCGCCCGCGAGCAGCGCGCGCTCGGCCGCGCGGTCGGGGTAGCCCAGCGAGATGCGCATGAGAAAGCGGTCGAGCTGGCTTTCGGGCAGCTGAAAGGTGCCGATCTGCTCCTGCGGGTTCTGCGTGGCGATCACGAAAAAGGGCTGGGGCAGGGGGCGGGTCTCGCCTTCCACGGAGACCTGCTTTTCTTCCATCGCTTCCAGCAGCGCGCTCTGGGTGCGCGGGCTGGCGCGGTTGATCTCGTCGGCCAGCAGCACCTGGGTGAACACCGGGCCCGGGTGAAAGACGAAGGCCTCCTTGCCGCGCTCGTACACCGCCACGCCGGTGAGGTCGCTGGGCATCAGGTCGGAGGTGAACTGCACGCGCGCAAACGCCAGCCCGAAGCTGCGCGCCAGCGCATGCGCCAGCGTCGTCTTGCCCACGCCGGGCACGTCCTCGATCAACAGGTGTCCGCCCGCGAGCAGGCAGGCCACGCTGTCCTGGATCTGCGTCGGTTTGCCCACGATCACCGTGTTAAGCTGGCCCAAAAGCGCCTGGATTTTTGCCGGTATGTCCATGTGCGTGACGTTATCCCAAAAGCAGCGTGGAGACAGAGCGTGAGCAGAACGGGCTTTTATACCCACCCTGATTGCCGCAAGCACGAAATGGGAGCCGGCCACCCGGAGTGCCCCGAGCGTCTGGACGCCATCCACAACCGCATGCTGATCACCGGCCTGGCCGACGTGCTGGACCAGCGCGAGGCGCCGGCGGCGGCGCTGGCGGACATCGAGCTGGCGCACGACCGCTGGTATGTGGCGTCGCTGCGCGGCATGTCCGAGCGCATCGCCGAAGAGAAGGCCGCGGGCGGCCCCGCCCACGCGCAAGTGGATCCGGACACCGCGATGAACGTCTGGACCTGGACGGCCGCGCTGCACGCGGCGGGCGCGGCGCTCTCGGCCACCGATGCGGTGATTGCCGGCGAGCTGGAAAACGCCTTTTGTGCGGTGCGCCCGCCCGGGCACCACGCCACGCACGCCAAATCCATGGGTTTTTGCTTCTTCAACAACGTGGCGGTGGCGGCCAAGTACGCGCTCAAGCGCCACAACCTCAAGCGCGTGGCGGTGATCGACTTCGACGTGCACCACGGCAACGGCACCGAAGACATCCTCGCGGGTGACGAGCGCGCGCTGATGTGCAGCTTCTTCCAGAGCCCGTTTTATCCCTACAGCGGCGAGCGCGACCCGGCGGCCAACATGTGCAACGTGCCGGTGGCCGCCTACACCCGGGGCATGGACATCCGCGAGATCGTCGACCTGGTCTGGATGCCCCGCCTGGAGGCTTTCAAGCCGGAAATGATCTTCATCAGCGCGGGCTTTGACAGCCACCGCGACGACGAAATGGGGCAGCTTGGCCTGGTGGAGGCGGACTTTGCCTGGATCACCGCACGAATCAAGGACGTTGCACGGCGTTTTTCCAAAGGGCGTATCGTCTCCTGTCTGGAAGGCGGCTATGCGATGACGCCGCTGGCGTTGAGCG
This sequence comes from Comamonas sp. NLF-1-9, assembly GCF_019195435.1. Lineage (NCBI taxonomy): Bacteria > Pseudomonadati > Pseudomonadota > Betaproteobacteria > Burkholderiales > Comamonadaceae > Comamonas > Comamonas sp. NLF-1-9. The sequence goes on from NZ_CP078069.1 coordinate 677,058, forward strand.
TGGAAGCGCACCTGCGCGCGCTCGCCGATTTGTGATGCACGAGGCAAAGAGACATGACCGATACCGCCGAGCTGCTGCGCACCGAGCGTGACGCACGCGGCGTACACACCCTGACGATGAACGACCCCAAGCGCTTCAACGCGCTGGGCTCGGAGATGCTCGCGCGCCTGCAGCAGGCGCTCGAGCAGGTGCAGGCCGACCCCGACGCCCGCATGGTGGTGCTCGCTGGCAGCGGCCGTGCGTTTTGCGCCGGCCACAACCTCAAGGACATGTCGGCGCACCCCGACCTCGCCTGGTACCGCGAGCTGTTCAGCCAGTGCAGCCGCGTGATGCTCACCATCAACCAGCTCAGCGTGCCGGTGCTCGCGCGCGTGCACGGCATAGCGGCGGCCGCCGGCTGCCAGCTCGTGGCCCAGTGCGACCTGGCGGTAGCCAGCACCGAGGCGCGCTTTGCCACCAGCGGCATCCATTACGGCCTGTTCTGCTCCACGCCCAGCGTGCCCTTGGTGCGCAACGTGCCGGCCAAGCGCGCGATGGAGATGCTGCTCACCGGCGACTTCATCGACGCCCAGACGGCGCTCAGGGAAGGCCTGGTCAACCGCGTCGCAGCGCCCGAGCAGCTTGACGCCGAAGTGGCCGCGCTGGTGGACGCCGTCGTGGAAAAGCCTCGTACGGCCGTCGCCATGGGCAAGAAGCTGGTCTATCAGCAGCGCGAGCTCGGCCTGCAGGCCGCCTACCAGCTTGCCGGCCAGACCATGGCCGCGAACATGATGGACGCCGACGCCCAGGAGGGCGCACTGGCCTTTGCCGAAAAGCGCACGCCGAGCTGGAAAACCCATTGAGCGCGCCCGCGCTGTCGCCGACACGACTCAGGCATTTGCGTCGCGCCGGGCATAATCAAAAAAGCACGACCGTTCGTTTTATTTGAAACGGCGGGCAAGGCGCCAGCACTATAGAATCTTCAGGTTTACGTACACGTCAACGCTATCAACTCCAGGAGCCGCAGCATGAAGGTTTTGGTCCCCGTCAAACGCGTGGTGGACTTCAATGTCAAGGTCCGCGTGAAGTCGGACAACACGGGTGTGGACATCGCCAACGTCAAGATGAGCATGAACCCCTTTGACGAGATTGCCGTCGAGGAAGCGGTGCGCCTCAAGGAAAAAGGCGTGGTCAGCGAGGTGGTAGCGGTCTCCTGCGGCGTCGCCCAGTGCCAGGAAACCCTGCGCACCGCCATGGCCATAGGGGCGGATCGGGCCATCCTGGTGCAGACCGACGAAGAACTGCAGCCGCTGGCCGTGGCCAAGCTGCTCAAGGCGCTGGTGGACAAGGAGCAGCCGGGCCTGGTGATCCTGGGCAAGCAGGCGATCGACGACGACGCCAACCAGACCGGCCAGATGCTCGCGGCCTTGGCCGACCTGCCGCAAGCGACTTTTGCCAGCAAGGTCGAAGTGGCCGACGGCAAGGCCACGGTCACGCGCGAGGTGGACGGGGGCCTGGAGACCGTCAGCATCAGCACGCCCGCGGTCATCACCACCGACCTGCGTCTGAACGAGCCGCGCTACGTGACGCTGCCCAACATCATGAAGGCCAAGAAGAAGCCGCTCGAGACGGTGACGCCGGCCGACCTCGGCGTGGACGTGGCGCCGCGCCTCAAGACCCTGAAAGTGAGCGAGCCGCCCAAGCGCGGCGCCGGTGTGAAGGTGCCCGACGTGGCCACGCTGGTCGAGAAGCTGCGCAACGAAGCCAAGGTGATCTGAGGTAAAGGAATACGGAACATGACCGCACTCGTCATTGCCGAACACGACAACGCCAGCCTCAAGGCTGCCACCCTCAACGCCGTCACCGCCGCCGCTGCCTGCGGGGGCGATGTGCATGTGCTGGTCGCCGGGGAGAACGCCGGCGCCGCCGCGCAGGCCGCCGCGCAGATCGCCGGCGTGGCCAAGGTATTGCACGCCGACGGCGCTAGTCTCAAGGACGGCCTGGCGGAAAACCTCGCCGCCCAGGTGCTGGCCGTCGCCGGCGACTACAGCCACATCCTGTTTCCCGCCACTGCCAGTGGCAAGAACGTGGCGCCGCGCGTGGCCGCCAAGCTCGATGTGGCGCAGATCTCCGACATCACCAAGGTCGACGCCCCCGACACCTTCGAGCGCCCGATCTACGCCGGCAACGCCGTCGCCACGGTGCAGTCGGGCGACGCGGTCAAGGTGATCACGGTGCGCAGCACCGGCTTTGACGCTGCTGCGGCCACGGGCGGCTCGGCCTCGGTGCAAACCGTCGCTGCCGTCGCCGACAGCGGCAAGAGCAGCTTTGTCGGGCGCGAGCTCAGCAAGAGCGATCGCCCCGAACTGACGGCGGCCAAGGTCATCGTCTCCGGCGGCCGCGCGCTGGGCAGCAGCGAGAAGTTCAATGAAGTGCTCACCCCGCTGGCCGACAAGCTCGGCGCTGCCATCGGCGCGAGCCGTGCGGCGGTGGACGCGGGCTACGCGGCCAACGACCTGCAGGTCGGCCAGACCGGCAAGATCGTCGCGCCCGAGCTCTACATCGCCTGCGGCATTTCGGGCGCCATCCAGCACCTCGCCGGCATGAAGGACTCCAAGGTGATCGTCGCGATCAACAAGGACGAGGAAGCGCCCATCTTCAGCGTGGCCGATTACGGTCTGGTGGCAGACCTGTTCGAGGCCGTGCCGGAACTGGTCAAGGCTCTCTGAAGCACCAGCCGGCTGTCGGGGCATCGCGCGCGATGCCCTTTTTTTCACCTGCAGGACCCCGCCATGAGCTATATCGCCCCCGTCAAGGACATGCTGTTTGACATCGAGCACCTGGCGCGCATCGACCAGATTGCGCGCATGCCGGGCTTTGAGGACGCGGGCCTCGATACCGCGGCCGCGGTGCTGGAGGAATGCGCGCGCTTCAACGAAGGCGTGCTCGCGCCGCTGAACGTCGAGGGCGACGTGCAGCCCAGCAGCTGGAAGGACGGCAGCGTCACCACCACGCCGGGCTTCAAGGAGGCCTACCGCCAGTTCATCGAAGGCGGCTGGCAGGGTGTGCAGCACCCGGCCGAGTTCGGTGGCCAGGATCTGCCCAAGACCATAGGCGCGGCCTGCGTGGAGATTCTCAACGCCGCCAATCTCAGCTTTGCGCTCGCCCCGCTGCTGACCGACGGCGCGATCGAGGCGCTGCTGACTGCGGGCAGCAGCGAGCTCAAGTCCATCTATCTGGAAAAGCTGGTCTCGGGTGAGTGGACCGGCACCATGAATCTGACCGAGCCGCAGGCCGGCTCGGACCTGGCGCTGGTGCGCAGCCGCGCCGAGCCCCAGGGCGACGGCAGCTACAAGGTCTTTGGCACCAAGATCTTCATCACCTATGGCGAGCACGACATGGCCGAGAACATCGTCCATCTGGTGCTCGCGCGCGTGCCCGGCGCGCCCGAGGGCGTCAAGGGCATCAGCCTATTCGTCGTGCCCAAGTTCCTGGTGAATGCCGATGCCAGCCTGGGCGCGCGCAACGACGTGTACTGCGTCTCCATCGAGCACAAGCTGGGCATCAAGGCCAGCCCCACGGCGGTGCTGCAGTATGGCGACCAGGGCGGGGCGGTGGGCTACCTGGTCGGCGAGGAAAACCGCGGCCTTGAGTACATGTTCATCATGATGAACGCCGCGCGCTATGCGGTGGGCATGCAAGGCATCGCGGTGGCCGAGCGCGCCTACCAGCGCGCCGTCGCCTACGCCCGCGAGCGCGTGCAAAGCCGCCCGGTCGATGGCAGCGTGGCGGGCAGCGTGCCCATCATCCAGCACCCGGACGTGCGCCGCATGCTCATGACCATGCGCGCGCTGACCGAAGGATGCCGGGCGATGGCGACGGTGGCCGCGGCCGCCTACGACACCGCCCATCGCCATCCGGACGAGCAGACGCGGCGCGACAACCAGACCTTTTATGAATTCCTCGTGCCGCTGGTCAAGGGCTATTGCACCGAGATGAGCCAGGAAGTCACCTCGCTGGGCGTGCAAGTGCACGGCGGCATGGGCTTCATCGAGGAAACCGGCGCGGCCCAACACCTGCGCGACGCGCGCATCCTCACGATCTACGAAGGCACGACTGCGATCCAGGCCAACGACCTGGTCGGGCGCAAGACCATGCGCGACGGCGGCACCGTGGCGCGCGCGCTGGCCGGACGCATCGAGCAGACCGAGGCCGAGCTGCGCGCCAGCGGCAGCGAAGCGGCGCTGTCCATGGCCGCGCGCCTGGCGGGCGCCCGCGCTGCCTACCTCGAAGTGGTGGGCTACATCACCGCACTGGACGCCAGGCAGCACATCAACGCCATCTTTGCCGGCAGCGTGCCCTACCTGCTGCTGGCGGGCAATCTGGTGGCCGGCTGGCAAATGGCGCGTGCGCTGCTGGCGGCGCAGGGCGAGCTTGCCAAGGGTGAGGATACGGCCTTCATGCAGGCCAAGATCACCACGGCGCAGTTCTATGCCGAGCACATCCTCACGCGCGCCCCGGGGCTGCGCGACGCCATCGTGCATGGCGGTGAAACTGCCTGTGCGCTGGCGCTGGACGCTTTCTGATGGTGCTCTCTTGTTGATAGCTGCTAGCGCTTGACCAGCAAGCGTTAGAGCCTGATTTCATTGGTATTTTTTTGGAGCGACCCATGGCCTTGCCCCCGCTGTTCAAGAAGCTGCGCCTGCCGGTGATCGGCGCGCCGCTGTTCATCATCAGCAACCCGCAACTGGTGATCGCCCAGTGCCAGGCCGGCATCGTCGGCGCCATGCCGGCGCTCAATGCGCGCCCGGCCGCGCAGCTTGACGACTGGCTGGCCGAGATCACCGAAACCCTGGCCGCCTGGGACCGCGCGCACCCAGACCAGCCGGCGGCGCCGTTTGCCATCAACCAGATCGTGCACAAGAGCAACGACCGCCTGGAGCACGACATGCAGGTCTGCGCCAAGTACCGGGTGCCCATCGTCATCTCCTCGCTGGGCGCGCGCGAGGATGTGAACCATGCCGTGCACGATTGGGGCGGCGTGGTGCTGCACGACGTGATCAACGACCGCTTTGCCCGCAAGGCGATAGAAAAGGGCGCCGACGGTCTGATTGCGGTGGCCGCGGGGGCGGGCGGGCATGCGGGCGTGAAGAGCCCGTTTGCGCTGGTGCAGGAGATCCGCCGCTGGTTTGACGGGCCGCTCGCGCTCTCGGGCGCGATCGCCACGGGAGACGCGGTGCTCGCGGCCCAGGCCATGGGCGCCGACCTGGCCTATATCGGCTCGGCCTTCATCGCGACGCAGGAGGCGCGCGCGCAAGACGCCTACAAGCAGGCCATCGTCGACGGCACGTCCGACGACATCGTCTACACCAATTTGTTCACCGGCGTGCACGGCAACTACCTCGCGCCCTCGATACGCGCGGCCGGCATGGACCCCGAGCACCTGCCCGAGTCCGACCCGAGCAAGATGAACTTTGGCGCCAGCGCCGCCGCCAAGGCCTGGAAGGACATCTGGGGCTGTGGCCAGGGCATCGCCGCGGTCACCGAAGTGCGTCCAGCGGCCGAGCTGATCGCCCGCCTGCAGCGCGAGTACCGCAGCGCCCGCGAGCGGCTGCAATTGCATTGAGGGCAGCCCGGCCCGCGCGCTTGCCGCGGCGGCTTGGGCGGGTTCGGAGAGGGGCCTTGTTTCTTGCGGCCTGAGCGGCGGGCCCTTGAAGATCGTCGCGGCGCGCGGCGCGCGGCGCGCCGGATGCGTTCAGCGGTGCAGTTCGCCCGCGCTCTCGGGCTGCCAGGTGATCGCGTCCACGCGCACCGTCACGTGGCCGGTGGGGCTGGGCATGGGCAGCTCCTGGCCGACGCTCAGGCCCAGCAGCGCAATGCCCACGGGCGCGAGCACCGACACCTTCTCGGCCGAACCGTCGACGTCCTTGGGGTAGACCAGTTGCAGCGTGCTGGTCTTGCCGGTTTCCACGATGGTGAAGCGCACCGTGGAATTCATCGTGACCACGTTGGCGGGCATGTCCTTGGGCTCGAGCACGTCGGCGCGGTCGAGCTCGGCTTCCAGCGCATCGCGCCCGGCAAAGCTCGGTCCGTCCTTCTCAAGCAGCCTCTGCAGGCGCTCGTAGTCCAGCGACGACAGAGTGATCTGGGGTTTGCCTACCATGGTCGGATTCCTATCAAAATTTCTTGTCTGGCATTGGGCGCGCTCAGACGGACAAAAGCCCGGGCAACCGCCGTTGTCCGGGCCAGAGCGTCATGCAGGGGCTTGCGCCGACATGCGTTGACCCGGATTGTGCCGTGGATTGGCGCAAACGCCAAGCAAGCCCCTGCAGCGGGCCGCCCCGGCCGCGCCAGAAAAAAGCCCGCCGGCGGCGTGCGGGCGGGCTGTTCTTGCAAGGCCTGCGTGGCCGATCAGCGCTCGCCTATGGGCGTGACATTGCGTTCCGGCGCCCCGACATAGAGCTGGCGCGGGCGGCCGATCTTGTACTCGGGGTCGCTGATCATCTCGTTGAGCTGGGCGATCCAGCCCACGGTGCGTGCCAGCGTGAAGATGCCGGTGAAGAGCTTGACCGGAATGCCGATCGCGCGCTGCACGATGCCCGAATAGAAGTCCACGTTCGGGTAGAGCTTGCGCTGCACGAAATAGTCGTCTTCCAGCGCGATCTTCTCGACCTGCTTGGCCAGGGCGAACAGCGGGTCTTTCTCCAGGCCGAGCTCTGCCAGCACCTCGTTGCAGGTTTCCTGCATGAGCTTGGCGCGCGGGTCGTAGTTCTTGTAGACGCGGTGGCCAAAGCCCATGAGCTTGACGCCGCTGTTCTTGTCCTTGACCTGCTCCATGAACTCGCCGACCTTGGCGATGCCGCCATTGGCCTGGATGTTCTCCAGCATGTTCAGGCAGGCTTCGTTGGCGCCGCCGTGGGCCGGACCCCAGAGGCAGGCCACGCCCGCGGCGATCGCCGCAAACGGGTTGGTGCCCGAGGAGCCGCACAGGCGCACGGTGGAGGTGGAGGCGTTCTGCTCGTGGTCGGCATGCAGGATGAAGATGCGATCCATCGCGCGCTCGATCACCGGGTTGACCTGGTAGTCGGCCGAGGGCACGCCAAACATCATGCGCAGGAAGTTGCCGGCGTAGGAGAGTTCGTTGCGCGGGTACATGTAGGGCTGGCCCACGCCGTACTTGTAGGCCATGGCCACGAGCGTGGGCAGCTTGGAGATCAGGCGGATCGCGGCGATCTCGCGGTGCTCGGCGTTGTGGATGTCGGTGCTGTCGTGGTAGAAGGCCGAGAGCGCGCCGATCAAGCCGGTGAGCACCGCCATCGGGTGGGCGTCACGGCGAAAACCGCGCATGAAGAATTGCATCTGCTCGTGCACCATGGTGTGGCTGATCACGAGCTTGTGGAATTCGTCGCGCTGGCCGACGTTGGGCAATTCGCCCTTGAGCAGCAGATAGCACACGTCCAGAAAGTCGCACTGCGTCGCCAGCTGCTCGATCGGGTAGCCGCGGTAGAGCAGGCGGCCTTTTTCACCGTCGATGAAGGTGATGCTCGACTGGCAGGAGGCGGTGGACAGGAAACCGGGGTCGTAGGTGAACATGCCGGTCTGGCTGTAGAGCTTGCGGATGTCGACCACGTCCGGGCCTATGGTGCCGTGGTAGACGGGCAGATCCACGCTGGGGCTGCCGTTGTTGAACGACAGCGTCGCCTTGTGTTGCGCCAATTGCATAGTCATCTCGGAGTTCCTTGTTAGTGTGGCAATGGGGTGGCCGTCACGACGGCAAGCCGCCCGGCGGACGCTGACGAATCAGTTCCAGCACGGCATGCACCTGCGGCACGTCCAGCTCGTCGGTGGGCTCCGTGCGGCGCAGGAAAAGCGCGAGCAGGTCGTTGTCCGGCAGGTTCATCAGCAGCGTAAGGCCATAAGCTTGTTCCTGGCTTACGCGCTGGCCGTGGACCTGGAAGAAACGCTCGATGAAGATGTCGTTTTCCAGCAGCCCACGGCGGCAGCGCCAGCGCAGGATCGATGTCTCGCGCTCGTCCAGCAGGTCGGGCGGGGGCATGGGGGCTTACAGCGCGCGGTGCGTCATCAATTCCTTGATCTTGCCGATGGCGCGATTGGGGTTGAGGTGCTTGGGGCAGACGTCCACGCAGTTCATGATGCTGTGGCAGCGGAACAGCCGGTAGGGGTCTTCCAGGTTGTCCAGGCGCTCGCCCGTGGCCTGGTCGCGGCTGTCGGCCAGGAAGCGGTAGGCCTGCAGCAAGCCCGCCGGGCCGACGAACTTGTCCGGGTTCCACCAGAACGAGGGGCAGGCGGTCGAGCAGCTCGCGCACAGAATGCATTCGTACAGGCCGTCGAGCTCTTCGCGCTCTTCGGGCGACTGCAGGCGCTCTTTCTCGGGCGGCGGCTCGTCGTTGATCAGATAGGGCTTGATCGAGTGGTACTGCTTGAAGAACTGCGTCATGTCCACGATCAGGTCGCGGATCACGGGCAGGCCGGGCAGGGGCTTGAGCACGATGGTCTCGGGCAGCGTGTGCATGTTGGTCAGGCAGGCCAGACCGTTCTTGCCGTTGATGTTCATCGCGTCCGAGCCGCAGACGCCCTCGCGGCAGGAGCGGCGAAAGGCGATGGTCGGGTCTTCCCGCTTGAGCTTGAGCAGGGCGTCCAGCAGCATGCGCTCATGGCCGTCGAGCTCGACCTCGTGGGTTTGCATGTAGGGGCGTTCGTCCTTGTCCGGGTCGTAGCGATAGACTTTGATGGTGCGCTTCATGATTCGATTACCTCGTGTGAACGAACCGCTCAGAACGTGCGGACTTTGGGGGGAATGCTGTCCACGCTCAAGGGCTTGAGGTTGACCGGCTTGTAGTCAAGGCGGTCGCCGTCGCGGTACCAGAGCGTGTGCTTGAGCCATTCCTCGTCGTTGCGCCCGAGCGGGAATTGCGGATGGTCGGCCGGGTGCTCGTAGTCGTAGACCATGTGCGCGCCGCGGCATTCCTTGCGCGCTGCGGCCGAGGCGATGGTGGCGCGCGCCACTTCGATCAGGTTCTCGACCTCCAGCGCCTCCATGCGCGCGGTATTCCACACCAGGGACTTGTCCTTGAGCGCGATGTGCTCAACCTCTTCGGCAATGCCCTTGACCATCTGAACGCCCTCGTCGAGCATCTTCTGCGTGCGAAACACCCCGGCGTGCGTCTGCATCGTGGTGCGCAGCTTGTTTGCCACATCCTGCGAATACAGGCCGTCGCTGGAGTCCTGCAGCTTGTTCAGGCGCGAGAGTGAATAGTCGGAGGCATCGGCCGGCGCATCGTGGTGCTCGCCGTAGCCGCGCACGTATTGGGTGATGTGCTCGCCCGCCGACTTGCCGAAGACCAGCAGGTCGAGCAGCGAATTCGTGCCCAGGCGGTTGGCGCCATGCACCGAAACCGCCGAGCATTCGCCCACCGCGTACAGGCCGTGAACGACCTGGTTCTGCTGCCCGTCCCAGACCACCACCTGACCGTGGATGTTGGTCGGGATGCCGCCCATCATGTAGTGGATGGTGGGCACCACGCCGATCGGCTCCTTGGTGATGTCCACGTTGGCGAAGTTGTGCCCGATCTCTTCGACCGAAGGCAGGCGCTTGTGGATGGTCTCGGCGCCCAGGTGGTCGAGCTTGAGCAGGATGTGGTCCTTGTTCGGCCCGCAGCCGCGGCCTTCCTTGATCTCCTGGTCCATGGAGCGCGAGACGAAGTCGCGCGGCGCCAGATCCTTCAAGGTGGGCGCGTAGCGCTCCATGAAGCGCTCGCCTTCGCTATTCAAAAGGATAGCGCCCTCGCCGCGGCAGCCTTCGGTCAGCAGCACGCCGGCGCCGAACACGCCGGTGGGGTGGAATTGCCAGAATTCCATGTCCTGCAGCGGAATGCCGGCGCGCGAAGCCATGCCCAGGCCGTCGCCGGTGTTGATGTAGGCGTTGGTCGTGGCGGCAAAGATGCGTCCCGCGCCGCCGGTAGCCAGCAGCACCGCCTTGGCGTGCAGCTCGTAGAAGTCGCCGGTTTCCAGCTCGAGCGCGGTCACGCCGATCACCTCGCCGCGGGTGTTGCGGATCAGGTCCAGCGCCATCCACTCGACGAAGAAGTTGGTCTTGGTGCGCACGTTCTGCTGGTACAGCGTGTGCAGCATGGCGTGACCGGTGCGGTCGGCTGCGGCGCAGGCGCGCTGCACCGGCTTTTCGCCGTAGTTGGAGGTGTGGCCGCCAAACGGGCGCTGGTAGATGGTGCCGTCCGGGTTGCGGTCAAACGGCATGCCGAAGTGCTCGAGCTCGATCACCACCTTGGGCGCTTCGCGGCACATGAATTCGATGGCGTCCTGGTCGCCCAGCCAGTCGCCGCCCTTGACGGTGTCGTAGAAGTGGTAGTGCCAGTTGTCCTCGCTCATGTTGCCGAGCGATGCCGACACGCCGCCTTGCGCCGCCACGGTGTGCGAGCGCGTGGGAAAGACCTTGGTGAGGCAGGCCACGTTCAGGCCCGAGCGCGACAGCTCCAGCGCAGCACGCAGGCCGGCCCCGCCGGCGCCGACGATCACGACGTCGAACTTGCGCTTGGTGATATTGGCTTTGGTGTAGCTCATGCTTGACTTTCGCTCGGAAGAATTTACAGACGCCACAGCACCTGGATGGCCCAGCCGCCGCAGGCGACCAGCCAGAAGGCGGTGACGAGATAGAACACGAGGCGCAGGCCATCGGGCTTGACGTAGTCCATCCAGATGCTTTGCATGCCGACCCAGGCATGCCAGATCAGCGCCACGATGGTGGCAAAGGTGATGGTCTTCATCCACTGGCTGGCGAAGATGCCGGCCCAGGTTTCATAGCCTATGGGGCCGCTGCTGGCGATCAGCTGCGCGAGCAGCGCAATGGTGAACAGCGCCATGATGATGCCCGACAGGCGTTGCACGAGCCAGTCGCGCCAGCCGTAGTGGGCGCCGACGACGAGCCGCTTGGGACCGTAGGTGGTAGCCATGGAAATCTCCTTGATTCAGAAAATGCGCCGGGGCGCCATCAGTACAGGCCAAACAGCTTGGCGCCGAGGATGGCGGTCAGACCAAAGGCCAGGATCAGCGTGGCAGCGGCAGTGCGCCGTCCGCGGCTCTTGGTCGTCATGTGGGTGATGTCGAAATAGATGTGGCGCACGCCCGCAATGAAGTGCTGCAGATAGGCCCAGATCAGCGCCAGCACGACGAGCTTGATGAACCAGCCGGGCACGAAACCTGCCCCTTCGCTGAACACGGAGGTGAAGCGGTTGAAGGAAATCTCGGAAGACACCGAGGTGTCGAACATCCAGATGATGAAGGGCAGCAGCAGGAAGATCAGCAGACCGCTGATGCGGTGCATGCCCGAAACCAGCGCCGCCAGCGGCCAGCGGTAGGTGGGCAGGTCTGAAAAGACGTTGAGATTGCGGAACTCCGGGCGTTTCTTGGCGGTCTCTGGCATGGTGTGCTTTCGGAAAATGGGGATGCGTTCAGTCGTGGCGCGCAGCGTCGGCAACCGGAAATTCTAGGACACCACAGCCATGACCGGACGCATGACCGTGAAATTGGGCGCAGGCGTGGCCCTCGGGCGCGTACGGCATGGCGCAGGCCTCAGGCCAGGGTGTTGCGGTAGTGGTGCGTGTCCGTGCGGTACAGACCGCGGCGCAGCTCCATCGCAAGGTCGTTGTAGGTATAGGCGACGCGCTCCACGCTGAGCACCGGCGTGTTCACGTCTACCTCTAGCAGGGCAGCCTGCTCGGCGCTCGGGTGCACGGCGCGCAGCTTTTCGTCGGCGCGCACCATGCGCACGCCAAAGTCTTCCTCGAACATCGCATAGGTCGGGCCCGGGTAGCTCGCCAGGCGCTCGGCGTTCAAGCCCTTGAAGGCCTGGGCCGGCAGCCAGATGTCTTCAAGGATGGCGGGGGTCTGCGCAAACAGCAGCACGCGCCTGGCGTGCATCAGCGCGTCGCCCGTGCGCAGCGCCAGCAGCCGGGCCATTTCGGCGCTGGCGCGCATGCGCTTGCATTCGAGGATCAGGCGCCGGGCCGGGCCTTCGCTGTGCTCGTCGCCCTGGTCGGGGCGCAGGCGCAGGAAGCGGTACTGCACCTGCTGCTCGGCGTGGGTGGAGACGAAGGTGCCCTTGCCCTGGCGGCGCATCAGCAGGTTGTCGGCCGCGAGCTCGTCGATCGCCTTGCGCACCGTGCCCTGGCTTACGCGAAAGCGCGCTGCCAGATCCATCTCGCTGGGGATGACTTCGCCCGGCTTCCATTCGCCCGATTGCAGCCCCTGCAGTATCAAGCCCTTGATCTGCAGATACAGCGGGCTGAAGGCGGGCGTGTCCAGTGTGGAGGAGGAAGCGTTGGTCATGAAAGGCTCCGGCGGGGCCGGCGCGGCACAGGTGCCGGGCCCCCTGCGGGCGGCGCCAATTATATCTTATATAAGACATAAGACAAATTGACGCGGGAGCGATGGAGGCAGTAAAATCTTGCGGTTTCGCCGGGGTTTGCAGCGCGCCAGCAGATCGGGACGCCACAGCCACGGTTTTACTGCGTCTTACCGTTTCCACTGGAGTATCACCATGAGCAAGAAACCCGTCCGCGTGGCCGTCACCGGTGCTGCGGGCCAGATCGGCTACGCCCTGCTGTTTCGCATCGCCTCGGGCGAAATGCTCGGCAAGGACCAGCCGGTCATTTTGCAGTTGCTGGAAATCCCGGCAGAGAAGGCCCAGAACGCGCTCAAGGGCGTGATCATGGAGCTTGAAGACTGCGCCTTCCCGCTGCTCGCGGGCATCGAGGCCCACTCTGACCCGATGCAGGCCTTCAAGGACACCGACTACGCCTTGCTGGTGGGTGCGCGCCCGCGCGGCCCCGGCATGGAGCGCGCCGACCTGCTGGCCGCGAATGCGCAGATCTTCACCGCCCAGGGCAAGGCGCTGAACCAAGTCGCTTCGCGCAACGTGAAGGTGCTGGTCGTGGGTAATCCGGCCAACACCAATGCCTACATCGCCATGAAGAGCGCACCCGACCTGCCGCGCGAGAACTTCACCGCCATGCTGCGCCTGGACCACAACCGCGCCGCGAGCCAGATCGCGCACAAGATGGGCGTGGCCGTGGGCGACATCGAGAAGCTGGCTGTCTGGGGCAACCACTCGCCCACCATGTACGCCGACTACCGCTTCGCCCAGGTCAACGGCAAGTCGGTCAAGGACGCGATCAACGACCAGGACTGGAACGCCAATGTCTTCCTGCCCACGGTGGGCAAGCGCGGCGCGGCCATCATCGAGGCGCGCGGCCTGTCCTCGGCCGCTTCGGCCGCCAATGCCGCCATCGACCACATGCACGACTGGGCCCTGGGCACAAATGGGAAGTGGGTCACGATGGGCATCCCGTCCAACGGCGACTACGGCATTCCCAAGGACGTGATGTTCGGCTTCCCGGTCACCACCGAAGGCGGCAAGTACAGCGTGGTGCAGGGGCTGGAGATCGACGCCTTCTCGCAGGAGCGCATCGACAAGACCCTGGCCGAGCTGCAGGGCGAAGCCGACGCGGTCAAGCACCTGCTCTGAGCCGCTTGCCGCACGCGCGCGCCATGCCCGACTGGAACCCGGCGCTCTACCTGCACTTTGCGCCGCAGCGCACGCGCCCCGCGGCCGAGCTGCTGGCGCGCGTGCCCCTGGTTTCGGTGCGCGAGGTGGTCGACCTGGGCTGCGGCCCGGGCACTTCCACCGCCTTGCTGGCGCAGCGCTACGCCGGTGCGCGCGTGCTCGGGCTCGACAGCTCTGCCGCCATGATCGAGCGCGCCCGCGCCCTGGTGCCGCAGGCCGTCTTTCGGCACCAGGACCTGCGCGCCTGGCTGGAGGCGATGGAGCAGGGCGCAGGCAGCGAGCCCGCGCCCGAGCTGATCTTTGCCAACGCGACGCTGCAATGGGTGCCGGAGCACGAAGGCCTGCTGCCCCGGCTGTTCGCCCGTCTCGCCCCGGGCGGCGTGCTGGCCGTGCAGATGCCCGACAACCTGCATGAACCGGCGCACCGGTTGATGCAAGAACTCGCACAGCAGCCCCGTTTTGCGCCGCACCTGGCGGCTGCGGGGGCGCTGCGCACACCGCTGCTCGCGCCCGATGCCTACTACGACCTGCTGGCCGCGCCGTCTGCGCAGGCGGTGGAGGTGGACATCTGGCGCAGCACCTACCTGCATGCGATGGAGTCGCCCGACGCCATCGTGCACTGGTTTCTGGCCACGGGGCTCAAGCCTTATGTCGAGGCCTTGCCGGCGGCGCTGCAGGGCGACTTTGTCGACGCCTACCGGGCGCGCATTGCCGACGCCTACCCCGCGCGCGTCGACGGCTGCCGTCTGCTGGCATTTCCGCGTTTGTTCATTCTTGCCAGGCGCAGACCATGACCCGGCAGCCCGCCGCCACCCATCCCGCCCGGGTTCTGCTCGGCCCGCAGGGCGGCGCCGCGGTCTTGCCGGTGTGCGACCACTACAGCGGCGTCGAAGCGCGCATGCGCAAGAGCCTGCAACTGCAGGCCGAGATGACGCGCGAATTCGGCACCTGCGTGTTCGACGTCACCCTGGATTGCGAGGATGGCGCGCCCGTGGGCGGCGAGGCCGAGCATGCGCGCCTGGTAGCGGCGCTCGCGCGCGAGAGCGAAGCGGGCGCGCGCGTGGCGGTGCGCGTGCACCCGGTCGATCACCCCGCGTTTGCGCAGGACATGGACACCATTCTGGGCGAGGCGGCCGACCGCCTGTGCCACGTCATGCTGCCCAAGGTGGAAAGCGTGGACGATATTCTTGTGGCCGAAAAAGCCCTGCAACGCAATGCAGGCGGGCGTTTGCAGCTACATGTTTTGATAGAGTCGCCAGCGGCGGTGCAGCGCGCATTCGACATCGCCGCGCACCCGCGGGTGCAGAGCCTGTCTTTCGGGCTGATGGATTTCGTCTCGGCGCATGGCGGTGCGATACCGGCCTCTGCCATGGGTTCGGCGGGCCAGTTCAGCCACCCGCTGGTGCTGCGCGCCAAGCTCGAAATCGCCAGCGCCTGCCACGCCCATGGCAAGGTGCCGTCGCACTGCGTCGTGACCGAGTTCAAGGACACGGCCGCCATGCAGGCCGCGGCCCGGCGCGCCAGCCAGGAGCTGGGCTATACGCGCATGTGGAGCATCCACCCGGCGCAGATCCGTCCCATTCTCGCGGCGATGGCGCCGGCCGACGCCGAAGTTGCAGATGCCGCGCGCATCCTGCTCGCGGCCCAGGCTGCCGAGTGGGCGCCGATCAGCGACGCCGGCACCCTGCACGACCGCGCGAGTTACCGCTACTTCTGGCAGTTGCTTGAACGTGCCCATGCCACCGGCATGGCCTTGCCGCCCACGGTGGCGCACTGGTTTTCCTGATATACAGCATGCTTGTACCGTCTTCGTCCTTACAGGTGATCGCATGAAACCCCTGATCCTGGCTTCCCTGCTGGTGCTGGCGCCCGCACTGTGCTGGGCCGCCGATGCCCCCGCGCCCACAGCCACATCGACCAAGGCCGCGGCCAAGCCGGCCGCCAAGGCGCCGGCTGCGGCGCACAAGGCCAAGCCTGCCAAAAAGACGGCCAAGGCCGCACCCAAAAAAACCCAGGTCGCGCCCGTGGCCGAAACGGTGCCCGAGGTGATCGTGCTCACCGACCAAGAGCGCGCACTGGGCGAGCGGGTCTATACCGGGCGCATCGTCTGTGAGCTTGGCGCGACCGTGCAGATCGACGCCGATCCGGCCTCGCCCGGCGCCTTCTTTGTCTCGGGCCGCGGTTTCAAGTACCACATGCGCCCGGTGGTGGCAGCCACTTCGGCGGTGCGCCTGGAGGACCAGAAGGCCGGCGCGGTGTGGATACAGATCGCCAACAAATCCATGCTCATGAACCAGAAGCTCGGCCAGCGCATGGCCGACGAATGCATGAGCGAGCAGCAGGCCCAGGTCACGCAGGCGATGAAAACGGCGCCGGCGCAAAGCCTGTTCGATTCCGCGCCTATCGGCAGTCGCTGAGTTTGCAAGCCAGGGTTTTGCCGCGGCGCTGCGCCGGGCGCGGCGCAGCCATGCCGGTTTTTATGTTTTGACGATGCACTTTGGAGAAGAAGGAAATGTTGCAAGCCTACCGTGAACACGCCGCCCAGCGCGCGGCGCTCGGCATACCGCCGCTGGCGCTGTCCGCCCAGCAGGTGGCCGAACTCATCGAGCTCATCAAGAACCCGCCGGCGGGCGAGGCCGGATTTCTGCTGGACCTGCTGGTGCACCGCGTGCCGCCCGGCGTGGACGACGCAAGCCGGGTCAAGGCATCCTTTCTCGCGGCGATTGCGCTCGGCGAGATCGAGGTCGGGCTGATCTCGCGCGAGCGCGCCACCGAGCTGCTGGGCACCATGGTGGGCGGCTACAACGTGCAGCCCCTGGTCCAACTGCTGGACGACCCTGCGGTCGGCAAGATTGCCGCCCAGGGCCTGAAGCACACGCTCCTGATGTTCGACTACTTCAACGACGTAGCGGCCAAGGCCAAGGAGGGCAATGCCTTGGCTGCCGAGGTGATCCAGAGCTGGGCCGAGGCCGAATGGTTCACCAGCCGCCCCAAGGTGGCCGACAAGCTCACCGTCACCGTCTTCAAGGTACCGGGCGAGACCAACACCGATGATCTTTCCCCAGCGCCCGACGCCACCACGCGCCCGGACATCCCGCTGCACTACCTGGCCATGCTCAAGAACGCGCGCCCCGACGCCGCCTTCCAGCCCGAGCAGGACGGCGTGCGCGGCCCCATCCAGTTCATCGAGGAGCTGAAGAAGAAGGGCCACGTCGTCGCCTACGTGGGCGACGTGGTGGGCACGGGGTCGAGTCGCAAATCGGCCACCAATTCGGTCATCTGGGCCACGGGCGAGGACATTCCCTACGTGCCCAACAAGCGCTTTGGCGGCGTGTGCCTGGGCGGCAAGATCGCCCCCATCTTCTTCAACACCCAGGAAGACTCGGGCGCGCTGCCGATCGAGGTCGATGTCTCGAAGATGGAGATGGGCGACGTGATCGACATCTACCCCTACGCGGGCCGGATCGAGAAGGCGGGCGCAAAGATCGCCGACTTCGCGCTCAAGAACGAAGTGCTGCTCGACGAGGTGCAGGCCGGCGGGCGCATCAACCTGATCATCGGCCGCTCGCTCACCGCCCGCGCGCGCGACTTTCTGGGCCTGGCGCCGTCCACCGCGTTTCGCCTGCCCCAGGAGCCGGCGCCGTCGACGGCCGGCTTCACGCTGGCGCAGAAGATGGTCGGTCGCGCCTGCGGCCTGCCCGAAGGTCAGGGCGTGCGCCCCGGCACCTATTGCGAGCCCAAGATGACCACCGTCGGCAGCCAGGACACCACCGGCCCGATGACGCGCGACGAACTCAAGGACCTGGCTTGCCTGGGCTTTTCCGCCGACATGGTGATGCAGAGCTTCTGCCACACCGCCGCCTACCCCAAGCCGGTGGACGTCAAGACGCACCACGAGCTGCCCGAGTTCATCAGCACGCGCGGCGGTGTCTCGCTGCGCCCGGGCGACGGCATCATCCACTCCTGGCTCAACCGCCTGCTGCTGCCCGATACCGTGGGCACGGGCGGTGATTCGCACACGCGCTTTCCGATCGGCATCAGCTTCCCGGCGGGCTCTGGGCTGGTGGCCTTTGCCGCCGCCACGGGTGTGATGCCGCTGGACATGCCCGAGTCGGTGCTGGTGCGCTTCTCCGGTGAGATGCAGCCCGGCGTGACCCTGCGCGACCTGGTGCACGCGATTCCGCTGTTCGCCATCAAGCAGGGCCTGCTCACCGTTGCCAAGGCGGGCAAGAAGAACATCTTCTCGGGGCGCATTCTGGAGATCGAAGGGCTGCCCCACCTCAAGTGCGAGCAGGCCTTCGAGCTGTCTGACGCCTCGGCCGAGCGCAGCGCGGCCGGTTGCACCATCAAGCTGGACAAGGAGCCGATCATCGAGTACCTCAAGTCCAACGTGGTCTTGATGAAGAACATGATCGCCGACGGCTACCAGGACGCCAAGGCGCTGCACCGGCGCATCGAGAAGGTGCAGGCCTGGCTCGCCAATCCGCAACTGCTCGAAGCCGACAAGGACGCCGAATACGCAGCGGTGATCGACATCGACCTGAACCAGATCAAGGAGCCCATCGTCTGCTGCCCGAACGATCCGGACGACGCCAAATTCCTCTCCGAGGTGGCCGGCACCAAGATCGACGAGGCCTTCATCGGCTCGTGCATGACCAACATCGGGCACTTCCGCGCGGCGGCCAGGCTCTTGGGCGGCGAGCGTGACATTCCGTCCAAGCTCTGGGTCGCGCCGCCGACCAAGATGGACGAGAAGGAACTGGTCGGCGAGGGCCATTACGCGGCCTTTGGCACCGCCGGCGCGCGCACCGAGATGCCGGGCTGCAGCCTGTGCATGGGCAACCAGGCACAGGTGCGCAAGGGCGCTACGGTGATATCGACCTCGACGCGCAACTTCCCCAACCGCCTGGGGCGCGACACCAACGTCTTCCTGGGCTCGGCCGAGCTGACCGCAATCGCCTCGCGCATGGGCAAGCTGCCCACGCCCGAGGAATACCTGGAGGCGATCAAGGTGGTGGACGCCGACAAGGCCAACATCTACCGCTACATGAACTTCAACGAGATCGAGGAATACAACAAGGTGGCCGAAACCGTGCAGAGCTGAGCGCTGCGCGCGACGCCAACCCCGCCAGGGCGCAAACCCCGGCGGGGTTTTTTCATTGGGCACAATCCCTGGCGACAGCCCCGCGAATGGGGGCGCAGACAGCAGAAAAGGACAGCCCATGGCGCACTACCAAATCAAGCCGACCCGGCCATCACGCCGATGCGCGCGGCCTGGCGCCGACCGCGCCTGGAGGGCGTGCGCATGACTGCGCCGCGCACTTCGCCGGCCAGCTGGCTGGACTGCAAGCTGCCGCCTGTGCTGGTGGCGGCGCTGGCGGGCGGTCTGTCCTGGGGCGTGGTGCAGCTCACGCCGATGTGGACGCGCCTGGCGCGCTCGCCCTGGCCGCTGGTGCTGGTTTTGCTGGCTCTTGCAGGGTTCTTCGGGCTGGGCGCGGTGGCGGGGTTCCGGCGCGCGCGCACCAGCGTGAATCCTCATGCGCCCGCGCGGGCCAGCCAGCTCGTCGTCGCCGGGCCGTACCGCTTCACGCGCAACCCCATGTATCTGGCACTGGCCCTGGCCTTGCTTGCCTGGTGCGCCTGGCTCGCCAACCCCGCTTCGCTGCTCGGGCCGCTGTTCTTCGTGGCCTACATCACGCGCTGGCAGATCATCCCCGAAGAGCGCGTGATGGCGGACAAGTTCGGCGATGGCTACCGCGCCTATTGCACCCGGGTGCGGCGCTGGTTCTGATGGTCTTTTATGGCCCCAGCCCTTGCTGGACAAGCGCTGGCAGCTATTGAATCAGGACTTGATCCTGCCTGACCGGGAGCTGCGGCGCAGTGTCCATCGCCGCCCGCGCCCCGCACCGGCCGAAGTTCAGTCCTTGGGACGAAAGCCGATGATCAGCGCCGACGGCACGCGCCCGTCCACGTCGCGTGGCAGGGTCTCGGTCTTGGAGAGCGCGCGCAGCACCGCGTCGTCCCAGGCGGGGTTGCCACTCGACTTGGTGATGCGCGTGCCGACGATGGTGCCGTCGGGTGCGGCACGCACTTCGACTTCGGCGCGCGGGTTGCCGGAAATGGAGTCGGGGTAGACGATATTGGGCCTGACCTTGGCGGCGACCTTGCCGGCGTAGGAGCCCGAGGGCCCGCTGCTCTGCAAGGCGCTGCCGGTGGCCGCCGGGCTGCCGCTGGCGCCTGCCAGGCCCGCGATGCGCTTGAGCTGCTCCTGGCGCAGCGCCTCGGCGCGCTTGGCCTCGGCTTCGGCCTTGCGTTTTTCTTCCGCCAGCTTGCGCTGCTTTTCCTTCTCGGCTTTTTCTTTCTCGGCCTTCTCTCTTTCGGCTTTTTCGCGGGCCAGCTTTTCCTTCTCGGCCTTTTCCTTTTCCGCCTTCTCTTTTTCCGCCTTGGCCTTCTGCGCGGCCAGCTTTTCCTGGCGCTGGCGCTCCTGGGCTTCCTGATGGGCCTTTTCTTCCTGGGCGCGCTTTTCCTGCTCCAGCCGGGCCTGGCGCTGCTTTTCTTCTTCCTGGCGTTTCTTTTCGCGTTCCAGCGCGATGTCGGCCTCGCTCGGCTGCGGCGCTTCTTGCACCTTGGGCGGCGGCGGAGCTGGGGCCGGAGCGGGTTCGGGCGCGGGCTCAGGCTTGGGTTCGGGCGCGGGGGGCGGCGCTGGCGGCGGTGCAGTCGGTCGGGGCGCAGCCTGCTGGGGCACGGCGGACCAGAGCTCGGCCTCCACCGCGGGCTGATCGGCGCTGCTCTTCCAGTTCACGCCCCAGGTCAGCGCCGCGATCAGCGCGATGTGCGCGAGCACCGCCAACGCAATCGCGCGCTTGCGTCCGCCCGGCACCGTAGGGGCGAAGAGGTCGTGCTCGCTCGGGCCTGTCACCGTCGTCACTTGCCGGTCTTGACCGCCAGGGCCACGCGCTTGACGCCGGCGCGCTGCAGCGCGGCCATGGCCTGCACCACTTCGTCGTAGGCAACGCTCTTGTCGGCACTGATCAGCACCGGGGTGTCCTCGGCTTGGTCCTTGAGCCAGTTGCTGGCCACCGTGCCCAGGTTTTGCAGCGCCACGCTGCGCTCGTTGCCGTCGGCCTTGAACAGCAGGCTGCCGTCCTTTTGCACGATCACGTCGGCGCGCTGCTTGGGCGGCGTGCTGCCCTTGCCCACCGAGGGCACGTTGATCGCGCCGGGCGTGAGCATGGGCGCGGTCACCATGAAGATGATGAGCAGCACCAGCATCACGTCGATGAAGGGCACCATGTTGATCTCGTTCATCGAGCGGCGGCGGCCGTGGCCGCGACTGGCCATGACGGGCATGCTGGCGTCCTCCTCAGTGCGGCGCAGCCGCCGGCGGCTGGCCGCCGAGGTTGCGCTGCAAGATGTTGGAGAACTCCTCGATGAAGGTCTCCTGCTGGATGGCCACGCGGTCGATGTCGCGCGCAAAGCGGTTGTAGGCGATCACCGCCGGGATGGCGGCGAACAGGCCCAGCGCCGTGGCCACCAGCGCCTCGGCAATGCCGGGGGCCACCGTCGCGAGCGTCACCTGCTCCATGCCGGCAAAACCGGTGAAGGCATGCATGATGCCCCAGACGGTGCCAAACAGCCCCACATAGGGGCTGACCGAGGCGACCGAGCCGAGAAAGGACAGGTTGGATTCGATCACGTCCATCTCGCGCTGCAGGCTGGCGCGCATGGCGCGGCGCGCGCCGTCCAGCAGCGTGCCCGCGTCCTGGATGTGGCGCTCGCGCAGCTTGTGGAATTCGCGCATGCCGCTGGCGAAGATGCGCTCCATGGGGCCGCAGCCGGCGGCGTTCTTCACCGCCGCCGCGTACAAGTCGTTCAGCCGCGCGCCCGACCAGAAGTCGCGCTCGAAGTCGTCATTGAGCGCGTTGATTTTCTTGAGTCCGTAAATCTTGCGAAAGATCGCGGCCCAGCTCGCGACCGAGACAACGAGCAGCAGCAGCATGACGAGCTGCACCACCCAGCTGGCGTTGAGCACCAGGGCCAGAATGTTCAAATCCTGTGGCGAATTCATGGATGAAGTTGTTGGAGTAGTGTCGGGGGAATGCGTTGCGGGCGCAGCGTCTGCGCGTCGACCCAGCCTATGCGTATGCTGGCTTCGACCAGCACCGTGGGCGGCGCGCCGGCGCTGCCTGGCGCGAGCAGCGCCTGCTGTTGCACCGTGATGCTGGCGCGGCTGTGTTCAGCCAGTGCGGCGGTGATCAGGAGTTCATTGTCCAGGCGCGCGGGGCGCAGGTAGCGCAGCCGCGCATCGGTGACCACGAACATCGCGCCCAGCGTGGTCTTGAGTTGCTGCTGGCCGTGACCGAGCGCGCGCAGCCATTCGGTGCGCGCACGCTCGAAGAATTTCAGATAGTTGGCGTAGAACACGATGCCGCCGGCATCGGTGTCCTCCCAGTACACCCGCACGGGCCAGCTGAAGGTCATCAGGCCAGCTCCCGGCGCAGGCGCGCCACCGCTTCGTGCAGTTGCGCCATGCTGTTGGCGGTGGAAAAGCGGATGAAGTGCGCGGTCTCGGCATGGCCGAAATCACGCCCCGGCGTGGCCGCCAGATGTGTGCGGCGCATCAGCTCCAGGGCGAAGTCCCAGCTGCCCTGGACACCGAGCTTTTGCGCGGCGCTGCTGCAGTCGGCCCAGGCGTAGAAGGCGCCGTCGGGCATCACCGGAACCTTCAGGCCGAGCTGGTTCAGCGCCGGGATGAAGTAGTCGCGCCTGGCCTTGAATTCGGCGCGGCGCTGCTCGTACAGCGCGATGCTCTCGGGCTCGAAGCAGGCGAGCGCCGCATGCTGGGCGATGCTGGACGCGCAGATGAAGAGGTTTTGCGCCAGGCGCTCGACCACCGCCACCATCGTGTCCGGCACCACCATCCAGCCCAGGCGCCAGCCGGTCATGTTGAAGTACTTGCTGAAGCTGTTGATGCTGATGATGTCCTCGCCCAGCGCCAGCGCGCTCTGGCCAAAGGCCTCGTCGTGCGACAGGCCGAGGTAGATCTCGTCGATCAGCGTGATGCCGCCGCGCGCGCGCACCACGTCGTGGATGGCGCGCAGCTCGCCGGGCGCGATCGAGGTGCCCGTGGGGTTGGAGGGCGAGGCGAGCAAAACGCCGCGCGTCTTCGCGCCCCAGGCCGCCTGCACCTTGGCGCTGCTGAGCTGGTAGCGCTCTTGGGCGTTGGTCGGGATCAGCACCGGCACGCCCTCGGCCGCGCTCACGAAGTGCCGGTTGCAGGGGTAGCCGGGGTCGGACATGAGGATTTCGTCGCCCGCGTTGATCAGCGCCAGGCACGCCAGGTGCAATGCGGCGGAGGCGCCCGCGGTGACCACGATGCGCCGCGCCGGCACCTGGACGCCAAAGCGCTGCGCATACCAGCCGCTGAGCGCTTCGCGCAGGCTGTCCAGGCCGAGCGAGTTGGTGTACTGCGTGCGGCCGTCCCGGATGGCGCGCGCGGCCGCCTCTGCGACCGCGGGCGCCGCGGTGAAATCGGGCTCGCCCACGTTCAGGAAGATCATGGGCTCGCGCCCCTGGGCGGCCGCGCGCGCCATGGTCTGGGCGGTCTTGGCCATCTCCATCACGTAAAACGGGTCAATCCGCTCGGTGCGGGCGGCAAATTGCATGGGGCTCGGCCTTCTTTGGGGATTCAATTGCGCGGTTTGCCGCCCGGGTCGGCAGCGACTTCGGCGCTGCGCAGCTCGGGCGCGAGATGGTTGAGCACGCCGTTGACGTATTTGTAGCCGTCGGTGCCGCCGAAGGACTTGGACAGCTCGATGCACTCGTTGAGCACCACGCGCCAGGGGATGTCGGGGCAGTGCTTGAACTCGTAGGCGCCCATCCAGAGCACGGCGTGCTCGATCGGCGAGATCTCGGCCCAGCTGCGGTCCAGATGGGGCTCCAGGCAGGCGTCGAGCTCGGCCGCGCTGGCGATGCAGCCGTGCAGCAGCGCGTCGTAGTGGGCGCTGTCGGCCTTGTGAAAGCCCGAGAGGTCGCGCGTGTACAAGTCGATGTCGCCGGGCGGGTTGCCGCCTACCAGATGCTGGTACAGGCCTTGCAGCGCGAATTCGCGCGCGCGCGAGCGGCCCGAGAGCTGGCTACTTCGGCGCGCGGTATAGGCGGAGCGGGGCGTTGCACTCACGAAAGCGCCTCCAGCAGATTGGCCATCTCCACGGCCACGTAAGCCGCGTCGCGTCCCTTTTCGCTCTGGCGCGTGATCGCCTGTTCGAGGTTTTCGGTAGTCAGGATGGCATTGGCGATCGGCAACTGGTAGTCGAGCGCGACGCGGCCCACGCCGGCGCTCGAATCGTTGGAGACCAGCTCGAAATGGTAGGTCTCGCCGCGGATCACGCAGCCGATGGCGATCAGCGCGTCGTGCTCGCCCTGTTCGGCCATGGCTTGCAGGGCCACGGGAATTTCCAGCGCACCCGGCACCTGCACGTGGGTGATGTCTTCCGGGCGCACACCCAGGTCTTGCAGCGCCTGCAGGCAGGCGCTGGCCATGGCGTTGGTGATGTTGGCGTTGAAGCGCGCCTGCACGATGCCGACGTGCAAGTCCTTGCCGTCGAGCTGCGCCGCGCTGCCCTTGTCTGCGTTGTGCATGTTCAGTCCTTGGGGATGTAGCCGGTGATCTCCAGACCATAGCCGACCATGCTGGGCAGGCGCCTGGCCTGGCCCATGAGCTGCATGCGCGCCACGCCCAGCTCGCGCAGAATCTGCGCGCCTATGCCGTAGGTGCGCAAATCCATGCGCCCGCGCTCGGGTGCGTGCGTAGCGCGCGCCGTGCCCTCGAAGCGCGCCAGCAGGCGCTCAGCGCCTTCGTCGCAATTGAGCAGCACCGCCACGCCGCGGCCCTGGGCCTCGATGTAGCGCAGGCTCTCGTGCAGGCTCCAGGAGTGCATGCTCGCGCCGACCTCGAGCAGGTCCAGCGTGGACAGCGGCTCGTGCACGCGCACCGGCACGCAGTCCTGAGGCTGCCACTGGCCCTTGACCAGTGCCAGGTGCACGTTGTGGCTGGGCGCGTCGCGAAACAGGTGGGCGGTGAATTCGCCCCAGGGGGTCTGCAGGCTGCGCTGGCTGAGCTGGCGCACCAGCGATTCGGTGAGGCTGCGGTGGCCGATCAGGTCGGCAATCGTGCCCACCTTCAGACCGTGTTCGGCGGCAAACAGCTGCAGGTCGGGCAGGCGCGCCATGGTGCCGTCGTCCTTCATCACCTCGCAGATCACCGCGGCGGGGCTGCAGCCGGCCATGGCCGCCAGGTCGCAGCCGGCTTCGGTGTGGCCGGCGCGCATCAGCACGCCGCCATCGACCGCCTGCAGCGGAAAGATGTGGCCGGGCTGCACCAGGTCGCTGGCCTTGGCGCCCGGGGCCACGGCGGTGGCCACGGTGTGGGCGCGGTCGGCGGCAGAGATGCCGGTGGACACGCCTTCGGCCGCCTCGATCGAGACGGTGAAGGCGGTGCCGAGCTTGGCGCCGTTGTGCGCCACCATGGGCGGCAGCTGCAGGCGCTCGCAGGCTTCGCGGCGCAGCGTCAGGCAGATCAGGCCGCGCCCGAAGCGGGCCATGAAGTTGATCGCCTCGGCGCTGACGTGATCGGCCGCCAGCACCAGGTCGCCTTCGTTCTCGCGGTCTTCCTCATCGACCAGGATGACCATGCGGCCGGCCGCAAGCTCGGCCACGATGTCCTGGACCGGAGAGATGGGTACGGGGGTGAGAGGGGTGTGCATGCAAAGGGCTTTCGCAAGGGCCGCGACCAGCGCCAGCGCCGCTCCCGGCCGAGGAAAGCCCCAAAGAACATGCGCTGTGCCTCTGGACGGAGGACGCCGGGGATGGTTCCCCGCAAGCCGGCGATTTTAGGACAAGGCGGTGCAAGATCGTGGTGCGCGCCGCATTCCCGCATGCCGCGCGCCGCGGCCTTGTCCATCTCTGGCACGGCGGTGGTCGCGCGCGCCGTGCTCTGTACTCCGGTACCGGCTCTGCCGCCCCGCAAAGAGCGTTTCAACGCCCGCCGCCACTTGCGTCAGAAGGAGGAGCCCTCCAGCCCGACGTCGCTCTCGGGATAGGCGACGCAGGGCAGCACGTAGCCGTCGGCCACGTCCTGGTCGGACAGAACGATGAACTCGTGCTCGTAGCGCACCCGCCCGCGGGTGAGCCGGCCCATGCAGGTGCCGCAACTGCCGTCGCGGCAGGACGAGGGCCAGTCCACGCCGGCCAGCTCCAGCGCGTCGAGCAGGGTCAGCGAGCGCGGTGCGGGAATGTCCCGGGCTTCGCCTTCGATGTGCGCGGTGTAAGACTTGGGGAGATCCATGGCAAAAATCGGAATTTGAATGAAATACGGCTCCAGCCCTTGCTGGACAATCGCCAACAGCTATCACAACAAGAGTGTTTGGGGCGTAGCACGGTGCGCCGGATTCTTTCACGTCCTGGCGGCCGCTTCGGGGCGGGCGCACATGGGCACAGTAGGATCGTGGTCGCTGTCCAAAGGAGTTTCACATGAACGATGCCGACCGCGCCGCCGATTTCTCCGCCGGCGCCGCCTGGGTGCAGGGCCGCTACCTGCCGATCGCCCAGGCCACGCTGCCGCTGACCGACTGGGGTTTTTTGCGCTCCGACGCCGCCTACGACGTGGTGACCGTCTGGGACGGCGCCTTTTTCCGGCTCGACGCCCATCTGCGGCGCTTTCGCGCCAGTTGCGACACCTTTCGCCTGCAGCCCGGGCGCAGCGACGAGGAGATCGCGCAGATCCTCATGGAGTGTGTGCGCCTGTCCGGCCTGCGCAATGCCTATGTGGAGATGATCGTCACGCGCGGCCAGCCGCCCTGGGGTTCGCGCGACCCGCGCCAGGCGCTCAACCAGTTTTATGCGTTTGCCGTGCCCTATGTCTGGATCGCCAACGCCGAGCAGCGCGAGAGGGGCCTGCGCATGCAGGTGAGCAGCGTGCCGCGCATACCTTCGGCCAGCGTGGACGCGCGGGCCAAGAACTACCACTGGCACGACCTCACGCGCGGCCTGCTGCAGGCGCTGGACGCGGGCTTTGACACCACGGTGCTGGGCGACGGCGCCGGCCACGTGGTGGAGGGGCCGGGCTTCAACATCTTCGCGGTCGATGCAAGCGGCCAGATCGCCACGCCGGCGCAGGGCGTGCTCGAAGGCATCACGCGCCAGACGGTGATCGACATCGCGGCCGCCCTGGGTATCGCGCTGCAGCAGCGCGCCTTGCCGGTGCAGGAGTTGCGCGCGGCGCGCGAGGTGTTCATCACCAGTTCGGCCGGCGGCGTGCTGCCGGTGACGCAGCTCGACGGCCGGCCCGTGGGCAGCGGCGCGCCGGGGCCGCTGACCCGGAGCATCACCGACACCTACTGGGCCTGGCACAAGGATCCGCGCTACAGCCGCGCGGTGGACTACGCCGGCACGCGCTGATCAGGCGAGCAAGGCGTCAAAGCCCTCGGCCGGCAGGAACAGGCGGCCCTGACGGTACAGCCGCGTGGGGCCGGGCAGGGCGCGCTCCTTGACGGAATGGTGCGTGTCGCCCGGATAGCACAGCACCTGGGTGTCGCCCTCCTGGTAGATCTCCGGTGCGATCGCCGGCGCCAGGCGCTCGCGCGCGGCGGCCAGCGCCTGGTCCGCGCTGGCGTAGCGGCACAGATGGGCCAGGCTCATGATCTGCGGCGGCGCCAGTTCGATCTGCCCGTCGCGGTAGTACTGCAGCGCGCTGTGCGGCGTGCACCAGAGGCTGGCCGTGGTTTCCCGGGCGTCGTGCAAGGCCTCCTGCCCGGCCGGTGCCTGGGCGAGAAAGAAGCGCGCATCAAAGCGGCGGGTGCGCAGCAGCGGCGTGGCCGGGGTGATCCAGCGCGACCACGGCACCAGCGCGCGCGTGGCCATGCGCAATTGCAGTTGCGCCAGAACCTGGGCAAAGCCCAGGCCCTCGGCCAGCAGACGGCGCGCGCGCAGGTTGTCAAGCCGCGCGCCGCTGCCGCCTGGCTCGGCCAGCAGCAGACCGCATTCCTCCAGCGCTTCGCGCAGCGCCGCCACGTGCAGGCCCGCGGCCATGGCGGCGTCGGTATCGGCTTCGCCCAGGCGGGCCTGCAGCGCTGGCAGGGTTTCGTCGAGCAGGCCGAAGCTGTGCGCGTCAGAGTCGCTGTATTCGAGCTTGCCGCCCGGGAAGACGAACATGCCCGCCATGTTGGCCAGCGCCGCATTGCGCTGCAGCAGCAGGGTTTGCAGGCCCTCGGCGCTGTCGCGCAGCAGCACGATGGTGGCGGCCGGGCGCGGTATCGCCAGCTTGTCGGGCGTCGTCATGATGCCCGTCCTGCGGGCGACGGCCGACGCGCCGGCGCTGGCTTACATTGCGCCGATCGCAATGCGTACAACTGGATGAAGGGAGCGTGCATCATGGGTCTGGATTTCACGGGGCGGGTGGCCATCGTAACGGGCGCGGGCGGCGGCCTGGGGCGCGAGCATGCGCTGGCGCTGGCAGCGCGCGGCGCGAAGGTGCTGGTCAACGACCTGGGCGCGGCGGTCGACGGCAGCGGCCATTCGGTGTCGGCGGCGCAGCAGGTGGTCGACGAGATCCGCGCGGCGGGGGGCGAGGCCATGGTCAACGGCGCCTCGGTCACCGACTTTGCGGCGGTGCAGGCCATGGTGCAGCAAGCCGTTGATGCCTGGGGCAGGGTGGACATATTGGTGAACAACGCCGGCATCCTGCGCGACAAGTCGTTTGCCAAGATGTCGATGCAAGACTTTCGCCTGGTCGTGGACGTGCACCTCATGGGCGTGGCCTACTGCTGCAAGGCGGTCTGGCCGCTGATGCAGGCGCAGCAGTACGGGCGCATTCTCATGACCACTTCGTCCACCGGGCTGTACGGCAACTTTGGCCAGGCCAACTACGGCGCGGCCAAGCTCGCGCAGGTCGGCATGATGCAGACCCTGGGCATCGAAGGCGCCAAGTACGGCATCCATGTGAACGCGCTGGCACCGACTGCCGCCACGCGCATGACCGAAGGCCTGATGCCCGAAGGTGCGCTCGAGCAGCTGGCGCCCGCGGCGGTCGTGCCGGCGATGCTGGTGCTGGTGCACGAAAGCGCGCCCACGCGTACCATCTTGTGTGCCGGCGCCGGCAGCTTCGAGGCAGCGCACATCACCCTGACCCAGGGTATACATCTGGGCACGGGCGCCCAGGTGCCCGAGGCGCTCGCCCAGCGGCTGCAGGCGGTGCTGGCGCCCGAAGGGCAGCAGGTGCCCGACAGCGGCCAGGCCCAGGCGATGCACGAATTGGCCAAGGCCGGCAGCCCCATGCACTGAAGACCCGCGCATGCACGCAGGTGATCGCTCCCTGCGGCCTCGTGCCCGGGCCTGCCGTGCTAAGTTTCGCACCTTCCTGAAAATGGCATGCACCACACCATGAGCACATTGCAAGCGCGCATAGCGGCGCTGGACGCCGAGCGCCTGCGCGGCATGCGCCGAGGCATAGAAAAGGAAGGCCTGCGCGTGCTGCCCAGCGGCCAGCTGGCGCTCACGCCGCACCCGAGCGCGCTGGGTGCGGCGCTCACCCACCCGAGCATCACCACGGACTACAGCGAATCGCTGCTGGAGCTCATCACCCGCCCGCATGCCAGCGTGCAGGACTGCGCCGCCGAACTGGCCGAGCTGCACCAAGCGGTAGAGCAGGTGCTGGCGCGCCAGAGCGAGCCCGAGATCCTCTGGAACGCCAGCATGCCGTGCCGCCTGCCGCCCGACGAGACCATCCCGCTGGGGCGCTACGGCTCGTCCAACATCGGTCGCGCCAAGAGCATCTACCGCATGGGCCTGGGCCACCGCTACGGGCGGCGCATGCAGACCATTGCGGGCATCCACTACAACTGGTCGCTGCCGGGCGTGGGCACGGACGAATACTTTGGCCTGATCCGCAACTTCCGTCGCCACTCCTTCGTGCTCTTGTACCTGTTTGGCGCCTCGCCCGCGCTCGCGCCCTGCTTCGTGCAGGGGCGCGCGCACGGCCTGCAGCCGCTGGGCGACGGCAAGCGCGGCATGGGCCTGCCGCACGCGACTTCGCTGCGCATGGGGCGCCTGGGCTATCAGAGCGATGCCCAGGCAAGTCTTGCGGTGAGCTACAACGGCTTGCAGGGCTTTGCCGCGTCGCTCTACGACGCGCTCACCCGGCCTTATCCGGCCTACGAGGCCATAGGCGTGCGCAGCCTCGGGGGCGACTACAACCAGCTGGGCACCAGTCTGCTGCAGATCGAGAACGAGTTCTACGGCACGATACGCGCCAAGCGCACGGTGCGCAGCGGCGAGCGTCCGCTGCACGCGCTGCGCGAGCGCGGCGTGGAATACGTCGAGGTGCGCCTGATGGACATCAACCCGTTGGTGCCCACCGGCATCAGCACGCAGGCCATGCGCGTGCTCGACATGTTCCTGCTGCACTGCCTGCTCTCGGACAGCCCGCCCGACACCCCCGAGGAGATCAGCGCCCTCAAGCACAACCAGCACCTGAGCGCCGAACGCGGGCGCGAGCCCGGCCTGCGCCTGAGCCGCGGCCAGGAGCAGATCGCGCTGGTGGACTGGGCCGCGCAGGTGCTCGACGAGTGCCTGCCCA
The DNA here is from genome assembly GCF_019195435.1 of Comamonas sp. NLF-1-9. Taxonomy (NCBI): domain Bacteria; kingdom Pseudomonadati; phylum Pseudomonadota; class Betaproteobacteria; order Burkholderiales; family Comamonadaceae; genus Comamonas; species Comamonas sp. NLF-1-9. The sequence goes on from NZ_CP078069.1 coordinate 707,270, forward strand.
TCGCCGAGCGCATGGACGCGCTGCACGCTGGCGCGGAATACGGCCAGGCGCTCAGCGAGGCGCGCGCGCTGCTGCAGCGCCCTGAAGCCACGCCCTCGGCGCGCGTGCTGGCCGAAATCTCCGGCCTGCACGACAACGACTACATCGCCTTTGCCACCACGCGCTCGCTGACCGCGCGCCAGATGCTGCTCTCCAGCCCCTGGACCCGGGCGCAGGAGCAGCATTACTGCCAGTTGGCGAGCGACTCCTTCGTGCGCCAGCGCGCAATGGAAGAGGCGGACACGCTGAGCTTTGAAGACTGGCTGGTGCGCTACATGGCCGAGGATCAGCTCGTGGTTTGAGTGCGTCGCATCGATGGCGCGGGGGTTTTGGGCCGGTAGTCGCACCAGGGCGCAACGCTGCATTCCCAGCAGCGCGGCAGGCGGGCCTGGCAGACATAACGGCCGTGCAGGATCAGCCAGTGGTGCGCATCGGGCAGGTACTCGGGCGGCACACGGCGCAGCAGCTTGAGCTCGACCGCCAGCGGCGTTTTTCCCGGTGCAAGACCGGTGCGGTTGCCGACACGAAAGACGTGCGTGTCCACCGCCATCGTGGCTTGGCCGAAGGCCACGTTGAGCACCACGTTGGCCGTCTTGCGCCCCACGCCGGGCAAGGCCTGCAGCGCCTCGCGCGTGCGCGGCACCTGGCCGTCGTGGTGCTGGAGCAGCAGCTCGCAGGTGCGCATCAGGTTTTTCGCCTTGCTGCGGTACAGACCTATGGTGCGCAGGTAGTCTTCGAGCCGCGGCAGGCCCAGCGCCACGATGGCCGCCGGCGTGTTGGCAACCGCAAAGAGCCGCCGCGTGGCCTTGTTCACGCCCACGTCGGTGGCCTGCGCCGACAGCAGCACGGCGGCCAGCAGCTCAAACACGCTGGTGTATTCCAGCTCGGTCACGGGCTGCGGGTTGGCCGCCTTGAGCGTGGCAAAGAATGCCTGTATCGATGCCTGGTTCATGGCCGCGATTGTCGCCGTGCGCGGCGCGCCGCGCGATTGGCGACAATCGCCGTTTTCCCCTCCAACGATCACGAGAGACATCGATGCCGATCCCCTTCGCCCGCCGCCTCGACCAGGTGGAAACCTCCGCCATCCGCGAACTCTTCAAGCTGCTGGGCAAGCCCGGCATCATCAGCTTTGCCGGCGGCTTTCCGGACAGCGCGATGTTCGACGTCGAAGGCATACGCGAAGCGTCTGAGCGCGCGCTGGCCGAGGAGCCGGGCAGCGCGCTGCAGTACGGCGCCACCGAAGGCTATCCGGCGCTGCGCGAGCAACTGGCCGACTACATGGCACAGCGGGGCGCGCAAGGCATAGGGCCGCAAGACCTGATCGTCACCACCGGCAGCCAGCAGGCGTTGGACCTGGTGGGCAAGACGCTGATCGATCCAGGCGCCAAGGTCATCGTCGAAGGACCGACCTTTCTCGCGACCATCCAGTGCTTTCGCCTCTACGGCGCCGAACTCGTCAGCGCGCCGATCGACGCCGACGGCGTGCAGGTCGATCGCCTGGAGCAGTTGATTGCCGAGCACCGCCCGCGCCTGGTCTATCTGATTCCGACCTTCGGCAACCCCAGCGGCGCGACGCTGAGCCTGCAGCGGCGCAAGCGCATCCTGGAGCTTGCGGTCAAGCACCAGACGCTGATCGTCGAGGACGACCCCTACGGCGCGCTGTACTTCGACGCCCCGCCGCCCGCCAGCCTGCTGGCGCTGTCGGCCCAGGTGCCGGGCAGCCGCGAGCTGCTGGTGCATTGCGGCTCCCTGAGCAAGGTGCTCTCGCCCGGCCTGCGCGTGGGCTGGATGATTGCGCCGCCGGCGCTGCTGGCCAAGGCCACGATGTGCAAGCAGTTCAGCGATGCCCACACCAGCACCTTTGCGCAGGCAACGGCCGCGCAATACCTCAAGGCCGGGCGCATGCCGGCGACGCTGGAGCGCGTGCGCACGGTCTATGCGCAGCGCGCGCGCACCATGGGCGAGGCCTTGCGCGCCGAACTGGGCGAGGCCGTGGATTTCGTGCAGCCGCACGGCGGCCTGTTCATCTGGGCGCGCCTGAGCGGCGCCGGCGGCAAGCTGTCCGACGGCAGCGCCTTTGCCCGCAAGGCCATCGAAGAGGGCGTTGCCTTCGTGCCCGGCGCGCCTTTTTACTGCGCCGACCCGGACCCGGCAACGCTGCGGCTGTCGTTCGCGACGGCCGACGAAGCCCGGATACGCGAGGGCGTGGCGCGCCTGGGCCGGGCGCTGGCCGCCTGAGCGCACGATGTCCACGCAGCAAGAACGGCTGCAGGCGCTGGAGCTCAAGGCCGTCTGGGCCGAAGACCTGCTCGAGCAGCTGAACCTGAGCGTCTTTCGCCAGGCGCAGGAGATCGAGCAGCTGCGCCGCCAGCTCGCGCACCTGCGCCAGCAACTGCGCGACGGCGCCGCCCCGGCTGCCGAGCGCGACCCGCGCGACGAGATTCCGCCGCACTATTGAGGCCATGCCCGGGCGAGCGGGCGCAGTCGATAAAATGCATCTCAAATGACACTTTATGTGTGGACGAGTGCATGCATCTGACCCAGTGGACCGACTATGCGCTGCGCGTGCTGATGTATTGCGCGGCCTTCGAAGACCGTGAAAAGCCGGTCACCATCAGCGAGATCGCCCAGGCGCACGACATCTCGCGCAGCCACCTGACCAAGATCGTGCGCCAGCTCGCCGCCCTGGGCGTACTGGACACCACGCGCGGGCGCGGCGGCGGCATGCGCTTGATGCGCGCTCCGGCAGACATCTCGGTCGGCTTCGTCGTGCGCGCCACCGAAACCGGCTTCGACATGGTCGAATGCTTCAGCCGCGACCACAGCAGCTGCCGCATCAGCAACAACTGCAATCTGCGGGGCGTGCTCGAGCGCGCCACGCGCAGCTACCTCGCGGTGCTCGACGAGGTGACGCTTGCCGACCTCGCGCCGGTGCGCGCCAGCAGCGTGACGCGCGCGCGCCGCACGCCGATTCCAGGCCTGCCCATGTTGTCGTGACGCTTGCCCGGGGGCGCGCCCTGCGCCCTCAGCCGCGCGCGCCGTCGTGCCCGGAGGCTTGCCCACCCGGCGGCGCCGACGGCGGGCGCGCCTGGCCGCTGAGGTTGGGCGGCACATCGGCCCCGGCGCGCCGTGCGCGAAACAGCGCCGCACGCATCAGGAAGACGCTGGTGATCGGCACCGTGATGGCGACGAAGAATGCAATCAGATACAGGCGCAGCGGCGCGCTGCCCGTGGCCCACCAGAAGTAGGCGAAGGCCGCGTGCAGGATGCACCAGCAGGCGAGCGTGGCGATCATGGCCGGCGGGTGCGTGCGGGCAAAAAAGCTGGGCAGCGTGAGCAAACCCATGGACGCAACCAGGGCGATCGCCGCGCCGGCCAGCGCCAGCAGCGACACCAGAATGTCCAGCCACAGCGGCATCGCGTTCATTCGATGACCTCGCCACGCAGCAGGAATTTGGCCAGCGCCGTGCTGGCGGCAAAACCCAGCACCGCGATGAGCAGAGCCGCCTCGAAGTACACCATGCTGCCCCAGTAGATGCACAGCACCAGCACCAGCAGCATGGCGTTGAGGTACATCGCGTCCAGCGCCAGGATGCGGTCTTGCGCCGTCGGTTTGCGCAGGATGCGCACCAGGCACAGCACCATGGCCAGCGCCAGCATGCCCATGGCCAGGGGCAGGGCCCAAGGCAGAACGCTTGCATTCATGACTCGAAAATCTCCATCAGCGGGGCTTCGTAGCAGCGCTGCACATGGGCGGCGACGGCCTGCGCGTCGGCCACCTCCAGCACGTGCAGCATCAGCAGCGAGCGGTCCAGCGACAACTCCGCCCATACCGTACCCGGGGTGATGCAGACGATCATCGCCAGCACCGCCAGTGCATTCGGGTCGCGCACCTGCAGCGGGATGTGCACGAAGCCCGACGGATGCGGGCGCCGCGCCGGTTGCAGCAGGTAGCGCAATACCGCGATGTTCGAGCGCGTGGTGTCCAGCATCACCCGCAGGCACAGCCGCAGCACCGTCAAAGGATGGCGCACGCGCACCCGCTGCGGCCGCAGCCCCTGCAACAGCAGCGGCAGCCCGATCGCCAGCAGCAGCGCCAGCAGGAGCTGGCCGCGGCCGCCGTCGGGGTTCAGCAACAGCCAGGCGAGCGCCAGGCCGACGCTCACCAGCGGGGCAGGCAGCAAGCGCTTCATCGCGCAGGCGCCTCCCGCGGCGGCGTTGCAAGAATTTCCTCGATGTAGTGCACCGGCGCATGCAGCGCGCGCGCCGCCTGGCTGGTGTAGTGCATCACCGCAGCGGCCTGCACCACCAGCGCGACGCAGGCCGCGAGCAGCCCGGCGATCGGCAGCCCTTCGAGCACGCGCAGCTGCGGCGCCCGCCGGTCGTGCGCGGCCCAGAAATGCCGTATGCCCACGCGCGTCATCGCCAGCAAGGCCATGAAGCCGGTGACCAGCATCAACGCCAGCAGCCACCAGGCCTTGGGCGTTGCGCCAGCGCCCCCGAGTGCGGCCGTCAGCATCGCGAACTTGCCGATGAAGCCCGACAGCGGCGGCAGGCCGGTAATCACCAGCGTCACCAGCAGGAAGGCGAGGCCCAGGAAGGCAGTGGCCGCCTGGATCACGCGGCCCACCAGGATTTGCTGGTCATCGTCCAGATTGAAGTTCTCGCTGGGCAGCAGCTCGGGCGTGAGAAAGGGCGTGTCGTCGCGCTCGTAGGGCGCGACGCTGGCGCCGTCGTTGCGCCAGCGCTTGATCAGGTCCGACAGCAGGAACAGGCTGGCCGCCGCCAGGGTCGAGCCGGGCAGGTAATAGATCAAGCCGGCCGTCACGCCGGCCTGGCCCAGACCCATGGCGGCGAGCAGCGTGCCCGAAGACAGTATGGCCGCATGCCCGGCGAGATAGCTCAGGCGCTGCGAGGCCATCATGCCCAGCGCCCCGAAGAGCATGGTCGCCATGCCGGCGCCATACAAATACGCGCTGCCCCACTGGCCCGACAGTCCTGCGGCCTCGCCAAACCACAGCGGCCAGAGCCTGAGCAGGGCGTACACGCCCACCTTGGTGAGCACCGCAAAGAGCGCGCCCACCGGCGCGGCGGCGGCGGCATAGGCCGGCACCAGCCAGAAGTTCAGCGGCCACACCCCCGCCTTGATCAGAAAGGCCATGGCCAGCGTCGCCGCGCCGGCATTGAGCAGGCCGCGGTGCGCCTGCGGCACGTCGCTCATGGCGCGGGCGATGTCGGCCATGTTGAGCGTGCCGGTGATGCCATAGACCAGCGCGGCGCCAATGAGAAACAGCGTGGATGCGGCCAGATTGATGGCGATGTAATGCAGCCCCGACTGCACCCGCGCCTGCCCCGAGCCGTGCAGCAGCAGCCCGTAGGAGGCGGCCAGCAGGATCTCGAAGAACACGAACAGGTTGAACAGGTCCGCCGTCAGGAAGGCGCCGGCCAGGCCCATGAGCTGGAACTGAAACAGCGTGTGGTAGAGCACCCCTGCGCGGTGCCAGCGCGCGCTGGCAAACAGGATGGACGCGAGCGCCACCGTGTTGCCGGTGAGCAGCATCAAGGCCGCCAGCCGGTCCAGCGCCAGCGTGATGCCGAACGGCGCGGGCCAGTTGCCGGGCAGGTATACGCCGATGTTCTGCGTCTGTCCGCTCGCCGTCCAGACCAGCAAGGCCAGGGAAACCAGGAAGCCCAACACGGTCGAGCCCAGGTTGATGGCGAGCTTGAGCCGCTCGCGCTCTTCGCGCAGCACCAGCAACAGCGCCGCAGTGAAGAGGGGCAGGGCGATGGGCACCAGCATCAGGTGCGGCATCAGCGCCGCAATGGCTTGCACGGAAGGGTTCATCGCTTGCTGGCACCCCTGCGCCGCTCGGGCTCGGCGCCATCGACGTGGTCGGTGCCCGTCATGCCGCGCAGCGCCAGCAGCACCACCAGAAACAGCGCCGTCATGGCAAAGCCGATGACGATGGCCGTGAGCACCAGAGCCTGGGGCAGCGGATCGGTGTAGTGCAGCAGGTCCAGCGGCTTGGCGGGGTCGAGCACCGGTGCCTTGTTCGCCGCCAGCCCCAGACGCGCCGAGGCGAAGATGAACAGGTTGACCGCGTAGGACAGCAGTGTCAGCCCCATGATGACCTGGAAGGTGCGCGGGCGCAGCGTCAGCCAGACGCCGCAGCCGGCAAGCACCCCTATGGCCAGCGCCAGCACCACTTCCATCAGCCCTGTCCTCCGTGCGCGCCGGCGGGCTCACGCTCAGCCAGCAGATGGGCGTGGAAGCGGTGACTGCGCACCGACTGGTGGGCGATGGCCGTGAGTATCAGCAGCGTTGCACCCACCACCAGCAAGGCCACGCCGATGTCAAAGAACAGCGCGCTTGCCAGATGCAGCTCGCCCAGCCAGGGCAGTTGCAATTGCAGCATGTGGCTGGTGAGAAACGGGTAGCCGAAGTACAGCGCGCCCAGCCCGGTGCACAGCGCGCACAGCAGGCCCGCTGCCATCCAGCGCTCGGGCAGGATGCGCACATGGGCCTCGACCCACACCGCGCCGGACACCAGGTATTGCACGATCAGACCCAGCGAGAGCACCAGGCCGGCGACAAAGCCGCCGCCCGGCTGGTCGTGGCCACGCAGAAAAAGATGAACCGCGACCAGCGCCGAAAACGGCAGCAGCAGCCGTGCGAGCACCGCAGGCACCATCAGATAGCCGACGGCGGTGTCGCTCGCATGGCGCGGATTGAGCAGATCGGTCTGCAGGTCGGCGGGCAGCAGGCGCTGTTGGGGCGGCAAGTCCATGGTTTCGCGCGCAGGACGAAAGCGGCGCAGCAGCGCATACACGGTGCAGGCCACGATGCCGAGCACGACGATCTCGCCGAAGGTGTCGAAGCCGCGAAAGTCCACCAGCATCACGTTGACCACGTTGCTGCCGCCGCCCTGGGGCAGGGCCTGCTCCAGAAAATAAGTCGCCGTGCCGTGGCTGAAGTCGCGGCTCATCAGCGCGTAGGCAAGCCAGGCCATGCCCAGGCCGCAGATGCTGGCGATGAAGCCGTCGCTCACGCGCCGCGCGCGCGTGCGCAGCTGCTCGGCGCGCGCCGCGCGCAGAGTTTCGTCGCGCCGCGGCAGCCAGCGCAGGCCCAGCAGTATCAGCACGGTGGTGACGAACTCCACCGCGAACTGCGTGAGCGCCAGGTCCGGCGCGGAAAACCACAGGAAGGTCAGGCTGACGCACAAGCCGGTGCCGCCCGCCAGGATCAGCGCCGCCAGGCGGTGAAACTTGGCCTGCCAGGCCGCGGCGATGGCGCAGGCGCCGCCGACCAGCCACAGCATGGTGAGTGTGAGCGAGGGCGGCAGCAGCGCCCGCTCGCCCCAGTGGGTACGCGCGGACCACAGCGGCAGGGCCGCTGCCAGGAAAGATGTCACCACCAGCCAGCGCATCTGCCATTGCAGGCGCCGCGTGCTCAGCAGCCGCCGGCCACTGCGCGCCCCGTGGGTAGCCAAGGTCAGCGCGGCGTGGAAGACGCGGCTCGCGTCGACGCGGCCCTGCCAGATGCGGGTGTGGCGCTGCGTGCGGCTGCGCAGCAGCCCCCAGTAGAGAAAGATGCCGCCGACCATGGCGATCGCGCTCATGGTCAAAGCCGCGTTCGGACCGTGCCAGAGCGAAAGACTGTAGGCAGGCAAATGCCCGCCGACGACGGGCTGGGCAGCGGTGGCAAGTATCGGCCCTATGGCCCATTGCGGAAACATGCCGACCAGCAGGCAGATGGCCACCAGCAGCTCCACCGGCACGCGCATCCAGCGCCGGGGTTCGTGGGGCTGCCGCGGCAGATCGCTGGCCAGCGGGCCGAAGAACACCGAAACCGTCAGGCGCAGCGAATAGGCGACGCTGAACATGCCCGCGATGGTGGCCGCCACCGGCAGCGAAATCGCCACCAGCGGCGAGGCGTCGAGAAACACGGTCTCCGAAAAAAACATCTCCTTGGACAGGAAGCCATTGAGCAGGGGCACTCCGGCCATGGCGGCGCTGGCCACCGTCGCCAGCGTGGCGGTGATCGGCATGGCGTGGCGCAGCCCGGACAGCCGTTGCATGTCGCGCGTGCCGCTTTCGTGGTCAACAATGCCGGCCGCCATGAACAGCGAGGCCTTGAAGGTCGCATGGTTCATGATGTGAAACACCGCCGCCACCGTCGCCAGTTCGCTGTTCAGGCCGAGCAGGAGCGTAATCAAGCCCAGGTGCGAGATCGTGGAATAGGCAAGCACGCCTTTGAGGTCGCGCTGGAACATGGCAATGAAGCCGCCCAGCAGCAGCGTGGCAACGCCTACGCCGCCGACCCACCAGAACCAGGCCTGGGTGCCCCCGAGCACCGGCCACAGGCGCGCCAGCAGGAAGACGCCGGCCTTGACCATGGTGGCCGAATGCAGGTAGCTGGACACCGGCGTGGGCGCGGCCATCGCGTTGGGCAGCCAGAAGTGGAAGGGAAATTGCGCGCTCTTGGTAAAGGCCGCGAGCAGCACCAGGGCAAGCACCGCCGGATACAGCGCATGCGCGCGGATCTGCTCGCCAGCCGCGAGCGTGGCGTCCAGCGTGTAGCTGCCGACGATGTGGCCCAGCATCAACACCGCGCCCAGCAGTGCCAGCCCCCCCGCCGCGGTCACGGTGAGCGCCATGCGCGCGCCGCGCCGCGCGTCGCGCCGGTGGTGCCAGTAGCCGATCAGCAGAAACGAAAACAGGCTGGTCAGCTCCCAGAAAAAGACCAGCTGTACGGTGTTGCCCGACACCACCACGCCCGCCATCGCCCCCATGAAGGCGAGCAGAAAGGAAAAGAAGCGCGGCACGGGGTCCGAGGGCGACATGTAGTAGCGCGCATAGAGCACTACCAGCGTGCCTATGCCGAAGACCAACATGCAGAACATCCAGGCGAAGCCGTCCAGCCGCACGCTGGGGTTCAGGCCCAGTTGCGGCATCCAGGTGAGCTCGGCCTGCAGCACCTGGCCGGCGGCAATTTCCGGGAACAGCAGGGCGCTTTGCAGCGTGCACCAAAGTGCCACGACCGCGGCCAGGGTGGACTCCAGGTTGCGCGCGTTCGCCGGCAGCAGCGCCGCCAGGACGCTGGCGGCAAACGGCAGAACGAGCAGGAGCCACAAAGACATTGATGCCGGATTCTAGGAGGGGCAGTGCGGGCAGGCGGCGCTAGAGCTCTTCGACGCGCCGCGGCGGATAGCTGTCCCAGCTCTGGCAGCCCGGGCACTGCCAGAAATGCTGCAGGGCTTCAAAGCCGCAGGCGGCGCAGCGGTAGCGCAGCAGGGGCTTGGCCGCCAGGTCCAGCGCGCGCTGGATCGCCGGATGGCGCTCCTCGTGGCTCAGCGTCTCGTGCGCCAGCCACTTGCCCGCGACCACGAGCGAAGGCTCGCGCTCCAGGTAGTCGGCGTACCAGTCCTGCGCCTGAGCAGGCCCGCTGGCACCGGCGTCTGCCGGCGACAGCGCGATGATGGCGTCCAGTACGTCGAGCGAGGCCTGCGTCTCGTAGTGCGTCTGCAGCATCGCCCGCGCGCTCTGCTGCTCGTCGCAGGCCTGGGCTGCTTCCACCATCAAGGCGGCGGCAAGAGGCAGGGCGGCGGGGGCGGCGGCAGCAAGCTCGCGCAGCGTTGCCAGCGCCGAGCCGGGCGCGCCTTGCTGCAACTGCAGGCGTGCCAGCTCCAGCCGCGCCCGGGGTGCGTTGGGCGCGAGCGCCACGGCCTGGGTCAGCAGCGCGCGCGCGGCCTCATGGTCGGCGCGCGCGATGCGGCCTGCGGCCTGTTCGCACAGATAGTGCGCCTGGCGCACGCTGAAGTCCCCCTGGTGGGCGTCCTGCATGCGCTGGGCAATCGCGCTGGCCTGCTGCCAATCGTGCGAGCGCTCGTAAATGATGAGCAGCGCGAGCCTGGCCTGGGTTTCAAACGGCGTGCCTTCCAGGCGCCGCAGCGCGTCCTCGGCGCGGTCGAGCAAGCCGGCCTTGAGGTAGTCGAGCGCCAGACCGTGCTGCGCGCGCTCGCGGTCGCCGCGGCCGATGTCGTCGCGCGAGAGCAGGTGCTCATGCACGCGCACGGCGCGGTTGTATTCGCCACGGCGGCGAAACAGGTTGCCCAGGGCAAAGTGCAGCTCGGTGGTGTCGGGGTCGTTCTGCACCGCCTCGATGAAGGCGTCTATGGCCTGGTCCTGCTGTTCGTTGAGCAGGTAGTTCAGACCCTTGAAATAGGCCTTGGGTGCGCGCCGGCTGTCGGCGCGCGACTGACGCAGATCCAGGCGCGAGGCGAGCCAGCCGAAGACGAAGGCCAGGGGCAGGCCCAGCAGCAACCAGCTCGGGTCAAATTCCATCGGCGCGCGACTCGGTGGATGCCGCAAGCGCCGGACCGCGCTGCTGGCGCGCGGCGCTGCGGTGGCGCCACCAGTGCGGCACCATGCCGAGCACGCCCACGGCCACGCCGAGCGTGAACGCCGCAAGCACTACCAGCACCAGCGAGGTGGTCCACCGCGTGCCGAAGAAGAAATGCACGGTGACGTCCTGCTGGTTGTTCAGCGCGAAGGCGAACAGGGTAAAAAAAATGGCTGCCTTGAGCAGCCATGCGAAATATTTCATGAAGCTTCCCAACGATGCTGGCCGATTCTACGGTGTCGCATGGCTGGGCGAAGGCCTCGCCTGCCAAGGGGCAGGCAGGGCGCGCGCGCTCACTGGCCGTCGGGACTTGCGGTGCCAGAGCCGGTGCCAGCGTCGGTGCCTGCCAGGCTGGCCGCCACGCTGGTGCGCAGCGCCTTGCCCGGCTTGAAATGCGCGACGCGCTTGCTCGGCACCTGCACGGCTTCGCCGGTACGCGGGTTGCGCCCGGTGCGCGGCCGGCGGTGGTTGACCGAAAAGCTGCCAAAACCGCGTATCTCTATGCGATGACCGCGCACCAGCGCGTCGGCGATCGCGTCAAGGATGTTCTTGACGGCCGATTCCGTATCGCGCTGGGTGAACTGGCCGAAGCGGGCGGCCAGTTCCTCGACGAGGTCTGAACGGGTCATGGGCGGGTCTGCAAGAGCGGCATTGGCGGCGCCCGGGGATGGTCTCGTGTAGTGACCGTGCCGAGCGCCTGGCGATGCCTTGGGGCTTACTTCTCTTCCGAATGGTCCAGCTTGGCGCGCAGCAGCGCACCCAGGCTGGTGGTGCCGGCGTTGCCCGAGGTCTGGCTCAGGCTGGCCATGGCTTCCTGCTGGTCGGCCTGGTCCTTGGCGCGGATCGACAGGTGGATGGTGCGGCTCTTGCGGTCCACGTTGACCACCACGGCCGTGACTTCATCGCCTTCCTTGAGCACGTTGCGCGCGTCTTCCACGCGGTCGCGGGAGATCTCGGAGGCACGCAGATGGCCGACGATGTCCTGGCCCAGGTCGATCTCGGCGCCGCGCGCGTCCACGCTCTTGACCTTGCCGGTCACGGTGGAGCCCTTGTCGTTGACCGACGCAAAGGTGGTGAAGGAGTCGGCATCGAGCTGCTTGATGCCCAGCGAGATGCGCTCGCGCTCGACGTCCACCGCCAGCACCACGGCCTCCACTTCCTGGCCCTTCTTGTAGTTGCGCACCGCGGCTTCACCCGGCTCGTTCCAGGACAGGTCCGACAGGTGCACCAGGCCGTCGATGCCCGAAGGCAGGCCGACGAAGACGCCGAAGTCGGTGATCGACTTGATCGGGCCGCTCACGCGGTCACCGCGGTTGACGTTCTGCGCGAACTCCTGCCAGGGGTTGGCCTTGCACTGCTTCATGCCCAGGCTGATGCGGCGCTTGTCCTCGTCGATGTCGAGCACCATGACCTCGACCTCGTCGCCCAGCGAGACCACCTTGGACGGGGCCACGTTCTTGTTCGTCCAGTCCATCTCGGAGACGTGCACCAGGCCTTCGATGCCGGGCTCGAGCTCGACGAAGGCGCCGTAGTCGGCGATGTTGGTGACCTTGCCAAAGAGGCGCGTGCCCGAGGGGTAACGGCGCGAGACGCCCATCCAGGGGTCGTCGCCCAGTTGCTTCAGGCCCAGCGAGACGCGCTGCTTTTCCGGGTCGAACTTGAGCACCTTGGCGGTGATTTCCTGGCCGGCCTGCACCACCTCGGAGGGGTGGCGCACGCGGCGCCAGGCCATGTCGGTGATGTGCAGCAGGCCGTCGATGCCGCCCAGGTCGACGAAGGCGCCGTATTCGGTGATGTTCTTGACCACGCCCTGCACGATCGCGCCTTCCTTGAGCGTGGCAAGAAGCTTCTCGCGCTCTTCGCCCATGCTGGCTTCGACCACGGCGCGGCGCGAGAGCACCACGTTGTTGCGCTTGCGGTCGAGCTTGATGACCTTGAATTCCAGGGTCTTGTTCTCGAACGGGGTAAGGTCCTTGACCGGGCGGGTGTCGACCAGCGAGCCGGGCAGGAAGGCGCGGATGCCGTTGACCATGACGGTGAGGCCGCCCTTGACGCGTCCGCTGGTGGTGCCGGTGACGAATTCGCCGGATTCGAGCGCCTTTTCAAGCGACAGCCAGGAAGCCAGGCGCTTGGCGGTGTCGCGCGAGAGGATGGTGTCGCCGTAGCCGTTTTCGATAGAGCCGATGGCGACCGAGACGAAGTCGCCGACCTGGACTTCGATCTCGCCCTGGTCGTTCTTGAACTCATCGATCGGTACGTAGGCTTCGGACTTGAGGCCGGCATTCACGACGACGAAGTTGTGCTCGACGGCGACGACTTCGGCGGTGATGACTTCGCCCGGGCGCATTTCGGTGCGTTTCTGGGACTCTTCAAACAGCTCGGCAAAAGATTCAGACATGGGTTTCCTTGATCGCAGCACAGGGTTTCCGTGGACCGCCCGATTGCGGTGCCTATGCGGTTTGTGTGCGAGGGCTAATGCGGTAGTGGGTATTTCCGCGGGTTTGAGGGTTGAACCACCGGCGGGCCGTTGCGCTATGCGCGCGAGGAGGGAGCCCGCCGGGCGTTTGCCAGCCGCCTTGCGCTGCGGTTCAGCGCGCAAAGGGCTGGCGTGCCTGCCACCAGCCAAGCACCTGCTCCACGGTTTCTTCGATCGTGAGCTCGGAGCTGTCCAGCAGCAAGGCGTCTTCGGCCGGTTTGAGGGGCGCGCTCTGGCGCTGCATGTCGCGCGCGTCGCGTGCCTCAAGGTCTGCCCGAAGGTCGGCGATTGTAGTTGCAAATCCCTTGGAAATCAATTGCTTGTAGCGCCGCTCGGCACGGCACTGGGCGCTTGCGGTGAGGTAGATCTTGAGCGGCGCCTGCGGGAAGATTACGGTGCCCATGTCGCGCCCGTCGGCCACCAGGCCGGGCAGACGGCGAAAGCCGTGTTGCAGCGCCACCAGGGCGGCGCGCACGCGCGGCAGCTGCGACACCTGGGAGGCCTGCATGCCGATCTGCTCGCTGCGTATCGCCTCGCTCACGTCCTGGCCAGCAAGCCAGATACGGCCGGCGTCAAAGCGCACCGGCAGGCACGCAGCCAGCTCGGCGAGCGCCGCCTCGTTTGCCGGCTGGGGGCCAACGCCATGCTGCGCCGCAGACAGCGCGGTGAGCCGGTACAGCGCGCCGGAATCGAGCAGGTGGTAGCCCAGGCGCGCGGCGACCGCGGCGGCGAGCGTGCCCTTGCCCGAGGCGGTGGGGCCGTCGATGCAGATCACCGGAATGCGTTCGGCCGCGGTCTGCGCCACACCCAGCAGCGCGTCGAAATAACCCGGGAAGGTCTTGGCCACGCAGCCCGGCTCCAGGATGCGCAGCGGCAGCCCGGCCGGGTTGAAGGCGGCAAGCGACAGACACATCGCCATGCGGTGGTCGTCGTAGGTGTGGATGCTTGCGGCGCGCCAGTGCGCCGCGTCACGGGGCGGCGTGATGCGCAGATAGTCTTCGCCCGCCTCGCAGTGCGCGCCCAGGCGGCCGAGCTCGGCCGCCATGGCGGCGATGCGGTCGGTTTCCTTCACGCGCCAACTGGCGATGTTGGTGAGCTCGGTCGTGCCCTCGGCATACAGCGCCATCGCAGCCAGGGTCATGGCGGCGTCGGGGATGTGGTTGCAGTCCAGCGAGATCGCCTTGAGCGGCCAGCGCCCGCGGCGCACCTGCAGGCTGTGGGCGTCGCCGGTGATCTGCGCGCCCATGGCCCGGGCTGCGTCGATGAAGCGGATGTCGCCCTGGATGGAGGAAAGCCCCACGCCCTCGATTTTCAAGCCATTTTGGCCTGCATCGCTTGCTGCTATTGCGCCAGCAGCTATGAAATAGCTAGCTGATGAGGCATCTGCCTCCACCTGCAGCACCCCGGGCGAGCGGTAGCGGCTGCCCGCAAGGATGGTGAAGCGTCGGTAGCCATCGCGCTGCAGCGCGATGCCAAAGCGTTCGAGCAGCGCCAGCGTGATGTCGATGTAGGGCTTGGAGATGAGCTCGCCGACCACTTCGATGCTGAGCGCGCGCTGCTGCGCACGCTGGGGCAAGGCCATGAGCAGGGCGGTGAGGAACTGGCTGGACACGTCGCCGCGCACGCGAATCGGCCGATCGAGCGCCAGCGGCGCGGCCGCGTCCTGGCGGATGCGCAGCGGCGGAAAACCGGGCGTGCCCAGGTATTCGATGGCGCAGCCCAGTTGCTGCAGCGCCTGCACCAGGTCGCCGATGGGGCGCTCATGCATGCGCGCCACGCCCGACAGCTCGTAATGCCCGCCGCGCAGGGCCAGCGCCGCTGCCAGCGGGCGCATGGCGGTGCCGGCATTGCCGAGAAAGAGCTTGACGGGCGCGCCGCCGTGCGCCGGAGGCGGACTTGCGCCCAGGCCGCCCAGGCACAGGCGGTCGGCATCGGGCTCTTGCACGGTGCAGCCGAGCTGGCGCAGCGCGTCGAGCATGACGCGGGTGTCGTCGCTGTGCAGCAGGCCGCGGATTTCGGTACTGCCCTCGCTCAGCGCGGCCAGCAGCAGCACGCGGTTGGAGATGCTCTTGGAGCCCGGCAGGCGCACGCAGCCGGCCACGCCCTGCAGCGCGGGAATGTCCAGAAAAGCCGGGTAGCCCATCAGCCGCCCGTGCTGCGCCGCTGCGCGCCCATGCGCCACTTGGCGCGCAGGGTGCTGGCGGCGGTAATCAGGTTTTCCAGCGGCTGGTCGTCGTCTGCCTGCATCGCCTGCTCCAGCTCGCGCAGGGCTTCGCGAAAGAGCGCCGCCTGGCCGAGGATTTCCTCGTGGTTGGAGCGCAGCACGTCGCGCCACATCTTGGGGTCGCTCGCGGCGATGCGGGTGAAGTCGCGAAAGCCCGGGCCGGCCAGCGAGAGGTAGTCGTCCGCCTCGGGCTGCATGGAGATGCTTTGCATCATCGCGAAGGCGAGCAGGTGCGGCAGATGGCTGACTGCGGCAAAGGCCGAATCGTGCGCCTGCGGGCTCATGCGCTTGACGCGGCAGCCCAGCGCCTTCCACAGCTCTTCGGCGCGTTCGAGCTGGTTCAGATCGGTCGCGTCGGTCGGCGTGAGAATGATCTGGCGGCCGCTGTAGAGCTCGGCTTCGGCGTGCTCCACGCCCGAGACCTCGCGGCCGGTGATGGGGTGCGCGGGCACGAAGTTGCTGATGTGCTCGCGCAGCGCGCGCTGCGCGGCGGCGACCACGTCCGATTTGGTCGAGCCCACGTCCATCACCAGCATCCTGGGCGTGATGAGGTGGCGCACCGCCTTGAGCGAGGCTTCGGTTGCGGCCACCGGCACCGCCAGCAGCACCAGGTCGGCGTTGGAGACGGCCATCAGCGCCGAGGGCGCCTGCGCGTCGATCACGCCCAGTTGCTGGGCGCGCTCGGTAGTGGTGGGCGACTTGCTGTAGCCGACCACGCGCTTGACCAGGCCGGCGCGCTTCATGGCCAGGGCGAAGGAGCCGCCCATCAGGCCGCAGCCGATGAGCCCGAGTTGTTCAAACATGCATTGCCTTTATTGCGCGACGGGGTAGGTGCCCAGCACCTTGTAGAAGGCGCACAGCCGCGCCAGCTCGGCCAGCGCCGCCGCCACGTGCGGCTCCGCCGGATGCCCTTCGATGTCGATATAAAAATAATAGTCCCACTGGCCGTTGCGCGCGGGGCGCGACTCGATGCGCGTCATGGATACCGCGTGCTGCTTGAGCGGCACCAGCAGGTCGTGCACCGCGCCGGGGCGGTTGGGCACCGAAACCACCATGCTGGTGCAGTCGCGCCCGCTGGGCTGGGGCGTGGGCATGGTCTGCGGCAGGCAGATGACGGCAAAGCGGGTGCGGTTGTGCGCATCGTCCTGGATTGCCTGGGCCAGCAGGTGCAGGCCGTACTTCTGCGCCGAGCGCTCACTGGCGATGCCGGCCCAAGCCGGGTTGGTCGCCGCCAGGCGTGCGCCCTCGGCATTGCTCGAAACCGGCCGGCGCTCGGCCTGCGGCAGGTGGCGCGAGAGCCAGCCCTGGCACTGCGCCAGCGCCTGCGGGTGGGCCAGCACCGCCTCGATGCCGTCCAGGCCTTCGCTCGCGCGCAGCAGGTGGTGGCGCACCAGCAGGCTGATCTCACCGACGATGTGGCAGGGCGTGCGCAGGAACATGTCGAGCGATCGCGTCACCGCGCCCTCGCTGGAATTCTCCACGCCGACCACGCCAAACTCGGCCGTGCCCGCGGCCACCGCGTGGAAGACCTCGTCGAAGTTGCCGCAATAGACGAAGTCGGCGCTGCTGCCGAAGTATTCGATCGCGGCCTGCTCGCAGAAGGTGCCCTCGGGGCCGAGCAGTGCCACGCGCTGCGGGGCTTCCAGCGCCAGACAGGCGGACATCAGCTCGCGCCAGATGGCCGCTACGTGCTGGCTCTTGAGCGGCCCCGGGTTGGCCGCCTGCACGCTGTTTATGACCTGGGCCACGCGGTCGGGGCGAAACAGCGGACTGCCTTCGCGCTTCTTGACCTCGCCCACCTGCTCGGCCAGGCGCGCGCGTTCATTGAGCTGGATCAGCAGCTGGCGATCGATCTCGTCAATCTGCTCGCGCAGGCGCGCCAGAGCGGGAGAGGTTTGGGGTTCAGACATGGGCCTCGTCATGGATGGTGTTTGCCGCGCCGGCGGCGGGCGCCGTGCGTCGGTGGCGCGCCGCCCTGGCGCTCATGCGTGCTCGCGCTCGAAGGCCGCCATGTAGTCCACGAGCGCCTGCACGCCCGCGATCGGCATGGCGTTGTAGATGCTCGCGCGCATGCCGCCGACCGACTTGTGGCCCTTGAGCTGCAGCAGGCCACGCTCACGCGCGCCGGCGAGAAAGGCGTCGCTGCGCGTGTCGTCGGCGAGCAAAAAAGGGATGTTCATGCGCGAGCGGCAATGGGGCGCAACCTTGTTCAGGTAAAAGCCCGAGGCGTCGATGAAGTCGTAGAGCAGGCGCGCCTTGGCGATGTTGCGCGCCTCGATCGCGGCGATGCCGCTGAGCTCGCCCTCGCGCTGGCGCTTGAGCCACTGGAAGGTGAGCCCGGCGATGTAGATGCCCCAGGTGGGCGGGGTGTTGTAGCGTGAGTCGGCCTCGGCCACGTTCTTGTAGTCGAAAGCGCTGGGGCAGATGGGCAGCGCGTGCCCTGTCAGGTCTTCGCGCACCACGACCAGGGTCACGCCCGCCGGTCCCAGATTCTTTTGCGCGCCGCCGAAGGCCAGGCCGACGCGGCTCCAGTCCACGGGGCGGGAGGCCACGTGCGAGGAAAAATCCACGACCAGTGGCGCATCGCTGCCCAGGGCCTTGAGGTCGGGCAGTTCCTGGAATTCAACGCCATGGATGGTTTCGTTGCTGCAGATGTGTACGTAGCTTGCGCCGCGCGAGAGCTGCCAGCCGGCGGGGTCGGGCACGGTGGTGAAGCCCGAGGCTTCGGCGCTGGCGGCGGTGTGCACTTCGGCGGCGTACTTGAGCGCTTCCTTGCGCGACTTCTGGCTCCAGCTGCCGGTGAGGACAAAGTCCACGGTGCCCGCGCGCGAGAGGTTCAGCGGCACGATGGCGTTCTCGGCCACGCCGCCGCCCTGCATGAAGAGGATGCGAAACTCCTCAGGCACCGCGAGCAGCTCGCGCAGGTCGGCTTCGGCCTGCTCGCAGATCGCGACGAATTCCTTGCCGCGGTGGCTCATCTCCATCACGCTCATGCCGCTGCCGTGCCAGTCGAGCATTTCGGCGGCAGCGGTTTGCAGCACTTCTTCGGGGATGGCGGCGGGGCCGGCAGAAAAATTGTAGGGGCGATTCATTTGAATAAAATTCGGCTCTAGCGCTTTACCAGCATACGCTGACAGCTATCAAATCAGGAGATTTCTTCGGGGGCTTCATCGCCGGCGTCGTTCTCCACGATGCGCTGCAGGCCCGACAGGCGCGCGCCTTGGTCCAGGTTGATCAGCGTCACCCCTTGGGTGGCGCGTCCCAGTTCGCGGATCTCCGCCACGCGCGTGCGCACCAGCACGCCGGTGTCGGTGATCAGCATGATCTCGTCGTCGGCATGCACCAGCGTGGCGGCCACGACGCGGCCGTTGCGCTCGCTTTGCTGGATCGCGATCATGCCCTTGGTGCCGCGGCCGTGGCGCGTGTATTCGGTGATGCTGGTGCGCTTGCCATAGCCGTTTTCTGTGGCGGTGAGTACGCTTTGCGATTCGTCCTGCGCCACCAGCATGGCGATCACGCTCTGACCTTCTTCCAGCGTCATGCCGCGCACGCCGCGCGCATTGCGGCCCATGGGACGCACGTCGTTTTCGTCAAAGCGCACCGCCTTGCCGCCGTCGGAGAACAGCATCACGTCGTGCTGGCCGTCGGTCAGCGCCGCGCCGATCAGGTAGTCGCCTTCGTCCAGGCCGACGGCGATGATGCCGACCTTGCGCGGGTTGGAAAACTCCGACAGCGCGGTCTTTTTCACCGTGCCCATGCTGGTCGCCATGAAGACGTAATGGTCCTCGGGGAAGTGGCGCATCTCGCCGGTGAGCGGCAGCACCACGTTGATCTTTTCGCCGTCCTGCAGCGGGAACATGTTGACGATGGGGCGCCCGCGCGCGTTGCGCGAGCCGGCAGGCACTTCCCAGACCTTGAGCCAATACAGCCGTCCGCGGTTGGAAAAGCACAGGATCCAGTCGTGCGTGTTGGCAATGAAGAGCTGGTCTATCCAGTCGTCTTCCTTGGTTTGCGTGGCCTGCTTGCCGCGCCCGCCGCGGCGCTGCGCGCGGTATTCGGACAGGGGCTGGCTCTTGATGTAGCCGGTGTGGCTGAGCGTGACCACCATGTCGGTGGGCGTGATCAGATCTTCGGTGGAGAGGTCTTGCGCGCTGTACTCGATGGTGGAACGGCGCGCGCCCAGCCTGGTCTGGCCGAATTCGTTCTTCAGCGCGGTGAGCTCCTCGCCAATGATGGTGGATACGCGCTCGGGCCGGGCGAGGATGTCGAGCAGGTCTTCTATCACCGCCATGATGTCCTTGTATTCGGCGACGATCTTGTCCTGCTCCAGGCCGGTGAGGCGCTGCAGACGCATTTGCAGGATTTCCTGCGCTTGCGTCTCCGACAGGCGATACAGCCCGTCCGTTTGCAGGCCGTAATGGCGCTCCAGCCCCTCGGGGCGGTAGTCGTCGGCGTTCACCACTGCGCCGTCCGCCCGGGTGCGCGTGAGCATCTCGCGCACGAGCGCGCTGTCCCAGGAGCGGTTCATCAGCTCGGCCCGTGCCACGGGCGGCGTGGGCGATTCGCGAATGATGCGAATGAACTCATCGATGTTGGCCAGCGCTACCGCCAGGCCTTCGAGTACATGGCCGCGCTCACGCGCCTTGCGCAATTCGAACACCGTGCGCCGCGTCACGACCTCGCGGCGATGGCCGATGAAAACCTCGATCAAGTCCTTCAGATTGCACAGCTTGGGCTGGCCATCGACCAGCGCCACCATGTTCATGCCGAAGGTGTCCTGCAGCTGGGTCTGCTTGTACAGGTTGTTGAGCACCACCTCGGGCACTTCGCCGCGCTTGAGTTCAATCACCAGGCGCATGCCCGACTTGTCGGACTCGTCCTGGATGTGGCTGATGCCCTCGAGCTTTTTCTCGTGCACCAGCTCGGCCATGCGCTCTTGCAGCGTCTTTTTGTTCACTTGGTAGGGCAGCTCATCGACGATGATGGCCTGGCGTTGGCCGCGGTCGATGTCCTCGAAATGCACCTTGGCGCGCATCACCACGCGCCCGCGCCCGGTGCGGTAGCCGTCTTTGACGCCCTGGATGCCGTAGATGATGCCGGCCGTGGGAAAGTCGGGCGCGGGCACGATTTCCATCAAGTCGTCTACTGTTGCGTCTGGACTGCGCAGCAAATGCAAACAAGCGTCAACGACTTCATTGAGGTTGTGCGGCGCGATATTGGTCGCCATGCCCACGGCAATACCTGCGCTGCCGTTGACCAGCAGATTGGGCAGGCGCGCGGGCAATACCAGCGGCTCTTTCTCGCTGCCGTCGTAATTCGGGCCGTAATCGACGGTTTCCTTGTCGATGTCGGCGAGCATTTCGTGGGCGATTTTCGAAAGGCGAATCTCGGTGTAGCGCATGGCCGCGGCGTTGTCGCCATCCACGCTGCCGAAGTTGCCCTGGCCGTCGACCAGCATGTGGCGCAGCGAAAAGTCCTGCGCCATGCGCACGATGGTGTCGTAGACCGCGCTGTCGCCGTGCGGGTGGTACTTGCCGATCACGTCGCCGACGATGCGCGCCGACTTCTTGTACGGGCGATTCCAGTCGTTGTTCAGCTCATGCATTGCATAGAGCACGCGCCGGTGCACGGGTTTGAGGCCATCGCGCGCATCGGGCAGGGCGCGGCCGACGATCACGCTCATCGCGTAATCGAGGTAGCTGCGGCGCATCTCCTCTTCCAGGCCGATGGGCAGGGTTTCCTTGGCGAACTCAGGCATTTCGTACGATCCGGACACGGGAAAGAAGGGCCATTTTAGGTGCAAGGGTTTGTTGCCATATGGCAACAGCTTGGGTCTCATCCGGGTGGCATGCACCGCCGGCGCGCACCGATTGCCACACTATTGGTAGCGCCTGTGGCACAATCTGGTCAACGTTTTTAGTGCGGTTCACTGACGACGTCTTGTTTTCGCAGCGCGGCTGCGGTTTTTAATTTCCCAAGAGGAGAACCATGAAAAAACTGAACCAAGTGGCAGTGCTGTTGGCCTCTGCCGTGCTGGCTGCTTCGGCCACTGCCCAGGTAAAAGCGGCTGATGGCGGCAAAACCATCGACAACTGGGTGAATGGCACGGGTGAGCTGGTCTGGAAGAACGGCACCAATGAACTGTGCTGGCGCGATGCGTCCTGGACGCCCGCCACCGCCGCTGAAGGCTGCGACGGCGCGCTGCAAAAGACCGCCGCTGCTCCGGCACCCGCCGCCGCTCCCGCGCCGGCCGCTGCTCCGGCACCTGCCCCCGCACCCGCACCCGCCGTGGCCAGCAAGGTCACCTACGGCGCCGACGCCTTCTTCGACTTCGACAAGTCTGTCCTGAAGCCCGAAGGCAAGGCCAAGCTCGACGATCTGGTCTCCAAGATCAAGGGCATCAACCTTGAAGTCGTGGTTGCCGTGGGCCACACCGACTCGATCGGCACCAACGCCTACAACCAGAAGCTGTCGGTGCGCCGCGCCGAGTCCGTCAAGGCTTACCTGGTGTCCAAGGGCATCGAAAAGAACCGCATCTACACCGAAGGCAAGGGCGAAACCCAGCCCATCGCCTCCAACAAGACCAAGGAAGGTCGCGCCAAGAACCGCCGCGTCGAAATCGAAGTGGTCGGCACCCGCGCCAAATAAGCACTCGCAGTGCCATTCAAAAAGCCCCGCTAGCGGGGCTTTTTTTATGCTTGTTGTGTTGCGGAGTTGGGGAAAATGGGTGACGAGCCTTACCCCCGGCACTGGCTCCACAGTTGGGGCTGCTTGGTTCCCCACCTGACCCGATTGGCTGCTTCACCATGCGGGGAGGCCCGTCGCCTTGCATTGTAAGGGCCTGCCGCGCGCTCGCGACCGCACTGGCCACATAGAATCACCCACCATGTCTTATCTCGTGCTCGCCCGCAAGTACCGCCCTCGCAATTTTTCGCAGATGGTAGGCCAGGAGCACGTGGTCAAGGCGCTGGCCAATGCGCTCACGCAGCAACGCCTGCACCACGCCTATCTGTTCACGGGCACGCGCGGCATAGGCAAGACGACGGTTTCGCGCATCCTGGCCAAATCGCTCAATTGCGTGGGGGCGAACGGGCAGGGCGGCATCACCGCCACGCCCTGCGACGTCTGTCCGGCCTGCACCGCGATCGACGCGGGGCGCTTTGCCGATTACGTCGAGCTCGATGCTGCCTCCAACCGCGGTGTGGACGAGGTGCAAGGCCTGCTGGAGCAGGCGGTGTACAAGCCGGTGCAGGGGCGCTTCAAGGTCTTCATGATCGACGAAGTACACATGCTCACGAACACCGCGTTCAACGCCATGCTCAAGACGCTGGAGGAGCCGCCGGAGTATCTGAAGTTCGTGCTCGCCACGACCGATCCGCAGAAGGTGCCGGTGACGGTGCTCTCGCGCTGTCTGCAGTTCAATCTGCGCCCCATGGCGCCGGAGGTGATCGCGCAGCACCTCGCCCAGGTGCTCGGCACCGAATCGATTGCCGCCGAGGGCCAGGCCTTGCGCCTGATCGCGCATGCGGCGCGCGGCTCGATGCGCGATGCGCTCAGCCTGACCGACCAGGCGATCGCTTTCGGCGGCGGCGCCTTGCAGGAAGAGGCGGTGCGCCAGATGCTGGGCAGCGCCGACCGCGCCCACGTGTTTGCGCTGATCGATGCGCTGGCGCAGGGCGACGGCCAGCGCGTGGTGCAGACCAGCGAGGCCTTGCGCGTGCAGGGCTTGTCCGCCGCTGCCACCTTGCAGGACATGGTGGCGGTGCTCCAGGGCGTGGCGACCGCCCAGGTGGCGCCCGACGCCGCACTGCTCGCAAGCGAGAGCGGGCCGGACGCGGCCGAGATGCTGCGCCTGGCGCAGGCCATGCCGGCCGACGAGGTGCAGCTGCTCTACAGCATCTGCCTGCACGGCATGCAAGAGCTTGGCCTTGCGCCCGACGAGTACGCGGCGCTGACCATGGTGCTGCTCAGGCTGCTGGCCTTCAAGCCTGCGGGTCCCGGCGCAGAAAAAAAAAAGCTGAAGCCGGCTGAGGCTGCCAAAGCGCGCCCGCCTGCAGCGCCGTCGCCGCAGCCTGCACAGGCCCCGGCGGCGGATTCGGCGCCGGGCGCTCGGCCGGCTTTGCAGCAAACGCCTGCCCTTGCATCGTCGCCATCCTCGGCACCAATACCCACACCCACACCGACACCGACACCGGTGCCCGCATCGGCGCGCGCCGTGCCGACCGCGCACGACAGCGCGGCCTCAGACGTTGCGCAGAGCGCCGTCCCGGGCGATCTGCGCCTGCCGGTGCGCACGCCCGAGAGCTTGAAGGAAAAACCCTCGCAAACCCTTGTGCCGACTGCGCAAGCTGCTACGCAAACCATGAGCGTTCCGGTACGCGACTTGCCCCAGGGGGAGGACACCACCGCGATGGCAACGGAGCTCGCGCCCACGCCCGAGGGCGACGTCTGGCATGCGCTGGTGCAGCAGCTCGTGGCGCAGCAGAAGATAGGCGCGCTGGTGCGCGAGCTGGCGCTGCAGTCGCAACTCGTGGCGCGCGACGCCGACCACTGGCATCTGCGTGTGGAAAACGCTTCGCTCAACCAGGCGACGACGCGCGAGCGTTTGCGCCTGGCGCTGCAGGAAGCGGGGCAGGCGAGCCAGATCAGCGTCGAAGTCGGCGCCGTGAGCGACAGCCCGGCGCGGCGCAACGCGGCCGCCGAAGTGGCGCGCCAGCGACGGGCCGAAGCCATCGTGCATGGCGATCCGCAGGTGCAGCGGTTGATGCGCGAGTTCGGGGCGAGAATCGTCCCTGGCAGCATCCGGCTGGCATGATTGAAGTATTGCGGCGGCAGTGGCAAAACACCGCGCCTGCGTGGCGCAAGAGTGGTCTTGCTCTTGCGGCCGCTGGCCCTGCCATCTCAGGCGGGCCGTGCGACGAATCGGTGTGCGCGCACGCCGCATGCCCTGGCCAGAAGAGCGTCTCTTAAACATTTTCAGGACCACAAGGAAACATCGATGTTCAACAAAGGACAGCTTGCCGGCCTCATGAAGCAGGCCCAGGCCATGCAGGACAACCTCAAGAAGGCGCAAGACGAGCTCGAGCGCATCGAGGTCGAGGGCGAATCGGGCGCCGGCATGGTCAAGGTGCTCATGACCTGCAAGCACGACGTCAAGCGCGTCACCATCGACCCCGGCCTGCTGGCCGAGGACAAGGACATGCTCGAAGACCTCGTGGCCGCGGCCTTCAACGCGGCCGTGCGCAAGGCCGAGGAGACCTCGCAGGAGAAGATGGGCAAGATCACTGCCGGCATGCCGGGCCTGCCCGGCGGCATGAAGTTTCCGTTCTGATCTGGGGGCAGCGCTCAGTGTCCGATGCCGGCAGCCTGCAGGCGCTGATCCAGGCGCTGCGCCGCCTGCCCGGGGTGGGCGTGAAGTCTGCCCAGCGCATGGCCTACCACATGCTGCAGCACGACCGTTCAGGCGCGCAAATGCTGGCGCGGGCGCTGCAGCAGGCCTGCGAGCACCTGGGCCATTGCGAGCGCTGCCACACCTTTTCCGAGCAGGCACTGTGTGCCATCTGCCGCGACGGCGGGCGCGACGCCACCCGCCTGTGCGTGGTCGAAACCCCGGCCGACCAGGCTGCGATGGAGCGCACCGGCGCCTTCAATGGCCTGTACTTCGTGCTCATGGGGCGGCTGTCGCCACTGGACGGCGTCGGGCCGGCAGACATCGGCATGCAGCAACTGCTGCAACGCGCCGCCGACGGCGTGGTGCAGGAGGTGATTCTGGCCACCAGCTTCACCGCCGAGGGTGAAGCCACTGCCCACGCCTTGTCCGAGGCGCTCAAGCGCCTGGGGGTGCGCGTGACCCGGCTGGCGCGCGGGGTGCCGGTGGGCAGCGAGCTGGAATACGTCGATCTGGGCACCATCGCCCATGCGCTGGCGGACCGACGCTAGCGCCAGCCGCGAACAAGCCGCTGCGATGGCGCAAGCCCTGCGCGTGTTCGGGCTTTGGGGCGCAACACGCAGCACTGTCCGAGGACGTTGAAAGGACTTGCCGAGCCGCAGACCGGCACCGAGCGGGATGCGCCACGCGCCTGGAGTGCCTTGCGCCTTGCCTCAGCTTTTGAGCAAGGCCTTGAGCTGGTAGAGCGCATCCAGCGCATCGCGCGGGCTGAGCTGGTCGGGGTTGAGCTGCGCAAGCGCAGCCTCGGCCGCACTCGGCGCGCTGGGCGGCGGCGCCGGCGGGGCGGCAAACAGGTCGACCTGGCGCTGCGCTTCCTGAGCGCGCGTCTGCAGCGCCTCCAGCGCATGGCGCGCATGGTGCAGCACGCTGGCGGGCATGCCGGCCAGTTTGGCCACCTGAATGCCGTAGCTGCGGCTGGCCGGCCCGGGCTGGATCTCGTGCAGAAAGGCGATGTCCTGGCCGCTTTCCACCGCGCTCACATGCAGGTTGATGGCGTGGCGGGCACTTGCGGGCAATTCGGTGAGTTCGAAGTAGTGCGTGGCAAACAGCGTGAAGGCCTGGCTCTTGTCGTGCAGATGGCGGGCAATGCTCGACGCCAGTGCCAGGCCGTCGAAGGTGCTGGTGCCGCGGCCGATCTCGTCCATCAACACCAGACTTTCGGGCGTGGCAGCGTGCAGGATTTGCGCCGCTTCCACCATCTCCAGCATGAAGGTCGATTGCGCGTTGGCCAGGTCGTCGGCCGCGCCGATGCGGGTGTGGATCGCGTCGATCGGCCCCAGGCGGCAGCTTGTTGCCGGCACGTGGCTGCCCATGCTGGCCAGCAGCACGATGATGGCCACCTGGCGCATGTAGGTGGATTTGCCGCCCATGTTGGGCCCGGTGATGATCTGCATGCGCTGCCTGGCGTGCAAGCGCGTGGGGTTGGGGATGAAGGCGCCGCTGGAAGCCTCGGCCAGGCGTGCTTCCACGACAGGGTGGCGGCCGGCCTCGATGTCGATGCAGGGGTCGGTGGCAAAGCTGGGCGCGCACCAGTTCAGCGTCAGCGAGCGCTCGGCCAGGCAACAGAGCACATCGAGCTGCGCCAGCGCCTGGGCGACGCGGATGAGCTGCGCTACCTCGGGCTGCAGTCGATCGAGCACCTGCTCGTACAACCACTTTTCGCGCTGCAGCGCGCGCTCCTGGGCGGACAAGGCCTTGTCCTCGAAAGCCTTGAGCTCGGGCGTGATGAAGCGCTCGGCATTCTTCAGCGTCTGGCGGCGGCGGTAGTCGCCCGGCACCTTGTCCAGATGGCTGGTGGTGACTTCGATGTAGAAGCCATGCACCTTGTTGAACTGCACGCGCAGGTTGGGGATGCCGCTGCGCTCCTTCTCGCGCGCTTCCAGCTCGAGCAGAAAGCCGTCGCAATTGCTCTGGATGGCGCGCAGCTCGTCGAGCTCGGCGTCAAAGCCGTCGGCAATCACGCCGCCGTCGCGCACCAGCGCTGCGGGCTCGGGGGCGATGGCCGAGCGCAGCAGATCGAGCGCCGTGGCAGGAGGACGCAGTTGCGCAAAAATATCGGTCAAATAGGGTTCTGACGCTTGTCCAGAAAGCGCGAGCAGCTCCTTTTTTTCTAGCGTATGCGCCAAGGCCAGCAGCTCGCGCGGGCGCACTTGGCGCAGCGCAATGCGCGCCGTGATGCGCTCCACGTCGG
Organism: Comamonas sp. NLF-1-9; assembly: GCF_019195435.1. Lineage (NCBI taxonomy): Bacteria > Pseudomonadati > Pseudomonadota > Betaproteobacteria > Burkholderiales > Comamonadaceae > Comamonas > Comamonas sp. NLF-1-9. Next base: position 734,050 of record NZ_CP078069.1, read on the forward strand.
CGACGCCCTTGAGCTGCTCGCGCAGCACCTGCCAGGCCCCGCCGCGCAGCGCCTGGGTGGCGGCCAGGCGCTGGCGCGCTGCCCCGCGGTCGCGCTCGGGCTGCAGCAGCCAGGCGCGCAGCAGGCGGCTGCCCATGCCGGTCATGCAGGTGTCCAGCAGCGACAGCAGGGTAGGGCTGCTTTCGCCGCGCAAGGTTTGCACCAGTTCCAGGTTGCGCACCGTGCTCGCGGGCAGGGTGATCAGCGCGTCGTCGCGTTGCACCTGCACGCTGTGCAAATGGGTGAGCGTGCGCCCCTGGGTGTGTTCGGCGTAGTGCAGCAAGGCAGCGGCGGCGGCGTGGGCCTCGTGCAGGTTCTCCGCCTGCCAGGCGGCCAGGCTTGCGGCACCGAGGTGCTCGCACAGGCTGCGCTCGCCCAAGGGGCCGTCAAACTGCCAGTCTGGGCGCGGCGTGAGCGGACAGGCCAATGCACCCCGGTGTTGAAATTGCTGCAATTGCTGCTCAAAGCGCTGGGTCACACCGGCGCTGTAGATCAGCTCGCTGGGCGCGATGCGCGTGAGCCAGGCCGCGAGCTCATCCGGCGCGCATTCGGCCAGAAACACCCGTCCCTGCGTCACCGACAGCCAGGCCAGGCCGCAGCGCGCACGCGGCCCCTGGTGCAGCGCCAGCAGCAGCGCTTCGGCCTTGTCGCTCAGCAGCTCGCTGTCGGTGATGGTGCCGGGCGTGACCACGCGCACCACCTTGCGTTCGACCGGCCCTTTGGCGGCGGCCACGTCGCCCACCTGCTCGGCAATCGCCACCGATTCACCCAGCTTGATGAGCCGCGCCAGGTAATTTTCAAGCGCATGAAAAGGCACTCCGGCCATCACCACCGGCTGCCCGCCCGACTGCCCGCGCTGCGTCAGCGTGATGTCGAGCAGCCGCGCGGCCTTCTCGGCATCGGCGTAGAACAGCTCGTAGAAGTCGCCCATGCGGTAGAGCAGCAGCGTCTCGGGGTACTCGGCCTTGAGCGCGAGGTACTGCGCCATGACCGGTGTGTGTGGCAGTGACTCGGTTTTTTCCATGAGGAGCAGGGGGCGGGGTGACCCGGCGATGAAAAAACCGCCCGAAGGCGGTTTTCGGCTGGTCGTCGGCTGAGCTTACAGCACCGCCGCAATCGCCTTGGCCACGTAGTCGACGTTGCGCGTGTTCAGCGCGGCCACGCACATGCGCCCGCTGTCGGTGCCATAGACGCCGAACTCGCTCTTCAGGCGCACCATTTGATCCTTGGAGAGGCCCGAATAACTGAACATGCCGACCTGCGTGGTGATGAAGGACATGTCCTGCGTGACGCCCGCAGCCTTCAGGCCGTCGACCAGGGCGCGGCGCATGCTCTGGATGCGGGTGCGCATCTCGCCCAACTCCTTTTCCCACAGCGCGCGCAGTTCGGTGCTTTGCAGCACGCTGGCGACGATGCTCGCGCCGTGCGTGGGCGGGTTGGAGTAGTTGGTGCGCACCGTGATCTTGAGTTGTGACAGCACGCGCTCGGTTTCGTCCTTGCTTTGCGTCACGACCGACACCGCGCCCACGCGCTCGCCGTAGAGGCTGAAGCTCTTGGAAAATGAAGTGGAGACGAAGAAGCTCAAACCTGAGGCGGTGAATTTCTCGATCGCCGTCGCGTCTTCCTTGATGCCCTGGCCAAAGCCCTGGTAGGCCATGTCCAGGAAGGCGACGAGCTGCTTTTCGCGCACCACGTCCACGACCTGGTCCCACTGCGCGGCGCTCAAGTCGTAGCCCGTGGGGTTGTGGCAGCAGGCGTGCAGCACCACCACGGTGCCGGGCGCGGCGGCGCGCAGGTCGGCGAGCATGCCGTCGAAGTCGACCTTGCGGCCGGCGGCGTCGTAGTAGGTGTAGTTGCCTACCTGAAAGCCCGCGTGCTGAAAGATCGCGTTGTGGTTCGCCCACGTGGGGTTGGACACCAGCGCCTTGGCGCCGGGCTGGAGCTGGTGCAGAAAGTCGGCGCCTATCTTCAGCCCGCCGGTGCCGCCCAGGCTTTGCACCGTGGCGACGCGCCCGGAGCGCACCACTTCGGATTGCGCGCCAAACACCAGGGCCTTGACGGCGGCGTCGTAGGCGGCGATGCCGTCCATCGGCAGGTAGTTGCGCGCCTTGGGGGCCTGCAGCATGGCCTGTTCCGCCTGGCGCACGCATTCGAGCAGGGGCAGCTTGCCTTCGTCGGTGAAGTACACCCCCACACCCAGGTTGACCTTGTTCGGATTCGCGTCTTTGGCGAATTGGTCGTTGAGGCCGAAGATCGGGTCGCGCGCTGCCATTTGCACGGCGGAAAACAGAGACATGATGTGTCCTGGAAGTTGAACAGGGTGGACACCGTCACCAGCTAGGATGGCGGAACAGCAAATTTTAACGAGCGCCTGCGCGCCGCCGTTGACCCACCGCATGCAAGACCTTGTCGCCCCCGCACCCGCTGCCCAGGGTGAATTCGTGCAGTTTCCGGATTCGCCCTTCCAGCTTTTCCAGCCCTATCCGCCCGCCGGCGACCAGCCCGAGGCGATAGACAAGCTGGTAGAGGGCGTGCGCGACGGCGAGGCCTTCCAGACCCTGCTGGGCGTGACCGGATCGGGCAAGACCTTCACCATGGCCAACGTCATCGCGCGGCTGGGGCGGCCGGCGATGGTGTTTGCGCCGAACAAGACGCTGGCGGCGCAGCTCTACAGCGAATTTCGCGAGTTCTTCCCGAAAAACGCGGTCGAGTACTTCGTCAGTTACTACGACTACTACCAGCCCGAGGCCTATGTGCCGCAGCGCGACCTGTTCATTGAAAAAGACAGCGCGATCAACGAGCACATCGAGCAGATGCGGCTTTCTGCCACCAAAAGCCTGCTCGAGCGCCGCGACGTGGTCATCGTCGGCACCGTCTCGGCGATCTACGGCATAGGCAATCCCGAGAGCTACCACCGCATGGTGATGACCCTGCGCGCCGGCGACCCCATGGGACAGCGTGACGTGATCGCCCAGCTCGTGCGCATGCAGTACCAGAGAAGCGACATGGACTTCGCGCGCGGACAGTTTCGCGTTCGCGGCGACACCATCGACGTCTTTCCCGCCGAGCATTCGGAGCTTGCCGTGCGCATAGAGCTGTTCGACGACGAGGTGGAAAGCCTGCAACTGTTTGACCCCCTGACCGGCCAGGTGGTGCAGCGCATCCCGCGCTTCACCGTGTATCCGCGCAGCCACTACGTGACGCCGCGCGACGTGGTGCTCTCGGCCGTCGAGACCATCAAGCAGGAACTGGTCGAGCGGGTGAAATTCTTCGTCGACCAGGGCAAGCTGGTGGAAGCGCAGCGTCTGGAGCAGCGCACCCGCTTCGACATCGAGATGCTCACGGAAGTGGGCCACTGCAAGGGCATCGAGAACTACTCCCGGCATTTGTCGGGTGCGGCACCGGGCGAGCCGCCCTCGACGCTGACCGACTACCTGCCCAGGGACACGGTGATGTTCCTCGACGAGAGCCACCAGATGATCGGGCAACTCAACGCCATGTACAACGGCGACCGTTCGCGCAAGACCACGCTGGTGGAATACGGCTTTCGCCTGCCTTCGGCGCTGGACAACCGACCGCTCAAGTTCGAGGAGTTCGAGCGCCGCATGCGCCAGGTGGTCTTCGTCTCGGCCACGCCGGCAGACTATGAAAAAGAGCACTCGGGCCAGATCGTCGACCAGGTGGTGCGCCCCACCGGCCTGGTGGACCCCGAAATCGAGGTGCGCCCGGCGACCAGCCAGGTGGACGACGTCTTGCAGGAAATCCGCGAGCGCGTGAAGGTGCACGAGCGGGTCTTGATCACCACGCTGACCAAGCGCATGGCCGAGCAGCTCACCGAATACCTGGCGGAAAACGGTGTCGCGGTGCGCTACCTGCACTCGGACGTCGATACCGTGGAGCGCGTGGAGATTATCCGCGACCTGCGCCTGGGCACGTTTGACGTGCTCGTCGGCATCAACCTGCTGCGCGAGGGTCTGGACATCCCCGAGGTCTCGCTGGTCGCGATTCTGGACGCCGACAAGGAAGGCTTTCTGCGCGCCGAGCGCAGCCTGATCCAGACCATTGGCCGTGCGGCGCGCAATCTGCATGGCAAGGCCATTCTGTACGCCGACCGCATCACCGATTCGATGAAGAAGGCCATCGACGAGACCGAGCGGCGCCGCGCCAGACAGACCGCGTACAACCAGGCCCGTGGCATAGCGCCGCGTGCCATCGTCAAGCAGGTGCGCGACCTGATCGATGGCGTGTACAGCGAAAAGGCCGGGCGCGACGCGGAAAAAGCGGCCCAGGCACAACTGCAGCGCGCCCGGGTGGAAGACATGGACCAAAAGGATTTGGCGCGCGAAATCAAGCGCCTGGAGCAGGCCATGTACGAACACGCACGCAATCTGGAGTTCGAGCAGGCGGCGCAGGCGCGCGACGACTTGGCGCTACTGCGAGGCGCCCTGTTCGGTTCTTGACAAAAATCAAGTACCGTGCAAATTACCCGAGAAAATTACTGGAGATTAATGGTATAGTCGTACAAATCAGTCGGGTAATGCGGGCATTCGGGCAATCGCTTGCCGCCTTCCATCCCGGGTTGCTGCTGGCTGTTTGTCTGGTGCTTACTTACAGGAGCCGTTCATGCGCCTCACTACCAAAGGCCGTTTTGCCGTCACCGCCATGATCGATCTGGCCTTGCGCCAGAACAGTGGTCCGGTGACGCTGGCAGCGATCAGCCAGCGTCAGCAGATCTCGCTGTCCTATCTGGAACAGCTCTTTGGCAAGCTGCGCCGCCATGAACTTGTGGAATCCACACGCGGCCCGGGCGGCGGCTACACGCTGGCGCGCAAGGCCGGCTCCATCACCGTGGCCGACATCATCGTGTCGGTGGACGAACCGATCGACGCGACGCAATGCGGCGGCAGCGAAAACTGCATGGGTGGCGGCAAGTGCATGACGCACGACTTGTGGACTGCGCTGAACCAGCGCGTGGTCGAGTTCCTCGACTCGGTCACGCTGCAAAAGCTCGTTGACGAGCAACTGGCGCGCGGCATCCGCATTGAAGACCGCCCGGCCACGCGGCGCGCGATCTCCACCGTGCCGGTGGTCAAGCCCATCCGCGTGAACGCGCCCAATTCGGTGTTTGCGCTGGGCAGCGCGGCGTTTGCCAAATAGCGGAGCAAGTTCGAGAATCGGCCGCATCCATGGCCGTTTCTCCCCCCATCTATCTCGACTATGGCGCGACCACCCCGTGCGACACGCGGGTGGTCGACGCCATGCTTCCCTGGCTGCGCACGCGCTTTGGCAACCCGGCGTCCAGTTCCCACGCCTGGGGCTGGGAGGCGCAGGAAGCGGTACAGCGCGCGCGCGAGCAGGTGGCCGCGCTGGTCGGCGCCGATGCGCGCGAGATCGTCTGGACCAGCGGCGCGACCGAGTCGATCAATCTTGCGCTCAAGGGCGTAGCCGAGAGCTACCAGCACAAGGGCAGGCATTTCATCACCCTCAAGACCGAGCACAAGGCGGTGCTCGACACCATGCACGAGCTGCAGCAGCGCGGCTGCGAGGTCACTTGCCTGGACGTGCAGCCCGATGGCTTGCTCGACCTGCAGCGCCTGGCCGACGCGCTGCGCGAGGACACCGTGCTGGTCAGCGTGCTGTTCGTGAACAATGAAATCGGCGTGGTGCAAGACATCGCCGCGATCGGCGCCTTGTGCCGCGAGCGCGGCGTGCTGCTGCACGTGGATGCGGCCCAGGCCACGGGGCGGGTGGACATCGACCTGGCCAGTCTGCCGGTGGACTTGATGAGCATGACGGCGCACAAAACCTATGGCCCCAAGGGCGTGGGCGCGCTGTATGTCCGGCGCAAACCCAGGGTGCGGCTGAGCGCGCAGATACACGGTGGCGGGCACGAGCGCGGGCTGCGCTCGGGCACGCTGCCCACGCACCAGATCGTCGGCATGGGCGAGGCCTTTCGCATCGCCGGGCGCGAGATGCACGAGGACAACGCGCATGCGCGCGCATTCCAGCAGCGGCTGCTCGCGGGCCTGCTGCCGCTGGGCGAGATACTGGTCAATGGCAGCTTGGACCAGCGCGTGCCGCAGAACCTGAACCTGAGCGTGCCTTGTGTGGAAGGCGAGGCCTTGATGAGCGCGATCCGCGGCGTGGCGCTGTCCTCGGGTTCCGCCTGCACCTCGGCCAGCGCCGAACCCAGCCACGTGCTGCGCGCGCTGGGGCGCAGCGACGAGCTCGCGCACAGCAGCCTGCGCATTACCACCGGACGCTTTACCACCGAGCGCGAGATCGACCAGGCGGTGCAGGCGATACGCGAGGCGGTGCTGCGCCTGAGGGCAATCAGCCCCCTGTGGGAGATGCACCAGCAAGGCGTGGACGTCGACGCGCTGCAATGGGCGCCGGCGCTGAGCGACCGCTAAACTCGCCGCAATGGCGTATTCGCAGCAGGTCAACGACCATTTCGAGAACCCGCGCAATTGCGGCTCGTTCGACGCCGCCGAGCCGGGCGTCGCCACCGCCATGGTCGGTTCGCCCCGAGCGGGCGAAGTGATACGGCTGCAGCTTCGCCTGCACGCCGACGGCGTGCACATCGAAGAAGCGCGCTTCAAGGCCTACGGCGCGGCGCCGGCCATAGCCGCCGCTTCTTTTGTCGCACAGTGGCTGGGTGGCAAGAGCCTGGAGCAAGCCCTGGCGCTGGGCCACGCCGATGTGTCCCAGGCCCTGGCGCTGCAGCCGTCGCAGCTGCACAGTGCCATCCTGGCCCAGGAGGCGGTGCGGGCCGCGGTCGCTGCGCTGTCTGGCGGAGCGTCACGAGAGGAGAACAGCAAACCATGACGAGCAACGCCGTGCGCCAGATCGTGCTGGATACGGAAACCACCGGACTGTCGGCCGAGCAGGGCGACCGCATTGTCGAGCTCGGCTGCGTGGAGCTGGTGGGCCGACGCCTGACGGGCAACAACCTGCACCTGTACTTCAACCCCGAGCGCGAGAGCGAGGAAGGCGCGCTGCGCGTGCACGGCCTGAGCAGCGAATTCCTGCGCGACAAGCCAAAGTTTGCGGAATGCGCCGAGCAGATTTTTGGTTACCTCCAGGGTGCGGAGCTCATCATCCACAACGCCGCCTTCGACATGGGCTTTCTGGAGATGGAGTTCGCGCGTCTGAAGCGCCCGCCGCTTGCCGCTGCGCTGGCGGGCGTGCTCGACACCCTGATGTTGGCGCGCGACCTCTATCCGGGCAAGCGCAACACGCTCGACGCGCTGTGCGACCGTCTGGAGGTGGACCGCTCGGACCGCACGCTGCACGGTGCGCTGCTCGATGCGGAGCTGCTCGCCAGCGTCTACATCCAGATGACGCGTGGCCAGGAATCTCTGCTGGTTGCGCCCGGTGTCGTGGACAGCCCGCAGGCGATCGCTGCCGCGGCGCTGGACCTGAGCGGCTTCGATCTGCCGGTGCTGCTGGCCGACGCCCGCGAGCTCGCCGCCCACGAGGCCGTGCTGCTGCAGATCGACAAGGCAAGCGCAGGCCAGACGGTGTGGAAACCTGCCCGGGATGCGACGCAAGCTGTGCCATAATCGCGCTCTTCGCAAAACGCGATCCGGGTGATTAGCTCAGCGGTAGAGCACTGCCTTCACACGGCAGGGGTCAGTGGTTCGATCCCACTATCACCCACCACGGACTACGCAGCGCCTTGGCATTCAAAGTGCCAAGGCGTTTTTTTGTGCGCGCACCGCGCTGGCTGCGGCCCGTGCCCTTGCGGGCGCGGGGCTGCAGACACCTGCCTGGCCTTGTTCTCCCTGCAAAGCTTGCAGCGGAAAAACCGCGCCGCCGCTGCAAAAGCTAGGGTTTTCATGGCCCGACTTTGCCTTGACAGTGGCCGCCGAGGCCACCCACAATGGCCGGTCAGGGGTCCAGCTCGCGATCCTGTCCGACAGCAACGATTTCAAGGAGACACAATGAACAAGGCACTGACTCTGCTGGCCGCCGGCGTGGCTATGGCATTTGCCAGCACGGCCGTCCAGGCGGGGGACACCTACAACGCGGTCAAGAAAAAGGGCTTCGTGCAGTGCGGCATCAACCCGGGTCTGCCGGGGTTCTCGCTGGCCGACAGCAAGGGGGTCTGGAAGGGCCTGGACATCGACATGTGTCGCGCGATTGCGGCCACGGTCTTCGGTGACGCGTCCAAGTTCAAGGTGACGCCGCTGACCACGCAGCAACGCTTCACCGCTCTGCAGTCGGGCGAGGTGGATGTGCTGACGCGCAACTCGACGGCGACCATCGTGCGCGACACCACGCTCGGATTGATGAGCACCGGCACCAACTACTACGACAGCCAGGGCGTGATCGTCAAGAAGAGCCTCGGCGTGAAGAGTGCCAGCGAGCTCGACGGTGCCTCGGTCTGCGTGCTGCAGGGCACGACCACCGAGCTGAACCTGGCCGACTGGTTCCGCTCGCACAAGATCACCTACAAGCCGGTGGTGATCGAGACTTCCGAAGGAGGCTTTCGCACCTTCGAGGCCGGCCGCTGCGACGCCACTACCAGCGACAAGTCGCAACTGGCGGCGCTGCGCGCGTCCTCGTCGGCGCCGGACGACTTCGTCATCCTGCCCGAAGACTTCTCCAAGGAGCCGCTCGGCCCCATGGTGCGCCAGGGCGATGACGAATGGTTCATGGTGGTGCGCTGGACGCTCAACGCCATGTTGGAGGCCGAGGAGTACGGCATCACCTCCAAGAACGTCGAGCAGATGCTCAAGAGCGACAACCCCAATGTGCAGCGCATCCTGGGCGTGAACGGCGAGATGGGCAAGGGCCTCGGCGTGGACAACCGCTGGGCCTACAACATCGTCAAGCAGGTGGGCAACTACGGCGAATCCTTCGATCGCAACGTCGGCAAGGATTCCCCGCTCAAGCTCGACCGCGGCCTCAATGCCCAGTGGACCAAGGGCGGCGTGATGTACGCCTGGCCCATCCGCTGATCGCACGCCTCTGAGCTGAAGACCGGGGTGCCACGCACGGCGGCGCTCCGGTTGCCGGTATGGCTGGACAAGATTTAGCACCGTCGCCGCGGGCCCCGGGGGCGCGGCGTGCGCGGCGTTGGTCGTGGAACGACCCGACGACCCGCGCCATCATCTACCAGGTAGGTCTGCTGCTGCTGGTCGGCCTGCTGATCTGGTATCTGGCGCACAACACGCTGCGCAACCTGGCGGCGCGCAACATCACCACGGGTTTCGACTTCCTGCAGCAGCAGGCGGGCTTCTCGATCGGTGAGAGCGCGATCGACTATTCCCCGACCGACAGCTATGGCCGTGCGGTGCTCGTCGGCCTGCTCAACACCTTGATGGTGTCGGTCGTGGGCATCATTGCAGCCACTGTGCTCGGTACCTTGCTGGGCATAGGGCGCCTGGCCAGGAACTCGCTGGTCTCTGGCCTGTGCAGCATCTACATCGAGGTGATGCGCAATATTCCGCTGCTGCTGCAGCTGTACTTCTGGTATGCGCTGGTGACCGAGGTGATGCCCAGCGCGCGCAAGGCCTTCTCGCCGCTGCCCAGCGTCTTCATCTCCAACCGCGGGCTGCGCCTGCCCTGGTTGCAAGGCAATGCGATGGAATGGATGCTCGGCGGTCTGGCCGTGGCGATAGCGGCCTGTCTGCTGCTCGGCCACTGGTCGCGTCGCCGCCAGGAGGCAAGCGGGCGCAGCTTTGCGCTCTTGCCGGCTTGCGCGGCTTTGCTGCTGGCGCTGCCGGCGCTGGGCTGGTGGATCAGCGGGGCGGGCTTCGTCGTGGATCGGCCGGTGCTCAAGGGCTTCAACTTCCAGGGCGGCTTTACCGTGACGCCCGAGATGTTTGCGCTGCTCGCGGGGCTCGTCACCTATACGGCGGCCTACATTGCCGAAGTGGTGCGCTCTGGCATCCAGGCGGTGAACAAGGGGCAGTGGGAGGCGGCGGCGTCCATTGGCCTGTCGCGGGCGCGGGTGCTGCGCTTCGTCATCCTGCCCCAGACCATGCGTGTCGTGATACCGCCGATGACCAGCCAGTACCTGAATCTGGTCAAGAACAGCTCGCTGGCGGTGGCCATAGGCTATCCAGACATCGTGGCAGTGACCAATACCATCCTGAACCAGACGGGGCAGGCGATCGAGGGCATTGCCATCATCATGGCGGCCTATCTGGTGGTGAGCCTGTCGATTTCGCTGTTCATGAACTGGTACAACAAGCGCATGGCGCTGGTGGAGCGCTGAGGGATGACGCAAGCGCAAGCCTCCAGCGTCGGCCGCGCGCCGCCCCGCAGCAGCGCGGGCGTGGCAGGCTGGCTGCGCAGCCAGCTGTTTTCTTCGCCGCTCAACGCCGTGCTCACCGTGCTGGTGGTCTGGGTGCTGCTGATGGCGCTGCCCGCGCTGGTGGACTACTTCTTCATCAAGCCGGACTTTGCCGCCACCACCGCGGCCGGTTGCCGCGAAGCGGGCGGCTACTGCTGGGCGCTGGTGCGCGAGAAGCACCGGCTGATCCTGTTTGGTCTCTACCCCTACGACGAGCAATGGCGCCCGCTGCTGGCTTCGGTGATTTTACTCGGCATCATCATCTGCAGTGCGATGCGGCGCTTCTGGCGCCCCGCGCTGGGCCTGGCCTGGGTGGTGGCGCTGGTGGCGGTGGGCGTGCTGATGTGGGGCGGGGTGTTCGGCCTCAGCTACGTGGAAGACGCACGCTGGGGCGGTTTGCCGCTGACGCTGATTCTGGCCACCTTCGGCATCGGCATTGCCTTCCCGTTTGGCGTGCTGCTGGCGCTGGGGCGGCGCTCCGACATGCCTGCAGTCAGGGCTGTGTGCATCATCTACATCGAGCTGATCCGCGGCGTGCCGCTCATCAGCCTGCTGTTCATGTCTTCGGTGATGCTGCCGCTGTTTCTGCCCGAAGGTTTTTCCATCGACAAGCTGCTGCGTGCGCAGATCGCGCTGATTCTGTTCACCGCCGCCTACATTGCCGAGGTGGTGCGCGGCGGCCTGCAGGCCATACCCCGGGGGCAGGTGGAGGGCGCGGATTCGCTTGGCCTGTCCTACTGGCAGCAGATGCGCCTGGTGGTCTTGCCGCAGGCGCTGCGCATCTCCATCCCCACGCTGGTCAGCACCTTCATTTCTCTGTTCAAGGACACGTCACTCGTGGTGATCATCGGCATTTTCGACCTGATGCAGGCGGCCAGGGCGGCGGTGCTGGACTCGGCCTGGCAGGGCTTCAGCATCGATTCCTACATCTTCATCGCGGTGATCTACTTCGTGTTCTGTTTTTCCATGTCGCGCTACAGCCTGGCGCTGGAGCGGCGGCTCAACCAGGGGCAGCAGCGCTGAAGGGCGCGCTGGACCCGTGCACGGTTTGCCTCCATGTCCGAATCGACCATTCAGCTCAAGAACGTCAACAAGTGGTACGGCCAGTTTCACGTGCTGCGCGACGTGAACCTGGAAGTGGCCAAGGGTGAGCGCATCGTCATCTGCGGGCCGTCGGGCTCGGGCAAGTCGACGATGATCCGCTGCATCAACCGGCTGGAAGAGCACCAGGAAGGCCAGATCATCGTGGACGGCGTGGAGCTGAGCAACGACCTCAAGCAGATCGAGGCGATACGGCGCAACGTCGGCATGGTGTTTCAGCACTTCAACCTGTTTCCGCACATGACGGTGCTGGAAAACCTCACTCTGGGCCCGATCTGGGTGCTGAAGAAGACCAAGGCAGAGGCCACGGCCGAGGCGATGAAGTACCTCGAGCGCGTGCGCATTCCGGATCAGGCGGGCAAGTACCCGGGGCAGCTCTCGGGCGGTCAGCAGCAGCGTGTGGCGATTGCGCGCTCGCTGTGCATGAACCCCAAGATCATGCTGTTTGACGAGCCCACGTCGGCGCTGGACCCGGAGATGGTCAAGGAGGTGCTGGACGTGATGATCGAACTGGCTGAGGAAAGCGGCATGACCATGCTGTGCGTGACGCACGAGATGGGTTTTGCCCGCAGGGTGGCCAACCGGGTGATCTTCATGGACTATGGCCAGATCATCGAGCAGAACGCGCCGGGCGCATTCTTCGACAACCCGCAGCACGAGCGCACCAAGCTGTTCCTGCAGCAAATCATCCACTGAACCGGCGGCGGGCGCCGGCGCGCGGGGTTTTTCAGCTTTGCCTTGAGTTTGATCGGTCGGCGCGCAGCGCCCGCGCGGTTTGCAGCACGAGAGAGGGGCCGCGGTAGATCAGCCCGGTGTAGATCTGCACCACGTCGGCACCGGCGCGGATTTTTTCCAGCGCGTCCTTTGCGCGCACGATGCCGCCCACGCCGATGATGGGAAAACCCGCACCCAGGCGGGCGCGCAGCTGGTGGATGACCGCGTTGGAGGCCTGGCGCAGCGGCGCGCCGCTCAGGCCGCCAGTCTCCTGGGCGTGGGGCAGGCCATGCACGCCGGTGCGCGCGGTGGTGGTGTTGGTGGCAATCACCCCGTCCATGCCGTGGCGCTGCAGCGCGTCGGCAATCAAGGTGATCTGGCCGTGCTCCAGATCGGGCGCAATCTTCACGAAGATGGGCCGGCGCTTGCCGTGCTGCGCGGCCAGTTCGTCGCGCCGGCGCGCGAGGGCCGACAGCAGCGCGTCGAGCGCCGCGTCGCTCTGCAGACTGCGCAAGTTGCGGGTGTTGGGCGAGCTGATGTTGATGGTGATGTAGTCGGCGTGCGCATACACGCCTTCGAGCCCCAGCAGGTAGTCGCTGGTGGCGTCTTCGATCGGCGTGGCGGCGTTCTTGCCGATGTTCAGGCCCAGCAGCATGGCGTCGCCGCGCTGGCGCACGCGCGAGCGCTGCACGTTGGCGACGAAGGCCTGCAGCCCGTCGTTGTTGAAGCCCATGCGGTTGATGATGGCCTGGCTGGCGGGCAGGCGGAACATGCGCGGCCTGGGGTTGCCCGGCTGGGCCAGCGGCGTGACGGTGCCCACTTCGACAAAGCCGAAGCCCATGTCGGCGAAGGCGTCGATGCAGCGCGCGTTCTTGTCCAGCCCCGCGGCCAAGCCCACGCGGTTGGGAAATTGCAGGCCGGCCAGCGTGATCGGATCGCTCACGCGCGGGCAGGCCCAGGTGCGCGCCAGCGGCGTGCCGGCGGTCTTGGCCAGCAGCGTCAGCGTGTGCTCGTGCGCCGTTTCGGCGTCCATGCGAAAAAGGAAGGGGCGGGCGAGCAGATAGGGCAGCGGCATGCGGATAATCCGGAAAAGTCTCGCTGGATTTTCCGCCATGAACCAAGCTGCCGCGCTCAGCCAGGATGAACTCAAGCAACTCGTCGGCCGCGCCGCGCTGCAGTACGTGGTGCCGGGCGAGGTTCTGGGCGTGGGCACGGGCTCCACGGTCAATTGCTTCATCGACGCGCTGGCGCAGATCAAGGCGCAGATCCCCGGTGCGGTATCGAGTTCCGAGGCCAGCACGCAGCGCCTGCGCGCGCTGGGCATACCGGTGCTGGAGGCGGCCGCGGTGCAGCGGCTCTCGGTCTATATCGACGGCGCCGACGAGATCGACGGCCAGGGTTGCATGATCAAGGGCGGCGGCGCGGCGCTCACGCGCGAGAAGATCGTCGCGGCGCTGGCCGAGCGCTTCGTCTGCATCGCCGATGCCAGCAAGCGCGTGCAGGTGCTCGGGCGCTTTCCGCTGCCGGTGGAGGTCATCCCGATGGCGGCGGCGCAGCTCGGCCGGCGTTTTGCGGAACTGGGCGGGCAGGCGCGGCTGCGGCTCAAGGACGGCGTGCCGCTGGTGACCGACAACGGCCAGCACATCCTGGACGTGCACGGCCTGCAGATCGGCACGCCGCTGGCCTTTGAAAACGAGGTCAGCCAATGGCCGGGCGTGGTCACCGTAGGGGTGTTTGCCCACCAGCGCGCCAGCGTCTGCCTGCTGGGCAGCGCCAGCGGCGTGCAGACTCTGAGCTTCGGGGCCTGAACATGCTGCCCGAATTCTGGCGCAGCGAAACCACCGCATCCGGCAGCGAGCGGCTGATCTACGCGGTGCGCGGTGGCCGCGCCTTTGTGCCCCTGCTGGTCCTGGGCGCGGGGCTGATCGGCGCTGGCGTGTGGGGTGCGGACGCGCTCGGCTGGGGTGCGGACCTGACCGTGGCGGGCTGGGTGCTCTTCATCGTGGCGCCGGGCGGCGCGGTGCTCGCCGGCGTTTATGTGCTGGACGTGCTGTTCTGGCGCCAGCACAGTTACACCTTTGACGCCAGCATGCTGCGCGTGGCGGAGCGCTCGCTGTTCTTTCGCCGCGAAAGCGAGATCGCGCGCAGCCTGGTGCGCGGCGTGCAACTGGCTTACACGCCGCCGCGCGAGGATGCCGCCACGGGCGACCCCGGCAGATGGGCGACCTTGCTCGAATACCAAAGGCCGGACGGCGAAAGCGCCACTTTGGCCTTGACCGGCATGGGCAGCGAGGAGGAGGCGCACTGGCTGGGCCCGCTGCTGGCCGATTGGGCCCAGGTGAAGCTGGCGCGCGGTTTTGGCGCCGCAGCGGCCGACGAGGCCGACCCCGAGGAACTGCCGGGGAGCAAGCCGCGCAAGGCGCGCAAGCAGACGGCTAAAAAATGATGCCGGCCGGATTCGACGGGCTGGGCGTGCCCGGCGCAGGTGCGGACGCGGGCGGAGCCGGGCGCGCGGCGCGCGGGCTGGCGGCCGGCGCGGCTTCAGCAGGCTCGGCCTCGGCCGGTGCTTGTGCGCGCGCCGGGGCCAGCGGGCTGGGTGCGGGGCGCTGGTAGCCGGGCGGCAACTGGCCGGTCTTGGGGTAGCCGGCAGCGTCCAGATACTGGCTCCACTCGTCGTCGGCAAAGCCTTTGATCTGCTGGCTGCCTATGGTGAGCAGCGGCAAATTGGCCTCGCCAGCCAGGCGCTGGTAGGCCTGCAGGTCTTGCTGCGTCGTCACCGTGCGCTCGGTAAAGGGAATGCCGCGGTTGATCAGCAGGTTGCGCCCGTTCACGCAGGGGCCGCAGTTGTCACCGCTGTAGAGCACCACCGGGTAGCGCGTGGCGGCCTGGCGCAGCGCGTAGGGCAGGGCGTCGAGCCGATTGCCGGCCGCAGGGCTCGCGTCGCTGGCGGCGCGGCCGACCGTGCTGCCCTGGGCGGCGGCTGCGGGCGGGCGGTCGCTGAAGGTGACGCGCCCGTCGGGCCCGACGATGCGGTACACCGTCTGGGCCTGCGCACCGCCGGCAAGCAGCGCGGCCAGGCTGGCGGCAAGAACGATGGAGTGCGTGGGTTTCATCGGAATCTCTCCTTGTGCTTCCAAGGAATTGATAGCTGCTTGCGCTTGCTGCACATGGGTTTCAATGGCAAAACATGCTGAAAACCTTGCGGTGTCTGCGCTGGCAGCTCCTGTTTTTCAGGCCATGCCCTGGTGGCGCAGCAGCGCGTCGAGCTGCGGCTCGCGCCCGCGAAAGGCCTTGAAGGATTCGATGGCAGGGCGGCTGCCGCCGCTCTCCAGGATGGCCTGGCGGTAGCGCCGGCCGGTCTGGGTGCTGGGCATGCCGTCGGGGCCGCGGGTTTCCTCGAAGGCGGCGTAGGCGTCGGCCGAGAGCACTTCGGCCCATTTGTAGCTGTAGTAGCCGGCCGCGTAGCCGCCGCTGAACACGTGGCTGAAGCTGTTGGCAAAGCGGTTGAAGGCGGGCGGCTGCAGCACGGCCACTTCGGAGCGCACCTCGCGCAGCAGCGCCTGGATGTCTTCGCGCGCCTCGCTGCGGGTGTGCGCGAGCATGTCGAAGAGCGCAAATTCGATCTGGCGCAGGGTCTGCATGCCGGCCTGGAAATTCCTGGCCGCCAGCATCTTGTCGAACAGCGCGCGCGGCAAGGGCTCGCCCGTGTCCACATGGGCGGTCATGTGCCTGAGCACCTCCCACTCCCAGCAGAAGTTCTCCATGAACTGGCTGGGCAGCTCGACCGCGTCCCACTCGACGCCGCTGATGCCCGAGACGTCGTGTTCATTGACCTGGGTGAGCATGTGCTGCAGCCCGTGGCCGAATTCATGGAACAGCGTGATCGCGTCGTCGTGCGTGAGCAGCGCCGGCTTGCCGTCGACACCCTCGGCGAAGTTGCACACCAGGTAGGCCACGGGCGTCTGCAGCGTACCGGTGTCCGGGCGCAGCCAGCGGCTGCGCGCGTCGTCCATCCAGGCGCCGCCGCGCTTGCCTGCGCGCGCCGGCTGGTCCAGATAGAACTGGCCGAGCAGCCGGCCCTCGCGCTCGATGCGGTAGAACTGCACCGCAGGGTGCCAGACAGGGGCCTGGTCGGGCGCGATGCGCACCTCGAACAGCGTCTCGACGATGCGAAACAGCCCGGCCAGCACCTTGGGCGCGGGGAAGTATTGCTTGACCTCTTGCTCGTTGTAGGCGTAGCGCGCCTCCTTGAGCTTTTCCGACACGTAAGGCCAGTCCCAGGCCTGGGGGTCGGCAAGGCCGAGCTCAGCAGCGGCAAAGGCGCGCAGATCGGCCAGGTCTTTTTCTGCGTAGGGGCGCGCACGCGCGGCCAGGTCGCGCAGAAAGTGCAGCACCTCCTCGGGCGAGTCGGCCATCTTGGGCACGAGCGAGACCTCGCCAAAATTGGCGTAGCCGAGCAGCGCCGCTTCTTCCTCGCGCAGTGCCAGGATTTCGCGCATCAGCGGTGCGTTGTCGAACTGCGTGCCCGCGTCCGCCGCCTGGTCCGAGGCGCGCGTGGCGTAGGCGGTGTACAGCTTCTCGCGCAGCGCGCGGTCCTGCGCAAACTGCATCACTGGCAGATAGCAAGGCATCTGCAGCGTCAGGCGGTAGCCTTCCAGCCCGCGCGCCTGGGCGTCGGCGCGGCAGGCCTGGATCAGGTCTTCGGGCAGGCCGGCAAGCTCTTCGCGGCGCGCCAGGTAGCTGAAGGCGTCGGTCGCGTCGAGCACGTTTTCGCTGTACTTCTGCTGCAATTGCGCCAGGCGCTCTTGCACCTGGGCAAAGCGCTCGCGCGCGGCGCCCGTGAGCTCCGCGCCCGAGAGCCGAAAGCCGCGCAGTGCGTTGGCAAGCGCCTGGCGCTGCTCGGCGTTGAGCGCCGCCGGGTCCATGGCCTTGTACTTGGCGTAGAGGCGCTCATCCGCCCCCAGGCGCGTGAGGAAGGCGGTGACCAGCGGCAGCGCGGCGTTGTAGGCGGCGCGCAGCGCCGGCGTGTCCATCACGCTGTTGAGATGGCTCACCGTGCCGAAGGCGCGGGTCAGCCGCTCGGTTGCGACGTCCAGCACGCGCGAGATCGCGCTCCAGTCGGCCGGAAAGTTGTCGGCCGTGACTTCGGCCAGCGCCGCCTCGCAGCGCTGCAGCAGCTCGGCGATGGCCGGCTGCACGTCCTCGGGGGTGATGCGATCGAAGGCGATGGCACCGGAAAAGTCGAGCAGGGGATTGTTCATGGTGCTCAGAATGGCGCCGCGGGCGCGAAGTTCAAGCGCCGCTGGCGCGTTCGGCCGCCTCGATGGTGTTGACCAGCAGCATGGCGCGCGTCATCGGTCCGACTCCGCCGGGCACCGGGGTGATCCAGCCGGCGACTTCCTTGACGCGCTCGAAATCCACGTCGCCGCAGAGCTTGCCCGCATCGTCGCGGTTCATGCCCACGTCGATGACTACCGCGCCGGGTTTGACCATGTCGGCCGTGAGCACGCCGCGCTTGCCCACGGCGGCGACGATCACGTCGGCCTGCAGCGTCAGCGCCTTCAGGTCTTTCGTCCGCGAGTGGCAGAGGGTGACCGTCGCATCCTTTTGCAGCAGCATCAGCGCCATCGGCTTGCCGACGATGTTGGAGCGCCCGATGACCACGGCGTGCCTGCCCCGCAGGTCATAGCCTATGGATTCGAGCATCTTCATGCAGCCGTGCGGCGTGCAAGGCCAAAAGCCAGGCAGCCCGGTCATCAGCGCGCCCGCGTTTTGCAGGTGAAAGCCGTCCACGTCCTTGGCCGGATCGATCGCGCGGATGACCTGGTGGGCGTCCATGTGCGCTGGCAGGGGCAGTTGCACCAGGATGCCGTGCACCGCGGCATCGGCATTGAGCTGGGCGATGCGCGCGAGCAAGTCCGCCTCGGCCATGTCCGCCGGGTAGCGCTCCAGCGTCGCGGCCAGGCCGGTTTCGGTGCTGTCGCTCACCTTGTGGCGCGTATAGACCTGGCTGGCCGGGTCGTCGCCGACCAGGATGATGTGCAGTTGCGGCTGCGCCCCGCGCGCCTTGAGCGCGGCCGTGCGGTGGCCTACCTGCGCGCGGATCTGGCGCGCCAGGGCGTTGCCGTCGATGAAGGTGGCAGTCATGTATCAGTGGTGAAATATGCCGCAAACGCCCTGTACACGGGCGCTGGAAGCTATCAAAAATATCAGGCCTTGGCGGGCGTGGAGCCTAGGGCAATCTTGAGCAGATCGGCCACGGTGTTGGCGCCGAGCTTTTCCATGATGTTGGCGCGGTGCGCCTCCACCGTCTTGATGCTGATGCCCAGGTCGTCGGCGATCTGCTTGTTCAGCCGGCCCGCGACGATGCGCTCGAGCACCTGCGATTCGCGCCCGGTGAGCTTGGCCATCAGCGCCTCGTGGCTGGCGGCGAGCTGGTGGTCGGCAAAGCTCTCGCGCGCGTGCACCAGCATGCGCTCGACGAGTTCGGACAGCTCCTTCTCGTTGAAGGGCTTCTGGATGAAGTCCAGCGCCCCCTTCTTCATGGTGTCCACCGCCATGGGCACGTCGCCGTGGCCGGTGATGAAGACGATGGGCAGCGGCGACTTGCGCTCGATCAGGCGGTCCTGCAGTTCCAGGCCGGTCATGCCGGCCATGCGCACGTCGATGATCAGGCAGGCCACCTCGCGCGGGTCGTAGCGCGAGAGAAAGGTCTCGGCCGACTCGAAGCAGCGCACGCGGTAGCCCTTGCCCTCGAGCAGCCACTGCAACGAATCGCGCACCGCCTCGTCGTCATCGACGACATAGACGGTGCCTTTTTTCGGAGACATCAGATTCATGCACATGCCTTTCACGTCGTTATCGCTTCGAAATTGCTAGTAGCATTCTCAGCGCCGGCCAGCGGCAACCAGAAAGTGAACAGGCACCCCGTGACCTCTTTTCCATTGTAGAGGTTCTGTGCCTGCAGCCTTCCCTGGTGCGATTCGACGATGCTGCGGCACAGGTTCAGCCCCATGCCCATGCCCTCGCTCTTGGTGGAATAAAAGGCTTCGAAGAGGTGGTCCAGCACCTCCTGGGGCAGGCCCGGGCCGCTGTCTTCCACGCTGAACTGGATCACGTCCACGCCGTCGACCTGGCGCGGCACCACGCGCAGCTCCACGCTGCGCCGCGCGGGGGCGCAGCCGGCGTGGGCAATCGCCTCGGCGCCGTTCTTCATCAGGTTGATCAGCACCTGCTCGATCAGGATGCGGTCGGCCATCACCGGCGGCAGGCGCGCGGCCACGTAGTGCGTCAGGCGCACGTTGTGGCGGCGCAGCTCTATGGTGGCCAGCTCCACCGCCTCGGCCACCATCTCGGTCACCTTGGCCAGTTGGCGGTTGGGTTCGCTCTTTTTCACGAAG
Organism: Comamonas sp. NLF-1-9; assembly: GCF_019195435.1. Lineage (NCBI taxonomy): Bacteria > Pseudomonadati > Pseudomonadota > Betaproteobacteria > Burkholderiales > Comamonadaceae > Comamonas > Comamonas sp. NLF-1-9. The sequence goes on from NZ_CP078069.1 coordinate 753,610, forward strand.
GCGCGGATGCGCTGGATGATCTGGCCCGCGCGCTGCGCCTGGTGCGCCGTCTTGTTGAGGGCCCCCAGCAGCGCGTCCTCGCTGATCTGGCCGCTTTGCACGCGCGAGATCATGCCGCTGCAGTAGTTGCTGATGGCGGTGAGCGGCTGGTTGAGTTCGTGCGCGACGCTGGAGGCCATCTCGCCCATGGTGATCAGGCGGCTGACCGACTGGGTGCGCTCGGCCTGGTGCGCGGCCAGCTCCTGGGCGTTGCGCCGCGCGGTGATGTCGGTGGCAATCACCATCTGCGCCAAGCGCCCGTCCACCCAGTGCAGGTAGCGTGAGCGCACCTCCAGCCAGCGGCCCAGCTCGCTCTGGTAGATCTCCACGTTGTCGGAATTGGCCTGGGTCATGGCGTGGCTAGGCAGGCCCATCAGGCCGTCCTCGTCGTCCTCCTCGGGCGCGTGCACCACGCCGGCCTGCATCACCAGCTGCAGATGGCCATCGGTCTGCGAGCCGAACCACTGGCGATACAGCCGGTTGGCAAACAGCAGCTCCTTGCTGCCCAGCGGCGCGACCGAGACCGAGGCGTCGAGCGACTCCATGACGATGGTGAAGCGCTCGTGCGAGGCCACGAGCTGCTCGCGCACGCGGTTGGGCTCGGTGATGTCGGTCATCGAGGTCATCCAGCCGGTGTGCCGTCCATGCCCGTCGATCAGCGGCGAGACGTACAAGCGCGCATCGAATACCGTGCCGCTCTTGCGCTGCACGCGCACCTGCAGGCCGCCGGGCAGGGCGCGCCCCGACAGCTCTTCGTGCAGCTTGCTCTGCTGGGAATTGCGTTCGGCCTCGGGCCAATAGCTGTAGGGCGGGGTCTGGCCCACGAGCTCTTCGGCCGACCAGCCGGTCATCTGGCAAAAGGCGGCGTTCACGTAGGTGATGCGCCCCTCCAGGTCGAGCGCGCGCATGCCGGTGAGGATGGAGTTTTCCATCGCGCGGCGAAAGTTGGTTTCCGCTACCAGCGCCTCTTGCGCCTGCATGCGCTTGCGCGTGTGGCGCCAGGTGCCCAGCAGCAGCCAGGCGGTCATGATGGAGAGCGCGCCCACGAGCCAGAACAGGCCGCTGCCGATCACGCCAAGCGAGGTGCGGTAGGCCTGCGCGCGCAGCACCAGCGTGAGGCCTGGCAGCACGATGGGCGCGTCGTAGGCATTGCTTGCGCGCGCCCAGGGCAGCAGCGGGCGTGCGCGCGGCTGCAGCGCCGAGCCCGCCAGCAGCTGATGGCGCACGTTGAGCAGCGTCACCGCGTAGCGCGACAGCACCTCGTTCGGTGTGCCATAGCGCAGCAGGCTGTCGGTGGAATATTCGGCCAGCAGCACGCCGGCAAAACGTTCGTCCCCGCTCAGCGGCACCAGCAGTTGCAGCAGCGGCGCCGGCCCTTCGGCGCGCGGCGCCCCCTGCTGGTAGCTCGCCTGTTCGAGCTGCTGCACCTGGTGAAAGCCCTCCAGCGTTGGCCCCGGGCGCAGGATCTCGCCGGCCAGGCGTATCTGGCTGCTGGTGAGCGTGGGCGCCGACTGGCTTGCGCGTACCCGCCCGGTCTCGTCTATCCAGCTGAGCGCCTGCACCTCGGGGTATTGGGTGATCAAGAGGTCAGCGAGCGTTGCGAAGTCGGTTTCGTTCAGGCCCTGGCCGGGCAGGTCGCGCGCGATGCGCATGACCTGCTCCTGGCGCTCGGACAGACGCAGGCGCAGGCGCTGCTGGGCGTACTCCACGTCGCGCTGCAGGGCTTCGCGCTCACGCTGGATTTCCTCGGAGTGCAAATACCAGAACGAGGCGACGATGGCCAGAAAGAACAGCAGCACCGCCGCAAGCGGCGCCAGCGCGGCAAAGCGGTCCTGCCGATGCGGCGCCAGACCACGCCACCAGCGGCGCCAGTGGCGCGACGGCGACTGCACCGACAGCGGCAGCGCGGAGGCTCGGGAACCGGGGGAAACCATGAGTGAAGTTTATAGACAGCCGCTGGGCGACCCCCCGGAAATCTGAGGGTTTTCCTCAATAAATCTCATATTATGAAACCTACTCGTGCTATTTGAAAAATACCAAAAATATGCGACACTGCGGCATCTATCCTGACATTCACTGCGTAAAGGAGACCAGAGATGAGTGACGCCATCCCAAGCCAGGCGCTGACAGACACGGACGAGCAGGAAACACGCGAATGGATGGACGCGCTGGCCGCGGTCATCGACAAGGAAGGGCCGGAGCGCGCCCACTTTCTGCTTGAGCAACTGCTCGAGCACGCGCGCGAGCACTCCATCGACATGCCGTTTTCGGCGACCACTGGCTACGTGAACACGATCGAGCCGGACGAAGAGCAACGCAGCCCCGGCAACCTGGAACTGGAAGGGCGTCTGCGCGCCTACATGCGCTGGAATTCCATGATCATGGTGGTGCGCGCCAATCGCGCGCACGTGGACGACGGCGGCTCGCTCGGCGGGCATATCGCCTCCTACGCCTCGGTGGCGCACATGTTCGAGGCCGGCTTCAACCATTTCTGGCATGCCGAGAGCGAAGGCCACGGCGGTGACTGCGTCTATTTTCAGGGTCACAGCTCGCCGGGCATCTACGCGCGCGCCTTTCTGGAAGGGCGCATCACCGAAGACCAGATGCTGCACTTTCGCCAGGAGGTGGGCTACAAGAAGGGGCTGTCCAGCTACCCGCACCCCTGGTTGATGCCCGGCTTCTGGCAGTTCCCGACGGTCTCCATGGGCCTGGGGCCGTTGATGGCCATCTACCAGGCGCGTTTTCTCAAATACCTGCAGGCGCGCGGCATCGCCGAGACCGAAAACCGCAAGGTCTGGGCCTTCATGGGCGACGGCGAGATGGACGAGCCCGAGAGCACCGGCGCGATCCGCCTGGCCTCGCGCGAGAACCTCGACAACCTGATCTTCGTCATCAACTGCAACCTGCAGCGCCTGGACGGCCCGGTGCGCGGCAACGGCAAGATCATCCAGGAGCTCGAAGGGCAATTCCGCGGCGCCGGCTGGAACGTCATCAAATGCCTGTGGGGCAGCAGCTGGGATCCGCTGCTCGCGCGCGACAAGGACGGCGCGCTCAAGAAGGTGATGATGGATACGCTCGACGGCGACTACCAGACCTTCCGCGCGCACGACGGCGCCTACATCCGCGAGCACTTCTTCGGCCGCGATCCGCGCGTGGCCAAGCTGGTCGAGCACATGAGCGACGACGAGATCTGGGCGCTGCGCCACGGCGGCCACGACTCGCAAAAGGTCTATGCCGCGTTTGCCGAGGCGGTCAAGCACACCGGCCAGCCCACGGTCATCCTGGTGCGCACCATCAAGGGCTACGGCATGGGCGCGGCCGGCCAGGCCAAGAACCCCGCGCACCAGATCAAGAAGCTGTCGGACGACGCGGTGCGGGCCTTCCGCGACCGCTTCAACATTCCGGTGCCCGACAGCGAACTGGAAAAGCTCCCCTTCTACAAGCCGGCCGACGACACGCCCGCGATGCAATACCTGCACGCGCAGCGCAAGGCCCTGGGCGGCTATCTGCCGCAGCGGCGAGAGAAGTCCGACGAAAGCTTCACGGTGCCGGCGCTCGAGACCTTCAAGGCGGTGCTCGACCCCACGGCCGAAGGGCGCGAGATCAGCACCACCCAGGCCTTCGTGCGCGTGGTGGTGCAACTGCTGCGCGACAAGGCCCTGGGCCCGCGCGTGGTGCCCATCGTGGTGGACGAGGCGCGCACCTTCGGAATGGAGGGGATGTTCCGCCAGATCGGCATCTACAACCCGCGCGGCCAGCTCTACACGCCGGTGGACAAGGGCGAGGTGGCCTACTACAAGGAAGCCATCGACGGCCAGGTGCTGCAGGAAGGCATCAACGAGCTGGGCGGCATGTCCAGCTGGATTGCTGCGGCCACCAGCTACAGCACCAGCAACCGCATCATGGTGCCGTTCTACGTCTACTACTCGATGTTCGGGTTCCAGCGCTTTGGCGACCTGGCCTGGGCGGCGGGCGACCTGCACGCGCGTGGCTTCCTGCTGGGCGGCACCGCCGGGCGCACCACGCTCAACGGCGAGGGCCTGCAGCACGGCGATGGCCACAGCCAGATGCATGCGGCAAGCATTCCGTCGTGCATCAGCTACGACCCTTCGTTCGCGCACGAGGTGGCGGTCATCATGCACGAGGGCATGAAACGCATGATCGAGCGCCAGGAGGACGTGTACTACTACATCACCATCCACAACGAGAACTACGCCATGCCCGGCCTGACCCCGGGCACGGAAGAGCAGATCCTCAAGGGCATGTATCTGTGTCAGTCGGGCGCGGCCGGCGACAAGCGCGTGCAGCTGCTGGGCAGCGGCACCATCTTGCGCGAATCGCTGGAGGCGCAAAAGCTCCTGGCCAGCGACTGGGGCGTGCAAGCCGACGTCTGGAGCTGCCCCAGCTTTACCGAGCTGGGCCGCGAGGGCGTGGACGCCGAGCGCTGGAACCTGCTGCACCCCGATGAGCCGCCGCGCGTGCCCTTCGTCGCGCAGCAGCTGGCCGAGCACCCGGGGCCGGTGGTTGCCTCTACCGATTGGGTCAAGGCCTATCCTGAGCAGATCCGCGCCCACCTGCCCAAGGGGCGCAGCTTCACCGTGCTGGGCACGGACGGCTTCGGGCGCAGCGACTTTCGCTTCCGCCTGCGCGAGCACTTCGAGATCGACCGCCACTACATCGTGCTGGCCGCGCTCAGCGCACTGGCCGACGAGGGCGCGATCGACCGCGCCCAGGTTTCGGCGGCGATCAAGAAGTACGCGATCAAGACCGAGAAGACCAACCCGCTGTACGCCTGAAGGAGGGACGAGGCCATGGCAATCAAGGAAGTCAAAGTCCCCGACATGGGCGATTTTTCCGGCGTCGGCGTGATCGAGTTGCTGGTGCAGCCCGGCGACACCATCAAGGCCGAGCAAAGCCTGATCACGGTGGAGTCGGACAAGGCGACGATGGAGATTCCCTCCAGCGACGCCGGTGTCGTGAAAGAGCTCAAGGTCAAGCTCGGCGACAAGGTCGACCAAGGCTCGGTCATCCTGCTGCTCGAGGTAGCGGATGCAGAGCAGAAACAGGCCCAAACGCCTGCTGCGCCTGCGCCTGCAGCTCCTGAACCTGCAGCAGCGCCGGCCCCGGCCGCCACCCAGCCCGCAGCCGCCCCAGCCGCCGCCACGCGCGTCGAGGTGCGCGTGCCCGACATCGGCGACTTCAAGGACGTGGGCGTGATCGAGCTGCTGGTAGCCGTGGGCGATACGGTCAAGACCGAGCAGTCGCTGATCACCGTGGAGTCGGACAAGGCGTCGATGGAAATTCCTTCCTCCGCCTCGGGCGTGGTCAAGGAGCTCAAGGTCCAGCTCGGTGACAAGCTCAATGTGGGCGACGTGATCGCGGTGCTTGAAGGCGCGGCTGCCCCTGCCGCGGCACCGACGCCCGCAAGCGCCAGCGCTCCGGCGCCGGCTGCGCCCGCTCCTGCGCCCGCAGCGGCGCCTTCATCCAGTGCTTCGCCAGCACCTGCAGCCGCTGCCACGCCCGCACCCAGCGCCCCCGCACACCAGCCGGGCGGCTCCACGGCCGGTCTGCCGCACGCTTCGCCCTCGGTGCGCAAAGCCGCGCGCGAGCTTGGCGTGCCGCTGGCCGAGGTCAAGGGCAGCGGCCCCAAGGGCCGCATCACCCTGGAAGACGTGCAGGCCTTCACCCGCGCCGTCATGCAAGGCAGCACGCGCACCCAGGCGCAGGCTGCGGCTGGCACGGGCGCCGCCTCGGGCGTGGGCCTTGATCTGCTGCCCTGGCCGCAGGTGGACTTTGCCAAGTTCGGCGACATCGAGGCCAAGCCCTTGAGCCGCATCAAGAAGATCAGCGGCGCCAACCTCGCGCGCAACTGGGTGATGATTCCGCACGTCACCAACAACGACGAGGCGGACATCACCGAGCTCGAAGCCTTCCGCGTGCAGACCAACAAGGAGGCGGAAAAGGCCAAGAGCGACGTGAAGGTGACCATGCTTGCCTTCGTCATCAAGGCGGTGGTCTCGGCACTGAAGAAATTCCCCGAGTTCAACACCAGCCTGGATGGCGACAACCTGGTCTACAAGCACTACTACCACATCGGTTTTGCGGCGGACACGCCCAATGGCCTCGTGGTGCCGGTGCTCAAGGACGCGGATCAGAAGGGCATCCTGCAAATCAGCCAGGAAATGTCCGAGCTCGCCGCCAAGGCGCGCGGTGGCAAGCTGGGCATTGCCGACATGCAGGGCGGGTGCTTCTCGATCTCCTCGCTCGGCGGCATCGGCGGCACGCACTTCACGCCCATCATCAACGCGCCCGAGGTGGCCATCCTTGGCCTCTCTCGCAGCGCGATGAAGCCGGTGTGGGACGGCAAGGTGTTTACGCCGCGCCTCATGCTGCCGCTGTCGCTGTCCTACGACCATCGGGTGATCGACGGCGCAGCCGCCGCGCGCTTCAACGCCTATCTGGGCCAGGTGCTGGCGGACTACCGCCGCATCCTGCTGTGAAAGGGGCCTGAGATGGCAGTGATGGACATCAAGGTGCCCGACCTGGGCGACTTCCAGGACGTGGGCGTGATCGAGGTACTGGTGGCCGAGGGCGAGCACATTCGCGCGGAGCAAAGCCTGGTCACCGTCGAGTCGGACAAGGCTTCGATGGAGATCCCGTCGAGCCACGCCGGCGTGGTCAAGGAGCTCAAAGTCAAGCTCGGCGACAAGGTCAGCCAGGGCAGCGTGCTGCTCACGCTGGAGGTGGCCGACGCCGCGCCGGCCCCGGCGCCCGCACCGGCCGCCGCCGAAACTTCAGCATCAAAACCCGCTCCAGCGCCCGCCAGCCAAGCGCAAGCAGCTCCTGCTTCTGCAGCATCCAGCTACGCTGGCGGCGCCGACGTGGATTGCGACGTGCTGGTGCTGGGCGGCGGCCCCGGCGGCTACAGCGCGGCCTTCCGTGCGGCCGACCTGGGCCTGAAGGTGGTGCTGGTGGAGCGCTACGCCACGCTGGGCGGCGTGTGCCTGAACGTCGGCTGCATCCCGTCCAAGGCGCTCTTGCACGTGGCCGCGGTGATGGACGAAGTCGGCCATCTCAAGAGCGCCGGCATCGATTTTGGCGCGCCGCAAATCAATATCGAGCAGCTTCGCGGCCACAAGGACAAGGTGGTGGGCAAGCTCACCGGGGGCCTCGCGCAAATGGCCAAGATGCGCAAGGTCACGGTGCTGCGCGGCTTGGGCAGCTTTGTCGGCGCCAAGCATCTGCGGGTGGAGGAAACCGGCGGGGCAGGGCATGAGAAGAGCGGCAAGCAGCAGGTGGTGCAGTTCAAGCGCGCCATCATCGCCGCCGGCAGCGAGGCGGTGCATCTGCCCTTCATGCCCAAGGATCCGCGCGTGGTCGATTCCACTGGCGCGCTGGCGCTGGCGGGTGTTCCCAAGCGCATGCTGATCCTGGGCGGCGGCATCATCGGCCTGGAGATGGGCACGGTGTATTCCACGCTGGGCGCGCGCCTCGACGTCGTGGAAATGCTCGACGGCCTGATGCAGGGCGCCGACCGCGACCTGGTCAAGGTCTGGCAGAAGATGAACGCCAAGCGCTTTGACCACATCATGCTCAAGACCAAGACCGTCGCGGCCGAGGCCACGCCCGAAGGCATCAAGGTCACGTTTGCACCGGCCGAGGAGGGCGGCAGCGCCCCCGAGCCCCAGACCTACGACCTGGTCTTGCAGGCCGTGGGCCGCAGCCCCAACGGCAAGAAGATCGGCGCCCAGCAGGCCGGCGTCGCGGTCACCGATCGCGGCTTCATCAGCGTCGACATCCAGATGCGCACCAACGTAGCGCACATCTTCGCCATCGGCGACATCGTCGGCCAGCCCATGCTGGCGCACAAGGCGGTGCACGAGGCGCACGTGGCCGCCGAGGTCATCGCCGGCGAGTTGCTGGGCGACGAAAAACTCGCCAAGGCCGCGTTCAACGCGCGCGTGATTCCGAGCGTGGCCTACACCGACCCGGAAGTCGCCTGGGTCGGCCTGACCGAAGACCAGGCCAAGGCCGAAGGCATCAAGGTGACCAAGGGCCTGTTCCCCTGGGCCGCATCGGGGCGGGCGATCGCCAACGGGCGCGATGAAGGCTTTACCAAGCTGCTGTTCGACGCCGAAACCCAGCGCATCCTGGGCGGCGGCATCGTCGGCACGCATGCGGGCGACATGATTGGCGAAATCGCCCTGGCCATCGAGATGGGCGCGGACAGCGTGGACATTGGCGCCACCATCCATCCGCACCCGACGCTGGGCGAAAGCATAGGCATGGCGGCCGAGGCCGCGCACGGCGCCTGCACCGACCTGCCGCCGCAGCGGCGCTGAGCGCGGCCTCGCCCTGCCAGGCTTTGCCGCGCGGGCCGGCTTGCGAGGGCAGGGCGGCGGCGGGGCTCAGACCAGATCGTCGCCGTTGGCCTGCGCCTTCCAGTCGATCGGGTCTTGCTGCAGCACGGTGTCGATGTCCATGTCCAGCACCACGCCGACCTCGCCCGGAAAGGTCGCGGCCAGTTCGCGCTCGCCCAGGCCCCCTTCACGTGCGCGGGCGCGCCAGGCCGCCAGGTGCAGGATGGCCGCCAGCGGCTCATAGACCTCTTCGTCGAACGGCGCGCAGTGGTAGCGCAGCGCGTCGACCAGCACGGCCGGCAGGCGCCATTGGCGCGCCAGGCGCGCGCTCACGGCGGCATAGCTGTAGCCCCACAAGCGGCTCTCGTGGCGCGAGCGGCGCAAGTCCAGCGGCGCCACCGTGCGGCTGAGCGCATGGCTTTGCGCGGGGTTGCGCAGGTGCAGCACCAGCTCACCTAGACCATGCAGCAGGCCAGCGCTATAGGCCAGCGTCTGGTTGCGGTGCACGATGCCGGCGAGCGAGCGCGCCAGTCGCGCGGTATTGAGGCTGTAGCGCCAGAAATGCTGCAGGTTGATGCCAGGCACCGAACCCGCCGTCGTGCCGAGGAAGGCCTGGGTCACGAAGGCGCGCAGCTGCGGCAGATCGAGCAGCACGATCGCTTCAGGCACGCTGCCCACGGTGCCCGACAGCGGATGCGAGCGCACGTTCACCTCGCGCAGCAAGCGAGCCGCCAGCGCCGGATCGGTCAGGAAAAACTGGTTGATGCGCCGCAGACTCGGCTCTGGGCGCGCCAGCTCCGTCGTCAGCAAGGCCACTGCCCGCGGCAGACTGGGCAGCGTGCATTCGGTCTGCAGCAGGTCGTTCAAGTCCATCCGGGCAATCCGAGGCGCTGATCCATTGCGGGCATTGGTCGAGGGCATTATCCCCAGTCTGGACAACGACGACGTGCGTCGCCGAGCACGGCGGGCAGCTGCCAGCGCGACGATCACGACGATCGCGAAGGCAGCCTAGCGCGCCGGAAACCAGAAGTCGCGCATCCTCCGCAGTCCATTTAACATAATATACATTGTATAAAACATGCCAGGCGGTCAGTTGCATCCTTGCAACTTCGTCGCAACGCCGCGCATTCGGGCGCACCGGGGTGTTCATGAGCCGCCGTGCCGGCACGCCCGGAGGTTCGCGCTCAGCGCCGGCGCAGGATGTGGATGAACTCCTCGCCCTCGGTTTTCTGCTCGACGAGTTCGTTGCCGGTCTGGCGGGCGAAGGCCTGAAAGTCGCGCAGCGAGCCGGGATCGGTCGCGACGACCTTGAGGATCTGGCCGCTGAACATCTGGGTCAGCGCCTTCTTGGCCTTGAGGATGGGCAGCGGGCAGTTCAGGCCGCGCGCATCGAGTTCGCTGTCTATGTTCATCTTGCTTCCTTGCTTCAATCCAGGCCGCGCCGGCGTTCGGCGTTTTCCTCGTCGGTGAAGAACACCGGCTCGTGGCCTTGGCTGCGCAGCCAGTCGGCCAGCGCATAGCCGGTACCGGCCGGCCAGCATTTGAGTTCGCGCGGCTCCATCAGGCGGTAGTCCAGCAGCTCGGGCGACAGGCGGACCTCGCCCTGGGCGTGCACGTGGTAGGCAATGATGACCTGGTTCATGCGCAGAAACTCGTAGACGCCCACGAGCCGGATCTGCAGCGCGTCCAGGTTGGTTTCTTCCTTGAGCTCGCGCGCGATGCCTTGCTCGGGGCTTTCGCCGGCTTCCATGAAGCCGGTGATCAGCGCGAACATCTTGGGCGGCCAGGCGGCGTTGCGCGCCAGCAGGATCTTCTCGCCCACTTGCACGATGGCAGCCAGCACCGGCACCGGGTTGTTCCAGTGCGTCCAGCCGCAGGCGGCGCAGCGCAGCCGCACCTTCTCGCCGCTGTCTTCCAGCTGCGCAATCGGCGCCAGCGGCCCGGCGCATTGCGGGCAAAAGCGCATCTCGTCAGGCATGATTTTCAGGCGGGAAAGACGCCGGTGGAGAGGTAACGGTCGCCGCGGTCGCAGACGATGAAGACGATGGTGGCGTTTTCCACGCGGGCCGCGATCTGCTGCGCGACCCAGGCGGCGCCGGCCGAGGAAATGCCCGCGAAGATGCCCTCTTGCGCGGCCATCTGGCGCGCCATGTCTTCGGCGTCGCTCTGCGATACCGACACCAGCTCGTCGACCAGCTCCGGGCGGTAGATGCGAGGCAGGTACTCCTCGGGCCACTTGCGTATGCCCGGAATGCGCGAACCCTCGGTCGGCTCGGCGCCGATGATGTGCACTGCGGGGTTTTTCTCGCGCAGATAACGCCCGACGCCGGTGATGGTGCCGGTCGTGCCCATGGCGCTGACGAAATGGGTGACGCGCCCGGCGCTCTGCTGCCAGATCTCGGGGCCGGTGGTTTCGTAGTGGGCGCGCGGATTGTCTTCGTTGGCGAACTGGTCGAGCACCCTGCCCTTGCCCTGCTCGGCCATCTGCTGGGCCAGGTCGCGCGCGTATTCCATGCCGCCACTCTTGGGCGTGAGCACCAGCTCGGCGCCGTAGGCCTTCATGGTCTGGGCGCGCTCTACCGACAAGTCTTCGGGCATCACCAGCACCATGCGGTAACCCTTGATCGCGGCGACCATGGCGAGCGCGATGCCGGTGTTGCCCGAAGTGGCCTCGATCAAGGTGTCGCCGGGCTCGATCTCGCCGCGCTGCTCGGCGCCGTCGATCATCGCAAACGCCGCGCGGTCCTTGACCGAACCTGCGGGGTTGTTGCCCTCGAGCTTGGCCAGCAGCGTGTTGCCGCGCTCGCGCCAGACTGCGGCGCCCAGGCGCCTCAAGGCCACCAGAGGCGTGTGGCCTATGGTGCTTTCTATGGTCGGATGGTCTGTCATATGTGGCTACTGTGCCATAATTTGCGGCTTCCCGAAAATGGCCCGGGTGGTGAAATTGGTAGACGCAGGGGACTCAAAAATAGGGACTTCTACGTAGGTCTTGCTTGAGTCTACCGTCTGCAAAGTCGCGTGGGATAAGGAATTGAGGGATAAATCGGCTCTTGAGCGAAATGCCAGCATTTTGAACCAGGAGCCAGCTAGGAGCTAGGACGATGTAAGCTAGCTCCAAGCGAAGAGTAGTAGGTAGTTGAAGTAGCATCGCGTCATGCCCGAGTGGTGAAATTGGTAGACGCAGGGGACTCAGACCAAATTTGAGCCCTCCGGGGGAAACCCCAGAGGTGAAGCCCGTCAAACTCGGCGAAGGCCCTGGACGCAAGTCCGAGCTAATACCGAGCCAAGCCCTGGAGCCGAAAGGCTCCTCGGAAGGTGTAGAGAGCAGACGGCGGGCACCTAAGGCCGAAAGGCTATGGTGAAGGCGTGCTCCAGCCCACGAACGTCGTTTCTTCGGAAATGGCGGCGGCGAAAGCCGAAGTGGGAAGAAAATCCCCCGCCGCAAGGCGTGCCGGTTCGATTCCGGCCTCGGGCACCAATCCAGAAGAGCCGCCTCTGTTCGCAGAGGCGGCTCTTTCATTTCCTGCCTACTCGCTTGAATCCTCGATCCCCCGCCATGAACGCCTCCAGCATGTGCGGAATCAGCGTCGCCGCATCGACCGCCTCACCGTAAGTCTGCGCGTGCAGCGCAGCGTAGCGGTCAAGGTCAGCCTTCAAACCGGCCGGGCACGCGAAGGTCAGCTTCGTGGATTCCAGTTTCGGCAGCGGTCCGAGCCGCAGCTTCCTAATCGTGCTCATCGCATTGCTCCCCGGTTGAAGAACAGCGGCTGGTACGGTCGCAGCACCAGATCGCGGTTGACGATGATGCGAACCGGCAGGCCGGGCCGCTCGGTCAGCGTTGGCTGGATGTTCATGTTGCGTCGGGTCAACTCCTGCCCCACGTGGTTCACGCTGTCCTGCAGACTGCCTTGACCGGCAATCACGATGCGATTGCCGTCCTGCCGGTTCTGCGGCGCGGCCAGTTCGGCGCCCACGCCCAGCAGCGTGGTCAGCGCCGCGCCGGCAAAAACACGATCCCAATGCCAATCGACCCCATCCTCCAGGCCGGCATAGCCGGCCGGATCGGCGCCCGCGAGGTTGTCGAGCTTCAGCGAAGACGTGTCGGGCAGGATGATGCGGTTCCACACCACCTGCACGCGGCTCTGCCCATAGCTCACCTGGCTGTTGTACTTGCCCAGGATGCGCGAGCCTTGCGGGATCAACAGGAACTTGCCCGTGGCAGTGTCGTAGACTGGCTCCGTCACCGTGCTGATCACGTCGCCCGGCAGGTCGGACTTGATGCCGGTCACCAGCGCGCCGGCGATCACAGTGCCCGCCATCACCTGGTATGGCGAGGTAGGCAGCGCCAGATTCCCGGAATTGCGGGTTTCCGTAGAACCGCCTTTCAGGAAAGCCTCTTTCTGGTCTTGCCGGTTTTGCACAGCGGTCGGGTCAGACGCGGACTGTTGAGTTTGTGCCGCCGTCGAGGCCGGCCCGGCGGCGAGCGGATCGAAACCCGCCAAGGCCGATACCGGGCCTGCCGCCGCGACTTGCGCAGTTGCCGGCGCACCGGCCTTGCCCTGCTGACTCGAACGGAAGAACACCGACGAAGCCGCCGCGGCATCGGCTTCCTTGCGCCGTGCATCATCCGGGTCATGGCCTGGCGGCGCATAGGTGGGTGTGGCCGGCTGCTGCGAGGCCACGATGGCCGGGCCGAGGTCGCCCGGCAGGGGCGGCCCCAGTTCCGGCACCTTCGCCGGCAGCTTCGAGTAGTCCGACGGCAGGCCATCCAGCCCTTCGGACTTCGAGACGCGATCCACGTTGTAAAGCTCGGTCTGCTCGCCTACGCCACGCCGATGCGGTTGCAACGACCACATCAGCGCGCCGAGCACGGCAACCGACAGGCTGCCGGCGAGGATGGCCAGCGTGCGCCGGTTCAGGCGCGTAACCGGGCGCGGCTGGGCGCGCAACGCCACCGCCTCGGGTGCCACCTTGTCGGCCTGCGGGGCGGCATGGTCGGAAATGTCATCCTGGCTCATGGTCAGTTCCTCCGCGTGCCGCTCGAAACGCCGTCCGTGCGCTCGATCCGCACCACGTCGCCGCCATCACCGCCCAGGCGCAGTTCGGCTGCGCCGAACAGCCGATCCACGATGTAGTACGGCGAGCGGAAACGGTAGTTCACCAGTTGCCCATCGCCCTGCGCGCCAATGACAAACAGCGGCGGCAGCTCGCCTTGCGCGATGCCCGGCGGAAACTGGATGTAGACCTTCTCGCCATCATCGAAGGCGCGCAGCGGCTTCCACGGCGGGGTGCTGCCGCTGACCGCATAGCGGAAGCGGATCTTCTCCAGCGACAGCCCGGTATCGACCGGCGCGGCGCTGCTCGCCGCCTGTGCCTGGCGCTGCAAGGCCAGCATCTTGTCCTTGGGATACTCCCAGGACACCGACGCCATCCACGTTTTCTCGGTCGATGTCAACTCCAGCAGATACGTCCTGCGGCTGGTGGTGATGACGAGATTGGTCTTCAGGCCCGAGCGGATGGGCTTGACCATCACGTTGACGCGCAGCGCCTCGCCGCTGCCGCTCGCGGTATCGCCCACGATCCAGCGCACGGTATCGCCAGCGGCCACCGTCACCAGCTCCTCGCCCGGCTGGAGCGCAACCACGGTCACGCGGCCCACGGCCGCATAGACCTGATACAGCGCGCCATCGGTGAACGGCCACACCTGAATCGCATTGACGTAGCCCTCGCGCGTGGGAGCGACACGCGCCTCGGCATTGGCACGCGAAACGCGCACCGTCTCATCAGTAGGCTCCGGCGTGGGCTTGGCATCCGCTGTTTCTGGTGCGGGCTTCAACTGCGCCGGCATCGGCAACACCTGGGGCACTGCGACAACCTCTACCGGCTTCGGCGGCTCGGGCAAGGGGGTTGCCTGCACCGGCTCATCGAGCGAGATGGTCGGCGGCGGCTTGCCCTGCGTGGCGCAGCCCGAGAACAAGACGCTGGATGCCAGCAAGATCAGCGGCAAGGCGGATCTACGGAAAATCGCATTCATGGTTTTGCTCCTTCGTTTCCTTCCAGTTCGCGGCTCCACGACAGCCCGTTGACGTAGATGCCCAAGGGGTTCTTGCGCAGGCGCTGCTCGGTGCGCGGGGTCTGCTGCACGATGGAAATCACCGCGTTCCAGCGTTCGATGCGGTCCAGCGCGCCGTTGACGTAGCGCGTCTCCGTCCAGCGCACGTTGAAAGACGTGTCGCTGGCACGGGTCACGCTGGTGATCTGCACCGTCACCGACTCCTTGCCGATGCGCGCGAACGGATCGTTCACGCGGGCGTAGTCGTTGAGCACCACGGCGCCCTTGTCGGTGGTGTAGTTGTAGGCATCGAGCCAGTTCTGCCGCACCACGATGGGGTCGATGGAGAGCGATCGCACCAGGCCGATGAAGCGGCCCAGGTGGTAGGCCACCTGGGCATCGTTGGGCCGGTACGGCGTAGCGGCTTCGCCGACCGCGCGCACCTGGCCCGCGTTGTCTACCTCCACCACGTAGGGCGTGACGATGGACTGCGCCGAGCGCCAGACCAGGCCACCGGCCATCAGCAGCGCGAGTGCGAGGCAGCCGAAGGCCATCAAGCGCCAGTTCTTCGCCTGCACGCGGGACGAGCCGATACGCTCGTCCCACACTTGGGCAGCAGATTGATATGGGGTCGCAGGCTGCGGGGTATCGGCATAACGCACCTGTGGGCGTTTGAATCGCATGGGTGTTCTCCTTGAAGATCAGGAATCGAAGGTCATCCGTCGTCGCGCAAGCTCGGCCCCTGGCTGGAGCTGCCGCCATCGCCACCGCGCAGCGTGTGGGCGGCGGTCGTCGCGGCATGGGTGAGTTGCTGTCGTCGGTGCAGGCGCTTGGCCCAGGCTGGTTGCTCCGGTGCCTTCGGGCTGGCGGCTTCGCCAGAAGCGGCGGCATTGGCAGCGCCTTCGTCGGCTGTAGAGCCGTTCCATCCGGCACGGAAGGAATCGGCCACCTTCTGGCCGGCGGTGGAGGCGCGGGACGTCACACCGCGCCCGGCCGATTGCGCGCCGGTCTTGGCGACGTTGCCCATGCCGGCCATCGCGCCCTTGGCACCGCCACCGGCTGCAGCGGAGCCGGCCTGGAAGGCCGACCGGGCGCTGCTGGCCGCCGACGTGGCGGCACGCGCGCCGCTGCCGGCCAGCTTGGCGGCAGCCGGCGCCATGCGTGCCCCGGCCGCGACCGCGCCACCGACACCCGTGGCCGCTGCGCCCACGGCAACCGCAGCGCCGGCCGCGCCCAGCGCGGCACCGGCCATCGCGCCCGCGCCGAGCTGCGGGCCGCCCGACACCAGCCCGGTCGCAATGCCCGGCCCGAAGATGCCCAGCGCCAGCAGGGTCAGCGAGGCCAGCATGACGACGACCGAATGGTCGATGGACGGCTCTGCCGGCTGCACCTGGAACTCGGCGAACAGGCCCGAGCCGATGCCGACGATGACGGCCAGCACCAGCACCTTGATACCCGACGACACCACGTTGCCCAAGACCTTTTCGGCGAGGAACGCGGTCTTGTTCCAGAGGGCGAACGGCACCAGCACGAAGCCCGCGAGCGTCGTCAGCTTGAACTCGATCAGCGTGATGAAAAGCTGGATGGCCAGCACGAAGAAGCACAGCAAGACGATCAGCCAGGCGAGGAACATCACGACGATGGGCGTGATGTTCACGAACACCTCGGGGAATCCCGCCATGTCGCCGATCTGCTTGAGGATCGGCGCCCCGGCGTCGATGCCGACCTTGGCCAGCCTGCCCGGTTGCAGGAAGTTCTCCATACTCAAGGTCGAGCCGCTGGCCGTCAGGCCCAGGCCCGCGAACGAGCGGAACACGATGCCGGCCAGCCAGTTGAAGTTGCCGATGATGTAGGCGAAGGCACCGACGTACAGGACCTTGCGCAGCAGCTTGGCGATCACGTCCTCGCCCTGCCCGCTGGCATGCCCCATCGCCCAGAACAGCCCGGCCAGGGTCATGTCGATCACGATCAGCGTGGCGGTCAGAAACGCCACCTCCCCCTGCACCAGCCCGAAGCCCGAGTCGATGTAGCGCGAGAAGGTGTCGAGGAAGCGGTCGATGACCGTCACGTCGTTCATGACCCGGCCGCGTCAGTTGCCGTAGAAGTTGACGCTCGTGGGCGTGTATGCGGTGCCGTTGCCAAGGAATCGGCGCGTCACCTCCCTACCCCGCTCAGTCGCCGCCGCTTGCCGCGCCAGCTCCAGCGAGGCCGCCCGGTCCTGCGTGATCTGCAGCCGCTGCGTCTGGATCGACTGCTTGGCCTGCAGGGCCAGCAGCTGGTTCATGGACTGCATCGCCTGCAACGCGCCTTCCGCCGACTGGCTCTTGCCCACAAGGTCGGCCAGCACGCTTTCGTCGTCGCTCAGGTTCTGCGACGCCTGCGCCTGCATCTGCATGGTGGTCTGCAAGCCGTTGAGCGTGTTCTTCCAACGCTCCTGCGTATCGAGGTACATCTGATTGCCGCTTACCATAGCGGTGTACTTTTCGGGATACAGGCGCGCGAACTCGCGGTCGATGCTCGTCACGTCGTAGGCCAGACCCTTGGCCTGCGCGATGAGGCGCTGGGTGGTCGCCAGGTTCGCGCGCAACTGGCCCACCACGCTGGACGGCAGGCTGGCCAGGTTGCGCGCCTGGTTGATGAGCATCTGCGCTTCGTTCTGGAGCTGGCGGATCTGGTTGTTGATTTGTTCCAGCGTGCGAACGGCAGTGAGCGTGTTCTGCACCAGATTGGTCGGGTCGAGCACGATGTCGCCGACGCCGAACAGCGCGTGCGCGGGCTGCGCGATGCCGAAGGCGAGCACGCAGGCGGCGGTCAATGCTGCGAGCTTGGGAGCATGGGTTTTCATGGTTGGTTCTCCTGCGGATGGGTGGGGATGGGCGGCGTGCCGGGGAAGTCACGCAGCAGCTCGGCCGCCCAATCGAGGCTGCGATGGCGCAGCCACGCGGCTGCGAACGGGGAAGAAGCGGAGTCGGCATCGACCGCAGCGAGCACCGCGTCCATGTCACGCTGGTCTTGCGGCGTGGAAGCGCCCGCGAAGGCCAGCGTTGCCGGCCCCAGGTCGAGGTCGAACAGGCGATTGCCGAGACGGGATTGGTAGTAGTGGTCGCGCTTGGGCTGCGCGGTGGCGACGATTTCGATCTGCCGTGAGTTCAGGCCGAAACCTTCGTAGATCGTGCGAATCTGCGGCTCGGTCGCCTGCGGGTTGGGCAGGAAGATGCGGCTCGCGCAGCTTTCGATGATGGCCGACGCGATGCTCGAATCCTTGATGTCGGCAAGGCTCTGCGTGGCGAAGATGACGCTGACGTTTTTCTTGCGCAGCGTCTTGAGCCACTGCCGGATGCGCGCGGCAAACACCGGGTCATCAAGGAACAGCCATGCTTCATCGAGGATCAGTAGCGTGGGCGCACCGTCAAACCGCTCGTCGAAGCGCGCAAAGAGGTAATGCAGCACGGCCATGACGGCGGCCTTGCTGTGCATCAGCTCCTCCATCTCGAAGCACTGCACGTCGGCCATGCCCAGCCGGTCGTGGTCGGCGTCCAGCAGCTTGCCGTGGGCGCCGCCGAGCACATAGGGCGCGAGCGCCTGGCGCAGCGCATTGCTCTGCAACAGCACGGACAGCCCGGTCATCGTGCGCTGCTCCACCGGCGCACCGGCAAGGCTTTGCAGCGCCGACCAGATGGCCGCCTTCTCGTCCGGGCCGACTGCCACGCCTTCGTGCCGCAATCGGCCTTCGATCCATTCGGCGGCCCAGGTGCGGTAGCCGTCACGGTCGATGCGTGCCAAGGGCTGGAAAGCGATCTCGCCATCCAGCCCAAGGTCGTAGTGCTCGCCGCCGAGGCCCAAGATCGTGGCGCGCATCGAGCGCCCCATGTCGAAGGCAAAGATGCGCGAGCCCCGATAGCGGCGGAACTGCATCGCCAGGGTGGCAAGCAAGACCGACTTGCCCATGCCAGTCGGCCCAGCGACCAGCGTGTGGCCCACGTCGCCGATGTGCGTCACCAGCCGGAACGGCGTGGCGCCATCGGTGCGCGTGACGATCAACGGCGGGCCGTCGAGGTGATCGTTCTTCTCCAGTCCAGCCCACACGGCGGACACGGGCATCAGGTGCGCCAGGTTCAGCGTCGAGACGATGGGCTGGCGCACATTGGCGTAGGCGTGGCCCGGAAGCGAGGACAACCACGCATCCACGGCATTGAGCGTTTCGGGGATGGTGACGAAGCCGCGCCCCTGGATGGCGCGCTCCACCATGCGCAGCTTCTCGTCGGCCACGGCGGGATCGGCATCGAGCACCGTCACCGTGGCGGTGACGTAGCCGAAGGCCACCTGATCGCTGCCCAGTTCCTGCAGGGCGGCATCGGCATCCGCCGCCTTGTTGCTGGCGTCGGTATCGACCAGCGGGCTTTCCTGCTGGAAGATGGTTTCGCGCAGCAGCGCGATGACGTTCTTGCGCTTGGCGAACCACTGGCGGCGCAGGCGGGCAAGCTCTTTTTCTGCATCGGCTTTGTCGAGGCAGAGAAAGCGGGTGCTCCAGCGATACGCGAAGCCCAGGCGGTTGAGGTCGTCCAGAATCCCCGGCCAGGTCGAGGTCGGGAAGCCCCGCACCGTCGCCACGCGCAGGTGCTCGTCGCCCAGCATGGGCGCCAGGCCGCCGATCAGCGGTGCATCGGCCAGCAGCGCATCCAGGTGAAATGGCACCTCCGGCACGTTCACCCGATAGCGCCGCGTGGAAACCGTGGCGTGCAAGTAGGTCAGCGTCTGCCCGTCATCGAGCCACGCGATTTCCGGCATCACGCCATTGAGCAGGTCGAAGACACGATCCGTTTCCGCCTGGAAGGCTTGCAATCGCTCGCGCCAGTCCACGCCTTCGGTTGGCTTGTTCTCGTACAGCATCCTCGCTGCGCGGGCGCGGGATTCCTCCGCAGGCAGGCATTGCAGCGTCAGGTGGTAGCCGCTCTCGAAGTGGTTGCCCGATTCCTCGAAGGCGGCGCGGCGCTCTTCATCGACCAGCCACGACAGCGGCTCGGGGAACTCCGAGTGCGGATAGTCAGCGGCAGCGCGGCGCTCGGCTTCGATGAACAGCGCCCAGCCCGAACCCAGCCGGCGCAGCGCGTTGTTCAAGCGCGCCGACGTGGCGATCAACTCGCCTTGCGTGGCACTGTCGAGGTCAGGTCCGCGAAACCGCGCCGTGCGCTGGAAGCTGCCGTCCTTGTTCAAGACGACACCCGGCGCGACCAGCCCGGCCCAGGGCAGCCAGTCGGCCAGCAGCGCGGGCCGCTGGCGGTATTCGGCAAGGTTCAGCATGGCGTCATCCCCCTACACGTCCAGCAGCGGCCGGTGCTTGATGTGGCGGGCAAAGACCTGCATGAACTGCGGATCGACGCGCGCGCCCCAGACTGCCAGCGCGTGGCCGGCGATCCAGAGCACCACGCCCGGAATCCACAGTTGCAGGCCCAGCCCGACGGCGGCGGCCAAGGTGCCGTTGGCAATCGCCACCGTGCGCGGTGCGCCACCCAGCAAGATCGGCTCGGTGAGCGAGCGATGCAGCGGCACCTCGAAGCCCGCCGCGAAGTTCTGCACTCCATCATGGGCCGCGTTCATACGACGGCCCCGCCGGAGAAGCTGAAGAAGGACAGAAAGAAGCTCGAAGCCGCGAACGCGATGGACAGGCCGAACACGATCTGGATCAGCTTGCGAAAGCCCCCCGAGGTATCCCCGAAGGCCAGCGCCAGACCCGTGGCGATGATGATGATGACCGCGACGATGCGCGCCACCGGCCCTTGGATCGACTCCAAGATCGACTGCAATGGACCTTCCCAAGGCATCGACGAACCTGCGGCCTGCGCGGTGCCCACGAGCAGCAGCATCAGCGCCGCGAGCATCAGGCCCTGCATGGCCGGGCGGGTCAGGCCATCCAGCCGAGCCGAACTGGAACGGCCGGGAAGCGCATTTGCAGAAATACGGAAAGCAGGAACCTGCATCATGAAAGTTCTCCAGAGTGGTCAGGGGACAGGGAGGAAAGGTCGGACGGCAGCAGCAGCTCCGGAAACGGCGTTTCCGGCGTTTCCGGCGCCTCTAGCGCATCCACCAGGCGGTAGCCCACGCCGTCGAAGCCGACGACGCGGGCGATGCTCTCGATGCGGCGCTTGCGCCCGCGTCCGGCGATGTGGATCACCACGTTGACCGCCTCGGCGATCAGCGCACGGGGCGGGTTCACCGCCACTTCGAGAATCAGTTGCTCCAGGCGCAGCAGCGCGCCCAGCGCGGAGCCGGCATGGATCGTGGCGATGCCGCCGGGGTGGCCGGTGCCCCACACCTTGATGAGATCCAGCGCCTCGGCGCCGCGCACCTCGCCGACCACCACGCGATCCGGCCGCAGGCGCATGGACGAGCGCACCAGCTCGGTCATGGACACGACGCCCGCGCGGGTGCGCAGCGGCACGTGGTCGCGCGCCGCGCATTGCAGCTCCACCGTGTCTTCGAGCACCAGCACGCGGTCGCCGGTGGCGGCGATCTCGGCCAGCAAGGCATTGGCCAAAGTGGTCTTGCCCGTGCTGGTGCCGCCGGCGATCAGGATGTTCTGGCGCTCGCGCACGGCGCGCGCCAGTAGGCCCGCCTGTTCGGCGGTCATCATTGCATCCTCGATATACCGCGACAGTGGGATCACACCCACGGCGCGCTTGCGCAGCGCGAAGGCCGGGCCCGGCGCTGCGGGCGGCAGGATGCCCTCGAAGCGTTCTCCCGTCTCGGGCAGCTCCGCCGTCAAGAGCGGCTGGCCGCGATGGACTTCCGCGCCGACATGGGCCGCGACGAGCCGGATGATGCGTTCGCCATCGGCCTCGGACAGCTCCACGCCCATCGGGGAGCGGCCCGTGGAAAGCCGGTCGATCCACAAGGTTCGATCCGGGTTGAGCATGATCTCCACCACGTCCGGGTCTTCGAGCGCGGCGGCGATCAGCGGCCCCATCGCCGTGCGCAGCATCTGGATGCGACGGTCCAGTGACGTAGCCGCGAAAGAGGAAGAAACGGCGCTCATGAAGCACGCTCCTGCGCTTCGGCCGTGGCCGCCATTCGCGCTGGATCGGGATGCAGTTCCTCCACCACGTCGCGCACCAGGCTGCGCCCGCGTAGCAGGTGGCGACCGAGCTGCTCGACGAATTGCTCGAAGCGCGCCTTGCCCTGGGCACGCGCGGCATCCTGATGGACCTCGGGCACGGGCGTGCTGACGGTCAGGAAATAGCGGATGAACAGCGCCAGCGTCTCGATCTGGATGTTCTGGTCGCGCTCCATGCGTTCGGCCTGGCGCGACAGGCGATCCAGCCGCTTGGCAATGGCTGCCTCGCGCTGGTCGGCCGCATCCGGCGACAGCCAGGACGCCAGCGCCGCCGCGACGATGCTGGACTTGGACACACCTTTCTTGGCGGCCAGCTCATCGAGCCGCTTGGCGTGCTCGGGCTGGATGAAGAGATTGAGGCGATGCTGGCTCATAGCTCGATTCCGTCGTCAGGGTCGAGGGATGCCAGCCGGGCCATGCGTTGCAGGGCCGGGTCGAGCTGGCGCGGAAGGGGAAGCGGCAGGTCGTCGTCATCGAGCAGCGCGAGGTCGGCTGCGGGCGCGGCCTGCTCGGGGTCGTAAGTGACGGTTTCAGAGAGTTCGGGCTGGCGGCGTAGGCCGCCGTCGTCGGCACTGCCCATGCCATCGACGGCTTCGGTAACCGGTGCCGCCGGAACGGCGGGAATCGCCAAGCCGCGCCAGTCATCGGCGCGCGCTGGCGGCGCGTCGGCATAGCTGCCAGCGGCGAGCACAGGCGGCGGCAGCACGCGCTGCTTGAAATTGCTGTCCGCGTAGTAGCGCAGCTTCTTGGCCTTAATGGGTGCCACGCTGGAGACCATCACCACCGCATCGTCGGGCGGGAGCTGCATCACCTCACCGGGCGTCAGCAGCGGGCGCGCCGTCTCCTGGCGCGACACCATTAGGTGCCCCAACCACGGCGCAAGCCGATGGCCTGCATAGTTGCGCTGCGCACGCAGCTCGGTCGCGGTGCCCAGGGTTTCGGAAATGCGCTTGGCGGTGCGTTCGTCGTTGGTGGCGAACGTCACGCGCACATGGCAGTTGTCCAGAATCGAATGGTTCTGCCCATACGCCTTGTCGATCTGGTTGAGCGACTGCGCGATGAGGAAACTGCGGATGCCATAGCCCGCCATAAAGGCCAGGGCCGTCTCGAAAAAGTCCAGGCGCCCCAGAGCCGGGAACTCGTCGAGCATCAGCAGCAGCTTGTGGCGGCGGGCTATGCCGTCCGAACCATCGAGTGATTCAGTAAGCCGCCGCCCGATCTGATTGAGGATCAGGCGGATCAACGGCTTGGTGCGGCTGATGTCCGAAGGCGGCACCACCAGATACAGCGATACCGGATGCTCGGCCGCGATCAGGTCGGCAATGCGCCAGTCGCAGCGCGACGTGACTTCGGCCACCGTAGGGTCGCGGTACAGGCCGAGGAACGACATGGCCGTGGACAGCACGCCCGAGCGCTCGTTGTCCGACTTGTTGAGCACTTCGCGCGCCGCAGAGGCCACCACCGGATGCGGGCCCCTACCCTCCCCGTCCGCGAGATGCGGTGTGGTCATCATCCGGTGCAAGGTCAGCTCGAATGGGCAGGCCGGGTCGGAGAGGAAGTTGGCGACGCCGCGCAGCGTCTTGTCCTCGCCTGCGTACAGCACATGCAGGATGGCGCCCACCAACAGCGCGTGCGAGGTCTTCTCCCAGTGGTTGCGCCGCTCCAGCGCGCCTTCGGGATCGACCAGTATGTCGGCGATGTTCTGCACGTCGCGCACCTCGTGCGCGCCGCGCCGAACCTCCAGCAGCGGGTTGTAGGCGGCCGACTTCGCATCCGTCGGGTTGAAAAGCAGGCAGTGCGAGAAACGCGAGCGCCAGCCGGCGGTGATCTGCCAGTTCTCGCCCTTGATGTCGTGGATGACGGCGGACGCGGGCCATGAAAGAAGCGTCGGCACGACCAGGCCGACGCCCTTGCCCGAGCGCGTGGGCGCGAAGGTCAGGACGTGTTCCGGGCCTTCGTGCCGCAGATACTGGCCGTGGTGCTGGCCGAGGAATACGCCGGCCGGCTGCGTGAGGCCCGCCTTGCGAATATCCTCCGCGTTCGCCCAGCGTGCCGAGCCGTAGGTGGTGACGAGGCGTGATTGGCGCGAGCGCCAGATCGACATGCCAATGGCGACCAACACGGCGACAAGGCCGCTGCCGCCGGCAATCGCACCGCCAATGTCGAAGACACGCGGCGCGTAAGCGTCGAAGAAGAACCACCACTCAAACAGCCGCCACGGGTGGTAGACCGGCGTGCCCAGGAAATCAAACCAGGGCGAGCCAAGGCGTATTTGATAACCAAGGGCCGCTGCCGTCCATTGTGTGGCTGCCCACACGCCGGCGATCACGATGCCGAATACGACGGCAATCTGACCGAACAGCACGTTCGCCCCTTGCATGACCTTGCCTCCAATCACGGCACACGGAGGTGCCGCAGCACTGAGGATCAAGGCGCGTGCGCAGGCCGGTCAAAGGCCGTTATGGCGGCAATTCAGGCTGAAAAGGCCAGATTTCTGGCAAGGGCGAAGGCAATAAAAACGCCGCGAACGCGGGCGCGTTGCGGCGTATGGAGGTAATAGCGAGAGCTTCGTCGCAGCGATACGACAGCAGCGGACGTTACTTCGTCTTTTGCTCCGGCCGATCACCGAAGAAGCGCCGATTGGCGGCTTCGGCCGCGCGCACGCAGAGTTCATCGCCGACCTTTGTGCGATCCTCCTTGCATTGGCGCTGGAGTTCCTTGATGCGATCTGGATGGGCCACAAGGTAGTCCACGGTTTCCGACGGTTGAGATTGACCACATGCCGCCAAAGCGGTGGCGATCATCATCAGCGGCAGCACTTTGTTCATGGTTCCAGTCCTTTCATGGGGTGGGTCAGGAATCTTCGGTAATGGTCAAGTCATCCACCGAATCAATGAAGGTCACTCGCTCGATGAACCGGGCCAGCATCTCGGAAGGTTCCGTGTCGCGGCGCAGCAGATAGGTGGCCAACATCGTTGGTCTGCCGGCCACGGGCCGGCCCACGACACCCGGCTCCCGGCTGGATGCGATATGCGCAGCGCCCGCCAGCCCCAGAGCAAAGCCGGCGGAAACCAAGGTCATCATCACGTCGAAGGTTGCTACGCGCTGCGTGATCAAAGGCTCTTGATCGAACTTGCGAAGAAAGCGATCAACTTGGCGCGCGTGGCCTTCGCATACCTCAGGGTCGCCCAGCACTAGGGGATAGCGCAGCACCTCCTCCAGAGGAATCCGCTTGAAGGCCAACACCGGATGACGGGCCGGCACGGCCACCATCAACTCGTCCTCCCATGCAGGGCTGACCAAGATGCCATCGCCCGCGTCTTCCGCCATCGAGAAACCAGCGTCGTACAAATCGTCGTGCAGGCCCTTGATCTGTTGCTCCAAGGGCACCTCAAACAGCCGGATCTCGACCTCGGGATCTTCCTCGCGGCTGCGCGCCAGCAGGGCCGGCAAGCGCGATGGCGTGATGCCGTCTGACAGGGCAATGCGCAACTGCCCGTGATAGCCATTAGTGGCGGATTTGACACTGTCACGCGCTTGCTCCAGCGCAGCGAAGATGCGCGGTACGTGCTCCAGGAGCAGCCGGCCAGCGCGAGTCAATTGCGTGCTGCGGGTAGTGCGAACGAACAGGCGCGCACCAAGTTCCTCTTCCAGTTCTTTGATGGTACGGGACAACGGTGACTGGTCGATGTGCAGCCGCTCGGCTGCGCGGGCAAAATGGAGTTCTTCAGCCACGGCCAGGAAGCAGCGGAGATGGCGCAATTCCATGAGTCAATGTCTCCCTGAAAATCGATTGTCGGAATTGCAAAATCATTATTCAAACGCTTCCTGACAAAGCGATGAGCGCATGATTACTTTTTTGTCAGCAGCTTTTCATCCATGAGCCGCTGCAGCCCATTGATCTTTCTGACTTGGCCGGAATGGCTGGCCGTTGAAACAGGGCAGAGTTTCCCAGCGAAGCCCTGCCCTTCACTCATGACTAACGCGGCTTGCGCATCAACACATAGGCCGCAGGAATCACGAACAGCGACAGCAACGGCGCGGTGATCATGCCGCCGAGCATGGGGGCCGCGATGCGGCTCATGACCTCGGAGCCCGTGCCGCTGCTCCAGACGATAGGCACCAGGCCCGCCAGGATGACCGCCACGGTCATGGCCTTGGGCCGCACGCGCAACACCGCGCCGACGCGTATGGCCTCCAGCAGTTCTTCCCTCGTCGGCCTTCGACCGTCGGGGCAGCGTTCATCCAGTGCATGCTTGAGGTAGATGAGCATCACGACGCCGAACTCCGCGGCAACGCCCGCCAGGGCAATGAAACCCACGCCGGTGGCAATCGACAGGTTGTAGCCCAGCAAGTACAGAAACCAGATTCCACCCGTCAGCGCAAACGGCAGCGTGGCCATGATCAGGAAGGCCTCGTCCAGGCGCGAGAAGGTCAGGTACAGCAGCACGAAGATGATCAGCAGCGTGGCTGGCACCACCACCTTGAGGCGCGCATCGGCGCGCTCCATGTACTCGAACTGCCCCGAGTAGGCGATGCTGACGCCCGGCTCCAGCTTGACCTCGCGGCCCACCGCAGCGCGCAGTTCGTTGGCGACCGAGGCCAGGTCGCGCCCGCGCACATCGACATACACCCAGCCGGACGGGCGCGCGTTCTCGCTCTTAAGCATGGGAGGGCCGTCGGTGATGGCCACGCTGGCCACCGTGCCCAGCGTGATCTGCTGGCCATTCGGTGTCCAGATCGGCAACTGCACCAGTCGCTCGGGCGAGTCCCGCCATTCGCGCGGATAACGCACGCTGATCGGAAACCGCGCCAGGCCCTCGACGGTCTCGGAGACGTTCTCGCCGCCCACCGCGCCGGCCACCACCGACTGGATGTCCGCCACGTTGAGCCCATAGCGGCCCGCGGCCGTGCGGTCGATGCGCACGTCCACGTAGCGGCCGCCGGTCAGACGCTCCGCCAGGGCCGAACTGACGCCCGGGATGCCCTTGGCGACATGCTCGACCTGCAGTGCGATCTGGTCGATCACGCGCAGGTCGTTGCCGGTGACCTTGACTCCGATCGGGCTCTTGATGCCGGTGGCCAGCATGTCGATGCGGTTGCGGATCGGTGGAATCCAGATGTTGGCCAGCCCAGGGATCTTGACAGCCTTGTCCAGCTCCTCGACCAGCCGCTCGGGCGTCATGCCGGGGCGCCACTGCTCCCTGGGCTTGAGTTTCACGGTGGTCTCGAACATCTCCAGCGGCGCAGGGTCGGTCGCGGTTTCTGCGCGGCCGGCCTTGCCGAACACACGCTCGACCTCGGGTACGGTCTTGATCATGCGGTTGCTGATTTGCAGCAGTTCGGCGGCGCGTTGGGCCGACAACCCCGGCAGGGCAGACGGCATGTAGAGCAGGTCGCCCTCGTCCAGCCGGGGCAGGAATTCGCCACCAAGCCGCGCCAGCGGCCATGCGGTGGTCGCCAGAGTCAGCACTGCGATCAGCAGCGTCGTCTTGGGCCGATGCAGCACCCACTCCAGGCTGGGCCGGTAGACCGCGATCAGCGCACGGGTGATGGGGTTCCTCTGCTCGTCGGGGATACGTCCGCGAATCCAGTAGCCCATGAGCACCGGGATCAGTGTCACCGACAGCCCCGCCGCCGCCGCCATGGCGTAGGTCTTGGTGAACGCCAGCGGCCCGAACAGGCGGCCCTCCTGCGCCTCCAGCGTGAACACCGGGATGAACGACAGCGTGATGATCAGCAGCGAGAAGAACAGCGCCGGGCCGACTTCCTGCGCGGCCAGCGTGATCACGCGCCATCGCTCCTCGCCCTGCAAGGACTCGCCCGGGTGTTCGTGCTGCCAGGCCTCCAGCTTCTTGTGCGCGTTCTCGATCATCACCACGGCCGCGTCCACCATGGCGCCGATCGCGATCGCGATGCCCCCCAGCGACATGATGTTGGCGTTGATGCCCTGGTAGCGCATCACGAGGAACGCCGTCATCACACCCAGCGGCAGGGAGATGATGGCCACCAGCGCCGAGCGCAGGTGCCACAGGAAGATCGCGCAGACCAGCGCCACCACCAGAAACTCCTCGCCCAGCTTGAACGTGAGGTTGCGAATGGCACGCTCGATCAGCGCGCTGCGGTCATAGGTCGTGACGATCTCCACGCCCGGCGGCAGGCTCCCCTTCAACTGCTCCAGCTTGGTCTTGACGGCGGCGATCGTCTCCTGGGCGTTCTTGCCCGAGCGCAGGATGACCACGCCCCCGGCGACCTCGCCCTCTCCGTCGAGCTCGGCGATGCCGCGCCGCATTTCGGGGCCGATCTGCAGCGTCGCCACGTCGCCCAGGCGCACTGGAATTCCGCCGCGCGCCGCCAGCGGAACCGCCCGGAAGTCGTCCAGGCTTTGCAGGTAGCCGTTGGCGCGGACCATGTATTCCGCCCCCGACAGCTCCAGCACCGATCCGCCCGTTTCCTGGTTGGCGTTCACCAGCGCATCGCGCACCTGGCCCTGGCTGATGCCAAGCGAGGCCAGCTTGAGCGGATCGAGCACCACCTGGTACTGCTTGACCATGCCGCCGACGGAGGCCACCTCGGCCACGTTGGGCAGGCTCTTGAGCTCGAACTTGAGGAACCAGTCCTGCAGCGCGCGCAGCTGCGCCAGGTCGGTCTTGCCGGTGCGGTCCACCAGTGCGTACTGGAAGATCCAGCCCACCCCCGTGGCATCGGGTCCCAGGGCTGGCTTGGCCGTGGCCGGCAACCGGCCCTGGACCTGATTGAGGTACTCCAACACCCGCGAGCGTGCCCAATAAAGATCGGTGCCGTCCTCGAACAACACGTAGACGAACGAATCGCCAAAGAACGAGAAGCCACGCACCGTCTTGGCGCCCGGCACCGACAGCATGGTGGTGGCCAGCGGATACGTCACCTGGTTCTCGACGATCTGCGGCGCCTGGCCGGGGTAAGTGGTGCGGATGATGACCTGCACGTCGGACAGGTCCGGCAAGGCATCCACGGGCGTGCTGCGCACGGCCCACACGCCCCAGGCCGTCAGCATAGCCGTGGCCAGCAGCACCAGGAAGCGGTTGACCACCGACCAGCGGATCAGTTTCGCTATCATGGCTTGACCCTTTCGATGGCGGTGATCACGTAGTCCTCGCCCTGTTTGGCGAAGGTGAAGCGCACGGCCAGCCTGGGTGCGAGTCCCGCAGCCAGCTTGGGATCAGCCAGCTTGAAGCCCATGGTCATGGCCGGCCACTTGAGGGCCGGCACGGCATCGTGGGCCAGCGTCAGTTCGGTCGGTGAAACCTCCTCGATCACGCCGCGCACCGTGAAGGCGTTGGCCGCGGCGGCCGATGGCCCTGCGGCGCCATGCGCGCCATGCTCCTGCGCCGGGGTGGAGGCACCGGCCTGTGCGGGAAGCAAGCCGCGCAGGCTGGCCTCCGAGTCGATCAGGAACTGTGCCGACGCAACCACCTGCTGCCCTGCCGCCAGGCCGCTCTTGACGACCAACTGGTCGCCAATCTCTGCCCCCAACTGCACCTCGACGGGGTGGAACTTGCCCGGACTATCGACCACATAGGCCAGCGCGCGCCGGCCGGTACGGACCACGGCCTCGCTGGGCACCAGCAGCGCACTCTGCTCGTTGCCCTTGAGGGTGACCTGGCCCGACATGCCCGCCTTCAGGCGCTGGCCTGGGTTGGGCAGTTCCAGGCGCACGCGCACCGTGCGTGTGTCGCGGTTGGCCTCCGGCAGGATGGCGACGATGCGCGCCCGCAAGGACTCGCCGGGGAAGGCCGCCAGGCGCACCTGGGCGGTCTGGCCCAGCTGCAGCGGGCCGCTTTGCGCCTCCGGCACCGCCACCTCGACCCAGACCGTGGACAGTCCGTTCACGCGCGCCAGGCTCGCGCCGGCGGTCACGGTCATGCCCTGGCGCACCATGAGTTCGGCCACCAGCCCGCCCTGGGGCACGGTCACGGTATAGAGCCCGCGCGGTTCGCCACTGCGCTCCACCTGGGCCACCAGGCCCCCGGGCATGCCCAGCAGCAGCAGGCGCTGCCGGGCCGCCTCGGTCAAGGATTCGTCTTTGAGCGCGCGCACCGCGAGAAATTCGCGCTGCGCCGCCACCCACTCGGGCAGCAGCAGGTCCGCCAAAGGCGCGCCTGCGGCGATCACGTCGCCCGGTGCCCGCGCATAGACCCGCTCCACGAATCCTGCGGCACGCGCCTGCACGATGCTGACCTCGCGGTCGTTGAGCAGCACGGTGCCTACGACATCCACATCGGCGCTGACGCTGCCCTGTACGACCTCAGCCGTGCGCAGGCCCAGCGACTGCACCGTTTCCGGGGAAACACTGAGGCCGGAACCGTCCGGCCCATCCTCATCGGCGTACTTGGGCACTAGGTCCATGTCCATGAAGGGCGACTTGCCGGGCTTGTCGAATTTTTGCGTCGGCGACATGGGGTCGTACCAATACAGCACCTTGCGCTCGGTGGTCGCGCCGGCGCCCGCGTGCGCGCCGGACGCATCGGCCACTTGGGCGGTACCCGCGCGCCATTGGGCTAGGCTCCAGCCGGCGGCGATGCCCATGGCGATCAGGGTCAGGCCGAGCAGGCTTTTTTTTATCGAGTTGTTCATGTGAATGGCTCCCATCAGTCGGCAATGAGGTTGTTCAGGCGCACCACGAGGCCGTCGCGCTGGGCCTGCAGGTCGATCAGGCGCATGCGCGCTTCCAGCACCTGGGCGCGCGTGACGAGCACGGCGCTCAGGTCGCCCTTGGCGGCGCGGTAGTTGGCCAGCGCCAGGTCGGCGCGCTCCCGGGCCAGGCGCAGGCCCGTGCCGTTCAGGCGCTCCAGTTGGCTTTGCAGCGCCTGCAGTTCGGCTGCGTTGTCGTCAAGCTCCTGCAGGTGCCGACGCGCCACGTCGTCCTGCTCCGCCTCCAGGCGTTCCAGTTCACGCTGTTTGGCCTCGATCATCGGCACCTGGCGGCGCTCCTTCTGCCAGGGCAGGTCGAACGTGACCTGGAAGGAAACCATGTCGCCCCATTGGCGCCCGCGCCGGTTGTAGGCAACCTCCCACGACCAGTCGCCACGGGATTCCGCCTCGGCCTCGTGGGACTCGGCACGCGCCATGCGCTGCATCGCCGGGTACAGCTGCAGTTCGGCGTGATCCGCAAGGTTGGTGCGCAGTTGCTCGACGGGCCGCGTCAGGGCGCCGGGGCCACCGCTCAGCGCTTCGTCCGCGCGCGGACCGACCCAGCGGCGCAGCATGGCGCGGGCCTTGGATCGGTCGCGCTGCAGGTCGTCACGCCGGTCGGACAGCGCCAGCGCCTCCTGCTGCGCCGCCAGCAGGTCGCTGGCCTGTGCCAAACCGCCCGCCACCCGGGCGGGCAGGCTGTCCTGCAGGCGCTGGTTCTCTGCCAACAGCTCGGTGAGCAGTTGCTCGCGCTGCTCCACGGCCTGCGCAGCTACCCAAGCCAGGCCCACCTCCTGCCTGATCTGCAGGCGCTGCAGGGTTTGCGTCGCGCGCTCGCGCTCCACGCGGGCCTGCGCGCTGGCGACCTTGGCGTCGCGCTTGGCCTGGTTGGGCACCTCCTGCATCAGGGCGATGCGCTGCGAGGTCATGGAGTCGCGCGTCAGGCTCCAGCGGTCCATGCCGCTGATGGGCAGGCTTTCCACGCCCACGGCAAGCTTGGGGTCGGGCAGCGTGCCGGCCGCCTTCTGCGCCGACTCGGCCGCATCGATCTGCAGCCGCAACGCGGTTGCGCGCGGGCTTTGCTGCTCGGCGATGGCCAGGGCCTCGGCAAAGCCCAGGGCGTGGGCCTGTCCGGCGGCCAGCGCCGCGCCGGCCAGCAACAGGCCCAGCCGATGCAGCCTGGGGCCGCGGGTATTCGTGCGGGGCATGCCGCCGGCCCGCGCGGGGCGGTGCTCGCTGTGAGCACCGGAAGAATGGATAGACATGAGAATCCTCGAAATGAACGGCCATACCAACATCTGCTGCACTGCGTCGGGACGCAGCGCGCATGGGGTGGCAAGTCAATTCCGAAGGACCAGGAGCGTCAGATAGAGCGGGGGCGCGCCCGCGCGGGAGTCGGGCTGCGCCTGGCGGGGGCGGG
Organism: Comamonas sp. NLF-1-9; assembly: GCF_019195435.1. NCBI lineage: Bacteria > Pseudomonadati > Pseudomonadota > Betaproteobacteria > Burkholderiales > Comamonadaceae > Comamonas > Comamonas sp. NLF-1-9. The sequence goes on from NZ_CP078069.1 coordinate 785,265, forward strand.
AATCCACCACCTGCAGCGCGTCGATCACCGTCGGGAGCACATAGGCGATCCAGGCCGCGTGCGCCGCGAGTGGCTGTAGATCCACACCGTATGACGAAGGTGCAGGCTGGCCATCGCCGCTGCAATGGGCCCGGCACAGGTGCGGCGCCTCGTCGTCCATCGTCCCTGGCATGGCGTGGCAGTCCGGCATGGAAGGCAGGCCCGCCGCGTCTTCCATCACCATGCCGGCCGCCTGCATCGAGGCGATATGTCCCGCAGAGTCGAGCTTGGGGCAGGCATACGTCGCCAGCGCCATCTGCGAGAACAGCAAGGCCACGACGAGGCCGCCGACGATCCGGCGGCCCCATTGCGTGACGATGCGTCGGATGGAAACCATGGTGGGATGTTCGCTGTGCTGGGTGTGTGGCAACTTGCCTCGGATCAGAAACGCATCGCGGGAAAGAAGTGCCGCATCGGCCTATTGACCGCAACCACCTGCTCTACGCGCATGGAAGTCATTGAGGGTCCGGCCCAATTGCACCGTGATCCGGCTGACCCACGCGCTTTGCGATCGGCCAGTCCGAGAACGCCAGCACGTACAGCGCGATCAGGTTGACCATCGGAATGATCATCAGCAGGCCGAGCCAGCCGGAAAACCCCGCCTTGGCAAAGATCTTCCAGAACGGCAGCACGATCACCACCGCGCCCAGCAGCATCGTGAGCCAATGCATGCCGAACCACCAGGCCATGTCGCTGGTACCAATTCGATTCATCATGTAGCAACCCCATTCATTGAAAGTTTCGAAGCCAGTGGCCCGCCCTATGCATTCCGCAGCCGCAGCGCGTTGAAGATGACCGAAGCCGAACTCAGACTCATCGCCAGCGCCGCGATTAACGGCGACAGCAGCCAACCGGTGAACGGATACAGCAGGCCTGCGGCGATCGGCACGCCGATGCCGTTGTAGAGAAAGGCGAACAGCAGGTTCTGACGCATGTTGCGCACGGTGTCGGTGGAAATCTGGCGCGCCGCCGCGATGCCGCGCAGGTCGCCCTTGACCAGGGTGACCTGGCCGCTGTTCATTGCCACGTCGGTGCCGGTGCCCATGGCCACGCCCACGTCGGCCTTGGCCAGCGCAGGCGCATCGTTGATGCCATCGCCGGCCATGGCGACCACATGACCCTCCTGCTGCAGCTTCTCGACCAGGGCCAGTTTGTCGGCGGGTTTGACCTCGCCATGCACCTCGTCGATGCCCAGCTTGGCACTCACGGCGCGGGCGGTGGTGAGGCCGTCGCCCGTGGCCATGACGATGCGCAGGCCGCTGGCGTGCAGGGTGCGGATGGCCTCGGGCGTGCTGGACTTGATGGGATCGGTCACGGCCAGCAGGCCGGCCAGGCGGCCGTCGACCGCCAGATGCATGACGCTGGCGCCCTCGCCGCGCAGGCGCTCGGCGTCAAGCTTCAGCGCCGCCACGTCGACGCCCTCTTGCTCCATCAACGCGGTATTGCCCAGCGCCAGGCGCCGGCCCTCCACCATGCCGCGCACGCCGATGCCGCTGCCCGACTCGAAGTCATCCGGCTTGGCCAGTTGCAGGCCTTCCTCGCGCGCCGCACTGACGATGGCATCGGCCAGCGGGTGCTCGCTGCCCTGGTCCAGACTGGCCGCCAGGCGCAGCACTTCGCCGGGCGTGAACTCGGGCATGGCAATGGCCGTCTCGAACGCGGGCCGGCCTTCGGTGAGCGTGCCGGTCTTGTCCACGATCAGCGTATCGACCTCGCGCATCTTCTCGATGGCGGCGGCATCGCGGAACAGCACGCCCTGCGTGGCCGCGCGGCCCGTGGCCACCATCACCGACATGGGCGTGGCCAAACCCAGCGCGCAAGGGCAGGCGATGATCAGCACCGCCACCGCGTTGATCAGGCCGAACACCCAACTGGGCTCGGGGCCGAACAGCCCCCAGACGAAGAAGGTGGCAACGGCGATCGCCACCACTACCAGGACGAACTGGCCCGCCACCACGTCGGCCATGCGCTGCATGGGCGCCTTGGAGCGCTGGGCGATGGCCACCATCTGCACGATCTGCGCCAGCATGGTGGCCGCGCCGACCTTCTCGGAGCGCATGACCAGCGCGCCGCTGGTATTGAGCGTGGCGCCGATCAGCGCGTCGCCCACGCGCTTGGACACGGGCACGGGCTCGCCCGTCAGCATGGACTCATCGACCGCGCTGCGCCCCTCGGTCACCACGCCATCGACGGGCACCTTCTCGCCGGGGCGCACGCGCAGCAGGTCGCCCACATGCACGTGGGCCAGCGGCACGTCCTCCTCGCTGCCGTCGGCGTTGATGCGCCGCGCGGTCTTGGGCGCCAGGCCCAGCAGCGACTTGAGCGCGGCCGAGGTCTGTGAGCGCGCCTTCAGCTCCAGCATCTGCCCCAGCATGGTCAATGAGATGATGACCACGGCCGCCTCGAAATACACCGCCACGCGGCCCATGGCCACGAACGAGGCGGGGAACACCTGTGGCGCCAGCGTAGCGACGACGCTGTAGACGAATGCCGCTCCTGTGCCTAGAGCGATCAGGGTCCACATATTGGGGCTGCGCTGCACAACGGACTGCCAGCCGCGCACGAAGAAGGGCCAGCCCGTCCACAGCACTACCGGCAGCGACAGCACCAGCTCGATCCAGCTCTGCGCCGCCATGTCGAACCAGCCCAGGCGATGGCCGAACATGCTCAGCACCGTGACGATCACCGTGAGCGGCAGCGTCCACCAAAAGCGGCGCTGGAAGTCCTTGAGCTCGTGGTTGTCTTCCGCATCCAGCGGAATGATGGGCTCTAGCGCCATACCGCACTTGGGGCAGTTGCCGGGGTGATCCTGCTGCACCTCGGGATGCATGGGGCAGGTGTAGATGGTGCCGGCCGGTACCGCCACCGGGGCGGCAGCAGGCTCGGGCGATGGCTGGCCCGTACCACCGCCATGCCCATGCTGGTGGCCGGCGTGCACTTCGTCCTCGGGCACCAGGTGCATCTGGCATTTGGGGCAGCGGCCCGGCTGGTTCTGGCGCACCTCGGGGTGCATGGGGCAGGTGTAGATGGTTCCCGCCGGAGCTTGTCCGCCGTCGGCGTGGCCGTGGTTATGCGGGTGATGATTCATGTCCATGCCTTTTATTTGGGAGTTGACTCGATTCTTGACCTTGCCATCATGGAAAGGTCAAGCGGCGTTTCAGGCAGACGCATCCAGCGCGCGCTCGGCCGCCTATCGGGACAAAGATTTGCGGTACTGGACATTGATCTCATCGTGGCGCTGGCGGATCTCGGGCGGCCATTGCGCCTTGATCCAGGACAGCACGGCCACGATCTCGGCGTCGCTCAGCACGCCGCCGTAGATGGGCATGGCCGTGCGGTAGTCGGGTTGATTGATCAGTTGGGCCAAGCCCTGCTTGGTGATGGCGAACAACTGCTCGTCTGGATGGTGCCAGGTGTGGCCGCTGGGATCGTGGGGCGGCGCCGGCAGAAGGCCATCGGACCCGATGTCACGCCAGTCGGGCTGACCCTCGCCCTTGGCGCCATGGCAAGCCGCACACTGCTGCGCGTAGATGCGCTCGCCGACGCGCAGCACCTGCGGATCATCGGGACGCAGGCTGTGCTGCGCCGCCGCTGCCGGCCGGTCAGTGGCGCGCAGGAAAAAGTAACCCACCCCTGCGACCAACAACGCGAGCAGCAATCCTGCCGCCCACAGGACCAACGGTTTCGACGTCATCGCGGCCTCCCCGGTTTCATGTTCGCGGCCATATTCCTGTCGTCCTATGCATGATTCAAGCCTGCGTCCTTGCGCCCCAATGCGGAATGAAGCGCGGCACCTGCTGCGCGTACTCTGCCCAAGCCTGTCCAAAACGGCGTGCGCTTTCCTGCTCCTCGTTGTGCGCCAGGCGGGCATACATCACCACCAGCACCGGGAACATCAGCAGCGTCAGCAGCGTCGGCCACTGCAGGAGAAAGCCGAACATGATCAGAACGAAGGCGATGTACTGCGGATGTCGCACCCGGGCGTAGACACCGGTGCGCGCCAGCAGCCCTTGCCGCTGGGCCTCGTAGAGCACGGGCCAGGCAACGGCCAACAGCCAAAAGCCGCCGCCAAGAACCAAGTAGCTGAGAAGGTGGAAGGGTCCCAGGTGCGGATCCCCGCCCCAGCCGAACAGCAGCTCCAGCAGATGGCCGGAGTTGTGGTTTAGCAGATCCACACCGGGGAACCTTTGCCCCAGCCAGCCCGACAGGAAGTAAATGGTCAGCGGGAAGCCGTACATCTCCACGAACAGCGCAACGATGAAGGCAGTGAACGCCCCGAAACTGCGCCAATCGCGCGCGCTGGCCGGCTTGAAGAAGCTGAAGGCGAACATGACGAAGATCGCCACGTTGACCACCACCAGAGGCCACAGGCCATATGACGGTCCCGCATGCTCCATGGTCTTAGCTCCCGTTGGAATCCTGGCCGGTGCGCCGGTCGGGCGCACCGGAGCCACCACCATGCCCACCATGGCCCTTGTGCATGAAGACATGCATCAGCGGGCAGGCCAGCAGCAGGGCATAGGGCCACCATTGCGCCAGGTGGGCGCGGTGCTCGGTCCACAGAAAGTAACCGGCGACGGCGCCGAGCACGAACAGGCCGACGGCGTAGCGCGAACGCCAGAATCCGACGGGCTGCTCGCCCTGCACGCCCTGCGGATGGGATGCATGGTCGTGGGTCATGACGGCCTCCTTACTTGGTACCAGGGGTCGAGGTTTCCGGCATGGGCATCCGATCCATCATCATCTGCATCATCGACTCCATCATGGACATGCGCTTGTCCATCATCTGCGGATCGCATTGCATATTCGCCGTGCCTGCCGATGACATGCCCGATGCCATCTTCCCGTGCATAGCCCCCATCATGCGCATGCCGTCCTGCATGGTCTTCATGTGTTCGGCCATCAATGCCTGGCGCTCCTGCGGCGTCTTGGCGGCGGCCATCTTCTCGTGCATGGCCTGCATTTGCCGGTTTATCGCGGCCATGTCGTCCGAGCCCATGGCCTGGCCCGGCGATGGCAGTGCCGCTGCCGGCGCTGGCGCTGGCGCCGCGCTTGCCGCAGGGGCGGCAGCGTCCGCCGGGTGGTGATCCTTGTGCTCGTCCGTGCCTTGTGCCAACACGCCTACGGAGGCGACGGCGATGCAAAGGCCAATCAAAGAGTGGCGAATGTGAATCATGGTGTTTCCTTCCTGCTGTGAGCAGTGGACTCAGGTTGCCGCAGCCGGCGGCACGGTGCGGTTGCGCCTTGCTCAGCGCACGGGCTGGATGTCGGTGACGACCATCTTCCCGCCTTCCTGGACGACCACGAACTGCACCTTGTCGCCGGGCTTGAGCTTGGCAAGCTGGCTCTTGTCGCGGACGGTGAAGACCATGGTCATGCCGGGCATGTCCAGGTTCTTGATGTCCCCATGCTTGAGGGTGACCTTGCCGTTGTCCGCGTCGATCTTCTTGACCTCGCCGTCGGTCATGGCGTCCGATGGTTGGGACATATCCATCTTTCCGCGATCCATCGTTGCTTGAGCAAAACTGCTGACCGGCATGGCTATGCCCATGGCAAGAGCGGAGATGGCAAGAATGTTTTTGATGGTGTTCATGGTGGCCTCTGTGTGAATGGATGGATCTATGGGCTGGCGCGCTGCACTCAGGCCATCACTTGCGGCCCACCTGGATGGCGCCCTTCATGCCCGCTTCGTAGTGGCCCGGTATCAGGCAGGCGAAGTTCACGGTGCCCGCCTTGGTGAACTGCCAGACGATCTCACCCTGCGTGCCGGGTGCCAGGGTCAACTTTCCGGGTTCGTCGTGCTCCATGTCAGGAAACCTCTTCATCTGCTCCAGGTGCTCCAGCAGTTCCTTCTCGGTGCCCAGGCTGAGCTCGTGCTTGACCTGCCCGGCGTTCTTGACGAGCAGGCGCACGGTCTCGCCGCGTCGAACCTGGATGTTCGACGGCGTGTAGCGCATGTTGTCGCCCATCTCGATAGTGATCGTGCGGCTTGCCTTGGCAGCCACGCCGGGTTTGCCTATGGCGGTCTCACCACCATCGTCATGACCGTGGCCACCTGCGTGGTTTCCGCTGGCAAACGCGGCCCCTGATGCGGCAAGCGCAGTCATGGCCAAGAGTTGAGAAACAGTGAACCGGGTGAACTTCATGGACGATCTCCAGTTGAAAATTGATGAGAGAGCTCAATGCTCGCCGTGCGATGCCGGCTTGCGCACGTTGACTTCGGTCGGTGTTGCCGACTTGCGCGCGCGCGGCATGGACTGCCCGCCCTCGGCGCTGAAGCGCGCGGGCTCGGCCAGATTTCCGGTGAACTTGCGCGCCACCGTTCCTTCGGGGTGTTTGAACCATCCTGGGTCTTTGTAGTCCCCGGGCTTTTGATCGCGGCGCACCTTGAGCACGCTGAACATGCCGCCCATTTCCACCGAGCCAAATGGCCCCTGGCCAGTCATCATGGGGATGGTGTTGTCCGGGATGGGCATTTCCATCTCGGCCATGTCCGCCATGCCACGCTCGCCCATGGCCATGTAGTCGGGGATGAGGTTGTTGATCTTCTTGGCCAGGCCGCTGTGGTCCACGCCGATGAGCGTGGGCACGTTATGGCCCATGGCGTTCATGGTGTGGTGACTCTTGTGGCAGTGGAAGGCCCAATCGCCCTCCTCGTCGGCCACGAACTCGATCTGGCGCATCTGGCCCACCGCCACATCGGTGGTCACCTCGGGCCAGCGTGCGCTCTTGGGCGTGGGGCCGCCATCGGTACCCGTGACAACGAACTCGTGACCATGCACATGCATCGGATGATTGGTCATGGAGAGATTGCCGATGCGGATGCGGACCTTGTCATTGAGACGGACATTCAAGGAATCGATGCCCGGAAAGATGCGGCTGTTCCACGTCCACATATTGAATTCCGTCATTTCCGCGACCTTGGGCGTCGCGGCTCCGGGCTCAATGTCATAGGCGCTGAGCAGGAAGCAGAAGTCCCGCTGCACCTCGTCGATCAACGGATGCCTGGCCTTGGGGTGCGTAACCCAGAAACCCATCATGCCCATGGCCATCTGCACCATCTCGTCCGCATGAGGGTGGTACATGAAGGTGCCGGGCCGGCGCGCCACGAACTCATAGACAAAGGTTTCACCTGACTGGATGGTCGGCTGAGTCAAGCCGGCAACACCATCCATGCCATTGGGCAGGCGCTGCCCATGCCAGTGGATGCTGGTGTGTTCAGGCAGTTTGTTGGTGACGAAGATGCGCACACGATCGCCTTCCACCACCTCGATCGTGGGGCCAGGGCTCTGGCCGTTGTAACCCCACAGGTGGGCCTTCATGCCCGGCGCCATCTCACGTACCACGGGCTCGGCCACCAAGTGGAACTCCTTGACACCCTGGTTCATGCGCCACGGCAGGGTCCAGCCGTTGAGCGTCACCACGGGGTTGTACGGCCGACCGGAATTGGGCACGAGCGGCGCCATGGTGTCCGGGCTGGACTGAATCACCGGTTCGGGCAGGGCCGCCATCGCCACGCGGCTGACCGAGCTGGCAGCCACCGCGCCACCGGCGATGCCGGCGAACTTGAAAAAATCTCTTCTAGATGTCATTGCAATCTTCTCCGTATCACTGGCCGGCATCGCCGCCGGCTGCGGCGGAAAGACGGGTGCCGGTTGGGCGCCCGATCAGCGAAGCCTGCAAGGCCGCATCGGCCAGCCAGAACTGCTGCTGCGCATCCATGGCAGCGACAACGGCGCTGACCTGATCGCGCGCATCGGCCAACAACTCGAAGGTGCTGATCAGCATGCCGTTGTAGAGGAGCTGGTTCTCCTCCGAGATCACCTTGCGCAGCGGCACGACTTCATCGCGGTAGTGGCGCGCCACGTCGTAGGCGGTGCGGTAGGCGGAATAGCTCTCTCGCAGGTTGGAACCTGCGGAGCGCACCGTGGCTTCGAGATGGTTGGCCGCCGCCAGGGTGCGCGCGTTCATGGACGCGCGTTGCATCCCGCCCCAATCAAAGATGGGCAGGCGTACCGCGATTTCCCAGCCGCGCGCGGTAGAGCGGGTTCCACCGGCATTGCCAAAAGTCGTATTGCGCCGCCCGGTGAGCTCGATATCGGTGAAGCTGGTCACCATGTTCAAGCCCTGAGCCTTGGCTGCTACGTCCAGAGTAGCCTGTGCCAGGCGTATGTCCAGGCGCGCCCTGGTGGCCTGCGATCCGATCTCCTGTGGATCCAGTGGCCGCTTGGGCAGATCAGGCAAGCGCTCGGGTAGCTTGAGCGCCTGCGCCTGCTCTTCATCCAGTCCCAGCAAACGAACCAGTTCCTCCCGGCTGGCAGTGACCTGGTGCTGGGCCGCGCTCAACCGGGTGGCGGCGTCGGCATAGAAGGCCTGCTCGCGTGCTCGGGTGATGCGGTTGAAGTTCCCGACCGCTTGCATGCGCTTGGCCAGCTCCGCGCCCGCCTCCGCGCTGGCATAGACCTGCCTGGCATACTTGAGCGACTGTTGTGCGGCGACGGCACGGACCCACGCCTGGCGCACCAGGGTGACCTGATCCACGACTTCGCTGCTCAAACGCAGTTGGGACTGCTCAATGAACTGGTTGGCAATACCGATCCGCGACGGCAGCGTCAGCAGATCCAACAAACCAAAGGAAAGCGCACGCGCCAAGGCCAGCTCCGGGCCTGACGTCATGCGCTCAAAGCTGAAAATGGGGTTGGCAATCCGACCCACCTGTGCGGCGTCGGCGGACTCCGCCCAGCCTTGCGCCAACAACACCTGCAAGGACGGGCTGTTCACCAGCGCCAACTGGACGGCCTGCGTTTGTCCCAGAGGCTGAGCAAGCAGGGCGTGGGCCGCCTGTGCACGCTGGTTGCGCTCATCCTGGGTCCGAGCCAAGGTGAGCTTGCCCCCAGTGAAACTGCCCGCTTCGTCGTTCACACGAGTGATGTTCTGGTCAAGGCTGACGCTGGCGCAGCCCGTCAGCACTGCGAGGCCGATGGCGGACAACGCCAGCTTGGCATGTGTGGCACGCCAGCGCATCATGGTTTGCCTCCGCTGTGATGCCCGGTGTGCGGTTCGTTCGCAGGAGCAGCCTCCCGGGCGGACGCAGGCACGCCCGTTTTGATCTCCTTGGCATAGGCGCGCCAACCGCCAATCTGGCCCACGCGGTCATTGGCTTGTTGCCAGGACTGAACCGGCTGATCCGTGTAGACCTGGTAGCCGCCGATGGCGGACGAATACCGCAACTGCGTCGGCAGTGCCGCCTTGGAGGCCTCGGCATCCGCCGGGGTTTGCGCAAAGGCGGCTGTGGCAAGCAACGCCAATGTCCACGGCATGAACGCCCTGGGCGATGGCAGTGGGTAGGAAATGGCCATGGTCTCCTCTTGATGAGTCTCAAGTTTCACGATGGGGAGATTCTGGAAGGCCCATGCTTTCATCCAGGTGTTCTGAAGATTACTTTTTTGTTATCTCCATGCCAGGCGGCCTCCAAGTCGGCACACTCTCGTAACAGCACACCGAAGGAGCGCGCACGTGAAGATATTGATCGTTGAGGACGAACCCAAGACCGGGGCCTACCTGCGCCAGGGATTGAGCGAGGCGGGCTACAGCTGCGACCTGGTGCCCAATGGCGCGGATGGTCTGCACATGGCCATCCACGGCCAGTACGACCTGGTGATCCTGGACGTCATGCTGCCGGGCCTGAACGGCTGGCAGGTGCTGCAGTCCCTGCGCGATCGGGGCCTAGAAATGCCCGTACTGTTCCTGACTGCCCGCGATCAGGTGGAGGATCGGGTCAAGGGCCTGGAGCTGGGGGCCGACGACTATCTCGTCAAGCCGTTCTCGTTTGCCGAGCTGCTAGCCAGGGTGCGGATCATCCTGCGGCGTGGCCATGTCGGCAGCGAAGGCAGCACACTGCGCGTGGCCGATCTGGAACTCGATTTGCTGCGCCGCAGGGTGTCCCGCAATGGCAGGCGCGTGGATCTGACGGCCAAGGAGTTCGGACTGCTGGAGCTGCTGATGCGCCGCCATGGCGAAGTACTGCCGCGCTCGCTCATCGCATCCCAGGTGTGGGACATGAACTTCGATAGCGACACCAACGTCATCGAGGTCGCCATGCGCCGCCTGCGCGTGAAAATCGATGAAGGCCATCCGGTCAAGCTCATCCAGACCGTGCGCGGTATGGGCTATGTGCTGGACGTGCCGGAGGAGGCCTGAGTGCCGGCGCGCGCCCGCTGGGGCAGGCTCCCGCTGACACAGCGCCTGACCCTTTTCTTCACCGTGGTGGCCGCAGCGGTTGTGCTCGGCCTGGGCGTCATGTTCCTGATCGCAACCGGGCAGCATTTCGTGGCACTCGATCGCATCGCGCTGCAGGACAAGCAGCACCTGATCGAAGAAATCCTGCGCAACGCCCATTCGGCGGAGAACGCAGGCTGGCGCCTGGGCGAGGCCTTGAGTTATCACCACGGCCTCTATGCCCGGGTCACGGATGCACAGGGAGAGCTTGTCTTCCAATCACAAGGCTTCGCCCCGGATACTCAAAGCGCGCCGGCAGGGCCTGCGATGGGAACGGAGCTGTTCGGTACCTGGGAGCACGGCGGCAGCATCTATCACACCTTGCGTTTCGAGGCCGCACCTGCCTATTCGCAGACGGCATTGCGCGTGCTGATTGCGACCGATACGGATCACCACGCACAGTTTCTGCGGGACCTGCGCCGCGATCTGGCTCTTTACGTGGCCGCCGCCATCGTGGTGTGTGGCCTCTTGTCCTGGCTCGCTGCGCGCCAGGGACTGGCCCCGCTGCGCGAGATGCGATCCCGCGCAGCCGCGGTCACCAGCCAGAAACTGACTGAGCGTATGCCCGTGCAGGTCGTGCCAGTGGAGATGGCCGATTTGGCACAAGAACTCAACCGCATGCTGGACCGGCTGCAAGAGGATTTTCAGCGCCTGACCGATTTCTCATCGGATCTGGCGCATGAATTACGCACCCCCATCAGCAACTTGCTAACGCAAACCCAGGTGGCCCTGACCACCAAGCGCGATGCCGCCACCTACCGCGACATCCTGGCGTCCAACGCCGAGGAGTTCGAGCGGCTGGCGCGCATGGTGGCCGACATGCTCTTCCTGGCCAAAACCGAGCGCGGTGTAGACCTTCCGCACAAGGAACGATTTTCGGCCCGCCAAGATTCCCTGGCCTTGCTGGAGTTCTATGAGGCCGTCGCAGAGGAAAAGCGCATCCGCTTTCGGCTGGAAGGGGACGGCGACATAGAAGGCGATCGACTAATGTTTCGCCGCGCCCTCAGCAATCTGCTGTCCAACGCGCTGCGCCACACGCCCGAAGCCGGCACCATCACGGTCTGCATAGCGGGCACCGCGCAATCCACGGTGGTGTCTGTGGAAAACACAGGCCCCGACATTGATCCCAAGATGCTGCCTAGGCTGTTCGACCGCTTCTACCGGGCCGACCCCACCAGGGCGCATCCCGATGCCGAAGGCAGCGGACTGGGCCTGGCCATCACCCGTGCCATCGTCCAAGCCCATGGCGGCCATGTCACTGTGACGTCATCCCATGGGCATACATGCTTTGCCCTGGTGTTTCCACACCGCGCGACCCAGGCATGACGCTGGCGGCGACGAAAGCTGTCAGAGATGTCATCCGGCTGTCTAGCTTTTGTTGGGCAAGGGTTTCTACCATGAACACATCTCCTCAGCGCTGCATCAAAGCGCTGGAGATGCACACCTCAGAGACCCTAGAAAGGATATTGATCATGACTCAACGTCGCCTCTCCCTCTCCGCCGTGATCGCAAGCGTAGCCGCCGTGGCGGCCCTCGGTCTGCCGGGAATGGCATCGGCGGAATACTGGCACCCTGCCAACAACGAAGCTGGCGTGGTCGTTCACCCCGAACACTTCAAGAGTGAAAAGACCCGCGAGCAAGTCAGGGCGGAAACCGAAGCCGCGATGCGTCAAGGCCGCTTGTCTTATGGCGAAAGCAATTACCCGCGCGGTGCAGAAGCAGCACCAGCAGCGTCGAGCAAGACGCGCCAGCAGGTGATCGACGAGATGCGCAACGAGACCGCCGCGCAACGCGAGGCGCGGCGGCTGCTGTATTCGGCCGGTTAATCGAAAAGTCTGCTCGACAATATCGTTGGGCATCTCCGGTCTCCCATGACACCCCGTCGCCGCGCACAGTCGCGGCGATTTGCTTTCCGAACCGCAGTACGGGCTTTGATGCCGTAGGGCGCCAGCCGTGCCACGCATGCGCGTCAGCTCCGTTATCCATGCGGATGCCGATGGTGAATGTCCGGGTAATGGGGATGGCGATGGGTAATCAGCTCATGACGGTGCCAGTGCTCGTGTGGCTCGCGCCCGTCCCAGTCGGGGTCATGGTCATGCTGATGGTGCTCGTCATGCACATGGCGATGGCTGTGCTCCTGCGGCTCGTGCGTGTGCAGGTGCTCATGGCGCTCGGTCAGATGCAGCCAGACGCCCACGGCCATCAGTGCGCACGCGGGCCAGAACCATGGTGACGGTGTTTCACCCAGAAAGACCAGCGCGGCCGCGGCTCCGACGAACGGGGCGGTGGAGAAATAGGCTCCCGTGCGCGCCGTCCCCAGACCGCGCAGCGCCAGCACGAACAGCACCAGGCTGACGCCATAGCCGAGCCAGCCAACGACCATGGACTCGGCGACGGTGCCCCAGGCCGGAAGTGCTGCCCCCACCGATAGCGCCACCGCACAGTTCACCAGCCCGGCCATCAGGCCCTTGGCTCCGGCGACGAACAGGGCGTCCGTGGCCGAGACCTTGCGCGTCAGGTTGTTGTCGATGGCCCAGCACAGGCAGGCCAGCGCAATGGCCCCGGGGCCAAGCCAGCTCCCGCCTGCGGCTGCACGTTGATCCGGCCAGGACAGGAGCATTCCACCGGCGACGATGGCCACCATGCCGGCGACGATACGGCGACCCGCGTTCTCCTTGAACACCAGCCAGGCCAGTACGGCCGTGAGGACGGATTCGAGGTTGAGCAGCAGCGACGCATCGGACGCGCGGGTGTGCACCAGCCCAAACATCAGTGCGACCGGACCCAGGACGCCGCCGAAGAAGATCGCCCCCAGCAGCCAGGGCCACTCGCCGCGCCCAAGGCCCGAACTCCTCCAGCCCCGATCGCGCACAAGCCGGATGGCCGCCAGGCCGATGCCGCTGCCCATATACAGCAGCCCGCCCAGCAGCACCGGCGAAACCTGGCCCACCAGCAGCTTGGCCAGCGGAGTACTGGCGCCAAACAGGGCGGCCGCCAGCAGGGCGTGCAAGGCACTGATGTTCATGGACGGATCATATGGCGTTCCTTTTTCCTTACCACACGCGGCCATGAGTTGCACGGCGGTTTGCTCGATGGCGCAGATGAATTGAGCGATGTTCCAGCCACCTAACGACCGCGCCAGAACGCACCTCTGAACCTCGCCACGGAACCATACTACGGACGATTGCGCCGCTAACTTAAGGACAGCTTTGGATGACGTCCAATCTCCCAAGACACCCCACTATTGCGCACCGTCGCGGCAAGCTGCTGCCCCAGCCGTTGCTCGATCACCGGCCTCCACGGCACCAAGCTGAAACCGATGCCGTCATCGAGCATCGCGTAGCGCCCACTGGCGAGCATGACGCTGCGCCGGTAGATGCCGGCCACACGCTGCCCGTCGGCCACGGGCCGGTACTCCAGGCCCGTTTCAGCGCCAATGTCCTTGGCGGCCTGCGTCAGCTCCCGGTTGCGCAGCGTGCCCAGCAGGTTGCGCGCCAGGATCACGCGCTGCCCGCGCCGCTCGGCCAGCCCCTGTTCGGCCAGGAAGTCGGCGCGCTGCTGCACCGCCTGCTTGGCCTCCGCACCAAAGCCCAGGTCGCCCAGGCCCGAGCCGCCACCGATCAACTGCTGGTCGAGCCAGGTGGCTCCGATCACGCGCGCCTGCCGCTCGATGGGCAGGTGCGATTTCAGCTCAACGGCCACGCCGCCCAGGCGCCGCGCGTCGTAGCGGCGGCCCTGCTCGGGCAGGTCGCCCGGCACCTTCCATAGCCCGTCGGCCACGCGCTCCACGATGCCGGCCCGGCGCAGGGCTTCCAGGCGGCGGACGTGGGCTGCGACAACCTCCTGCGGCTTGCGGCCCGGCACGGCCTGGCCCTGCGCCACAGCTAGGTGATGGTCGGTGCGGTACAGCCCATCGCTCGCCAGCGCGGCTATGTTCCTGTCGGCCGCGCGCACGTCGGCCGATCCCTTCACCTCCACCACGGCCCCGGTCGGGTAGTTCGCCAGCTCGTCGCGGGCGTTCAGCGCCACGTAGTGGGCCTTGCCGTCCACGCCGTCGATGACCAGATAGCCGCGGTCGTGCAGCTCGTCGGCCAGCCCCTTCGCGGCCACGCGGCCGAGGATGGTTCGGCCACTTCCATCGGCATTCTGGCCCGGCTCGAACACCGCCAGCTCGCGCGGCTCGTCGCGCATGGCCCGCTGCATGGTGCGGATGATGTCGCCACGCTCGCCCAGGGCGCGCAGGGTCTTTTCCGCGTCGGCATGAACGGCCCAGGTGCCCGGCTGCATTTCGTCGGTCAGGCCCAGGCGCTGCAAGCGTTGCAGCCGGCCGATCAGCAGCAGACGCTGGCGTTGCAGCCGCGGCTCGTTGAGCCGTTCGACATGCACCAGACCATCGTCGCCCAGCTCGCGCTTGAGCGTGCGATCCAGGCTCGTCCACCGCTCTTGTTCCACCTCGCGCTGCAAGGTCTGCTGGATCTCCAGCTCGGTGCGTGGCCCCAGCCATTCGGTCGCCAGTTCGGCGGCACGATGGCGGAAGCCATCGGCGATGTAGTCGCCCGCGATGATGAGGTCTTTGCCGGTGTCGTCGCGCCCGCGCACGACGATGTGCGTGTGCGGGTTGTCGGTGTTCCAGTGGTTCACGGCTACCCAATCGAGGCCTGTTCCCAGGTCGGCCTCCATGCGGCCCATGAGGTGTCGTGTGTAGGTGCGCAGGTCTTCCAGCTCCGCGCCATCCTCGGGCGAGAGGATGAAGCGGAAATGGTGCCGGTCGTCGGCGCAGCGCTCCTTGAAGGCGTCGAGGTCGGCGGCGTAGGTCTGCGGCCCGTAGGCTTGGCCCGGCTCGCCGTCGCGGCCCACGCCGTCGCGCTCGATGTAGCGCAGATGCTTGGCGAGCGACTGCGGGCTGGCTTGGCGCTGGTTGACCAGCAGCGTTTTGATGGTCACGCGCCGCGACATGGGCGTCAGCTTCGCCCCAGCGAAGCGCGCTGCGGTGTGGCCCCGCCCGAGGCGCAAGCCGGGCCGCTGGCCGGTGCCTCGCGCCGATGCCGGACGGCGCACCGCCGACTTGCCGCTGCTGGCCTTGCCCGCCTGCTTGAGTACCTTGGAAACGAAGCTCTGCCCCTGACCCTTGCCCCGGTTCTTCGGGGGGCTGGGGCGCACGCGGAAATCGTCGTCGCGGCGGTCGGTCATGGCTGCGCTCCCTGAAAGCTGGGGCGTGCGCCGGCGTGCGAAGCACGCGGGCAGCCCTGTCTTGGCGCGGGCTTCACGCCACAAGCGGCACGGCGGCGAAGCCGCGCCGTGCCGCGCCAACCCCATGTGCAGACTGGCTTTCGACGCGGCCCCGTGCCGCGTCCTTTTGTCTTGCCTTCCGCCTTTGCCCCTCGCTGGCGCTCCGGGCAGCGGCGGCCCGGCGGCGCTGCTGCGCGAGCAGCCAGCGCGCCGGCGAACGCGGCGACGGCCATAGGCCGGGCGCGTTCGAGGCAAGACGCCTGCACATGGGAAGGCAGCGCGAAGTGCGGCGCCCGATATGAAGGATCGGCGATCGCACTGCACGCGCGACGACATGCGGAACGCCACCGGATCGACATGCCTGATAGCACGATGATGCGCAACGAATCGGCGGCGATCATGGGCGTTTCTCCAGCCAGACCGGGTGCGCGACGCCGATCACGGCGGACGCGCGCACCGGCCCGAAGTACCGGCCATCGAACGATGCCGGGTTGGTCACGCTCAACAGGAACAGCTCGCCCGGTTCGAGGCGGCGGCATTGCTGCCAGGACGGCAGCGGTCGGCCCCAGCGGTCGGCGCGTAGCACGGCGGCCGAAGGCACGCCGTCGATGCGGACGATGCCGCCAGCGATGCACACCTCCTGCGGCGCGACGGCCCCCACGCGCTTGAGCAGCGGCACGCCGGCCGGCAGGTAGCCGCGTCGCGCGGCCAGCGCGGCGGCATCTGGCGGCAGCGAGGCCAGGACGATGCTGCCTACCGGCAAGGCCGGAGGCAGCGAGTCGGCACGATGGTCGAGCAGATCGACGCGATACCAGCCGACCGCCACGCTGTCGGACGGGTTGTAGATCAGACGCGGCAGCGGATGCACGAAGGACGCCCAGGCCAGCGCAGCGAGGCCGCAGGCGGACAGGCCCGCGAGCACGATGCGAGCGCGCAGGTGTGAGCGAGAACGCAGCACGGTGTCGGTGGTAAGCGCGGCGGTCATGGCAACGCGCTCCCGGCCAGCCAAGCGGCGTGCCGCTCGGCGCTGTAGTCGGGCAACGGCAAGCGCGCAGCGAGCCGATTGCCGAGCGTGCGCCAGTACGCGGGCGAAGCGTCGGCGGGCGCGATGCCCAGCGCCTCGATGGCGTCGATGCGTTCCAGCACGGCGCGCACTTGTCCGTCGCCTTCAGCGTGCAGCAGCAGGCGTGCGCCCGGCTGCACGCCGGGGATGCGCTGCGCGCCGTCCAGCGGCGTGCAAGCCTGCATCACCATGAGCTGCCAGCGGATCGTGCCGTAGTCGTTGGACTGCCAGCGGATGCGGCAGAACACCGCGCCTGGCAGGAACACCGCGCTGCGCCGCCAGCGGTCGAGCTGGTGCGTGCGCGCGGGTTCGCCGAAACGCAGGTAGAGCTTGAAACGGGCCTCGATGTAGGCCAGCGCCACGCGCGTCAGCGGCGCGTTGGCGGGCTGGCCGGAAGGCGCTACGGGCGCAGCCGTGGCCGCGAAGACGGCAGGCGCGGAGACAGGCGAAGCAGATGCGGTCATGGTGTGTTCTCCCTGCGGTGTTCTGGAAACTCCCGCTCCAGCAGGCCGCGCAGCAGGTCGGCCACGGTCACGCCTTGCGTGAAGGCCGACACCTTGATGCGCGCCCGCATGGCGGGCGTGATGTCGAGCGTGAGGCGAGCCGTGTAGAGGTCGCCCCTGCCCAGCGCATCGGCATCGCCTTGCCGAATCCACGCCTCGGCGTGTGGATTCGCAGGCGGGCGCGCGCCGATGCCGACGCGCCTTGCGCGAGGTAGTGGCTTCGTGGTCATGGCGTCCACCGCAGCAGTTCGTCCACCAGGGCAGTGATTTCCCGCGCGGCGGCGCTGTCTGGTGCCGTCTCGCGTGCAAGCCGGCCAGCGGCCACGCTGTCGGCGAACACGATGCGCTGATGCACTTCCGCGCACAGCGCAGGAAGTGGCTGGTCAGCGAGCGCCTGGCGCGCTTCGCGCCCGATCACGGTGGTACTGACGCGCCGATTGATGACGAAGGCCGCGCGCAGCGCAGGCCGAAAGACTTGCGCCTCGCGGATCAGTGCGACCATCTCGGCGCTGGCCCACAGGTCATACGGGCTGGGCTGCACCGGGATCAGCACGCGCTCGGCCGCCAGCAGCGCGGAGCGCGCCAAGGCGGCGATGCGCGGCGGCCCGTCGATGACGACGTGATCGGCGCGGCGTGCCAGCTCCGGGGCTTCCTGATGCAGCGTTTCGCGTGCGAGGCCCACGGCGCTGAAAAGCCGTGGCAAGCCCTGCTGGCTGCGTCGCTGTGTCCAGTCCAGCGATGAGCCCTGCGGATCGGCGTCCAGCAGCATGACGTGCTGGCCGCGCATCGCCAGCTCGCCGGCGATGTGCGTGGCGAGCGTGGTCTTGCCCACGCCGCCTTTCTGGTTGAGCAGCGCGACGATCATGGCCTAGCCCTCCCTGCTGGAAAGCCCGGCTGTTGCTGCTGCGTTTCGTGCCGCGTGGCGGTTGTCCACCGTGGCGCGGCGCTTCTACTACCAGTTAGAGGTTTTAAGTTAGGGAAGTTAAGAGAGGCCGAAACCCGCGCCGTTATTGGGTTTGCGGGCGATCCGTACTCCTGATAGCACGATAGTCGTACTCCCGATAGCACGATACCCCGTACTCCTGATAGCACGATCCCGTCCACCGCTTTTCCCGCAGTTATCCCCGTGCCGTGAACGGCACGGGCCGGAAGGTCAGCAGCTCGACCCCATCGCCCGGCATCCGCTCGATGCCCAGGACGTAGCCGGGCAGCGACTGCCGCGCGACGAGCGCGCGCAGGTCGTAGGCAAAGTCCGAGAAGCGCGTGGCGCTGCCCGATTTCCGATACAGGTGTCGGAAATCGAACTGCCAGCCGTGTTGCTGCCGCCCGCCGTGCTTGCGCACCAGCCGGTACAGCCACCGCTCGATGCCACCGGTCAGCCGGAAATATGCTGGGTCGATGGTTAGCACCAGGGCGGCATCCATCACCCCTCCAAAGAACCAGTCCGGCAAGATCAGCTCCAGCCCCAAGGGTGTGCCCTTGGCATCGGCCAGTTCCTTCCATTCGTTGATCCACGAAAACCGATGCAGGCGCCGCCCGGTCGTCTCGCGGATGGACGTGGCCACCGTGGTCGATTGCAGGCGATCCAGGGCCGCTTTGAGGCGCTGGTAGTCGCGCAGCGACGTACCGCGCCCGATGAAGCGCAGGATCTCGTAGGGCGTGGCCTGCATCAGCCGCGACGGGCGCAGGCCCGCGTCGCGGGCTTCCACGATCTGCGAGGCCGCCCAGATCAGGATGTCGGCATCCCAGATCGTGGCGATGCCATGCTCCTGCGTACCTTCCACGCGGATCGTCACATTGCCCGCGCGAAAGTCGATCGGCGCCGTGCGCCGCGACTTCGCCAGCGAGAAGAACGGAAAGGCCATCAAGTCCTGGCTGTCGCGCGGCGCCATGTCGCCCGGCAAGGCACGGAACAGGTCGAGCTGTTCGCGTTCTTGCGAAGGCCGCTGCCGGGACGGCAGCGCGGGACTGGACATGGCGATGGCCTGGCGCGTGCCAGCGATCAGCGCGCACGGCTGTCCGCCGCATGGTGCTCGGCGTATTCGGGATCGGAAGTCGTCTCGAAGCTGCGATCCGCAGCCCAAGCATCGAGGTCGGCCACGGCGTACATGACGCGCCGGCCGAACTTGCGAAAGCGCGGGCCGCCGCCGATCACGCGCTGCTTTTCCAGCGTGCGCGGCGACAGGCGCAGGTACTCGGCGGCTTCGTCGTTGGTGAGGTAGCGCTGCGGTTGTGCGGCAGCGGTCGAGACAGTGGCGGCAGGCCGCAAGGGAGCGGGACGCATGGTGTGAACCTCCATAGCTTTCAAAGCTCCGGCCACACAGCGCAACCGGATGGAGGCAGTCTCAGAAAACGAAGCTCCGCTGCTCAGGGACGTTTTGCATCCCCATCAAAACGTCCCTTCTCAAGCGGCGGCAGTTGTGCTAAGCGGCGATAGCCGCCGCGCATCAACGCATTGCCCCGGCGCACCAGGCGACGCACGCGGGCACGCAAGTCGCCGTCGGCGTGCCAGTCGGCCGCCACGGCGTCAGCGCCGAATAGTCCTTCGGCCACGTCGCGCAAGGACGCGCCCGCCAGGGTCGCGTCGAGCGCTTGCAGGGTGTGCAGCTCCAGCATCGCGGCCGGTGTGGGCCGGGGCCTGGCGATGGCCTGCGTCGCGCTGCGCGCAGGCGCGGGCGCAGCAACGCCGCCGCCACTTCCGCGATTGGCATAGGCCACCGCCATGCCGTCTTCAAGGCCCGGCGCCAGCGCGAAGCGCGCGCAATGGCCGGGGCTGCGCGCGATCAGCGCCAGCCCTTTGCCGTCGTGCAGCAGTTGTTTGTGACCGGGGATGTGCCAGAACGCGAATACCGCCGCATCGGGCGGCGGATCGGCATCGGGATGGAGTTGCACCACGGCATCGTGGCCGGGAAGCCAGGCCGGATGCGCATCGCGCGCATCCAGGGCCGGGTCTTCCAGCAGACGCAAGCCCCAGCGAAGCGCCGCCTGTTGCGCCGCTTGCGGCCGGCGCTGGTGGCGCAGCCAGTCGAGCCGGTAGTCGGGATGACGGCGCAGGTACTCCCAGGCCAGTGCGAGCGTGTCCAGGCACAAGATGTAGAGGTACGCGGCGGTCGGATACCAGTGCGCGATATGGTGAGGATTGACCATGACGCAAGCTCCCGTCGAACAGCAGGAACGTCGTCACGGGCGTTCGAACGGAGCTACCGCGTCCACATCAACACATCATCCGAACCTGTTTGAGCTGTAACATCAAGTGTCAAGACCGATTGGCTCCGGGTTTTGCGCGATGCGTCCGAATACGACGGCCGCGCAGTCCAAAAACGTCACGCGGCACGAATCAAGGTGCCGTAACCCGCGCCAAAGATCGTGGCCGTTTCCGTCTCAAATGCCCTGTTCGGTGCAAGAGTACGAATTGAGACCGGGCAAATCCGAATTCCGACGGAAATAGCCTCAATACGTCCGGCTGCGCCGTCGCGCGATTGGCTTAATCGACAATGCCGCCGTTCTCCTGGGCCAGCCGGGCATATTCCGACAAGGGACGCGCCGCCTGGAAATACCGATCCCGCATCACCGGCAGCTTGCGCGGCCCGACGATGGAGGCCAGGTCAGACAGTTTCACGGTGCCCAGCTCGGGCATCCCCAGCCCCAGGTCGATCAGGCCGTAGGCCGTATCGCCGTCGGCCGAGTCGAGCGAAGCGAGCAGCCAGGTGAGATGTGCGTCCGGTGTGAACAGGCGCACCACGGGCAGCGGGTCGATGGCCTGACCGTCAGCACGGGCCTGGCCGTGGGCCAGCAGGCGCTGGCGCTCGTCCTCAGTGATGAGTGGCTTCATGGCGGTCTATTCCCAAGTCACAAATCTGCCCAAGCCTGAAAACGCAAAGCCGCATCGGCAGATTTGGGAAAAAGCACGATTGTGATTCCGTGGCTTTGCGCCTTTGTGCAAATCCGCGGAGGCACGGATGCGGATTTCCGTAAAAACACAAAACAGTGAGGCGCCGATGAAAGAGTTAAAGATAACGTGGTTTTAATTGTGCCGCGACTTGACGCTTCTGTCTATGCAGAAGCGATCCATTCAGCGCGGCCGACCGGCCGGCGCCACCACCTACGATGCCGAGTTGGCGCAAGCCTTCGGCGCGGCGGTGCGCGCGTTGCGGACGGAACGCGGCATAGCGCAGGAATCGCTGGCGCACCTGGCTGGCATCGAACGCTCGCACATGGGCAAGGTCGAGCGTGGCGAGCACATGCCCACGCTGGCGATCATCTTCAAGATCGCCGGCGCGCTCGAATGCAGCACGGCCGTGCTGATGAGCGAGGCTGAAAGCCAGCTCGCGGCGGCGGCCCAGCCGTAGGCGCTGGCCCGGCCGATCCGGCACAGCCGGTTCGGTGGTATCGAGGGGTGCCAAGCATCGCGCGGCGGGGATAGCCCGCAGGGCTTTCCCCCGGAGGCAAGCGAAGCGCGCAGCGCCGCAGGCGCGAAGGCGTGAGCAACTGTCTTGGAAGTCAAGCCTCGCGAGCTTGCAGGCTTGATCCAGCCTAAGGGATTTTTCCATTTATTCAATGATTGTTGTATCCTTGAATAATGAATGAAGCCCAAGCTGTCTCTGCCCTAAGCGCACTGGCCCATGCCCAGCGTCTGCGTGTGTTCCGAGCCCTGGTCGTCGCCGGCACCGAGGGCCTCACCCCCAGTGTCATGGCCGAGCAACTCGACGTAGCGCGCAACGCGCTGTCCTTCCACCTGAAGGAGCTGGCCCATGCCGGCCTCGTCACAGTTGAGCAGCAGGGCCGCAACCTAATCTACCGCGCTGACTTCTCGCAAATGAACGGGCTGCTCGGCTATCTGACCGAGCACTGCTGCCAGGGCAGCACCTGCGAAGTCCTCGAATCCCCCGACTCTTCCCGCGCCTGCACCTCCTGCTGAAAGGATTCCTCCATGAAACGCTTCCACGTCCACCTGCACGTCGATGACCTGAACCAGAGCATCGGCTTCTATTCGAAATTGTTCGCCGCGCAGCCGGCGCGCATCGAGAGTGACTATGCCAAATGGATGCTCGAAGACCCGCCGGTGAACTTCGCCATCTCCACGCGCGGCAGCAAGCCGGGCATCGACCACCTGGGCATCCAGACCGACGACGCCGAAGAACTGGAGACCCTGAAGGCCCGCGCCGAAGCGGCCGACATGGCGCTGCTCGATGAAGGCACTACGACCTGCTGCTACGCGCGCAGCGAGAAGCACTGGATCACCGACCCGCAGGGCCTGGCCTGGGAGCATTTCCACACGCTGGGCAACATCCCGGTCTTCCATGAAGCCGCCCCGCCCAGTAAGTCGGCGTCTGCTCCAGCTTGCTGCCCTGTCTCCTCCCGCTCTTCCTGCTGCTAACTGCTGACGAAAGCCGCCCATGACCACCAACACCGTCTACAACGCACTGTTCATCTGCACGGGCAATTCGGCCCGTTCCATCCTCGCCGAAGGCATCCTCAACGATCTGGGTCAAGGCCGCTTTCGCGCCTACTCGGCGGGCAGCCACCCCAAAGGCGAAGTGCATCCACTAGCACTCGCCACGCTGGAGCGGCTGCACATGCCGACCACCGGCTACCGCAGCAAGAGCTGGGACGAGTTCACGACATCGGACGCCCCGGTGTTCGACTTCATCTTCACCGTATGCGACAACGCCGCCGGCGAAGCCTGCCCGCTCTGGCCCGGCAAGCCGGTGTCCGCACATTGGGGCGTGCCCGATCCCGCAGCGGTCGAAGGCTCCAAAGAGCAACGAAATAAGGCTTTCAAAGATGCCGCGCTGACCTTGCGCCGCCGCATCGAGCTGTTCCTGTCGCTGCCGCTGGCGCGGCTGGACGCCATGTCCTTGCAGCGCGAACTGCGTGACATCGGCAAACAGTGAGGTACCCATGACCGCAGCGACTGAATCGGCCCGCTCCATGCCGGCCTCCCCGACCATGAGCGTGTTCGAGCGCTACCTGACGGTGTGGGTTTTCCTGTGCATCGTTGTCGGCATCGCGCTGGGCCAGTTCGCGCCCGGCGTGTTTCAGGCCATCGGCCACATGGAAGTAGCCCAGGTCAACTTGCCGGTGGGCCTGCTGATTTGGGTCATGATCATTCCCATGCTGCTCAAGGTGGACTTCGGCGCACTGGGCCAGGTCAGGCAGCACTGGCGCGGCATCGGCGTCACGCTGTTCATCAACTGGGCCGTCAAGCCCTTCTCGATGGCGCTGCTGGCGTGGATATTCATCCGCCACGCCTTCGCCGACGCGCTGCCCGCCGACCAGCTCGACAGCTATGTCGCCGGCCTGATCCTGCTGGCCGCCGCACCCTGCACGGCGATGGTGTTTGTCTGGAGCCGGCTCACGGGCGGCGACCCCGTGTTTACGCTGTCGCAAGTGGCGCTGAACGACACCATCATGGTGTTTGCCTTTGCACCCATCGTCGGCCTGCTGCTGGGCCTGTCGGCCATCACCGTGCCATGGGATACGCTGCTGGTGTCGGTGGCCCTTTACATCGTCATCCCCGTCATCCTCGCGCAGGTCTGGCGTCGCGCCTTGCTGCGGCGAGGCCAGGCCGTGTTTGACCGCACCCTGGAGCGCATCGGCCCGCTGTCCATCGCGGCGCTGCTGCTCACGCTGGTGCTGCTGTTCGCCTTCCAGGGCCAGGCCATCCTGCAGCAGCCCCTGGTCATCGCCATGCTGGCGGTGCCGATCCTCATCCAGGTGTTCTTCAACTCCGGGCTGGCGTACTGGCTCAACCGCAAGGTGGGCGAGAAGCACAACATCGCCTGTCCTTCGGCGCTGATCGGCGCGAGCAACTTCTTCGAGCTGGCCGTGGCCGCCGCCATCAGCCTGTTCGGCTTCCAGTCCGGCGCGGCGCTGGCCACCGTGGTCGGCGTGCTGATCGAGGTGCCCGTCATGCTGCTGGTCGTGCGCGTGGTCAACCGCTCGCGCGGCTGGTACGAGGCCGGCCCGAACCCATCAACCCGATAACCACGACATGCCCATGAGCACTATCACGATCTATCACAACCCCGCCTGCGGCACGTCGCGCAACACCCTGGGCCTGATCCGCAACAGCGGCGAAGAGCCCACGGTTATCGAATACCTGAAGTCACCCCCCGATCGCGCCACGCTGGTCAAGCTGCTGGCCGATGCAGGCCTGAGCGTGCGCGATGTGCTGCGCGAAAAAGGCACACCCTATGCCGAACTTGGCCTGGGCGATCCGAAATGGACGGATGACCAGTTGCTCGATTTCATCGAGCAGCACCCCGTTCTCATGAACCGGCCCATCGTGGTCACGCCGCTGGGCACGCGCCTGTGCAGGCCATCGGAAGCGGTGCTGGACATCCTGCCGCAGCCGCAGCGCGGCGCGTTCAACAAGGAAGATGGCGAAGCCGTGGTGGATGCGCAGGGGCGCCGCGTCTGAATACTTATTGCGCGCACGGCCAGGCGATGTGATGCTGATATCATCGAATTTCGTTATCGTTATTCGATATGAAAGAAAAGCCAACACCCCGCGCCCTGGAGCACCACGACCTGCTGTCGGGGCTGATCCGCCTGCATGTGCTGCACCACGCGGCCGAGCAGGAGATCTACGGGCAATGGATGATCGACGAATTGGCTCATCACGGCTATCGCCTGTCCCCAGGAACGCTGTACCCGATGCTGCACAAGATGGAGCGAGACGGCTACCTCATCTCGCGCCAGGAGCGTGAAGGGCGCACCGTGCGCAAGCTCTACTCGATCACGACCAAGGGCAAGGAAGGCTTGGCACTGGCCAAGGAGCGCATCCGGGAGTTCACCGGGGAGGCGATGCACAAATGACCGATTCCACCAACAACCCGCCAGGCGAAGCCGCTGCAGCACACGGTTCTCCCGCCGAAGTCTTTGGCGCCTTCCTCAAGCTGGGGCTGACCTCCTTTGGCGGGCCGATCGCGCATCTGGGCTATTTCCGCACGGAGTTCGTCGAACGCCGCCGCTGGCTGGATGACCGCAGCTACTCCGATCTGGTCGCCCTGTGCCAGTTCCTGCCGGGGCCGGCCAGCAGCCAGGTCGGCATGACACTGGGGCTGGGCCGCGCGGGCTGGCCGGGGCTGCTGGCCGCATGGGCCGGATTCACCTTGCCATCGGCGATTGCGCTGATCCTATTCGCTCTCGGAATCGCCCAGTACCAGGGGCTGGCCCAGTCCGGTTGGGTGCATGGGCTGAAGGTCGTGGCCGTGGCCATTGTGGCGCAAGCCGTATGGGGCATGGCCAAGTCGCTGTGCCCGGATCGACCGCGTGCCGCCCTGGCCATTCTGGCGGCGCTGCTGACTATGGTCCTGCCCTCGTCTGCGGGACAGGTCGTCGCCATCGCGGTAGCTGGAGTGCTGGGCTGGTGGAGGTTGGAGATTGCACAGCCCAGCGGCGGTCTGGCCCATAGCTACCCAGTCTCGCGCAAGCTGGGCACCGTGACGCTGCTGCTGTTCGCCACGCCGCTCGTCGGGCTCCCCCTTTGGGCCGCAGCCACGGGCTCGTCCACGATCGCACTGCTGGAGGGGGTGTACCGCTCCGGCGCACTGGTCTTTGGTGGCGGGCACGTCGTGCTGCCGCTACTGCAAGCCACCGTGGTGCCCAGCGGCATCGTGAGCAATGCAGACTTCCTGGCCGGCTACGGTGCGGCGCAGGCCGTGCCAGGACCGCTATTCACATTCTCGGCCTATCTCGGCGCCATCGCCCAGGGGCCGCTGCACGGCTGGACAGGCGGTCTGGCGCTGCTGGGCACCATATTCCTCCCGGCCTTCTTCATGCTGGTAGGCGCGCTGCCGTTCTGGGAGGGGCTGCGCCACCGCGCGGGCATCCAGACGGCCATGGCGGGCATCAATGCAGGCGTGGTCGGCATCCTGGTGTCCGCGCTGTATGACCCGGTGTGGACGGGTGCTATCCTCGGCAAGGGGGATTTTGGGCTGGCGTTGCTCTCGTTCGGATTGCTGACGGTGGGGCGCGTGCCACCAGCGCTGGTGGTGCTGCTGGCCGGCCTGTTGGGCTGGATCATGGCGATGGGTTTCTGAAGCCCATCGGCCGGGCCCGAGCCAGGACATAGTGACGCCACCTACCATCTAGAAAGTCATGTCGGCGCAAGCGGCTCATTCTGTGGCTGCCCGGTTTTGACCATGGCATTCGTGATGACCAGCAACTTGCTCATGCAAGCCACGATGGCAACCTTTTTCGGCTTGCCAGCCTCGAGCAGATGCTCATAGCAATGCCGTATCACAGCGTTGTAGCGCATGGCGACGATGGCAGTCATGTGCAACGCACTCCTGATCGTGGCCCGCCTACCGCAAATAATGCGTTTGCCGCGAGCCTGACCTGAGTCCAGATTCATCGGTGCGACACCCACCAGTGCGCAGATCTGCTTGGCCTTGAGCTGGCCAAGCTCCGGCAGCTCGGAAATCAGCGTCGCAGCCGTCGCTGGGCCGACGCCCTTGACGCTCTTGGGCAAGGTGGCCAGATTGAACTGGTGTTGAGCCAGGTGTTCCACAATCTTCCGATCCAGCGTCTCAAGCTGCGGCGAGAGCACATCCACTTCCGCACTCGGATTTGCTTTTCACCGCGCCCAGGACGGAACGGCTTGGACGCGGTGCTGATCGCGGTTATTCCTTCGTCTCGATGAGCCACCACACGGCACGCGGCAGGCGCGGCCCGTGATGGGGTGAATGTCGGTCAGGTCGGCGCGGGCTGACCAGCCCGAGGACGGGCGGTAGCCGCGCACGTCGCCTTCGCCGTGCCAGCGGCGGGCGCGCACCGTACCCGGGGCATAGGTCGCCGCCATGCGTGGGCGGCTGGTGGTGATGCGGGTCATGGGGTGTTCTCCTTCCAGCGAAGTGCCCCGGTCGAGGCCGGGGCGCGTGCTGTCGGCGCGGGTCAAGCGGCCAGCGCCTGCGCGGGTTCATCCGCCATTGCTTCGGCATCCTTCGGCGCGTCGTCCTGCTCCTGCATGGCTTCCGGCGTTTCGGCCTTGAAGATGGCAGGCATCCAACCCGTACCGTTCGCCAGCTGTTCCGCTTCGCTGGCAATGTCGGCCTTCTTCAATTTCGCCAGCCGGTTGACGTGATCGGGCGCGTACTCGCCTACGGCTTGCAGGATCGCCGCCTTCGGAACGTGCTTGAAATAACCCTCCGCGCTCGGCGTCCACCATGCCGCCATGTCGAGGCCCACGGCCTGCGCCAGTTCCGCGCCGGGTTGGTGCGGCGTGGCGCGAGGCATCACCACGTCCACCGTGGAGGCTACGCACACGGCCAGTAGCTTGACGAGTTCGTCTTGCGACTTCGCAAGCAGCGCGGCGAACAGTTCGGTGCTGTCCTGCGGCAAGGCTTCGCCTGCCACCTGTTGCAGTTCGCGCAGCGCCACGGCAGCAGACGATTCCGACCAGTCCGAGGCCATGCCTTCCAGCCGGTCTTGCACTTTCAGGCTCACGCCCAGCGGCAACGCATCATGACGGGGGCCGTA
This sequence comes from Comamonas sp. NLF-1-9, assembly GCF_019195435.1. Classification (NCBI taxonomy): domain Bacteria; kingdom Pseudomonadati; phylum Pseudomonadota; class Betaproteobacteria; order Burkholderiales; family Comamonadaceae; genus Comamonas; species Comamonas sp. NLF-1-9. The sequence goes on from NZ_CP078069.1 coordinate 812,862, forward strand.
GTGCCTGCCGCGCAAAACGGTCTGCACCATGCCATGCACCAGCGCGGCCAGCGCCACTTGCGGATGCCGTGCCACTTCGATTTGCAGCGCGGCGGTGCGGTGAGCGCTCAACCGCTGCGCCAGCTTGTCGGACATGGCGGCGGTCTTGGGCTGCTCGTCGTCCTCGCCTTCGTCGTCGTTCCCAGCATCCTCGCCGCTGAAACCCTGGCGCAAGCGTTCCAGCGTGCGCAGCGCCTTCGCTTCGGCTTCGCGCATCAGCCCGCGATGAATCACGGCCCGCCCGTTGCCATCGATGGTGACGATGGCACCGGCTGCGGCCTTCACGGTCGGGCTGTAGTCCTGCAAACCATCTTCCAACGCCTGCAACTGCTCGCCCACGGCTTCGCCTTCCTCTTGCAGCGCGTCGGCCTTGTCCTCGTCCTCGGCTTCCAGCGCATCATCGAGGGTTTCGCCAATGGCTTGCACCTTGGCTTGCAGCTTTTCGATGCGCTGCGCTTCGCGCTTGGTCGGTTCGCGCCGCTCCCTCGGCGCACGCTGGAAGGCGTGCAGATCGGCATGGGTCACGCCCGGCGTGGCATCCACCCATGCCCAGCCTTCGGCCTTCACCTCGGCGGCGATGCCTGTCAGCCGGTCTTGCGCCAGCCTGTCCAGCAATGCGGCATCGGTCAGATACACGCCCGCGTCACCTTCCGCGAACAGGTCACGGCGCACGCCACCGCCTGCGGCTTCGTAGGCGCCCAGCCCGACGAAGCGCACCAGCGGATGCCGGTAGGCGTCGATTTCGCGCTCGGTGAGGCGGTCGCGCAGCGCGGACGGCTGGCGCTGCCACGTTGGCGCATCGTAGAAGGCGCTTTCCTGCGCCGCGTGGTCATCGGTGATGGAAAGCGCCATCAACTGATCGAGCGTGACGGCATCGGCCCGGTAGTCGGCCATGAGGCGCGGCGAGACATTCGCCAGCTTCAAGCGGCGCTGCACCACCAGCGGCGTGACGCTGAAATCCGCCGCAATGTCCTCGATGGGTCGGCCTTCGGCCACCAGCGCGGCGAAGGCTTCAAACTGGTCTGCCGGGTGCATGGCTTCGCGCTGCACGTTCTCGGTGAGGCTGGCCGTGCGGGCCGTGCCATCGGCTACCTGCAAGCAAGGCACCTCCCAATCCTTGGCGATGCGGTGCTTTTTCGCCAGCAGCTTCAACGCGGCCAGCCTGCGGCCACCGGCCACGACTTCGTAGTGCTCACCATCGGCGGATGCAATCACGATCAGGTTTTGCAGCAGGCCCACGCGCTGAATGCTCGCGGCCAGTTCAGGGATGGACATGCGCGGGGTCTTGCGCACGTTGCGGCCCGTGGGGCGCAGCACCAGCCGCGACAGTGGAACCAGAATCAAGTTCTTGGTCGGGTCGGCGGCTTCCAGCGGGATAGCGGCGGCGGCATTGACGGCGCGGGCTTCGGTGTAGGTGATGGCGTTCATGGTGGTTCTCCAATCGAGTGAAACAAGGAATGGAGGGGAAACCGCCCCTCCTGCGGGGGACGGGTCAGGCTTTCAACTGGCGCAGGCCATCGGCCAGCATCCACAAGGCGCGATTGAGGCGCACATCGGAATCAATGCCCTGTATCGGGCGGGTCTGCTGGCGGCGTCCGTTGGCGCTGCGGCCATGCAATCCGCCTTTGGTCAGGTTTTCTTGGGTGCGGTTGAACACGCTCCACAAGTCCGGGCGGCGGTCGTCGAACCGGCGCGGCATCAGGATTTGCGATTCGGTGATGGGCGCGGGCTTATTGTCGGTGGGGTCGTATTTGAGGGCCAGCGCGGCGCGTGCGAAGACTTCGGCCTCGCCATCGTCCAAGGTGATGCCGCGCATCAGGTCGCGGGATTCCTTCACGCGGTCGAAACCGCGCAGCACCTCGAACGCGCCTTCGATAACTTGGCCCGCCACGTCGCCCTTATGGGGTACGCGCACGTCCGCCACGGTGTCACCGCAGACAAGGCCATTGCTGCACACGAAGCGGAACATTCCGGCCAGCATCTGATAGCTGCTCGTGCCATCGTGCGAGTTCAGCAGGATGATTTCATTGGCTTCCGCGCCGTTGATCTGGCTGGCATGGCGCAGGCGCAGCATGTGTTTCGTGTGCTCGCGCTTGCCTTCATCGCGCACGCGGGTTTGCGTCACCATGAAAGGCTGAAACCCTTCCTTGCGAAGCTCGGTCAACACCGCTGCCGTAGGGATATAGGCGTACCGCTGCGAACGGCTCTCATGCGGGGCATCCGCGAAGATGGACGGCGCTACACGGTGAATCTGGTCATCGGACAGCGGGTAGTCGCTGCGCAGCGCGGGGGAGTGGGAAGCGAAACGGGTTGCAAGCATGTCGTTCTCCTGACTTGGCTGTTGAAGAAAGCGCACACCGGATTCCTAGATTCGGAGCCCAGCCTTTCGGCTGTTCGGTGCGGTCGGCACGAAGAACCCGGTTGGCCCTGTTGCCACCGTCTTTCCTGAGTTCATCGCCCGCGACGGTCAGGAGCGCGCGGACGGGGCCGTCAAGGAGGAAAGCGCAGGGTTGGTGCGGCCCGCAGGCGCAGCCGAGGACACGGCCCTGCGCGCCTTGATGGCACACGGGAGCGGGCTACAGTCGCGGACAAGGTGATGAAGTCAGGGAAGACGGCTGGACAAGGCAACAGGCACCTTCCCGCCGACCGCACGGCAAGCGAAGCGCGCAGGCCCGAAGCTGGAAGCCGGGCCGGAGGCGTCAGCCGAGCGGAGCGAGGGAACGATGGAAGCCCAGCAGGGGCGAGACGCCGCAGGCGGCTCGATGCGCAGCACGACAGCGCGACCGGCCATCTCCCAGGTGGCCGGGGACGCCCAGACTTCAAATCCGAATGGATAACAGGGTCAGGACGAGCGCACGCAAGGCATCGTGGATCTGCTGCGGATGCTGTCTGACCGATCCGGCGCACCCGGGTCGGCGGTGTTCAGGGGCGCCAAGCCTTGCGCGGCGGGGATAGCCCGCAGGGCTTTCCCCTGGAGGCAAGCGAAGCGTGCAGCGCCCCGGAAGGGGCGCGAAGGCATCAGGCCGAGTCTTCAGGCCGCAGGCAGGATTGCGCAACCGGCACCCACGGCGAAGTCGAGTTCAGCAGATAGCGCGCTCCACGCGCGTAGTGACCCGAAAGCCCGATGGGCCGGTAGAACCTTGTGATGCGGCGATGGAACTGCACTCCGTATTCGTTGGTGTAGATCACCGCATCGCCGATCTTGAAGCGCAGCGGCTGGCCGTTCTCCGGCGCAAAGGGCTTGAGCGCATCGTGCTGCGCAGTGATTTCGATGATGTAGTCGTGATGGCTGCTCATGGCATTGATCTCCTGTGATGATCGAGAAAGCGCAAGGAGCGCCTTGCGGCGCTCCAAGAGCGAGGTCAGACGACGATCCGCCCGGCCAGCCGCGCATCGTGCGCGTAGGCGCTCAAGCGCTTCTCTGGGCGAAAGTGAAGATCGCGCTCGATCGGCAGGCCCAGCCTGCCGCGCACGCTCGCCAGCTCGCTCAAGCTGACCCAGCCGATTTCCGGCATCCCCAGTCCCAGGTCGCACAGCCCGAAAGCGTGGTCGTGGTCATCGGGATCAATCTCGGTCAGCAGCCAGGTCGCGCCGGCATCCGGCGTGAACAGCTTGACCACGGGCGCCGGATCGAAATCCGGGCTCTCCAAGGATTCGCGGCCGTTGGCCAGCAGCACGATGCGCTGCTCGTCGGTGATGAATGCGTGGTTCATGGTGAACTCCTGAAAGGTTGCCGGGCGGAATTGCCCAGCCCTTCCGGGGCACGGCGCAGCGCAAGCAGTCAGGGGTCGCAGACGGCCGGCAGGACGCAAGCGCCATTGGCGCGCAGCCCTTGACGGCGAGAACGCCGTGATACGGTGAAGGAAACAGCAAGACCGCCTACACCCCGCCCACTGCACAGACTCGGTTTTTGCGGCGAACGCAGCGCGCAGGCCCGGCACCAGCCGGGCCGCAGGCGTCAGCGATGGAAGCCCGAATGGGGCGAGACTCGCATGGCGAGGCTCAATGCGCAGCACGAGAGCGCGACCGGCCGATTCATCGGCCGGGGACGTGCCATTGCATTTTTTTGCCTGAGATTGCCCAGGCCGCACAGCAGAGAATTTGTTGAGATAGCTACAGCATTACAGCAATCGTGACAGCCACCTTAAGCCTGCTGCCGCGCCTCTCCTCTCCGATTCCTGGCTGGCCCTCATCGTCAGCCTCCCATCCACCAGTGCCACGCCCCGCATGCGAATCTGGCGTGCCGTCAAAGCGCCGGGCTGTGCCGCCCTGCATGACGGCGCCTACTTGTTGCCAGCGCACACGGAGCAGGCCGCGCAGTTGCAGGCCTAGCCGACGACGCCCTGCAGGAAGGCGGGCAAATCTGGCTGCTGCAGGTGCAGGCCATGCGACATGGCCGAACAAAGCACCATCCAGGCCCTGTTCGACAGGACCACCGACTACACCCTTTGGCTGGAGGAACTGGCGCAAGCACGCGTGCGCCTACGAGGCCATTGCCTTCGCCGTGACCTTGCTTCCCACGCTGGCACGGCTGCGCAACACCCTATAAGTGCGGCTTGAGTCCCCACCAACCTGCAGCGACCACGCCCAGCCATATCAACACGATGAGCCCTATCCCGAACCGGCTCCTGGGCTTGGCACCGTTGGCTTGCATCCATGCGTCTGCCTGGCTGCGGCACGCCGCAAGGATGTCTGGAGGCAATAGTTTGACGGCCAGCCAGATCAGCGCGGGTAATAGCAGCATGTCATCCACGTAGCCCAGCACAGGAATGAAGTCCGGGATCAAGTCGAGAGGACTCAGCGCATAGGCCACCACAAAGACCCCGAGGGCCTTCGCGTACCAGGGGGTGCCGGGATGTTTGCCCGCAAACCACAGCGTCACGCCATCGCGCTTGATCCGCTTGGCCCAGGTTTTCAGGGACGTGCCGATACTCATGCGGCCTGCCGCTGCACCTCGACCGTGACATGCGACAGCTCATGGATATGCGCGAGCAGTGCCTTGTAGTACGCAGGTTCCTGGGGCTCCTGAGCGATCAGCGAAACAATGGCCGCGAAATGCCCCGGTCCGACCTGCCACACATGCAGGTCGGCGATCTGACTCCCTGTCGGCTCCGTAGCTTCCCGGATCTCCTGTCGCACTTCCTCGCCTTCGGCCGCAGCATCAAGCAGCACGCTACCGGAATCCTGAATCAGCCCCCATGACCAGCGAGCGATCACCAGCGCGCCGACCACGCCCATGACCGGATCGGCCCACAGCCAGCCGTAGTTGCGGCCGACCAGCAGCGCGACGATGGCCAGCACGGAGGTCAGCGCATCGGCCAGGACGTGGATGTACGCGGCGCGCAAGTTGTTGTCTCGGCTGTGGCCATGCGCAGCATGATGAGCATCGTGCCCTTGGTCATGGCCGTGCTCATGATCATGGTGGTGGTGATGGCCGTGATCATGACCATGGTGCGCATGGTCGTCTTTCAGCAGCCAAGCGCAGATCAGGTTGATGATCAGGCCCACGGCAGCCACGGCGATCGCCTGGTTGAAATCAATGTGGATCGGCTGGGTCAGCCGCACCAGGCTCTCCCAGGCGATCAGCAACGCGATCAAGGCCAGGACGATCGCGCTGGCGAAGCCGGCCAGATCGCCAAGCTTGCCGGTGCCGAAGGTAAAGCGCGGATTGCCCACCTGCTTGCGCGCGAAGCGGTAGGCCAGTGCGGTGATCAGCATCGCGCCGGCATGAGTGGACATGTGCCAGCCATCAGCTACCAGCGCCATCGAGCCGTAGATCGTGCCGGCAACGATTTCCACCAGCATCATGCTGGCCGTCAGCGCGATCACCAGCCACACCTTGCGCTCATTGCGCTGGTGGTCAGTGCCAAGGAAGAAATGGTCGTGTGCGGACTCGGCGAGTGGAGCGGTCGTGGCGTTGGTCATGCATGATTTCCTGAATGGGGGCGCTCTGCGAGCGACAAGTTCATCTCATGTAAGCCCGAATGACTTCGATCATTTCCTCCCCGCCCTGGTGGCGCTCCTGGTCGTTCGACGGTGCCAGGACGTGTTCACGCAGATGATCTTCCATCACCTCGGCGGTCAAACCGCTGACCGCGCCGCGGACGGAAGCGATCTGGCGCAGTACCTCGACACAGGCCGCATCCGCCTCCAGGGCGCGCTCGATGCCTTCGAGCTGGCCCTTGATACGGCGGACACGCGCGATCAGCTTGGCTTTCTCACGGGAGGTGTGGGACATAGCGACAGGTGATTTATAGACTAGTGGACTATATTATATTAAGAAGGAGGATAGGTTGAAACCAATGCCCTTAAGACATGGGCGAGGCACCCGCCGCAGCCGAGAGATCAAGCCGAGAGATCAAAACGCACCGGATTACAATCGCGGCGTCATTGGGGAGTAGCTAACCGCCGTCCTGGCGGGGCTGATGTCAACACACTTGACCCGCAGGTCATGGCGTCAGCAGTTTCCGAACCCGGCAAGACCTTTGACCACAACGCCTCCGACTTGGCCGGGGATGCGTGGTGGTCAATCGTCAGTACCCGGCCAGGGAACCAACATGGAATCGCTACTCGTCTCCACCGGAGTCGTCGCCCTCGCAGAAATCGGCGACAAGACCCAACTCCTCGCCTTCATCCTCGCCGCACGCTTCAAGAAGCCCGTGCCGATCATCCTTGGCATCCTGGCCGCGACGATCGTGAACCATGGTCTCGCGGGTGCGCTGGGCGCCTGGATTACTGGCGCCGTGAGTCCCGCGATTCTTCGCTGGGTGCTGGGCGCTTCGTTCATCGGTATGGCGATCTGGACGCTGATTCCAGACAAGATCGAGGAGGAAGAAACCCAAGTCGCCAAGCGTTTCGGCGTCTTCGGGGCGACGCTGATCACTTTCTTCCTGGCCGAGATGGGCGACAAGACGCAGATTGCCACCGTCGCGATGGCCGCCCATTACGCAACGCCGCTGCTGGTGGTGATCGGCACGACCCTGGGCATGCTGATCGCGGACGTGCCCGCCGTGTTCGTGGGCGATAAGCTGGCCAACAAAATCCCAATGAAGCTGGTGCATTCGATCGCCGCGGGCGTCTTCGCGGTGCTGGGCATTGCAACCCTGCTGGGCGCGGGCGCCAAACTGGGCCTCTGAGCAATTCAGCCCCGCGCGCAGGGCAAGTGCGCTCGCAGAAAACGAACTTTCAGTTATGAAGTCGTGGTTTTTTAAATTATTTCCTTGAGAGCCGATTCACGCACAGGAGAAGGCGCCGTGCAATCCGGCGCTGCATCCGGTCGATCGCTACGGCAAGCGCAAGGACAGGCTCAACTACGAATCGAGGAACAGCACCGCGAACACCTCATGCGCGAAGCCGGCCAGCTTGGCGCACAGATACTCCTTGACCGCCGCCGGCGAAGTGAACTGACGCACCTCACTGCAACTTGCGCTTGATAGTCTGGCGCACGACCTCCAGGATCTGGTCGGTGGTCGCCAGCAGGTAGCGGCCCTGTGCGTCACGCACCATCAGCGATGGCATCGAACGAGGAAAAGGACAGTTGCGACATATCGTGCTCCGGTTGCTCGGGCGGAATTGCCCGGAACCATGGCCAGCGCAGCGCAAATAATCAAAGATCGAAGACGGCCGCCAGCCGCAAGCGCGCCTGCACGCGCAGCCATTGACTGCGAGAACGCCGTGATACGGTGAAGGTGACAGCAAGACCACCCACACCCCACCCGTTGCATGCACTCGGTATTTGGTGTCGCAGTAAGCGCAGCGCGCAGGCCCGGATCAACGAACCGGGCCTGAGGCGTCAGCCGAGTGAAGCGAGGCAACGATGAAAGCCCGACAAGGGCGAGACGCCGCAAGCGGCTCGATGTGCGCAAGCGCGACGATGGCGGGACGCCCAGGTTCGGGCGGGAAACAGTGTGAACCGGGGGATTGTCGTAACGGTGATACGAGAATCGTCGGGCGTTTCCCTGCCTCGGCCTTCAGGCCGCATGCACGGACGGCGACGAGGTCAACGGCTGCACCGCTAGGCGCAGGCCCATCGCCTTGAGGATGGCGGTCAGGCTGTTCAGGGCCGGATTGCCCTTCGGCGACAGCGTGCGGTAAAGCTGTGTCGGATTCAGGTGCGCCTGTTCCGCCACCACCTGCACGCCACCGACCGCCTGCGCGAGCTGGCGCAGCACGATCATCAACTCGGCCTGGTCGCCATCGGCCAGGATGCCGTTGATGACTTCGAGCGCCAGCGCCGGATCGCTGCGGTACAGCTCAGCCATCGCCTCGTCATGGGGTCTGCTTCTCATCATCCAATCTCCGTTGCCAGTCCTGCCAATAGCCTACCGCCCGGTCGATGTCTGCATCCTGTGTGCGCTTGTCGCCGCCGCACAACAGCAACACCAGCCGCTGGCCCGCCAGCCCGTAATACACCCGGTAGCCCGGCCCCAAGTCGATGCGCAACTCCCACACGCCATCACGACAGAACTTGTGATCGCCGAAGTTGCCTTGCTCGACGCGGGCCACGCGCCGGATGACCGCCACCTTGGCCTGCATATCGCGCAAGCGGCGCAACCAGTCGGTGTAGAGATCCTTCTGCCCGTCCGCCGTCAGGTAATGCTCGATTCGGTACATGATCATTTTCGTTTATAGACGAATACGGGTCAAGAGGTGTGAAAACGTCGGGATGGGATGCCCGGCCCGGCTTGGCAGCGTTATGACAGGCCGGGCACCGCCGTTCAAGCGGTAGGCGCCGGCGTGTCAGCCCGCTTCGTGCCAGGAGGTACGGCGCGCGTCGGAGCCTTGCGATGGCGATAGGGACGGTAGTTGCCCTGGCTGGTACGAGTCTTCTCGCCGACTACGATGGCGGAGGTCGGGGTCGCGGCTGCTTGCACAGGCGTTGGCGCCGGCACCGGAGCGGGAGCCGCGTCCGTCGGCACAGGAGTCGGCGTAGCCGGCGCCTGGCCGCCAATGGCACCCCTGCGCAAGGTTGCCACTTTCTCGGCTGCGGCACGCAACGGATCATCCTCCGTATGTACATATGTCATGAACTGCGTGACTGTCTTGTGCGCGGTCAGCGCCATGCCAACCTTGATGGGGATACCGGAGTTGGCAATGTCGGTAGCCGCGCGATGGCGAATGCCGTGCGTTCCGACGTGCGGCACTTCCGCACGGCCCAAGATCCGCTTCCACCCGTTGTAGTACGTGCTGTCGGGCAAAGGCTGCTTGGCATCGAAGATTGCCGGGCACACATAGGGCGAGTCGTCGATGCGGGGCGCATTGGACAGCAGTTGATAGGCCGCTTCGCTCATCGGCTTGGACATATCGCCGGTCTTGCTGTCGGGCCACGCGACGCGGCGATTCTCGAAATCGACCCAGGCCCATTCCAGCGTGCGGATTTCCGTCATGCGTGCAGAAAATTCGAATTGCAGACGAACCGCCAACGTCACGGTTGGATGTTCAAGCCCCTCGGCATCTGCGCGGTCGAGATAGGCATAGAGACGCGCCAACTCATCATTGTTGATATACCGCGTCTCGCCGTCTTCCCGGTACTTGGGGACATGGCGGCACGGATTGGAGCCGTCGGGCCGGTAGCCCCACACCTCGGCCATGTTGAACATTTTGCGCAGACAGGCCAGAACCCGATTGGCCGTGACGCCGATCTTCGCCTTGTCCTTCATCAGTGCCGTGATGTGCACCCTCGTTACGTCGGGCACCTTGAGCTTGCCCAGCGCAGGCAGGATGTGACGGTCGATGTAGCCTTGGTACGAGTCCACCGTCCGGGGCTTGTTGCGCGGCTTGGAGTATTCCTCGATGAACTGTCCACACAGTTCCTTGACCGTGGGAGCCATGCGCGCGGCCAGCTTGGCAGCGCTTGGGTCGTCGCCCTTGCGCACATCGGCCAGCCAGTCCTGGGCAATCGACCGGGCCTGCTCGACAGTCAGTTCGCCAAATTGGCCGATCTTCGGCTTGCGGCGCTCGCCCCAGTTCGTGCGGTACTGGAGCATGAAGACCTTGCGGCCGTGAGCGGTGACCTTGCAGAGGAAGCCGGGGACAATGGTGTCCCGCAGTTCGTAGTCCTTGCCGGTGACTCCAGCCGCATCAACGGCGGATTTGGTGAGCTTGATCTTAGCCATGACGCCTCCTAGTTCGAGATCGAACGCAGGAACCAGCCAAGAGCCACGGCATCGGAAGGTGTGCCGCAATCGGTCTGGTCTAGGCGTAAGGTTAAACGGGACTAACTCCCCGGAAAACCAAGCGCAGCAAGGCTATGCAGGTTCCAGCGTAGTCTTATGCTAGTCTCGGGAGTCAATCTCAAAATCCCCCGCCGCGAGGCGTGCCGGTTCGAGTCCGGCCCCGGGCACCACAAAGCTGCAAGACTGCACCTGCGCGCGCACGTGCAGTTTTTTTGTGCCCGTTTCGTGCCCGTCGCATGCCCTTGTCCACGCGGGCGTTTGCTGCGTAAGATGTAGCTGTCTACGCAAGCTGGATCAACGATGGAGCCCGATTTGTCTCAAAACTCCGCGCCGGGTGCCCTGGCAGGCATCAAGGTGCTGGATTTGTCGCGCGTGCTGGCCGGCCCCTGGTGCACCCAGATTCTTGCCGACCTCGGGGCGGACGTGGTCAAGATCGAGCGCCCCGGCGTGGGCGACGACACGCGCCACTGGGGTCCGCCCTTCCTGCGCGACGCAGACGGCCAGCCGACCGGGCAGGCAAGCTACTACAGCGCCTGCAACCGCAACAAGCGCTCGGTCACGCTCGACATCGCCCAGCCGCGGGCGCAGCAACTGCTGCGCGACTTTGCGGCCCGGGCCGACGTGCTGGTGGAAAACTTCAAGGTCGGCGGGCTGGCGCGCTACGGGCTCGATTACGACAGCCTCAAGGCGCTCAATCCGCGGCTGATCTACTGCTCGATCACCGGCTTCGGTCAGGACGGGCCTTACGCCCGCCGCGCCGGCTACGACCTGATGGTGCAGGCCGCCTGCGGCCTGATGGACATCACCGGCCAGCCCGACGGCGCGCCGGGCGGCGGGCCGCTGAAGACGGGTGTGGCGGTGGTCGACTTGTTCACCGGGCTGTATGCAAGCAACGCCATCCTGGCCGCACTGCATGCACGCGCGCGCACGGGCCTGGGCCAGTACATCGACACCGCCTTGCTGGACGTGGGCGTGGCCATGCTTGCCAATCAGGCGGCGGGTTTTCTGGCCACGGGCGAGACGCCGCTGCGCGCGGGCAACGTGCACCCGAGTCTTGCGCCCTACCAGGACTTTGCGACGCGCGACGGGCGCGTGCTGCTGGCCATAGGCAACGACGGGCAGTTTGCGCGCTTTTGCCAGGCTGCGGGGCAGCCCGCCTGGGCGCGCGACGCGCGCTTTGCCACCAATACCGCGCGGGTGCACCACCGCGCCGAGCTGCTGGCGCTGCTGCAACCTTTGCTGCGCACCCGTGGCACCGACGAATGGATTGCGCTGCTGCAGGACCAGGCCGTGCCCTGTGGGCCGATCAATTCCGTCGCCCAGGCCTTTGCCGACCCGCAGGTGCGCCACCGCGGCTTGCGCGTGGATCTGCCGCGCCAGGCGCCGGGCGACGCCGTGTCCGTGGTTTCGACCGTCGCCAGCCCCATGCGCCTGTCGCACACGCCGGTGCGCTACCACCGCGCGCCGCCGGTGCTCGGCGAGCACACTGAAGAAGTGCTGGCCGAATGGGGTCTGGACGCGGCCGAGATTGCCCGGTTGCGCGCACAAGGTGTGCTCTGATGCGCCGCTTCAGGTAAAGAACTGGTAAAACCTGGCTCGGCGCGTCAACTTTTGGCGCGCCCGCACGTCAGACACCCATGCCCTACCCTGTCTTCACCCGCTTTGCCCGTCCGCTGTCCGCGATCACGGCGGTGCTGTTTGCACTGCTGGCGAGCGCTTGCGCGGTTCCCGTCAACGACGGCTACGCTTACGGCTACGGCTATGACCCCTACGGCGGCTATGCAACCACCTACCCGTCCACCGTGTACGACCCCGGTCCGGCCGTGGTCTACGGCGCGCCGCCCGTGGTATTTGGCAGCCAGATCTGGCTGAGTTCGAGCGAACGCCAGGGCCGGCGCTGGCAGCGAGACGGCTGGAGGGATCGCGACGGCCAAGGCGGCAGATGGCAGGGCCACGGGCGTGAGCACGACCGCGGCCAGGACCGCGGGCCAGGCCGCGGGCAGTGGAACCACGACGCCGGCCGCGGGGATCGCGGCCATGCGCGCCCCGCGCCGCCAGCGCTGCAGCGCCAGCCTTCCTGGAGGCCAGAGGGCCGCCAGGACTGGCAGAACGGCCACCGGGGCGACGGCCCGCGCGCTCCCGGCAGCATCATGCGCGAGATGCCCTGAGAGGTCTGAACCATGCGCCGGCCTGGCTGCTGGAGCTCTCGCGCCCTGCTGTGCGGGGCCGTGCTGGCATTGTGGTCACCGCTTGCTTCATCACAAGTGCTGCGCTGCACCGACCCGGTGAGCGGCAAGATCAGTTACACCGACGGCAGTTGCGACCCCGGCCAGGCGCGCAAGGAAGTCGCGCCCAAGCCCAGCGACGAAGAGCTTGCGCGCCAGAACGCCCAGGCCGAAGAGGCCTTGCGTCTGCGCCGTGCCCGGCAAGAGAGCGACGACGCTGCCGCGCCCGCCCGCAGCCTGCAAGCCCCCGCGGCCACGGCGCCGGACCCGGCGCAGTCACCGCAATGCGCGCAGGCCAAGGCCGAACTGCAGGCGGCGCTGGCGCGCGACATCACGCTCTACGACACCAACACCCGCATCGCCCAGGCGCGCCAGGCGATGGAGCTCGCCTGCCTCACACCCGATGAATACGCCCGCGCCCAGGCGCGCCACGGCAACCGCGCGGTGTATGAAGTGCCCGCTTATGCGCCGCCGGTGATCGTCGTGCCGCCGGCGCGCCCGCACCGCCCGCACCAGGAGCCGCCGCGCCCCAAGATGCTGCGCTGCGACGTGTTTCGTTGCTACGACCAGCAGGGCAAGACCTACCCGCGCTGAGCGGCGGCGTCGGCCTGCAGGCCGTCGCGCACCGTCGGGTAGCGCAGCAACAGGCCCAGCTCGCCGCGCATGCGCCGGGTGTCGAGGCGGCGCGACTGCGACAGAAAATCCAGCAGTGACGCCGGCAGTTGCCGCGCCGCCTGCGCCCGCTCGACGCGCGGCACACGCGCCAGGCCGTAGAGCTCGGCGACGAGGTCCAGGTATTCGCCCATGCGCAGGCCGCTGTCGTCGGCGACGTGGTAGATGCGCTGCGCCCCGCCCTGCCACAGCGCGCGTACGCAGGCACGCGCCAGGTCGTCGGCGTGGATGTGGTTGATGAAAACGTCGTCTTCAGGGCGCAGCGTCGGGCTGGCCTGGGCGACGCGCTCGCGCGGGGTGACGCCGCGCCGGTCTGGCGCATAGATGCCGGGCACGCGCAGCAGGCTCACACGGCCGGTCTGGCGGCCCCAGGCGCGCAGCGTGGTTTCGGCGTCCAGGCGGCGCCAGGCGCGGTCGCTGGCCGGCGCGGGGGTCCGCACCTCGGTGACCACGGCGCCGGCGCAGTCGCCATACACCCCGGTAGTCGAGATGTAGACCAGCGCCTGCAGCGCGCCGCGCCGGCGCAGCGCCTGCACCAGCGCCCGGGTGCGCGCGTCCCGCCTGCCGCGCGGCGCGGGCGGCGCCAGGTGCAGCACGCGCGTGGCCAAGCCGGCCAGGCGCGCCAGGCTGGCCGCGTCGTCCAGATTGCCCGCAAGCGGCACCACCCCTGCGGCGCGCAGCGCCTGCCGGCGCTCGGGCGATGCGCTGAGCGCCAGCACCCTTGAGCCGCGAGCGAGCAAGCGCGCGGCGCGCAGCCCGATGTCGCCGCAGCCGACGATGAGCACGCGGCTGCGCCGAAAGCGCGAGGGCAGGCAACCCAGAGGGTATTGACGCACAGGCAAAATCGATCATCCCGCAGTCAGACAACTGTCCCACAGCATAGCCGCCCATGTCCGCATCCGATTCCGTCTTTCAGGTCCACGTCCAGCCCAGCGGGCGCAGTTTTGCGGTCCAGGCCGATGAAACCGTGCTGGCCGCCGCCATCCGCCAGAACATTCCCATGCCCTACGGCTGCAAGGATGGCGCCTGCGGTTCGTGCAAATGCCGCCTGGTCAGCGGCCAGACGCAGATGCGCGAGCATTCCAGCCACGCCCTCGGCGCCGACGAGGCCGCGCGCGGCCTGGTGCTGGCCTGCAGCACCTTTGCCCAATCGGACCTGGTGATCTACAGCGAGCAGGTGACGGACGCCAACAGTTTCCCGGTGCGCAAGTTCCCGGTGCGGGTAAATGCGCTGCAGCGCGTGACGGATGACGTGATCATCGCCCGCATGGGTCTGCCCAATGGCGCCAACTTTGGCTACTTTGCCGGGCAGTATGTGGAGTTCATCCTGCGCGACGGCAGCCGCCGGGCCTATTCGATTGCCAATGCGCCGCACACCCAGGAGGCCGCGCCGGGGCTGGAGCTGCACCTGCGCCACACGCCCGGCGGGCGCTTTACCGACCATGCCTTCAGCGCGATGAAGGAAAAAGACATCCTGCGCATCGAAGGGCCCTTCGGCAGCTTTCGCCTGCACGAAGACAGCGACAAACCCATGGTGCTGCTGGCTTCGGGCACCGGCATGGCGCCGATCAAGGCCTTGATCGAGCATCTGCAGTTCAGCGAAAGCCGGCGCCCGGCCACGCTCTACTGGGGCGTGCGCCGACCGGCAGACCTGTACCTGGATGCCTGGGTGCGCGAGCGGCTGGCGCAAATGCCGCAGCTGGCCTACGTTCCCGTGGTCTCCGACGCCCTGCCCGAAGACGCCTGGAGCGGGCGCGCCGGCCTGGTGCACCAGGCGGTGCTGGACGACTTTGCCGATCTTCGCGGCCACGAGGTCTATGCCTGCGGCAGCCCGCTGATGGTGGACGCCGCGCGCGCCAGCTTTACCGCCGAGCGTGGCCTGCCCGAGGGCGCCTTCTTTGCCGACGCCTTTCTTACCGAAGCGGACAAGCAGCGCGGTTGAGACGGCGGGCCTGCGCTTTCGTCTTCAAAACGATAGCTGGTAGCGCCTGTCAGCGAACGGTTCGAGATGCATTTATATCTGAAAACGTTTTAGCTAGTGCGCTAGCAGCTATTTATTTTGCTGTGGCTCCTGCATCCACTCCGCGGGCGCCGCGAGCTTTTCGATGCGCTGCCCGGCCAGCTCGGCCAGGCGCGCGGCGTCGACCGCCTGCGGCGCCAGCTCGGCCAGCGGCAGCAGCACGAAGGCGCGCTCGTTCATGCGCGGGTGCGGCAGGCGCAGCTCTTCGGTATCGAGCCGCAGAGCGTCATAGAGCAGCAGATCGAGATCCAGCGTGCGTGGAGCGTTGCGGTAGGGGCGCTCACGCCCGGCGGCGTTTTCCAGCGCCTGCAGCGCGTGCAGCAGCGCCAGCGGCTGCAGGGCGGTCTCCAGCAGGACGACGGCGTTGAGGTAGTCGGGCCCGCCCGCATCCACTGGCGCGCTGCGGTAGAGCGAGGAGACGGCCAGCAGCCGCGTCTGCGCCAGCGCCGCGAGCGCCTGCACCGCGCGGCGCAGGCTGGCCCGGGCGTCGCCCAGGTTGGCGCCCAGGCCGATGCAGGCCTTCACGGCTCGCGCGGGCTGCCCTGGCTGCCGTCGGCGCCTGCGGGCTTGCGCCGGCGTCGGCGGCGCTTTCTGGGCGCGGACGCGGGCTCTGCATCGCCCTCGGCGCCGGCGTCGGGCTCGGGGGCGTTGCTGGCGCTGCGCTGCGGGCCGCTCTTGCGCTGGCGCGAGCGCTGGCGCTGCTCTTCGCGCAGCTGGTCGAGCATGTCGTTGCGCCGCTCTTCGTCGGCCAGCGAGAACTGCTGCCACCAGCTCACCAGTTCTTCGGCCACCTCGCCGCTGTCGGCGCGCAGGCGCAGGAAATCAAAGCCCGCGCGAAAGCGGATGTGCGCCACCATGCTGTGCGCGCCGTGGCCGGTGCGCCGTTCAAAGCGCGGCTGCATGACCCAGATCTCGCGCATGTCGGCGGCCAGCTTGCCGCGCCCGGACACGTCGCCTATGCGCTGGGCAAACACCTCGTCGATCGCCGCCTGCAGCGCCGGAAACGGGTGCTCGCCGGCCGCCAGATGGCGCTCCCAGCCGGCCTTGACGTCGGGCCAGAGCACGCACGAGAGCAGAAAGCTCGGCGCCACCGCCTTGCCTTCCTTCACGCGCCGGTCGGTGTCTTGCAGCACGCCGCGCACCAGGGGCAGCTCGGCGCGCTCGACGACGATGTCCAGCAGCGGATAGATGCCCTTTTCCAGCCCCAGCTTCTTGAGCTGCGCCACCGACGCAAGCGCGTGCCCGGTCTGCAGCAGCTTGAGCATCTCGTCGAACAGCCGGCTCTGCGGGACTTCGCGCAGCAGGTGCTCGCAGGCCACCAGCGGCCTGGCGGTGCGCGGCTCCAGCGTGAAGCCGAGCGCGTCGAGCTTGGCGGCAAAACGCGCGGCGCGGATGATGCGCACCGGGTCCTCGTGGTAGCGCAGCTCGGGGTCGCCGATCATGCGCAGCACGCGCTTTTGCGCGTCCTGTATGCCCTTGTGGTAGTCGACCACGATCTGCGTCTGCGGGTCGTAATACATCGCGTTGACCGTGAAGTCGCGCCGCGCCGCATCCTCTTCCTGCGGCCCCCAGACGTTGTCGCGCAGCACCCGCCCCGACGCATCCACCGCGTGGCGCATGCCCGAGAGCTCGGCCTTGCTGGTCTTTTCGTTGCCCTGCACGTGTTCGGCCGCCGCATGGTCGAGGTAGGCGCGAAAGGTCGACACCTCGATCACCTCGTGCTCGCGCCCGCGCCCATGCACCACGTGGACGATGCGAAAGCGCCGCCCGATGATGAAGGCCCGCCTGAAGAGCGCCTTGACCTGCTCGGGCGTGGCGTCGGTGGCCACGTCGAAATCCTTGGGCTTGAGGCCCAGCAACAGGTCGCGCACCGCGCCGCCGACGATGTAGGCCTCGTGCCCCGCCTTCTTGAGCGTGCTCACCACCTCAAGGGCCCGCCGGTCCACCAGCGCCGGGTCGATGTGGTGCACGCTGGCCGGCACCTCCTCGCGCTTGCCGAAGCGGTGTTTCGCGCCGGCGCGTTTGCCCAGCAGTTTGTCTATGAAGGTCTTGATCATGGGGTTTCGTCGAACAAATCCAGTATGGGCCAATGGCGCTCGCGCGCAATCGCGCGCAGGCGCTCGTCGGGGTTGGTGGCCACGGGGTGGTCCACGCGCTCGAGCAGCGGCAAGTCGTTGATCGAGTCGCTGTAGAAGGTCGATTCGGTCTGCGCGAGGCTCAGCCCGCGCTCCTGCAACCACTGCTGCAGGCGCACGACCTTGCCTTCGCGCATCGAGGGCACACCGAGAATCTCGCCGCTGTACCAGTCTTCGGCATCGCGCGCCAGCTCCACCGCAATCAGGTGCTCCACGCCCAGCGCCTGCGCTATGGGGCGCGTGACGAACTCGTTGGTCGCGGTCACCAGCACCACGGTGTCGCCCTGCGCGCGGTGGCGCGCCAGCAGCGCCAGCGCAGCGGGGCGGATGGCCGGCGCGATCACCGTCTGCATGAACTGCGCACGCGCCGCCTCGGCCGCCGCGCGGCCGCGCTGGCGCAGCGCTTCGGTGGCAAAGCGCACGTAGTCGTGCACGTCCAGGCGCCCGGCCTGGTAGGCCTCGAAAAAGGCCTGGTTGCGCCGCCCGAAGGCCTCGCGCTCGCACCAGCCCAGACGGATGGTGAACTCACCCCATTCGTAGTCCGAATCCAGCGGCAGCAGCGTGTGGTCCAGGTCGAACAGCGCCAGGCGCGGTCGGGGCGTGGGTGTGGCGATTGCGGCGGTCAAGGGGTTTGTGCCATGGTGGGTTCGTCCTGCAGCATGGCGCGCAGCAGGGCCAGCGTGATCAGGCGCTGGGTGCGCAGCGCAAAGCGGTCCAGGCGTTCGAGCAGCCGCACCTGGCTGCCCAGGTCGCGCGCAAAGTGCACCCGCATGTAGTCGAGCACTTCCGCGCTCAGCGCGATGCCTTGCTGCGCCGCTTGGCGCTGCAGCACTTGGCGGCACTGGGCCTCGTCCAGCGCCTCGAGCCGAAACACGTGGCCCCAGCCCAGGCGGCTGCGCAAGTCTTCGCGCAGCGGCAGGTCCGCGGGCGGCAGGCGCCCGGCGGCCAGCACCGGCCGCGCCGCGCCGCTGGCGGGGTTGCCGGCGTTGATGAACCAGTTGAAGGCGGCGGCCTGCTGGCGCGCGTCGTAGCGGTGCACATCATCGAGCGCAACCGCGTCCCAGCCCTCGTTGAAAGCGCCCGGGTCGCTGCTTTTTGCATCCATCCAACCTACCCTGGCACCGGCATTGCCCAGCGCCAGCACCGCCGCGCGCAGCAGGTGCGACTTGCCCGTGCCCTGCTCGCCCCAGAGGTAAACGGGGGCGGTGGGCTGCGCCGGCGCCTGCAGCATGCCCTGGATGTGCTGCCACGCCTGGCGGTTGCCCGCCACGAGGAAGTTCTCCATCGTCGGGCCGGCGGCCACGCCGATATCCAGCACCAGCTGCTTCATGGCAGAGGCCGTCTGCGGTTCGGGACCGGGGTGATGTGCATGAAAAAGGCGGGCGCTGCGCCGCGGCAAGTGCCTGCGGGGGTTCGGGTTTTGCTGAAACGGCGATTCTAGGGCGCTGCCGCCTCGCGCCCCAAGCGGCGCTGCGCCAGCGTGGCGCACGGGCGCAGCGCCCAAGGCGAAGCGCGCGGGGCTTGTTCAGCCTTGTCCTAGAATTGCGCCCTTCCCCGTGCAACCGCCCGATGCCGCTTGCGGCGCGCCCCTTTTCATGAGCCGTTTTGCCGCGCAGCCCCCGATTTCCTACAAAGACGCCGGCGTCGACATCGATGCCGGCGATGCTCTGGTAGAGCGCATCAAGCCGCTGGCAAAAAAGACGCTGCGCGAGGGCGTGATGGCCGGCATCGGCGGCTTTGGCGCGCTGTTTGAAGTGCCCAGGCGCTACCAGGAGCCGGTGCTGGTTTCGGGCACCGATGGCGTGGGCACCAAGCTCAAACTGGCGTTCGAGTGGAACATGCACGACGGCGTGGGCATAGACCTCGTGGCCATGAGCGTCAACGACGTGCTGGTGCAAGGCGCCGAGCCGCTCTTTTTTCTCGACTATTTCGCCTGCGGCAAGCTCGACGTCGATACCGCCGCGACCGTGGTCGGCGGCATTGCGCGCGGCTGCGAGCTTTCGGGCTGCGCGCTGATCGGCGGCGAAACGGCCGAGATGCCCGGCATGTACCCCGAGGGTGAATACGACCTGGCGGGCTTCGCCGTCGGCGTGGTCGAAAAATCCAGGATCCTCAGTGGCGATCGGGTAGAGGCGGGTGACGTGGTGCTGGGCCTGGCCTCCAGCGGCGTGCACTCCAACGGTTTTTCGCTCGTGCGCAAATGCATTGAGCGCGCGGGCAGCGCGCTGCCCGCCATGCTCGACGGCCAGCCGTTTCGCCAGGCCGTGATGCAGCCCACGCGGCTGTACGTCAAGAGCGTGCTGGCGGCGTTTGCCGCGCACGAGGGCGCGATCAAGGCCCTGGCCCACATCACCGGCGGCGGTCTGCTGGAGAACATCCCGCGCGTGCTGCCCGCGCACCTTGCCGCCCATCTCGTGGCCGGCAGTTGGCCGCGCAGCGAGCTTTTTGCCTGGCTGCAGGCCACGGCGGGCGTGGACGAGGTCGAGATGAACCGCACCTTCAACAACGGCATAGGCATGGTGGTGGTGGTCGCGCCGCAGGCGGCCGCGCAGGTGAGCGCCACGCTGCAGGCGCAGGGCGAGAGCGTCCACGTCATCGGGGTGGTCGGCCCGCGCGCCGGGGGCGCTGCCGTGACCATCGCCTGAGCCGGCGCGCGCCCCGCCACGACGGATACCCGCTTGAACCGCTTTCCCGACGCCGCCGCTTCGCGCATCGTGGTCGCAAGCCATGTGCTCATGGTCGGCGCGCTGCTGCTCATCATGCACTTTGGCCTGCTCGCCGGGCTGCTCAGCGCCTGCCTGGGCTTTTTGCTGACGCGCTGGCTGGTCAGGGTCTTTGGCGGGGTGCAGCCGCAATTGCCCTTCAAGGTGGAGAACCTGGCGGCGGCGCTGGTCATGTTTGCGCCGCTGCTGCTGCTGGCGATGGCGCTGTCGCGCTCGCGCAGCTACATCATCGGCGCGCCGCTGCAGTACCGCGAGCTGCTGGACTTTCTCGCCCACACGGTGCTGGAGCTGCGCGAGAAGCTGCCGCCAGAGATAGGCGACCAGTTGCCCGAAGGCGCGGCCGAGATCCAGCGCGCGCTGGCGAGCTACCTGGGCGCCAAGGCCGGCGCCCTGGCCAGTGCGGGCCGCGCCTGGCTGGGTGGGCTGCTATATGCATACGTGGGCGGCATCGTCGGCGCGCTCGCGGCGATCGGCCATCCCGGGCCGGGGCGCGGGCCGCTGGTGCAGCAACTCACGGTGCGCGCGTCGCGCCTGGGCGAGGCCTTTCGCCAGATCGTTGCCGCGCAGTTCTGGATTGCGGCCTTCAACACCACGCTCACCGCCATCTTCCTGCTGCTGGTGCTGCCGTTGTGGGGCCAGAAACTGCCTTACACCGCGATGCTGATCACGCTGACCTTCGTCGGCGGCCTGATTCCCATCGTCGGCAATCTGGTGTGCAACGCGGTCATCACCCTGGTCGGGCTTTCGGTCTCGCCGGTCACCGCGGCGGCCTGCCTGGCCTTCCTGATCCTGATCCACAAGGCCGAATACGTGATCAACGCGCGTGTCGTCGGCCAGCGCACGCACATTCGCGTGTGGGAGCTGCTCACCGTGCTGTTCGTCGCCGAGGCCATATACGGCCCGGCCGGGCTGGTGGCGGCGCCGCTGCTCTACGCCTACGCCAAGAAGGAGCTCGCGGCCGCCCGGCTGGTCTGAAGCCGCCGAGCTTGGCCGCTGGCCACGCGCGGGCCCTATCCTGCATAATCAAAGCTGTCATTTCACAACAACACCAGCAGGAAAGCACATGACTGTTCTCGTCGCGTACGTACCCCGCCCGGAAGGCCAGGCTGCACTGGACAAGGGCATAGAACTTGCAACCCAGAACAACGAACAGCTGGTGGTCATCAACGCCGGCCCCGGCGGGCGCAGCGAAGACCCCAACGTCGTCTCCGGCTACGAGGTCGAGCGCGTCGAGGAGCGCCTTGCCTCCCTGCCCATCAAGGCCGAGCTCAAGGTTTTCGTGCGCGGCAACAGCGCGATCGAGGAAATCGAGGAGCTGGTGCAAACCCTGCCGGTGAGCGTGCTGGTGATCGGTCTGCGCAAGCGCAACCCCGTGGGCAAGCTGCTGCTGGGCAGCATGGCGCAGGAAATCCTGCTCAACGTGCCCTGCCCCGTGCTGGCGGTCAAGGCGGACTGATCCGCCACGCGCCGCCCCCGATGCGCGGGCGGCGTTTTTTCACTCCCCGGCCAGGCGCCGTATCAGCGTCTGCACCTCGGGCGCATCGGTGGCCTGGGGCACGTGGTCCAGATAGGTCTGCAGGTCGGACGCGGCCCGCTCGTCGTCGCCCGCCTCGATGTGCGCCATGCCGCGGTCGCGCCATTCGCTCCAGGCTTCGGGGTCGAGCACCAGCATGCGGTCTTGCACCGCGATGAGGCGCGGCCAGTCCTGGTTGCCGCGATGGATTTCCTTGAGGTTGCGCAGCATGCGCGCCACGATGTCGCGCGCCGACGCCGCCTGCAGGTACAGCGCCAGCGGCAGCTCTTCGTCGGTGTCGTCGTTCAGGAACTTGCGCAGCGGCTCGAGCTGCTCGGCGATCTCTTCGGGTGAGAGCGATTTGCCGCTCAAGGGGTCAAGCACCACGTAGCCGTCGGGCAGGCGCACCTTGAGCAGGAAATGCCCGGGAAACGACACGCCATCGGCCTTGAGCTTGATGCCGCGGGCGAGCTCCAGCCAGAGCACCGCGAGCGACACCGGTATGCCCATGCGCGTGCGCAGCACCTCGTGCAGATAGCTGTTTTGTACCGCGTAGTAGTCGTTGCGGTTGCCGCAAAAGCCGAGCTCGGCGTAGAAAAAATGGTGCAGCATGCGCAGCCGGGTCAAGGGCCCTGCATCCGCGGGCAGGCGATTTTTCAGGCGCAGCAGCAGCGTGTCCACCTCGGTGGCCAGCGCCTGCAGATCCAGCTGCGGTTCATCGTCCTGGGCAATGCTGGCGACGGTTTCCAGCAGCGGCATGGCGTCGCCGCTGCGCACCAGCGTGGCGAAGTATTCAAGAGGAGTAGGGGCAGCCCATTTCATCAGCGACGCGCAAATTGCGCCCATTTCAATCCCGAGGCGGCAAGCACCCCGAAGTACGCCACGGCCGAACCCAGCAGTACGGCCGCCAGCAATGCCACGCGGTGCAAGGGGCGTGCCTGCAGCGCAATCCAGTCGAAATGCGCGGCGCTCCAGGCCAGCAGCAGCGCCAGCGCCGCCGCCGCCAAGGCCACGCGCAGCAGCAAGGCAGGCCAGCCGGGGCGCGGCTGGTAGCGCCCCGAGCGCCGCAGACCGAACAGCAGCCAGGCGGCGTTGACCAGCGCGCCCAGAGCAATGGACAGCGCAAGACCGGCATGCGCCAGCCAGGGCACGAGCGCGGCGTTGAGCAGCTGCGTGACGACCAGCACCACAATGGCAATGCGCACCGGAGTGCGCATGTCCTGGCTGGCGTAATAACCCGGGGCCAGCACCTTTACGGCCACCAGCCCCACCAAGCCGACACCATAACCCATCAGCGCGGCGGCAATGCGCAGCACGTCGGCGTCGCCCAGCGCGCCGTAGTGAAACAGCGTGGCCACCAGCGGGCGCGCCAGCACCAGCAGGCCGACGGCGCAAGGCACGGCCAGCAGCACCACCATGCGCAGGCCCCAGTCCAGCATGGCCGAATACTGCGCGCCGTCGCCCCGTGCCAGCGCGCCCGACAGCTGCGGCGCCAGCACCACGCCCAGCGCCACGCCAAGCAAGGCCGTGGGGAATTCCATCAGGCGGTCGGCGTAGAACAGCCAGGTGACGCTGCCGGGCGCGAGGTAGGAGGCGATCTGGGTGTTGATCATCAGCGACAGCTGCGCCACCCCCACCCCGAGCACCGCCGGCGCCATCAGACTGAGGATGCGCCGCACGCCCGGGTCTCTCCAGGCCGCCAGGATGCGCGCCGGCAGCAAGTGCACGCGCGGCAGCAGGCGCAGGCGCCGCAGCGCCGCCAGCTGCACCGCGAGCTGCAACAGCCCGCCGCCCATGACACCGCCGACCATGGCGAAAATGGGCTGCACGCCTTGCGCCGCGAGCCAGGGCGCGCCCCACCAGGCCGCGGCAATCATGCACAGGTTGAGCAGCACCGGCGTGACGGCCGGCACGGCAAAGCGCTTCCAGGTGTTGAGGATGCCCGCCGCAAACGCCACCAGCGACATGAAGCCGATGTAGGGAAACATCCAGCGCGTCATGAAAATGGCGGCATCGAAACCCGCCGGGTCTTGGCGCAGACCGCTGGCCAGCGCCCAGACCAGCAGCGGCGCGCCCAGCATGCCCGCCACGCTGGTCAGCACCAGGGCGCACAGCAGCGCCGTGCCCACCGCATCGATCAGCCTGCGGGTGTCGGCCACGCCGTGGCGCTCGCGGTGCGCGGCAAGCACCGGCACGAAGGCCTGGCTGAACGCGCCTTCGGCAAACAGGCGGCGAAACAGATTGGGGATGCGAAACGCGACGTTGAAGGCGTCGGTGAAGATGGTCGCGCCAAAGACGGCCGCCATCAGCAGGTCGCGCGCCAGGCCGGTGATGCGCGAGGCCAGGGTCAGCAACGAGACGGTAGAAGCGGCTTTGAGCAGAGACACCGGCGCGAGTGTATGCGCCGCGCGCGGGCGTTGTGAAACCGCGCGCAATAAATTACAATGCCCGGTTTTGCGACATCATCCACAGACACCACAAGGAATACTTTCATGGCATCAGGCAAGCCAGTCAAGAAGAACCCGCGCCTTGCGTCGGGCCGCAAGCGCGCGCGCCAGAACGTCAAGCTCAATGCGCACAACACCTCGCTGCGCTCCAGGTATCGCACCTTCGTGAAGAACGTCGAAAAGGCCGTTCTCACGGGCGACAAGGCCAAGGCAAGTGAAGCCTTCGCCAAGGCGCAGTCGGTCATCGACTCCATCGCCGACAAGGGCATCTTCCACAAGAACAAGGCCGCTCGCGACAAGAGCCGCCTGTCCGCCAAGGTCAAGGCCCTGGCCAACGCAGCCTGAGTCTTACAGGTTGCACGCACGGGCGCCCCGGCGCCTGCCGTTTGTAACGGGTGCGCTGTCGCAGAAACAGGAAAACCGCCCCAAGGCGGTTTTTTTGTGCCCCGGTGCCGGTGGGCTGCGAACTGCTGCTTGCGCTTTGGCCTCAGCGCTTGTCCAGCAGGCAGGCTTCGCTCACCTGCAGGTCGTTGTCGCGCGCGAAGTTCATCACGAAGTCCCAGGCCATGGGTTCGTGCTCGCGCAGCTCGGTGCTGACCACCACGCAGCTGACGCCGTTGACGCTGGTGGGCACGCACCAGGGGGAATAGCTCAGATGTGCCTGCGGCGACGAGGACGCTCCGCCGGGGCGAAACTGTCCCATCACGCCTGCCAGCCGCTCGGCCCAATCGCTGGGGCGAAAGCGCCTGCCGTCGCGCGTTACGCCCTGGATGAAAAATTCTTGGTGGGTGGTTGCAACCATCAATGCACGGCAGCGGTGAAGATGCCTGCTGCAGGCTGCAGCAGCAAACCGCCCATTGTAACTCTTATACAAGAGTTGAACCCCGAGGCCAGACTGCATGCACGCTGCGGACGCAGGCGCCTAGAATCACAAGCTTTTTCCCGCAGGTCTTTGCGCCTGCGCCTGTCCGGAGATATTGCATGAACGCACCCACTGCTGCCACGGCCTCGCATGTGATGAACACCTACAACCGGGTGCCCGTCGCGCTGGAGCGAGGCAAGGGTGTGCGCGTCTGGGACGTGAACGGCAAGGAATACCTGGATGCGCTCGCCGGCATTGCGGTGAGCACGCTAGGGCACGACCACCCCAGGCTGGTGCCGGCGCTGCAAGAGCAGCTGGCCAAGCTGATCCACTGCTCCAATTACTACCAGGTGCCGGGGCAGGAGCGCCTGGCGGCGCTGCTGTGCGAGCGTGCGCACATGGACAAGGTGTTCTTCTGCAGCACTGGCCTCGAGGCAAACGAGGCGGCGATCAAGATCGCCCTCAAGCACGGCGTAGACCAGGGTGTTGAGCGCCCGCGCATCGTGGTCTATGAGCACGCCTTCCATGGCCGCTCCATCGCGACCATGGCGGCAACGGCCAACCCCAAGGTGCGCGACGGATTTGGCGCCCTGCCCGACTGGTTCGTGCGCGTGCCGGTGGACGACGTCGCGGCGCTGGAGGCCGCGGCGGCGCAGCACCCCGACATCGTCGCGGTGATGATGGAGCCGATCCAGGGCGAAGGCGGCCTGCATCCGGTGGACCCGGTCTACATGCAGCAGGTGCGCAAGCTCTGCAACGCCCGGGGCTGGCTGATGATGCTCGACGAGATCCAGTGCGGCATGGGACGCACCGGCAAGTGGTTTGCCCATCAGTGGGCCGACATCGTGCCCGACGTGATGAGCATGGCCAAGGGCCTGGCTTCCGGCGTGCCGGTGGGCGCGGTGCTGGCGCGCGGCAGCGCCGCCGAGGTGCTGCAGCCGGGCAACCACGGCACCACCTTTGGCGGCAACCCGCTGGCGATGCGCGCCGGGGTGGAGACCATCACCATCATGGAAGAAGACGGCTTGCTCGCCAACGCCAGCGCCGTGGGCGAATACCTGCGCGCCCGCCTGGGCGAAGCCCTGGCAGACATCAAGGCCGTCACCCAGGTGCGCGGGCGCGGCCTGATGATAGGCGTGGAGCTGGACCGCCCGTGTGGCGCGCTCATAGGCATGGCGGCGCAGGCCGGGCTGCTGATTTCCGTCACCGCCGAGCGCGTGATCCGCATCGTGCCGCCGCTCATCCTCACGCGCGCCGATGCCGACGAGATCGTCGCCAGGCTCAACCCGGTGGTGCGCAGCTTCCTGTCGCAGTAAACAAGGCACACCATGAAGCATTACCTGCAATTCAGCGACTTCAGCGCCGACGACTACGCCTACCTGTTTGCCCGCACCGCGCTGATCAAGCGCAAGTTCAAGAGCTACGAAAAATACCACCCGCTGGTAGACCGCACCCTGGCCATGATCTTCGAGAAGGCGAGCACGCGCACCCGCGTGAGCTTCGAAGCCGGCATGGGCCAGCTTGGCGGCACCGTGGTCAACCTGACCAGCACCGACAGCCAGCTGGGCCGCTCAGAATCGATCGAGGACACCGCGCGCGTCATCAGCCGCATGACCGACATCGTGATGATCCGCACCTTTGGCCAGGATCGCCTGGAGCGCTTTGCCGCGCATTCGCGCGTGCCGGTGATCAATGGCCTGACCAATGAATTCCACCCCTGCCAGATCATGGCCGACCTGTTCACCTACATCGAGCATCGCGGCAGCATTGCCGGCAAGGTGGTCGCCTGGGTGGGCGACGGCAACAACATGGCCAACACCTGGTTGCAGGCGGCCGATCTGCTGGGTTTTACCGTGCACCTGAGTACACCCAGCGGCTATGAGGTCGATGAGAAACTGGCCTTTGGCGAGCGCCAGGCGCGCGCGGGCTGCTACAAGATTTTCAAAGACCCCAGACAGGCCTGCCAGGGTGCCGACCTGGTGACTACCGACGTCTGGACCAGCATGGGCTACGAGGCCGAGAACGAAGCCCGGCGCAAGGCCTTTGCCGACTGGTGCGTGGACGAGGCGATGATGGCCGCGGCCAAGCCAGACGCCCTCTTCATGCACTGCCTGCCCGCGCACCGTGGTGAGGAAGTGAGCGCCGAGGTCATCGACGGCCCGCAGTCCGTCGTCTGGGACGAGGCGGAAAACCGCATGCACGTGCAAAAGGCCATCATGGAATACCTGCTGCTCGGACGCATCAGCGAGCAGCCCTGAGCTTCTGTCCGCTGGCCAGCCTGGACGGCGCGGCCCGCAGCGGGCGCGCACCGGCATCCAGCGAAGGCGCGCAGCTTCAGCTCAAGCGCCGCCCGGCGCCGGCGAAACAGCCGGATAGGTGATGCTCGCGCCCTCCCCCACCAGCGCTCCGGCGGACAGGTGCGCGGCGTCGAGCTTGTCCGGCGGCATGATGTGCCAGACCGTCTCGTCACGCGCCAGCAGATGGTCGGTGACGATGCGGCGATGGCAGCGCCACCACAGCACCTCGGAGCACATCATCGCGCAGCGCTGCTTGCGCCCGAGCTCGATCAAATGCGCCAGGCCATCGGCAAATGCCGGCGTGCAGGCGTAGTCGGCATAGCGGTGAAAACTGGCGTTCTCCCACCAGGCATTGGTCTCGCGCGGCACGCCCGCGGTCTTGCTCCGTAGCCCGCCCAGCAGTGCCACGTGCTCGTAATCGAGGCCATGCTGCGCCAGGCCCTCGGCCAGCGCCTCGCGGTTGAACTGGGGGTAGCGGCGCGAACCGGGCAGGCTGCGGATGTCCACCACCCGCTGTACGCCCGGCCCGCGCAGCAGGGCGACGAATTCCTCCAGGCTGTGCGTGGAGTGGCCGACACTGAAGAACGGCAGCTTCACCATGGCAGTGCTCCGGCCAGCCAAGGCCTGGCGCGACGGCGATACAGGGCGTGACAATTCTCAGTCAAATCGGCCTCAAACGCTTGTCCACACACCGCTGACAGCTATTGAATCGAGAGCTTATCGCCCCACCATCTTGCCCGGCACCACCCATTCGTCGAACTGCTCTGCCGTGAGAAAACCCAGCTCCAGCGCCGATTCGCGCAGGCTGGTGCCATCGTGGTGCGCCTTCTTGGCGATCTTGGCGGCCTTTTCGTAGCCGATGTGGGTGTTGAGCGCCGTCACCAGCATCAGCGAGCGCTGCACCAATTCGGCAATGCGCGCGCGGTTCGGCTCTATGCCTACTGCGCAGTGGTCGTTGAAGCTCAGCATGCCGTCGGCCAGCAGGCGCACGCTCTGCAAAAAGTTGTACGCAATCATGGGCCGAAACACGTTCAGCTCGAAGTTGCCGCTGGCGCCACCCACGTTGATCGCCACGTCGTTGCCCAGCACCTGGGCGGCCAGCATGGTCAGCGCCTCGCACTGCGTGGGGTTGACCTTGCCCGGCATGATGGAAGAGCCAGGCTCGTTCTCGGGAATCGTGATCTCGCCGATGCCGCTCCTGGGCCCGCTGGCCAGCCAGCGCACGTCGTTGGCGATCTTCATCAGGCTGGCCGCCAGCGTCTTGAGCGCACCATGCGCATGCACCAGCGCGTCGCACGACGCGAGCGACTCGAACTTGTTGGGCGAAGTCACGAAGGGCAGCCCGCTCAAACGCGACAGCTCTGCCGCCACCTGCTCGGCATAACCCTTGGGAGCGTTGAGCCCGGTGCCCACCGCCGTGCCGCCCAGCGCCAGTTCGCTCAAGTGCGGCAGCGCTGCGCGGATGTGCGCTTCGCCATGCGCAAGCTGCGCGGCCCAGCCCGAGATCTCCTGCCCCAGCGTGAGCGGCGTCGCGTCCTGCAAGTGGGTGCGGCCTATCTTCACGATGTCGTCAAACGCCTTGGCTTTGGCTGCCAGCGTCGCGTGAAGCTTCTGGATGGCGGGCAGCAGCTGGTGCGTGATTGCCTCTACCGCCGCCACGTGCATCGCCGTCGGGAAGACGTCGTTGCTCGACTGGCTCTTGTTCACATCGTCGTTGGGGTGCACCAGGCGCCCTTCCCCGCGCTCGCCGCCCATCAATTCGCTGGCGCGGTTGGCCAGCACCTCGTTGACGTTCATGTTGGTTTGCGTACCCGAGCCGGTCTGCCAGACCACCAGCGGGAATTCGTCGGGGTGCTTGCCCGCGAGCACCTCGTCGGCGGCGGCGATGATGGCCCTGGTCTTCTTCTCGTCCAGCAAGCCCAGCGCGTGGTTCACCTGCGCCGAGGCCTTCTTCACGGTCACCAGCGCGCGAATGATCTCGGCCGGCTGGTGCTCGCCGCTGATCGCGAAGTTGATCTTGGAGCGCTGCGTTTGCGCGCCCCACAGCCGCTCGGCAGGCACCTCCACATTGCCCAGGGTGTCGTGTTCGATGCGGGTAGCCGCCATGGTGGTTCTCCTCGGGTTCCAAAGACGTTCTCGATTGGACTGCAATTGGCTGACGCCTGCATAACAGCGGGTACTTGCCCGCAACCGCTGGTTGGCGACCTTGCAGGGGCGTATTCGCGCCGCATCAACATCCGGCAGCGCATCGCCTACGAAATCTTCTCCCACGAGAAGACGGTTCGCCTCCTGCGCATGTGGACGCACTCCGAATGGCGACAGCAAGCCTCTTGCGATAATCCGCAGTTGTTTCGTCCTGTAAATACTCCCTCCATGACCACGATCATCCGCTACGACGACCTGGTGGAATCCATCGCCGCCGCGCTGCAGTTCATCAGCTACTACCACCCCACGGACTACATCCAGCATCTGGTGCGGGCCTACGAGCGCGAAGAAAGCCCCGCCGCCAAGGACGCCATGGCGCAAATCCTCACCAACAGCAAGATGAGCGCGATGGGCCATCGCCCGATCTGCCAGGACACGGGCATCGTCAACGTCTTCCTGAAGATTGGCATGGACGTGCGCTTCGAGGGCTTTGCCGCAGGCCAAAGCGTGGAAGACGCGGTCAACGAAGGCACGCGCCGCGCCTATCTGTTCGCAGACAACACCTTGCGCGCCAGCGTCGTGGCCGACCCGCTGTTTGCGCGCAAGAACACCAGGGACAACACCCCCGCCGTCACCCACGTGCAAATGGTGCCCGGCCACACGTTGGACGTGACCGTCGCGGCCAAGGGCGGCGGCAGCGAGAACAAGTCCAAGCTGGCGATGCTCAACCCCGGCGACAGCCTGGTGGACTGGGTGCTGAAAACCGTGCCCACGATGGGCGCCGGCTGGTGCCCGCCGGGCATGCTGGGCATTGGCGTGGGCGGCACCGCGGAAAAAGCCGCGCTGCTGGCCAAGGAAAGCCTGATGGAAGACCTGAACATGTACGAACTGCAGCAGCGCGCGAGCCGCGGCGACAAGCTCAGCCAGGTGGAAGAACTGCGCCTGGAACTGCATGAAAAGGTCAACGCCCTGGGCATAGGCGCGCAAGGCCTGGGGGGCCTGGCCACGGTGCTGGACGTAAAGATCGCCCTCTACCCCACGCACGCCGCCAGCAAACCCGTGGCCATGATCCCCAATTGCGCCGCCACCCGCCATGCGCATCTGGTGCTCGACGGCTCGGGCCCCGCCTACCTGACGCCGCCCAGCCTGGACATCTACCCCAAGCTCGACTGGGCGCCCAACTACGCCGAATCGCGCCGCGTGGACCTGAACCAACTCACGCGCGAGGAAGTGGCAAGCTGGAGGTCGGGTGAGCGCATCTTGCTGTCCGGCAAGATGCTCACCGGCCGCGACGCCGCGCACAAGCGCATCCAGGGGTTGCTCGCCAAGGGCGAAAAACTGCCGGTGGACTTCACCAACCGGGTCATCTATTACGTCGGCCCGGTCGATCCGGTAGGCGATGAGATCGTCGGCCCCGCCGGCCCCACCACCAGCACGCGCATGGACCCGTTCACCGAGATGATGCTCGCGCAAACCGGCCTGATCGCCATGATCGGCAAGGCCGACCGTGGCCCCGAGGCCATCGCTGCCATCCAGAAGCACCAGAGTGCCTACCTGATGGCCGTCGGCGGCGCCGCCTACCTGGTCAGCAAGGCCATCAAGCACGCCCGCGTGGTGGCGTTTGAAGACCTGGGCATGGAGGCGATCTATGAATTCGACGTGGTCGACATGCCTGTGACCGTCGCCGTGGACGCCACCGGCACCAGCCAGCACATCACCGGCCCGGCCGAATGGCAAAAGCGCATCGCGGCGAACATGGCCAGGAGCTATACCGCAAGCAAGGCGGCGGTTTGAGCGCCTGTCATCTCGTTCACCGTAAAGCCGCCCCTGGGCGGCTTTTTCAATGTCGAGCCAGCGCAGCCCAATGCCTGGCACGTGCCGCAAGCGCCGCGAATTTGCTGCCTGCAGCCGGTTCGGCGCAGAGGCTCAGCTCTGCCGAGCCGCAGACAGCGGACACCGGGGTTCCTTTTGCGCAGGGCGGCATGCCTCTTGCTGATGACGGTCGCTGTGAACCGTGGCTCAGCTTGAAGCGGCGGCGTTTTCGAACACGACATAATTGAAACATGCAATTCCTGCCAACAGACTGGTCGCGCATATTCGCGCTCGAAACTCCGCTCGGCGAGCTTTTGCTTCGCGCAGCGGTTTTGTACTTTGGCATTCTTTTTCTGATGCGCATCATGCCCCGGCGCACAGGCGGCGAGTTGGCGACCATGGATTTGGTGCTGATTCTGCTCATTACCGAAGCGGCGTCCCATTCACTGGGAGACTATACGGCGCTTCCCGATGGCGTTTTCATGATCCTCGTCATCATGGGGTTCAATTATCTTGTCAATGCTCTCAGCTACCGCGTCAAATTCATCGAGCGTCTGGTTTCGCTGCCCCCGTTGCAAGTTATCCGTGATGGCCGGCTGCTGCGCCGCAACATGCGGCGCGAATTTCTCACGGAAGAGGAGCTGATGAGTTATCTGCGGCAGCAAGGCATAGACAAGATTGACGATGTAAAAGCAGCATATATTGAGGGCGAAGGGAAGGTGACGGTCATCGAGAAAAAGAGCGCAGGCAAATAAAATCCCGGCAAGGGCAGCTCGGCCTGGTTCGGGTAACGGGCGTTATGTTCGGCTTCTGATGAAAACAAATTGGGCGGCTATTTCATTGCGCAAACCGAGGGGCGGAAAAAAAGCGACTTCGAGCTTGTACCTAAGCAGCCGATTCAGGAGGAAATTCCATGGGCTATGAAGTTCAAATCACGCGCGGGCACGCTTCGCTTGCCGGGGACGGCGGAGGTATTACCATGGAGGATTGGAATGCCTACCTGTCTTCCGACGCAGACATGCGCCTTGATGGTTACGCGCAGGCGAATCTTGAAGACGGCGAGGTGCTGCGGCTGGAAGGCGAAGGGATCGCGGTCTGGACTGCGTACTCCGGGCACGAAGACGATGGCAACATGGCGTGGTTCTGCTTTGACCGCGGCGCAATCACTGTCAACAATCCGGATGCAGAGATACTTCAGAAGATGTTCGCGATCGCTCGGGCTTTGCGTGCGCGCGTCGTGGGCGAAGAAGGCGAAGAGTACGGCGAAGACGGCACCATGCTCACACCAAACCCTGCTGCCGCATTGACCCGCAGTGCTGAAACCATGCCGCCCAAACGCCCCTGGTGGAAGATTTTCTGATTGCCATGCACGCCGTTTCCATTACCAACGCAGAGCATTATCTTTGGGGCGAAGGCTGTGACGGCTGGCGTTTCCTCAAAGACCCGAATTGCCACGTGATCCGCGAGCGGGTGCCGCCCGGCAAGGCGGAAACGCGGCACGTCCACGCCAAGGCCCAGCAGTTTTTCTACATCTTGGCCGGCCGCGCCGCCATCGAAATTGACGGCCAGCAATTGCAGCTTTGCGCGGGCGAAGGTGTCCATGTGCCGGCCGGCAAGCCGCACCGCTTCATGAATCCGTTTTCTGAGGCGGTCGAGTTCCTGGTCATTTCCAACCCGACGACGCGCGGCGATCGCAAGGACTTGGCATAAGCCAAAGGACCGCGCCCGCTTGCCGCTCACTGGTTCGATCACAGAAGCACGCTGTGGCGTCTGGCGGCCGCGCTGCATGGATGGCGGTTATGGAATATGCTGCGTGCCCCCTGTCCTGCAGTCTGTCGCCGCGATGGTGCCCGCCAAAACATCCGTGTTCTCCGCCAAGATATTGCGCCCCGTAGCGCAGAGCGACGACGGCTGCTGGGCGTTTGTGCTGCTGCCCGAGGCGGCAAGCAAGACTTTGCCGCGGCGGGGCAGAACGTCGGTTGCCGGCAAGCTCAACGGCCAGGCATTTCAGGCGACTCTCGAGCCGGACGGGCAGCTTGGACACTGGCTGCGGATCGACCGCGCGCTGCGTGCAGCCGCCGCCGCCGATTTCGGGGATACGGTGAGCATTGAAATCGCCCCGCTCAAACCCGAGCCCGAACCGGCGCTGCCCGAAGACCTGCGCCAGGCGCTCGATGCCTGCCCGCAGGCCAAAGCGGTCTGGAACGCGACCACAACCCTGGCGCGTGTGGACTGGGTGCATTGGGTGGAATCGGCAAAACAGGCGACGACGCGGCAAACCCGTATCGCCAAGGCCTGCGACATGCTCGCCCAGGGCAAGAAGCGCGTGTGCTGTTTTGACCCCTCGGGTTACTACAGCAAGAGCCTGTCCGCCCCTGAGGCAATGCCCTGACCATGACCGCAGCCCCGCGCCCCTGCCGCTGCGCTTGGCCGATGGACTGATTGGCCGATGTCGCCCAAGCGCCCTGCCCTCACTTCAGCACCGACGAGATCGCGGCACCAGCGGGCGCTCGCCCTTCCTTCTTCGCCATCGAAACCCTGCCATGCCCCATGACGGCGCCCTCGCCCTGTCCCTTGGCGGCTCTTTCAGCTTGATTGCCGCGCTTGCGCACCTGGCGTGCATCGGCATCGGCCCGCAGGCCTATCGGTTCATGGGCGCCGGAGAGCGCGCGGCGCGTGCGGCCGAGCGTGGGGACAGGGTGCTGACGCTCTCGACGCTGGGCATCGCAGCGGTGCTGGCGCTCTGGGCCTTGTTTGCCTTCAGCGCCGCAGGCTTGGTAGTGCGGTTGCCGCTGACGCGCTGGGTGCTGCTGGCGGTCAGCGCAGCCTATCTGGCACGCGCGCTGGCGTTCCCGCGCCTGCGCTCCGCCTTTCCAGGCAATTCGCGCACATTCTGGTGGGTGTCTTCAGGCGTCTGCCTCGTCGCGGGCGCCTTGCATGCCTACGGGCTGGCGCGGCTCTGGAGCAGCCTGTAGCAGACAAAAGGCGCCAGGGTTTTGAGTCTTTTATGCCGAAAACGCTGGCTGGTCAAGCGCTATCAGCTATCTTTTCAGGAGTCAAAGCCCCAGCGCCAGGTGCGCCTCCTCGGTCATCATGGACCGGTCCCAGGGCGGGTCGAAGACGATGTTTACCGTCACTTCCTCGATGTGCGGCAGGCGCACGGCCACGTTGGGCCCAGCGCCTGGGCATGAACGGAAAAGTCAACTATAGTTGACTGATGCGCAAGCATGGTTTAGCCTTTGACGGTGTACGAAGTCCTCAAAAGCAGCACGTTCGACAGCTGGCTCCGTGGCCTGCGTGACCGAGACGCGAAAGCCAGGATCGAGGTTCGCATCAGGCGTCTTTCTCTTGGGAATCCCGGCCAGTTTCGGGCGCTCAAAGAAGGCGTCAATGAGCTCAAGATCGATCACGGCCCCGGCTACCGCGTCTATTACACGTTCAAGGGCAAGACGCTGATCCTGTTGCTTTGCGGCGGGGACAAGTCCTCGCAAGGCAAGGACATACGACTCGCCATGGATATCGCCGCTTCCTGGGAGAACTGAGCATGGCCAAAGCCAAAGAAACCTTCACCCGCTACGACACCGCCGACTATCTCGAGACCGAAGAAGACATTGCGGCCTATCTCACCGCTTGCGCTGAAGAAGATGATCCGGCGCTCTTTCTTGCCGCCCTGGGCGATGTGGCGCGTGCCCGCAATATCACCCAGCTCGCTGCCCAAACTGGCCTGACCCGCATGGGCCTCTACAAGGCTTTGTCTGGCACGGGCAATCCGAGCTTCGCTACCGTCAGCAAGGTGGCGCACGCCCTGGGGCTGAGAATCACGGTAGCTGCTGCCTAGCCTGGTCGGTGGCGCGCAAAGCGTGCGTGGCGCAGGAACGAGCAAGCAATGATAATTGGAACGATTTTGGCCGCAAACGCTTGCTGGTCAATCGCTAACAGCTATCGTTTCAGGAGTCAAAGCCCCAGCGCCAGGTGCGCTTCTTCGGTCATCATGGACCGGTCCCAGGGCGGGTCGAAGACGATGTTTACCGTCACTTCCTCGATGCGCGGCAGGTTCAGCAGCTTGTCGTTGACTTCATTGGCGATGACCTCGCCCATGCCGCAGCCCGGCGCGGTGAGCGTCATGTCGATGGTGATGCGCAGCTTGCCGGCTTCTTGTTCGTAGGGTTCGAGCTCGCACTTGTAGATCAGGCCCAGGTCCACGATGTTGACCGGGATCTCGGGGTCGTAGCAGGTGTGCAGTTGCTCGTCGATCAGGCGGCGGATTTCCTCGTCGGTGGTGTCGTCGCCGTCGTGTTCCACCGTCATGGCTTCGGGCTGGTCCTTGCCGATGGCGTCGGCATCGGCGCCGCCAAGGCGCACCAGGCGCCCTTCGACCAGCAGCGTGAACGAGGTGCCCAGCGCCTGGGTGATTTCGGCCCAGGTGCCTTCCTGCAGTTCGTAGGGCGTGCCGTAGGGCACGAGCTCGCCGACGACGTCGCGCCGCAGCAAGACCGATTCGCGTGAACGCGCCATTTCCTATGCTCCTGAATGCGATGTTTCGGTGGTGGCCGTGCCGCCCTGGCCGGCGATGGCGTGCATCAGCGCGTGCCAGCCCAGCAGCGCGCACTTGATGCGGCTGGGGTAGCGGCGTACCGCAGACAGCGCCACGAGCTTGCCGATTTCCACTTCTTCGGGCTCGACTTCGCCGGTCAGCACCGCGCGGAAATGGCCTTGCAATTGCCTGGCCAGCTGTACGTCCTTGCCCTTGATGGCCTCGGTCATCATGGAACTCGATGCCATGCAGATGGCGCAGGCCTGGCCGTTGAAGGCGATGTTCCTGATGTGCTCGCCCTCGAGCTCCAGCTCCACTGCGATCTTGTCGCCGCACGAGGGGTTGGTGCCCTGCGCCTGGTGCGTGGGGTGCGCAAGATGCCCGAAGTTGCGCGGCGCACGCTTGTGCTCCATCACGATTTGCTGGTAGAGGTCGTCTTCGGCGCTGCTCATCGCAAGGCTTTCACTGCGTAGGACACGGCCGTGATCAGCCGGTCCACTTCTTCGTGCGTGTTGTAGATCGCAAACGAGGCGCGCGTGGTCGGCCCCTGCACCAATTGGTCGAGCAGCGGCTGGGCACAGTGGTGGCCGGTGCGCACCGCAATGCCGCGCTCGTCGAGCAGCGTGCCGATGTCGTGCGGATGGGCGTCGCGTGCGACGAAGGACACCAGTGCGGACTGCACCGCGTGCGGGGCGAGTACGCGCACGCCCTCGATGGTCTGCAGCCCGGCCAGCGCGTGCGTGCGCAGCGCGTGCACATGGGCGTCGATGGCGCTGCGGCCCTGGGCTTCGATGAACCTGGCCGCCGCCGCCAGGCCTACCGCTCCGCCGACGTTGGGCGTGCCGCCTTCCAGGCGCGCGGGCAGTGGCGCCCAGCCGGCATCTTCGTAGCTGACCCAGTCGACCATGTCGCCGCCCAGGCGCAGCGGGTACAGGCGTTCGAGCGCTGCGCGCCGACCGACGATGGCGCCGCTGCCCATGGGCCCGTACATCTTGTGGCCGGAAAAGACCAGGTAGTCGCAGGCTATGGCGCTCACATCGGGCACGGCGTGGCTCGCGACCTGGGCCGCGTCCAGCACCGTGAGCGCGCCGGCTTCAGCGGCCAGGCGCAGCATGGCCTCATAGGGCGGGCGCTCGCCGCTGGCGTTGGCGCAGGCGGTGATGGCAAACACCCGGGTGCGCGGCGAGAGCAGCTGGCGCAAACCGGACTCGTGCACCCGGCCCTCGTCGTCCGCGCGCAGGATGCGCAGCTGCGCGCCGGTGCGCCGGGCGGCGTGTTGCCAGGGGATGATGTTGGCGTGGTGCTCCAGGCCGCTGACGATGATCTCGTCGCCCTCGCGCAGCCAGGCGTGTTCGGGGCCGCCGGCCCACAGGCCGCTTGCGATGGTGTTCAGCGCCTCGGTGGTGCCGGAGGTGAAGATCAGCTCATGCTCGGCGCCCGCGCCGAAGAAGCGCTTGAGCACCGCGCGCGCTCCGTCGAAGGCGTCGGTGGCGCGCTGGCTCAGCGTGTGCACGCCGCGGTGAATGTTGGCGCGGTCGTGCGATTCAAAGGCGCGCATGGCGTCGATGACCGCGAGCGGCATCTGGGTGGTGGCGCCATTGTCCAAGTAGGCCAGCGGGTGGCCGTGCACCTGCTGGTGCAGCACCGGAAACTGGGCGCGCACCGTGGGCAGATCCAGGCTCGTGGCAGCGGCAAACCCCTGCTGCTTACCCACGGGCGGGCTCCTCCAGCACGCCCCATTGGCGCTCGACCGCGTCGTGCAGCCAAGGGCCATCCAGCCACTGCAGCAGCGGGGAATCGTGCTGCTGCATGGTGTCGCCCAGGCAGCGGCTGAGCGCGGCGCGTGCCATGCCTTCGATGATGAGCGAGCGCGCGGTCGGTTCGTCCAGACCGCGCTGGCGCGCGTAGAACAGCGCGTCCTCGGGCAGCATGCCCCAGGTAGCGCCGTGCACCGCCTTGACCGCGTCGTGCAGGATCTCCAGGTGCGGGCGCAGCTGCATGTGCGGGCGGCCCTGCAGGGCAACGCCATTGAGCCGCTGGAACACGTCGGCCTCGTCGGCGCCGGGCGCGATGCGCGCATAGGCGTTGGCCACGGTCTTGGCGTTGCCGCTGGCCAGGGTCAGCGTCTCCACCTGGTGGCGCGTGTGCGCGACCTGCAGGTCGCCGTACATCTGGTAGTCCAGCGCCTTGCCGGCCGTCAACACCAGGCCGGCGTGGCGCGACTCCGCCCCCTTGCCTTGCAGCGCCACGGTGTTGCGTTGCAGGTGGTAGCTGCTGCCCACGCAGGCCAGGGCCTGCGCGTAGTGCGCGTCGGCCGCCAGCGCCACATGCACGTGGTGGGCGATGCGGTCTGCGGCCGCGGGCGTGACCACGCGCAGGTGCTGCATGTGGCTGCCCCGGGCCAGACGGATATGGGCCACGAGGTTTTGCGAAATGCCCTCGGCCACATCGGCCTGGGTGTGGGTTTCGAGCAGCACCAGTTGCGCGCCCTCTTGCACGTCGACGACCAGCATGGGCGCCTCGGCCGCGCTGGTGGCGCCGTGCTGCAGGTGCAGTACCGTGGGCGCGGCGCCCGCGGCCACGCTCAGGCGCAGGCCGCCGGTGCACAGCGCGCGGTGCGCCCAGGCAAACGGGGCGGCGCGGTCGTCGTCGGGCTTGGGCAGGCCTTCAAACAGCGCGGCGCGCTCGGCCGGCTGCAGCGCGTCGAGGAAACGCGCATCGACGCCGTCCATGCCCTGCTCCTGCAGCTGCCAGCCGTGGCGAGCTGCGGGGGCAGCGGCAGCGCCCGCGGGCGCGAGCCAGCGCTCCAGCGGTGGCGGTGGCAGGGCACGAAAGTGTTCGCTGCGCCGCCCGGGCCACACCAGGGCCTGGGCCTTTTCGCGGGCGCTTTCCCGCAGCACGCGGACCTGCTCCATGGTCAGGCCTCCGCGGTCGCGGCAAGGCCGGCGGCGTGCTGCTTGAAGCCGCTGCGCGCAATGCTGCGCGCGAGCTCCATGTCACCGCGCTCGGCGATCGTGCCCTCGCCCAGGCGCAGCACCGCGTCGGGATGCAGCGATTCGATCATCTGCAGGTAGTGCGAGATGATGATGAAGGCCGTACCTTCGGCGCGCATGCGCTCGACCAGCTTGACCACTGCGCGCACGCCGTCGACGTCCATGCCCGAGTCGATCTCGTCGAGCACGGCCAGCTTGGGCTGCATGAGCGACAGCTGCAGCAGCTCGTTGCGCTTTCTCTCGCCGCCCGAAAAGCCTTCGTTCACCGGGCGGCTGAGCATGGTGGCGGGCAGGCCCAGATCCTTGGCCGCGGCCTTGGCACCCGAGAGGAAGTCGAAGGCATCCTGCGGCTCTTCGCCGCGCGCCTGGCGCACCGCGTTGATGGCCGTGCGGATAAAGAGGTTGTTCTTCACGCCGGGCACGTCCGGGGGCGCCTGGAAGGAGACGAACAGGCCGGCGCGCGCGCGCTCATGCGCCTGCATGGCCAGCAGGTCTTGCCCGTCCAGCAGCGCCTGGCCCGACACCGTCTGGTATTGCGGATGTCCGGCCAGCGCCAGACCCAGCGTGCTCTTGCCGCTGCCGTTGGCGCCCATCAGCACCAGCAGCTCGCCAGGCTGCACATCGAGCGTGACGGACTGCAGCACGGTGCGCTCGCCGATGTCCACGCGCAGCGCGCGCAGTTGCAGGAGGGCGGAATTGGAACTCATCTTCTATCT
The DNA here is from genome assembly GCF_019195435.1 of Comamonas sp. NLF-1-9. Taxonomy (NCBI): domain Bacteria; kingdom Pseudomonadati; phylum Pseudomonadota; class Betaproteobacteria; order Burkholderiales; family Comamonadaceae; genus Comamonas; species Comamonas sp. NLF-1-9. Next base: position 852,170 of record NZ_CP078069.1, read on the forward strand.
TTCCTGAGTCAGCGATTCAAAACGGAGCCGCGGTCGGCGCTCAGCCGACCGAGCCTTCGAGCGACACGGCGAGCAGCGCCTTGGCTTCCAGCGCGAATTCCATCGGCAGCTCTTCGAGCACCGCCTGGCAGAAGCCGCCGACGATCAGCGCCGTGGCCTCTTCGGGGTCTATGCCGCGCTGCTGGCAGTAGAACAGGCGCTCTTCGGAGATGCGCGTGGTGGTGGCTTCGTGCTCCACTACCGCGTCGGGGCGGGCGGTGTCGATGTAGGGGAAGGTGTGCGCGCCGCAGTCGGTGCCGATCAGGAGCGAGTCGCACTGGGTGTGGTTGCGCGCGCCTTCTGCGCCGGGGTTGATGCGCACCAGGCCGCGGTAGCTGTTTTGCGCATTGCCCGCGCTGATGCCCTTGGAGACGATGCGGCTCTTGGTGTTCTTGCCCAGGTGCACCATCTTGGTGCCGGTGTCGGCCTGCTGGAAGTGGTTGGAGACGGCGATCGAATAGAACTCGCCGCTCGATTCATCGCCGCGCAGGATCACGCTGGGGTACTTCCAGGTCACGGCCGAGCCGGTTTCTATCTGCGTCCAGGCGATGCGCGAGCGCTTGCCCGCCGCCATGCCGCGCTTGGTCACGAGGTTGTAGATGCCGCCCACGCCGTTCTCGTCGCCGGGGTACCAGTTCTGCACCGTCGAATACTTGATGAAGGCGTCGTCGTGGGCGATCAGCTCGACCACGGCGGCGTGCAGCTGGTTCTCGTCGCGCTGCGGCGCGGTGCAGCCTTCGAGGTAGCTCACGTCGCTGCCCTCTTCCGCGATGATCAGAGTGCGTTCGAACTGGCCCGAGTTGGCCGCGTTGATGCGAAAGTAGGACGACAACTCCATAGGGCAGTGCACGCCCTTGGGGATGTAGACAAACGACCCGTCGGAAAACACCGCCGAGTTGAGCGCGGCAAAATAATTGTCGCCCGGCGGCACCACGGTGCCGAGGTACTTCTCGATCAGCTCGGGGTGGTGCTCGACCGCATAGGAAAACGAGCAGAAGATCACGCCGACGTCGGCAAGCTGCTTGCGAAACGTGGTGCCGACCGAGACCGAGTCGAACACCGCATCGACCGCCACGCCCGCGAGCGCCGCGCGCTCGTGCAGCGGCACGCCGAGCTTTTCATAGGTTTCCAGCAGCTTGGGGTCGACCTCGTCCAGGCTCTTGGGCTTGTCCTTGGCGGACTTGGGCGCGTTGTAGTAGCTGATGGCCTGGTAGTCGATTTCCGACATCTTCAGGTAGGGCCAGGTCGGCGCTTCCATCTTGAGCCAGCGCTCGTAGGCGGCAAGGCGCCAGTTCAGCAGGAAGGCGGGTTCCTTCTTCTTGCGCGAAATCGCACGGATGGTGTCTTCGTTCAGGCCGGGCGGCAGGGAGTCGGACTCGATGTCGGTGACAAAGCCGTACTGGTAGCTGCGCTGCAAGGCCTGGGTGAGCGCCGCGTCCTGCGGTTTGTCTTCGGTGGCCACGGGGGTGCCTGCGTTGTCGGCTGATTCAAGCATGTCACTCGCAAGAGGAAGAGAGCGTTAAATATGCATATCATATGCATCTTTAGCGGCGGGGACGCCCTCAGGGTTTTGTTTGGCCGCTATCGGAATGGGGACAAAGCGCGCTGCCACAAGACGCCGCGCCGCCCTCTTTTGGCGCCCGCTGCCGGGCCGCCTGCCGCAGCGGGGCAAGAGCCGTGCGCGGGGCCTGTGTGCCGGCCGCTTGCACACACGGCGCCGCGCCCGATCAAGCTCACAAGCTGGCCGGCCCTCGGCCTGCCCGCTCTTGCGTCCCCGGGCAACGCGGCCTTGAGGCCGCGCTGCCCGAACAGGACATTTTACTTGAGCGCGGCGAGCGCCTCGTTGAGCGTGGCGCTCGGGCGCATCACCGTGTCCAGCTTGGCCGCGTCGGGGAGGTAGTAGCCGCCGATATCCACGGGCTTGCCCTGCACCGCGTTGAGCTCGGCGACGATCTTGGCTTCGTTGTCGGCGAGCTGCCTGGCCAGGGGTGCGAACTTGGCCGCGAGCGCCGCGTCGTCCTTTTGCGCGGCCAGTTCCTGCGCCCAGTACAGCGCCAGGTAGAAATGGCTGCCGCGGTTGTCCAGCTCGCCGGTGCGCCGGCTCGGGCTCTTGTTGTTCTCCAGCAGCTTGCCGGTGGCGGCGTCCAGCGCCTTGGCCAGCACCACGGCGGTCTGATTGCCGTGCTTGATGCCCAGCTCCTCCAGGCTCACGGCCAGCGCGAGGAACTCGCCCAGCGAATCCCAGCGCAGGTGGTTTTCTTCCACGAGCTGCTCCACGTGCTTGGGCGCCGAGCCGCCCGCGCCGGTTTCGTACATGCCGCCGCCCGCGAGCATGGGCACGATGGAGAGCATCTTGGCGCTGGTGCCCAGCTCCATGATGGGGAACAAGTCGGTGAGGTAGTCGCGCAGGATGTTGCCGGTGGCGCTGATGGTGTCCAGGCCGCGGATCACGCGCTCGAGCGTGTAGCGCATGGCGCGCACCTGGCTCATGATCTCCACCTGCAGGCCGGTGAGGTCGTGCTCGTGCAGGTACATCCTGACCTTGGTGATGAGCTGGTTTTCGTGCGGGCGATAAGGGTCGAGCCAGAACACCACGGGCGTATTGGAATTGCGCGCGCGCGTGACGGCGAGCTTGACCCAGTCGCGAATCGCCGCGTCGGTGGTGCGGCACATGCGCCAGATGTCGCCCTGCTCTACCTGCTGCGACAGCAGCACCTCGCCGCTGGCGTTGTCGGTGATGTTGACCGTGCCGTCTTCGGCAATCTCGAAGGTCTTGTCGTTGGAGCCGTATTCTTCTGCGCCCTGGGCCATCAGGCCGACGTTGGGCACGGTGCCCATGGTGGTCGGGTCGAACGCGCCATGCCACTTGCAGAAGTTGATCATCTCCTGGTAGATGCGCGCAAAGGTCGATTCGGGCATCACGGCCTTGACTTCCTTCAGGCGGCCGTCGGCGCCGTACATCTTGCCGCCGTTCCTGATCATCGCGGGCATGGAGGCGTCGACGATCACGTCGTTGGGCGAATGGAAGTTGGTGATGCCCTTGTCCGAATCGACCATGGCGAGCTCGGGGCCGTTGGCATGGCAGGCATGCAGGTCGGCGCGGATTTCGTCTTGCACGCTCTTGGGCAGCTTGGCGATCTTGTTGTAGAGATCGACCATGCCGTTGTTCACGTTCACGCCCAGTTCTTCGAGCACCTTGGCGTGCTTGGCGAAGGCGTCCTTGTAGAACACGCGCACGCAGTGGCCAAAGACGATGGGGTGCGAGACCTTGAGCATCGTCGCCTTGACGTGCAGCGAGAACAGCACGCCGGTCTTGCGCGCGTCTTCGATCTGCTCTTCATAAAAGGCGAGCAGCGCCTTCTTGCTGAAGAACATCGAGTCGATCACGTCGCGGTCGTTGAGCTGCACCTTGGGCTTGAGCACCACGGTCTTGCCCGACTTGGTGATCAGCTCCATGCGCACTTCGCGCGCGCCGTCGACGGTCATGGACAGCTCGTCGTTGTAGAAGTCGCCGCGCTTCATGTGCGAGACGTGGGTGCGCGAGGCGGCCGACCATGCACCCATCTTGTGCGGGTGCTTGCGCGCGTACTCCTTGACCGCTTTGGGCGCGCGGCGGTCGGAATTGCCCTGGCGCAGCACCGGGTTGACGGCGCTGCCGGTGCACTTGTCGTAGCGCGCGCGGATCGCCTTTTCTTCGTCGGTGGCGGGCTTTTCGGGGAAATCGGGAATCTTGTAGCCCTTGCCTTGCAACTCCTTGATCGCGGCCTTGAGCTGCGCGACGGTGGCGCTGATGTTGGGCAGCTTGATGATGTTGGCGTCGGGCTGCAGCGTCTTCTTGCCCAGCTCCGTGAGCGTGTCGGGCACGCGCTGCCCTTCGGGCAGGCTGTCATTGAATTGGGCGAGGATGCGCGCGGCCAGCGAGATGTCGCTGCTTTGCATGCGGATGTCGGCCGAGCGGGCAAAAGCCTGCACGATGGGCAGGAAGGAAGCGGTCGCCAGGCGCGGCGCTTCGTCCGTCAGCGTATAGATGATGGATGTCTCTTGTGTGCTCATCGTTCAAATTCTCCAAAGGACAAGGGGGCGGGCGGCCCGCGGTGGGACGTGGCATCGGTGCCAACGTTTCATGATATCGGAGTCGCCTTTCACAAGGCGAAATCCGCCCGCCCGGGCTGGACAATAGGCAAGAAAAAAGGTCCCGGGCCATTGGCCGGGGACCTTAGGGCAACGCTGAACAAGCCCCTCGCGCGTCGCGCATCCCAGTCTGGGGCGGTCTGCTGCGTTGCAAATCCTCGCAATAGCTTCGGCTATTGCTGCGGTTTGCGCCTTGCAGCCCATCCCCAGGCTGGGCGCGCGCCATCACGGGGGCTTGTTCAGCGTTGCCTTAGGGGCCAGCGCCGGGTCTGGCCCGGCGCCGCAGCGCGTTCAGGCGAAATTGCTTTCGGCGAAATCCCAGTTGATCAGGTGGTCGAGCACCGTCTCGACGAACTTCGGGCGGGCGTTGCGGTAGTCGATGTAGTAGGCATGCTCCCACACGTCCACGGTGAGCAGCGGCTTGTCGGCCGTGGTCAGCGGCGTGCCGGCATTGCTGGTGTTGACGATGTCCACGCTGCCATCGCTCTTTTTCACGAGCCAGGTCCAGCCCGATCCGAAGTTGCCGCCGGCACTCTTGAGGAAGGCTTCGCGGAAGGCCGCGTAGCTGCCCCACTTGGCTTCGATCGCCTTGGCCAGGGCGCCGTGCGGCTCGCCGCCGCCGCTGGGCTTCATGCAATGCCAGAAGAAGGTGTGGTTCCAGACCTGGGCGGCGTTGTTGAAGATGCCGCCGCTGGACTTCTTGACGATCTCCTCGAGCGTCATGTTCTCGAACTCGGTGCCCTCTTGCAGCTTGTTCAGATTGGTCACATAGCCGTTGTGGTGCTTGCCGTAGTGAAACTCCAGCGTCTCCTTGCTGATGTGCGGAGCCAGGGCGTCCAGGGCGTAGGGCAGGCTGGGTAGTACGTGGTGCATGGGGGTGTTCCTTTCCTTCGATTGGTGGTTGCATCGACGCTGCGCAGGCGCAGCACAACCAGGCCATTGTAGGAACTTGCTCTCGTTCGCGCCGGCCCGGGCCGCGCGGCGGCTTCAGAACAGGCGCGGCGGCTGCACCGTGAGCTCCAGCGCGCCCTCGGCCAGCTCGGCGTGCACGGCCTGGCCGGTGCGCACCTGGCGCGCGCGCACCACGACCTGGCCATGCTCGTCGCTCAGCAGCGCATAGCCGCGTGCCAGCACCAGGCGCGGATCCAGCAGGGTCAGGCGCGTGTGCAGCCCCTGCAGCCGCTCGCTTTGCGTCTGCAGGTGCCGCTGCAGGCTGCGCGCAAAGTCTTGCCCGCGCGCCTGCAGCGCCTGCGCCGACAAGCCCAGGCGCAGTTGCAGCGCGTGGCGCAGCCGCTGCTCCCGCTGGCTCAGTTGCAGGCCGGCGTCGGCGATGAAGCCCGAGGGCCGCCCAAGCCGGCCCGCCGCGCCGTCCAGGCGCTGGTGCTGCCCGTCGAGCTGGTCCAGCAGCGCGCCGCGCAGGCGCTCGCCGGCCAGCGCCAGCGCGGCGAGCTCTTCGCTGCGCACCGGCGCGACCAGCTCGGCCGCGGCGGTGGGCGTGGGCGCGCGCAGATCGGCGCAGAAGTCGGCAATCGTGAAGTCGGTTTCATGGCCGACGCCGCAGACCAGCGGCACTGGGCTTTGCACGATGGTGTGCGCGAGCTGCTCGTCGTTGAAGGCCCAGAGGTCTTCCATGGAGCCGCCGCCGCGCACCAGCAGGATGGCGTCCAGCGGCGGGTGTTCCATGGTGTTTTCGGCTGCTTGGCCTTGCCTGCCTTGCGCCAGCAGATACAAATTTGATAGTGCAGCGCACAGGCTGGCGGCCGCCCCCTCGCCCTGCACCTGGGCCGGCGCGAACACCACAGGCAGGTGCGGCGCGCGGCGCGCCAGGGTGCTGGCCACGTCGTGCAGCGCGGCCGCGCCGCGCGAGGTCACCAGGCCTATGGCGCGCGGCATGCGCACCAGCGCCCGCTTGCGCGCCGCATCGAATAGGCCCTGGGCCTGCAGCCTGGCCTTCAGGCGCAGGAATTGCTCGAACAGCGCGCCCTGCCCCACGGGCTGCAGGTGCTGCACGACGAGCTGCAGGTCGCCGCGCCCTTCGTAGACGCTCAGGCTCGCCTGGGCTTGCACCAGCTGGCCGTCGCGCGGTACGAAGTCGAGCTGGCTTGCGGCGCGGCGAAACATGGCGCAGCGCAACTGGCCGCTGGCGTCCTTCAGGGTGAAATAGCAGTGCCCGCTGGCCGCGCGCGAAAAGCCCGCGAGTTCGCCGCGCACCAGCACCGGGTTGAAGCGCGCCTGCAAGGCCTGCGCCACGGCGCGGCACAGCGCGCCAACTTCCCAGATCAGCGGCGTCGCGGCTTGCTCGGAGGGCTCAAACATAGGCGGGACAAGGCTTTGCGCGCGGTGCGCGGGCGCAAACCATCCACAGCGGCGCGGCCAGCCGCGGCCGGCGCCTGCATCCGCAAGTCATAGCAGCGGCGCCATGGGTGTTCATGCAAGTTGTTGATTCAACAGGGTTTTTTGGTGCACATTTTTTGTGCAATGTGGTCAAAGCGCCTGCCGATGCGCGCTTGCGGCGCTTGTTCCGGTATTTGCCCACAAAGTTATCCACAGCAACGGTGGATGACCGCAGGGCGCTGGCGGGGCTGTGGCGCGCGCGCCGGACGGCCAGGGTGCCTGCGTCATAATCGCCGGCTGACATCCAAACGCGCGGAGTGAGCATTGCTTTCGATCATACAAGCCTCGGGTTGGCCGATCTGGCCGCTCATCGCCTGCTCCGTCGTGGCCTTGGCGCTGATCATCGAGCGCTTCATTTCGCTGCAAACCCGGCGCGTGGCGCCGCCCAAGCTGCTCGATGAGGCGATTGCCGTCACCAGCCGCAGCCTGCCTGCGCCCGACGTGGTCAAGCAGCTGGAACAGAACAGCGCGCTTGGCGAGGTGCTGGCCAGCGGCATACGGCGGCTGGCGGGCAACCCGCGCAGCTCCGAAGAGGACTTGCGCGCGGCCATGCAGGACCAGGGTCGTTCGGTGGCGCATCGGCTGGAGAGGTACCTGAACGCGCTGGGCACCATCGCCTCGGCCGCGCCGCTGCTGGGGCTGCTGGGCACGGTGGTCGGCATGATAGAGATCTTCGGCGCGCAGGCCGGGGCCGGCGCCGTGGGGCATGTGGCCGGCGGCGGCAACCCGGCGCAGCTCGCGCACGGCATCTCGATGGCCTTGTACAACACGGCCTTCGGCCTGATCATCGCAATTCCGGCGCTGTTCTTCTGGAAGTATTTCCGCAGCCGCGTGGACGCCTACACGCTGCAGCTGGAGCTCGCTGCCGAGCAGTTCGTGCGTCACCTCGGCCAGATCGGCCGGCGCCAGCTGTAGGCGGAGCCGGCGATGGACTTTCGGGCTGGCAAGACGCGCGAAGAGCCGCGCATCGACCTGATTCCCTTCATCGACGTGCTGCTGGTGATCCTGATCTTTCTCATGCTCACCACTACCTACAGCCGCTTCACCGAACTGCAGCTGACCCTGCCGGTGGCCGACACCCAGCAGATGCGCGAGCGCCCGCGCGAGCTGACGGTGGCCGTGGCGGCCGACGGGCGTTATGCGGTGAACAAGACCGCGCTGGCCGGTCGCGGCGTGGGCGAGCTGGCCCAGGCGCTGCAGGCGGCCGCGCCGGCGGGCGGCGACAGCGTGCTGATCATCAGCGCCGACGCGATGGCGCCGCACCAGGCGGTCATCACCGTGATGGAGGCGGCCCGCCGGGTGGGCCTGGCGCAGGTGACCTTCGCTACCCAGACTTCCGGGGCGCAGGAGCGCTGAGGGCGTGGCCCAGCGTCTGCGCCGCGCCTGGCAGCACAAGGGCGCGCTGGCGCGGCTGCTCTGGCCCCTGTCCCTGCTCTACCGCGCGCTGACGGCGCTGCGCCGCGCGCTTCATCGCCGCGGCTGGCTGCGCCGCAGCACGCTCGGCGTGCCCGTCGTCGTGGTGGGCAATGTGGTGGCCGGCGGCGCGGGCAAGACGCCGGTGGTGATCGCGCTGGTGCAGCACTTGCAGGCCAGAGGCTGGCGCCCGGGCATCGTCTCGCGCGGCCATGGGCGGCGCACGCGCGACTGCCGCGAGGTGCGCGCTACCAGCGCACCCGCCGAGGTGGGTGATGAGCCGCTGCTGCTGGCGCGGCGCACCGGCGTGCCGGTCTTCGTGGCCGCGCGGCGCGCCGATGCCGGGCGCGCGCTGCTGGCGGCGCACCCGGACTGCAACATCCTGGTCTGCGACGACGGACTGCAGCATCTGGCGCTGGCGCGCAAGCTGGAAATTTGCGTCTTCAGCGAGACCGGCGTGGGCAATGGCTGGCTGCTGCCCGCCGGCCCGCTGCGCGAGGCCTGGCCGCGACCGGTGGATGCGCTGCTCTACCACGGCGCGCCCCCCGTCCCGGCGGGCAGCGCGCCCGCGTTTGCGCTGCGGCGCACGCTGGCGCCCTGCGTGGTGAATGCGGCGGGCGAGCAATTGCCCTTGCAGCGCCTGCGCGGCCAGCCGCTGCATGCGCTGGCGGGCGTGGCCGCGCCCGAGGCCTTCTTTGCCATGCTGCGCGCGCGCGGTCTGACGCTGGAGCGCACCGAGAGCCTGCCGGACCACTTTGCTTTCGATAGCTGGCAGCGCCCGTCAGGCAAGGGTTTGATCCTGATTTGTACCGAAAAAGACGCGGTCAAGCTCTGGCGCCTGCACCCCGAGGCTTGGGCGGCGCCCTTGCAGGTCGAGCTCGATCCGGCATTCTTCGCCTGGCTGGACGCGCGCCTGGCGCCACTATCATCGACCCCAGCCGGAGAAAGCCATGGACCCGAAACTGCTTGAACTGCTGGTGTGCCCCGTGACCAAGGGGCCGCTCACTTACGACCGCGAGCGCCAGGAGCTGGTCTCGCACAGCGCGCGCCTGGCCTATCCGGTGCGCGACGGCATCCCCGTCCTGCTCGAGACCGAAGCGCGCACGCTCAGCGACGACGAGCTGGAAAAGAAGCCGTGAGCGCGGCGGCCTTCACCGTCGTCATCCCCGCGCGGCTGGCCTCCAGCCGCCTGCCGCGCAAGCCCCTGGCCGACATCGCCGGCAAGCCCATGGTGGTGCGCGTGGCCGAGCGCGCGCTGCAAAGCGCCGCCGCGCAGGTCTGGGTGGCGGCCGACGCGCCCGAGATCATCGACGCCTGCCAGGCCCACGGCGTGCAGGCGCTGCCCACGCGCGCCGACCACGCCAGCGGCAGCGACCGTCTGGCCGAAGCCTGCGCGCTGCTGGGCCTGCCCGAGGATGCGGTGGTGGTGAACGTGCAGGGCGACGAGCCGCTGATGGCGCCCGGCCTGATCGATGCCGTCGCGGCCCTGATGCAGCGCCACGCGCACTGCCCCATGGGCACGGCCGCACATCCGATCGCCAGCGCCGCCGACTTTGCCAACCCCAACGTGGTCAAGGTGGTGCTCGATGCCCGGGGCCGCGCCAGCTACTTCAGCCGCGCGCCCATCCCGCATGCACGCGGCGCGCAGCCGGGCGGCGCCTGGTGGCAGGATGCGGCCGCCGCCGGGCTGGCGCCGCTGCACCACATCGGCATCTACAGCTACCGCGCGGGCTTCGTGCAGACCTTTGCACGCCTGGCGCCCGCGCCCACCGAGCAGCTCGAGCAGCTCGAGCAGCTGCGCGCGCTCTGGCACGGCCATGCGATCGCGGTGCACGTGACCACCACGGCCCCCGGCGCGGGTGTGGATACGCCGCAGGACCTGGAGCGCGTGCGCGCCCTGTTTGCCGCCGGCGGCGCACCTGCCTGAGAGGGCGCCCTGTAAGCGGGGCGCCAGCGCACGCGTGCTATTCTCAAACGCTGTTCACGCACGGCCTGGCGCGTGCGGCCCGATTTCAAAACTGACGAGAGAGAGTCCCCATGAAATTGATCCTGCTTGGCGCTCCCGGCGCTGGAAAAGGCACGCAGGCTGCCTTCATCTGCAAGCAATTCGGCATCCCGCAGATTTCCACCGGCGACATGCTGCGCGCCGCCGTCAAGGCAGGCACGCCGCTGGGGCTGCAGGCCAAGGCGGTCATGGACGCGGGCCAGCTCGTGAGCGACGACATCATCATCGGCCTGGTCAAGGAGCGCATCGCCGAGCCCGATTGCGCCCAGGGTTTTCTCTTCGACGGCTTTCCGCGCACCATCCCGCAGGCGGACGCGATGAAGGCGGCGGGCGTCAAGCTCGATTACGTGCTGGAGATCGACGTGCCGTTCGAGGCCATCATCGAGCGCATGAGCGGGCGGCGCAGCCACCCGGCGTCCGGGCGCACCTACCACGTGAAGTTCAACCCGCCCAAGGTCGCCGGCAAGGACGACGTGACGGGCGAAGCGCTGGTGCAGCGCGAGGACGACAAGGAAGAAACCGTCAAGAAGCGCCTGCAGGTCTACAGCGACCAGACGCGCCCGCTGGTGGACTACTACCGCAACTGGGCCAGCGCCGACCCGGCCAACGCGCCCAAGTACCGCGCCATCAACGGCCTGGGCGGCGTCGACGAGATCACCGCGCGCGCGCTCGAGGCGCTGAGCCACTGAGAGCTTGAGAGGCAATCCCCCATGCCCGCTCTGCACGCCAAAACACCACCACTCTTGGTTGCAAATACTCGCCATGGCCCCAGCCATGACTGCGTTTTGCATCTCGATGGGCGGCGTTTTGACGCGCCTTTCGGGCACGGACAATTTCCTCGCAAGCTCTGAGGCGCCGGCGCGCAGGCTGCGCGCTCAGGCTTGCTGCATCAAGTCGAGCATCAGGCTGATGCGCGCCTTGACCGGGCTCAGGCCCTCGGCGTCGCGCCAGGGCCGGCCCGCGATCGCCGCCATGTGCCCGAGCGGGCAGCGCGAGGCAATGCGCACCTGCACCCCGGCATCCACCGCACGCGCGAGCGCCGGCTGCAGCGCCTGATGCAGCGTGCCGTTGCCGGTCGCGGCGACGACGATGCCGCGTACCCCGCCGGCCACCATCCAGTCGATCAGCGCGCCGTCGGCCCCGGCGTGGCTCAGGGCGATCTCCACCCGCGGCCAGGGCGCTTGATTGAAGGCGCGCGATTGCAGCAAGGCGCCGTGGCGCGGTGCGCCGGCCGCGGGCGCCGCACCGTGCGCCCAGCGCAACTGCCCGGCCTCCACCCAGCCGAGCGGGCCGCTGCCCAGCGAGGCAAACGCGTCGAGCCGCTGCGGATGCAGCTTGCTCACCGCGCGGGCGCCGTGCACCGTGCCGAGCGCGGACACCAGCACGCCGCGCGCCTGCGGGTGCGCGGCCAGCAACACCGCGTCCAGCAGGTTCTGCGGGCCGTCGGACAGCAGCGCGGTGGCCGGGCGCATCGCGCAGGTCAACACCACGGGCTTGTCCGCGGGCAGCAGCTCGTGCAGCAGCCAGGCGCTCTCTTCCAGCGTGTCCGTGCCGTGCGTGACGACGATGCCGGCCACCTGCGCGTCGGCCAGCAGCTCGGCGCAGCGCCGCGCAAGGCGCAGCCAGGTGGCGTGGTCCATGTCCTTGCTGTCGATCTGCGCGAGCTGCTCGGCTTGCAGCGCCATGCCGGCGGCCTGCTGCAGGCCCGGCACCGCCTGCACCAGCGCGTCTACGCCCAGTTGCGCGGCCAGGTAGGCATGGCCACCGGCCGCGCCGGTGCCGGCAATGGTGCCGCCGGTGCCGAGGATGACGATCTTTTTGTCCATGGTGCTTGCAACTTTCTCAAAACTGTCGAAAAATACAGCTACTGTATCGATACACAGTCACTGACCTGTAGCCCATCCGGAGCATTTCATGACCGACCAGCCCAAACTCACCGGCCGCCAGCAGCAGATCCTGGAACTGGTAGAGCGCGCCATCGCCCAGACCGGCGCGCCGCCCACGCGCGCCGAGATCGCGCAGCAGCTGGGCTTCAAGTCGGCCAACGCGGCGGAAGAGCACTTGAAGGCGCTCGCGCGCAAGGGCGTGATCGAGCTGCTCAGCGGTACCTCGCGCGGCATACGCCTGCGCGCCAGCGCGCTGCGCCAGATCCATGCCGAGCGCGGCGTGCAGCTCGGCCTGCCGATGGCGGGGCTGGCCCAGCTCACGCTGCCGCTCATCGGCCGCGTGGCCGCCGGTTCGCCGATTCTCGCGCAGGAGCACGTCGACCAAAGCTACACCATAGAAGGCTCGCTGTTCGCGCACAAGCCGGACTATCTGCTCAAGGTGCGTGGCATGTCCATGCGCGACGCCGGCATCATGGATGGCGACCTGCTCGCGGTGCAGGCCACGCACGAGGCGCGCAGCGGCCAGATCGTGGTCGCGCGCCTGGGCGACGAGGTCACCGTCAAACGCCTGCGCCGTAGCGGCGGCCAGATCGAGCTGTTGCCGGAAAACCCCGACTACCCGGTGATCCGGGTGCACCCCGGCGAGCCATTCGAGATCGAAGGCCTGGCGGTCGGCTTGATACGCAACACCATGCTGATGTAGGGCATGGCCGGCACGGCCCCGGGTGGCGGGCGTCTGGCCGGGCACGCTGCATGCGCCAGCGCGCTCGGTCAACCCTGGGGCGTGCTTTTCCTGTGGCAATCCTGCCTGTGTTCAAACCCTGTGGAGTCTCACATGCAGCTTGTTCAGTCCGGTCAGCGCCCGCTGCCTCTTTTTTCCCCGGCCCCGCACGGCAAGGTGCTCGCGCTGCGGCCAGTCGCGCGCCAGCGCCCCGCTGCACCCGCCCCTGTGCCGGCGCGGCCCTCGGCGCACCGGCCGCTGCGCCTGGTGCTGCGGCATGCGGACGATGGTTCCTGCCGGCTGATGGCTTCGGGCCGGCTGGCCGATGTCTGCGCCGAACTCAATCGCCTGGCGCTGGGCTGAGGTGCGGCAGTCGCGGGCCTGGGCGCAACGCGGCAAGAGGCCCACCAAGGCAGCCGCAGGCCAGCCGGCGCCGCTGCATCAGAGTTGCAACTGGGCCCAGATCTTGTCCAGACGCTTGCTGCTTGCGGGGTAAGGGGTGCGCAGCTCTTGCGCAAAAAAGCCCACGCGCAGCTCTTGCAGCATCCAGCGGTATTCCTGCATGCGCGCGTCTTCCTGGCCCTTGCGTTCGGCAAACAGGCGCCAGTAGCGCTGCTCCAGCGGTTGCAGCTCGCGCGTCCTGGCTTCGTCGCGCGCGGGGTCGGCGCGCAGCTTGTCCAGGCGCAGCACGATGGCCTTGAGATAGCGCGGGTAGTGCTGCAATTGCGCCCAGGGGGTGTCGAGCAGGAAGTTCTTGTTCATCAGGATCTGCAGTTGCCGGCCTGTGTCTTGCGTGGCCAGCGGGGCGTTGCGCGTTTCCTTGATCTTGCGCTGGGCCAGTGCGTACTCTTGCAGGATGGCGGCGCACAGGCGCGCCACTTCGTTGGCAATCAGGGTCAGGCGCGCGCGCCCTTCCTGGATGCGCTGGGCAAATTCCTGCGCGTTCACCGGCAGCGGCGGCTGCAGGAAGGCGCGCTCAAGCGCCAGGTCGATGATCTGCTTTTGCAGCTCCTCCTGCGTGCCCAGCGGCATGTAGGCCACGGCCATGCGCTGCAGGTCGGGGATGTTTTTGGCCAGGTATTTGAGCGCGTCCCTGATCTGCAGCGCCACCAGGCGCCGCAGGCCCACCAGGTGGCGCGCGGCTGCCAGCTCGGGCTCGTCGAACACTTCGATGCCCACGCCCTCGCCACGGTCGATCAAGGCCGGAAAGCCGACCAGACTCTGGTTGCCGCGCTGGATTTCCAGCAGCTCGGGCAGCTCGCCAAAGGTCCATGCGGTGTAGAGCGCATCGGCCTGTCCGGGCGCGGGTTTCTCATTTTCAGGAGCTGCTGGCGCTTGATTGGCAACGATTTCATATGGTTTAGTGCCTGAAACCGGCTTGGAATCTGCGCCAGCAGCTATCTTCAATGAAGCAAGCGCCTGAAACGCCCCGCGCGCCTGGCCGCCCCACTGCGCCTTGAGCGTGGCCAGTTGCCGGCCTTGCCCGAGCTGGCGGCCGTGCTCGTCCACCACGCGAAAGTTCATGAACAAGTGCGGGCTGAGCATGTCGAGCTTGAAGTCGGCGAGCTTGATGTCCAGCCCGGTTTCCTCGCGCGCCTGCTTGAGCAGCACGTCCAGCAAACCGCCTTGCTCGCGCCCGCCGCGCGAGAGCAGCAGATCGGCCAGGCGCCGGGCGTTTTCCGCCAGCGGCACGAAGCGGCTGCGCGGGCGCTGGGGCAGGCTTTTGAGCAGTGCCTGGATCTTGTCCTTGAGCATGCCCGGCACCAGCCACTGCGCGTCCTCTTCGCTCGCCTGGTTCAGGGCAAACAGCGGCAGCGTCAGCGTCACGCCGTCGCGCGCGTCGCCGGGAGCGTGCAGGTAGCTGGCGGCGCAGTCCACGCCGCCCAGGCGCACGAGTTTGGGGAAGCGCTCGGTGGTGATGCCCGCGGCCTCGTGGCGCATCAGCTCTTCGCGCGTGATGCGCAACAGCTGCGGCTCGGCCTTGACCGCCTGGCGAAACCATTTGTCGAAGGTCGCGCCGCTGTAGATGCCTTCGGGAATCGCCTGGTCGTAGAAGGCGTAGATCAGCTCGTCGTCCACCAGCACGTCTTGGCGGCGGCTCTTGTGCTCGAGCTCTTGCACCTTGTGCACCGCCTTGCGGTTGGCGGCGAGAAAGGGCCAGTCGCTGTCCCATTCGCCCTCGACCAGCGCGCGGCGGATGAAGAGCTGGCGCGCCTCGTGCGGGTCCACGCGGCCATAGCTCACGGCCCGGTGGTTGTAGACCACCAGACCGTAGAGCGTGGCGCGCTCGAGCGCGATCACGTCCGCCTGCTTCTTGCTCCAGTGCGGCTCCAGCAGCTGCTTCTTCAAAAGGTGCGCGCCCACCTCCTCCAGCCACTGCGGCTCGATCGCGGCAATGCCGCGCCCGTACAGGCGCGAGGTCTGCACCTGCTCGGCCGCAACGATCCAGCGCCCCGGTTTTTTGGACAGGTGCGCGCCCGGGTGCGGATAAAACCGGATGCCGTGCGCGCCCAGCCAGGCGTCCGCGTCTTCGCCCTTGAAGCCGATGTTGCCCAGCAGCCCCGCGAGCATGGACAAATGCACTGCCTCATAGCCCGCAGGCTCGGTGTTGAGCGCCCAGCGTTGCTCGCGCACCACGGTGAGCAACTGGCTGTGGATGTCGCGCCACTCGCGCACCCGGCGCAGGTTCAGGTAGTTCCTGCGCAGCAGCTGCTCCCATTGGCGGTTGCTCAGCTTGTGGGTGTCGCCTGGCGGGGAGATGGCTTGAGCGCCCTTGGCGGAAGATTCGTTGTCCGGGGGGCGTCCGCCCCCACCCCTGCCCTCCCCCAGAGGGGGAGGGAGCGAACTTCCGCTGCTCTGGTCTGCGCTCCTTCCCCCTCTGGGGGAAGGTTGGGATGGGGGCAAACCGCGCTTTTCCACCGGCAAAAACGCCTGGCTGCGCGCATGCGCCGCCGCAGTCTGCCCCGCAGCCGCCATCTCCCGGCGCGACTGCGCCACCAGCTTGCCCCCGCGCGCGTCGTGCAGCCAGTTCCACAGGCGCACGTAGCCGCTGAACTCGCTCTTTTCGTCGTCGAACTTGGCGTGCGCCTGGTCCGCCTGAGCCTGGGCCTCCAGCGGGCGGTCGCGCACGTCCTGCACCGACAGCGCGGCGGCAATCACCAGCACCTCGGCGAGCGCGCCCCGGCCGCGCGCCTCCACGATCATGCGGCCCACGCGCGGGTCCAGCGGCAGGCGGGCGAGCTCGCGCCCCATGGGCTGCAGCGCGCCCTGCTCGTCGACCGCGCCCAGCTCTTGCAAGAGCTGGTAGCCGTCGGCGATCGCCCGGCCCGAGGGCGCTTCGAGAAAGGGGAAATTGACCACGTCGCCAAGGCCGAGCGACTTCATGCGCAGGATTACACCGGCCAGCGACGAGCGCAGGATTTCGGGGTCGGTGAAGCGCTCGCGCTGCGCGAAATCCTCTTCGCCGTACAGCCGGATGCAAATGCCATTGGCCACGCGCCCGCAGCGCCCGGCGCGCTGGTTGGCCGCCGCCTGGCTGATGGGCTCGACCAGCAGTTGCTCTACCTTGCTTCTGAAAGAATAGCGCTTGACGCGCGCCATACCTGCGTCAATCACGTATTTGATGCCGGGCACCGTGAGCGAGGTTTCGGCCACGTTGGTCGCCAGTACGATGCGGCGCGCGCCGTGGTGCTCGAAGATGCGCTCCTGCTCGGCCTGCGACAGGCGCGAAAAGAGCGGCAAGACCTCGGCGCTGCGCAGCAGCGGCTGGTGTTGCAAATGCTTTTTCAGATGGTCGGCCGCCTCGCGGATCTCGCGCTCGCCGGGCAGAAACACCAGGATGTCGCCGCCGCGCCCGGCGCCCGCCCCGCCCCAGAGTTCATCGACCGCGTCGGCAATCGCGTCGTTCAGGTCGTAGTCCTTCTTCTCCTCCCAGGGGCGCCAGCGCAGCTCCACCGGCCAGGTGCGCCCCGACACCATGATGACCGGCGCGGGCTCTCCGGCGGGGCTGGCAAAGTGGCGCGCAAACCGCTCGGCATCGATGGTGGCCGAGGTCACCACCACCTTCAGATCGGGGCGGCGCGGCAGGATCTGCTTGAGGTAGCCGAGCAGAAAATCGATGTTCAGGCTGCGTTCGTGCGCCTCGTCGATGATCAGCGTGTCGTACGCCTTGAGCAGCGGGTCGCCCTGGGTCTCGGCCAGCAGGATGCCGTCGGTCATCAGCTTGATCGAGGCGCCCTTGTGCAGCGTGTCGGCAAAGCGCACCTTGTAGCCCACCACCTCGCCCAGCGGGGTGTTCAGCTCCTGGGCGATGCGCTTGGCCACGCTGCTGGCTGCGATGCGCCGCGGCTGCGTGTGGCCTATCAGGCGGCCCGGCCGCCCCTCGGGCGCATTGCAGCGCCCGCGCCCGAGGGCGAGAGCCATCTTGGGCAGTTGCGTGGTCTTGCCGGAGCCGGTTTCGCCGCAGACGATGACGACCTGGTGCTCGCGCATCGCCTCCATGATGTCCTCGCGGCGGGCAGAGACGGGAAGGGATTCGGGAAAGCGGATATCTGGCGCCATGAAGCACCCGATTATCCCAAGCCCTGCGCCGCAGCGCCGGCACTCTGCGCGCGCCCGGGACCGGCGCAGCACCCCGAGCCCGTCGGCGCCCGCCCTGCGGGAGCGCAAATGCGACGCTGTAACACCTTGACGCCCGCCGGCGCACCCCTCTTGCCTATGATGCCGCGGCCCGCCCGGCGCCAGCGCCGTGCGCAGGGGGCACCAATGCAATGAGGGAGGACAAGATGCACAAACACCTGTGGCTCGCGCTCATGCTGGCCGCGGCGCTCGTCGGCGGCTGCGGCGGAGGCTCTTCGGCGGAGCCGCCCGCTCCAAGCCCGGCGCCGGCGCCGGCTCCCACGCCCACGCCCACGCCCACGCCCACGCCAACGCCAACACCGACACCGACACCGACACCCATCCCGCCCAGCGCAGATCTGTTCGTGCCGCCCGCAGCACAGGGCGCGGTCGATGTCCAGCTGCACCCAGGCGCCACGGTGCGCGCCGGTAGCACGGTGCTGCTCGCCTTCGGGCTGCCGTTTCCGCGCGGTTTCGTGAGCGACCCCGCGCAGATCCGGGTGAGCGACGTCCAGGGCGGAGAAATTCCCTCTGCGGTGCAGGTGCTCGCGCCCTGGCGCAGCCTGGGCGCGGCGGCGGGCGCCGGCTCGATTCGCGCGGCCCTGATCTACATCGAGTACCGCTTTGCCGACAACGCCCCCGCCGCCATCAAGGTGCATTGGGGCGCGCCGCGCACGCGCAGCCTGGCGGGCCCGCTGCCGGCCCCGTCCGCACTGTGGACGCGCATAGCCGACGGGCCCGACCCCGACGAATACCCGGCCGCGGACGATATCCGCGAACCAGCCGTCTATGCGACGCTGCCTCCCGCCTGGCTGGGCCAGGCCTTGCTGCGCGGACCGGCGCTGCCCGCGGGGCAAAACCCGGCGCTCGCCTGGTGGGATACGGCCATGCAAGGCTATGGCGATACCGCAGTCAATCGGCTGGCGCCCAGCGTGCCGGCGTCGGCGCAGATTGCCTATGCCCGCGACGCCGAGCCCTGGCTGTTTGACCGCGCGATGACGCTGTTCGGCCTGTACATCCGCACCGGAGAGCTGCGCTGGCTGCGCCACGCCCACCGCGCCGCGCAGTGGTATGCAAGCCGCATCGACGCCGGCGGCATCTTCACGCTCAAGGGTGAAAACGATCTCAAGTACAGCTATGGCGCCTCGCTGCTGACCGATTTGTGGCTGACCGGCGACGCGGCGCTGGCGGCGCCGATACAGCGCATAGGCCAGGCCGGCATCGCCCAATGGCGCGTCAGCTATACCCCAACGCAGAACTTCTGGACCGAGCGCCACCAGGCCTATGCGCTGCGCGCCGCGCTCGCCGCCTACGCGCTCACGGGCGACGCGGTGCAGGGCGCGCGCGCCCAGGCGCTGGCGGCGCTGACGGTGCGCATGTCGCGCAACGAGGCCCAGTGCCCGCTGCACACGGTGCGCCAGCACGAGGGCGATGACGGCGACGAGCGCCTGATGTGCTCGCCCTGGATGGGCGCGCTGCTGTCGGACGCGATGATGGAGTACTACCTGGCCTCCGAAGACCCCGATGCCTTGCGCTGGATGGCCGGCATGGGCAACTACGTGCGCGACCATGCGCTGTACGACGGCGGGATAGAACACCGCGAGCTCAATGGCCTGAAGATGACCTGGTACATGGCCGGCGTGGGCAGCCGCTACGAGGATGGCCAGCGCGGCTGGGGCGACATGGAGCACGCCTGCGACGTCGGCGCAATGACGGCGCGCGCCGCCTGGGCGCAGCGCCAGCTTGGCCAGGGCGGCGCCGCCTCGGTGCAGCAGGTGGCCGAGCAGTTGCTGCAGACCTGCCGCTTCACCCTGGACTACTGGCACCGCAGCACGCCCACGCTGCCGGAGTGGCGCCTGAGCCCGCCGCGCAAGTTCAACTGGTGGTTTGGCGGCGCCCTCGGTTACGACTGGTACCTCGCCCACTAGCGCCGCGTGACGCGGCCCGGCGCTGGCGGACCCAGCCCGGGCCGCAGGCCAGCCGCTACACTGCAGCCCGCCCCCGGGCGGCCGGCTTGCCGGCGTCATTCAACCACCGCGCACGCAATGTCCACCGTCTTCAATTTCACCTTCGTCCCCTGGTTTCGCTCGGTCGCGCCCTATATCCACAAGTTCCGCCACCAGACCTTCGTCGTCGGTCTGACCGGCGAGGCGGTGGCCGCCGGCAAGCTGCAGAACATCGTGCAAGACCTGGCGCTGATCCAGGCCATGAGCGTGAAGATCGTGCTGGTGCACGGCTTTCGCCCCCAGGTGAGCGAGCAGCTGCGCCTGAAAGGCCACACCCCGCGCCACCACCGCGGCGTGCGCGTGACCGACCCGATCGCGCTCGATTGCGCGCAAGAGGCTGCGGGCCAGTTGCGCTACGAGATCGAGGCCGCTTTCAGCCAGGGCCTGCCCAACACGCCGATGGCCGACGCGCGCGTGCGCGTGATCTCGGGCAATTTTCTCACCGCCCAGCCGCTGGGCATCGTCGATGGCGTGGACTTTCAGCACACCGGCAAGGTGCGCAAGGTGGACGTGGAAGGCATACAGCGCGCGCTCGATTCGCAGGCGCTGGTGCTGATCTCGCCCTTCGGCTTTTCACCCACGGGCGAGGCCTTCAACCTGAGCATGGAAGAAGTCGCCACGCGCGTGGCCAGTGAGCTGCAGGCCGACAAGCTGCTGTTTCTGACCGAAATTCCCGGCGTGCGCGAACGGCCGCTGGAAGACGCTGGCGAGGCCAACCCGATCGACACCGAAATCACCCTGGCGCGCGCGCGCCGCTTGCTGCAAGAACTGCCCGAGCCCACCAGCCCGGCCGACCCCGCGTTCTACCTGGAGCGCTGCGTTCAGGCCTGCGAGCACGGCGTGGAGCGCAGCCACATCCTGCCGTTTGCGGTCGATGGCTCGCTGCTGCTGGAGATTTACGTGCACGACGGCATAGGCACCATGGTCATCGATGAAAAGCTCGAAGAGCTGCGCGAGGCCACCATCGACGACGTGGGCGGCATCATCCGCCTGATCGAGCCCTTCGAGCGCGACGGCACTCTGGTCAAGCGCAACCGCACCGAGATCGAGCGCGACATCTCCAGCTACCTGGTGATAGAGCACGACGGAGTGATCTTCGGCTGCGCCGCGCTCTACCCCTATCCGGACGAGAAAACCGCAGAGATGGCCGCTCTCACCGTCTCCAGCGACAGCCAGGGCACGGGCGACGGCGAAAAACTGCTCAAGCGCATAGAGCAGCGCGCGCGCGAGATGGGCCTGGCCAGCATCTTCGTGCTAACCACGCGCACCAAGCACTGGTTTCTCAAGCGCGGCTTCGTGCCGGTGGAGCCTGACTGGCTGCCCGAAGCGCGCAAGCGCAAGTACAACTGGGACCGCAAGAGCCAGGTGCTGGTCAAGCGCTTCTGAGAGCCCTCCCCGGGCTCTGAGGGCCTCAGCGCAGCAGATCGAACAATCCCGCGCCGCCGCGCCTGGCCTGCGGCGGGGTGCCAGTGGCGCTGTCCAGCGCGTGCAGGAAGGCGCGCATGCCATCGACCGCATCGCTTTGCGCTTCGCCGGTACTCACGCTCTCCTGCACCGCCGTGCCGGCATCGGTGCTCACGCGCACCCAGCCGTCGGGCTTGTAGGCCAGCGCGTCGATCAGCGAGATTGGCACGTCAAAGGCCGTGGCCGGGTAGCCCAGGTCGGGCGCGGCCTCGTTCGACGCCACGCGCAGGCGCACCACCTGGCTGCGGCCAAAATGAAAGTCGGCGCTGCTGACCTTGGCCGTCTGGAAGGGCAGCCCTATCACCAGCACCACCACGCCGGCGCGCTGGCTGCTCCAGTGCGCCGACAGCGTCGGGCAGTGCGCCTGCTCGCACAGCAGGCTGCGCGGCGCTACCGCCACGGTCTTGACGCCGTCGGCGGTCACGCCCTGCTGCACCTGCGGCAGCCGGCTGTCGGTGGCGGCGCAGCCGGCCAGCAGCAGCGCCGCCGTGCCTGCCATCCAGGCGAGTCGTTGCGAACTTTTCTTCATTGGTTTGCGCCTCTTCATTGTTTTTGCAGCCGATACACCGATGTTGCCATGGCGCTGAGCCCGCGCGCGGCAAAACCGGGCTCATCGGCCAGCAGATCGCGCTGCTCCAGCCGGCGCAGTTCCCAGCGGGGCGCATAACGCTGCTCCACCTCGGCCTCGGGCACGGAAAACGGCGGACCTTGCATCTCGTCCTGGGGGTAGTCCAGCGTCACCAGCAGGCCGCGGCAGCCGCTGGGCAGGCGCGCCATGAGCTCATCGACATAGCGCGCGCGCAGCTCGGGCGGCAGCGCGACCAGCGCCGCGCGGTCGTACAGGCCGCTGCAGTCGGCCAGCGCCTGCGCATCGAGCGCAAAGGCGTCGCCGCAGATCAGCTCGATCGCCCCGGCCACGTGGTGAATGCCATAGGGCGTGTGCCTGACCTGCGGCGTGAGGCCGTGCTCGGCAAAGAACTGCTTGACCGCGAGCTCGGACAGCTCAACGCCCAGCACGCGCAAACCCTGCTCCGCAAGCCAGAGCATGTCCAGCGACTTGCCCGCCAGCGGCACGAACACCTTGCTGCCCTGCGCCAGATCCAGGCTCGGCCAGTGCTTTTGCAGCAGCGGCAGTACCCGCTGCTGATGAAAACCGATGCGCCCTTCGCGCCAGCGCTGCAGCCAGAACGCGTGATCCATGCCTTGCCTCCAAAGTCAGTGAAGGCAGTTTAGGGCAACGCTGAACAAGCCCCCGTGATGGCGCGCGCCCAGCCTGGGGATGGGCTGCAAGGCCGGAGAACCGCCCCAAGCCGGGATGCGCGACACGCGAGGGGCTTGTTCAGCGTTGCCTTGGGTCAAGGGGCAGCTTGGACGCCGTGCAGCGCACGAGCGTCTGCCGCCGGGGTGGGCACGTCTGGTTTGATTCCTGACGCTCACTCCCACTCTATTGTCATTTGTGAAAAAATCTTTATATATATCAACATGATAACAGACAATTTACGATAGATGCCATGAAAAATACCATGAAATGTCAGGAGCGGCTGAGTTGACATCGTCGGAGGCGCTCAACATCCCATCTTGTGCTGCTTCTCCCGCTCGGCGTCGGCCACGTGGCACCCATTGTCACGCCGGAATTAGGTGCACGCTCGACGAGTGAGCCACTCCCGGCGCTCCAAGTGGCTTGCAACATCGGCGGAAGTCAGGACAGCACTCACCGAGGACTACGCCGCCATGCCGGTGGACGAAGTGATGGTAGGAGCGGAGACACCACTGGCCGCTTGGCGCGTAGCGCAATCGATCATCCCCCAGGTGGCCTGTGAACGCTATTAGGCATCGAAAATTTACCAACAGTGAAATTTCATTGACAAAATCCTAAACCTATGCTGTAATGGCGTCGGCTAGGCGAATCGCCTAGGTACACGTTCTTTGAAGTGTTGCTCTTACCGTAAAAGCGAAAGGTCAGTGCACTGCCTGAAGTGATTCAGGCCGCTCCTTCGTCCAGTGTTGGAGATTTTGAGGTGAGGCAGACCGGTAACGATCGGTCCGCCGTGAAGGTCCGCCCTCGCATCGTCCCGCGCACCGCAGTTAGCCAGATGCAATCTGCTAATCGCAAAGCGCAATCGGATAGCTGCAAGGACGGGGCTTCAATCGCCGCGACGACTGGTGTTGGGCTTGCGCATCGAGTTGGCTCCTTTCGGCCAATCGCCTTGTTACGGGGCTTCGGCGTTGTTGCCGGGTTTAGGAGCTATCTATGAAGTTTGAAACTTTGAAGAACAGCATCGCAACGCTCGAAAAGCTGCGCGATGCACATTACGGCCAACTCGATGCTGGCGCTCTGGCAGAACTGGATGATGTGTTGCGGCAACTCCGCGACGTGCTTGAAAGTTCAGGAAGGCGCGAGCTTGATCACGGAGAACTCGTGTATCGGGCTCTGCGCATCACTGACATCGTCATTCGCGCAGTGAGCAATCTCACTGACTGGATGAAGTGATGGAAGTGAGCCAAGACGCAGCAAGCCCAATATTTGAATACCGGAGTCAACCATGAATGTTGGACAAGCCATCAAGCTATGTCGTACCCGGCGGGGCCTCTCTCAGGCCGATCTCGCACGACAAGCTGAGTGCTCGGTTTCCTACCTGTCCATGCTGGAAAACAACAAGCGCGATCCGACGCTTTCCACCATGACCAAGATCGCCCACGCGCTGCATGTGCCCGTAGGAATCATTTTTTTCCTCGGCGCCGAAGGTGATGATCTGGCTGGCATCGATAAGTCGCTGCAAGGAGACCTTGCCCGCACAGCACTGGAACTACTCAATGAGCCCGTCAGCAACCAGCGCTCCCTCCTATAGCCAGCGCCGCATCGGCACGCTGCACGCCCTGAATGTTCCGCTGGGGCTGTCGACCAACGAATTGCTGGCGCTGGCCGAACGTGCCGATGGGCTCTATCGCGTTGCAAAGCGCATCGTCAAACCGGACGGCAGCATCCGAATCGCCTACGATGCCTTGGAGCCGCTGAAGGGTGTCCACCGAAGAATCAAGAGCCACATCCTAGATCACGTGACTTATCCGGCCTACTTAACCGGCAGCATCAAGGGCTGCGATGCTAAGGTTAACGCCTCGCTCCATGCCCGCGCCCGGATCGTCATCAACGAGGACATCAGCGGATTCTTCCCTTCTACGTCGGCGGACCGCGTGTTCAGCATCTGGCGCAGCTTCTTCGGCTTCAGTGAAGAAGTGTCCCGGTGTCTAACACGACTGACGACCCGACACGGCGAACTGCCTCAAGGTGCAATAACCAGTTCGTTCCTCGCCAATCTCGTGTTCTGGCGAGATGAATCGGCGTTGCAGGCCAAGTTCGCGGCTCAAGGGCTTGTCTATTCCCGCTATGTCGATGACATTGCCGTGTCATGCAAGGCCTTCATGAGCAACGAGGAAAAGACAGAGGTCCTGCGGCAGGTGTACGGCATGCTACTCAAGCATGGCTACCAGGCCAAACGAGCCAAACACGAAATTGCCACGTCAGCTCGCCGAATGGCCGTCACAAAGCTCGCAGTGAACAGCAAGCCTGGACTAGACGGGGCCACGCGCAGCAAGATTCGCGCCATCGTCCATGCCGTTGAACGACGTATCGCACAAGGTGAAGCGCTTTCGTTTGATCGAGGCCCTTATGCCCAGGCGATGGGGCAAGTGCTGCACCTGGAAAGATTTCACCCTGGCGATGCAGCGCCACTAAAGAGACGACTATTGGCCCTTAAAGAGGCAGGCACAGCCCTGCCCCACTCCGAATAAAAAAAAGGAGGAGACGAGTGATCCTGACCGACAACGAAACCAAAGTTGATCTCCTGAACAACGAGGCCATTGCCGCCACGATCATTGGGCTGCTTCGCGCCAAGCCCGATCATCCGGTGACGATCGGCGTGCACGGCGACTGGGGAGCGGGCAAGTCCAGCGTGCTCGAAATGATCGAGGCGGGCTTCGCAGATAAGAGCGATGTCCTGTGCCTCAAATTCAATGGGTGGCGTTTTCAAGGCTTCGAGGACGCGAAGATCGCCCTGATCGAAGGGATTGTGACGGGCTTGGTCGAGAAACGACCAGCATTGAACAAGGCGGCTGCAGCCGTCAAGGACGTCTTCCGCCGCATCGACTGGTTGAAGGTCGCCAAGAGAGCAGGTGGCTTGGCCTTGACCGCGTTCACGGGTATCCCGACGCCCGAGCAAATCGGAGCCATCGTCGGCTCACTTGAAGCGTTGGTGGCGGACCCCGCCAAGCTCGTGACGAACGAGAACATCTCGACGGCCATCGACGAGGCCAAGGCTCTGCTGAAGCCGGATGAGTCCAAGAATGTGCCGGAGGAAGTAGAGGCGTTCCGCAAGGCGTTCGACCAGCTCTTGAAAGATGCAGGCATCAAGCAGCTTGTTGTCCTGATCGATGATCTCGACCGTTGCCTGCCCGACACCGCCATTGAAACGCTCGAAGCGATCCGATTGTTTGTCTTCACTGCACAGACGGCGTTCGTCGTTGCGGCAGACGAGGCGATGATCGAATACGCAGTGCGTAAGCACTTTCCTGATCTACCCGACAGCACTGGACCGCGCGATTACGCCCGCAATTATCTCGAAAAGCTCATCCAGGTTCCGTTCCGTATTCCGGCCCTGGGTGAGACCGAGACCCGGATCTACGTCACGCTGTTGCTGACCGGCGCCGAGATTGGCGAGAACGACGCAGACTATGGGAAGCTGATCGCTGTCGCTCGGGAAAAGCTGAAGCGGCCTTGGACCAGCGGCGGTCTGGACGCAGCGACTGTCAAGGCGGCACTCGGCAAGCAGGCCGAGAAGGCGAACAATGCGCTTGCGCTCAGCGACCAGATCGGTCCCATCCTGGCCAGCGGTACGAAGGGCAACCCGAGACAGATCAAGCGCTTCCTCAACACACTGTTGTTGCGCGAGCGCACCGCTATCGCACGCGGTTTCGGCGACGACATCAAGCTCCCCGTGCTCGCGAAACTCATGCTCGCGGAACGCTTCATCCCGAGGTTGTTCGAGCAAATCGCGTTCGTTGCGGCGATCCATCCGCAAGGACTTTGCGAAGACCTGGAAGCGCTGGAAACGGGTTTGGCGACGGCTGGTGACAAAGAGAGTGAGCCCAAGGGGCATAAGACCAGCGAGCCCCCGCCCGCACCCGACAGCGCCGTGTTGACCGAGTGGAAGTCGTTGGAGACGGTGCGCGACTGGGCGCACCTTTCACCGAAGCTGTCGGGACTCGATCTGCGACCCTACCTGTTCGTGACAAAGGACAAGAAGGACTACTTCGGCCCGGTGTCTGTGTTGGGTCACTTGGCTGGCGTGGTGGAGAAGCTGTTCGGGGGCAAGATGACCGTCCAAAGCTACGAGACCGAGTTGAAGCAGCTCGTGCAGCCCGAAGCCGAGAAGGTGTTTGAGGCCGTGCGCAGCAAGATCATGAGCACGGGAGCCTTCGACATCAAGCCGGCGGGTGTCGAAGGCCTCGTTGTTCTCGTGAAGGCCCAGCCCGGCCTTCAGACCCACTTGATGGATTTCCTGGAGGCACTGCCAAGCGGCAAGTGCGGGCCTTGGGCGGTCAGCGGCTGGCAGGGTGTCATCAAAGACACCGAATGCGCCACGCGCCTCACGAAGCTGCTGGAAGGCTGGAGCAAGGTCACCAACAACCCCGTCCTCAAGGCAAGCGCCGAAGCAGCGCTTCAGGGTCCGAAGGGAGGACGTTGATGGGAACCTCGACAGCTTATGGCGGCCCTGGCGGCGGAACACCGCTTGTTCCTTCATGGCTGGGCGACGCCGGTGGCGGTGACGCTTCTGCTGTCCCTCCGGGCAATGGGGCAGGTTCGGACGGCCAGGCGCCCGTGGATGGCACTGCACCACCGGTGCCGCCGAACCGTCCGCCTATTCCCCGGACAGCGGACCCGCAACGTTTCGCCGGCGCTCGCACTAACTTCACGCGATTCGCGGGCTCCGGCGGCAGCGATCGGGCCAGTCTGGGCCGCGCAGTTTCGAAGTACGTTTCAACGTCTTCAGGAGGTGCGCGTCAGGCGGCCCAACGCATGGGCGCCTCCCGAGGCTCTGGCGCTCGGCTTCTCGGCTTCCTAGCTGATGCGCAAACGCGGGGCGTGCGCGAAGCGCTGCGCGCCCTGGACCTGGAATCATTAGCGGGCCGCCCGATCACGGAAATTTTCGTAGGCTTGGCTGACTACATCTGCCCAGGCGCTGGCACTGTCGATGAAGGCATCGCCCGCGAGGCCTTCATCGAAACCATAGTTGAACTGGCAAGTGAAGGGCTCACCGATCTGACTACCTTCACGCCGGATCAGATGCAGACGGTCTTTGAGCTGTATGCCACCCATGCGATCGAAGCGCGTATCTGCAATGACATCGGCACCAAATCCGTGACTATGCCGGCAGACACGCAGGCTGCGCACCGTGTCGAACAACAGTTGCGAGACTTCATTCGCGGAGGTGTGAGCGACGCGCTAACGCGCGCTCGGGCGGAGACCCCGAATCTCACGTCTGAGCGGATTCAGGGCTTTGTGGACGCCGTGTACGAATCTGCATTTGCAATCTTGCAGACCCTCGGCGATGCGGAGATCAACCAATGAAGCGTCAACTCCTCGTGGGCCGCTTCGGTCCTGACGATCATCTCGATGTGACGGCTGGTGCTGACGAACAGAGGACTTATCTGCAACTCGTCGTCGGCGAGAGGTCCTTGGGGCATGGAATTGGTGGAGCACTGTCCGATTTGAAGAAGATCGGTGTGTTTCCCTCGGAGATCGGCATCGATCTTCTGGTGCTGGCCGCTCACGTCCATGCCGCAGACACACGCATCTCTCGTGCCGAGCAGTCGCAGGACTCGTGGACGCGCGAAATACGGCTGGTCGTTCCAGTCAGCGATCCAGCTCGTTGGGGCGCAGCAACACCGACGCTAAAAAAGTCGCTTGACTTCTTGACAGGCGATCGCTGGACGATCGGATTCAGAGCGCGTCCGACCCGGTTTGCAACGATCGGCCAGGCGGCACCTCCGAGCCTGATCGCTCCCCCTTTTGATTCCGTCAGCCTTTTTTCCGGCGGACTGGACAGCCTGATTGGCGCCATCGACCTACTAGAGGATGGTGCCACGCCGTTATTGGTCAGTCATTTCGGTGAAGGTTCAATCAGCGACGCGCAAGGCAAGTTGTTCACGGGCTTGAGAAAGCAGTACGCCAAGTCATCCTTCGAACGGCTGCGTGTCGGCATGATCTTCAAGAAAGGCTTGGTAGCCAACGTTGGTTCGGAAGACAGCACGCGCGGCAGGTCGTTCCTGTTCTTTGCGCTCGGTGTGTTCGCGGGGACTGGGCTGGGGCGCCGCTTTGTACTGCGCGTACCCGAGAATGGGCTGATCGCTCTAAATGTGCCCCTCGACCCTTTGCGGCTGGGCTCGAACAGCACTCGCACCACGCATCCTTACTACATGGCAAGATGGAACGACCTGCTCGGCGAACTCGGTATCGACGGCAAGATTCGGAATCCGTACTGGGATAAGACGAAGGGTGAGATGACCGCAGCCTGCCAGAACCCAACGCTCTTGAAGAATTTGGCGCCAGATTCGTTGTCGTGCTCATCCCCCGCTAAAGCCCGATGGCTAGGGCATGGCATTCAGAACTGCGGCTATTGCCTGCCATGCCTGATCCGCCGCGCAGCGTTGGAGGCAGCATGGGGTACGGGGATCGATCTGACGACGTACACCGTATCCGATCTTCATGCTCAGCCGTTAGATACGCGCCAAGCGATCGGAATACAAGTCAGGTCGTTTCAGTATGCCATTGAGCGCTTAAGAGGAAAACCGCAGCTCGCGAATCTCTTGATTCACAAACCGGGTTCGCTTGCTGACGAAGCAGCGCATCTGGATGAGCTTGCTGATGTTTATCGGCGCGGCCTTGACGAAGTTGCGCGGCTCCTTGATGGCACCGAGGCGAAACCGAGCTGACCAGGATGCGTGCATGACCTCTACAGCCGGACTCGTGGACTTCCACTGCCACCTCGATCTCTACCCGGACCATGCCGTGGCAGTTCGGGATGCAGAGGCGGCCAGCGTGTTCACGCTGGCTGTGACGACAACCCCGCGGGCCTGGCCTCGCAATCACGAACTCGCCCAGCGTACGAAGCATGTTCGAGCGGCACTGGGGTTGCATCCACAATTGGTCGCTGAACGTGAAAAGGAAATCGAATTATGGGATCGATACCTTGCGGAGACGCGCTACATCGGTGAGGTCGGATTGGACGCTGGCCCCCGGTTCTTCAAGTCGCTCGACGCGCAGAAGCGCGTATTCCAGTATGTGTTGCAGCGCTGCGCGCAGGCCGGCGGGAAAATCATCACGGTCCACAGCATCAGATCAGCCAAAGCGGTACTTGATCTTGTCGAGACGCATCTACCACCCGAACGCGGAAAAATCGTTCTTCATTGGTTCACCGGGACACAGAGCGAGGCGAAGCGTGCGCTGGAGTTAGGCTGCTACTTCTCGATCAACGCAGGAATGCTTGGCAATGAGAAGCACGCGCAAATGGTGCAGACCATCCCGTTGGATCGGATTTTGACGGAAACCGACGGTCCTTTCACTCGTACCGACGATAGACCTTCGCGACCAAGCGATGTCGCAAGCGTCGTCGAGGAATTGGCCCGCATGCGCGGACTACCTTCGAGCGATATAGCTAGCCTCATTCGCAACAACCTTCGAACGCTTCTTGGGTAAGCATCTGCGGACCTTACGGGATCGCAGGTGTTTCACGTAAAACTGGGTCCCCCGTACCATGCAACGCCAAGAGAAAGTGAAAAAGCACCGTCGGATAGCGTTCAACATTCCGTCTTTCGTCGCCTCTCCTCCTCAGCGCCGGCCACGTCGCCAACTTGCCATCAGGGATGGTTCATCAAGATTTTCGTCCGATACGAAGGAGCTGATAGGTCACTGGACTGCAAGCCGTCGGTTATGAAACACGGTTCGATTTGGTCATCCCGATACAGCTTCGTCATACTCTTCTCTCTTGACGCTCCTCCTGGCCACCAGCCAGGACTACTCCTATATTTGGGCTGTTCTATGCCTTCACCAGCTTCGCGGCGCTGGGATCATAGATGTAGCCGGTAATACTGCCATCCTTGATGCGCGCCACGGCCTCATCGATCACGAACAGCGGAACGAGAAACCATTCCTCAGGCTGCACAGGATGGCCGAAGCGGTCATTGATGGTGATGTTCAACCGCGCGGACGCAAACAGTCTATGGAACAGGTTCTCCATCCGGGTGCGGTTGATGCCCGCGAGTTTGTAGGTCGCCACCACTTCGACCTTCGCCAGCAGGTAGGTGGAATCGTGCTCGGCGTTAGCGATGCGCGTTTCCACCTTGCCACCGGTCACGCCTACCTTGTGGATGACATCCCGGTGCTGCGCAACATACGGGTGATCGGACAGGGAGCGCAGAACGTAGATCGTGCCGCTTTCGACATCATCGGCCTCAAGCTCGCCGCCGAAGGAAAGTTGCCCACTCTCGGGCGAGGCCAGCCGCCGCGCGGCGGGATCGTCGTAGAACGCGCGCTGGAGCGAGCGCAGCAAAAGGTTGCTTTCGGTGCTGTTGGAGAAGATAAGGCGCAGGCGGCGATCCACCTCCCCGGCGGTGGTTTTCAGTGGCTCGCCGACCTCGGCAACGTAGAGCGTCAGGCCATCGAGAACGAAAAAGTCCCCTGCCCCAACCGCCCGGTTGTCCGCTGTAATCGGTTGAGACTGCCGCATGCCCGTCTTCAGCTCCGTTTGCACGCGCTCAAACAAGGGCCGGAAGGTCTCGAAATCCTCACAGGGCTTGCGATCCGCAACTTCCTCGGCAGCGCGTTTTTCGGCGCTGGTGCGCACATGGCGCAAGACCGTGATGTCGTCCGAGTCAGCAACATCACCCAGCTCGGCGGCCAGGTCGTCAATATCGATAACGCCATCAGCCAAAGCGGCATCAGCCGGTGCTCCGGCAAGCAGGCCCTGATGATCCAGCGGTTCCAGCAAGGCACGACAGTCCGGGAGCGAACGCAAACGATCCAGCCGCACGGCGTACAGGCGCTCGAAGATGTCGCGGTCCTCGCCATGCCGGGGTGCCTGCCCATGCTGCTCGGTGAAGCGCTGGATTTCCTCGAAGCCAGCGATGACGCGCTCCTCGCTCGCGGGGCGCCCTTTCTTCTTCTCAGGCGGTGCGAATTCGGCCAGCTCCGCCGCCAGGTCGTCAAGGTCGGCGTTACTCATAGCGCCCCTCCGCCCTGAAACGCATGAAAGCGGCCGCGCCTTCGGCGAGGTATTTTTCGTAGGCGTCCTGGGAAGTCACCGATGGAGCCCTCCCGCGTTCCCGTTTGAACCCAACCGCGCGTATGGCGATTGCTTTGGCATCTTCAGGGGTAATTGAGGTGCGCTTGGCCGAGATGGCCGCCGCCACCTGCTTCAAGCTGTCCTCGCTCATGGTCTTGGCCAGGATGGCGTAGGCTTCGCCAAAGGGGTTGATGCGGTCGATCAGGTCAATATCCAGCTCGCGCACGTCCATTGCGAAGCGGCGCACGCCGTCGATCAGGGCGGTGTTGGGTGACGACCCGTCACCCTCGCCTTCGGTAACAAGCCGCTTGGCCTGCTGGGTGAGATTGAGGGCGGCAATGGCGTGCTGGCGCACCGCCTCCTGATCTTCGGCGTCAAGCTCGGGGTACTTGTCCTTGATGATCTTGCCCATGCGAACCTGCGTCAGCTCCTCGGGCACCAGCTCCTCATCGAACAGGCCGCGCTCGATGGCCGGCTTGTCTTGCACGAAGGCCGCGATGACTTCATTCAGGTCCTCCTGGCAGATTCGCGCTGCCTCCTTGCTCTTGGGCTCGGCAAGACCGTTGATCTCGATCTGGTACGCCCCTGTCCGCTCATTGACACCGATGTTGCAGCGGCCCGGGTCATAGCCACCCTCGCCATAGTCAAAACCCGGCGTCGGGCGGTTGTCGGGATTCTTGGGTTTGAACTCGAAGCGCGGCGCAAGCACCTGCTCCATCAGCAGGCTTGCCGCGATGGCCTTCAGCGTATCGTTGATGGCCTCGGTGACCGCTTCCTCGGCAGCATCCGGCTCGGCGATCAGGTTGGTAAACCTCGCACGGGTTTTGCCCGGTGCATCACGGGTGGCACGGCCAATGATCTGCACGATCTCGGTCAGGCTGGCGCGGTAGCCCACGGTCAGCGCGTGTTCGCACCAGATCCAGTCGAAGCCTTCCTTCGCCATGCCCAGCGCGATGATGATGTCCACGTGTTCGCGGTTGTTCTTCTGCGCGGGGTCCTTGAGCGCGGCGGACACGCGGTCGCGCTTCGATGGTTCATCATCCACCAGATCGGCGATGCGCAGCACGCGGCCATCCGGCCGCTTGACGAGCTGAAAGCCGGTCGCGGCGTCAATGCCCTGCCACTCCCCCAGCGCCTCGATGATGTGCTCCACCTCGCGCATCTTGTCCTTCGTGCTCTCGCGCGAGTTGACGTTGGGAATGTGGATGATGGTCTTCTCCGCAGGGTCGAGGACATTGAGGATGTCATCGACATAAGGCCCGCTGTAGAAGAAGTAGCCGATGTCGAGCTGCTTGAGGTACTCGTAGCCGTTGAGCTGCTCGTAGTAGGTGTAGGTGACGGTGTCGAACCTGGCTTCATCTGTCGGTGCCAAGACGGCTTCGGCGTCACCACGGAAGTAGGAGCCGGTCATGGCGACGATGTGCGTCTTGTCTCGCGCGATGAACTGACCCAGGTGCTGGCCGAGCTTGTTGTCCGGGTTGGCCGATACATGGTGGAACTCATCGACCGCGATCAGGCGGTCGTCGAACGCCTCCACACCATAGGCATCGACTGCGAAGCGGAAGGTCGCGTGGGTACAGACCAGCACCTTGTCGTCACTTTCGAGAAACGCGCCCAGCGACTTCACCTTGCCCCCGTTGTCGGTGCCTGGCGCATTGCACAGGTTCCACTTTGGTTCAACATGCCAGTCGGCCCAGAAGCCGTACTTCGCCAGCGGCTCGTCATTGAAGCTGGCACCAATGGATTTCTCCGGCACGACGATGATGGCCTGCTTGATGCCCTGGTTCGCCAGCTTGTCCAGTGCCACGAACATCAGCGCCCGGCTCTTGCCCGATGCGGGGGGTGACTTGATGAGCAAGTATTGCTCTCCCCGTTTCTCGTAAGCCCGTTCCTGCATCGGCCGCATCCCAAGGGCATTCGCCTTGGTCGAGACACCATTGCGGGCATAGGTGACAGAAACGGAGGGGACGGCGCGCTGCCGGGCGAAGTTATCGGTCATGACTTGTCGTCCGCATTGGCTGTATCCGCATCATTTCCCATCAATTCCTGTTCGATCTGTTCGATGCTCGGCAAATCTGACGCCAACTCCGGCGGCAGGGATTCAATCAACTTGTATTCGGCCACACCCAGCGGTTTCGCGTTCTGGCGCAGCGCGTATTCGGCCACCACCTTGTTCTTGCTCTTGCACAGCAGCAGGCCGATGGTGGGGTTGTCTTGCGGGTGTTTGACCTGCTCATCCACCGCTGTCAAATAGAAGCCCAGTTGGCCAAGATGCTCGGGCTTGAACTTGCCGGCCTTCAGCTCGATGACCACATAGCTGCGTAGCTTGAGGTGATAGAACAGCAGGTCGATGAAGAACTCGTCACCCCCCACATCCAGCAGCACCTGCCGCCCAACAAAGGCGAAACCAGCGCCCAACTCCAGCAGAAATTCAGTGACGTGCTTGACCAACGCATCTTCGACCGCACGCTCCTGCGCCTCATCGGTCAAACCAAGAAAATCGAAGCGATACGGGTCTTTCAGCGACTCGCGCGCCAGGTCAGACTGCGGCTTGGGCAGAGTCAGCTCAAAATTGGTCTCTGCCTTACCGCTGCGTTCCAATAGACGGGTTTCAATCTGCATCACCAGCACATTGCGCGACCAGTTGTGCTCAATGGCTTTGGCTGCGTACCACTGGCGGGTTTTGGGGCCAGGCAGCTTGTCCAGCAAGGCCAATTGGTGATACCACGGCAATTGTGCAAGCACCTCTTGCACAAATGACTGATCCGGCCATGCTTCGGCGAAAGCACGCATGTACTTCAGGTTTCGTGGGGAAAAGCCTTTCATCTCAGGAAAGGCCGAGCGCAAGTCCTGCGACAACCGCTCGATGACTTTCGCACCCCACCCCTGCGCGGCCTGCCGCGCCAAGATGTCCTGACCAATCTGCCAGTACAGCAGCACCAGCTCACGGTTGACCGCCAGAGCGGCGCGTTGCTGGGCAGTGTGGATGCGAGTCTTTAGGTCGGCCAGCCAGTCAGCGTAGCCTTCGGGTGCTGGTGTCAGCTTGACAGGTTTTGCATCATCGGTGCTCATGCTTTCTTTCCCCACGGCACGTTCGCAGAATCAGTTACGTACTTCGCCGTCAAACGACTGACATAGGTGCCGTCGTAGCCGCACAAGGCCAGCACAGACAACTCCAGGTACCACAAGCTCAACTTCCACGCATCCACGTGGCAATCGTGCAATTTCTTCTTGCTAACGGGATGAACCAGAGAATTTCGGATGTCGGTGATAGCATGCGGCGCATCCATCCATCTGGTGTCTTTCTTGAACGTTCCATTCGCGCGGCGTATGTCTGGCGTGGCGTCCATGATCTCGTTGGGAATACCGCACGCAGAAAAAAGCATTCGCAGCCGATCGGAAGCGCGCCCCTTGCCTGAGACCACCTTCTGATCTACTACCAAGTAGTGATGCGCCAATCGCTCCAAAGCAGCCTGTGCCAGGATGATGGCGGCGTCAATGCTCGGTGAGCCACCGCTCGTGTTAGCCTGCACATACCAGTAGATCGCCGAATGCAGGCAATCCCTCCACTCCGCCGACTGCTGCCAACGCTTTGCGAATAGCGGAAACAGAAGTTCAGCTTGACTCGCCTTGTATGGGTTGAACCACGAATAAGGCGGTCTGACAGGGCGCGGAGAAGCAAAGGTCTCCCAAGTCGTCTCGCCCGAGGCATCGAGCCCCACCCCACATACGGGCCAGCACCGCCCCCCGTTAATGAACGACAGAAAGTTATCCAAGAGAAAACATTGCTCTTGAGCATCTTCGCCGGAGAACTGCTCGCCATCCTTACGCTCCATCTTGACCATATGAGTCAAGAAACAGCCACCTTCGTTTTTGATCTGATCCCATGCTTCGCGTGTAGCATCTTCAGGAAGCTCCTGAAGGGAAATTTTCCAGTCTTCAGATTCCAGCACCAATAAAGCACATCCTAGAGGGGCCACCTCCTGATAATTGCCCCCTCGGAACTCCGGAAAGTTGAACAGGTGAAAAATTGCGGCAACTGAATTTTTTGGCTGCATGTCGCTCAGCACTACCGGCTGGGATCTCGGGATCCAATCGAACTCCAAGGTGTTGCCATTTGCCTTCCACCTCCCACGAAACCCCTCCATCTTCTGCCCATTGAATGAAACCGAAAGATTGTCTGGGACATTCAGGAAAAAAGGCAATTCCGGCTCCGACGTGCTTCGGACAATTGCGTGAAAAACCAAGCGAGGGCCGG
Organism: Comamonas sp. NLF-1-9; assembly: GCF_019195435.1. Lineage (NCBI taxonomy): Bacteria > Pseudomonadati > Pseudomonadota > Betaproteobacteria > Burkholderiales > Comamonadaceae > Comamonas > Comamonas sp. NLF-1-9. The sequence goes on from NZ_CP078069.1 coordinate 887,441, forward strand.
GAAGGAATCTCAGCACCAGGTCAGCCATTCCGCAAAACCTGTCATTATTGAAATCAACTTCCACTGTCCCTTGGCGCAGGCTGACCGGCTCCTGAGCGGAGGAAAATTGGTACACCGGCTGCAACGGCTCAGGCCGGCTCATGCCCGCCTCCTCGCTGCAGCTCTTTTTGCCGCGCCTTTTTTCGTCGGTGCCTTGCCCTCAGCCGCCGTCATCTTGGTATAGAGGTCGAACAGCTTTTCCAGCCGCTCGGTATCGTTCCTAAAGCGCCGACCGATGTAGATGCGCTCCAGCACTTCGTCGTTGCGCTCATGCGCAGCACGCAGGTCGGCGGGCATGTTCTCGGGGTTGTAGAGGTCAGCGATAGTAGCGGGGAAGTGATGCTCGCGGACCAGCAGGATGTCCTCCGCGCAGCGGGTGAGATCGGCCTTGTTTTTTTCGGTGAGCATAGGCACCGGGAAGGTGTTCCAGCCGAGGATGTTAGAGTAACGAAAGTCAGTCTTCATCTTGCCGCAGACGGTGGCAATCCAGACCAGATGCATGCGACTGGCGATCAGCGCCATGTTCCAAAGTGGCGCGTCAATAAGGGCGAAGGCTTGGTTGGTCGTAACAGCCTCTGCGCTCTTCAAGTCAGTTGGCATATATTCGCGCCGCTCCGAAGATACGGTCGGAACGAGAATCAATTGACGCTCTGCGGCATTGCGATCCCTGTACTGATGTGCACGTGTTGCAAGCGCGTTCAAAGCCGGATCGCGACTGGATAGCCGGGTAGATCGGACGGCTTCGATTCGACTAGCAATAGTCGGATCACTCATAGCTTGGTCGAGCATTTCATCGTCGATCCAAAGACAGAATCGACTTAGACCTCTGATAAACTCTTGGGCGCCATAAACGGGCTTTACGATCTTACTCAGATCAGGTCGGCGAGTACGCAGCTCTCGTGCCTCGGCAGGACTGAGCGTTAGGTGATTACCATCTCCTGGATAGTTGCCATAATTCATATTAGGCAATTTTGAAATTGGCCGCGATGATTTTTCAACCCAAATATTTGACGCAGCTATTAGGTAGGGATTGATATTATCGGTCTCTTTGACAACGACATCGCCACCAACTGAGAGGGAAAACAATCGACGAGTTCTTGGCGCTTGATTGGACAAGCCGATCACGGCAACAGTTACGCCAGCATTGTGACTCGCCAGATTCGCCCACTTGAAGCTGGTGTGTGCAAAAGCGATTTCATGACCAGTCTCAAGAAGAAGCGGCCACAAGATTGGGACATGCTGTCCCTGACAAATGGAGTTCGTCGTCACAAATGCTGTATCGGTCTTCGTTCGTAGTCCATAATCGACCGATTTCAAAAACCAAGCGGAAACATAATCGAGCAATCTCCAAGAGGTTGTACGATCATTAAATATACGTTTTAAATCCTCTTTTTGCTCTGGCAATTGCTCACGAGCCCCTTGATAGGGAGGATTCCCACAGATATATGTCTCACCACCTTCATTTTCAAAATCAATTTCCGCCTGTTCTAGCGGTGTTGCAAACAAATCATCCGCCTGCATCTTCACGCCGGTTCCAGTCGGCGGGCAAATACTCAACCAATCCAGCCGCAGTGCATTACCGCAAGTAATCCAGTTCTCGTTGCGAAGCGGCAGGAATTCGGCCAGCGCCAGCCGTTGCCCGCGATAAAGAACATCGCACTGGTACTCGGCGATGATCAGCGCAAGGCGGGCAATTTCCGCCGGGAAGTCGCGTAGTTCAATCCCGCGAAAATTAGTGAGCGGAATTTCCGATGCGCGATCCTGTTCCCCACGCCGCTGGTTGATCTCGGCCTCGATGGTGCGCATTTCCTTGTAGGCGATCACAAGGAAATTTCCCGACCCGCAGGCCGGGTCGAACACGCGGATACGCGCCATGCGCTTGCGCAGGTTAAGCAAGGTGCGTGGGTTGTCACCCGCCTCTTCCAGCTTTGCGCGCAGATCGTCGAGAAACAGCGGGTTCAACACCTTCAAGATATTGGGAACGCTGGTATAGTGCATGCCCAGCTCACCACGTTCCTCGTCTTCAGCGATGGCCTGGATCATTGAGCCGAAGATGTCGGGATTGATTTTTGTCCAATCGAGGCCACCGACGTGCAGCAGGTAAGAGCGGGCGATGCGACTAAATCGCGGCACTTCGTCGCTGCCCGAGAACAAGGAACCGTTGACGTAGGGAAACTCTGCGGCCCAACGGGGAATGCCAGCGGTGGCCCGCTCCTCGCGCTGGGTGTTCATGGCGCGAAACAGCGTGGCGATGACCTCGTGAGTATTGGAGGCGTCACGCTCGCTCATCTGCGCGACGGTGTCGGTGAAGCGTCCCTTGCCGATGAAAATATCGGTGTCCTCGGCGAAAAAGCAAAAAATCAGCCGAGCCATGAACTTGTTCATGTCATGACGGCGATCTGCCGTGCCCCATTCGGGGTTGTCTTTCAGCAGCTCGACGTACAGCCGGTTCAGGCGACTGGTGGCCCGGATGTCGAAGGCGTTTTCGCTGATCTGACGGACGGTACTAATACCCGCCAGCGGCAGGAAGAAGCCGAAGTGATCCGGAAAGTCCTTGAAGGTGCAGGCGACAGTCTCGCCGCTGGTGAGGTCTTCGGCTTCGAAGTCTGCGCCGTCCGTGGCGAGAATGAACTTCGCCTTGGCCTTGCTTGTGGCCGGGCTGCCCTTGAGCGCGGCCAGCGCCTGCGTCACCTGCCCCGCGTCGCAGGTCAGGATGTGGATGTTGCTGGTCTGGAGAACACCGCCGAGGTCGGACTTGTTTGACGCCCCCGCGCGCAGGCGCTTGATGGTCGTCGCCTTGTTGCCGAAGGCCTCAAGAAATGCAAAGGGAAACTCCGCGCGGTCGAACGGCTGCTCCGCAAGGTCGGTGATGGCTTGTTCGATTTCTACGGCGTTCATGGTGTTGCAGTCGGTTTGACGCTGCCCACATGACGATAAATCGTCGTTCGACTCACTCCGTAGCGCTGCGCCACTTCGGTGACCGCCATATCTGGGTTGCTGAGCAACACTTTGATTTCCTTGATTTTTTGAGCATCCAGCACAGGTTTACGTCCACCCTTACGCCCCCGCGCCCTGGCTGCCTTCAGGCCAGCCATCGTGCGCTCACGGATCAAGTTACGCTCAAACTCGGCCATGGCAGCAAACACGTGGAACATCAGTTTCCCAGTGGCGCTACCAGTCTCTATGCGTTCGGTCAGGCTCTCAAAACCGATGTGCTGGACCTCCAAGTCCGTGATCGTCCGCACCAGGTGCGCCAATGATCGACCCAACCGATCCATGCGCCATACCACCAATGTGTCGCCAGGCCGCAGCGCTTTTAAACAGTGATCAAGCTCTGGTCGATCCGTTGAGCTGCCGCTGATCTTCTCTTGATAGATGATTTCGCAGCCCGCCTGCTGCAGGGCATCAATCTGCAAGGCGAGATCCTGATCGTCGGTGCTAACCCGAGCGTATCCAATTCGTTCTGACATACCGTTTGTGAAACATAGATAGTGAAACCAATTTTGGAACAAAATCAGATGCTCGTGAAGCACCTTTCATGTCGTTTTCAGAAGACGGCTGCACTGAACGTCAGAAGCCGACTGCACTATAGCAGCGGAGGGGTTGGATCCATCAGGCAACGACGGGCTGCTGCCGGCCATCAGCGGACGCAGGGAGGACTTTCCGCAACCGGCCGTTCGATGCGGCACCGATGGCCTTCGCGCAGGGGTAGTGAATCCGCCAGGATTGACTTGCGCTGCCCTACCTCTCACTAGTGAGGGGCGGCAGCGCATCAAGCGGTGAGCGCACTCCGGCACCGCCAACTTTCAGCACATGCGTGTAAATCATCGTCGTAGAGACGTCGGAATGGCCGAGCAGATCCTGCACGGTTCGAATGTCGTAACCGCTGCGGAGCAAGGCCGTCGCGAACGAGTGGCGGAGGGTGTGCGGTGTGGCGGGCTTCGTGATGCCTGCTTGTTCTACGGCACGTTTGAAGGCGCGCTGAAAGGTCTGGTCATACATGTGATGGCGACGCACGACACCGCTCCGTGGATCGGTCGAATGCGTGTGCTGCGCAAAAACCCAGAACCACGGCCAGGAATGCCCGGCGCGCGGATACTTCCGCTCAAGGGCGTCGGGAAGCGCAACGCCGCTGCGGCCCTCGGCCTGGTCCTTCAGCCACCATGCCCGTGCACGCGACAGCTGCTCGCGCAGGCTGGGTGCCAAGCTCTCGGGTAACATCAAGGCCCGATCCTTGGAGCCCTTGCCCTCCCGCACGATGATCGTGCCGTGATCGAAATCCAGATCCTTGACCCGCAGTTGCAAACCCTCACTGATCCGCATGCCCGTTCCATACAGAAGCTGGGCGAACAAACGATGCTCGCCTTCCAGAAAACCGAGGATGCGAACCACTTCATCCGGGGTCAGCACCACCGGCAAGCGCCGCGACGGCCGAGGTCTTCCGATCTCCTGAAGCCAGGGCAGATCCGTGCACAGCACCTTGCCGTAGAAGAACAGCAAGGCCGCCAATGCCTGACGATGCGTGGAGACCGAAACCTTGCGCTCGTTCGCCAGCCAGGACAGAAATGCCTCGACTTCGCTGCTGCCCAAGGTTGCCGGGTGACGCACACCGTGGAAACGGATGAAGGCACGAACCCAGTGGACATAAGCCTGTTCGGTTCGTAAACTGTAATGCAAGTAGCGTATGCGCTCACGCAACTGGTCCAGAACCTTGACCGAACGCAGCGGTGGTAACGGCGCAGTGGCGGTTTTCATGGCTTGTTATGACTGTTTTTTTGTACAGTCTATGCCTCGGGCATCCAAGCAGCAAGCGCGTTACGCCGTGGGTCGATGTTTGATGTTATGGAGCAGCAACGATGTTACGCAGCAGGGCAGTCGCCCTAAAACAAAGTTAGAGGGCATGGAGCCGCTTCGCATCGTCCAGCGCACGAGACACATGCGACCGGATGGCCTGCTCTGCAAATTGTTTCCCTTGGGTAAAAACCGCATCGAGCATTCCAGCAACAATCTGGTAGTTGGTGAAAGAGTCGAGGTGTAGCGAGTATTCAACTCCGTCGATCTTGAAGATCGCGGTTCCATCAACCGCATCCACATTACCTTTCCACTCACTTGGGTATGTCATGGCATTGCCCTCTAACAATTCATTCAAGCCGACGCCTACGGCGCGGCTTAATTCAGGCGTTAAACATCATGAGGGAAGCGGTGATCGCCGAAGTATCGACTCAACTATCAGAGGTAGTTGGCGTCATCGAGCGCCATCTCGAACCGACGTTGCTGGCCGTACATTTGTACGGCTCCGCAGTGGATGGCGGCCTGAAGCCACACAGTGATATTGATTTGCTGGTTACGGTGACCGTAAGGCTTGATGAAACAACGCGGCGAGCTTTGATCAACGACCTTTTGGAAACTTCGGCTTCCCCTGGAGAGAGCGAGATTCTCCGCGCTGTAGAAGTCACCATTGTTGTGCACGACGACATCATTCCGTGGCGTTATCCAGCTAAGCGCGAACTGCAATTTGGAGAATGGCAGCGCAATGACATTCTTGCAGGTATCTTCGAGCCAGCCACGATCGACATTGATCTGGCTATCTTGCTGACAAAAGCAAGAGAACATAGCGTTGCCTTGGTAGGTCCAGCGGCGGAGGAACTCTTTGATCCGGTTCCTGAACAGGATCTATTTGAGGCGCTAAATGAAACCTTAACGCTATGGAACTCGCCGCCCGACTGGGCTGGCGATGAGCGAAATGTAGTGCTTACGTTGTCCCGCATTTGGTACAGCGCAGTAACCGGCAAAATCGCGCCGAAGGATGTCGCTGCCGACTGGGCAATGGAGCGCCTGCCGGCCCAGTATCAGCCCGTCATACTTGAAGCTAGACAGGCTTATCTTGGACAAGAAGAAGATCGCTTGGCCTCCCGCGCAGATCAGTTGGAAGAATTTGTTCACTACGTGAAAGGCGAGATCACCAAGGTAGTCGGCAAATAATGTCTAACAATTCGTTCAAGCCGACGCCGCTTCGCGGCGCGGCTTAACTCAAGCGTTAGATGCACTAAGCACATAATTGCTCACAGCCAAACTATCAGGTCAAGTCTGCTTTTATTATTTTTAAGCGTGCATAATAAGCCCTACACAAATTGGGAGATATATCATGAAAGGCTGGCTTTTTCTTGTTATCGCAATAGTTGGCGAAGTAATCGCAACATCCGCATTAAAATCTAGCGAGGGCTTTACTAAGCTTGCCCCTTCCGCCGTTGTCATAATCGGTTATGGCATCGCATTTTATTTTCTTTCTCTGGTTCTGAAATCCATCCCTGTCGGTGTTGCTTATGCAGTCTGGTCGGGACTCGGCGTCGTCATAATTACAGCCATTGCCTGGTTGCTTCATGGGCAAAAGCTTGATGCGTGGGGCTTTGTAGGTATGGGGCTCATAATTGCTGCCTTTTTGCTCGCCCGATCCCCATCGTGGAAGTCGCTGCGGAGGCCGACGCCATGGTGACGGTGTTCGGCATTCTGAATCTCACCGAGGACTCCTTCTTCGATGAGAGCCGGCGGCTAGACCCCGCCGGCGCTGTCACCGCGGCGATCGAAATGCTGCGAGTCGGATCAGACGTCGTGGATGTCGGACCGGCCGCCAGCCATCCGGACGCGAGGCCTGTATCGCCGGCCGATGAGATCAGACGTATTGCGCCGCTCTTAGACGCCCTGTCCGATCAGATGCACCGTGTTTCAATCGACAGCTTCCAACCGGAAACCCAGCGCTATGCGCTCAAGCGCGGCGTGGGCTACCTGAACGATATCCAAGGATTTCCTGACCCTGCGCTCTATCCCGATATTGCTGAGGCGGACTGCAGGCTGGTGGTTATGCACTCAGCGCAGCGGGATGGCATCGCCACCCGCACCGGTCACCTTCGACCCGAAGACGCGCTCGACGAGATTGTGCGGTTCTTCGAGGCGCGGGTTTCCGCCTTGCGACGGAGCGGGGTCGCTGCCGACCGGCTCATCCTCGATCCGGGGATGGGATTTTTCTTGAGCCCCGCACCGGAAACATCGCTGCACGTGCTGTCGAACCTTCAAAAGCTGAAGTCGGCGTTGGGGCTTCCGCTATTGGTCTCGGTGTCGCGGAAATCCTTCTTGGGCGCCACCGTTGGCCTTCCTGTAAAGGATCTGGGTCCAGCGAGCCTTGCGGCGGAACTTCACGCGATCGGCAATGGCGCTGACTACGTCCGCACCCACGCGCCTGGAGATCTGCGAAGCGCAATCACCTTCTCGGAAACCCTCGCGAAATTTCGCAGTCGCGACGCCAGAGACCGAGGGTTAGATCATGCCTAGCATTCACCTTCCGGCCGCCCGCTAGCGGACCCTGGTCAGGTTCCGCGAAGGTGGGCGCAGACATGCTGGGCTCGTCAGGATCAAACTGCACTATGAGGCGGCGGTTCATACCGCGCCAGGGGAGCGAATGGACAGCGAGGAGCCCCCGAACGTTCGGGTCGCCTGCTCGGGTGATATCGACGAGGTTGTGCGGCTGATGCACGACGCTGCGGCGTGGATGTCCGCCAAGGGAACGCCCGCCTGGGACGTCGCGCGGATCGACCGGACATTCGCGGAGACCTTCGTCCTGAGATCCGAGCTCCTAGTCGCGAGTTGCAGCGACGGCATCGTCGGCTGTTGCACCTTGTCGGCCGAGGATCCCGAGTTCTGGCCCGACGCCCTCAAGGGGGAGGCCGCATATCTGCACAAGCTCGCGGTGCGACGGACACATGCGGGCCGGGGTGTCAGCTCCGCGCTGATCGAGGCTTGCCGCCATGCCGCGCGAACGCAGGGGTGCGCCAAGCTGCGGCTCGACTGCCACCCGAACCTGCGTGGCCTATACGAGCGGCTCGGATTCACCCACGTCGACACTTTCAATCCCGGCTGGGATCCAACCTTCATCGCAGAACGCCTAGAACTCGAAATCTAACGTCCGTTCGGGCATCGAGGTCCATGTCGGGGTGGGACGGGCCCGTGGCTTCAAGATCACTTGCAGTCCGACCGCGATGTCTTGGTTGCGCGAGAGGTTGTCGATATCTGTTGATTTGCACCCAAATTTGACCCGGGATTTGCATTGAATTTTGACCCACCCCTTGTTGTCAGAATTATGTCTCGATTTTCAGTTTGCGGGTCTGTTTTTCCTCCTGCTTATTCTGAGTTGAACTGTGTTTGAAGCGGTAACTTTCATTGCCGGTTTCCAGGATGTGGCAGTGGTGGGTTAGTCGGTCCAACAACGCTGTTGTCATCTTTTCATCGCCAAACACTCGGCTCCATTCCGAGAAGCTCAAGTTGGTGGTCAGTATCACGCTGGTTTTTTCGTACAGCTTTGAGAGCAGGTGAAACAGCAGTGCCCCACCGGTTTGGCTAAAAGGCAAATATCCCAGCTCATCCAGAATCACCAAATCGGCATACAACAGACGGTTTGCGATTTGTCCCTGACGCCCAGATGATTTCTCTTGCTCCAGTGCATTGACCAAATCCACGGTGGAGAAGAAACGCACCCGTCGGTTCAAGTGCATCACTGCTTGTGTACCAATGGCTGTGGCCAGGTGAGTCTTGCCTGTGCCTGGCCCACCAATCAGCACCACGTTCTGGGCTTGTTCCATGAAGTCGCACCGGTGCAATTGTTTGACCGTGGCCTCATTAACCAGGCTTTGACTGAAGTCAAAGCCCACCAAGTCCCGATACACGGGGAACTTGGCCACCCGCAATTGATAGTTCACCGAACGTACTTCACGCTCTGCCACTTCAGCTTTAATCAAGCTGTCCAGCATGGGCAAGGCTTGATTAAATGCTGGTGAATTCTGATTGCCCAACTCCTCAATGGCGTGTGCCATGCCAAAGAGTTTCAAGGATTTGAGGATTCTCACATGGCCTTCATGCTGCATCATGGGCTCTCCTTAAACTGTCATAGCGGTTCACGTTGGCCTGTGGTTCCAATGTCAGCCTTAACCCCTTGGGAATTGGAATCGGTTTGGGTGGAGGTTCTTCGGTCAAACGTCCCAACAGATTAAGCACATGCTCCTTCGATGGCTTGCCACACTCCAATGCCAATTCCACAGCACTGAGTACCGCACCTTCATCGTGGTGCAATACAAGGGCCAGAATTTCCACCATGTCACGGTCACCGCCGGGGCGTTGCAGCAAGATGGATTGAAGCTTCTTGAACGCGGGTGGCAATTCAGCAAATGGCGCACCATTGCGCAACGCCCCAGGTTTCTTCTGAAGCACAGACAAGTAATGGTGCCAGTCGTATTGTGTGTGGCCACGCCGAGCGTGGCCACTGCCAAACAATCTTGGATGCTCGGCAATGTGTTGGCCTTCGGCAGCCATCACCAGCTTGTCTGCATAAATCCGAAGGCTGATGGCCCTGTTGGCGTAACTGGCAGGAACGCTGTAGCGATTGCCCTCGTGGTGAACAAGGCAGGTTGAAGTGACTCGCTTGGTTTGCTCCACGAATGCATCAAAGGCATTGGGTAGCGCCATCAACTCGCCTTGTTCATCGGCAAAGGCCTCTTGCACGGTTTGGTCCAATTCGGGGTGGCGCAGCTCAGACCACAGCGCTTTGCAGCGATGCTCAAGCCACACATTCAAATCAGCAAGGCTTTGAAAGTCTGGTGCCCCTTGCCACAGGCGTTGGCGGGAATCCTGCACGTTCTTCTCAATCTGGCCTTTCTCCCAACCCGATGCTGGATTACAGAACTGCGCATCAAACAGGTAGTGGCTGACCATGGCAGTGAACCGCTGATTGACCCTGCGCTCTTTGCCACGCCCCACCGAATCCACAGCGGTCTTCATGTTGTCGTAGATGCCGCGCTTGGGAATGCCACCGAAGATTTGAAAGGCATGCCAGTGGGCATCAAACAGCATTTCATGTTTTTGCTGGTAGTAAGCCCGAAGCACAAAGGCCCGGCTGTGGGCCAACTTAAACTGGGCAATCTGAAGTTTGACCTGTTTGCCCGCTATGCGGGCAAAGTCCTCACTCCAATCGAATTGGAAGGCTTCGCCACAAGCAAAGCGCAAGGGGATGAAACAACCCTTGCCCGAGGTTTGCGCCTTGAACTGTTCGGAATCTTTCCACTGTCGGGCAAAGGCACACACTCGGTCATAAGACCCGGTAAAGCCCAAAGCGACCAAATCCCGGTACATGCTGCGCAGGTTTCTGCGCAGCTTCTTTGTCTTTTTGTGCTCGGTGGAGAGCCACTGCCTTAACTTGGGCTCAAAAGGACTTAACTTGCCAACGCTGTCTCGCGCTGGGTACTGCGGTTCAACCACCTTGCTTTGCAAATACTTGCGAACGGTGTTCCTGGACAGGCCGCTTCGTCGGGCTATTTCCCGAATCGACGCACCATCGCGAAAATGCCAGCGTCGAATTGCGCTCAATATCGCCACGTTTATCACTCCTTGATTTCTCCCGCCATATCCAGACGGGAAACAGTGTCATACGTGGGTCAAATTTCGACGCAAATCTTTACCCTAAGTGGGTCAATTTTAGATGCAACTCAACAGGCCATGCTGAGTGTGCGATGGTTGATCGCTTCCTCGCCGCTCTCCACGGCGACGATGGCCGCCGCCATCAGCAAGTGCGCCAGTTCCCCTATGGTGCCCTCGCTGCGTGTGAGCAGGTAGCGAGCCATGTCCAGCGTGGCAATTGGGGAAGGCCGGCGCAGCGGGAGCGAAGCGGCGAAGCTGGCCAGCAGTGAGCAGCAATCGTCGTTGGCCTCCCATACCGGCAGCATCATCGGCTCGAAGCGATTTTCCAACTGGTCATCGGAGCGGATGGCTAGGTAGGCGTCGCGCGTGCCTACCCCAACCAACGGGATGCGCAGTTCGTTGCCGAGGAAGCGCAGCAGGTTGAGGAATTCCCGGCGGTTGACGCTGTTGCCGGCCAGCACGTTGTGCAGCTCGTCGATCACCAGCATGCGCACGCCGACCTTGCGCAGCAGTGCCAGAGCCAGTTGCTCCATTTCCGGCAACCGTGGGCGTGGGCGCAGCGGCGCGCCCATCGCGGCGAGCAGCGCGACGTAGAAGCGGATCACGGACGGCTCGGACGGCATCTGCACGACCAACACCGGGATGTGCTCCTGGTCGGCGTCGGAGCTGGCCGGGTGGGTGCGGCGGAACTTCTCGACGATCATCGACTTGCCATTGTTGGTCGGGCCAACCAGCAGCAGGTTGGGCATGCGTTGCTTGTTTGGCCACGCATAAAGGGCTTCCAGCCGGTTCAGCGCCTCGACTGCGCGCGGATAGCCGATCCAGCGGTCGGCGCGAAGGCGCTGGATGCGCTCGTCCGCCGGAAGACGGGCCAAGCCCTGGGCCGCCGGCAGCAGGTGGGACAGGTCGATGATGGGATATTCGTCCACGGCTACCACTCCTCAATCTGGTCGAACGGTTTGGCGGGTGGCAAGTTGTCTGCCTGCGGGTCGGCAATATCCGTATCCGGCGGAACGGGCTTGTCCGGCCGAGCTGATGTCTTGAGGTGCTGGCGGCGATCCGCGTCACGCCGCGCCTTGCGTGTGGCCTTCTGCGCGCTGGTCACAATCTCACGCATCTGGCCGATCATGCGGAACAGCGCCGACTCATCCACCTGTTCGCGCCCTTGCTGCCGCAGTTTCGCCAGCGCCTGCCGTTGTTCCCAGAGGGTGACAGCCGGATGCGACAAGGTACGGTAGGGAATTTCCAGGTAATGCTGTCCCTCCGGTTCCAGGACCCAGATACGGCTGATGTCGCGCGGATCGCGCCGGATCAGAAAGGACGGCCAGCGTTCACGCCGCGCAATCCACGGCTTGAGCGCATCGGCGTAGTAGTGGATGTGGTCGATGACAAAGCCGGTGCGGGTCAGCGTGCGCCGGAGGATCGGCAGAAAATCGACCAGGAACGAAGTAGCGCGTGTGACGACGGCCGGTACGCCGACACGCGCCACGGCCTCGGCCCAGCGCGCGGCCGGCGGTTGGAGCAGGCCGTTGTGCACCGAACCGTGGTAGGTGCCGACCGCCAATGTGAGCCAGCGCTCTAGCTCGCGCAGCGTCAGGGCGGCCTTGTTTTCGGAATCGTAGTCGCCGCGCTGGTCAGGGTTGGAGAAGGTCGTTCCCGGCAGTTCGTCGTGAATCATCTGCATCGCCGTGCCGATGATCCGTTCCACGATGCCGCCATAGTGCGGCTGTCCCAGCGGGCGATAGTCCAGCCGGATGCCATGCTGCTCGCAACCCCGGCGCAGGGCCTCGCTCTTGAACTCGGCCGCGTTGTCTAGGTAGAGCAGCAAGGGCTTGCCGCTCATCTGCCAATCCATTTCCACGTTCAGTCCTTCCAGCCAAGGGCGCTTGTCGCAGGCGACATGCACGAGGCACAGGCCAACCGAAACGGCAGACGGCGCTTCCAGCGTGACGACCATGCCGAGCACGCAGCGGGTGAACACGTCGATGGCGAGGGTCAGGTACGGGCGGCCAATAGGTTGCCGGTCGCGGTCATCGACCACGATCAGGTCGATGACCGTATGGTCTATCTGCACCTGCTCCAGCGGCGCGGTCACGGCAGGAGGCTCGCCGCCCACACCTTGTAGGTCACGAGCGGCATCCTGGCCTTCCCGCCGGCGGATGACCTTGCGCGGGTCAAGGCTAGCGATCCGTAAGGCCACGGTATTGCGCGCCGGCACTCGCAGTTTTTGAGCCTTGCACACCTGAGTGACTTCGCGGTGAAAGGCCGCTAGGCTGCGCTTCTGCTTGGTCAGGAACCGCTTTTGCAGTAGCTCGTGGATGACGCGCTCGACCGGTTCCGGCAAGCGCCCCTTACCTTTACCTCCACCGGACTGGCCGGGCACCAGATCCGTCACGAGGCCGCTGCCTTGCCGGGCACGCCGGATCAGAACGTATACCTGGCGCCGAGACAAGCCCAGCGCCTGAGCCGCCATATCGGCCGCTTCGTGCCCGACCGTCTCCGACTGCGCCAACGGACTGATGATCTCCGCACGACGGCGCGCACGCTCCCAAGCCTCATCAGGCAGAGTGGCCACGCCTTGTTCTGGAATCCGTGGGGTGTCCGTCGCCATGCTCACCTCGCTTTGGTGCACACGAGTATTGAGCATAGTCGAGATTGGTGCAGATCACTTCTGATATTGAACTGTCAGGAGCTGGCTGCACAACAGCCATTACGCCCAATCAACTGGTGCAGTCGTCTTCTGAAAATGACATTTCAAGCGCCTCACATGATTGTCACACAAACGACCGTTTGCGCAACACAGTCAACTCAGAGTCGATGATAAAATGATCCAGTGCACCCGTCGATGCACGCTGCCCACCACGGCACACCTGGTTCGCTAGGACGACATAAAACATTTTTGTGATTCCCGTGTCTTGCGGGAGTTCGGCAGTGGGCACCGAACCAAACCGCATGAACTTGGAAACACATATGAAGTATTTACGCACCACAGCCACCGCCGTCGAAAAGATGCGGCGTCGCGCCAAGATGCTGAGCAAGGCAGGCCAAATGCTTTGGCTCACGGCCCTTGACCTCGCTGCAAAAGAGTTCGGTTACCTGCACTGGAGGCACGTGACCGTCTGCCACGCTCAAACGCAGAAAGACCCGGTCGAAATCCTCCACCGAGAACATCATCGTCGGCGACACACGTTCCTCCCGAAGATGTCCGCAGAGGATCGAGCACTTTTTGACGGTTTGAGCCAGGAGGTTCAGGACTTCTGGCTTTTCCAGCTGGAAAAAAGCACACCAGAGGGAAAAGCTCGATACCAATCAGTCAGCTCCGTTGTTCGCAGCTCGTGGGAAAGTGCCTCCCCGGTTGCTAACGTGACACGAACATCTTGGAGTGAGTCCAAATCAATTCTGTCGAATTGATCAATCGAGCAGCCTGACCGGTTTTGCACCTCAGGCTGCTCACTCCTTTTCAGTTGGTTTCGGTCACGGCCGCATTGAGCGATGGCGTTTTCGCGTGCTTGGCCTTGACGTGCTCGATGCCCAGTCGCGTGTGTTCCGCGCTGCTGATCTCGCCGTCGATGAAACGTTGGTTCAGCGCCTCAATTTCAGCGTCCAGAACCACGCCCTCCAGGCGAACGCTGTTGCGCGCCTTGCGGATGGCTTCGCTGCGCTGCCGACGCTCTTGTTCGCTGATCTGCATGTCTTGCTCCTTTGCCTGGCCACGCTCAATCAGAAGTCCAGAACTGGCGTATTACCCGGTCGGCTCTGCCTCGTTTTGTTGCGGCGAAAGGCCTCTTTGGTTCTCTCCCGACGCTCCAGCTCATCTTCTGCCAACTTTTCCGAGGCCGGTTTTTTGGAGCCTTTGGGTCTCGATTCACCCTGCCTTACGTCATCCGCACCAGGTTTGTCGCCACAACCCACAAAGCAAGCTACTGCAGCAACCAGCCCGATCATCCACAACCTTCGCCCGACTTCCATGCACACCTCCCGGGAGAGGCCCGCACCTGGCATCGGTCAATCCAGACACTCCAAAAATTCACCGACTTCCAAGCCCAGCGCCTCGACCCACAGCTTGAGTTCAATCACATCCAGGCGCCTCACGCCCGTTTCGCATTTGCTGATCTCGTCCTGCGTGGCCTCCAGCACCTCGGCCAATTGCCTCTGCGTCAAGCCGGCGTTGTGCCTGGCTTTTTTCAGATGGCGCAGCATCTTCTGGTACTGCTGGGTGTAGAGGGACTTCTGCATGGGCTCGTCTCGGGCCCATGCAGATTGCATGCGAAATACGCATATGCGAAAATCGCATCATATACTATGAAAACCAACCTCTGGCAGCTCCAAAAACTCTGCACGCCTGCCCAAGACAAGGCCCTGGCGGCCAAAACCTGGGACTGCTACGTGTTCCTGCGGGCCGTCATACATCAGCTTGTCTGCGCCATGGATCGCTGGCGCTATGCGGGTGCGCCCAGGCCCGGTCGATCCGTGGCCATCGACACCGAGATGGCCAACGGACTGGAGACCTTTCTTCAACAGCTTTCTCTCGAAGACCCCCGCTACCTGCTCGATCATGTCTGCCGCCGCCTCAGCAGCACCTGGATCGGGCAAGGCGTCTCACACAACGGCCGCGACACGGACCTTCCAAGCCTGTCCGACAACGAGCCGCTGCTGTCGCTCTACACGATCGAACGAGATCCAGGAAGCGGCTGCATCCAGGACCTCCAGCTGGTACTGCCAAGATGGCTGTACAAGGCCATCGCGGACAACCGCTTGGATCTGCTGGCGCATCCACCGGGGAGCAATGACCTGGTGGACTCCAAGCTGGAGCGCGACATCTACCGCATGGGTCTGGCACTCGCCAAGGACGCACCCTTCAGCGTGCCTTTCAAGGCCTTGCGCATCCAGACCGAGAGCCAGCGCCCGCCAATGGAGTTTGACTTTGACCTGCGGCTCATCATCGACGTCAACGATCTCCCCGGCTTCACCCTCCGCCAGGGCAACTCCACCGACGAGCAAAGCTGCCTGGTGATCGAGCCCGTGGCGGCCTGAGCCGACTGTTTTCAGGCGCCAGGCTTTCCTTCCACATCTGCCGCCACGGCCTCCTGCCATCGAGCATGGCGAATCTTGGCTTGGTCAATGGCCGCATCCACGGCCTCCGGCGGTGGCTGAGGAACACAGGTAAAGAACGCTTGCGCCAGGTAATGAACCTGCGACACGTTCACCTGCACCCCATCGTTGACGGTCTGGATCATCTGCATGACGCGCCCGAAGGTCGCAGCCATGCGTTCCTCCATCGCACTGAGAACGTCGTCGTTCTCGATCAACTGGGCCTTCTCTCGAGCTGCCGCCAGCAGGAAGGCGCTCAGGGAACGATAGCCAGCTCGGGCCGCAACCTTCTCAAGTAAAGCCCGTTCCTCCGGGTCGATCCTGACTGTGTAGAAAGCCGATTTCCGAGACATCACAAATGTGGGGTATGAGTGCAAGTCTGTGGGGTAAAAAAACGTAGCAACCACAACGCTTTGCGTGCGATTTTATGGGGTAGTGGCACACATCCCTTTATGTTCCACTAATACGGCGTTTCCGCCAATACCCCCTGATCCGCCTTTCCTTCGCCGCCCAGAACAAGCCTTGCGCTGCCGACTATTGACGCAATCGACAACTTTCTTCAACAATCATCAACTATCAGAATCGAAATCCAACTTTCCGAGAGTTACGGAGAGAAATCGAGAGACTGGGAGAGACCCGACCTGCATCAACCTTCAACACTCTCGACAAGACAACGCCTGAGAAATGCGCATGAATGACCGCCAAGCTCCCAGACGCAACGCCTCGGCCTACATCCGGGCCAACCGGCATCTGGTCGATGAACTGCTGGCCCAGGGCTATTACCTGCACACCGTGGCCGAGAAGCTGGGCGAGCAAGCCGGCTTTCCCATCGGCTACAACACGCTGCGCTCCGTGCTTTCCCGGCAAAAGGAACGTACCGCGCCTGCGGCAGAAAAAACCCCTGCGGCCGCCGTGCGCGAATCAAGAAGCCTGCATCAAGAGAAGCCACCCCGAAGTTCGGTGCCACGCCGCGTCGTCTGGAACCCCAACCCCGATCCGAAGGAGCTGCTGTAGTGCAGCTCTGGAGTGCTACGAACCAGCGCGGCATTTGAATAAACACCGATCCCAGGCCGATTGCCACCTGATTGACAGCAAGCAGGGGGGAGCCACGAAGTGGGGGGAGCGCAGCTTCCCCGGAGGGGTCGAGGCCGCGCCGTGGAGCGCCGCAGGCGCGTAACAGGCGGACAGGGGAGGCGCAGCCTCCCGCGGCCTGGGGGCGCGTGGCGCGGAGCGCCAGGGCTCCCCCCTTCAGGGGGGCTGTTTAAGGGAGCACTTGGCGCGCGGCACAAATTTTGTCGTCTTAAAAAGATCTGTTGTCGTAGTGGTGTCGACTGCCAGCTTATCCACACCCCACCTCCAGTAAAAAGAAGGTAAAAAGAAGGTAACGATCTTTTTTTTAGAAAAAATTGCTTATGCATCAATGCATTACAAGGCTAGGGTGCGACGCTATGCCACTAAAGCGCGACGCTATGCCACCAAATGGCGATGCTATGCCACTGCGGGCGCGACGCTATGCCACTGCGGGCGCGACGCTATGCCACTGCGGGCGCGACGCTATGCCACCGGCTAAGCGCGACGCTGTGCCACTGTTGGAAGTACCTCTACCAGAGCGCCAGCCAGAAGAGTCGTTTCTCTAAAATTTAGACTGCTGCACGTACGAGCCACAAGGTGAGTTGCTGAGCGCCTTTAGTATTTGTGGCTATTTTCCCTTTGGCGACGATCTGGAGCCGTTCAAGTTCTTGAACGGCGGCAGTCAGAGCACTTCTAAAATCCCGCATACGCCCTTGGTATTCCATCTTCGCTTTCAACATATCTAAACCATATCGTTGTACCGTGTTGGAAGAAGTCGAAACCAACCGTTGCAGTGTTTTTGCCATATCCTGCCCTCGTCGAATGCTCCTTCGTTTCTCCCAATCAAGGAGGGAGTATTCGCGATTACCAAACATCAGCTCCCAACGAGGATCAAGCGTATAGCAATAAACTTCCGCAGAATCGTCATAGCTAAGGTTTTGCACGATGTTGAACGAGGTCATTTTTCCAATAGAATACCCAGTTGTTCCGTCAAGCTTTTTTGTTTCTAAAAAAAGAGTGGCCTCGCGTAGCCTTTTAAGACTTCGATGCAACCATTGATACTGCGAACTCCCAATAGCTCCGCGCTTAATTTTTCGCAGAAGTCTTTTCCTATTTAACTGAACGGATGTACCGAGTGGATAAGGACGCGCAAAGGCAATCAGCGCCATAATGACATCGCCATCCCCTTCATCCAACTGCTCACCTGTGTATTCCAGCACGCAATCTCTCCGGGTGACCATGATGGCTTGACGGTAAAATTTGCGTTGGCCACGTGCAATCGGGGCGATCAAGCTTGAACGGTTTAGATGGTTTGGGAAAGCTCCAATGTCAAACCCAGGCAGGAACAGCTGCGTCGGAGTCGATAAAGTCTTTGCTTCTGCAGCCGCGTGATTTGCTGCAATCCGCAGTCGGACACGAGCTAAAGCTTCATCAAACGCCTGATCTGATGATGAAGGCGAAAGCATCTCGCAACACTATCTTCCGCTCAACACCTTCGACACATCGATGGTCCGAAAGTAGACGCGTCGACCTAACTTGACCCTCGTTTCGTTGATGCGCCTTGACCAATCAGAATCGTTCAGCAGGCTAACACGTAGCCCTTCTGATGAACGATCAAGCACTTTTGCCAGCTGAGCCATGCTCAGCAACGGACCATACTGACGAAGCAGTACATCCTCTATGTTCATGCTATGCCCTTCCTTCAATTACGTTCGTTGACTAAAGGATGGGGTTGTTCGACCGTGCTGAGTCAGGAAATTGTTAGAATTTTGTTGTCATATCGAGTATAATTTTTTTATGGCTACACACAAAAAAAGAAAAATCAAGAGACTACTGTTCGATCCGTGGACTGAACAGCTTGTGCCAGAATACGAAACAACTTCTCCACGTATACGGTGGAAATTAAATCAACATTATGATTGGAGATTTTGTGATTTATGCTGGCGCTCAACTGAATACGCTGTTAGGCGAGAGATTTTCGTAGCAGTTAAACGTTTGCCGCGAGGCGGAGCAAAGGTGATCCCTTTAACGGATGCCATGCGAGATGAAGCCAAGAAAAATGCGGACGCCATGATCACGCACTTCAAACGCTTGCTGAGCGGGGAAATGAAACCTGATGACCCCTTTGAGGCCGCTCGCATGGTGAGCGACTATTGCAATTTATCTGAGATGAATCATGATTTTTCAATCGATTCAATTCAAGATCACTTCGAGCGACAGGCCCTTCTATCACGCTGGGCACGAGGCGGTTTACTTGTAAATCTTGCCCAAATACCAGGTCAACCCATGGGGTCACCTAAAGCCAGTAAGCTGTATTGTGAAAATCATAACCCAAGACGAAGTGAAGAAGCACGCCGAGCATATCAAAGAGATATAAGATTCATCGACGATTTTGAGGTCATCGTGAATATTCTATGGATGGAAAATGCTGCTCGTCTTTCAAGAAGCATCGCTGAGCATCAAGAAGCGATCAGATACGAGGCTTATTATCGACTCCAAGGGCATAAGACACCAACCATCAAAATTGATGAACTACTGGAAGAAGGCATAACCAACCAAGCAGAAATTGCTCGTCGCCTTGGAATATCCCGTCAAGCCGTTTCAGCAGCACTCCGTCGCCGAAAACCAAAAAACTCGAAGAGTGACAACTAAACTCTAACTATTGTTGTCCCTGCCAAGCCGTTCTGGCGACATTCTTGGATTAGCCAACGTAATCCAAGGGAAGTTACCGTATGCAGGCCGAAGAGAAGCGAAAGACTCTGATCAACCGAAAAAGGTTGTTAGCAATGATTCCGCTGTCCGAAAGAACAATCTTCAACATGGAGCGTCGGGGAGAATTCCCGCAGCGCATTGTTTTGACCAAACGAAGCGTCGCCTGGGACTTAGCCGAGATTGAAGCGTGGATAGAAATGCGTAAATCGACCGGGGCACGTGCCACTCGTCCAGGTATGACAGGGTCGCCAGTAGTCACCGGACTTATTTGACTGGTTTGACTTCCTTTTCGGCGCGTGAAGCATGACTACGGCTGTGTCCATCCATCAATCATGTCCGCCCAGTCCTGGAGCATCGCTGCACGTTGCTCGCGATATTCAGCCTTGTTGTAGACAGCCCTCACGCCCTTTTGCTCGTGGGCTAGGCATTTCTCAATCCAATCGGTGTTGTAGCCCGCTTCGTGCAGCAAAGTGCTAGACGTGCGCCGCAAGTCATGCGGACCGAATTTTGCGAGCGGCTTACCTTCCTTCTGTGCCAACCGGTATGTCAGCGTCAACACTTGGTTGAGCGTGGCGCTGCTCATCGGCTTGTCTGAGTCGTACCGCGACGGCAGCACATAGTCTGATCCACCCGCGAACGTTTTCAACGCAATGAAGATATCCAGCGCCTGGACGGACAAAAAGACCAAATGTGGATTGCGGCGCTTCATTCGCTCCTTCGGGATCGTCCAAAGTGCGTCGCTGAAATTGATCTCACTCCAGGTCGCCTTGGTCAACTCGCTCTTGCGCACCATCGTGAGCAACAACAACTTGACTGCCGCCCGAATTGAAGGCGACGTACCAATGCGCTCGATGTACTGGTACATCAAACCAATTTCATCGGGTGTCAGAGTACGGTCGCGCGGCTCGAATTTAGCGATGGATGCTGGACGCACCAACTCTGCCGGATTTTCCACTTTCTGGCCGCGCTCGATGGCCCAGCGAAAAACCTGCAACACCACCTCGCGGGCATGCACTGCAGTTGCCGGCGCGCCGCGCTCCACGATGACATCGGTCAGTGCGCGCAGATCTTCGTGGGTAATTTCTATCAGCTTCTGGTTGCCAAATTTCGGCTTCAACTCGCGTTCATAGACAGAGCGACGCATATCACGAGTGGAATCGGCCATCTGGTAGCCGCGTAGCCACTTTTCCGCCCAAGCTCCGAACGTCTCGGCATCTTTGACACGGGCCTTGTCCCGCGCCTTTTCCTTGGCTGGGGACTTCCCAGCCGCGATCATCTTTTTGGCCTCGCTCAACCGCTCGCGGGCTTCCGAAAGAGTGATTCCGCCATGACCGTAACGGCCGAAGGTGATGGTCTCCTGCCGACCGTGGATGGCGTAGTTGTAGCGGAACGAAATCGACCCGGCCGGTGTGACGGCTACATAGAGGCCGTCACGGTCGTTCACTTTGTAAAGCTTGTCCTTCGGCTTGAGGTTGCGCAACTTGGTATCGGTCAGCATGGCGTTCACCTTGAATCAGTTGAAATACCATGATTCACATACCCACTTTTTGCACAGAAAAATCCATACAAATCAATGATTTACATGTTTCTGATACCATGAGAAATCGCAAAACGGCTTCATGGTATCGAAAGCACATCATGGCATCGGACAAGAATAGTACCACTTACCATGCCATGAAAAAACAGTGCTTGACGATGCCAGCAGTTGCCAGTCTATGCCAAACAATTCAATAAAATTCAATATTGACAACAAGTTAAGTGTCGCTTCTTGCTAGTTAGTGCCAGCCGATGCCAGACGCAGAATCATTCCCACTCAATGGTGGCCGGCGGCTTGCTTGACACGTCGTAGGTCACGCGATTGATGCCGCGCACCTCGTTGATGATGCGGCTGCTGACGCGTTTGAGCAGGCTCCAGGGCAGCTCGGCCCAGTCGGCGGTCATGAAGTCGGTGGTCTGCACCGCGCGCAGGGCGACGACGTAGTCGTAGGTGCGCCCGTCGCCCATCACGCCCACGCTTTTCACCGGCAGGAAGACGGTGAAGGCCTGGCTGGTCAGCTCATACCAGCTCTTGCCGCTGGCCGCGTCGATGCAGTTGCGCAGCTCTTCGATGAAGATGGCGTCGGCGCGGCGCAGCAGGTCCGGGTATTCGGGCTTGATCTCGCCCAGGATGCGCACGCCCAGCCCCGGGCCGGGAAAGGGGTGGCGGTAGACCATCTCGGGCGGCAGGCCCAGGGCGATGCCGAGTTCACGCACCTCGTCCTTGAACAGGTCGCGCAGGGGTTCGAGCAGCTCCAGCCCCAGCTGCTCGGGCAGGCCGCCGACGTTGTGGTGGCTCTTGATGGTGACGGCCTTCTTGGCGTTCTTGCTCGCGCCCGATTCGATCACGTCGGGGTAGATCGTGCCCTGGGCCAGGAAGGCGATTTCGCGCGCGCTCTCGGCCTTGAGCTTCTGGGCTTCGGCCTTGAACACCTCGATGAACAGCCGCCCTATGGTCTTGCGCTTGGCTTCGGGCTCGCTGATGCCCGCGAGCTCGCGCAGAAAGAGCGGCCCGGCGTTCACGCGCACGACCTTGACGTGCAGCTTCTCGGCAAACATGGCCATGACCATGTCGCCTTCGTGCAGGCGCAGCAGCCCGTGGTCGACGAAGACGCAGGTGAGCTGATCGCCGATGGCCTTATGGATCAGCGCGGCGGCGACGCTGGAGTCGACCCCGCCGGACAGCCCCAGCAGCACCTGCTGGTCGCCGACCTGGGCGCGGATGCGCGCTACCGCTTCGGCCACGTGGTCTTGCATCACCCAGTCGGCGCGCGCGCCGCAGATGCCGAGCACAAAGCGCTGCAGCAGCGCCCTGCCCTGCAGGGTGTGCGTGACCTCGGGGTGAAATTGCACGCCGTAGAAGTGCCGCGCCTCGTCGGCCATGCCGGCAATCGCGCAGGACGGCGTGCTCGCCATGAGCTTGAAGCCCGGCGGCAGCGCGGTGACCTTGTCGCCGTGGCTCATCCAGACCTTGAGCATGCCGTGGCCTTCGGGCGTGGCGAAGTCCTGCAGGTCCTTGAGCAGTGCGGTGTGGCCGTGGGCACGCACCTCGGCATAGCCGAACTCGCGCTGTTCGCCGCCCTGCACCGCGCCGCCCAGCTGCGCCGCCATGGTCTGCATGCCGTAGCAGATACCCAGCACCGGTACGCCCAGCGCGAACACCGCCTGCGGCGCGCGGTCGGTGCTCTCGAGCGTGGTACTGGCATGGCTGCCCGAGAGGATCACGCCCTTGAGGTGCCCGCCCTGCTGCTGCGCGCGCAACCAGTCGTCGGAGACGTCGCAGGGGTGTACCTCGCAGTACACATGCAGCTCGCGCACGCGCCGGGCGATGAGCTGCGTGAGCTGCGAGCCAAAGTCAAGGATGAGGATCTTGTCGTGGTCCATGGCGTTTCATGAAGAAATCGGCCTCCAGCCCTTGTCTGGCAAGCGCCGGCAGCTATCAAAACAGAGATTTCGGCAATCAGTTGCCGTGGTAGTTGGGCGCTTCCTTGACGATCTGCACGTCGTGCACGTGCGATTCGCGGATGCCGGCGGCGGTGATCTCGACGAACTCGGCCTTCTCGTTCATCTCGGCGATGCTCGCGCAGCCGCAATAGCCCATGGAGGCGCGCACCCCGCCCGTCATCTGGTAGACGATGGAGACCATCGAGCCCTTGTAGGGCACGCGGCCTTCGATGCCCTCGGGCACGAGCTTGTCGGCGTTGGGGTTGCCGCTGCTGCTCTCCTGAAAATAGCGGTCGGCGCTGCCCTGCTGCATCGCGCCGATCGAGCCCATGCCGCGGTAGCTCTTGTAAGAGCGCCCCTGGAACAGGATGACTTCGCCCGGCGCCTCTTCGGTGCCGGCAAACACGCCGCCCATCATCACCGAGCTCGCGCCCGCGGCCAGCGCCTTGGCGATGTCGCCCGAAAAGCGGATGCCGCCGTCGGCAATCAGCGGCACGTCAGTACCCTTGAGCGCAGTGGCCACGCTGTCGATCGCCATGATCTGCGGCACACCCACGCCGGCCACCACGCGGGTGGTGCAGATGGAGCCCGGGCCTATGCCGACCTTGACCGCGTCGGCGCCCGCCTCCACCAGCGCCAGCGCGGCCGCGCCGGTGGCGATGTTGCCGCCCACCACCTGCAACTGCGGGTAGTTGTGCTTGACCCAGCGCACGCGCTCGATCACGCCCTTGCTGTGACCGTGGGCGGTGTCGACGACGATGGCGTCCACGCCGGCGCGCGCCAGCAGCTCCACGCGCTCCTCGGTGCCCGCGCCCACGCCCACCGCCGCAGCCACGCGCAGGCTGCCGCCGGCGTCGCGCGCGGCGTTGGGGAAGGTGGTCTGCTTGTCGATGTCCTTGACGGTAATCAAGCCCTTGAGCTCGAAAGCGTCGTTGACCACCAGCAGCCGCTCGAGCTTGTGCTTGTTGAGCAACTGCTTGGCCTCGTCCGGGCTGGTGTGGTCCTGCTCGCGCACGGTGATCAGGCGCTCGCGCGGCGTCATGATCTCGCGCACCTTGACCTCGTAGCGCGTCTCGAAGCGCACGTCGCGGCTGGTGACTATGCCCACCACCTTGCCGCCGTCGCACACCGGAAAGCCGGAAATGCCGAGTTCCTCGGACAGCTGCAGCACTTGCAGCACCGTGTGCTCGGGGGTGATGACCACCGGGTCGAGCACCACGCCCGATTCATGGCGCTTGACCTTGGCCACCTCGGCCGCCTGCTGCTCGGCCGACATGTTCTTGTGCACCACGCCGATGCCGCCTTCCTGGGCAATGGCGATCGCAAGGCGCGCTTCGGTCACGGTGTCCATGGCGGCGGACACCAGCGGAATGTTCAGGGAAATGCCGCGCGTGAAGCGGGTGGCGAGAGAGGCGTCCTTGGGCAGGACCTGGGAATACGCGGGCACCAGCAACACATCGTCGAAGGTGAGCGCTTTTCCGAGAAGGCGCATGGGAAAGCTCCAAAAAACGGATTGTACCCATGCGACCACAACGCCCTAGGCGCTGCATGCACGCGCCGCTACACTGCGCGCATGACTGTGCAACGCATCTTCCTGCTGCTGCTGGCCTGCTGCTGGGCGACGCTGGCTTCGGCGCAATACCAATGGCTGGACAAGGACGGGCGCAAGGTCTTCAGCGACCGCCCGCCGCCGCTGGACGTGCCGCAAAAGAACATCCTGCAAGAGCCCCGGCTGGGCCGCATCGCGCCGGCGCGCAGCGCCCCCGCCGCACCTGCAAATGCAGCACCCGCAAATGCAGCGCCGTCCGATGCCCCGGCAGCAGGCGCCGATGCCGCCCCCGCAGCCGACGCGCCCGCGCCCACCGCAGCGCCGGCCGTCAAACCACCGACCGCCGCCGGCACCGACAAGGCGCTGCAGGAAGCCAAGGCCAAGGCCGAGGCACAGGAGCAGGCCAAAAAGAAGGCCGAAGACGAAGCCAAGGCGCGCAAACAGGCCCAGACCCAGGCCGACAACTGCAAGCGCGCGCGCCAGGCCAAGGCGGCGCTCGAGCCCGGGCGCCTGGTGAGCACCGTGAACCCCCAGGGCGAGCGCGTCTACATGGACGACGCCACCCGCGCGGCCGAGCTGCAGCGCGCCGAGCAGATCATCGCCAGCGACTGCAAGTAAGTCCGGCGGGAAGGGGTTTTTTCAGCGTAGCCCCGGGCCTTCAGCGCCGCTGGGCGAACAGGCCGGCGGTGCGCGCGCCCTGGCGTGCGAAGCGCTCGCGCCGCGCCACCTTGGGGTCTACGCGCAGCGGCCGGCACCAGTCGATGCGATCGCCTTCGCGCAGTGGCGTATCCAGCGGCTGCGCCCTGCCCCAGACGCCAGCGGCGTAGTCGGGGTCGCCCGGCTGCAGGCCACAGGCGCGCAGTGCCTCGGCCAGCGTGGCGCCGGCGGGCAGGTCCAGCGTCCAGCTTTGCGTCTGGCGCGGCGCGGCCGAAGTGACCACCACCACGCGGATCGTCGCTTCAGCCATAGACCTTCTGCGCACGCTCGACGAAGGCATCGACGAGCGAAGCGGCAATGCGGTCGAACACCGGCCCTACCAGCGCCGCCAGCGTGCGGCTGGAAAAGCCGTAGTGCAGGCGCAGCTCCACCTTGCAGGCGCGCTGGGCGCCGTCGCCCACGGGATGGAACTGCCAGTCGCCGTCAAGCTGGGAAAACGGCCCCTCCACCAGGCTGATGGTCACGCGCCGGCCGGCTTCGTGCTCGTTGCGCGTGACGAAGGTCTTGCGCACGCCGGCGAAGCTGATGCCCACCTCGGCGGTCATGCCGTGCTCATCGCGGCTGCGTACCGCGGCGTGGTCGCACCAGGGCAGAAACTCGGGGTATTTGGGCACATCCGTGACCAGGTCGAACATCTCTTGCGGCGTGTACCAGATCAGAACGGATTTGTGGACAGTCTTCATGCGTGGACGGGAGCCGGGCGCCGCCTAAAATGGACGCCCTTCAGGCAGAACCGATTCTAGTGGTGCTGCCGGCACGACTCTTCATGGCCAAGAAACCCCAACCGTCCCCGCGCATCGCCGAAAACAAGAAGGCCGCGTTCAACTACTTCTTCGAGGAACGCCACGAGGCCGGCATGGTGCTGCACGGCTGGGAGGTCAAGGCGCTGCGCGAAGGAAAGGCGCAGCTGACCGAGGGCTATGTGGTCATCAAGAACGGCGAGCTGTTCCTGATCGGCTGCCAGATCCAGCCGCTCAAGACCGCTTCCACCCACGTGAGCCCGGACGCGGCGCGCACCAAGAAGCTCTTGATGCACAAGGACGAGATCCGCCGCCTGATCGGCAAGGTGGAGCAAAAGGGCTACACCCTGGTGCCGCTCAAGCTCTACTGGAAGGACGGGCGCGCCAAGTGCGAGGTTGCGCTGGCCAAGGGCAAGGCCGAGCACGACAAGCGCAGCACCATCAAGGAGCGCGAAGGCAAGCGCGAGGTGGAGCGCGCGATGAAGAGCCGCCAGCGCTGAAGAGTGTTGAGCGTTGGGTGCGCTGATCGGAACGCGCTGCGTGTGCGCCCTGGTGGCGCAATCGGTGAGGTTGAGCGTTGAGCGTTGAGCGGACTGTACACACGGGAAGTGTTGGATTGCGACGTATTTTGACGCAAAAGACCACAAAATACTCTCATCGGTAACAGACGCCCTGAGCAAGCCAAGCATGCACGGCCAACGGCCCGGCGCTGGCAAAAACAAGGGCTGCCACCGGGGAGTCCCATGGAAAATCTATCCGCAACACAAGACAGCATTACGCGCTCGCCGCTCGCCAAGCACCTTGAGCACATGCTGCACGACCTCGACCCCATGGGCACTTGCTGCCGCCTGAATCTGAACATGGAGGACGAGTACAAAGCTGAGGCGCCGCACATCGCGCGTCTGCTGAGCACGGGCCTACCGCTGCGCGATGCCGTCTGCCAGGTGTTCGATGACTGGTTTGAGACCGGCTGCCTGCAGAACCGGTGGGGTGAAAAAGGGTTGATCGAGCTGATCGCCAAACTCGATCAAGGTCTGCAGCGCCTGAACGGCGCCCATGACCAAATGCTGATCTTGCATGAGATGCTGTTCGAAAACATCCTGCCTGATTTATTTACCGAAGAATCGGGCTGGACCTACGTCCAGTTCATGCAGACCGCACCTGAACAACACCACCCTGAAGCTGCTGAGGGCGGACCAGTGTTCCGCGCAGACATGGCGGTCTACAAACTGGACGACTCTCAGGAAAAAGTCAGCGATGATGGCGAACGGGGAGCCGTTGAGCAGACCCGCATGCCCTCTCCGGGAGAACCGGACATCCACCATCTGATGCCCTGGCTGCACGCCTTGCTGTTTGAGAAAACCCGCCGACGCACCCCAGCGCCGCATCAGTTGACCTACGAGCAGTTTCTGCAGCAGGTCCGCTGTCGCATGGGAAGCTGACAACAGCCGGTTCTTCAGCCTCTCCGAGCAGCACCCGCAGTATTCGGCCATGCTTCCCGCGGGTCTGTGCATCACTTTCGACACTGGCGAGCGCTGCAATGGCGAGGGCCGCTGCTTCTGCGTGCCTTGTACCGAGCCCGTTAGCCAAGTCGAAAGACATGGGCTGTGCAAAGATATTGCTTTGAGCCCCCGTTACAGTGAGCAGGTCAGGAGGGTGCCGCGTGTTCGGCAACGGCTTCGTATTCTGGACTGCGGCGCCAGTTGGGCCATGCTTGGACACCGAGGATCGATCACGATACATATGAAAAAGGTAGTCGCGGAGTGTCAGACGTCGACTATTGCCCTCGGGAAGAGAAAAGAATTCACGCATTGTTTTTGAAATCGTAACGTTCAGCCTTAACCAAAAATCAATTTACAGGTGAACCAATGGCTCGACACACAGGTACTAACGCAAACAAGATTTATAAAATAGCAACTAATTTCTTGCATAACTGCTTGTTGAAAGATGGATCATTATTATTCTCCAATGAGGAAGTATGGAATCACAGAACACTAGAGGAATTCTGTTATATTCTTGAAAAAAATCCCGATCAGGGTAACAGAAAATTTCTTGACAAACTCCAGGATCAGATAAAAGACAAAGATGATAAAGTAATAAAACTTACCGCAGAAATTCTGACTGTCTACTTCCTGTTTTTATCGAATGTTACTGGCGAGAAAAAGCAGGAAAACGTGAATTTTGTTCTTGGTTTATGCGGAAAATCGCTACCAACATCCGGAGATTTGATTGATGCTTTCTCAACGGGCATTGGTAGTGGCGGTCAGGGGTACAACACCCGGAGACCCACTGAAATCATATTTTTGAGTAAATTTGCTGATGAATGGAAAAAGCTCGACGAGCCCCAGCAGAAAAGCAAAGCAGAAGACCCGTGGGAATTCCAAGATTTCATGGACGGTATCGAGAATGCAGATTCCGTTCTAATACGGCACATGCTCCTTCACCTAGTGTTTCCTGAACACTTTGAACACATGGCAACCAGCAACCATAAAAACAGACTGGTCAACCACTTTTCAAAATTGATAACAAAGTCATCTGGTAATATTGACAAAGATATCCTTGGAATTCGCAGAGAACTCGAAAAATTGAGGCCCGGAGAGCAACTGGATTTTTATTGTTCGCCATTGAAGGAGGCCTGGATTGGAGACGATGACCGAGCGTCTGCGGGCGCACCTTTGGAAATCATAGAATATAAAAAACAAATCGTCCTTTATGGCCCACCGGGAACTGGCAAGACTTACCGCGCAAAGGAATTGGCCAAATACATCATTCGGTCTGCAGCTCTGAGGAAGTGGGGAGCGTCTGATTATTTCAGGAAAGAATCTGCTATTCAGGACGCAGTTGCGAATAATGTACACAGACTACAGCTTCATCCCGCCTACAGTTACGAAGATTTTATTCGGGCACTTCACATTTCAGGCAAGGGGGGAACAGAATATCGGGCTGGTTATCTACCCCGACTGATTGAAAACATCGAAAAACAGCGTAAAGAAGAACGCTTGCCACACATCCTCATCCTCGATGAAATGAATCGGACGGATCTGAGCAGGATGTTCGGCGAATGCTTCTCCTTGCTGGAAGATCGGGACCAATCAATTGATCTCCCAGCACGCAACGAAGAAGGGGCAGCAATGACACTGCACATCCCGGATGATCTGTTTGTGATTGGCACAATGAATCTGATTGACCAGTCGGTTGAACAGATCGATTTCGCGTTGCGCCGCCGCTTCTTGTGGATATCTTGTCCATTTGATGCTGAAGCGTTCATGAAGGCCGTCGAATTCCAATGGAACGAATTAGGATTGCCTCTCAAATGGGACCGCGTAAAACCAGATTTTCGCGATTTGGCTGCAACAGCTACCGCATTGAACAATGAAATCCATAAAAGCCCACTACTGGGCCCCCAATACGAGATTGGACACACCTACCTGCTCGACGTAGCCGAGTTCTTGAGGAACACATCAGACATTCAGAACACACGGAAACAGAATTTCCTCTGGAATCGCCAAGGTGAAGCGCTTGAACCGGTTAAACAACTGTGGCGCCTGTCTCTACAACCGTTGCTCGAGCAATATCTCGCAGGTTTGGGCGCAGATGAACGCAATAGTCAGCTGGAAAATCTATCAAAAATTTTCTTCAAACGGCCGGAGTCCAAGTGATATTCGTCGCCCAGGATTGTTCGCCGCTCAATCCCCAGCCAACAGCAAAACAAGCTAATTGGCTCCATAGACTCTCAGCCAATATGAGGGCTGCCGAGCTTGTTGTTTCCATCTCCGGTGAAAGAGATGAAGACGAACCCATTGTCTACTGCGATAGGGATGGAATTTGGAAAGCGGGAAGATATGTCGGCTCAATTGCTTTTGAGGGCTGCATATTGAAGATTGAGCCACGCTTTGGTCTGCCCGCTCTAAAAGGCTGGATCTCCGAAGTTGCGTCCGTTAAATTGGTCGATACCCTGGGCAAACTACGTGAGGACGAATCGTTTATCGCTAATCTCTTGGCGTCTGTTTGGGCGCGCAATTTAGCCGAGGCTGCCCGGCACGGGCTACCTGCACTACGTCGAGAGGTCACCACGAGAGGCTTAATACTGAGAGGGCGACTGGATGTCTCTGCATCAATCCGCTCGATTGCTGAAGGTTGTGGGCAGGTTGTGTCCATCCGATCGGAGCGGTCATTGGATCATGCAGCATCCGATGCCATCATTGCCGCTTATACAGTTTTGCGGAGATGGCTTGAAGGTCAAGAGGAAAAATGGTTGCCCGCTCGCACAAAGGAACTATTATCCTCTCTGATGGCAGTTACCGGCACCCGGCCGCACGTCCCTACCAAAGCCGAACTCAAACGGGTTCGCTACACACCGATAACTGCCGGCTTTGCCCCTGTCGCTGAGTTGTCGAGACAAATTGCAAATCGAAAAGGTCTGGCTACCTCTCTTGATTCCAACGAGGAAACGAAAGGCGTTCTCCTGGATGTGGCTGAATTGTGGGAAATGTATGTTCTCAGTGTCTTGCGCAAGGCTGCAGCACCGTTGACTATAATTCACGGCACTCGAGACAAATTTTCCAACAAGAAATTGCTCCGCAGCAATGATTTGGAGCAGTCTATCGGTACGTTGATACCCGATGGCATCATACAGTGGGGCTCAGACGTTAGAGGTATCGTTGATGCCAAGTACAAGTCTCTCCATCCCTCTGCAAGCTCACAAAGCGGTCCGCAGCGTAATGACCTATACCAGATGGTTACCTACTTAGCAAGCTTTCAACCGCATTCCGACCGAGCGGCTTGGGGACTATTGGTCTACCCTTTCGATCCGAAAAAACCTGATATGCCGAATGCCGAGCAGAAAAGCCCGTGGAGCCTTGGCGAAAACACAAAAATCAGTTTTTGCACGCTGCCGCACAACTCTGCTGAAGCCGTAGAAAAACTGTGTTCTCTAATTTTTCAAATACAACCAGCGGGCAACCTGGCGAACTGAAAATTGCGTTGCTTGGCGTTCTCATTGAATGGCATACGGGTCCAAAGCAATGGACATTTCTGTTGGTTTCTCCTCACCCGTACGGTCGCCCCTGCAACCGCAAACTACCACGACTGCCCAACATTTTCCGCCCGCTGGCCTGCTCCAACATCCATGTTCAAACATGCAAGGCCCGGATTTGCTGCACCAGAGCGGCGGCAACCAACCGTGCTCGCACTTCGTGGCCCCGAACCATGGCCGATTGGCTCAACCATGTCTCTGACTGAGGCACAAGACGCGCTAAAGGACAAGCGGTGAAGCTGTGCCCGATACACGCCAGTTCGGATTCTCCGCAGTCACGGTGACGCGCTGGCCCATGCTGACCCGCTGCAGTATTCGACAGTCGCTGAGCTCGACGGCCGAAGGGTTGAAGAACAAGGAGCATGCTCAAGAGCTGGCAATTCGCCAATCCAATGCTGTGCTTGCGGCTCGCCTGACTCGGCTGTCGTCTCTGATGGCGCATCACCGTGCCGGCCATCCAGATCCCATACCACTCGCAATCGCCTGGATCAACCCTCTCCTGGTTGCGGATCACGTTCAGTTTCTCCGGTAGCTGGCGGCAGACAAGAAGCACGGGCATCCTTGCCTACTTCTCCGTTGCACCAGAGTAGCACCGCTTCCTCTATCCCGCCTTTGTCTCCGATGCACTCCAGCTGCAGTCCGGGGTGACTGGGCGAGCGCAGGCGAATGTGCATGCCCAGAACATAATCAAGATCGTAAAAGTCATCGTATTCGTCGACCTTCACTGCTGCATTGTGCGGGACATCGCGGTAGCACACGCCCTGGCTCGCCCAGCTTGAGGTGGTGTCATCCAGGGTAACGAAACCGGTGGAAGAGGCATAAACCTCATGGAGTGTTTCCGCACTGTGGTTGACCAGATACAGCTCGCTGCCGCTGCGTCTCAACCA
Source organism: Comamonas sp. NLF-1-9 (assembly GCF_019195435.1). Taxonomy (NCBI): domain Bacteria; kingdom Pseudomonadati; phylum Pseudomonadota; class Betaproteobacteria; order Burkholderiales; family Comamonadaceae; genus Comamonas; species Comamonas sp. NLF-1-9. Next base: position 919,220 of record NZ_CP078069.1, read on the forward strand.
CAGAGCAGGCAATCGGACATCGGGCTTGCGCGGCGGCATGGGGCCACCGAAGTGACTCCGGCGCTGGTGTACCGGTATCCATTGGATTTCATCCACGAGGAGTTTGGGCTCGAACATGGCTCTCCCGCACAAGAGGTTAGAGGGCAAGGTGAGCGGACGTCGGTCTTGCACCGCACGCCTTGTTTTCACACTTGTCATTGTGTTCCAGGTTCCGACAAAATGGGACGTTGGCAACTACTTTTCCTGACCTTGCATGCCTGCGCAAACCACCCGTCAGACCCTCGCCCGCCAATGGGAGCTACTCAAGTTGCTACCTTCTCGAGGCGTGGGCAAGACGGCTGCGGAATTGACCCAGAACCTGAATGCGCTGGGTTTCAAGGTGAGCAAGCGGCAGGTGGAGCGGGACCTGTGGCAGCTGTATGAGGCTTTTCATCTGGAGTGCAATGAAGGCGGCGCGCCCTACGGCTGGAAATGGCCGCTGGGGGCGAGCGTTGACATGCCTGCCATGACGCTGGCCGAGGCGCTGTCACTGGCGCTGGTGCAAGACATCTTGGAACCGCTGCTGCCGCCCTCCTTGCTCGTGGCGCTACAGCCCCGTTTTGATCTGGCACACAGGAAGCTGGACCAACTAAAGTCGAACAACCCCAGCGCAGACTGGCTCAAGAAGGTAGCAACCGTGCCGCCCGCTCTGCCCTTGCAGCCTGCCAGGCTGGCAAACGAAGTGCTGGAGGCGGTTCACGAAGGTTTGCTGCGGGAACGCCAGTTGGAAGTGAGCTACCAGGGGCAAGATGCCAAGGTGCCAATATCCATCCGGCTGCATCCTCTGGGTGTGGTGAATCGGGGGCCAGTGAGTTATCTGGTGGCTACGGCCTGGGATTACGACGACGTGCGGTTGTACGCCATGCACCGTATCCACGCTGCGGCCCTGACCGAGGAGCCCGCGCGTCAGCCTGCGAGCTTTGAGCTAGACGCCTACATCCGGCAAGGCGCCTTGCAGTTTGGCGGCGAGCACACGATACGCCTGAAGGCGAGGGTCAGTGATGAATTGCGGCGCATTCTGGCCGAAACACCGCTGTCAGAAGATCAGGTGTTGGAGGGTCACCTGCTGAGTGCAAGCGTGCGTGAAACTTGGCAGCTGACGTGGTGGATTCTCAGTCAGGGCGCAGGCATGGAAGTGCTGGAGCCCAAGGCTCTGCGTGGGCAGATCGCTGCGAAGATTGCCGAAGCGCATGCTCGCTACCAATCTGCGCCCAACTGACTCGTATTGGTGCCCTGCGTGAAGGCTGGCAATCCTGGCAGCATGTCGAGCGCGAGGAAGACAAATCCGGTCATACGGTTTTGCATACAAGCGTAGAAAAAGAGGGGCCGACCCTGCGGTACGCTTGAAAGCGAAACCATATCCAGCGGAAATCCACGCTGACTGCTCGCCGCCAAACCCCTTTCCACGCCCAATCTCACGTTGAGCCTTGAGGCGCGGGACAAGCAGCCGGGCTGCAATTACCGCCCTCGCCCGCGTGATCCAGCGACCCGCTTGCCGGGATTGCGCCGCCGTCCTCAGCCAGCAAGCGACCCAGCACCACACCAAGTTCCAGCTCATCGATGCTGCCAAAGTGGTGGGCGCGCAGGCGCCCGGCCTTGTCGATCAGCAAGGTGCTGGGCGTGCCCTGCAGTTGCCAGCGCAGCATGGTGGCGGGCAAGGGGCTGTGCTCCAGAGGCCGGTCCACGCCGACGGGAAAGCGGATCTTGTATTCGTACAGGAAGGCTTCGAGCGCGTGCGGCTGCATCGCCTCGTGGTGCTCGAACACGGTGTGCAGGCCAACGACGGCCAGGCCTTGATTGCCGTACATCTGGTGCACCTTGCCGGCCAGCGGCAAGGCCTGGCTGACGCAGCCGGGGCAGAGCATTTGAAAGGCTTCAACCAGCACCACCTGGCCGCGCAGGCCGGCCAGGCTCAATGGCGTGTCGGTGTTGAACCAGCGAGAGACTTCCCAGTCGGGGAAAAGGCGTTGTTCGGCGGCAGTCATGCCCGCCATGGTGCCACGGCGGGCAAGTGCCTGCCGGCAGCAGGCTTCAAGCCAGGCGCGCCAGCGGGTGCAGCGCCTGTGGCCAGGGGCTCTCGAAGAAGGCTTGCACCAGTTGCGGGTCCACCTCCTCGATGCGCGCCGGCTTCCACTGCGGATTGCGGTCCTTGTCTATGGCCAAGGCGCGTATGCCTTCGAGGGTTTCGCTCTGGCCCGGGCGCAGGTGAAAACAATGGCGCACCAGGTCGCGCTCCATGCGCAGGTCTTCGGCCAGCGTCATGCTGCGCGCGCGGCGGATCTGCTCCAGCACCACATGCAGCATCAGCGGCGAGCGCTGGCGCAGCGTGGCGGCGGTGGCGCGCTCCCACTCGCCTTCAGAAGCTTCCAGCGCGGCGATGATGGCCGGCACGTCGGGCAGTGAAAAATATGGGTCAAATTCGGCCCTGACGCCCGCCTGCTCTGCGCTGGCAGCTATACTTTGAGAAGCAATCCAGCTTTGCACCGCGGCCCCGTCGGCAAAGCTTTGCTGGCCCAGTGCCTCCCAGACCTCGGCCAGTTTTTCCGACGGCAGGATGGCATCGGCCAGATGCAGGGCCACGGCCTGCTGCGCGCCTATGGTTTCGCCGGTCAGCGCCAGCCATTCGCCCACGTGCCCGGGGCAGCGCGAAAGGAAGTAGCCGCCGCCCACGTCGGGGAACAGCCCGATGCCGGTTTCGGGCATGGCCATCTTGGTGCGCTCGGTGACGATGCGCAGGCTCGCGCCCTGGCTGATGCCCATGCCGCCGCCCATGACCACACCGTCCATGAAGGCGATGTAGGGTTTGGACAGGTGGTGCGTGAGGTGGTTGAGGATGTATTCCTCGGTGAAGAAGTCTTCTACCCGCGGGTCGCCCTGCGTGGCGCCCTGGTGCAGAAAGCGGATGTCGCCGCCGGCGCAGAAGGCGCCAAACGGCCCTTCCTTGTTGCTGCCGCGTATCGCGATGGCAAGCACCTGCCGGTTCTGGTCCCAGGCCTGCAAGGTGGCAAACAGGGTGCGCACCATGCCCAGCGACAGCGCATTGAGCGCCCTGGGGCGGTTCAGGGTTATGCAGCCGATCTGGCCGCGCACTTCAACAAGGACTTCTGCGTCTTGCATGCCTGCTCCTGCAAAAAGTGGGGGTCAATCGCCGCGCTCCTGGCGCGCGGCACGCTTGCGCTCGTGTTCGCTCAAATGGCGCTTTCTGAGGCGGATGCTCTTGGGCGTGATCTCGACGAGTTCGTCGTCCTCGATGAATTCCACGCCGTATTCGAGCGTGAGATCGATGGGCGGCGTGACCTTGATCGCGTCCTCCTTGCCGCTGACGCGAAAGTTGGTCAGCTGCTTGGTGCGCGTGGCGTTGACGACGAGGTCGTTGTCGCGGCTGTGGATGCCGACGATCATGCCCTCGTACACCGGGTCGCCCGCCTTGACGAACATGCGCCCGCGGTCGTCGAGCTTGCCCAGCGCGTAGGTGAAGATCTCGCCCGCGTCCATGCTGATCAGCACGCCGTTCTTGCGCCCGCCGATCTCGCCCTTGTAGGGCTCGTAGCCGTCGAAGATGTTGGAGATCAGGCCGGTGCCGCGCGTGAGGTTCAGGAACTCGTTGGTAAAGCCGATCAGGCCGCGCGCCGGGATGCGGTATTCCAGGCGCACGCGCCCGCGCCCGTCGCTTTCCATGTTGACGAGTTCGCCCTTGCGCTCGCCCAGCGCCTGCATCACGCCGCCCTGATGGTTTTCTTCCACGTCGGCGGTGACCATCTCGATCGGCTCGCAGCGCTCGCCGTCGATCTCGCGAAACACCACGCGTGGCTTGGACACCGCCAGCTCATAGCCCTCGCGGCGCATTTCCTCCAGCAAGATGGTCAGGTGCAGTTCGCCGCGGCCCGAGACCTCGAACACGCCGTCTTCGCTGGTTTCCTTGACGCGCAGCGCGACGTTGGAGCGCAGCTCTTTTTGCAGCCGGTCCCAGATCTGGCGGCTGGTGACGTACTTGCCCTCGCGCCCGGCCAGCGGGCTGGTGTTGACGCAGAAATTCATCGTCAGCGTCGGCTCGTCGATCTTGAGCATGGGCAGGGGTTGCGGCGCTTCGGGGTCGGTGATGGTTTCGCCGATGCCGATGTGCTCTATGCCGTTGACCAGCACGATCTCGTCGGGCCCGGCCTCGCTCACCTGCACGCGATCTAGCCCCTGGAACTGGTGGATCTGGTTGATGCGCGCCTTGTAGGCCTCACCGTCCGGCCCGGCCATGACCAGCACGTCCTGGCCCGCGCGCAGCGTGCCCTGGTTGATGCGGCCCACGCCAATGCGCCCGACGAAGGTGGAATAGTCCAGCGCCGAGACCTGCATCTGCAAGGCGGCGGCCGGGTCGCCCTGCACCGAGGGCACGTGCTTCAGGATGGTCTCGAACAGCGGCGCCATGTCCGGCCCCCACTGCTCGCCCGGCGCTCCTTGCGTGAGCGAGCTCCAGCCGTTGATGCCCGAGGCATAGACCACGGGAAAGTCGAGCTGCTCGTCCGTGGCGCCCAGCTTGTCGAACAGGTCAAAGGCGGCGTTGACCACATAGTCGGGGCGCGCGCCCGGCTTGTCTACCTTGTTGACCACGACGATGGGCTTCAAGCCCAGCGCCAGCGCCTTCTTGGTCACAAAGCGCGTCTGCGGCATGGGGCCTTCCTGCGCGTCGATCAAGAGCACCACGCCGTCAACCATGGACAGCGCGCGCTCGACCTCGCCGCCGAAGTCGGCGTGCCCGGGCGTATCGAGGATGTTGATGTGCGTGCCCTGCCAGGTCACCGCGCAGTTCTTGGCCAGGATGGTGATGCCGCGCTCGCGCTCGATGGCGTTGTTGTCCATGACGGTGTCCTGCACCTTTTCGTGCGCGGCGAAGGTGCCGCTCTGGCGCAGGAGCTGGTCGACCATGGTGGTCTTGCCATGGTCCACGTGGGCGATGATGGCGATGTTGCGTATGTGCTTGCTCATGATGACAGTGCTTCTTCTTGCAGGATTTGCCGGATTTCGAGGGGGCTGAGCAGCCGGTCGGGAATCAGTTCGCCCGCGCTGACGTGGCCGACGCCGAGCAAGGCGGGCGGCTGCTCGCCATAGACAGCGACGGCGCTGGTATCGGGCCAGGGGCCGCGGCGGCGCAGGCCTGAGAGAAAGCGGCCGGCGTCTTCGGCTTGAAGCGTGATGCGCGCATGCCCGGCGAGCAACGCGTCGACGGGCAGCAACCGCGCCAGGCGCCCGGCCTCGGGCAGGGCTTCAAGCTCAGGCAGCGTGATGCAGCGCGCAAGGCCGATGCCGCCGGTTTCAACGCGCCGGAGCGCAATCAGATGCGCGCCGCAGCCCAAGGCCTGGCCGATGTCTTCGGCCAGCGTGCGAATGTAGGTGCCCTTGCTGCACAGCACATCAATTTTGATAGCTGCTTGCGCTTGACTGGTGGGCGCTGGAGCCATATTCAGCTCAAATATCTCGATCTCGCGCGGTGCGCGCTCGACCTCGACGCCTGCGCGCGCATATTCGTACAGCGCCTTACCGTCCTTCTTGAGCGCGCTGTGCATCGGCGGCACCTGCCGGATGCGGCCGGTGAACCGGCGCGCAACCGCGGCCAGATGCTCGGGCGAGAGCGCGTTCGGGTCGGGCGGCGTGCGCGCAAGCACCTCGCCCTCGGCGTCGCCGGTGCTCGTGGTCACGCCCAGCAGCGCCAGCGCCTGGTAGCGCTTGGGCGCGTCGAGCTGCAGCGCGCTGAACTTGGTCGCCGCGCCAAAGCACAGCGGCAGCACGCCGCTGGCCATGGGGTCGAGCGTACCGGTGTGCCCGGCTTTTTCGGCGCGCAGCAGCCACTTGGCCTTTTGCAGCGCCTGGTTGCTGGAGAGGCCCAGGGGTTTGTCCAGCAGCAGCACCCCGTGCACCGGGCGCCGCTGCACCCGGATGCGAGGGGCAGCCGTCGTCATGCGTCCTCGTCTTTGGAGCGCGAAGCCACGGCGCGCGCGATCAGCGCATTCATGTCGGCCGCGCGCTCGCTGGTGCGGTCGTAGATGAAATGCAGCGTGGGCACGGTATGGATCGCAAGGCGCTTGAACAAGCCGTTGCGCAGAAAGCCTGCCGACTGGTTCAGCGCCTCTTGCGAGGCCTCGCCGTCGCCTACCAGCACGCTGAAATAGACCTTGGCGTGCGCATAGTCGGGCGTGACCTCCACCGCCTGGATCGTGCACATGCCGATGCGCGGATCCTTCAGGCCGCGGATCAGCTCGGCCAGATCGCGCTGGATCTGGTCGGCAATGCGCAAGTCGCGATGGGGTCCGGAATGCTTCTTCATGCTTGTGCCCTGCGCGTGGGGCGCACGAGCACCCCACGGCCCAACTGCCTCTTTACAGCGTGCGCGCCACTTCCTTGACTTCGAAGAATTCGAGCTCGTCGCCTTCCTTGATGTCGGTGTAGTTGCGCAGCTTGATGCCGCACTCGAAGCCTTCCTTGACTTCCTTGACGTCGTCCTTCAGGCGCCGCACCGATTCCACCTCGCCGGTGTAGATGACCACGTTCTCGCGCAGCAGGCGGAACTTGCAGCCGCGCGTGACCTGGCCCGAGGTGATATAGGAGCCGGCAATCGTGCCGATCTTGCTCGCGACGAACACCGTGCGGATCTCGGCCGTGCCCAGCTGCTCTTCGCGCTGTTCGGGCGCGAGCATGCCCGACATCGCCGCCTTCAGTTCATCCACGGCGTCGTAGATGATGTTGTAGTAGCGCAAATCCACGCCGTTCATCTCGGCCGTCTTGCGCGCATTGGCGTCGGCGCGCACGTTGAAGCCGATGACGATGGCCTTGGAGGCCAGCGCCAGGTTCACGTCGGACTCGCTGATGCCGCCCACGCCGGCGTACACCAGTTGCACCTTGATCTCGTCGGTAGAGAGCTTGAGCAGCGACTGCGCCAGCGCCTCCTGCGAGCCCTGCACGTCGGCCTTGACGATGATGGGCAGGTGTTGCACCTCGCCCGCCTGCATCTCGGCAAAGACGTTCTCCAGCTTGGCCGCCTGCTGCTTGGCCAGCTTGGTGTTGCGGAACTTGCCCGCGCGGTAGGTTGCGATCTCGCGCGCCCGGCGCTCGTCGCCCAGCACCATGAATTCGTCGCCCGCCTGCGGCACTTCCGACAGGCCCTGGATTTCCACCGGGATGGACGGGCCGGCTTCCTTGATGGACTTGCCGTTTTCGTCGCCCATGGCACGCACGCGGCCAAAGGTCTGGCCCGCGAGCACCACGTCGCCCACCTTGAGCGTGCCCGACTGCACCAGCACCGTGGCCACGGGGCCGCGGCCCTTGTCCAGTTGCGCCTCGATCACCAGGCCCTTGGCCATGGCGTCGACCGGCGCCTTGAGTTCGAGCACCTCGGCCTGCAGCAGCACGTTTTCCAGCAGATCGTCTATGCCCATGCCGGTCTTGCTCGACACCGCGATGAAAGGCGCCTCGCCCCCGTACTCCTCGGGCACCACTTCCTGCGCCACCAGCTCCTGCTTGACGCGCTCGGGGTTGGCCTCGGGCTTGTCCGACTTGGTGATGGCCACCACCAGCGGCACCTTGGCGGCACGCGCGTGCTTGATGGCTTCCTTGGTCTGCGGCATCACGCCATCGTCGGCCGCCACCACCAGGATCACGATGTCGGTCGCCTGCGCTCCGCGGGCACGCATGGCCGTGAAGGCCTCGTGGCCGGGGGTGTCGAGGAAGGTGACGATGCCGCGCGGCGTCTTCACGTGGTAGGCACCGATGTGCTGGGTGATGCCGCCGGCCTCGCCCGTCGCGACCTTGGTGCGGCGGATGTAGTCCAGCAGCGAGGTCTTGCCGTGGTCCACGTGGCCCATGACGGTGACCACCGGCGCGCGCGGCAAGGCCTCGGCCTCGTGGCTGGAGACTTCTTCGGCGGTGAAGGCCTCTGGGTCGTCCAGCGCCGCGACGATGGCGGTGTGGCCCATTTCCTCGACGATGATCATCGCGGTGTCCTGGTCCAGCGGCTGGTTGATCGTGACCATCTGGCCCATCTTCATGAGCACCTTGATGACTTCGGATGCCTTGACCGCCATCTTGTGCGCGAGCTCCGCGACGGTGATGGTTTCGGGCACATGCACCTCGAGCGCGCGAAACTCCACTGGTGCCGACGGCTGATGGCGCTCCTCGCGAGCGCCGCCCCTGCGGCCGCCACGCCCGCCGCCCGCGCGCCAGCGGTTGCCGCCGACGCCGCCCGAGCTGTCGCCGCGCGTCTTGATGCCCTTGCGCTTCTCGCTCTCGCCAGCCCAGCTCGAAGACAGCTTGGAGGACTTGACCTCCTTGCTGGTCGAGGGCGTGGCGCTGCCCGCCGTCTTGTGCAGCGTGCCCTTCTTGGCATCGGTCTTGGCGGCGTCCTTGTCCTTGCCGTGGCGCGTCTCTTCGGGCTTCTTGGCCACCAGCACCTTCTTGGGCGCGGCCAGCATCGCGCGGATGGCTTCGGCCTCGGCCTGGGCGCGGCGGCGGCGCTCTTCCTGGTCCTCGGCGCGCTCGGCTTCCTCGGCCGCACGGGCCTGGGCTTCGGCGGCCGCTTCCTGCTCAGCCTGGGCCTGTTCTTCCTTGCGCTCGGCCGCTTCGCGCGAAGCCTGCTGGCGCGCGGCCTCTTCATCGGCCTTCTCGCGCGCCTTGCGCTCACGCTGCTCGGCCAGGTAGGCGGCGGCGCGCTCTTCGGCTTCGCGCTCCTTGCGGGCGCGCTCATCGCGTTCGCGCTGGCTCAGGCTGCCGTCGGCTTCCTGCTGGCGCAGCAGCGCCGCCTGGCGCTCGGCCTCGGCCGCGCGACGCGCCTGCTCGGCCTCGTCGACGACAGAGACCGGGGCGGCTGCCGCTTCGGGCGCCTCGGTCGCGGCTTCGGGCGCTTCTTCGCGCTTGATGAAGGTGCGCTTCTTGCGCACCTCCACCTGGATGGTGCGCGCCTTGCCCGTGGCGTCCGACTGGCGGATTTCGCTGGTGGAGCGCTTGACCAGGGTGATCTTGCGCCGCTCCTTGACCTCGGTGCCATGGGCCGCGCGCAGATGGTCCAGCAACTGCTGCTTGTCCGCTTCGCTCACGGTGTCGGCGGCAGATTTCTTGGCCACTCCGGCAGAGCGCAATTGCGACAGCAGGGTTTCGGGCGTTTTCTTGAGTTCAGCGGCAAACTCGGCAACGGTAATGCTCGACATATTCGGTTCGGTCCTCCCCGGCCTTATTCATCACCTGCGGCAAACCAGTGCTCGCGGGCTTTCATGATCAAGGCCTTGGCGTCTTCGTCGCTTTGGCCAGTGAGTTCCATCAGTTCATCGACCGCCAGGTCGGCCAGCTCGTCGCGCGTGGTTACGCCGCCGGCGGCGAGCTTGACGATCAGCTCCGTGGTCAGGCCTTCGAGTTCGCGCAAGTCCTCGTCGACCTTGCCCACCACCTGTTCACGCGCGATCTGCATGGTCAGCAGCGCGTCCTTGGCTCGGGTGCGCAGCTCTTCGACGAGGTCTTCATCGAAGCCTTCGATGTCCAGCATTTCCTGCAGCGGCACGTAGGCCACCTCCTCGAGGTTTTCGAAGCCCTCGCGGATCAGGATGTCGGCAATCTCCTCGTCGACGTCGAGCTTTTGCATGAAAAGCTCGCGCGCGGCGCTGGTTTCGTCGGCCTCTTTCTGCGCCGACTCGGCCGCATCCATGATGTTGATCTTCCAGCCGGTGAGGTCCGACGCCAGGCGCACGTTCTGTCCGCCGCGGCCAATCGCAATCGCCAGGTTTTCCTCATCTACCACCACGTCCATCGCATGCTTTTCCTCGTCGACCACGATGGATTGCACGTTGGCCGGCGCCAGCGCCCCGATGACGAACTGCGCCGGGTCTTCGCTCCAGAGCACGATGTCCACGCGCTCGCCGGCAAGCTCGTTGCTGACCGCGTTCACGCGCGTGCCGCGCACGCCCACGCAGGTGCCGATGGGATCGACGCGCTTGTCGTGGCTGAGCACCGCGATCTTGGCGCGGCTGCCCGCATCACGCGCGCAGCTCTTGATTTCCAGCAGGCCTTGTTCGATCTCTGGCACCTCGTTGCGAAACAGCTCGATCATGAATTCGGGCGCCGAGCGCGACAGCAGGATGGGCGCGCCACGCAGCGTCAAGTCCACCTCCATGATCATCGCCCGCACGCGGTCGCCGGTGCGCAGGTTTTCCTTGGGGATCATCTCGCTGCGGCGCAGACGCCCTTCGACGCGGCCGCTCTCGACGATGATGTCGCCCTTGTCCATGCGCTTGACCGTGCCCGAGAAGATCTTGTCGCCGCGGCTCATGAAGTCGTTGAGCAGGGTCTCGCGCTCGGCGTCGCGAATCTTCTGCAGGATCACCTGCTTGGCCGCCATCGCGCCGATGCGCCCTATGGGCACGGAGTCGACCGGCTCCTCGATGTATTCACCCACCTCGATGCCGGGCACGCGCTCTTGCGCGTCCATGAGCAGCTCTTCGGCGTCGGGGTTTTGCAGCCCGGCGTCGTCGGGCACCACCAGCCAGCGGCGGAAGGTCTGGTAGTCGCCGCTGTCGTGGTCCAGCGCGACGCGGATGTCCACTTCGCCCTCATAGAGCTTCTTCGTGGCCTGGGCCAGCGCCGACTCCACCGCCCCCAGCACTATTTCGTGATCCACGCTCTTTTCGCGCGAAATCGCTTCAATCAGCATCAACAACTCGCGATTCATGCCCAGGCACTCCTGTTTTTGTCAATTTCGGGCCGGCCGTGTGGCGCTGGCCCCATCCTTGGTCTGTGTCAATCGGCTTGTGGCTTGCGGCCGGCGCGACCCTTGAAGTTCACCGCCGGCGCCAGGCGCGCTTCGCGCAGCTCGTCCCATTCGAAGCCCAGCACCTGCAGCGGCGCGGCTTCGCGCTTGCGCGCCACGCGCCGGCCCGGCGGCGGCGCGGGCTCGTCGCTCCAGGTGATCTGCCAGCCACCGCCCTCGGCGCGTTCGAGCCGCCCGCGGAACTTCTTGCGGTTGGCGGCCACCTGGCCGCCCGCAGCCGCACCCAGCGGCGCCTTGAGCGTGAGGTCGATCAGCTCGCCCTCGAAACGCTCGAGATCGGCCTCCTTGCGCAGCGGCCGGTCAATGCCCGGCGAGGACACCTCCAGACGCTGGTAATCGATGCTGCCCACTTCCAGCGCAAACTGCAGCTGGCGCGTGACCGCTTCGCAGTCGTCCACGGTGATGAAGCGCTCGGCCACGGCCTGCCCCGCTTCGGGGCGCTGCCACGGGATGTCTATGGTCACGCGCAGCAGCCCGCCTGCGGAGCGCTCCACGTCCACGAGCTCAAAACCCAGACCTTCGACGGTCTGCTGCACGATTTGCTGCAATGCCACTGCCTTGTGTTCTCTGCGCCTTTGCGGGGCCCGTGCCCTTGTCCGGCGCCGATTCAACCCCGATTCAATCTCTATCCAAAACCGATCGACCAAAAAAAACGGGCGGTTGCAACCCGCCCGGTTTTGGTCGTGAAGCGGGTATTGTAGTGTCAAATACCCTGCTTTTCAAGTTATGGCAAGCCCCTCGCAGCGAGGGCCGCTGCCTCAGCCGCGGCTTGCGATGATGCGCTGCAGCAAGGCCAGCGCCTCGGGCTCGTTTGCCGCGGGCGCGTCGGGGCCCAGCAAGCCCTGGGCCAAGCGCAGCAGCGCCTCGGGGCGCGGTGCGATGGGCGCGCAGTAGCGCAGCTGTCCGGCGCGCCCGAGCAGCAGCGTGGGGAAGGTTTCGACGTCGAAGTCGCCCACCAGCGCTTCTTCGTCCTCGATATCCACCCAGGCAAAACGCCACTGCGGCTGCTGCGCGGCAAGCGCTTCGAAGTCCGCGCGCCAGCCGCGGCAAACCTTGCACCACTGGGCGCACAGGCAGACGATCCACCAGGCTTCGCGCGATTCGGACATGGTTTCACTCAATAAGTGCTGCGCTCGCGCACGCGGTGCACGGCTATCGCGTCCACCCGGCCCGCCTGGTTGCCCCAGGCCTGGCGGATGTAGCTCAAGACCGCGGCGATGTCTGCGTCCGTCATGGACTGGCGAAACGGCGGCATGCCGTGGGGGCGCGGGTTGCCGGCAGTGGCAGGCAGGTAGCCGCCGTGCAGGGTGATCTGGATCAGGTTCAGCGGCTCGGCCATGGTCACGGCCCGGTTGCCCGCCAATGCGGGAAAGGCGCCGCGCTTGCCCTGGCCTTCGTCCTGATGGCACTCGGCGCAGTAGTCGGCATACAGCTTGGCGCCGCGCTCGAGCACCTGCGCCGCAGCGGCCGGGGCGCTCGGCCCCGCCGCCGGCGCATGCTGTGGCAGGGCGCGCAGCCAGCGGGCCAGCGCCAGGGCGTCATCCGCCGTGAGGTATTGCAGGCTGTGGAACACGACCTCGGCCATGGGGCCGGAAACACCCGCCTGCGCCGAGCGGCCGCTGGTCAGCAGCGTGGCGATGTCTTGCTCGCTCCAGTCGGCCACGCCGGCCTGCGCCGGGGAATGCAACGATGGCGCCCACCAGTATTCGCCCGGCACGATGGCGCCGCTGAGTGCCTCGCCGCGCAGCGGCCCGCCGAGCGCGTCGCGCGGGCTGTGGCAGGCGGCGCAATGCCCCAGGGCCTGGGCAATATAGGCGCCGCGCTGCAGCGGCGTTTGGGGCGCCGGGCGCTCTGGCGCCGGCCGAAAGTACAGCGCGCGCCAGACCGCGAGCGCCGCCTGGGTGTTGTAGGGAAAGCGCAGCGTCGGCGCCGGCGTGGCCTGGTGCACTGGCGCCAGGCTCTGCAGGTAGCTGAAGAGCGCGTCGGCGTCGGCGTGCGTGATGTGGGTGTAGGCCGGATAGGGAAACGCCGGATAGAGCAAACGCCCGTCGGCCGAGCGCCCGTGGTGCAGCGCACGCCAGAAGGCGTCGGGGCTCCAGCCGCCCAGGCCGGTTTGCACGTCCGGCGTCAGATTGCTTGCATACACCGCACCAAAAGGCGTCGCTATCGCGCGCCCACCGGCATAGGGCGCGCCCCCCGCGCGGGTGTGGCAGGAGACGCAGTTGCCCAGCCGCGCCAGATAGGCGCCGCGCGCGATCTGCGCTGCATCGGCCCCGGCCGTGCCGCTGCCGTCCACCGGCGCTTCGCCGCGCAGGTTGAGTGCCCAGATGGCGGCGGCCGCCAGCAGGCCGAGCGCCAGCAGCACGGCGGCTAGCCAGGTGCCAAGCCGGCGCAGCTTCATTGCGCGCGCTCCGCCAGGCCCGCCGGCGGCCAGCGCACGTTCAGGCTGCCGCAGTCCAGCGGCGGCGCCTGCGTGAAGTCCGCCGCCGCCTGCCCGCCCCCGGGTACCGGCTGGGCCGCAAGCCAGGCGGCCACCGCTTGCACGTCCGCAAGCGCCATGCGCCGCGCCACCTGCGCCATGCAGTCGGGCTCGCTTGCATGGCGCTGGCCGGTGCGCCAGGCGCCGAGTTGGCTGCTCAGATAGTCTTGCGACAGCCCGAGCAGGCTGGGCACGAAGGGAGCCACACCGGTCAGCCGGGCGCCATGGCATTGCTTGCAGGCGGGCAGCTCGCGCGCGGTGTCGCCGCTGCGCACCAACTGCTCGCCGCGCGCCAGCAGCGCCGCGCCCACGCTCGCCGGCGCCGGCGCGGCATAGGGCAATTGCAGCTCGGAGAAGTGGCGTGCGATCTCGGCCAGGTAGTCGTCGCTCAGATAGCTCAGCAGATACGCCATCGGCGGATAGCGCCGCTTGCCGTCACGAAAGTGGCGCAGCTGGTTGTACAAATAGCCGGCGGGCTTGCCCGCGATGCGCGGGAAGTAGCCCTCGGGCGTTGCCCGCCCCTGCTTGCCATGGCAGGCGGTGCATGGCAGCACGCGTTGCTCCATGTCGCCCGCCGCGCCGCCGGCGGCCAGCGCGGCGTTCGCCAGCGCCAGGCACAGCAGCGCCAGGGCCTGTAGAAAAAGTGAGCGCAGCACGCTTTATCCGCGGCCGACGAAGGGCATTTTCGTGGCCATCACCGTGTGAAAGAGCACGTTCGCAGACAGCGGCAGCTCGGCCATGTACAGCACCGAGGCGCCGACGATGTCCACGTCCATCAAGGGCTCGTCGGCCATGGCGCCGTGGGCTTGCAGCACGCCCTGGGTGAGCTGCTGCGCCAGCGCCGTATCGGCATTGCCCACGTCAATCTGGCCCACCGCGATGTCGTAGGCGCGTCCGTCCAGCGCGGCCGACTTGGTCAGGCCGGTGACCGCGTGCTTGGTGGCGGTGTAGGCGATCGAGTGCGGGCGCGGCGCATGCGCCGAGATCGAGCCGTTGTTGATGATGCGCCCGCCGCGCGGCGTCTGCGCCGCCATCACCCGAAACGCGTTCTGGATGCAATAGAACATGCCGCTCAAGTTGACGTCCACGACCTGTTGCCAGTGGCGCACTTCCAGCTCTTGCAGCGGCACCGCCGGCGCGCCCGTGCCGGCGTTGTTGAACAGCAGGTCAACGCGCCCGTAGTGCTGCACGCTTGCGTCAAAGAGGCGACGCACCGCAGCCGGGTCGGCCACGTCGGTGGGCAGGGCAAGCGCCGCCCCTTCGCCGCCGCACTCCTGCGCCAGCGCCTGCAAGGGCTCGGGCCTGCGCCCCGCGAGCACCAGCCGCCAGCCCGCGCGCGCCAGCGCCAGCGCCGCGGCACGCCCTATGCCGCTGCCCGCGCCGGTGATGAGCGCCACGCGCCCCGCCGTGCTCACGACGACCTCCGCGTGCGGGCGGAGGCGCCGTTGCGCGCTTCGCGCTTGGCGCGCTGCCCGCCCGCCTTGGTCTTGGGCCGCGCGGGTGGCGCAGCGCCTGCAAGGTCGTGCTCCTCGTGGGCCCGGCGCTCGGCCTTGCGCGTGCTGCGCCCGCCCTCGGGCTTGGCGGCAAGGGAGCTTGCGACATCGTGCACCAGGCGAAAGTCGATCTTGCGCCCGTCCAGGTCCACGCGGCTGACCTGCACCCGCAGGCGCGTGCCCACGGCGTAGCGCATGCCGGTGCGCTCGCCGCGCAGCTCCTGGCGTACCTCGTCAAAGCGGAAATACTCGCCGCCGAGCTCGGTGATGTGCACCATGCCTTCGACGTAGAGCGCGTCCAGCGTCACGAAGATGCCAAAGCCCGCCACCGCGGTCACGACGCCGCCGTACTCCTCGCCCAGGTGCTCGCGCATGTACTGGCACTTGAGCCAGGCTTCGACGTCGCGGCTGGCTTCGTCGGCGCGCCTTTCGTTGGCGCTGCAGTGCAGGCCCGCGGCCTCCCAGGCCAGGCGCGACTTGCTCGCCGGCGCAGAGCGGCCGCCCTGCCCCTCGCTGCGGCCCTTGGCGGCCCATTGGCGCGCGAGCTTGTGCTGGGCCTCGCCGGGCAGCGGCAAGGCGGGCAGCTGGTAGGTCTTGTCCGCCAGGATGGATTTGATGACGCGGTGCACCAGCAGGTCGGGGTAGCGCCGTATCGGGCTGGTGAAGTGGGTGTAGGCGTCGAATGCCAGCCCGAAATGGCCGCTGTTGATAGGGGTGTAGATCGCCTGCTGCATGGAGCGCAGCAGCATGCTGTGGATTTGCGCCGCGTCCGGCCGCTCGCGCGTGGCGACGGCAATCGCCTGGAAAGCCGCGGTGGGCGGGTCGTCGGGCAGGCTCACGTGCACTGCCAGCGCCTTGAGGTAGGCGCGCAGCATCTCGAGCTTTTCCGGCGTGGGCTTGTCGTGCACCCGGTAGAGGCAGTCGCGGTGGTATTCGCCCACGAAGTCTGCGGCGCAGACGTTGGCGGCGAGCATGCATTCCTCGATCAGCCGGTGCGCCTCGGTGCGCACGCGCGGCTCGATCTTCTCGATGCGGCCGTTGTCGTCGCAGACGATCTGGGTTTCCGTGGTTTCAAAATCTACGGCGCCGCGCGCGTGGCGCGCCGCCAGCAGCGCGCGGTAGGCCTCGTGCAGATGCAGCAGGTCGGGCAGCCTGTCGGACAGCTGCGCCGCCTGCGGCCCCCGCGTGTTGCCCAGCGCGGCCGAGACCTGGGTATAGGTCAGGCGCGCGTGGCTCTGGATGACTGCGGGATAAAACTGGTAGGCGTGCGTCTGGCCCTTGCCGTTGATGACCATGTCGCAAACCATGGCAAGGCGCGCCACGCCAGGGTTGAGCGAGCACAGGCCGTTGGAGAGCTTCTCCGGCAGCATGGGCAGCACGCGGCGCGGGAAGTAGACGCTGGTGGCGCGCTCGTAGGCGTCGGCATCGATCGCGCCGCCCGAATCCACGTAGTGGCTGACGTCGGCGATCGCCACCAGCAGGCGCCAGGCCTTGGCCCGGCCCAGACGCATCGGGGTGCAATAGACGGCGTCGTCAAAGTCGCGCGCGTCTTCGCCGTCGATGGTGACGAAGGGCACGTCGCTCAGGTCGACGCGCTCTTGCCAGTCGGCCTCGCGCACCTGGTCGGGCAGCGCCTTTGCCTGCGCAAGACAGGCGTCGGAAAACACATGCGGCACGCCGTACTTGCGCACCGCGATCTCCACTTCCATGCCCGGATCGTCGATCTCGCCCAGCACCTCCACCACCCGGCCCACGGGCTGGCCGTGCAGCGCCGGGGGCTCGGTCAGTTGCACCACCACCACCTGGCCGACGCTGGCGCTGCCGATGGCGCTGCGCGGCACCAGAACGTCCTGCCCGTAGCGCGTGTCTTCCGGCGCGACCAGCCAGATGCCGGCCTCGTGCAACAGGCGACCGATGATGGTCTGGCTCGGGCGCTCGATGATCTCCAGCACCCGCCCCTCGGGGCGGCCGCGCCGGTCCTGCCCGATGATGCGCACGCGCACCCGGTCCTTGTGCAGCACCGCGCGCATCTCGTTCGGTGCCAGGTAAATATCGCCTTCACCGTCGTCACGCAGCACGAAGCCGTGTCCGTCGCGGTGGCCGCGCACGCTGCCTTCAATTTCCTTGTTGGCGTTTGCGTGAAACTCGTTTTTTTTGCTATACAATCTGCGACTTCCTGAAATGCCCAGGTGGCGGAATTGGTAGACGCACTAGTTTCAGGTACTAGCGGGTAACTCCGTGGAGGTTCGAGTCCTCTCCTGGGCACCAAGTGTAGAAGAACACTTGGCGTTGATATGAAGACAGGCCGCTTGCATTTGCATAGCGGCCTTTTCTTTTGCCTTGCAGTTTGCTGCGCAAAAAATCACTTGCGCAGCAGCACCTTGAGCGCGGCCTGCAGGCGTTGGCCGCTGGTGCGGTCCGCCGGCCCGGCCAGCACGCGGGCGGTGTCCTCGGGCCAGGTCTCGCCCGGGCCGGGTTCGTTTCGGCGCGTGAGCAGCTGCAGTTGCAGCGCGCGGCGCGCGTCGTGGTGTTCGGCCGGCGTGGGTACGTCGGCGGCAATTTCCAGGCGCAGCAGCGCCTGGGGGTCTGTCGCTTGTGCGCCGCCCTGCAAGGCCTTGGCCCAGGCGGCCACCGCCTGCGTGTTCACGCCGCGGCCAAGCTCGCGGGCAGCGGGCAGCATGGCGGCGTCGCGCTGCTGCCAGGCTTGCAGAAGCTGGTTCAGCGCCTCGCCGTGGGCCTGGGCGGCCAGCTTGCGCAAGGCCATCTGTGCCTGCTCCACAGCCTCGCGCTGGGCGCGAAACGCGGTGTCGCCCAGGCGCGGGCCGCGCTCCGGGCGGCCGCTGCGCTCGGGGCGCTCGCGGCCAAAGCGCTCGCCCCCCGCGCGCGGGCTGCGGGCATCGGCGCGCGGGCCGCCGGGCTTGCGCGCGGTCGGCGCCGGCGTGGCCGGCTTGCGCGCGTCGGGCCGGTCGTCGCCGCGCACGGCCACGACGCGGCGCGGCGCGGTGGGTGCGGCCGGGCCATCGGCTGGCGCAGCGGGCGCTGTATCGCCTCCTGCATCTTCAGAAGTTGTAGCTGGATCCGCAGTATCGGCGGGCGTTTGCACCGGTTTTTGCTCAGATTCTGCACCGGCTGCTCCGCTTGGCCGGCCCTGCATCACCGCCTGCAACTGCTGCATGGCCAGCCGGATCTGCTCGGCATCGCCCGAGGCGTTGGCCGCGTCGAGTGCGCGCGAAGCCTGCAGCACGGCCGCGTCGTGGGCGGACAGCGCAGCGGCGCTGCGCTCGCGTTCGGCGCTCTTGCGCTCGAAGGCCGCGTCGATGGGGCTGCGAAACGCGTCCCAGAGCTTTTGCTCCTGACGGCGCTCCAGCGGCACCGCCTGCGCCAGCGCCTGCCAGCGCTGCTGCAGCGCCTTCACCGCGTCGGTGCGCAGCTGCGGCGCCGCGCCCAGGGCCACGGCTTCGTCGATCAGCGCCTGGCGCTCCTGCAGGTTCTGCTTCTGCGCGGCAGCCAGCGGCGCGCCGGCTTCGGCCAGCGCCTGCTTCCATTGGGGCTGCAGCTCGGCAAAGAGCTTTTCGCCCACGTGGCCGCTGGCGCGCCAGCGCTCGCCGAACTGGTGCAGCGCGCGGATTTGCATCTTCCAGTCGCTGGAGCGCGCGTGCTCTGCGCCCCAGGCCTTGAGCTCCTCGATCAGCGCCAGGCGCTGGGTCTTGTGCTCGAGCGCCTGGGCGCGCGACTTTTCCAGCCATTCCTCGACCTGCTTGTGCGCCGCGTTGCAGGCCTCGTCGAACTTCTTCCACAGCGCGTGGTTGGCCAGCGCGCCCTGGTCGGCCTGTTTCCACTGTTCGCGCAGCTGGCGCAGCTGCTCTTGCAGCCGGCGCCCGCCCAAGGCCTGGCCTTCTGGGCGCTGCAGCAGGCCTTGCGCCTTGGCCACCAGCTCTTCGCGGATCTGGTCGGCGCTCCAGCGCTGCCAGCCTTCGAGTTCGCCGGCGGTGGTCAATGCGGCGTGCACACGCGCTTCCAGCGCCGCATCGACAAAGCGGCCGTGGGCCTTCCAGGCGGCGCGCAGCTGCTGGGCCGCGCCGACGCTGGCCTTGCCGCGGCCTTGGGCGGTTGCGCCCTCAAGCCGGGTCAGCGCCTCGGTCACCGCCTGCACCGCCTGGGCGATGCGCTCGGGGTGCGGCGCGGCGCGCGCGGGCTCGGCGGCGGAGGCGCTCGTCGCCCCGCCTCGGGCGGCGCGCAGCTCTTCGGCCCACACCGGCACCTGGGGCAGCGGGGCCTTCGGGTCTTCGCTGGCCGCCGCCGCCTGGGTGAGCGCGGCGCCAAACGCATCCCAGACCAGGCCGAGCTGGGTCTGGGCGGCTTCGAGCTGGGGCGCAAAGCGCAGGTCCACGCTCGGCCAGACGGGGTCTTGCACGATCTCCTGCGCCTGCTGGCGCCAGCGCGCGACGTCCTCGGCCAGCGTGGCGTGGGCCGCCTGGGCCTCGCGCCAGGGTTTGGTGGAGAGCACCTCGATGCGCTGCGCCATCAGCACCGCGGCCTCGCGCTGCACCTGTACGCGGTGCTGCAGGTCTTCGACTGCCTTGACGCGTTCGGCCAACCGGGTCTTGAGCGTCTGCAGTGGTTCGCGCGAGAGCGGCGCGCCGGCGCGGGCCGCGTCGCGCTGCCAGGCGAGCGCATCGGCAACATGCAGACGCGGTGCATCGAGCAGCGCCTGGGCCCGCGCCGCCCACTCCGCCGCCATGGCCTGCTGGGCCAGGGCGCGGCGCTGTTCCTCCAGGCGCTCGCGTATTGCCTTGGCCGCGCCCTTGTCGCGCGTGCTCAGCTCCTTGAATACTTCCTGCATCTGGGCGCTGTCGGGGTTGGTGGCCAGCCAGTCGCGGATGCGCGCCGAGCGCTCGCCCGAAGTCGCGGCGGAGAAAGCGCCGCCGGTCAGTGCATCCAGCGGATGCACATGGGCGCTCTTGTCCGCAGGAGCAGCGGCATCGGGTTCAGGCGCAGGGCTGGGGGAAGAAAAGGGAAACATGGGTGGTGCGAGGGTAGATCGGTAGGGCGTTGACGCGCGCCCGGCGTCATCAGGGCAAGAAACGCGCGAGCAAGGCGGCTATTGTGGCTTGGTTTGCGGCCTGTACCGCCCGCGCCGTCCCGGTGCCCTGCGACACGGCCTCTTGCACTGCGCAAAGAGAAGCCCGGTGGCGGGGGAGCCCCGGGCACCGGGCTGGGGGACCGGCATACCCGCCGGGTCCGTCCCTGGCGCGGCGGAGATTGCTGTCCGACGCGCCGGAGGCAAACGATTGCCTCCCATGGTGCTGCCCGCCTTGCCGGGCGCGCGGCGATCGATGGAGGATCGACCGGCATGGCAAGTCTGGCAAGCGGCGTCTGCGTGCTGCAGACGAAGGCACCTTAGCAGCTTTGCGCCGGCCGGTCACGCACCGTTGCAACTGGAAACCTGCGGGCTGCGCGGTGCGCGTCGCCAAAAGGCCCATCGATGGAAAACCCTTGAATTGGGTGCCTTGAGCGGGCTGCCTGGAGGTGTTACTAATAATGTTTTCGTTCTACAAATCTTTTCTTTAGTATTGACCGTGTATATGCAAGCTCCCTAGAATCCGGCTCAACTCCACAAAGGGTCCGTACAAACCCTTAGATCTCTCCCAGTGCCACGCACCATGTCGGCCCCATCCGAACAGGCCGAGCTCCCATGTACCGAGGGTGGTGGCGGAACGCCGGATCCGGATCCGGCTCTTGAAGGTGTCGCCTGCGCTTCGGACGCAAAAGCAGGCGGGCATCGATGCAAAAGGACTCCCCATGAAGAAGGCAGGCTTGCGTGCCGTCTCTGGTATGCGTACTTTCGTCGGCGACATAGCTGCCGGATTCTTTGAAGTGACCCACAGCGGGCTTGCGCTGCTGGGTCTGGCGGTGGCCTTTGCGGCGATCACCCTGACCGCCCGCCCAGACCTGCGCCAGATGGGCGCCGACCAGCTCATGGGCTGGCTGCAGGAGCGCCAGGTCGAGATCAACGGCTTTGCCCTTGAAGCCGTCGCGAGCGAGCGCGCTACGGCCGGCAACCCCAAGGACTTGCCGCGCGAACAGGCCGCCGTGACCTACTGGCTGAGCAAGAAGTACCGCGTGGCCCCCGAGCCGCTGGCGGTGCTGGTGGGCGAAGCCTACGCCGTGGGCGCACGCACGCGGCTGGAGCCGACCCTGATTCTGGCGGTGATGGCGGTGGAGTCGGGCTTCAACCCCTTCGCGCAGAGCGCTGTCGGCGCCCAGGGCCTGATGCAGGTGATGACGCGCGTGCATACCGACAAGTACGAGGACTTTGGCGGGCGCTTTGCCGCCTTCGACCCGGTGGCCAACCTGCGTGTGGGCGTGAAGGTGCTGCAGGAATGCATTCAGCGCGCCGGCTCGCTCGAAGGCGGCCTGCGTTTTTACGTCGGCGCGGCCAATCTGGCCGACGATGGCGGCTACGCCGGCAAGGTGCTGGCCGAACACCAGCGCCTGCGCCAGGTGGCCGAAGGCGCTGCGCGCGCGCCGCTGGTTGCTGCGCGCACCCCTGCTCCCGCAGCGCCGTCAGGCCCCGGCGCGCTCACGCGCCAGCCGGGCGAAAAGGTGGCCTTGCTGGCCAGCGGATACTGAGGCGCGCCGGGCGGGGTGCGCTCGCCGGCGCGCCTGCCCTGCAGGCTACACTCGCGCGGTACGCAACTGGCGATAGGTCTGGCGTTGCCCCTGACGGGCGGCGCCGCCGACGTGGCGCGCCGGCGCAACCAGCGCATACCACGGGGAAGCGTACCGCACGGGCACAAGCCGCTGCGCGTTTTGTCGTTCGCCTGGGCAGCCCTTGCACGCCAAGGGAAGACTCTGCAATCTCTGCCATGTACCAACGAAACATCCTCGTAGAACAGACCGACCCCGAAGTGTGGGCCGCCATCCAGGCGGAGAACCGCCGCCAGGAAGAACACATCGAGCTCATCGCCAGCGAAAACTACGCCTCGCCCGCCGTCATGGCTGCGCAAGGCTCGCAACTGACCAACAAGTACGCCGAGGGCTACCCGGGCAAGCGCTACTACGGCGGCTGCGAAAACGTGGACGTGATCGAGCAGCTGGCGATAGACCGCGTCAAGCAGCTCTTTGGCGCTGAGGCGGCCAATGTGCAGCCCAACTCGGGCTCGCAGGCCAACCAGGCGGTGCTGATGGCCTTTGCCAAGCCCGGCGACACGCTGCTGGGCATGAGCCTGGCCGAGGGCGGACACCTCACGCACGGCATGGCGCTGAACATGAGCGGCAAATGGTTCAACGTGGTCTCCTACGGCCTGAACGCCAGTGAAGAGATCGACTACGAGGCCTTTGAAGCCAAGGCGCGCGAGCACAAGCCGCGCATCATCATCGGCGGCGCCTCGGCCTATGCGCTCGCCATCGACTTCGAGCGCATGGCGCGCGTGGCCAGGGAAGTGGGCGCCATCTTCTGGGTGGACATTGCGCACTACGCCGGCCTCGTCGTCGCGGGTGAATACCCCAACCCGGTGCCGTTTGCCGACGTGGTCACCTCCACGACGCACAAGAGCCTGCGCGGCCCGCGCGGCGGCTTCATCCTGATGAAGGCCGAGCATGAAAAAGCCATCAACTCCGCCGTCTTCCCCGGCCTGCAAGGCGGGCCGCTGGAGCACGTGATTGCCGGCAAGGCCGTGGCCTTCAAGGAGGCGCTCTCGCCCGAGTTCAAGGCCTACGGCAAGCAGGTGGCCAAAAATGCCCAAGTGTTTGCCCAGACCCTGACAGAGCGCGGTCTGCGCATCGTCAGTGGCCGCACCGAAAGCCACGTGATGCTGGTGGACCTGCGCTCCAAGGGCATCACTGGCAAGGCGGCCGAGGCGGCGCTGGGGCTGGCGCACATCACCATCAACAAGAACGCGATTCCGAACGACCCGGAAAAGCCCTTCGTGACCAGCGGGGTGCGCGTAGGCACGCCCGCGATCACCACGCGCGGCTTCAAGGAAGAAGAGACGCGCCTGACCGCCCATCTGATGGCCGACGTGCTTGACAAGCCGCACGACGAGGCCAACCTGGCCCAGGTGCGCGCCAGGGTGGGCGAGCTGACCGCGCGCTTTCCGGTCTATCGCTGAGCCACGCACGCCGCCCGGACAGCCATGAAATGTCCGTTCTGCAGCCATCCGGACACGCAGGTCGTGGAGACGCGCGAGTCCGAGGGCGGCGACTACGTGCGCCGCAGGCGCCGCTGCAACGCCTGCGACAAGCGCTTTACCACCTACGAACGGCCCGAGGTGAACTTCCCCGCGATCGTCAAGAAGGACGGGCGGCGCGTGGAGTACAAGCGCGAGAAGCTCGAAGGCTCATTTCGCATTGCGCTGCGCAAGCGCCCGGTGGGCACCGAGCAGGTGGATGCGGCGATAGAGCGCATCGAAGAGCGCCTGCTGCAACTGGGCGAGCGCGAAATCCTGTCCAACCGCCTGGGCGAGATGGCGATGCACGAGCTGCAGCGCATGGACAAGGTCGCCTACGTACGCTACGCCAGCGTGTACCGCAGCTTTGAACACATCGACGAATTCAAGGCGCTGGTAGACAAAGTGGCAGAGTAGCCCAGCACTATTCAAACGATAGCTGCCAGCGCTCGTCTGGCAAGCGTTTGCTCTGTTTTTTACTTCAGACTTGCCGCGACCGGGGCAAGCGCCTGGCTCACGTCGGCGCACTGCGCGCGCTGCAGCAGCGCGTGGTCCATCAGTACCAGGGCAAGCAAGGCTTCGGCGATCGGCGCCGCGCGTATGCCCACGCAAGGGTCGTGTCGGCCCTTGGTGACCACCTGCACCGGCGCGCCATGGATGTCTATGGACGGGCGCGGCGTCAGGATGGAGCTGGTGGGCTTGATGGCGATGCTCACCTCGATGTCCTGCCCGCTGCTGATGCCGCCCAGCACCCCGCCGGCGTGGTTGCTGGCAAAGCCCGCCGGCGTGATCGCGTCGCCATGCACACTGCCGCGCTGCGCGACGCTGGCAAATCCGTCGCCGATTTCCACGCCCTTGACCGCGTTCAGCCCCATCATCACCTTGGCGATGTCGGCGTCGAGCTTGTCGTACAGCGGCGCGCCCAGGCCCACGGGCACGCCCGTAGCCTGCACCCGGATGCGCGCGCCGCAGGAGTCGTGCGCCTTGCGCAGCGCGTCCATGTAGTCTTCGAGCTGCCCTACTTCGGCCACTGGCGCGAAGAAGGGATTGTTCGGCACGTGCTCCCAGCTCTCAAAGGCAATCGGCAGCTCGCCGAGCTGCGTCATGCAGGCGCGAAATTGCGTGCCGTACTTCTCTTTGAGCCACTTCCTGGCCACGGCGCCCGCGGCCACCGTGGGGGCGGTCAGGCGCGCCGACGAGCGCCCTCCTCCGCGCGGATCGCGCAGGCCGTACTTGTGCCAGTAGCTGTAGTCGGCGTGGCCGGGGCGAAACTGCTGCGCGATCTCGCCGTAGTCCTTGCTGCGCTGGTCCTGGTTGCGGATCAGGAGCGCAATCGGCGTGCCCGTGGTGCGGCCCTCGTACACGCCCGAGAGGATCTCCACCGCATCGGGCTCGTTGCGCTGCGTGACGTGGCGGCTGGTGCCGGGGCGGCGGCGATCCAGATCGTGCTGGATGTCTGCCTCGGTGAGCGCCATGCCCGGCGGGCAGCCGTCGATCACGCAGCCAATGGCCGGGCCGTGGGATTCACCGAAGTTGGTCACGCAAAACAGCCTGCCCAGCGTGCTGCCACTCATGGGGAACTCCTGGTTTGATAGCTGCCAGCGCTTGCTGGATGGGCGCTAGAGGCGGATTTCAACCTTGCGCTTCAGAGGGGGCCTGGTCTTGCGGCCAATCGCGGATATAGGCCTTGAGCAGCTTGTTTTCCAGGTTCTGGCTGTCCACCACCGTCTTGGCCACGTCGTAGAAGCTGATCACGCCCATGAGCTGGCGGTTGTCTATCACCGGCAGGTAGCGCGCGTGGCGCCCCAGCATCATGCGGCGCACCTCGTCGAGCTCGGTCTCCAGCGTGCAGATGAGCGGCCCCGGGTCCATGCTGCGGTAGACCGACAGGCCGTCGAACTTGCCGCCGTTCTTCACCGCAGCGTCTATCACCTCGCGGAAGGTGAGGATGCCGACCACACGCTCGTGCGCCATCACCACCAAGGAGCCGATATCGTTTTCCGACATGATGCGCGCCGCGTCCGCCAGCGAGTCCTCGGGCGTGATGGTGTAGAGCGTGCCGCCCTTCAGGCGCAGGATGTCGCGAACTTTCATGGCTGTGATCGGTGCGATGGGCACCGGCAAATATAGCCCACAATGCATCGCTTCATGCACGAACACGGAGACATCCATGCCCGGCTACGCCGATCCCGGCTTTGACACGCTGGCGGTGCACGCGGGCGCGCGGCCCGACCCTGCAACCGGTGCGCGCGCCACGCCGATCTACCTGAGCACCTCCTTCGTCTTCGAATCGAGCGAACACGCCGCCGCGCTGTTCAACATGGAGCAGCCGGGGCACGTGTATTCGCGCCTCTCGAACCCCACGACCGACGTGCTGGAGCAGCGCATCGCGGCGCTGGAGGGCGGCGCGGGTGCCATCGCCACAGCCAGCGGCATGGCGGCGCTGCACCTGGCCATCGTCACGCTGATGGGCGCGGGCAGCCACATCGTCGCCAGCACGGCGCTGTACGGCGGCTCGCAAAACCTGCTGAACTACACGCTCAGGCGCTTCGGCATAGCGACGACCTTCGTCAAGCCGACCGACGTCGACGCCTGGCGCGCCGCGATCCGCCCCAACACCAAGTTGCTGCTGGGCGAGACCCTGGGCAACCCGGGGCTGGAGGTGCTGGACATTCCCGCCGTGGCGCAAATCGCGCACGAGGCGGGCGTGCCGCTGCTGGTCGATTCCACCTTTACCACGCCGTATCTGATGCAACCGCTCGCGCACGGCGCCGATCTGGTCTACCACGCTGCTACCAAATTCCTCTCGGGCCACGGCACGGTGATGGGCGGCGTGCTGGTCGACGGCGGCGGTTTCGACTGGGACGCCTCGGGACGCTTTCCCGAGCTGACCGCACCCTATGACGGTTTTCACGACATGGTGTTCACGCAGGAATCGAGCGTCGGCGGCTTCCTGCTGCGCGCGCGCCGCGAAGGCCTGCGCGACTTTGGCGCCTGCCTGAGCCCGCACAGCGCCTGGCTCATCCTGCAGGGCGTGGAAACCCTGGGCGCGCGCATGGAGCGGCACGTGCGCAACACCGAGCGCGTGGTGCAGTTCCTTGCGAGCCACCCCTTCGTCGCGCACGTGGGTCACCCCATGCTGGAGAGCCACCCCAGCCACCACCTGGCGCAAAAACTGTTGCCGCGCGGCGCGGGCGCGGTCTTCAGCTTTGACCTCAAGGGCAGCCGCGAGCAGGGCAAAAAATTCATTGAAACGCTGAAAATCTTCAGCCATCTGGCCAATGTCGGCGACTGCCGCTCGCTGGTCATCCACCCCGCGAGCACCACGCACTTTCGCATGACGGACGAGGCGCTGCTCGCGGGCGGCATCACCCAGGGCACGATACGGCTTTCCATCGGATTGGAAGACCCCGACGACCTGATCGACGACTTGAAGCGCGCGTTGAAAGCGGCAGAAAAGGCGGGTGCGTGATGCTCTACCAAGTCCAGGGCGCGCCGCTTTATGCCTATACCGGCGACAAGAGCTTCAACCCGGCCCAGCCCAGCGTCGTCCTGATCCACGGCGTGCTGTGCGACCACAGCGTCTGGCTCTGGCAGGCACGCTACCTCGCCAACCACGGCTTCAACGTGCTTGCGATCGACCTGCCCGGGCACGCGCGCAGCAGCGGCGAGGCGCCGGCGAGCGTCGCGCAGGGGGCGCAGACCATCGCCGCGCTGCTCGATGCCGCCGGCTGCGACAAGGCCGCGCTCGTCGGCCACAGCTGGGGCTCACTCATCGCGATGGAAGCCGCGGCTGCCCTCAAGGAGCGCGTGAGTCACCTCGCGCTGATCGGCACGGCGGCGCCGATGGCCGTCTCGCCCGCCTTGATCGAGGCCGCGCAAAGCGACCCCGAGAAGGCGCTGAAGATGATCAACGTCTTCTCGCGCAGCACGCTCGCCTCGCCCAGCGGCGCGGGCTTGTGGGTGTATGGCGCCAGCATGGCGCTGGGGCGCAAGGTGCTGCGCAGCAACCGCCAGGTGAACGTGTTTTACCGCGGCTTTCTCGCCTGCGACCAGTACAGCGGCGGGCTTGCCGCCATGGCCACCCTCACCTGCCCGGTGCTGTTTCTGCTGGGGCAGCTCGACCAGATGACCCCGCCGCGCGCCGCCCGGCCGCTCATCGATGCTGCCCGGGCTGCGGGGCGGCAGATAGAGGTGCGCCATCTGCCGGTCGGGCACCATCAGATGACCGAGGCGCCGGTGGAAACGGCGGCGGCGCTGCGCGAATTTCTGAACTCGTCGTCATCGGCACTGCAAGCATGACTTCCGAACATACCTCTCGCCCCGTATGGATGGTGCGCGCCGGCGAAGGCGCAAGCCTGATCGAAGACTTTCGCGCGCAGTCGCTCGTGGCCATAGGCTGGAGCGCCCTGGGCGACTTGTCGCGCTATGCCACGCGCGCCGATTTCGCACTGGCAGTGGAGCAGGCCATGCCGGAGCTCAAACCCGGACAGAGGGCGTCTGCTGCCGGGCAGACCTACCGTTTCGTGCACGAGATCGCGGCGAGCGACCACGTCGTGAGCTACGACCCGGACAGCCGCGTCTATCTTCTGGGCAGCGTCACCGGTGCCTACGCCTATCGCCCTGCGCACTCGGCCGAATTTCCGAACACGCGCAGCGTGCGCTGGCTCGGCAGCGTGCCGCGCGATGCGCTCTCGGTAGCTGCACGCAACAGCCTCGGCGCCATCTCCACGCTCTTCCTGCTGCCATCTCAGGTGGGGCAAGAGGTGCTTTCCCGCTTGTCGCAACCTTCGGCCAAGCCCCACGAGAGTGTGCAGCCGGCGCAAACGGAAGAAGACAGCCAGGAAGATATCTACCGCGACGTGCAGTCCAAAGGCTTCGAGTTCATCAAGGACAAGGTCAACGCGCTCGATTGGGAAGACATGCAGGAGCTGGTGGCCGGCCTGCTGCGCGCCATGGGCTACAAGACACGCATCTCGCCCAAAGGCTCGGACCGGGGCAAGGACATCGTGGCTTCGCCCGACGGCTTCGGGTTTGAAGACCCGCGCATCGTGGTCGAGGTCAAGCACCGAGAAGGCAGCGCCATCGGCTCCCAGCAGATACGCAGCTTTCTGGGCGGCCGCCATGATCACGACAAGGGCTTGTACGTGAGCACTGGCGGCTTTACCAAAGACGCGCGCTATGAGGCCGAGCGCGGCCGCATTCCGGTGATGTTGATGGACCTGGACGATCTGGTGCGCGCTCTGCTGGAACACTACGAGCGCATGGACGTGGAGATGCAGCGCCTGGTCCCCTTGCGCAAGGTGTACTGGCCTGCCTGAGGCTCGCGCCGCAGTGGCATCCGTGAACCCTGCCCCCGTCACCCACTACGAAAACTTCCCCGTAGCCTCCTGGCTGTGCCCGCCGCGCCTGCGCGCGCCGATTGCCGCGATCTACCACTTTGCCCGCACGGCGGACGACCTGGCCGACGAGGGGCACGCCACGGCCGGGCAACGCCTCGCCGACCTGCAAAGCTACCGGCAAGACTTGGCCGCCGCCGCAGCAGCCCAGGCCCCGAGCGCACGCTGGCCGCAGGTCTTCGGTCCCTTGGCCAGCGCCATCGCGGCCCACGACTTGCCCCTGAACCTGCTGACCGATCTGCTCGACGCCTTCGAGCAGGATGTGGCGATGACGCGGGACCATGCCACGTTTGCCCATCGCGCCGCGCTGCTCGATTACTGCCGGCGCTCGGCCAATCCCGTCGGGCGGCTGCTATTGCATCTGTACGGCGTGCACGATGCACAGGCGCTGGCGCAAAGCGACGCGGTCTGCTCGGCGCTGCAGCTCATCAATTTTTGGCAAGACCTGAGCGTGGATCTGCCGCGCGGGCGCCACTATCTGAGCGACGCCGACTGCGCCGCCCACGGCGTGGCGCGGGCCGATCTGGCGGCGCTGCGGCGCTCGGCGGCGAGCGATGCGCTCATCATGGATTGCGCCGCATGGGCGCGCGCCCTGATGCTGGAGGGTGCGCCGCTGGTGCATCGCCTGCCGGGACGCGTGGGCTGGGAGCTGCGCCTGGTGGTGCAAGGGGGCCTGGCGGTGCTGGGCCAGGTGCAGGCGCTGGGCGGCGCCAGCCTGCAGTTGCGCCCGCGCCTGTGCGCCTGGCATCTGCCGGGCATGCTCTGGCGTGCCGCGCTGATGTAATCCTGTTTTGATAGCTGCCAGCGCTTGTAAGGCAAGCGTTTGAGGCCGATTTTTCTTAAAACCGTAAACCGGAGGCGGGCGCTCATGCGCATGGGACAATCACGCCCCGATGAACCCCGAGCAGTACGTGCAGAACAAGGCAGCGGCCTCAGGCAGCAGCTTTTATTACGCCTTTCTCTTTCTGCCGCGCGACAAGCGCGCCGCGATCACCGCCTTCTACGCCTTCTGCCGCGAGGTGGACGATGTGGTGGACGAAGTGCGCGACCCTGGCGTGGCGGCGGCCAAGCTGGATTGGTGGCGCTCGGAGGTGGAGCAGGCCTTCGACGGTCAGCCCAGCCATCCGGCGATGCGCGCGCTGATGCCGCACGTGGGCGCCTGCGCGATCGAGCGCCAGCAACTGCTGGACATCATCGAAGGCTGCCAGATGGATCTGCGCTACGACAGCTATGAAGACTTCGCCGGTCTGGCCAACTACTGCCATTACGTGGCCGGCGTGGTGGGCGAGGTGTCGGCGCGCATCTTCGGCCAGCAGGACAAGGCGACCAGCGACTACGCGCACAAGCTGGGCCTGGCGCTGCAACTGACCAACATCATCCGCGACGTGGGCGAAGACGTGCGGCGCGGGCGCGTCTATCTGCCGCAGGCAGAGCTGCGCGAGTTTGGCGTCACGCCCGAAGACCTCGCGCACCGCCGCTACGGCGAAGCCTTCACGCGGCTGATGCGCTTTCAGGCCGAGCGCGCGCACCGCAGCTTTGACGAGGCCTTGTCCATGCTGCCCGCGATCGACCGGCGCAGCCAGAAGCCGGGGCTGATGATGGCCAGCATCTACCGCACGCTGCTGCGCGAGATCGAGGCCGAAGACTTCCAGGTGCTGCACCAGCGCATTGCGCTCACGCCGCTGCGCAAGCTCTGGCTCGCCTGGAAGGTGCAGGCGCTGGGGAAGATGTGAAGCGCGGCGCGGGGCGGGCGGGCCGCTGTCGTGCCCCTGGGCGCGGCGGCAAGGGCAGGCAGGCATGAAGGTCGCGGTCGTCGGGGCCGGCTGGGCGGGCTGCGCGGCGGCGCTTGAAGCGGCGCAGCAGGGACACCGCGTCACGCTGCTGGAGGCCGGGCGCGAAGCCGGCGGGCGCGCGCGCACCGTCACCGTCGCCGGGCCCGAGGGCAGCCCGCTGGCGCTGGACAACGGCCAGCACATCCTGATCGGCGCCTACCGCGAATGCCTGCGCCTGATGCGCCTGGTCGGCGTGCAGCCCGAGAGCGCGCTGCAGCGCGAACCGCTTGCGCTGCGCTTTGCCGACGGCAGCGGCCTGGCGCTGCCCGACATCGCGCCGCCCTGGGACGCGCTCGCCGGCATTGCGCGCGCGCGCGGCTGGAGCCTGGCCGAGCGCCTGGCCCTGCTGCGCCAGGCGCTCGCCTGGCGGCTCGGCGGTTTTGCCTGCGCCAGCACCGCGACGGTGGCCGAGCTCTGCGCCCGGCTGCCCGCGCGCCTGGTGCAGGAATTCATCGCACCGCTGTGCATCTCGGCGCTCAACACCCCGCCCGATTGCGCCAGCGGCCAGGTTTTTCTCACGGTGCTGCGCGACAGCCTGTTTGCCGGGCGCGGCGGCTCCAACCTGCTGCTGCCGCGCCTGCCGCTGGGCGCGCTGCTGCCCGAGCCCGCACTGCACTGGCTGCGCGAACGCGGCCACGCGGTGCACCTGGGCCGGCGCGTGCAGACCCTGGCGCACGACGGCCGCCACTGGCATGTGGACGGCGAAGCTTTCGATGCGGTGCTGCTGGCCTGCCCCAGCAGCGAAGCCACGCGCCTGCTGGCCCATGCCGGTGCGACCGGCGCGATGCGGCTATTGCTGCAAGCCTGGGTCACCGCGGCCGAGCCGCTGGCCTATGGCGCGATTGCCACGGTGTATGCCCGGCTGCCCGGCGCCCGCGGCCCGGTGCTGGGCCAGGCCATGCTGGCGCTGCGCCCCGGGGCGGATGCGCCGGCGCAGTTCGTCTTCGACCGCGGTCGGCTCGGCGGGCCGCCGGGGCTGTTGGCCTTCGTCGTGAGCGCCTTCAGCGGCGAGCGCCGCACACTGGCGGCGCAGGTGCTGCGCCAGGCGCAGAGCGCGCTCGGCCTGGCCGGTCTGCAGGTGCTGCAGACCGTGGTCGAGCGGCGCGCCACTTTCTCCTGCACGCCGGCGCTCAATCGCCCGGCGATGCACATCGCCCCGGGTCTGCTTGCCTGCGCCGACTATGTCGATGGGCCCTACCCCGCCACGCTGGAAGGCGCGGTGCGCCTGGGCGTGGCGGCCGCACGCAGCCTGGCGGGCGCTGCAGCAGGCGGCGCGCAGGCATAAGCACATTGCCAAACGATCGCTGGCCCGGCCCTTGCCGAACAGCGATTGCGCGCATACTTGGCGGCCAGGCGCGGGCCGCAGGCCGGCGCGCAAGGCATAGAGGAAAACCATGAAACTGTTCAAGACCCTGTGGCTGGCCGCCGGCATCGCCAGCCTTGCCCTGTGGGCACAAACCCCTGCGCTGGCCGCCGACGACCTGGCCGCGATCCAGAAGGCCGGCACGATACGCATAGGTACCGAAGGCACTTACGCGCCCTTCAGTTTCCATCAGGCGGCGGACAACAAGCTCGTCGGTTTTGACGTGGACATCGGCCGCGCGATTGCGGCCAAGCTCGGCGTCAAGGCCGAGTTTGTCGAAGGCAAGTGGGACGGGCTGATCGCGGGGCTGAACGTCAATCGCTACGACGTGGTCATCAACCAGGTGGGCATTTCCGCCGAGCGCCAGGCCAAGTACGACTTTTCCAAGCCCTACATCGCCTCGGCGGCCGCGCTCATCGTGCGCGAGAGCGAAACCGGCATCAAGAACTTTGCCGACCTCAAGGGCAAGAAGTCGGCCAACAGCATCAGCAGCAACTTTGCCAAGCTGGCCGAGCGCAACGGCGCGCAGGTGGTGGCGGTGCAGGGCTTCAACGATGCGGTGGCGCTGCTGCTTGCGGGCCGCGTTGATGCCACGGTGAACGACTACCTGTCCTACCTCGACTTCAAGAAGCAGCAGCCGCAGTCCAAAGTGAAGGTGGTGGCAACGGACGACAGTGCGGAGTTCGGCCGCTCGGGCGTGCTGATGCGCAAGGGCCAGGCCGAGCTCAAGGCCGCGGTGGACAAGGCCATCGACGCGCTGATTGCCGACGGCAGCTACAAGGAGATTTCCGAGCGCTACTTCGGCGAAGACCTCTCGGCCAAGCTGCGCTGAGGCGCCGCCGCCCCCGCGCTACGGAGTCCCGTGCCCGACTGGCTGCAATTGATGTGGCAATCCCTCTGGCCGCTGC
The DNA here is from genome assembly GCF_019195435.1 of Comamonas sp. NLF-1-9. Classification (NCBI taxonomy): domain Bacteria; kingdom Pseudomonadati; phylum Pseudomonadota; class Betaproteobacteria; order Burkholderiales; family Comamonadaceae; genus Comamonas; species Comamonas sp. NLF-1-9. The sequence goes on from NZ_CP078069.1 coordinate 951,699, forward strand.
TGGTCGGAGGGATCAAGTTCACCGTCCCGCTCGCCATCCTGTCCTTCGTCTTCGGTCTGGTGCTGGCGTTCTGGGCGGCGCTCGCGCGCCTCTTCGGGCCGGCGCCGCTGGTGGCGCTGGTGCGCTTTTACATCTGGCTGATCCGCGGCACGCCGCTGCTGGTGCAGCTCTTCGTGATCTTCTACGGTCTGCCCAGCGCGGGCATCGTGCTCGACCCCTTCACCGCCGCGCTGATCGGTTTTTCCCTCAACATCGGCGCCTACAACGCCGAAGTGATTCGCGGCGCGATCGAAGCCATCCCGCGCGGCCAGTGGGACGCCGCCTATTCGATAGGCATGACGCGCGGCCAGGCCATGCGCCGCACCGTGCTGCCGCAGGCGGCGCGCGTGGCGGTGCCGCCGCTGGCCAATTCCTTCATCGCGCTGGTCAAGGACACGTCGCTCGCTGCAGTGATCACCGTGCCGGAAATCTTTCAGGCGGCACAGCGCATCGCCTCGGTCACCTATGAGCCGCTGGTGCTGTACGTGGAGGCGGCGCTGATCTACCTGGTGCTGTGCTCGGTGCTGGCGTCCGCCCAGGTGCGCCTGGAGCGCCACTTCAGCCGCCATGCGGTGTTTGCCGAGGGCGGGCGGTGATTGCGCTGCAGGACATCCACAAGAGCTTTGCCGGCCAGGAGGTGCTGCACGGCGTGAGCGTGCAGATCGCGCCCGGCCAGGTGACGGCGCTGATCGGCCCTTCGGGCAGCGGCAAAAGCACCTTGCTGCGCTGCGTGAACCTGCTCGAAGTTCCGGACTCCGGCACGCTCACCGTCGGCAGCGAAACCCTGAGCTTCACCCCCGGCACGCGCCCGGCGCACGAGGCGGTGCAGCGCATACGCCTGCAGACCGGCATGGTGTTTCAGAACTTCCAGCTGTTTGCGCACCAGAGCGCGCTGCAGAACGTGATGGAAGGTCTGGTCACGGTCAAGCGCTGGAGCCGCGAGCGTGCGCGCGAACGGGCGCTGGCGCTGCTGGCCAAGGTCGGCCTCGCGGACAAGGCCGACGCCTGGCCCGCCAACCTCTCGGGCGGGCAGCAGCAGCGCGTGGCGATTGCGCGCGCGCTGGCGCCCGAACCGGCGGTGCTGCTGTGCGACGAGCCCACTTCGGCGCTGGACCCGGGTCTTGCCGCCGAGGTCGTCGCGGTGCTGAGCGACCTGGCGCGCGAGGGCATGACCATGCTGATGGCCACGCACGACCTGCGCCTGGCGGCCCAGGTGGCAAGCCATACGGTCTTCTTGCAGGACGGCGCGGTGGTGGAAGCGGGCCGCTCCGGCGAGATCTTCGGCCAGGCGCAGGACGCGCGCACCCGCGCCTTCGTGCAAACGCTGGCGCCGCAATGAGTCTCAGGACGCCGGCGCGGGCGCGCCGCCGGCAGGCTCGCGCTCGAGTACGTCGGCGAGCTTGAGCACCTGCATGCCGGTGTGGCCCCAGAAGCGCTGCAGCGCCGGCGTGCGCTCGATCAGCAGGCGCTGCACCAGCGGCTCCATCGGCGTGCTGGCGGGCTCGGCGAGCAGCAGGTAGCGCGCGTCGGACAGATCGCGCGCGCCGCCCGCCACCTCGTTGATCTGCGCTACCCAACCCAGCTCCAGCAGCTCCTGCAGCACCGGGGCAAGCTGGGGCTCGCCCACGTGCAGCCAGCGCGCGAGCTGGGCGCTGCTCAGGCCCCGATGCGGTCGCTGCAGCGCAGCGTGCAACTGCTGCAGCACCTGCACCGCCAGCGCGAACGGCACCTGGTTCTCCAGGGTGTCGGTACGCGCCATCCGGGCGCGCAAGCGCGGCACGTAAGCCGCGATCACCGCCCCCAGCAGCACGATCACCCAGACCATGTAGACCCACAGCAGCAGCAACGGCACCGTGGCGAAGGCGCCATAGATCAGCGAATAGGTCGGCACCGAGGCGAGGTAGATCGCCAGCCCCTTCTTGGCCAGCGCCACGCACAGCGCCACGAACACCCCGCCGGCCAGCGCGTGGCGCCAGCGCACCGTGGTGTTGGGCACGTAGTGGTAGAGCGCCGACATGCCGGCGGCCATCACCAGGAATTCGATGATGCCAAACAGCAGGCGCACCCCGCCGGGCAAGGCGCCGCCGATGTGGTGCGAGGCGGCGGACGCTGCCGATGTGGTCAGCATCAGGCCACCGGCCAGCACCAGCGGGCCCAGCGTCATCGCGGCCCAGTAGATCAGCACGCGCTGGCCCAGCGGGCGCAGGTGCGGCACGCGCCAGATGGTGTTGAGCGTGCGGTCTATCGTGAGGATCAGCGCCAGCGCGGTGACGATCAGAAAGAAGAAGCCCACCGCACCCAGGCGACTGGCCTGGGCCGCGAACTGCATCAGGTAGTCCATGACCGGGCGCGAGATGTTCTCCGGGAACAGGCTTTGGGTGAGCCAGTTCTGCAGCACTTGCTGCATCTCGCTGAAGATCGGAAAGGCCGCGAAGATGGCCAGCACCACGGTCAGAAAGGGCACCAGCGCCAGCAGCGTGGTGTAGGTCAGGCTGGCTGCGATCTGGCCCAGGCGGTCATTGCGGTAGCGCTCGGCCATCAGCACCACCACGCCCAGCCACGGGAAGTGGCGCAGACGGCGCAAGACATGGTCAACGGTGCTGCGACTGAATCTCATCGCCCGTATGATCCCAGATTCCGCCCGCCATGCCGACCACGCCGCCCCGCCCCGCCGCCCCGCCACCGCTCGTGGTACTGAGCCAGACGCTGGCGATTGCGGCGCTTGCGCTGCTGATCGTGCTGTGCCTGGCCTGGGAGCTGTGGCTGAGCCCGCTGCGCCCTGGCGGCTCCTGGATCGCGCTCAAGGCGCTGCCCCTGGCGCTGCCCTTGGCCGGGCTGCTCAAGCGGCGCATGTACACCTACCGCTGGCTCAGCCTGCTGCTGTGGCTGTACTTCACCGAAGGCGTGGTGCGCGCATGGAGCGAGCCCGGCCCCAGCCGCTGGCTGGCGCTGGGCGAAATTGTCCTGAGCCTGCTGCTGTTTGCTGCCTGCGTGATGCACATCCGCCTGCGGCTGCGCGCAGCGCACCCGAATCCACCGGTATCGCATGACCTCCGAAGCACTCCTTGAAGCACTGCGCACCATCGTCGGCGCAGACCACGTACTCACCGAAGGCAAGCTCTGTGCCTGGGAGCAGGACTGGCGCCGCCGCCGCCAGGGCAAGGCGCTGGCCGTGGTGCGCCCGGCCAGCACGGCCGAAGTGGCCGCCGTCGTGCGTGCCTGCGCCCGAAGCGGCACGGCACTGATCCCGCAGGGCGGCAACACCGGGCTGTCGGTGGGGGCAACGCCCGACGACAGCGGCACGCAAATCGTGCTCAGCCTCACGCGCATGAACCGCATCCGGGCGATCGACCGCGACAACCTCACGGTGACCGTGGAAGCGGGCTGCATCCTGCAGACGCTGCAGGAATACGCCGATCAGCACGGCTTGCTGTTTCCGCTCTCGCTCGCCGCCGAAGGCTCGTGCACCCTGGGCGGCAACCTGGCCACCAACGCCGGCGGCACGCAGGTGGTGCGCTATGGCAATACGCGCGAGCTGTGCCTGGGCCTGGAGGTGGTGACCGCGCAGGGCGAAGTCTGGGAAGGCCTGTCGGGCCTGCGCAAGGACAACACCGGCTACGACCTGCGCCATCTCTTCATCGGCAGCGAGGGCACGCTGGGCGTGATCACTGCCGCCACGATGAAGCTTTTTCCCAAGCCGGTGGCCGATCTCACCGCCTGGGCCGCGGTGCCGTCGATGCAGGCCGCAGTGCGCCTGCTGGGCCTGGCGCACCAGCACCTCGGAGCATCGCTCACCGGTTTCGAGGTCATGGGGCAGTTCGCGCTGTCGCTCGTCGCGCGGCACATGCCGCAGCTGCGCGTGCCCTTTGCCGGCATGCAGGGCGCGCCCTACTGCGTGCTGCTGGAAAACGCCGACAGCGAATCGGAGCAGCACGCGCGCGAGCGCTTCGAACACCTGCTGGAGCAGGCGCTCGACGATGGCTGCGTGCTCGACGCCGTGGTGGCCGAGAGCATCGCCCAGGCCCGCGAGCTCTGGCATGTGCGCGAGAGCATTCCACTCGCCCAGGCCGAGGAAGGCCTGAACATCAAGCACGACATATCGGTGGCGGCTTCGCGCATTCCGGCCTTCGTCGAACACACCGATGCGCTGCTCGCGCGCGAGATTCCCGGCGTGCGCCTGGTGAACTTCGGTCATCTGGGCGACGGCAACCTGCACTACAACGTGCAGGCGCCTGCAGGAGCAGATGGCAAGGTCTTCCTGCGCGAGCAAGAGGCGCGCGTGAACCGGCTGGTCTACGACGCGGTCGCGCAGTTCGGCGGGTCGTTCTCTGCCGAGCACGGCGTGGGCCAGCTCAAGACCCACGAGCTTGAGCGCTACGAGCCGCCGGTCGCGCTCGCCTTGATGCGCGCGATCAAGCAGGCGCTCGATCCGCAAGGCATCATGAATCCGGGATGTATACTATCTAAACAATAGCTGCAAGCGCGCTCCAGTAAAGCGTTTACGCTGTATTTCGCTTGTATTTCGCTTGCTTCTTCGAAACAAGGAAGTAAGATGTCTGCACTTTCCCGACGGAGAACAAAGTGCTTGCCAAGCTGACATCCAAAAACCAGATCACTTTGCCCAAGGCCGCCATCTCGCGCGTGCAGGCCAGCGACTATTTCGAGGTGGCGGTGGAAGATGGACGCATCGTGCTGACCCCGGTACAGATGCTGCGCGGGCAGGCAGTGCGTGACAAGCTCGCGCAAATGGGCTTGAGCGAGCAAGACGTGAAAGATGCCGTCGCGTGGGCGCGGCAATGAGCGAGCAAGCAGCCAGGGTGGTGCTCGATACCAACATCGTCGTGTCCGCCCTGCTTTTCGAACAAGGCCAGCTGGCCTGGTGGCGCCACGCCTGGCAGGACGGCAGCATCGCCCCCATCGCGTGCAAGGAAACCACCAGCGAACTGCTGCGCGTGCTGGCCTATCCCAAGTTTCGCCTCACCGAAGCCGACAGGCAGGCCTTGCTGGCCGATTTTCTGCCCTACGTCGAGGTTGTCGGCCTGCCTAGCCCCTGGCCCGTTTTGCCCCAATGTCGCGACGTGAAGGACCAGGTGTTCCTGGTGCTTGCCCATGTGGCATCGGCCGATGCGCTGGTCACGGGTGACGCCGATCTGCTGGCCTTGCGCGCTACATTCCCCTTGCCGATCTGCACCGCGCACGAGTACCGGCAGAAGCATTGACAGAGCTCATCGTCCATGAATACCCGCCCCGTTCGCTCCCAGTACGAAGACCTGATGCGCCATGTTTACGAACACGGCGTCGCCAAGGGCGACCGCACCGGTACCGGCACGCTGAGCGTCTTCGGGCACCAGATGCGTTTTGACCTGGCCGAGGGATTTCCGCTGGTCACGACCAAGAAGGTGCACCTCAAGTCCATCATCTACGAGCTGCTGTGGTTCCTGCGCGGCAGCGGCAACGCGCGCTGGCTGCAAGAGCGAGGCGTGAGCATCTGGGACGAATGGGCCGACCCGCAAACCGGCGACCTCGGTCCGGTGTACGGCGTGCAGTGGCGCTCCTGGCCGACGCCGGGCGGCGCGCACATCGACCAGATCGCCCAGGTCGTCGAGCAACTCAAGAGCAACCCGGACAGCCGACGCATCATCGTCTCGGCATGGAACGTGGCCGATCTGCCCAGCATGGCGCTCATGCCCTGCCATGCGGTCTTTCAGTTCTACGTGGCCGAGGGCAAGCTCAGCTGCCAGCTCTACCAGAGGAGCGCCGACATCTTCCTGGGCGTGCCGTTCAACATCGCCAGTTACGCGCTGCTCACGCACATGCTGGCCCAGCAATGCGACCTCACGGCAGGCGACTTCATCTGGACCGGCGGCGACTGCCACCTCTACAACAACCACCTCGAGCAGGTGCGCACCCAGCTGGCGCGCACGCCCTACCCTTACCCGGTGCTGCACATCAGGCGCCGGCCGGCATCCATCTTCGACTACGCCTACGAGGATTTCGAGGTGCAGGACTACCGGCACCATCCGGCGCTCAAGGCACCGGTCGCCGTCTGAAGCCAATTGGGGCTAGGCTTGGCCCCTGACGTTTGAGGAGATCACCATGTCTGCACAAGGCTACATGCCGGGCTTCGGCAACGAGTTTTCCACCGAGGCGCTGCCCGGCGCGCTGCCGGCGCGCGGCAACTCGCCGCAGAAGGCGCCCTACGGGCTGTACGCGGAGCAGCTCTCGGGCACCGCCTTCACCGCACCGCGCCATGCCAACCGGCGCTCGTGGCTGTACCGCATCCGCCCGGCGGCGGTGCAAGAGCCCTACGAGCCCTGCGATATCGCCCCGCGCTGGCTCAGCCATTTCGACGAAGTGCCCACGCCGCCCAATCCGCTGCGCTGGGACCCGCTGCCCCTGCCCGGGCCGAGCGCGGAAGTGGACTTCATCGACGGCATGACGACCATGGGCGGCAACACCGGCTGCGCGGTGCACATCTACGCGGCCAACCAGTCCATGGGCACGCGCTACTTCTACGACGCCGACGGTGAGCTGCTCATCGTGCCCCAGCAGGGGCGGCTGAAGATAGCCACCGAGTTCGGCCTGATCGAGGTAGAGCCTCAGGAGATCGCGGTGATTCCGCGCGGCGTGCGCTTTCGCGTGGATCTGCCCGAAGGCCCGGCGCGCGGCTATGTCTGCGAAAACTACGGCGCCCACCTGCGCCTGCCCGATCTGGGCGTGATCGGCTCCAACGGCCTGGCGCACCCGCGCGACTTCCTCACGCCCGTGGCGGCCTACGAGGACAAGGAAGGCAGCTTCGAGATGGTCGCCAAGTTCCAGGGCCGGCTGTGGCGCGCGCCGATTGGCCATTCGCCGCTGGACGTCGTTGCCTGGCACGGCAATGGCGCGCCCTACAAATACGACTTGCGCAAGTTCAATCCGATAGGCTCGATCAGCTACGACCAGCCCGACCCGTCGATCTTCCTGGTGCTGCATGCGCCCAGCAGCACCCCCGGCGTCGACACGCTGGACTTCGTCGCCTTCGCGCCGCGCGTGCTGGCCATGCAAGACACCTTCCGCCCGCCGTGGTTTCACCGCAATATCGCCGGCGAGTTCATGGGTCTGGTGCATGGCGCCTACGACGCCAAGGCCGAGGGCTTTGCGCCCGGGGGCGCATCGCTGCACAACTCCATGATCGGCCACGGGCCGGACGCGGGCACCTTCGACAAGGCCAGCCAGCACGACACCAGCCAGCCCGACTACATCCGCGACACCATGGCCATCATGTTCGAGACGCCCGTGGTCATCCAGGCCACGCGCTTCGCGCTCGAGTCGCCCCAGCGCCAGCGCCGCTACCACGAATGCTGGATGGGGCTGAAGAAGCACTTCGACCCCACGCGCCGCTAGAGCGCTGAAGCGCGCCGGCGCGCTTCAGGCGCGCACCAGCAGCGAATGGCTGCCCGGCGGCAGCATCTCGCCCACCACGGCCGCATGCTCGAAGCCCTGCTCGGCAAACAGCTGCAACACCTCGGGCGCAGCCTGCGGCGTGCAGCTGACGAGCAGACCGCCCGAGGTCTGCGGGTCGGTGACGATGGCGCGGGCAGCGGGCGCGAGTGCCGGGTCCAGCAAGACCTCAGCGCCATAGGCCTCCCAGTTGCGCCGCGAGGCGCCGGTCTGCAAGCCTTGCTCGACCAGTTGCGCTACCTGCGGCAGCAGCGCAAGCCTGTCGTAGTACAAATGCGCCGCAAGCCGCGAGGCCCGCGCAAGCTCCAGCGCATGGCCGGCCAGGCCAAAGCCGGTCACGTCGGTGAGCGCATGAACCCCGGGCAGCTGCGCCAGCGCCATGCCCGGCGTGTTCAGCTGTGTGGTGCTGGCGATCAGCGCCTCGTAGCCCTGGGCGCTGAGCCTGTCTTTCTTGAGCGCCGCCGACAACACGCCCACGCCCAGACGCTTGCCCAGGATGAGCACATCGCCCGCGCGCGCGTCGCGGTTGCGCTTGACCTGGCCGGGGTGTACCAGGCCCATGACCACCAGGCCGTAGATCGGCTCGACCGAATCTATGGTGTGCCCGCCCGCGATGGGGATGCCGGCCTCGCGGCAAATGGCTTGGCCGCCGCGCGCGACGGCGCCTATGGTTTCCAGCGAGAGCTTGGCCAGCGGCATGGCCAGCAAGGCCAGCGCCATGATGGGCCTGGCGCCCATGGCATAGATGTCGCTGATGGCATTGGCCGCGGCGATGCGCCCGAAGTCATGGGGGTCGTCCACGATGGGCATGAAGAAGTCGGTCGTGGCCACCAACGCCTGATCGTCGTTGAGCCGGTACACCGCGGCGTCGTCCGCGGTTTCATTGCCGACCAGCAGTTCGGGCGGCACCCAGCCTGCGGCGCTGCCCTGAAGGATCTCCTGCAACACCCCGGGAGCGATCTTGCATCCGCAGCCGCCGCCATGCGACAGACTGGTCAGGCGCAGGGGTGCGGCGGCTTCAAGAGGGCTGTGGATCATGGCGGTCAAACGGTGCAATCGAAACGCCTATTGTCCGCCCCGGGGCCTTCGCCATAATCAACGCATGCGACTTCTACACACCATGCTGCGTGTGGGCGACCTGCAGCGTTCCATCGATTTTTATACCCGGGTGCTGGGCATGCAGTTGCTGCGCACCAGCGAGAACCCCGAATACAAGTATTCGCTCGCCTTCCTCGGCTACGAAGGCGGCAACCCCGGCCAGGCCGAGATCGAACTGACCTGGAACTGGGGCGTCGAGCGCTACGAGCACGGCAATGCCTACGGCCACATCGCCATTGGCGTGCCCGATGCCCATGCGGCCTGCGAGCGCATCAAGGCCGCTGGCGGTCAGGTCACGCGCGAAGCCGGTCCGGTCAAGGGCGGCAGCACCATCATCGCCTTCGTGACGGACCCGGACGGCTACAAGATCGAGCTGATAGAAAAATCGTAGGCGCTGGCTGCCGCGCCATGCAGGGCTGCACCGCGCTGCAAACGCATGGGCAGCCAGCCATGTCGGCAGTTCAAGGCTTGCGTGCAGCCACGGACGCCCGGGTGTCGCACTTGAAGGCGCGGCCCAACTGGCGCAATGCCTCACGCTTGCGCCATGCCGATTCGGCCGCGGTGCAGTTGCGCGGCACCTGAACCTGGTAGCCACACATGCGCGCGTCGGTCGCGGACAGCATGACGCACATGTCGGTAGCGAACCCCACGATGCACAGCCGCTCGGCCCGCATGCGATCCAGCAAGTGTTCCAGCGGCGTCGAATGAAACGCCGAATGCTGGGGCTTGAGGATTACCAGGTCTTCGGGCGCGGGTGCGAGCAGCTCGGCGATCTCGCCGCGCGCCCCGGGCAGGCTGCGGCAGGCCTGCAGGATGTCGCTGAACTCGCTGTGCCAGGTGCCGTAGTTGTCGTTGGCGTAGATGGCGGCAACGCCCCGGCGCGCGAGCTCCTGCTTGAGCCGCGCGATGGCGCGCGCGGCAGCGAGTGCGCTCGCCAGCATCTGCTCGGCCTCGGGAAAGTCCAGCGGGTTGATCACGTCCACGAGCAGCAGCACCTCGCGGCTGATCGGCACCCGCGTGGGTTCGAGCCGGCGCGCTCGCGCGCTCGCCTGCGCGTCAGAGCATTTTTTCGCGCTGCTGCTCTGCGCGTGAGGCGCCAATCGCGGACTCCACATGTTTCACCTCTTCGGGCGGCGGCAGCACGGCTTTCATGCCCAGGTGCTGAATCCACAGCTCGCGCCCCCATCCCTTGGTGTGAAAGAGGTGATGGTGTTCGTCCTGGGCCACTTCATCGTAGGCCTGCTTGAGCACCTCTGCGCTCTCGCCCTTCATGTGTTCGGCCAGTTGGTCAAGCAACTCCCAGTTCGCATGGTCCTTGGTTTCGGCGTGGACCACGCATTCGCACGCCACGAGCTCGGCCAGAGCGCGGTCGCCGCTGTCGCTGGCCATCTTCATCGCCTTGACCAGAGAGTTCCCGATGTGCTTGACCACCTGGCGCCCGGGCGAGTCGGCATTGCTGTCCACGCCGAGCGCCTCGCACACCGAACGCACCACCTCCTGGTGCTTGATGGTTTCCTCGCAATACTCTTCCCACTCCTTCTTCAGGTCGTCGTTGAGCACGCAAGTCAGGGCGGTGCGATACACCTGCTCCCCGCCGAGCTCGGTCTCCATCATCTGCAGCAACAGCTCTTGGGCCTGTGCATTGATCTTGTCGTGTTTGACCATGGGTATTTCTCCAGTCTCTGTTTCAGGTAAGCGCCTTTGCCGCGCGGGAACGAAGGGTCTCAGCGGGCATCGGCGCCGCCTGCGGCGCTGCCGGCGGCAGCCGAGAGGCCCGAACGATCGGGTCGGGAAGGAATGGAAATGCCTTGCAAGGCCTTGGCGGCCTCGTCCGTGTCGGCGCGCACGGCCACGTCGCCCAGCGAGAGGATGCCGACGAGCTGCTCACTGCGGTCCAGCACCGGCAAGCGGCGCAACTGGGCGTCGCACATGATTTGCGCGGCCTCTTCGACGGACTGGTCTTCGTAGCAGCACTGCACCTCGCGGCTCATGATCTGCGCGAGCTGCGCATGCTCGGGCGACAGGCCATGCGCCGTAGCGCGCACCGTGATGTCGCGGTCGGTCACGACACCCACCACGCGCTGGCCGTCACATACCGGAACCGAGCCCACCGAGAGCTCGTCCATGGCCTGCGCGGCAAACTGCAGGGTGTCTTCGGGGCTGAGAGTGCGTACGCCACGGGTCATGACTTCGCTCACTGTGGGCATTGCTTGCGTCCTTTGCTGGTAGGTGTTTCCAAGTCCGCCGCAGCGGGGCAGACCGTGCAGGCAAGCCGCGTTCCCGACCGGTGTTGCACCCCACCCGCTTCGCGGGCATGCTGCCTGCCGTATCTGCCGCCGCAGCCTGTCCGGCAGCAAAACACGCTCCGCTCGTCCACTTGCACGCCGCGCTCATGCACATCCAGCCCAACGCCTCTCGCTGCTCTGCCGGACCAGGCGTCAACAGCACGGCCGGCGCGCACTCGCTTGGGTGCTGCGCCGGGTGCACCGCATCACCGCGCGTCGGGGGTCAGGGGCGGGGGCGGGAGCAACATCCATGACGCCCACCCCAGAGTCTGAAGGCGAGCCGGCGATCGTCTACGTGGACGACTACACGCATGGCTGGCGCCGGGTACGCCGAGGGCGCGGCTTCTCTTATCTGGATGAGCACGGCCGGGTGATACGGGACAAGCAGACGCTCGCTCGCCTGCGCAAGCTGGCGATACCGCCGGCCTATACCGATGTCTGGATTTGCCCAGACCCGGCAGGTCACCTGCAGGCGACGGGGCGCGATGCCAAGGGCCGCAAGCAATACCGCTACCACCCGCTGTGGAAGCAATGGCGCAGCGCCGCCAAGTTTGACCGCATGCTCGCATTTGGCCGAGCACTGCCCGCGCTGCGCCGTGCGGTGCAGCGCGATCTGGCGCGCCGCCGGCTCGACCTGACCACCGTGGCGGCCGCCGTCGTGCGCGTAATGGACTTGCAGGGACTGCGCGTGGGCAACGAGGTCTATACGCTGGAGAACGGCTCCTATGGCCTGACCACGCTGCAGCGGCGGCACGCAAAAACCCGAGGCACGCGCCTGCTGCTGAAGTTCCGCGGGAAAAGCCATGTCATGCGGCAATGCGCCATCGACGACCGCCGCGTGGTGCGCATTGCCCGGCGCTGCCAGGATCTGCCGGGCCAGCGCCTGTTTCAGTTTCTCGACGAAACCGGCGAAGCCTGCGAAATTCGCTCAGACCACGTGAACGATTACATCCGCGGCATTTGCGGCAAGAATTTCACCGCCAAGGATTTCCGCACCTGGCATGGCAGCGTGCACGCAATGGCGCTGGCATTGGAGAATGCAAACGCGCGCGATGGAGACGGCGCTCCTTCCAAATTGGACGCGGGCGAAGTCGCCATGCAGGTTGCCAGGCATCTGGGGAATACGCCCGCCGTCTGCCGCAAGTTCTACATTCACCCGGCAGTATTAGCGCTCTTCGGCCCCACGGGCAGGCCCCTGCCGCGCAAACGCAAGTCTGGCAAGGGCCTGAGTCAGCCCGAGTCGGCGCTGCTAGCCCTGCTTGCCAGCCGCAAACGCGCGAAACGGGCGAAAAAGCGTGACCGGGGGAAATGAAGTAACGTCAAAAAATGAAATAGCCGTTAACTGACGTGTATATTGTGTATATTTTTGAAACGTAACCGACAAGGGGATATTGTTTCTCGACCCTACACGACCTGCATGCGATTTGTGTACACTGGGTCGATTAACCCAGAGATATCCATCATATGCATGTACGACGAGGAGGACTGACAGATTGGCGCGCTTATCTGTTGGGTTTCTCCTTGGGTGCGGCGGCGCTGATTCTCTACATATTCCTTCAACCCTGGATCAGCCCCAAGGATCTGGTCTGGCTTGCCCTTCCCATCGTCGGCCTGGGCGCGGCAATCGGGGGACCCGGACCGGGGCTGGCGCTGCTGCTGGCCGGCTATCTCGCGCTGGGCTGGGCTTCACCGATTCATACGCGCCAGGCGCTTGAGCCACAAGCGCTGTTGCTCTTCCTCGGGCAGGCGGCGCTGTTGCTCGTCATGGGCAGCGTTGTGCACCGCTACCGCGCCCGTGCATTGCTTGCAGAGGAGCGCCTGCGCGTGGCGACCGAGGAAACCGGCCTCGGCGTCTTCGAGCTCGACCTGGCACGCAAGACGGTTTACGCCTCGCCGGTGTTGGCCTCTTTGGTCGGCATGCCCGAAGTCGCGCGATGGCAGCCCTTTTCCGCATGGCAGGCCTGTTTGCCACCGGAACTCATCGCCGAGAACATCAAGGTGTTGCAGATGCGCATGGCGGAAGGGCTGGCCAGCTACGAGCGCGAGATCTCGCTGCCACGCCTGCAGGGCGGCTCGCTGTCGCTGTTCGTCTGCGTCCGTGCGCGGCATGCGCACGGCAAGGTCACGCGCCTGTTCGGAACCTGCCTGGACGTCACCGAGCGCAAAGCGGTCAACCAGCGGCTGGTCCAGGCGCGCGACCAGCTCAGCCAACAGCTCAGCGACTTGAACCACCTGCACGAACTCAGCGCGCAACTGCTGGAGACGCCCCAGCTCGATACCCAGTTGGACATGATTCTGAGCACCCTGGCGTATTTCCATGGCGCGCGCCAGGGCGCAATCCTGCTGTGCGACGATCAGGCCGAAAACTTGGAAATCGGCGCGAGCATCGGTCTGGACGCCGAAGCGCGGGCGCTGCTCGGAACCTCGGGCACCAGCGCATGCGCTGCGGCCTGCCAGCAGCGTGCGCGCGTGGTCATCACGGACGTGGACCTTGAACTGCACGGCACCGAGTGTCAGAGGCTCGCAAACCAGGCCGGATTTCGTGCCATCCACAGCACACCACTGCTCAGCCCGCAAGGCGAGATGCTGGGCGTGCTGAGCATCTTTCTGGACACGCCGCGCAGCGCCACCACGCGCGAATGCACGCTCGCGGACATCTGCGCGCGCAAGGCCGTGCTGTTCATCGAGCGCATGCATGCACGCAAGGCGCTGCAGGACTCCCAGGGGCGCTTCGAGGCGGTGCTCGAAGCATCGGGCGCGCCCTTCGTGATTCTGGAGCCGATACGCGAGAACGGCGTCGTGGCCGACTTTCGCTGGACTTACGTCAACCTCGCGGCCACCCGTGCGCTCGGCAAACCGCCGCGCGAGCTGCTGGGCAGCCGCGCGCTGGAATCGCTGGCCGGCCTGTCACGGGAAAGCGCGGAGTTTCTCCAGTGCCTGAAGGCCTTGCAGACGCAGCGCATCGTCGAGTTCGACACTGTCAGCGGCAGACGGCGCAAGGCCCGCTGGTTCCATTGCATCGTTTCGGCCATCCATGGCAGCCTGGCCATCTGGTTTACCGACATCACCGAGCGCATACGCAACGAACAGCGCCTGCGCCACACCGACAGGCGCAAGGACGAATTTCTCGCCACCCTGGCCCATGAGCTGCGCAACCCGCTCGCGCCCATCGGCCAGGCAGTGCGGCTGCTGATGTCGCCCCAGGCATCGCCGGCACAGCGGCGCTGGGCTTGCGAGGTGACTGACAGGCAGGTCAGGCGCATGGCCTTGTTGCTCGACGATCTGCTCGACGTGCCGCATATCGGCCGCGGCACCTTGACGCTGCGCAAGACCTTCAGCGACATCAACGACATCCTCAACGCCGCGATGGAAACGGCGCGCCCCAACATCGACGCGCGCAAGCACAGCCTGTCGCTGCAGAGCAGCCCTGCGCCCATCATCATCTGGGCCGACGCCTTGCGGATTGCGCAGGTCGTCTCCAACCTGCTGAACAATGCCGCCAAATACACCAACCCGGGCGGCAAGATAGGCGTTGCAGTGCGCCGCGAGGACGACGAGGTCGTCATCGAGGTGCACGACAACGGCATCGGCATCCCTCCGGCTTCGATACCGGACGTGTTTCGCATGTTCTCCCAGTTGCGGCAGACGGACGACAAGACGGGCGGCGGCTTGGGGATAGGCCTCGCCCTGTCCAAGGGCCTGGTCGATTTGCACGGCGGCACGCTCAGCGCCTACAGCGAAGGGCGCGGCTGCGGCAGCGTTTTCACCGTGCGTCTGCCGCTCGGCTACCACGGCCAGCCCTTGCTGCCCTTGCCCGCGCCGAAAGCCGACCCGGACGCTTCGGCGGCGCGCTGCAAGGTGTTGATCGCCGACGACAACCGGGACGCGTCCGAAACACTGGCGGCCTTGCTGGCGGCCGAGGGGCACGAGACGCACAGCGCCTACGACGGCGTGCAGGCTTTGGCGCTCTGGCGTGAGGTCAAGCCCGATGTCTGCCTGCTCGATATCGGCATGCCAGGGCGCAGTGGCTATCAGGTAGCGCGCGAAATCCGCCGGCAGCCTGGCGGAGAAGACACGCTGCTCGTCGCGGTGACCGGCTGGGGCCAGGCGCAGGATCGCCAGGCGTCGCTTGCGGCCGGGTTTGACCACCATCTGACCAAACCGGTAAACCCGGAGCAGATCACCGCCTTGCTGCGCGTGCGCCAGCCGGCTTGAGTGGCTGTCGCCAGCGCAACAGCCCTGCGGGCACGTCGTTTGCCTCCAACTACAGGTGTTCCCTGCGATGGAGTTCGCTCATGCGCCCTGCCTGCTGTCCCGCCCCTGCCGCGTCTGTCGCATCTGCGATCGGCG
This sequence comes from Comamonas sp. NLF-1-9, assembly GCF_019195435.1. Classification (NCBI taxonomy): domain Bacteria; kingdom Pseudomonadati; phylum Pseudomonadota; class Betaproteobacteria; order Burkholderiales; family Comamonadaceae; genus Comamonas; species Comamonas sp. NLF-1-9. The sequence continues at coordinate 966,914 of NZ_CP078069.1, forward strand.
CCCCGGCTGCTGCCGCCAAGCCCGCAGCAGCCACGAAGACAGAGCCCATTCTGGTGGTCGGCGACAGCATGCTCGACCGCTACTGGGAAGGGGCGGTGGAGCGCATCTCCCCCGAAGCGCCCGTGCCCGTGCTGCGTTTCGGCAAGCAGTGGCAGCGCGCCGGCGGCGCGGCGAATGTGGCGGTCAATCTGAGTGCCCTGGGAAGCCGCGTCACGCTCGCCACCCTGCTCGGCGAGGACGAGGCCGGCGACGATCTGGTGCAACTCATGAGCCAGGCCGGAGTCGCCTTGCATGCCGTGCGGGCCCCGGGGTTGACCACCACCGAGAAGATACGCGCGGTCTGCAGCCGCCATCAGTTGCTGCGCGTCGATTTCGAGCGCGCGCCAGCGCCCGAGGCCGTGCAACAGCTGTGTTCGCTCGTCGGCGATTTGCTGGGCAGCCACCCATGGGTGGTGCTGAGCGACTACCGCAAGGGCTCGCTTGCGCATTGCGAGCACTTGATCGCACAAGCCATCGAGCGCGGCTGCCGCGTCATGGTGGACCCCAAGGGCAGCAGCTTCGAGCAGTACAGGGGCGCCTGGTTGCTCAAGCCCAACGAGAAAGAAGCGGCCATTGTCGCGGGCAGCTGGGCCGATGAGCGCGGGTTCTCGCGCGCCATGACGGGCTTGCGCTCGCGCCTGGAGGTCGAGCACCTCCTGGTGACCCGGGGTGAGCGCGGCATGTCCCTGTTCAGCGCGGGGCAAGAGCCCGCGCACATCCCCGCGATGGCCAGGGAGGTCTTTGACGTGAGCGGCGCCGGCGACACCGTGCTCGCCGCGCTCGCCTCTTATCTCGCCACCGGCGAGACCCTGCACGATGCGATCCAGCGCGCCAATCTGGCGGCCGGCATCGCCGTTGCAAAGTTCGGTACCGCCGTAGTCACGCGCTCGGAAATCCGCGGTCTGCAGCACACGGTGCAGGCTTGAGGCCCGCACACGCGGTTTTCAAGCCGGCCTGCGCCAGATCAGGGCCTGACCTCGCGCGCTACCGGTGGCACCGGACTGCCGCCCTCGCCCTCCCAGCGTTGCAGGTTCTGTGGCATGGCAGCAGGGCGCGCGGCCTTGCGCCGCTGGTGTACCGCGGCGCAGCCCGCGCAGCAGCGGGCGATGAGAAAACCGACTGCGCCGGCGAGCAGCATGGCGCGCGTGCATTCGGAAGGCAGCAGCCGGCCCATCAGGCCGGCGTCATCGTGAGCGTGGGTGGAATACATGGAAAAGACCTCCTTGCTTGATCTTGCTTGGGAGTAGCTATCGGCAAGGTCCGTTCCTGCGGCTGTCACATCTCTATACATCACCCTGTCGCGATTGGGGTCATCATGCATCCCGCCGGGGACGCATAGCAACAACTTAGAAGGACAACAATGAACCATGTGTTGATCGTCGACGACGACGTAGATTCTGCAAGCAGCATGCGCGAGCTCGTAATGGGCGAGCGCTTTTCCGTAGCGGTTGCCCACAACCTGCGCGACGCGCGCAAGCAAATCGCGATGCAGACACCCAATCTGCTGCTGCTGGACCTGGAGCTGCCAGACGGCAACGGCATGGAGTTGTTTTCCGATCCGCAAGTGGTGGATGAATCCAAGATCGTGCTGGTGACCGGGCACGCCAGCCTGGACTCGTCGATCGAAGCATTGCGCCGCGGTGCGATGGACTACCTGGTCAAACCGGTGCGCATGCGCCGGCTCGAGGAAATCCTGGAAGGTTTCACCGTACCTGGCGGCAGCGACGGCGCGCTGGTGCCGATGGCGCGCGGCGCAGCCGACGAGGACGGCCGCTTCGGCCGCCTCTGGGGCAGCTCGCAACCCATGCAGCGGGTGTATGAACAGATTCGCCGCGTCGCGCCGACCGGAGTGACCGTCTTGATCACCGGCGAGAGCGGCACCGGCAAGGAGGTCGTGGCGCAGACCCTGCATGAGCTGAGTTCGCGCCGCTCCAAGCCCTTTCTTGCCGTCAATTGCGGTGCGATTTCGCCGCAGTTGATCGAGAGCGAAATTTTCGGCCACGAGAAGGGCAGCTTCACCGGGGCAGAGCGTCAGCATCAGGGCTTTTTCGAGCGCGCGGCCGGCGGGACGCTGTTTCTCGACGAGGTGACCGAGATGCCGCCACAGCTGCAGGTCAAGCTGCTGCGGGTGCTGGAGACGGGCTGCTTCATGCGCGTGGGTTCGACCCAGACCCTGCAGGCCCAGGTGCGCATCGTTGCCGCAACCAATCGCGTTCCGCTGGAAGCGGTTGCGGCTGGCAAGTTGCGCGAGGACTTGCTCTACCGTCTGAACGTCTTTCCGATAGCGCTGCCGCCGCTGCGCGAGCGCCTCTCGGACGTGCCCATGCTGGCAGAGCACTTCCTGCAGCAGATCTCGCAACGCGAAGGCCGAAGCAAGCAATTCAGCAGCGCCGCGCTCAGACAGCTCGCACGCTACCCCTGGCCGGGCAATGTGCGCGAGCTGCGCAATGCGGTGCAGCGCGCCTACGTCATGGCGTGCGGCGAGGTCATCGACACCGAATGGTTGCCCCAGGCACAGGCGCTGGACGGCGCGGGCCCGCTGGCCTTGCCGGCGCCACAGGCGCTGCAGGACGTGGGCGTGGAGCCGGAGCAGGTCCACGCAGCGCAGCCCAATGTGCTGAAGCTGCCAGTCGGCCTGTCCATGGCCGAGGCCGAGCAGCTGCTGATCGAGGAAACGCTCAAGCAATGCCAGTATCAGAAGGAGCGCACCGCGGCCGTGCTGGGCATCAGCCTGAAGACGCTGTACAACCGCCTCAAGCGTTATTCGAGCGCCGAGCAACGCGCTTCCTGAGCACGGGGGCGCGCATCGCGCCCCGGGGGCTCAACCAGCCACGCTGTCAAACACCTGCAGCCAGTCGTCGATGAAGCGCTCAATGGAGAAGCGCTCACGCGCCGTGCGTTGTCCCGCACTGCCCCACTCGGCTGCCAGCCCAGGGTCTTCCAGCAGCACGCGCATCACCGCCTCCAGCCGGTCCAGACGCGTATCGACGTAGCCGTTGCGGCCACTGTCTATGACCGTCACCAGTTCGGTTGTCGCCAGCCCTACGACCGGCAAGCCCATGAGCATGGCTTCAATCACTGCCAGCCCCAGGCTGGTGTGGCGTATCGGGTTGAAGAAGAAGCGGTGGCTCGCCATCATCGCCGGCAGTCGTAGCTGCGCTATCTCGCCCAGCCCGCCCACCAGTTCGCTGCCCATGCCGACCAGGTGCAGCGGGAGCCGGGTGGACATGTGCTGCCAGATGTCCAGCCCCAGGCGGCGGCCGCGCCGCTGGATGTTGTTCACCACCACCAGGCCGCAGGCCTGCTCGCCGCCCCACACCTGCGGCTGCAGCAGGCGCACGCCATGTTCGACGATGCGCACCGGCGTCGAGCCGTTGTCCCACATCAGCGCGTTGAACGGCGTGACATGTACCAGCAGAACGTTGGGGTCGTCGCACCAATGGCGCGTGTTGGTCGGGCTCTCCTGCGGCGGATCGTGTTCGAGCACGATGCTTGGCAGGCGCCGCTGGGCAGGCGAGAGCAGCGTATGGCGGTCCTGCTCCCAAGCCTGTCTGGACTGGTAGAGCACCAGGTCGAATTCCATGGAGGCGAGTTCCTGCACCGGCGCTTCATGCACGTTGTCGCCCCAGGGCAGCGTGCCGCTGCGCCCGCTGTGGTGCGGCGAGCGTTCACTATCCGTCACGAGCCAGAAATCCTGCGGTACCTGGGTCAGGTTGTAGAGATAGTTTCCATGGACATGCCAGGTAAGGATGCGCCATCGCTTGCGGGCTTGTGTAAGTGTTGCGTTCATGTGTTTGCTCCATTTGCCATGGCCAGCGCCGCGTGCGTGACCGAATCCACGCTCACGCCAGACGCGCAGCCGTGCCCCACGGGGCAGTTGCGGTGCCCACAGGGGCGACACGGCATGTCGTGCCACAGCACCCGGTGGCGGCGTGTATCGAGAGGCGCCCAGCGGCGGGTATCGCTGCCGCAGGCCACGACCACGCTCGGCGTGCCCAGCGCGGCAGCAACGTGGGACAGGCCGGTGTCGTTGCACAGCAGCAGCCGCGCCGAGGACAGCAAGCCGCCCAGCGTCCACAAGTCGGTACGGGCGCACAGGTTGAGTGCCGGCTCGCGCATCGCTGACGCCACCGACGCCACCAGCTCGCGCTCGCCTTGCGTGCCGGTCAGCACCACGCGCAGACCGGCCTGCGCCAGGCGATCGGCGACAGCAGCGAAACGACGCACGCCCCAGCGCCGCGATGGCAGCTGAGCACCCGCGTGCACCACCACATGGCTGCGTCCCGCAGGCAGCAGGCGGCGCGCGCAAGCGAGGTCGCGCGGGCGCAGCGCCCAGTCGATCTCGGTGCCGCGGCGCTCAAGTCCGAGATGGTCCGCAAGGCGCAACAGGCGCTGAATCTCGTGGCCCTCCTCGGGCCAGAGGGCAAAGCGCTCTGCCTCGCCCGGCGGTATCCAGGCGGTGCGGCCTGCAAAGCCGGCGTTGCGGGCGGCACCGAAACGTGCGACCAGCGGGTTGACCCGCACGCCCGAACCATGCAGCTGGATGGCGAGATCAAAACGCTGCTCACGCAGTCCGTTCAGAAAAGCCAGCAGTTGCCGCGCGGGCGCAGGCGGCGTTTCCGGCAACCCCGGCCAGCCGGGAAAGGCCTCGAAGGCGTCCACGCTCGCCAGGCGCTGCGCCCAGCTTGCAGCCCAGGGAAGTCCGACCAGCGTGATGCGGGCTTGCGGCCACGTCGCGCGCACGGCCCTGAGCACGGGCGTCGCACAGAGCATGTCGCCCAGCATCAATGCGCGAAAGACCACAATGCGCCGCACCGGCCCCAAGCGGGAAGCCGTGGCGTTCATCGATGCATGGCCTGCGCGAGTATCAGGCGGGCAGCGTCCCACCAGTCTGTCGTGAGGCTCCAGGGGTAGCGAAGCGGCGCCATCCGCCAGCGTGTTTCGCCGCCGGAGTCGTAGAAGATGGTGCGGCAGCCGGCCCGGCGGCCTGCCTCCACGTCGTCCAGCGTGTCGCCAATCATCCAGGAGCGCTCCAGGTCAATGCCGTGCATGCGGCTGGCTTCGAGCAACATTCCGGGCCGGGGTTTGCGGCAGGAACAGGTCGGGCGCCCGTGCGCGTCCGGCTCATGGGGACAAAAATGAAAGCCCTTGAGCCGCACACCCGCCTCCTCGGCAAGACGCCGGGCGAGCGCGTCGCGCAGGCGTGTCAGTTGCGTGCGCGTGAAGTAGCCGCGCGCCACCCCGCTCTGATTCGTCACCACGACGATCGCAAAGCCGCGGGCTGCAAGGGCCGCGAGCGCCCGCAAGGCACCGGGCTTGAACTTCAACAGGTCAGGATCGACGTTGTAGGGGACGTTTTCCACCAAGGTGCCGTCTTTGTCGACGAAGATGCCCGGAGCAGACAACTCGCTCATACCGCACCCGCCTGTCGCAACGCCGATGCCATCGGGCGCCGCAAGCTGCGGCTTTGCAGCGCTTGGCGCGGGGCAAGGCCCTCGAACACGCTGACGAACTCGCGCGCCACCTGCTCCCAGGTGAAGTGCTCTTGCACGCGCGCGAGGCCCGCCTGCCCCATGGCCTGGGCCAGCCGCGGGCGTTGCTGCAGCTCAAGCAGGCGGCCCGCCAGCGCCTCGGGTGTCTTGGGCGCAACCAGAAAGCCGCTGACGCCATCGCGCACCGTGTAGCGGATACCGCCCACGTCGCTGCCCACCACCGGTCTCGCACAGGCCATGGCTTCGAGCGGCGTGATGCCAAAAGGCTCGTACCAGGGAGTGGTCACGAAAACGTCCGCCGCCTGGTACCAATCCACCAACTCGTCGCGGTCGCGGCGCCCGACAAAGCTGACGCTGTCGCCCACACCGAGCTCTTGCGTCAGTGCCATGAGGCGCGCGAGCTCCGGGTTGGAGCCCGGGTCGGGCAGCCGGGAATCCCCCCCGACGACCGCCAGGCGCGCAGGGACCGATGCCGGCAGCAAGGCCATTGCGCGGATCACGTTGTCTATACCCTTGCGCGGCACCATGCGGCCCAATTGCAGCACGATGAACTCGTTGTCGGGCAGGCCCAGGCGCCGGCGCGCCGCGCTGCGGCTGCCAGGGCAGAACAGATCCGTGTCCACGCCGCAGGGGATCATGTCGATGTGTTTGGCCGGTGCGTCGTACAGGCGCATCAGGTCCTCGCGGTCCTGGGGGCACTCCGCGATCACGCGGTTCGAGCGGCGTGCCAGTACGTGCTCTATCGCCTCGCGCTCACGCGGAAATCCGTCGGCAGCGCCCTGGTGCTCGCGGCGCACCAGCCCCAGCGCGTGAAAGGTCGTCACCAGCGGGGCCTTCAGCGCCGGGCGCAGCACCAGGCCGACCCAGCCGGACATGAAGAAATTGGCATGGATGGCGTCGTAGTGGCCTTCGGGCAGCAGTTGTTGGCGCGCGTGCCGGGCAAACTCGGGCATCCACTGCAGCAGCTCTTCCTTGGCAATGTGCTGGGCCGGTCCGGCATCGACGTGCATGACGCGCACGCCCGGCGCGATCGGCACCACCGCAGGCAGTTTGGGGTCGTCGCGGCGGGTGAGCACGTCAACCCTGTGCCCCAGCGCGCCGAGCTGGCGCGCCACACTGTCCACGTACACATTCTGACCGCCCGCATCCACGCCGCCGGCCAGGGCCAGGGGGGAAGCGTGCTCGCTGATCATCGCAATTTTCAAAGGGTGCATCATCATGTCCTGCTCCAATTCCTGTTCATTCCTGTTCAACCCGCAGCCAGGCAATTGGCGTTCCGATCGAGCGCTCCAGCGCGATCGCGCGCAGGTGCGCGGCCACCAGCAACGAGAAGGTTTCGTCCCACGCCGGCAGGGCGCCGCTGGCGGCCACGACGATGCCGTCCAGCCACACCCCGCCCCACAACACGGTGTCCTCGTGCGAGAGCCGGTGCGGCTGCAACTGCACCACCTTGCGGCTGTCCATCTGGTGGCGCCAGCTCAGCAAGGCCTTGTCGCGAGCGAAGGCCGCGTAGTCCGCGTCCCATTGCTCGCGATCGCCCACCGAGTGCTCGTAGAGCAAGGCGTCCTTGAACTCGGACGAGCCCGGGCAGGCGGCGGGGTCAAGCACCACAAGATGCAGCACCTTCAACGCGCTCACGCCAGAGCGCTGCAAGGTCTGTTCTATGGAAGGAAGGGCCAGGAGGACGGCGGCGCGGGCCGCCTCGGCATCGGCGTAACGGCTACGGTGTTTCATGCCCAGCGTTAGGCAATCGGCGCTCCCGCTCTGCCGGGCCGCGGCATGCGGCTTGCCGCTACAGTGCCATCCCAACCATGCCAAGCACACGATGAAGCATCTCGCGCCCGCTCTCCTGCTGAGCTGTCTACTGGCTGTTGCAGCCCCTGTGCACTGCCTCGCCCAAAGCGTGGACACCCAGTCCCTGCCCGCGCCCGGCACGCCAGCGGCGCAGATGTACGCCTGGATCATGCAGTCGGGTGACCATGGCGATCTGCCTTTCGTCATCATCGACAAGCGTGCGGCGCGCATCTGGATCTACCGCGCCGATGGCAAGCTCGCAGAGACCTCGCCCGTGCTGCTCGGCATCGCCATCGGGGACGAATCCGTTCCCGGCATAGGCCTGCGACCGCTGTCGCAGATCAAGCCTGAGGAGCGCACCACGCCCGCCGGGCGCTTTCTGCTCGAAGCCGGCTACAACACCGCGGGCGAGAGCATCTTCTGGATCGACTACGACGCCGCCGTGTCCCTGCACCGCGTGCGCCGCGGGAGCCCGGGCGACCGCCGGCTGCATCGGCTCGCGACGCCTACGGAGGCGGACAACCGGATCTCCTACGGCTGCGTGAACATGCCGGTGGCGGTTTACAACCGCAGCATTCATCCGCTGTTCATTCGACACGGCGGCTACGCCTACGTGCTGCCCGAGGTGATGGATTTGCGCAGCGCATTCCCGACGCTCGCTCACCTCATGCCAGAGGCACCCCGGATCGGCCCATAGCGACCGCCCTGAGCGGCGGCGAATGCCCGGTAAAGGGGCGGGATGCGTATCGGTACGGCGGTGCAACCCAGCGCCTGGTGCCCGCATGGCAGGCATCCCGCTTGCCCGCCCTGTCAAGCAAATTGATTAACAGGAGCACACATGGATAGCGCAAACCACCGTTCCTACGGGGTGTTCAAGCCCGTGGGCCACATCGTCGTTTCCTTCCCCAACGCAGTGCTGGCCAAGAACGGCCATGCGGCGCTGCGGGCGCTCGGGGTGGCCGATCAGGACATCCACGACTTCAGCGATCAGGAAATGATCGCGCGCATTGATGATGACCTCAAGCAGGCCGGCGCCCTGGCATCGTTCGGGCAGGAGCTCAATCTGGTGAAAGCCCATCGCGCGCTGGCAGAGCAGGGCTATTACTGGCTCATCGTGCGCGCCGAGGGCAGCGACAAGGCGCGGCAGATGGCCGATGCCTTGCGCGCGCAGGGCGCCGAACGGGCGCAGTTGTACGGGCGCTTCATCATCGAAGAGCTGATCGAACACCCCGACGACATGCCCCAGGCCAAGGAGCCCGCGGGCCATGGCCTGGACGCCCAGACCCGCTCTGGGCTTGAAGAAGAGCGCGCACTGCGCCGGCCCGACGGCAACACCGGCAGCGAGCCGCCCAACCCGCGCTGAATCCGGCACGCGGATTGCCTGCCGCCGTTCACCATCAACTACGAGGGTATCGCAATGAACTTCTTCATCTGGCTACTGGTCGGGGGTCTCATGGGTTGGGTCGCAAGTCTGGTCATGCGCACCAACGTCCGCCAAGGGCCCTTCCTCGATATCGCCGCCGGCGTCGTCGGAGCCATGCTGGGCGGCTGGCTCGTCACGCCGCTGCTGGGGCCGCAGTCCAGCATCAACGAAGGTGTGTACAACCAGATGTCCGTGTTCGTCTCTCTCATCGGGGCCATCGTGCTGATCGCCCTCGTGAATCTGGTGCGTCGTCGCTCGCCGCGTTGAGCGCTGAACTGAAAGGAAATCCATGAACATGCAAGACCCCAACACGAGCGCTTCCCGCTCTCCCTTTCCCGTGTCGTCCCAGGGCCCGGCGAACCCCAACGACAGCGACAGCAGCGGCGCGCCGCCCGCCGGCAAGCCCGAGGTGGTGCAACAGCTCGAACGGGGTGCCCGCGAGGCCGTCGAAGAGCTGGCAGAAGATGCTTCGACCCACGTGCGCCGGATCCAGCAAACGCTGTCGAATGCGGGTGAAAGCCTGCAGCAGACTGCACAAACCCTGAAAGAGACCGGCGACGAATGGCTGCAGTGCCTGCGCGGCGCGGTCCAGGAAAGGCCGCTCACGTCCGTTTCCGCATCGGTCGCGCTGGGCTGGTTGCTCGGGCGTCTGTGCCGGCGCTGAAAACGCCAGCGGGGCCGGACGGCATCCGCCGTCCGGCCCCGTTTGCTTTGAGGCAAGCCGGTCGCCCCGGGGCGGGGCGGACCATCCAGGTCAGAGCAAGGTGCCGGCGCGCGCCTGGTCACGCAACTCGCGGATCTGTTGGTGGTTGCGCTTTACTCCCTCGTACTGCGCCTGCACCAGTGCGCGCACATGGGCCGGCAGGTCGTGCTCAAGCGCATCGCGGTAGCGCGCCACCGCGGCATCTTCACCGCGCTCGGCTTCTTCGAGCATGTTCAGGTCGCTGTAACCCGCCAGCGTGCCCTTGACTGCAACCCAGCCGCGGTGCGCCGCACCCGCCAGGGTTCCGTGCTCTGCCGAGTCGCCACCCATCTGGGCCACGATGTCCTGCAGTTGCTGGGTGGCGGCGCGGCAGTCCTCGGACCGTGCGAGAAAGACCTGCTTGAGGTTGTGGCTGCGCGCATGTTCGGCGGTGCTCTTGAAGCCATATTCGCCGTCCTTGCAGTTCTCGATCAGGTCGTTCAAAACTTCAATGACTTGTTTTTCATCCATGGTGTAGTTCCCGGTTGGTTAACGGACAAGCTGCCTTGTTTGGCAGAGCCCTCTTCAGGCATTCGGCGTGCCCGCTTGTCCGACCAGGGAGGCTGCAGGTGGAGTGGGGGCGGCCTCGGGAACCACTGCGGCCAAGCGCAGTGAAACGCTCACGCTGCGCCCTGCCTCCAGCTTCACCCAGGCACCGGCGCCCGCAGCCTGGCTGACACGCTGGACCACGCCAAGCACCAGGTCGGGGCAGGCGTCTGCCGGCCGCCAGGCTGGCTGCGCCGCCTCTGGCGGGCCAAGCTTGGTCACCGGAATCTTCGCCAGCGCTTCAATCCGGATCTCGACCAGGCGCTGCGCCGCGCTCTGCGCCGGGCTGTCCTGAGCGTCATGCCAGGGCCGGCAGACGATGGTCACCGTGCCCTCGCGCGGCAATTGCGTGCGGACGTTGAGCAGGACGCAGGTGAGCGCCAGTTCAAGCTCTCCCGGGTCGGCGTACACCTGGTGCGTGCCCGGCGTCACCACGATCTGCAGCTCCATGCCCTTGCCCATCACCAAGGCAAAGGCCGCCTGCAGACCTTCGAGCCAGCTGTGCAGAGCGATAGGCTGCGGACTATGGGCCTGCGGCGTCGCCAGCGCCTGCAGGCGATGCGTTGCGAAGCTGGCCGTATCGACCGCGCGCAGCAAGGCTTGCAGCGGACGCTGCAGCGCAGGGTCCTGGGCGCGGCGTTCGATGAGACAGGCGCTGTTGCTGATCACGCCCAGGTGGTTGTTGAAGGCGTGGGTGTAGCGGTTGCTCAGCCAACCGACTACCAGCATGCGGTCCTGCCAGCTCACGCTGGCGTCGGGCGGCGCCTGGGGCGCCGCAGGCGTGGCAGCGCGCGGCAGAGCCCGCGCCGGCGCACCTCTGTCCATGGCGAGCGCGGCGCGCCCCATCGCCCAGGCGGCGCTCACCAGCAGCACCAGGGCGGCGCCCAGCATCCAGCCCAGCGCCGGAGAACAAGCGGGATCGAGCGCCGAACACGACGTCCATGCGACTGCAGTCCAGCCTTGTTCATCGCGGGCGAAGTAGGCGCGCTGCGACTGCCCCTGGGCGTCCGGCGACGACAACCACCCGCTGCTCGCGTCCTGCGTTCCGGCAAGCAGGCGTGCCAGCTGCTCCGGGCCATAGCTGCTGCGCAGACCCTCGGGATGCGCAAAGACGACGCGGCCCTCGGCGTCGACGAGGATGCTTTCCCAGTTGACCGGGGTCGCAGGCTCTTCGCCTGGCTCCTGCGGCGCACTACTCTGGTCCTGCGCCGGCGGAGCAACCGGCACCGGTGCCCGAGGCCTGGCCCCGGGCTGCAGCGTGTGGCCGGTATAGGCCGCCATCTCCAGCAGCGCAGCGACGGTGACGCCGGCGCGCGCTTCGTCGGACGCGCGCTGCGCATGCTGCGCCCGCAGCAGCAGCCAGGCCGACGCGGCCGAGACAAGCAGCAATAGAACAAGGGCAGAGAAAACCAACCGCAGTCGTGGGGACATGGGAGCCTGGGTTCTTGCTCCGCGGCTGCGGGGCAGTTGTGCCGCACCGAGGAGACGACGGCGGGCGAGATTCAATGACGCTACCGGGCAATTGCCGTGCCAGTCACGTCCGCAAGCAGCCGGGTTTGCCGAAAACTATGCACCAAATCGGCACTTCCTGCAGGCGGCATGCATGCGCTCTGCGTAGGGATAGGCCAAGGCGCAAGGAAGATGTATCCGCGTCGGCGGGCAAACCTTGGGGAAGGGGCAGGAATCGCGCCCGAAATGTAACAAAGGCTGTGGGCACCGCTGTTCCGGCACGGTCGTTGCATTGCTCTGGTGTCGGCAGTTGCCGCTTCGATTCATCCGCATCAAGGAGACGCCATGGGTTCCATGCAACTCACCACCACTACACGCCAGGTTCAAACTTTGTCACCGCGCCTGCAACGGGCGGTGCAACTGCTGCAGATGTCCTCACTGGATTTTGCGCAGATGGTGCGCGAGAAGATCGATGAGAACCCCTTCCTCGAGGAGGAAGAAGACAGCGATACGGCCCCGCCCGCGGCTGCCGAAACCGCCAGCGACACCGAGAGCTACCCCGAGGGCGAAGCCGGCGACGACCGTGACATCTGGCTCTCGGAGCGCGGCCCCGGCAAGCAGCAGTCGGACGACGAGCATGCGAGCGCCATCGATCTCGCCGCAAGCAGGACGACGCTGGCGATGCATTTGCACGGCCAGCTCAATCTCATGGCACTGGGCGAGCGCGACCTGTGCCTGGCGCGCGCAATCATCGAGTCGCTGGACGACGACGGCTATCTGCGCATTGCGCTCGACGAAGTGATAGACCGCCGCCAGCTCAGCCCCGCCCCCCAGCCAGCGGAACTGATGATCGCCCTGCGCCTGGTGCAGTCGCTCGAACCCGCAGGCATTGCGGCGCGCAGCGTGGGCGAATGCCTGGCACTGCAATGCCCGCGCATCGCCGACAGCGGAACCCGCGCCCTGGCGCTGCGCATCGTCGAAGACCATCTGGAGGCTTTGGCGGCGCGCGACGTAGCAGGCCTTGCCAAGGCCTTGCGCCAGCCCGCGGCGCGGGTGCAAGAGGCGATCGCCGCCGTGCGCCGCTTGAATCCGCGCCCGGGCTGGTCGGTAGGCAACGCGCGCATCGACTACATCGTCCCCGATGTCACCGTGCGCCGCGTGCGCGGGCGCTGGTGCGCGCAACTCAACCCGGCAGTGGTGCCGCGCGTGCGTCTGAACAGGGTGTATGCCGAGCTGTTCCAGCGCCACCGCCGCAGCGGGCACGAACCGCTCGTGGACCACTTGCAGGAGGCCCGCTGGACGGTGCGCAACATCGAGCAGCGTTTTGCGACCATCCTCGATGTGGCCCAGGCCATCATCCGCAAGCAAGAGCTGTTTCTCGAATACGGCGCGATGGCCATGAAGCCGCTGGTGCTGCGGGAAATCGCCGACGAGATCGGCGTGCACGAATCGACGGTCTCGCGCGTCACCAACAACAAGTACATGGCTACCCCGCTCGGGGTCTTCGAGCTCAAGCACTTCTTCTCTCGCCCCATGATCAGCGCCAGCGGCAAGGCCTGCTCCGCCACGGCGATACGTGAACTCATCGGCGACATCATTGCCGGCGAGTCGCCCGCCCAGCCCCTGTCCGACGGCGACATCACGCGCCAGCTCGCAGCGCAAGGCCTGTTGGTCGCCAGGCGCACCGTCACCAAATACCGCCAGCTGCTGCGCATAGAGCCGGTCGCCCGGCGCAGGCGCTGCGCCTGAAGGACAAAAAAATGCCACGGGGCGCGAACCCCGTGGCATGCGCCGGCGCTCAGCGCGAGCGCTGCTTACTTGCTGTCCTTCGAGCTGGAAGAAGCGCTGCTGCCATGCGTGCCAGACGAAGAGGACGACGAACCGGACGACTTGCCCGCCTTTCCGTGCTGGTTGCGCCATTGGGAGAACTCGTCGGAGAACTTCTTGTAGCGGTCGCTGCGCCAGGAACGATAGTCTTCGTCCAGGGCTTGCATCTGCTCGTTGCGCCACTGGTAGTAGTCGGGGTCGAACTGCGCGTCCTGCCAGCTCGGGCCGCCATGGCCCTGGGCTTCAAAGCTGCCCCAGGCGGCGTGTCCGGAACCGCGGCTCTGCTGGCCGCCGCCGTAGCTGCCCTGGCCATAACCGCCTTGGCCATACTGGCCCTGGCCCTGACCATAGCCGCCCTGGCCCTGACCATAGCCGCCTTGGCCTTGGCCGTAGCCACCCTGCCCGTACTGGCTTTGCCCCTGCCCGTAGCCACCGCGGCCATAGCCACCCTGGCCATAACCACCGTGGCCATAGCCGCCCTGCCCGAACTGGCTCTGGCCCTGGCCATAGCCACCTTGGCCGTAGCCAGCTTGACCATAACCGCCCTGACCATACTGGCTTTGTCCATGGCCGTAGCTGCCCTGACCCTGGCCACCCTGGCCATAAGCGCCCTGGCCGCCCCAGCCGCCCTGGTGTTCGCCGTAATTGCCCTGTCCGCCGTAGCCGCCGTACTCACGGCCTTGGCCGTAATCGCGGCCGTGGTTGCCACCGCCCTGCATGCCGCCCTGGCGGCCCGATTGGCTGTAACCGCTGCTGCCATACCACTCCCCCTGGTTGCCGTTCTGGTACGGCGGGCGGGCCGCACTCGAGTGCCCGCTGCTCTGGTAATCGTCCCCCATCGACTGGCGCGTCTGGTCCCCTGAACCTTGGCGGCCGCGTTCGTCATACTGTGCCATTGCTGGATCCTTTCAAAATCAATAGACATCAGGCTCGCGAAAGCGAAGCCTGTGGTCGATCGGGCAAACGCCATACCTGCCAATGTGTGCGCGCGCCCAGGGCGACTTTCCGGTCGGCATGCATGGCAGCAAAGGCTGCGGCAAGCCTGGCTCAGGCCGCAGGCTAAGCCCGTCGGCGGGCCGCCTGATGTCGCCCGCCGACCATCGTCGCCAGAGGCTCAGGAAGTGTGCTGGCGCGGCTCGCCCACACCGGGCAGGCGCGACGCCTGCGCGGCGGCAGCGGCCACCACGTCGGCCGGCGCCGCCGACTTTGGAAAATGCGATTGAAAGCCCGACATCAGCGCCAGCAGGCGGTCGTTGGCCTGGTCGGAAGTGGTCAATGCGACCGCGTGGATGCGCTTGTCCAGCGCGATGCCGCGGCGTTCTTCGAGCTCGCGGATCCGCGCCATGATCTGGCGCCCGTCCTCCTGGCCGAGCGAGATGTCGCAAAACAGCATGCTGGGCCACTGTGCGAGCGGCCTGGCCTGCAGCCACTCGAGCGCTGGCTCGCCGGACGCGAAGCCGTGCATGCGCGCGCCTTCGCTGCGCAGCGCAAGATCAAAGGCCTCGCGCACGCCCTCGCGATCGTCAATGACCATGACCTCCATGCCATGGAGCCGCTGATCGCTGGGCGCCTGCAGCGCCAGCGGCGTTGAAGCACGAATCGCCGCCGCCGAGGGCGAGCGCAAGGGCAGCGCGATCACGAAACGCATGCCCTGGACCGATGTGGGCGCGGTGATGGTCAGATGCCCGCCCTGGCGCTCAATGGCCGAGCGCAGCACCAGAGGATCCATGGCGGCGGGCAGCGCCTGCCTGGCGGTTGTTGCCGCGCCGCTGTCCGCCTGGTGTCTGCTGTCCGTGATGCTCAGATGGGCCTGGCTGCCGCGGCGCTCCAGCCGCAGCTCGATGCGCCCACCGCGCGGCGTTGCGCGGATGGCCTGCATGCAGATGCTCCAGATGGCCTGCGACAGCACCGCCGGGTCGCCGCTGATGCGCAGCGGCTCTGGGTCCAAGTGGGTGTAGAGCTGTACCGCGCGCGATTCGAGGCTGCGCCGCAGCTCATCGACCACGCTGGCCAGCAGCACGCCCAGGTTCAGCGGCTGGCGCACCAGCTTGCGCGCCAGTCGGTCGAACTCCTGCTTCTGGCGCTGCAGATCCCAGAGCTGGGCATAGAGGCCGCGGTGCGCGAGCAATTCCTCGTGGCGCCCCTGCTCGACGATGCGCCCCTTGTCCATCACCAGAATGCGGTCTGCATCGACGATGGTGGAGAGCCGGTGTGCAATCACCAGCGTGGTGCGCCGCGAGGCCAGCGCGTCCAGCTGCACCTGGATGGCCTTCTCCGAGCGCGTATCGAGCGCGGACGTCGCCTCGTCCAGGATCAGGATGGGGGCGTTCTTCAGGAAGGCGCGGGCAATCGCGATGCGCTGCTTCTCGCCGCCCGAGAGCTTGAGCCCGCGCTCCCCGACCAGGGTTTCAAGCTGCTCGGGCAGCGAGGCGATCAGCTCGTCGATCTGCGCCGCGCGCGCGGCATGCACCACGTCGGTGATCGATGCGCCGGGCCGGCCGTAGGCAATGTTGTAGGCCACGCTTTCGTTGAACAGCGTGCTGTCCTGCGGCACGATGCCTACGGCGGCGCGCAGGCTGGCGAGCGTCACCTGGCGGATGTCGCGCTCATCAATCAGCACCCTGCCGCCCTGCGGATCGTAGGTGCGCAGCAGCAGGCGCGCGAGCGTCGATTTGCCCGAACCGCTGCCGCCGACGACCGCTACCGTCTGGCCCGCCTCGATGCGAAAGCTCACGTCCCAGAGCACCTGGCGCCCGGGTTCGTAGGAAAAATCCACATGCTCGAAGGCCACGGTGCGCCGCTTGACTTCGAGCGCGGTGGCACGCGGGTCCTCTTCGATCTCGGGGCGCCGCGCCAGCAGTTGCTGCAGTTTTTCGGCGTTGGTCAGCGCGTCTCGCGCTTCGCGAAACAGAAAGCCCAGGGCGTTGAGCGGCAGGCAGATCTGGATCACATAGCTGTTGAGCAGCACCAGGTCGCCCACGGTGATGCTGCCACGCAGGGCTTCGCGGCCGGCAAACAGCATGATGGCGCCGACGCCAAAGGCGATGATCGCGCCCTGTCCCAGATGCAGCGCAGACAAGGCCTTCTGGTTGTCCACGCTCTGCTCTACCCAGGCCTGGCGCGCCTCGCCATAGCGGCGCACCTCCTGGGTTTCGCAGGCGTTGTTGCGCACCGACTCCTGATTCACCAGGCTGTCGAGCATCAGCCCGCTCGCGCGTGAGTCCAGCGCATTCACCTGACGCTGCACCAGCACCCGCCGGCGCGTCATGACGGTGGTGTAGCTGGCGTAAAGCACGAAGGTGGCCACGATGATGGCGGTAAACCACAGGCTGTAACCCAGCGCCAGTATCGTGACCACGGCAAGAATCTCGACCAGCGTGGGCAGCAGCGTGAACAGCAGTGCGCCGAGCAAGAAGCCCACGCCGTTCGTGCCGCGCTCCACGTCGCGCATCAGCGCCCCTGTCTGGAACTGCAAATGAAAGCGCGGCCCCATGGCATGCATGTGCGCCAGAGCGCGGCGGGCGAAGTCGGCCACGGTCACCAGCGTGACCCGCGCAAAGCACAGGTCGCGCAGCTCGGTGAACAAGGTGCTGGCAAAACGCAGCGCCGCGTAGCCGGCCAGCAGCAGCACCGGCAGCATCAACACCTGCCCTCCGGCAGGCGCCACTGACGAGGCGCCAGGCAGCAGGTCGGCGCTCAGGCCGCCGGGCATGCTGAACAGATCGATGATGCGCTTGAAGACCAGCGGCACGCCCACCGCAGCCACTTTGGCCAGCACCAGCAGGACGACCGCGGCGAAGGTGCGCCAGCGATAGCGCCAGACCGCGCGCCAAAGCTGCGCAAAGAGCACCGAGGTGTGCTCGTCAGACGGCTTGCCGGGCGTGGCCGTGGCAGCTTCAGGCATGGCGCACACCGTGCGCAGCGAATTCCTTGCTCAGCGCAATGTTGAGTTCGCTCGTGAGCCGGTCGCGCGCGACCACACCGGGGCAGTACCACACGGCCAGCTCGAATTTGCAGTTGCTGCCCTCCAGCGCGCTCATGAGGACCTCGGGAGCGGGCGTTGCAAGCACGTGGGGGTTGGCCGCGGCCACGGTGCGCAGAATCTGCTCGAGCAGCGCGAGCTCGGTCTCAGCCACCAGCACCACCGTGATGCGCAGGCGCACCGACTCGTTCAGGTAGTCGGCATTGACCACGTTTTCCAGAATCAGGCGCTGGTTGGGAATCAGTACCGCCACGTTGTCCGCCGTGACCACGGTCGTGCGCCGGGCGGAGATCTCGCGCACCACGCCTTCGATGGCGCCGACCTCGATGCGGTCGCCCACCTTGACCGGCCGCTCGAGCATGACGATCAGGCCGCTGATGAAATTGCTGACGATGTTCTGCAGGCCAAAGCCCACGCCCACGCCGATGGCGCCCGCCACGACGCTGAGCGCCGAGAGCTTGATGCCCACGTTCTGCATGATGAGCATCATCCCCAGCACCAGCACCAGATAGCGCAGCACCGAGGCGATGGCGATGCGCGTGCCCGCATTGGCGTCAAAGTGGCGCAGCAGCCGCGTCACCATCCAGCGGCGCATGGCCCCGGCAAACCAGAACAGCGCCGTCATCAGCACCAGCAGCTTGAGCAGGGAGCCAGCGGTGATGGACACCTCTCCCAGGCTTACGAGCTGCAGGTTCAGGGCGGCAGAGATCCAGGCGGCATAAGAAGTCAGATGTTCCATCCCCATGGCAGGCCTTGCGGGCAAACGCCATACCCGGCCGGCGCAAGCGGCCGCCCCAAGCCCTGCCAACACGCGCCTCGGGCACGGCACTTGCCCGGTGGCGCCGGTACAAGCAAACACGGACGGAAAATGAACGAACTCGAAGGAAAGACGGTCCTCGTCACCGGCGCGGGCAGCGGCTTGGGTGCGGCCATCGCGCGGCAACTGGTGCAAGCCCGCGCGCGGGTGGTTTTGGCAGACATTGGTGCCGAAAAAGCCGAGAGCGTGGCACGCCTCATCGACCCCGAGGGCAGCGCCACGCAGGCGCTCAAGATGGACGTCAGCCAGCCTGGCGACGTAGCCAACGCGATCAGCGACATCCATGCGCGCTGGGGGCGCCTCGATGTGCTCATCAACAACGCCGGCACCGACGTCACCGAGTCGATCGAGGACATCGACGCCGGCGAGTGGGCGCGCGTGGTGCAGACCAACCTGTACGGCCCCTTCCTGCTGGCCAAGGCGGCGCTGCCGATGCTGCGCGCGGCCGATGCCGGCCGCGGCGGCCACATCGTGAACGTGGCGTCCACCGCCGCGCTGCGCGCCTGGCCCAACGCCAGCGCCTACCACGCCAGCAAGTGGGGCTTGCGCGGACTGAGCAAAGCCATGCATGTCGAGCTGCGCGAGGCCGGCATCCGGGTGAGCACGCTGTTCGCCGGCGGCATGCGCACGCCTTTTCTGCTGGAGCGCTTTCCGGGGATAGATACCGGCCTGCTGCAGGACCCAGAGAACGTCGCGCGCACCGTGGTGTTCCTGCTCACCGTGCCGCGTGGCTCCGTCATCGCCGAGATGATGGTGCTGCCGGACAGGGAGACCTCATGGCCTTGAAAACCGGCTGGGCTGGGGCCAGGAACATCCTTGCGGTGCGGCTGGACAGCATGGGCGACGTCTTGATGAGCTCGCCCGCACTTGCCGCCATGCGCCTGAGCTCGCCCGACGTACGCCTGACTCTGCTCACCTCGATCGAGGGCGCGCGCACCGCGCGCCACGTCGATGTGGTGGACGACACGCTGGTCTACGCCGCCCCCTGGGTCGCACCGGCTGCCGAACCGTCCTCGCACCGCGCCGATCTGGCCTTCATCAACACACTCGCCCAGCGCGGCTTTGACGCGGCGGTGATCTTCACCGTGTGCACGCAAAGCGCGCTGCCAGCGGCGCTGGCCTGCAGACTGGCGGGCATACCGCTGCGCCTGGCGCACAGCCGCGAAAACCCCTACGCGCTGCTGACCGACTGGGTGCGCGACCCCGACACCGAGATCGCCAGCGCCCGCCATGAGGTGCAACGCCAGCTTGACCTGGTGCGCGAGGTCGGCTTCGAGACGCAAGACCAGCACCTGCGCATGCGCTACGACCACGCCGATGCCTTGCGCATGCAGGCCGCGCTGGCAGAGGCCGGCGGCGATGTGCGCCGCCCCTACATCGTGGTGCACGCCGGGGCGCGCGCCGCCTCGCGGCGCTATCCGGCGCCGCTCTATGGCGTGGTCGCGCGGGCGCTGCAGGCGCGTACCGGCATGCAGCTGGTATTCACGGGCTCGGACGGCGAGGCGGATCTGGTGACGCAGGCCGCGGCGCAGATGAGTCAGGCGCCGGTGGACCTGGCCGGAAAACTGGGCCTGGGCGAGCTCGCCGCGCTCCTCGATGGTGCGCAGGTGCTCTTGTGCAACAACACCGGTCCGGCCCACATGGCCGCCGCGCTGGGCACGCCGGTGGTGGTCTTGTATGCGCTGACCAACCCGCAGCACACGCCCTGGCAGGTTCCGGCGCGCGTGCTCAGCCACGACGTGCCCTGCCGCAACTGCCTCAAGAGCCGCTGCCCCGAGATACACCACGACTGCCTGCTGCGCATTGCACCCGAGACCGTGGTCGAAGCGACGCTCGACCTGTTGGCGCGCAGCGCATCGGTGCCGCACCACGGCGCTGCACATGCCGCAGCGCGCTGGCAGCACCATGGCGCGGCGCGCCCAGCGGCCAGGGCCGCCGTGGGCTGAGGAGCGGCCATGCCTGAAGCCAAGATCTGTTCACGCGCCCAAGGGCCGAGCCGGGTGGCCGCGCTCGCAGGCCCGGTGGTGTTCACCAACGGCGTTTTTGATCTGCTGCACCGCGGCCACGTGCAATGTCTGGAGGCGGCGCGCGCCCTGGGTGGCTCGCTGGTCGTCGGGGTCAACAGCGACGCCTCCACGCGCGAGCTGGGCAAGGGACCCGGGCGGCCAGTCAATCCGCAAGAGGACCGCGCGGCGGTGCTGGCGGCTCTCGAATGCGTGTCGCTGGTGATCGTGTTCGACGAGGCCACGCCGCTCGCCTTGCTCACCCAGCTGCGCCCCGACATCTACGTCAAGGGTGGCGACTACCGCAACAAGCCCCTGCTGGAGGCCGAGCTGATGCGTCAGTGGGGTGGCTCCGCCGTGGTGCTCGATTACCTGCCGGGCCGCTCGACGACAGCGCTGCTCGAGCGGGCGTTTCACATTGGCAATATGGAGATAGCGAAATGAAAGTCATGCACGCACCCTCGAGGGCCGGCTTCGGTCCCTCGTCCTGGTTGCCCGATCCGCCCTACCGGCGCGCGCTGCGCGAGCACCGCCTGCTGTTCGACGGTCTGGTCGCGATTCAGGAAGAAGTGGAAGCCGCTGCGGCCATGCTGGTGCAGTCGCTGGTGGCGGGCAAGAAGCTCATGCTCTGCGGCAACGGCGGCTCGGCCGCCGACAGCCAGCACATTGCGGCCGAGCTCACCGGGCGTTTCGTGCACGACCGCCGGCCACTCGCGGCCATGGCATTGACCACCGACAGCTCGGCGCTCACCTGCATCGCCAACGATTACGACTTCGAGCAGGTGTTTGCGCGCCAGGTGGGCGCGCTCGGGCAAGCCGGCGACTGCCTCGTGGCCATATCGACCTCGGGCAATTCCCCCAACGTCTTGCGCGCGGTGGAAACCGCGCGGCGCATGCGCATTGCCACGGTGGCGCTGACCGGGCGCAGCGGCGGGCGCCTTGGGGAAACCTGCGACGCGGCCATCGTCGTGCCTTCGTCCATCACCGCGCGCATTCAGGAGGCGCACATCTTCGTCGGGCACGTGCTGTGCGCGCTGGTCGAAGACGGCTTGACGCGCGCCGGCATGCTGCACGCGGCCCAGCCGGCGCTGGGCAAGGCTCAGATCGCGCCTATGCTGCCGGTCACTGGCAAGACGATGCCGGTGACATAGCCCGACATCACCGGCGAAGCAAGGAAGACGAAGGCGGGCGACAACTCCTCGGGTTGTGCGGCCCGCTTCATGTCGGTTTGTTTGCCGAACTCGGCCACCTTCTTCGCCGGCAGGTCTGCGGGGTTGAGCGGCGTCCATACCGGGCCGGGTGCGACGGCGTTGACGCGTATGCCCTTGGCGACGAGATTGCTCGCCAGCGCCTTGGTGAAGGCGTGGATGGCGCCCTTGGTGGCCGCGTAATCGAGCAGATGCGCGCTGCCCCGCAGGCCCACGACCGAGCCGGTGTTGATGATCGCCGCGCCGCTGCCCAGGTGTGGCACGGCGGCGCGCGTCATGCGGAAATAGCCGCCGATGTTGGTCTGCAGCGTCTCGTTGAGCCGCTCGTCGCTGATGTCCTCGATGCTTTGGGCATGCTCCTGGAAGGCGGCGTTGTTCACCAGCACGTCGAGGCCGCCCAGGGTCTCGCGCGTCTCGCGCACCGCCTGTTCGCAAAACCCGCTGTCCTTCACGTCGCCTTGCAGCAGCAGACAGCGCCGCCCCTCACGCTCCACGCATTCCTTGGTGTGCTCGGCGTCCTGCTGCGCGCTGAGAAAGACGATGGCCACGTCCGCGCCCTCGCGCGCGAAGAGCACCGCCACGGCCCGGCCTATGCCCGAGTCACCACCGGTGACCAGGGCCACCTTGTCCTGCAGCTTGCCGCTGCCGCGGTAGTCGGGCGCGAGAAAGCGCGGGGCAAGCTCCAGCGCCGCTTCGCTGCCGGGCTTTTGCAGATGCTGCGCAGGCATGGTTTCGGGCTGGATGCGCGCGCCTGCCTGGGCCGCGCCCTGGTCCTTCTCTTTGTCGGACGCCTGGCGGTCGCGGCGGTCCTGCCGCTGTTGTATCTCCCGCTGGGTCTGCAAGGTGTCGTCGCTGCGCGCGGATGGGTGTTGTTCGTCGTTCATGGTCGGTGCTCTTTGGGGGACAGGTGTTGTAGGCAAGGCGTGGGTGCCGCGGGTCGGCTTGCTGCTCGGCAGCGCCGGGACCCGTGCGCTTGCCGCAAGGGCTGCTGCACGGCTTGGCGGGCGGGGATGGCGGCATCACGCGCTCGCTGGCGGCGTCATCGGGACTTGCGGCGCTGAGCGTGCCTCAATGGCAAGGCAGCGGCGCCGTCGCAATGCCGGGCCGCTGCCGCCTGCCTGGCGCCGTACAACTTCTGGACGGCCCGGGCTTGAAATAGGAGCGGGCCGCGCCCCGGCAAATGCCGGGGGCGGCCTGCCGGGCTTCACACCTGACGGTGCTGCTGGCCGCGCTCACTTTCGTTGTGCGTGGTGCGCCGTGCATCTTGCTGGTCCTTGTGCTGGCCTTGGTGCGAGGGAGCGGCTTGCTGATCCTTGCCCTGACCTTGGTGCGAAGGGGCGGTTTGCTGATGCTGCGGTGTGTGGTTGGGCGACGAACTCTGCGGTTGTTTCTGTCCGGGTTCGTTGCGTTGGGTTTGCGTCATGCTGATCTCCGTTGGTGAATGCCGGCAAAGCGGCCGGCAAGACATGACAGGCAAACCGCGTACCCGCTGCGCCGCCCCATGAACCGCAAAGCGGTTTCAGCGCGCCGCAGCGCTCTTTTCGGCAGGGGCGCCGGGCAGCTCATGCGCTTCTTGCAGATGGTGCTCCAGCGTGGGCAGGGTGCGCGTGGCAAACGCACGCACGTCCGGGTCCTTGGCTTCCTGCGCGGCCTTGCGAAACAGTTCTATCGTGTCCTTGTGGGCCTTCACGCCGACGCTTTCGGCGTACATGCGGTCGAAGTCCTTGTCGTTGGCCAGATTGAGCAGCTCGAGCTTGGCCTTTTGCATCAGCGAGGCATCGTCGGGCAGGTCCACACCCTTGGCGGCAGCCAGACGTTCGAGCTCCTGTCCCGCCTTGCGGTGGTCGTTCAGCATCTGCTGGGCGAACGCTTTGGTCTGCGCGTTCCTGGCCTTCTCCAGCGCCATCTCGCTGCCCTTGATCTCGGCCTGGTTGTTCTGGGCGGCATCCTTGAGGAAGGAGGCGTCGGCATGCGCGAGCTTGTCCTTGCCGCGCAGCGCCGTCGGCGCCGCGTCGCTCTGCGTGGCACCCTGCGTGTGCGCCGCCGCAGCGCTGCTGGCGGCAGTGCCGGCAGCATCGGCCGCCTGGGCGCCGCCCGCCGCGAGGAACACGGCAGCAAGCAGCGCTACGCCTGCTCCCGGGCGCAGGCCACGCGGCCTGCGGGCGCTCAGGGTAGAAGTGGCGGGCTCGCGCGCGCGAGGACTGTGGGTGTGATCAATGGACATGACGGTGTTCCTGAATGAGGCGGATCAGAAGGGGAGACACATGCCAGCGCGGCCTTGTCCGGCGCTCAAGGCGCGGGGCACACGCAGCTGTGCAGAGAGAAGAGGTGTGGGGCGCGAATGACCGTGGGGCGTTCAAGCCCGTGCCAGCGCGCGCTGCCCGCAGGCAGACGGGGCGGCGCCACGGCCCGGTTGCGACACCAGGTCGCGCACCGCGGGCCGCCGCGCTCGAGGGATCAACCGCGGTCGCTGCGTGCAGCGCGCGTACGGTTGTTGTTGTCGTTGGGGTCTTGATTGCGGTTGGCACTGCCCGCGGGCACGTTGCCAGAGCGCGCCTGACCCGCGTTGTTGCCCGAAGCGGTGGAACCCGTGGCGTTCGTATTGCTGCGCACGCCGTTGGCATTGCTGCGCGTGTCGTGCGGGTTGTTGCGATTGGCCATGTCCGAATTGGTGCCGGCCGCCGAGTTGCTGCTGCCCGCATTGTTGCTGGAACTGGAGCTGCCCGAGTTGGTGTTGCTGCTGTTGCTGGTGTTGCCGCTGCTGTTGGCAGCAGCGTTGCTTGACCCGGATTGCGAGGACTGCTGGCTGGTGCCGGTAGCGCCGGCGTTGGGACGATTGGCGTCGCCCGTCGTGCCCATGGTGGAGCTGGACGTGCCGGTGGCGTTGGTGGATGCGTCGTTGGTGCCGGAATTCTGCGTCTGCGCCATGCCGGCGGTGGCCAGCATGCAGGCCGAGACGGCCAGGGCACAACGGAGTTGCTTGGAAAAGTGTTTCATGTAAATACTCCTGTGGGTTGGAAACTGCGTGTCCGTGAACTCGCGTGGCGGTGCACGGTGCGCGCCCTTGTCCGGCAAGACGCATGCCCGCGCAGCGCCAGCGCCGCCGGGGCCGCGTGCCACAATCGCCCGCGCCGGCGGCACGCCAAGTCCCTTCGCAACGACCAGCACAGGAGAGCCCCCATGACCAACCCGTTCGCACCCATGCCCGACGCCCAGGGCTTCTTCGGCCCCTACGGCGGCCAGCTGGTGCCGCCGTTTCTCAAGCAGGCGATGGACGACATTGCCAAGGCCTACGCCGAGATCACGCAGCGCGCGGACTTCCAGCAAGAGCTGCGCGAGCTGCAGACGGACTACGTCGGCCGGCCCAGCCCCATCTTTCACGCGCGGCGCCTGTCGCAGCAGCTCGGCGGCGCGCAGATTCACCTCAAGCGCGAAGACCTCAACCACACCGGCGCGCACAAGATCAACCACTGCCTGGGCGAGGCGCTGCTGGCCAGGTTCATGAACAAGACCAAGGTGATTGCCGAGACCGGCGCGGGCCAGCACGGCGTGGCGCTGGCCACGGCCTGCGCGCTGGTAGGCATACCCTGCGAGATCCACATGGGCCAGGTGGACATCGAAAAAGAACACCCCAACGTCACCAAGATGCGCATCCTGGGTGCGACGCTGGTGCCGGTCACGCGCGGCGCCGCCACGCTCAAGGAGGCGGTGGACAACGCCTTCGAGGAATACCTGAAGGACCCGACCAACTTCTTCTACGCCATCGGCTCGGTGGTCGGGCCGCACCCGTTTCCGATGATGGTGCGCGACTTTCAAAGCATCGTCGGGCGCGAGGCGCGCGAGCAATTCCTGACGCGCCACGGCAAGCTGCCCGACTATGCCGCGGCCTGCGTGGGCGGCGGCTCCAACGCCATGGGCTTGTTCACCGCCTTTCTTGAGGACGAGAGCGTGAAGCTCGTGGGCGTGGAGCCCGCGGGCGAAGGCACGGACAAGCCCGGGCGCCACGCGGCCACGCTCACCATGGGCAAGCCCGGCGAAATCCACGGCATGAAGTGCTACGTGCTGGAAGACGCGCCGGGCGTGCCCGCAGCCGTGCACAGCATCGCCTCGGGCCTGGACTACCCCGGCATCGGGCCGCAGCACAGCTACCTCAAGGACATTGGCCGGGTGCAGTACGAGCTGGCCGACGACCAGCAGGCGCTCGATGCCTACATGCGCCTGTCGCGCGTGGAGGGCATCGTGCCGGCGCTGGAGAGCGCGCACGCCGTCGCCTGGGCCATGCGCGTGGCGCCCGGGCTGGGCAAGGAGGTGAACATCCTCGTGAACCTCTCGGGCCGGGGCGACAAGGACGCGGACTACGTGGCGCACAAGCTCGGGCTCTGAGCGGGCACTCACGCGGCGCGGCAGGCATGAGCGGCCCCATCCCCTGGCTGGCGGCGCACGACCCGTTTCCGCCGCCGCAAACGAGCTGGGGGCCGGACAGCCCCATGCCCGGTCTGCTCGCTGCGGGCGGCGCGCTGGACGTGCCGCACCTGGTGGCGGCCTATGCCCAGGGGATTTTTCCGTGGTTTGGCGAGGACCAGCCCATCCTCTGGTGGAGCACGGCGCCGCGCATGGTGCTGCATCTGGATGAATTTCGCCTGCATGCCTCGCTGCGCAAGACGCTCAAGCGCTTTCGCGCCGCGCCAGGGCACGCGCTGCGCGTGGACAGCGACTTTGCCGCGGTGATCCACGCCTGCGCGAGTACCGCGCGCGCGGGCCAGGCGGGCACCTGGATCGTGCCGCAGATGGTGCGCGCCTACGAAGCCTTGCACGCCGCAGGCTTTGCCCACAGCGTCGAGACCTGGGTGCAGGGACGGCTCGTGGGCGGTCTGTACTGCGTGGCGCTGGGGCGCGCGGTGTTCGGTGAATCCATGTTCGCGCACGCGCGCGATGCCTCCAAGATCGCGCTGGCGGCGCTGGTGGCTTTGTGCCGCGCCCAGGGGGTGCGGCTGATCGATTGCCAGCAGAACACGCGCCATCTGGCGTCGCTGGGCGCGCGCGAGATCGAGCGCGAGGACTTCCTCGCGCATGTGGCGCAGGCACGCATACTGGCGGCGCTGGATTGGCGTTTTGCACCACAATGCTGGGACGAGCTTTTGCCTGCCATCACAGCATGACCCAACTCAACGACCTGCCGCTGCAGGCGCTGCAGTTCTACACCACGGCGCCCTACGAATGCAGCTACCTGCCGGGGCGCATGGCGCGCTCGGAGGTGGCCACGCCCAGCCATCTGATCCACAGCGGGGTGTATTCCGAGCTCATCGCCCAGGGCTTTCGCCGAAGCGGCATGTTCACCTACCGCCCGCATTGCGAAGGCTGCAACGCCTGCACGCCGATACGCATCCTGGCGCAGGACTTCAAGCCCGACCGTAGCCAGCGGCGCGCCCTGCGGCGTCACCGCAATCTGCAGGCGCGCGCGCTGCGCCTGCATTTCGTGCCCGAGCACTACCAGCTCTACCTGCGCTACCAGGCGGTGCGCCACAGCGGCGGCGGCATGGACCACGACAGCATTGACCAGTACACCCAGTTCCTGCTGCAAAGCCGGGTCAACTCGCGCCTGATCGAGTTTCGCGAGCCCCAGCCCGGCGGCGGCCCCGACCTTCTGCGCATGGTGTCGGTGCTGGACATCCTGGACAACGGCTTGTCGGCCGTCTACACCTTCTATGACCCGGACGAAGACGCGAGCTACGGCACCTACAGCATCCTCTGGCAGATCGAGCAGGCGCGCGCCATGGGGCTGGAGCACGTCTATCTGGGCTACTGGATCGCGCTCAGCCCGAAGATGAATTACAAGACACGCTTCAAACCGCACCAGTTGCTGCTCGATGGCGCCTGGAAGCGCTTTGACTGAACTTGTGAGTCAAATCGGCCTCCAGCGCCCGTCCATCAAGCGCTGGCAGCTATTGTTTTGATATCACGGAGCAAGATCGAAGACCAGCACCTCGGCCCCTTGGCCTTGCGCCAGCGCGATCTGCGCTTCGTCCTGCAGGAGCGCCGCGTCCCCGCCCGCGAGCGCCACGCCGTTGACCTGCAGCGCCCCGCGCACCAGATGGACGTAGGCCTTGCGCCCCGGCGCGATCGCCAGGCGCGCCGCCTCATCGCCGTCGAACAGACCGGCATACAGGCGCGCGTCGGCGTGCATGCCTACCGCGCCGCCCTGCCCCATGGGCGCGGCGATCAGGTGCAGACGCCCGCGCTTGGCGCTGTCGGGCACGCGCGTTTGTTCGTAGCTCGGCGACACGCCCTGGGCGTCGGGCAGGATCCAGATCTGCAGAAAGTGCGTCTCCTGCCCCTGGGCGTGGTTGAACTCGCTGTGCATCACGCCGCTGCCCGCGCTCATGCGCTGCACCTCGCCCGGCGGTATCGCCTGCACGTTGCCCATGCTGTCGCGGTGCGCGAGCTCGCCCGAGAGCACGTAGCTGATGATCTCCATGTCGCGGTGTCCGTGCGTGCCGAAACCGCTGCCCGGCGCAATGCGGTCTTCATTGATCACGCGCAGATTGCCCCAGCCCATGTGGCGCGGGTCGTAGTAGTCGGCAAACGAAAAGCTGTGCAGCGACTTGAGCCAGCCGTGGTCGGCCAGGCCGCGCTCGCTGGCCTTGCGCAGGGTGAGCATGAAGAGTCCTCCTGGGTCGGATGGGTGCCATCGTCCCATGTGGGTGCATTGCCGGGTTTGCCAAGGGCGCCGCGCGGCATGCACGGCGGCGCGGGCCGCTCGCGGGTGTGCTGGCCGCGCGCGTGTAGAGTGCGGCCAGTGCCACCACGGAAGACCGCCATGCCCGCGCAAGCCCCCGCCCAGACCCGGCGCAAGCCCCAGCATTACGCCGTCGTCGGCGCCGGCATTGCCGGCATTGCCTGTGCCCGCACGCTGGCGCAGGCGGGCCACAAGGTGAGCGTGTTCGAGCAGGCAGAGCGCGTCGGCGGGCGCACCCGCACGCTGCAGAGCCCGGCCGGCGGCTTCGACGCCGGCGCACAGTACTTCACGGTGCGCGACGAGCGCTTTGCCCGCGCGCTGCAGACCGTGCCCGGCTTGTGCCGCCCCTGGAGCGCGAGCACGGTGCGCGTGCTCGACGGCGCGGGCCGCGTGGTCAGCGCCGCGCCGCCGCCCGGCGAGGCGCACTGGGTAGCCCAGCCCGGCATGGACGCGCTGGCCGCCGCCTGGGCCGAGCCCCTGGCGCAACTGCACACCGGCCTGCAGGTCACGGGCTTCAAGCGCCTGGGCGCGCGCTGGCGACTGCACACCGCCGCCAGCGCTGGCGGGCAGGATGTGCAAGACGCGGGCAGTTTCGACGCGCTGCTGCTGGCCCTGCCCGCGCCCGAGGCCTTGGCGCTGCTGCAAGCCTCTGGCCTGCGCCCCGCCTGGGCGCCGGCCCTGGCGCAGGTGCGCATGGCCCCGTGCTGGACGCTGATGCTCAGTTTTGCGCAGGCGGTGCGCCCGGGCCTGACCACGCTGGGCCCGCAATGGAACGCGGCGCGCAGCACCCACCACCGCGTGGCCTGGCTGGCACGTGAATCGTCCAAGCCCGCGCGCGCCCAGATCGAGCGCTGGACGGTGCAGGCCAGCCCCGCCTGGTCCGAAGAGCACCGCACGGACAGCGCGCAGCGCGTGCAGGACAAGCTGCTCAAGGCCTTTGCCGAAATCACCGGCATCCGCGCCACACCAAGCGCGGCGCGCGCCCTGCTCTGGCCGCATGCGCAAACCCAGGTCGCGCTGGGCCAGTCCTTCGTCTGGGACAAGGCGTTGCACCTGGGCGCCTGCGGCGACTGGTGCCTGGGCCACAGATTGGAAGACGCCTTCGTCTCGGGGCTGGAGCTGGCGCTGGCCGTCGCCACCTGAGGCGATGGCCCTGGCTGCCTTGCGCGCCCCGTCCGCCGCCCATCGGCTTGATATCGATCGTCTGCATGTACCTGGGTCGTTTTGCCCCCTCGCCCACCGGGCCGCTGCACGCGGGCTCGCTGGTCGCGGCGCTGGCCAGTTGGCTGGACGCGCGCGCCGCCGGCGGCCGCTGGCTGGTGCGCATCGAAGACGTGGACAGCGGCCGCTGCCGCGCTGGCGCGGCTGAGCGCATCCTGGCCCAGCTGGCCGACTGCCAGTTGCTGCCCGACGCCCCGCCGCTGTACCAGTCGCAGCGCGGCGCGCACTACCAGCAGATGCTGGACGTGCTGCTGGCGCGCGGCCTGGCCTACCCCTGCGCCTGCACGCGCCGCGACATCGACGCCGCGCTGGCCGCGCACGGCAGCGCACACCAACGCCACCACGATCGGCCCTACCCCGGCACCTGCCGCGCCGGCCTGCACGGCAAGCCCGCGCGGGCCTGGCGTTTTCATCTTGAAAAATACCTTTCAAATTGGCCGCAAACGCAGACCAGCAAAGCGCCAGCAGCTCATTTTTCAGTAGAAGGCAGCAGGCTGCGCTGGCAGGACCGGCGCCTGGGAGCGCAAAGCCAGGACGTGGCGCGCGAGGTAGGCGACTTCGTGCTGCGCCGCGCCGACGGCCTCTGGGCCTACCAGCTGGCCGTGGTAGTGGACGACGCAGACCAGGGCATCACCGACGTGGTGCGCGGCGAAGACTTGGCCGACAACACCCCGCGCCAGATGCTGCTGCAGGCGGCGCTGGGCCTGCCCACGCCGCGCCATTTGCACACGCCGCTGGTGCGCGCGAGCGACGGCGAAAAGCTCTCCAAGCAGCATGGCGCGCCGGCGCTCGACACCCGCGCACCCCTGACCGCGCTGGCGGCCGCCGCGCGCGTGCTAGCCCTGCCCGAGGCGCCGCGCCAAGGCACTGTCGCCCAGGCGCTGGCCCTCTGGGTCGGCGCATGGCGCGACACCTACAATCGCGCGCCGTGACCCAAGAGCAGCCTTCCCCCGCCGAGCCCGAGCACCGCGAGCGGCGCATCCGCAGCTTCGTGCTGCGCGCCGGGCGCACCACCGCCGGCCAGGCCAGAGCGCTGGCCGAGCTGGGGCCGCGCTATCTGCTCGACTACGCACCAGCGGTTATCGATGCCGCAGCCGCCTTTGGCCGCGCCGCGCCGCTCATCCTGGAGATTGGCTTCGGCATGGGCGAAGCCACGGCGCAGATCGCCCAGGCCCGCCCCGGCGACAACTTCCTGTGCTGCGAGGTGCACGAGCCCGGCGTGGGCGCGCTGCTCAAGCGCATCGGCGAGCAAGACCTTGGCAACATCCGCATCGTGCGCCACGACGCCGTGCAGGTGCTCACCCACATGCTCGCACCCGGCCAGCTCGCCGGCGTGCACATCTTCTTTCCCGACCCCTGGCACAAGACGCGCCACCACAAGCGCCGGCTGATCCAGCCGCCGCTGGTGGCGCTGCTGGCCAGCCGCCTGGCGCCTGGGGGCTACCTGCACTGCGCGACCGACTGGCAGCCCTATGCAGAGCAGATGCTGCAGGTGCTCTCGGCCGAGCCGCTCTTGAGCAACACCGGCACGCCCTGGGCCGAGCGCCCTGGCTACCGGCCGCTCACCAAGTTCGAGAACCGCGGCCTGCGCCTGGGCCACGGCGTGCGCGACCTGGTCTTCGTGCGGCGGCGAGTCGCGCCCTGAGAGCGCGTCCGGGCCTGCGCATTGCCAGCACTTGCGGGTAATATCCGCAGCAAAAAAAACGGCAAGCGCGAACGCAGGCATCGCCAGCATGCCGTCAGGAGACCCACCCCTTGCTACGCCCCGTCGAGCTCAGATACCTCGGAGGCTGCGCCCTTGCCGCCGCCGTGTGCGCGCTCGCCGCCGTTTTTCCGGGCTGGAGCGCCGGCTGGCTGAGCGGGCGCACTGCGCTCGGCCTGCACCTGTTCACCGAGGTGTTTGCGCTGGCGATGATGCTGGGCATGGCAGCGCTCGCCTGGAACGATATCCGCGAAAACCACCAGCGCTCGGCCAACGTGGTGCTCTTTGGCTGGGTGCTGATCGCCGCGCTGGACACCATGAGCCTGTTCAGCTTCGAAGGCATGCCCGGCTACAGCCCTGCGCAGGGCATGACGCTCACTTTCTTCTACCGCACGCTGGCGCGCACGATAGAGGCGGCCTACCTGTTCTACCTGGCCTTGCTGCTGGGCTTTGCCGGGCGGCGGCTGCTGTGGCTCGCGGCCGCGCTCGTGCTGGCCGGCGCGCTGGGGCTGCTCGGGCTGGCCGCGCCGGCGCTGCCCTTGCTGCTCTACACCCCGCAACTGGGCGCGGGCATGTCGGCGACGGGGCTGGTGCTGCAGCTTGCGGGCATTGCGCTGTGCCTCGTCAGCGCCGTGCTGTTCCTGCGCCACTGGCGCCAGCGCCCGCTGCTGCTGTCGCTGCAGATCGCTGCGGCCTGCTTCGTGCTGGCGTTGAGCCGGGCCTTGTTCATAGGGCACTTTGGCACGCTCGACGGCGCCGACATCGCCGCCTGGCTGCTGCGCGCGAGCGCCTACGCGCTGCTGTACAGCGCCTGGCACCAGATCGGCGTCGCCCACCCGCACCAGCGGCTGCAGCAGTCGCAGCGCACCATCGCGCGGCAAACACGCGAAATCCTCACCGCCATGGCCGAGATGCCGGTCGAGGTCGTGCTGCTCGACCCCGCGCTGAACTACCACTACGCCAATCCGGCGCACACGCGGCGCACCGGCATGCACCGCAAGGAGCTCGCCGGCACCTCCTGGCTGGGCCAGGTGCCCTACGAACAGAGAGACCTGGTGCTGGCGCAGCTCAAAAGCGCACTGAACGGGCAGCACGTGCGTTTCGACCTGCGCGAGGAAGCGGGCGGCGTGGTGCTGCTGAGTCTGGACGCGCGGGCCGCGCCGCGCCATGCGGCCAACGGCAGCGTGGAGGGCGTGCTGCTCACGCTGGTGGACAACACCGAGCAGGAAAACACCCGCCTCATGACGCGCCTGTCGCTGCAGGAGGCGGCGGACCTGAAGGCCGCGCTCGACGCGCACGCCATCGTCGCCGTCTCCAACGCCGAGGGCACGATCACGCAGGTGAACGACAAGTTCTGCGAGATCTCGGGCTACCGGCGCGACGAACTCATTGGCCACACCTACGCGCGTATCCGCTCGGGCATGCACCCGCCGAGCTTTGACGAGGAGATCAGCCGCACGGTGGAAGCCGGTCAGGTGTGGACCGGCGAGATCTGCAACCGCGCCAAAAACGGCAGCCTGTTCTGGACCCAAACCACCATCGTGCCCTTCACGCGCAGCGACGGCGCGCCCCAGCAATACATCACGCTGCGCACCGACATCACCGAACGCAAGACGTCGGAGCAGCAGGCGCGCGAGATGGCGCTGTACGACGAGCTCACCGGCCTGCCCAACCGGCGCCTGATCGTCGACCATGTGCAGCAGGCCTGCACCAGCAGTTCGCGCAGCGGCAGCCACAGCGCGGTGATGCTGCTGGACCTGGACAACTTCAAGGAGGTCAACGACACCCAGGGGCACGACCAGGGCGACGAGCTGCTGCGCTGCGTGGCGCGGCGGCTGCAGCGCAACCTGCGCACCGTGGACATGGTCGCGCGCCTTGGCGGCGACGAGTTCGTGATTCTGGTCAACGGCCTGAGCAGCGAGCGCCACGGCGCGGGTGAAGAGGCCCTGGCCATAGGCGAGAAGGTGCGCGCTGCGCTGGAGCGCGCCTTCAACCTCGGCGCGCGCGTGGTGCACACCTCGGCCAGCATGGGTTTGTCGCTGTTCCAGGGCACGGGCACGACGCAGGACGACATCCTCAAGCGCGCCGACATGGCGCTCTACCGCGCCAAGGCACGCGGGCGCAACCAGATCTGCCTGTTCGACCCCAGCATGCAGACCGAGGTGGAGCACCGCGCCAGCCTGATGTCCGACCTGCGCATGGCGCTGAGCCAGGGCGAGCTGCAGCTGCACTACCAGGTCATCGTCGACCGCAACCGCCAGCCAATAGGCTATGAGGCGCTGCTGCGCTGGCAGCACCCGCTGCGCGGCCAGGTGCCGCCGCTCGCCTTCATCGAACAGGCCGAACAGTCGGGCCTGATCCTGCCCATAGGCACCTGGGTGTTGCAGACCGCCTGCCGCCAGCTCGCCGAGTGGGCGCTCGACCCTGCCATGCGCCGGCGCACGGTGTCGGTGAACATCAGCGCGCGCCAACTGCGCGACCCCGACTTCGTCGGCGTGGTGCGCTCCATCCTCGACGAAACCGGCGCCAGCGCCCACCTGCTGTGCCTGGAGCTCACCGAGAGCATGTTCCACGAGGACATGGAGCAGAGCATCGCCAAGATGCAGCAGCTGTGCGCGCGCGGCGTGCGCTTTGCGCTCGACGACTTCGGTACCGGCTACTCCTCGCTGGGCTATCTGCGGCGCATGCCGCTGGACATCATCAAGATCGACAAATCCTTCGTGGACGACATCCTCACCGACCCCAACGACGCCGCCATCGCCCAGACCATCATGGCACTGGCCGGCACGCTGGAGCTGCGCGTGATTGCCGAAGGCATAGAGGCGAGCGAGCAGTTCGAATGGCTGCGCAGCCGCCACTGCGACGGTTTTCAGGGCTACCACTTCGGCCGCCCGGTGCCGGCGCAGCAGTTGCAGGGCTCAGCTCAGGCGCTATAGTCCTGCGCCAAGATGTCTTCTGCGCCCCTGCTTCAGATCGTCCCGGCGGATCGGCACGCCGAGCCGCCCGAGCAGGTGTTCGAGCGCGCCGCCGACATCTTCCGGCTCATGTCCACGCCGGTGCGGCTCAAGATCATCAGCTCCTTGTGCGCGGGCGAGAAGAACGTGAGCGAGATCCTGGCCGAGATCGACACGACCCAGCCCAACCTGAGTCAGCATCTGAACGTGCTCTACCGCGCCGAAATCCTGGCGCGCGAGCGCCGCGGCAACCAGGTCTTCTACCGCATCCACAACCACGGCGTGGTGGCGCTGTGCCGCACGCTCTGCGGCATGCTCAGCGCCGACCAGCAGCACGCGCGCACGCCCTGAGCCGGCCGCAAAGACAAGTGCCCGGCGGCGCAGGCAAGTTCAATCGAGCGATCTGCGCAGCGCCAGGTAGCGCGCCTCGTTGCTCACGCCAGTGAGCCCGGCGAACTTGCCGGCGAGCAGCGGGTCCAGCCGCGCAATGCGCTCGGCCACCGGCGGGTGGGTGGCAAACAGCATCTGGTAGTTGGCGTCCTGCGCCGAGCCTGCGGCCAGCGCGTGCAGCGACTGCACCAGGCCCGAGGGCGCATAGCCGGCGCGCGCGGCCCACAGCAGGGCGTAGCGGTCGGCGTCGTATTCGTCGGACTGGTCCAGCCCCTTGGCGTAGATGTTGCGCACCATGCTGATCATCGGGCCGCTCAGCGCGGAATTGCCGCTGCGCGCCTCGATGATGCCGCCGGCCATCTGGGCAAAGCCGCCCGATTTGACAGCAGCCAGATAGTGGCCGCGTACCACGTGGGTGATCTCGTGGGCCAGCACGCCGGCGAGCTCGGCTTCGGACTTGAGTGTGCGCAGCAGGCCGCGCGTGACGAAGACGTAGCCGCCCGGCGTGGCGTAGGCGTTGACCGCGTCGGAGTCGATCACGCCAAAGCGCCACTGGTAGGCGATCGGCCGGCCGGCGCCGTCCTTGCGCGTATCGGCCTGCTCGGCCACCCACAGGCCCACGCGGTTGACGTAGCGCTGCACCTCGTCGTTGCGCAGCAGGGGACGCGCGCCCAGCAGCACCGAGGCAAAGCCGTTGCCCAGCTCGCGCTCTTCTTCGGGGCTGTAGTCCTTGAACGCGGCCGAAGCGCCCTGCACCACGTTTTGCACCCCGCTCATGGTGCTGCCCCCGCCGCCCAGGCTGCCGAGCGCGGCAGTCAGGCCTCCAAGGCCGCCGCCGGACATGGTTTCGCAGCCCAGCAGCACGGCGGCGCCGGCGCTGGCAAGCAGCCAGCGCAGATTCGTCATCAGGCTCATTGCGCGCCTCCGTCGTAGTCGGCAATCGCGGTGGCCGCGAGCTTGCCGCTGCGTGCAAACTGCTGCGCCTCGCGCGCGCTGACCGCGTGCTGCTCAAGCCGGCGCACCTCCTGCGGTGCGGGCTGGGCCGAAGCGAGTTCTTCCTGCGTGAGGCCGCGCGTGCCGGTGGTGGCGGTAGGCTGGTTGCTCGCGCCGGTGAACAGACTGGCGAGCGGGTTGGCGCTGGCCGCGGGCGCGCGCGCCGTCGTGGTGCGCACATGGGTCAGGCGCACCCAGCCTTGCTGTTCGCCGGC
Organism: Comamonas sp. NLF-1-9; assembly: GCF_019195435.1. Classification (NCBI taxonomy): domain Bacteria; kingdom Pseudomonadati; phylum Pseudomonadota; class Betaproteobacteria; order Burkholderiales; family Comamonadaceae; genus Comamonas; species Comamonas sp. NLF-1-9. The sequence continues at coordinate 1,002,447 of NZ_CP078069.1, forward strand.
CTGCACCTTGAGCCAACCTCCCTGGGTCTGCACGCCCTGCAGCGGCGTGCCCGCCGGCAGTTGCTGCAGCACCAGGGAATTGAGCGAGGGTGTGGCGCGCAACTGCGTCGCCGTGCTCACCTCGTGCGTCTGGGCGCCGGCAAGCAAGCCCCAGGCGAGCAAGGCCGCAAAGACCAGCCAGCGCCAGCCGCGGCTGCGTGTGTGGTAGCTCATGGTTCACCTCCATCTGTGCTGCCCCCTGTGCCGGAGGCTGTTCTCGTGGCGGCCATTGTAGGCAGCGGCTCGTACAAAAGCACCTGTTGTTCGCGCCCCTTGACGCTGAAGGCGCCGTGGTTTGCAAAGGCCAGGCGCTCGCCGCAGAGCTCACGCGTGGCTTCGGACACCAGGATGCGCGCCACGCCCTTGGTGCAGCCTTCGATGCGGCTGGCCAGGTTCACCGTGTCGCCGATGGCGGTGTAGTCCAGGCGCCGGGAGGTGCCGAGAAAACCCACCACCGCCGGCCCGCTGTGTATGCCTATGCCGATCTCGAAGCGCGTGCCCGGCAGCTCGCGCGCGACCTCGGCAGCAAAGCGCTCGAGCGCCTCGGACATGCCCAGCGCCGCGCGCACCGCGCGCTCGGCATGGTCGCCCTGCGCCATGGGCGCGCCCCAGAAGGCCATGATGGCGTCGCCGATGAACTTGTCGAGCGTGCCGCCGTGGCGAAAGATCACCTCCACCTGCATCTCGAAATAGCGGTTGAGCAGCGCCACGATCTCCTCGGGCTGGCGGTGCTCGGACAGGCTGGTGAAGCCGCGGATGTCGGAAAACAGCACCGTCACCTCGCGGCTGGCGGAGACCTCGGCCTGCGCCACCTGCTGCGCCTCGGACAGATCCTGCACGATGCGCGGATCGACGAAGCGCGAGAACATCGCCTGCACATGGCGGCGCTGCGCCATCTCCAGGCGCGAGGACAGCAGCCCGAAAGACAGCAGCGCCAGAGCCCCCATGGCCAGGGCCGACGTAGGCACCCAGTACACCTGGCTGCCCAGCAGCAGCGCCGATGCGGCCACCGAGGCCACGGCCGCCGTGCCCAGCAGCGCCGCCGGCCACAGCGGCGACAGGCGCAGCACGAAGGCCGCGGCAATCGCCAGCACCAGCCCCAGCGCCAGCGCCGGGCTGAGCCAGCGCGGCGCCTCGCGCAGCCAGTCGCCCTGCTGCAGATTGGCCAGCGCCGTCGCCAGCACGAAGGGGCCTGGCGTGGTTGCGGCCACCGGCGTGGGCACGAAGTCCAGCAGACCCGAGGCGGTCGCGCCGATGATGATGATCTTGCCCGCGGGGTCAAAGGGCAGCGCCTGCCCCTCGCTCAGCGCGGCCAGATAGACCTCGGCGTAGGGGATGCGGGTAAAGCTGCGGCCATACCAGTGCAGGCGAAACGCCGGCGTGCCCGGGCGCGCCAGCCCCAGCCGGTCGGCCACGCGCCCGACGATGTGCGGCAGCCACCAGCCCTCGACCTCGCGGCCCAGCTCGATGCTGCGCCCCAGGCCGTCGGCGTCCTTGATGAAGTTGATGTAGCCGGTGCGCCAGAGCTCGGGCGGCAGCGCGATGGGCGCGTCGATGCCGTAGCGCGCATCGGGCCGGGCCGCCGGGCCGCGGCGTATGCCCATGGCTTCGGGGGCGAGCGCCAGCGGCGCCTGCTGCGTCGACTCGGGCATCAGGATCATGGGCACGAAGATGCGCTCGTCGTGCAGCGCTGCGGCGAGGGCGGCGTCGTTTTCCGGGTGCAGACGGTCGGGCGGCGAGAGGATCAGGTCGAGCACCATGGCCCGGGGGCCGTGGGCGGCCAGCGCGGTGAGCAGCTCGGCATGGATGGCGCGCGGCCAGGACCAGGTGCCCGCCAGCTCCAGCATTTGCGGGTCCATGAGCGAGTTCTGGTCTATGTCCACCAGCACCACGTCGGGCGGCGGCGTGCGCCGCGCCGCGTCCCAGCGCAGCAGCGCATCGCCCACGCGGTTGTCCAGCGCTTCAAGCACATGCCAGTGCGCCCCGTCGGCCCAGGCCAGCAAGGCCAGCAGCGCGGCGAGCAGCGCATGCAGCGTGCGCCGGCCCAGGCGAGCGCGCAGGCGCTGCAGGCGGCTTCGGGGGCGGGCGGTTTCAGTCACGCCCGGCAGTATCGGCAGGCGCTGCGTTCAGGTCAACGCAGGCGCTTTTGCTACTTGAAAGATAGCTGCCAGCACAGTATCCACGGGCGCTGGAGGCCAATTTCATCCACGTTGACGCCGTGCTTCGTAGAGGCATACGCCACTGGCCACCGAGACGTTCAGGCTCTCCACCGCGCCGTGCATGGGGATGGACACCAACACGTCGCAGCGCTTGCGCGTGAGCTGACGCATGCCCTGCCCTTCGGCGCCCAGTACCAGCGCGAGCGGCCCGCGCAAGTCCGCCTGGTACAGGGTTTGCGGTGCATCGTCGCTCGTGCCCACGACGGTGATGCCGCGTTCCTTGAGCTCCATGAGCTGGCGCGCGAGGTTGGTGACCATGAAGTAGGGCACGGTCTCGGCCGCGCCGCTCGCCACCTTGGCCACGGTGGCGTTGATGCCGGCAGCATGGTCCTTGGGCGCAATGATGGCGTGCGCGCCCGCGCCGTCGGCCACGCGCAGGCAGGCGCCCAGATTGTGCGGATCGGTCACGCCGTCGAGCACCAGCAGCAGCGGCGGCGCCTGCAGGCTGTCGAGCAGGTCGTCCACCGAATGGCTGCGCGCAAGTTCCTGCACCCGCGCCGCCACGCCCTGGTGGCCGTGCGTGCCGGCCAGACGCGCGATGCGCACGCTGTCGGCTTCCACCAGGCGCACACCGGCTTCGCGCGCGCGCTGCAGGAACTGGCGCATGCGCGCGTCGCGCCGCGTGGGGTCGTGCAAAACCTCCATGACGCTGGCGGGCGCGGTCTTCAGGCGCACGCCCACCGCATGAAAACCGAAAAGCACTTTGAGATCAGCCATGGCGCGCGATTATCCGTGTGTGGGCGCAGCCGCTTGGGGCATCATCGGGCCGAACCGCCCGGTCCGCCAACGCATGCTGCAACTGCCCCACATCTCGCCCCTGGAACACAGCGCCTTCGTGGCCGCGGGGCTGCTCACCTATGTGGTGGTCACGCGCATTCGCCAGCAGCGGCGCCACCCCTATGCGGCCATGGCCTGGGTGCTGGGCATTGCGGCCTTTCCCTATCTGGGCCTGCCGCTGTTCCTGGTCTTTGGCACGCGCAAGCTGATTCGCCCGCTCACCCCGGCCCAGCCCGCGCCGGCCGGCCCCTGGGCGCATGCCGCGCCGATCTGGGCCACGCGCCTGCTGGCTTCGCTGGGCGTGGCCGGCGCGCGCCCGCAGCGCAGCGTGCGCTTTGCCGCCGACGGCGCCGAGGCGCTGGCGCAGCTGCGCGAGGTGGTCGCGGCCAGCCGGCACACGCTGGACATCTGCACCTACGTGCTCGGCGATGACGAAGTCGGCGCGGCGGTGGCCAGCGCGCTTGCCGAGCGCGCGCGCGCCGGCGTGCGCGTGCGCCTGCTGGTAGACAGCATAGGAAGCCTCAAGAGCGCGCACCGCCACGACGACATGCTGCAGGCCATGGGCGTGCGCACGCGGCTGTTCGTGCCGGCGCTGGGTCTGCCCGGGCGCGGGCGCACCAATCTGCGCAACCACCGCAAGGCGGTGATCGCCGACGGCGCGCTGCTGTGGGCCGGCGGGCGCAACATCGCCAATGAATACTTCACCCATGCGGGCGAGGGTCCGCCCTGGCTGGATCTGAGCTTTGTCGCCCACGGGCCGCTGGCCGCGCAGGCGCAGGCGCTGTTTGACGGCGACTGGCGCATCGCCCGCGGCGCGCGCAGGGCGCCGCGTCTGGGCTATGCCGAGCGCTTTGCGCGCCAGGAGGCGGCGCAGGCCGCGGCGGCCAAAGCGGCGCTGCAGCCGCCGGCCGCAGACGCGCCGCTGCACGGCGACGAGCCGCGTGCGCTGCGCCTGGCGCACTGGGTAGCGAGCGGTCCGGACTTTCATGAGGACGTGTTGCACGCGCTGGTGGTGTCCGCCGCCTTCCATGCCGAGCGGCGCCTGCTGCTGGCCACGCCCTACTTCGTGCCCGACGAAGGCCTGCTGGAGGCGCTGGTGCTGGCCGCCAAACGCGGGCTGAACATCACCCTGGTGCTGCCCGCGCGCTCCAACCACCGCCTGGCCGACTGGGCGCGCGGGCGGGCGGTGCGCACGCTGGTGGACGCGGGCGTGAACGTGCGTCTGCTGCCGGCCATGGTGCATGCCAAGGCGGTGGTGGTGGACGAAGCACTGGCGCTGTGCGGCTCGGCCAATCTGGACAGCCGCAGCCTGTTCATCAACTACGAGGCCATGGCCGCGTTCTACGGCCCCGACGAAATCGAATGGCTGGGGCAGTGGATAGTGCAGACCGCCGAGCAGGGCGAGCGCGCCACCTCGGGCACGCCCAACTGGCTGCGCGACCTGGCTGAAGGCATCGTCACTACCATCGGCTTTCAGCTCTGAGTGCGCTGCACGATGCGCCCGGCCTGCAGCGTGATGCGCTGCTCGCAGCGCGCGGCAATGCCCTGGTCGTGCGTGACCAACACCAGCGCCGTGCCCTGCTCGCGGTTCAGCTGCAGCATGAGCTGCATCACGCTCTCGCCGCTCGCGTGGTCCAGGCTTCCGGTGGGCTCGTCGGCCAGCAGCAGCGCCGGCTGCACCACGAAGGCGCGCGCCAGCGCCACGCGCTGCTGCTCGCCGCCCGAGAGCACCCGCGGATAGGCGCGCGCACGCTGCGCCAGGCCCACGCGCTCGAGCATCTGCGTGGCCCGGGCGCGCGCGTCGCGCCGGCCGGCGAGCTCCAGCGGCAGCATCACGTTTTCCAGCGCGCTCAGGTGGCCCAGCAGCTGAAAGCTCTGGAACACGAAGCCCAGCTCGCGCGCGCGCAGCGCGGCGCGCCCGTCTTCATTCAACGCGAACAGCTCTTGCCCGGCCAGGCGCACGCTGCCGCGCGTGGGCAGATCGAGCCCGGCGATCAGCGACAACAGCGTGCTCTTGCCCGAACCCGAGGCGCCGACGATGGCCAGGGTTTGCGCGCGCGCCAGCGTCAGATCGATATCCGTGAGAATGTCGAAGCTGCCTGTGGCGTCGGTCACCGTCTTGCCCAGGCCTTGCACCTGCACGAGCGGGGTTTCGGAAGATGGAACCAGGGACATGAAGAGCTTTCAGCGGCGCGCGGTCAACCGGCGCGACTTTATCCTGCTTGCCTGCGCAGCCTGCGCCCCGCCGGCCCGCGCCGCGGGTGCCGCGCCGGTGATTCTGGTGGTGGGCGACTCCATGAGTGCCGAGTACGGCCTGCCCCAGGGCAGCGGCTGGGTGGCGCTGCTGCGCCAGCGCCTGGCAGCGCAGCGGCGCGAGGCCAGCGTGGTCAACGCCAGCGTGAGCGGCGACACCACGGCGGGCGGGCGCTCGCGCCTGGCGGCGGCGCTGGCGCGGCACAAGCCGGACATCGTCATCCTCGAGCTCGGCGGCAACGACGCGCTGCGCGGCCTGCCGCTGTCCTCCACCGAGGACAACCTCGCGACCATGGCGCGCCAGGTGCGGCAGGCGGGCGCGCGGCTGCTGCTCGTGGGCATGCAGGTGCCGCCCAACTACGGCGCCGACTACACCCGGCGCTTTGCCGGGCTGTTCGAGACCCTGGCGCGCGAGCACCAAGCGTCGCTCGTGCCCTTTCTGCTCGAAGGCGTGGCCAATGCGCCCGACCCCACGGCGCTGTTCCAGGCCGACCGCATCCACCCCAGCGTGCAGGCCCAGCCGCTGCTGCTGGACAACGTGTGGAAGGCGCTTCAGCCCATGCTGTCTTGAGCGCTATTGATGCAATAGCTGCCAGCGCTTGACCAGCAAGGGCTAGATGCCAAAAACACGCTCCATTGCCTGGGCCAGGTCGGCGCGCAGGTCTTCCACGCCTTCCAGGCCGATGGCAAAGCGCACCACCGTGCCCGGCGCGAGCTGCGTTGGCGTGGCGGCGCGCATGGCGGCAAGCTGGTAGGGCATCACCAGGCTCAGCGGCCCGCCCCAGCTGTAGCCCAGGCGAAAGTGCTGCAGCGCGTCGCAAAACGCATCCACCTGGGCGCTGGTGTAGCGCGCATCGATCACGACGCTGAAGATGCCCGCGGCCAGGCCCTCGCCGCCCCGGGCGCACAGCAGCTGCCAATGCGCATGCCCGGGGCTGCCCGCGAGCGCCGGGTGCAGCACCTGGGCTACCGCGCCCTGCCCCTGCAGCCAGCCTGCGAGCTCGCGCGCCGCGCGGTCTTGCGCGCGGTAGCGCAGCGCCATGCCGGGCAGCGCGCGCAGCACCGCCTCGACGTCGTTGCCCGCCACGCCCATGCCCAGGTGCATGTGGCAGCGCTGAATGCGCTCGTGCAGCGCGCGGCTGCGCGTGCTGATCGCGCCCATCAAGAGGTCGCCGCCGCCGCTGGGGTATTTGGTCAGCGCGTGCACCGACACATCCACCCCGAGGCTGGCGTCGCCCAGCAGGTCAAAAGGCGCAAACGCCAGGCCTGCGCCCCAGGTGTTGTCCAGCGCCGTGGTAACGCCGCGCCCGCGGCACACGCGCACCAGCGCGGGCAGGTCGGGGAATTCCATGGTGACCGAGCCGGGCGGCTCCAGCCATACCAGGCGCGTGGCAGGCCCCATGCGGGCGGCCAGGTCTTGCGCGTCCATGGGGTCGTAGAAGCCGCAGCCAATGCCGTAGCGCTGCAGCAGGTCCACGCTCAGCGCCTTGTTCGGGCCGTAGACGTTGTGCGGCAGCAGCACCTCATCGCCCTGGCCCAGCAGCGCGAGCGCGGTCACGCTGATCGCCGCCAGGCCGCTGGGTGCCAGCAGGCAGTGGCTGGCGCCTTCCAGCGCGGCGATGCGCTGCTCCAGCAGGTAGCTCGCCGGCGTGCCGTGCAGGCCGTAGGTGTAGCCGCTGCGGTCTTCCCAGCGGCTGGCGCGCAGGGCGGCGGTGTCGGCAAACAGCACGGTGGAGGCCTTGTACACCGGCGGCTGCACGCTCTCGAAGCCGGCCGGCGGACGGTAGCTGTCGTGAATGAGCCGGGTGGCGATGTCAAAGCGGGTGGTATCGGGCATGGCGCGATGGTAGCGCTGCAAAATACGCCGATGCCTTCACCGCGCAAGCTGAGCACCTGGCTGCCCTTTCTGGCCTGGCCAAGGCCGAGTCGCGAGCTGCTGCGCGGCGAATTCTGGGCCGGCATGACGGTGGGCCTGATGCTGGTGCCCCAGGGCGTGGCCTACGCACAACTCGCCGGCATGCCGCTGGTGACCGGCATGTACGCATCGCTCATTCCCATGCTGGTGGCGGTGCTCTGGGGCTCTTCGGTGCGCCTGGGCGTGGGGCCGACGGCGCTCACCAGCCTGCTCACCGGCACCTCGCTCATCGGCCTGGCGCAGCCGGGCAGCGCGCATTGGGTGACGCTGGCGGTGTGGCTCGCGCTGCTGTCGGGCCTGCTGCAGGCCTTGCTCGGCGTGGTGCGCTTTGGCTGGCTGCTGAGCCTGGTGACTTCGCCCATCCTCAACGGCTTCACCCAGGCGGCCGCGCTCTTGATTCTGCTGTCGCAACTGCCGGCGCTGCTGGGCCTGGACCTGCCCTGGCGCGCCTTCCTGCTGCAGCCCTCCTGGCAGGCGCTGGACGTGCAGGCTGGCGCCTTTGGCCTGGGGAGCCTGGCGTTGCTGTGGCTGGCCGCGCGCTGGCGGCGCAGCTTTCCCGCAGCCATCGTGGTCATCGCCCTGACCGCCGCGCTCAGCTGGGCCATGGGCTTTGCCGCCGCGGGTGGCAAGGTCGTGGGTGCGCTGCCCCAGGGGCTGCCGGCGCTCTATCTGCCGGGCTGGCTCAGCTGGGATGAGTTCAGCACGCTCTTGATGCCGGTGATGGTGATCACGCTGGTGAGCTTTCTGGAGACCGCCTCCAGCGCCAAGGTGGACCATCGCGAAGGCGGCACGCAGTGGAACGAGAACCAGGACCTGATCGCCCACGGCCTGGCCAAGGTCAGCTCCGGCCTGTGCGGCGCGTTTCCGGTCAGTGCCTCGTTCTCGCGCTCGGCGCTGAACCTCTATGCGGGCGCGCGCAGCGGCTGGGCCACGCTGTTTGCCTTTGCGCTGGTGCTGGCCGCCTTGCTGTGGCTGCTGCCGCTGCTCTACCACGTGCCGCAATCGGTGCTCGCGGCCATCGTCATCGTCGCGATCAAGGGCTTGATACAGCCACGCGGCATGCTGAGCCTGTGGCGCGTCTCGCGCGTGGAAACGGCCACCGGGCTGCTGACCTTCGCGGTCACGCTGCTGAGCGCGCCGCGCATCTACTGGGGCGTGCTTACCGGGCTGCTGGTCAACCTCAGCTATTTCATCTACCAGCGCCTGCACCCGCGCATCATCGAAGTGGGCCTGCACCCGGACGGCACGCTGCGCGACCGCGCGCTCTGGGGCTTGGGCGTGCTCGACGAGGCGGTGCTGGCGCTGCGCATGGACGCGGCGCTGGACTTTGCCTCGGCCACCGCGCTGGAAAAGCGCGTGGCGGACGAATTCTCTGCCCGCCCGGCGCTCAAGCACCTGTGCCTGTTCGCCCAGTCCATCAACCGCATCGACGTCACCGGCGTGGAGGCCTTTGCCCGCCTGCGGCTGTTCGTGCAGGGGCGCGGCGGCTGCATGTACTTGAGCGGTCTGAAACTGCCGGTGCAGCAGACCCTGCAGGCAGCCGGGGCGCTGGAGCCGGGCCCGCATCTGGTGCTGTGTCGCAGCGACGCCGAAACCCTGCGGCACCTGGGCCACACCCGGGCAGATTGAGGCAGGCCGCAGCAGGGCGCACTGCTACACTTGCGCGAGCCCCAATTCCCGCACGGCCCTGCCCTCACTGTCCATGGATTCTGGTGACCTGCGTCTAGCCACTGCCCATGCCCTGGTCACCGAAACCCTGGGGGACTGCCTGCCGCCCGCCGGCAGCGGATCGGCGCGCTATCTGCAGGCCTTGATCGACGCGCTGTGCGAGCTCTCGCTCAAGGACCCGCTGACCGGGCTGCACAACCGCCGCTTTTTCGACGCCGCGATAGAGAGCGAAATCGACCGCGTGGCACGCACCGGCGAGGCGGCGCTGCTGCTGATGCTCGACATCGACCACTTCAAGCGGGTCAACGACGCGCATGGCCACCTGGTCGGCGACCTGGTGCTGCAGACGGTGGCGCACACCATCCGCGGCTGCATGCGCCCCATGGACACCGTGGCACGCTATGGCGGCGAGGAATTCGCCATCATCTTGCCGGCCTGCCAACTGAGCTTTGGCGCGCGCGTGGCCGAGCGCCTGCGCCAAGCGATAGCGGCCGCGCCGATCGCGCTCACCCCTACGCAGCAGCTGCGCGTGAGTGTGAGCGTGGGCGGCGCCTACGCCATTCCGTGGATACGCAGTACCCCCAAACTCTGGATAGAGCGTGCGGACCTGCAGCTCTACCACGCCAAGGAAGCTGGCCGCAACCGCGTCAGCATCGAGGAGCCGCGCGACAGCACCGTCACCGCGGACGAGAAAAACATGCTTCTGGCACCGCTTTACACTTCTTCAGCCTGGGGCGAACTGTCGTCCAATCAGACTCCGCCCCATGGCAGCGCCCACTGAATCCCCGACCATGTCCGACGTGCCACTTGCGCCCCCTACCGCCGAAGCCGACGCTGCGGCGCAGGCCCGCCCGATCAGCGGCGCGCGCATCGTGGCGATCACCAGCGGCAAGGGCGGCGTGGGCAAGACTTTCGTGTCCGCCAACCTGGCCGCCGCGCTCACGCGCCGGGGTTTGCGCGTGCTGGTGCTAGACGCCGACCTGGGCCTCGCGAACCTGGACGTGGTGCTCAACCTCTATCCCAAGCTCACGCTGCACGACGTGTTCACCGGCAAGGCCGAGCTCAGGGACGTGGTGCTGCCCGCGCCCGGCGGTTTTTCGGTGCTGCTGGCGGGTTCGGGCATGGTCGAGTATTCGCGCCTCACGCCCGAGGTGCGCAGCGAATTCCTGCACGTGATCGAGACCATCACGCCCGACTACGACATCGTGCTGCTGGATACCGGCGCGGGCATCTCCGACGTGGTACTGTTCTCGATCTCGCTGGCCTCCGAGGTGCTGGTGGTAGCCACGCCCGAGCCGACCTCGCTGACCGACGCCTACGCCGCGATCAAGGTGCTTGCGGCGCAGCAAAGCCGCAGCCACATCCGCATGGTGATCAACCAGACGGTGCGTCCGGGCGACGGGCGCGCCATTACCGGGCAGCTGCAGCAGGTGCTCAACCGCTTCGTGGCCACGGGCAGTGGACAGCCCCTGCGCCTGATCCACATGGGCGACATCCCGGCCGACCCGAGCGTGCGCGACGCGGTGATGCGCCGCCAGTTGCTGCTGCAACAAATGCCCGGCTGCCCCGCCGCCCTGGCCATAGGGCAGTTGGCAAGCAAGCTGCAAAGCAGCCTGCTCGACCAGCCCCGCTGAGGCCGAGGGCAAGGCTGAAAAAGCCCCTCGCGCTCTCAGACCGAGAGCGCGCCCATGCTGGAGACGCCAAAACGCAGCACGGGCGCGGCCGCGTCGGCAAAGGGCACGCTCATCGCGATCTCGCCTGCGCCATGCAGCAGGCAGCTTTCGCGGCGCAACTGCACGGGCGCCGCGCCATCGGCAAAGCGCACCCAGGTGCCGAAGCTGCTCAGATCGGTCAGCACCGCACTGCCCTGGCGCCAGTCCACGCGCGCATGCATGCGCGAGACGCGCGGGTCGTCCACGCGCACATGGCAGTTGGCGCCGCGCCCGATGTAGAGCGTGCCGGCCGCGGCCATGAAGCTCTGCTGCGTGCCGCGCCAGTCGAAATCGAGCTTGCCGTGCGCGGCGACCACGCCGAGCGCGCCGATCTCGCTGGGCAGGCCGCCTTGCACGGTCATGAAGTCGGTGGTCTCGTCCTCGCGCCATTCGAGCTGGTAGGCAAGCACCGGGTCGCTCTTGCCGCGCACTTCCATGTGGCCCATACGCACCAGCGCGACCAGGCCCTTGGGCAGGGTCTGCACCGTTTCCTGCGAGGCGAGGATCTCGCCCGGCGCGGCAATCTCGCACAGCCGGGCGGCGACGTTGACCGCATCGCCGTAGGTGTCGCCGTCCACCTCGACCACCTCGCCGCTGCACAAGCCCACGCGCACCGCCAGGCGGTGCGACTGGGGCAGTGCGCGCGTGGCCAGGTGTTGTTCGCGCATGAGCTCGACCACGCCCGCGGCCGCGGCGGCGCCGTCACCAAAGACGCCGAGGACCCCGTCACCGAGCTTCTTGACCACGCGCCCGCCGGCGTTCTTGATGGCCAGACCCATCTGGCGCGTGAGCGTGGTCACCGCCCGGGTCGCCTCGGCATTGCCCAGGGCGTCGTAGAGCGCGGTGCTGCCGGAAATGTCGGCAAATACCACGGTCTTGATCTGGCTGGCCTGGGTATCGGGCACGAGGGGTGTTCCAGCAGGGTTCATGGGCAGCAGTCACCTGCCGTGTAGCGCAGGGCCGCACCACATTATGGGGACGAAGCGTGTCCGTGTGTAAGTGCAAACGTCGAAGATTGTCAGCGCCTCAGTGCATGTGCCCCCATACCAACAGCGCCTCGCGCTCGTGCACCGCAAGCGACACCGACGCGCCCACCGGCAGCAAGACCTTGGTCGGAACGTGGCCGAAGGGCAAATTGGTGAGCACCGGCGCCTTGATGCGCGTGCGCAGCCAGTCCACCACGCTTTGCAGTCTGTAGCCCTTGTCGTGCGCGGCCAGCTTGTACTGGGTGAACTGGCCCAGCAGCACGGCCTTCTGCTGCGCCAGCACGCCGGCGTAGAGCAACTGGGTGAGCATGCGTTCGATGCGATAGGGGTGCTCGCCGATGTCTTCCAGAAACAGGATGCCGCCCTTGACCTGCGGGAAATACGGCGTGCCGATGAGCGAGTTCAGCACCGCCAGATTGCCCCCCCACAGCGGCGCCGGCTTCAGATGGATCTCGGGCGCCGCCGCAGAGCCGTCGGCTTTGGGCTTTTCACGGCCCAGGCGCCAGCCCGTGCCTTCGCCGTGGCCGGTGAGCAGGTCGTCGAAACAGGCGGCCATGATCTCGTCGGGCTCGCCCTTGACCCCCCAGTCGATTTCCAGGGACGGGCCGGCCCAGGTGATCGCGCCGGTGCGCGCCAGCACCGCGCATTGAAAGGCGGTGAAGTCGCTCATGCCTACGAAGCGCGTGCCGCGCTCTATGGCCTTGGCGATCTTCTTGTACTGGATGTCCGCCAGGATGCGCGTGCAGCCGTAGGCGGCGCGCGATATCAGCGCCACGTCGGCCCCGCTGGCGGCCGCGCGGTGGATCGCCGCCAGGCGCGTGGCGTCGTCGCCGGCGAAGCGGGTGTGGCGGGCGAGCGCGTCGGCGTCCACCTCCACCTCGTGGCCCAGGGCCTGCAGGCGCGCAATGCCGCGCCGAAACGCCGCCTTGTCGCGCACCGCGCTGGCCGGGGAATAGATGTAGATGTGCTTGGGGCCGTGGTCGTGGCCGCAGTGCTCAGGGTCGTGCATGGTGGGCGAAGTATTCCATAGCGGCCCGGGCCGAAGCCGCGCTGGCGTCGGGCAGCGTGAGCACCGCGGGCGGCTCGCCAAGCGCAAAGCGCGCAAAGGCGCGCGGTCCGGCGCGGTGCCCGGCGTCGGGGAACGCGGCCTCGTCCGCCAGCGCCGCCTGATCCACGCGCACCAGCGGCGCGCTCATGGCCGGCAGCAGCGCACCGGCCTGCGCGAGCAGCACCACGTGGCGCAGCGCCAGGCGCTCGGCCAGCTGCGCCAGCACCTGCCGATGCCAGTGCGGGCTGTGCGCGGCCTCCCGCTTGGGTTTGTCGCTGCGCCCGAAGCCGATCAGATCGGGCGCGACCACGCGCTGGCCGGCTGCGGCAAACACCGGCGCCATGCGCTGCCAGACCTCGCCCGAAGCGGGGCTCGCGTGCAGACACAGCCAGGTGCGGGACGCCTCGCGCGGGCCGATGTCGCGGTAATGCAGGCGCAGTCCGTCGAAGTAGTCGTACTGCCCTTCGGGGCCGGCAAAGCGCGCTGCGGGCGTGCGCAGCGCGTCCTCGCGCAGCGGCTGGGCCTGCGCGCGCTGAATGCCCCGGCGCTCGGCAAAAAATGCCTGCAGCAGCGCGCCGCATTCAGCCGCCAGCACGCCGCCTTCGACCTGCGTCTGGTGGTTGAGCCGCGGCTGGTCAAAGAGCTGGAGCACCGAGCCCGCCGCGCCGGTCTTGGGGTCGGGCGCGCCATAGACCACGCGCGCCAGCCGCGCATGCAGCAGGGCGCCGGCGCACATCGCGCAGGGTTCGAGCGTCACGTAGAGCGTGCAGCCGTCGAGCCGGTAGTTGCCCAGGCGCGCACCGGCGGCCCGCAGCGCCATGATTTCGGCATGCGCGCTCGGGTCGTGGCTGGCCAGCACCGCATTGCGGCCGCTGGCGATGAGCGCGCCGCCCTGCACCAGCACCGCGCCCACTGGTACCTCGCCGGCCTCGCCGGCTTCCTGCGCGGCGGCGAGCGCGGCGCGCATCCAGCGCTCATCGTCCTCGGTAGTGCAAGATTCCACTATCACAAAAATAGCTGTTCGCGCTTGCACCGCAAGGGCTGGAGCACGATTTCATTGCTCATCTTCAGGCATGGGCCGCGGCTGCTGCATCAGGGTCTGCACCTGCTCGCGCACCTGTTCTTGCACCTGCTGGCCCTGCGCGCGCACCGTGCCCGTGGGCGCAGCCGCGGCCGGGGCCTGCAATGCCGGCACAGGCGCGCGGGTGGCACTGAGCTGCTTCTTGACCAGCACGCCGACCAGTAGCAGCGCGACAAGCAGGCTGAGGATGCCGATCACCGCGCGCATGGGCGGCGCCTGCAAGGCAGGTCAGACAGAGATGGCATGGCGAGCGTGGCGATACAGTATTTCGCGCGGTCGGGCATATTGCGGAATTCGTCCCAGAGTTTTTGCGCCTCTTCGCGCAGCAGCGGCTGCACCGGCACGGTGCGCTGCTCATAGGGGCGCTTCATGTCTTCGCTGATGTTCAGGTCGGCGAACAGGTCGGCGTAGTCGCCCAGGCGGCGGCGTAACAGATGCGCTCGACGCGCGCCCAGCAGGCCGTGGCAAAACACATCGGGCATGGCTCGCATCTGGTGAACGGCGTGGCGATGCAGAAGCTAGCTGCCTTGCGTGTCATGGTCCTCGCCAGCGCTCATGGTGTTCCCCCGATAGTGATTGGAGCGTGCATCCTAGCGACAAAGCCGTGCGGCTGTACAGGCGTGTTTGCCCGATGCGTGGCGCCCGGCGCCGCGCCCGCCTGGCGCGCATAAGCACATAGCCAATGCGTCGTTTGCTGCTGGCGCCTTGCGCCGACAATCAGGCCTTTTGACCCACTGGAGGCTGCGCCCATGCATCTCGATACCCTGGCGATCCACGCCGGCTATACCCCAGAGCCCACGACCAAGTCGGCTGCGGTGCCGATCTACCAGACGACCTCCTACGTCTTCGACAGCGCGCAGCACGGCGCCGACCTGTTCGACCTGAAGGTGCCGGGCAACATCTACACGCGCATCATGAATCCGACGACCGACGTGCTGGAAAAGCGCCTGGCGGCGCTCGAAGGCGGTGTCGGGGCGCTGGCCTTTGCCTCGGGCATGTCGGCGATCACCGCAGCCATCCAGACGATTGCCGAGGCGGGCGACAACATCGTCGCGGCCAGCACGCTCTACGGCGGCACCTACAACCTGTTTGCCCACACCTTCCCGCAGCAGGGCATCACCGTGCGCTTTGCCGACCCGCGCAAACCTGAAACCTTCGGCGAGTTGATCGACGCGCGCACCAAGGCCGTCTTTTGCGAATCCATCGGCAACCCGCTGGGCAACGTCACCGACATCGCCGCGCTGGCCGAGGTCGCGCACGCGCATGGCGTGCCGCTGATCGTGGACAACACCGTGCCCAGCCCCTACCTGCTGCGTCCTATCGAGCATGGCGCGGACATCGTGGTGCATGCGCTGACCAAATACCTGAACGGCCACGGCAACAGCATAGGCGGCGCCATCGTCGACAGCGGCAAGTTCCTCTGGAGCCAGCACAAGGCGCGCTTCAAGCGCCTGAACGAGCCCGACGTGAGCTACCACGGCGTGGTCTATACCGAGGCGCTGGGCGAGGCGGCCTACATCGGCCGCGCGCGCGTGGTGCCGCTGAGAAACACCGGCGCGGCGCTCTCGCCCTTCAACGCCTGGCAGATTCTGCAGGGCATAGAAACCCTGGGCCTGCGCATGGAGCGCACCTGCGAGAACGCGCAAAAAATAGCCGAAACGCTGGAGCAGCACCCCAAGGTGCAGTGGGTGCGCTACGCGGGGCTGCCAGGCCATCCGGACCACGCCATCGCCCAGCGCCTGCTGGGCGGCAAGGCCTCGGGCATCGTCTCGTTCAACCTCAAGACCGAGGGCGATCCGCGCGCTGCGGGCGCCCGCTTCCTGGACGCGCTCAAACTCTTTTACCGCCTGGTGAACATCGGTGACACGCGCTCTCTGGCCACGCATCCGGCATCGACCACGCACCGCCAGCTCGATGCGGCCGAGCTCCTGAGCGCGGGCGTGAGTGAGGGCATGATCCGGCTGTCGATTGGCATAGAGCACATCAGCGACCTGCTTGCGGACCTGAACCAGGCGCTGGACGCAGTCTGACCAGCTTTGTGCATCAAAAACGCGGCTGGCGCTTGTGGGGCAAGCGCCAGTCGCTATTTTTTTCAGTGCAACAATTGCGGCACGATGGTCGAGATCCAGGGCACGTAGGTCACGACGATCAGGAACAGCAGCAGCAGCAGCGTCCAGGGCAGCGCCGCGCGCACCACCTGCCCTATCGTCATGTGCGTGATGCCCGAGGTGACGAACAGGTTCAGCCCCACCGGCGGCGTGACCATGCCGATCTCCAGGTTCACCACCATGATGATGCCCAGGTGCACCGGGTCTATGCCCAGCTTCTCGGCAATCGGAAACAGGATGGGCGCCATGATCAGGATGATGCCCGTGGGCTCCATGAACATGCCCGCGATCAGCAGCAGCACGTTGACCACCAGCAGGAACTGCCAGGGCGCCATGCCCATGCCGGCGATCGATTCGGCGATCTGCTGCGGAATGCGCTCGGTAGTGAGTACGTGGGCAAACAGCAGCGCATTGGCGATGATGAACATCAGCATCACCGTGACCTTGGCCGATTCCAGCAGCACGCCGGGGATGTCGCCCCACTTGAGGTCGCGGTAGATGAACACCGCCACCACGAAGGCGTAGACCGCCGCCACCGCCGCCGCTTCGGTCGGTGTGAACACGCCGCCGTAGATGCCGCCCAGGATGATGACCACCAGCAGCAGGCCCCACAGCGACTGGCGCCCGGCCACCAGCACCTCGTTCATGCTGGCCCTGGGCTGGCGCGGCAGATTGAGCACGCGCGCGCGCCAGTAAATGGCCACCATCAGAATCAGACCCAGAAGAATGCCTGGCAGGATGCCCGCAAGAAACAGCGCGCCCACCGAGGTTTCCGTGACCGCGCCATAGACCACGAGCACGATGGACGGCGGAATCAATATGCCGAGCGTGCCGGCGTTGCAGATCACGCCGGCGGCAAACTCCTTGCTGTAGCCGGCCTTGACCATGCCGGCAATCACGATCGAGCCCACCGCCACCACCGTTGCGGGAGAAGAGCCCGACACCGCAGCAAACAGCATGCAGGCGAGCACCGAGGCCATGGCCAGCCCGCCCGGGAAATGCCCCACGCAGGCATTGGCAAAGCGGATCATGCGCCGCGCCACGCCGCCCGTGGTCATGAACACGCCGCCCACGATGAAGAAGGGAATCGCCAGCAGCGTGTAGTGCTCGGACGTCTCGTAGATCTTGAGCGTGAGCGAGGCGAGCGAATCGTTGGTGAAGCCCAGAATCACCGCCAGCGACGACAGGCCCAGCGCCACGCCCACGGGCATGCCCATGAACATGAAGACGAAGAGCAGCACGAAGAGAACCAGGGTGTTCATGGCTTGGCCTCCATCTCTTCGCGCATCTTCAGCGCGTCTTCGGCCTCGTCACCGAGCAGGTGCACGTCCTGCCCGCTCAAGAGCTTGAAGAACAGCACGCCAAAGCGCAGCGCCAGCAGGATGAAGCCCAGGGGCAGCACGATCTTGGGCACCCACTGCGGCACCGGAATGTCCTGCATGTACACGCCCACGGTGTAGAGCTTGGACAGGTACTGCCAGCCGCCAAAGGCCAGCACGCACGAGTACAAAATGCACAGCGCCGTGGCCACCAGCGCGACCGCGCGCGCCAGGCGCGGGTTCATGATCCGTATCAAGGCGTCGATGCCGATGTGCGCACTCACGCGCACGCCGTAGGAAGCGCCGATGAAGATCATCCAGGCGAACATCACCCCGGTGAGCTCCATCGCCCAGGTGAAGCTGTAGTTGAACACGTAGCGCGCAACCACCTGGCCAAAGGTGACCAGGGTCATGCCCGCCAGCATCAGCGCGAGGAAATACTCCTCAAGTCGGTCCATCCAGCGCATGCTCGGATACTCTCAGGTGAAATAAACAGGTCAAAAAAAGCGACCCAGTGTGCGGGTCGCTTCCCTCTTTGGGCTTGGCAGATGCAAGGCCCCCTGACGCTCACTGATTGGATTTGAGGGCCGCGTCGATCAAGTCCTTGCCGATGTCGCCTTCAAACTTCTTCCACACCGGCTCCATGGCCTTGCGCCAGGCGGCAACGTCGTCCTTGGTCAGCTGCTGGATGCGCGCCTTGCCGGCTTCGCTGATGAGCTTCTTGTCGCGCTCGTTGAAGTCGCCGGCCAGCTTGTTGCCGTATTCGGTAGCTTCGGCCATGGCCTCGGACAAGCCCTTCCTCACGTCGGCGGGCAGGCCTTCCCACCACTTGGAGTTGGTCACCACCATGTAGTCGAGCACGCCGTGGTTGGTCTCGGCGATGGTCTTTTGCACCTCGTGGAACTTTTGCGAATACATGTTCGACCAGGTGTTCTCCTGGCCGTCCACCACGCCGGTCTGCAGCGCCTGGTAGACCTCGGAGAAGGCCATCTTCTGCGGATTGGCACCCATCGCGCGGAATTGCGCCTCCAGCACGTCGGACGCCTGGATGCGGAACTTCAGGCCCTTGACGTCCTCGGGACGCTCGAGCTTGTCCTTGTTGGTCGACAACTGCTTCATGCCGTTGTGCCAGAAGGCCAGACCCTGCAGACCACGGCCCTTGATCGAATCGAGCAGCGACTTGCCCGCGGCGCTGGCCTGGAAGCGGTCCACCGCGGCCATGTCGTCGAACAGGAAGGGCAGGTCAAACAGCTGGATCTTCTTGGTGTAGCGGTCGAACTTGGACAGCGAAGGCGCAATCATCTGCACGTCGCCCAGCAGCAGGGCTTCCATTTCCTTGCCGTCGCCAAACAACTGCGAGTTGGGGAAGACCTGCACCTGCACCTTGCCCGGCAGCTTGGCTTCGGCCAGTTCCTTGAATTTGAGCGAAGCCTGGCCCTTGGGCGTCTTGTCGGCCACCACGTGGCTGAACTTGACCACAATGGGCTGCGCGTGGGCCGCCACAGTGGCGCCGAAAGCCAGCACGGCGCAGGCCAGGATGTGTTTCAGGGGCAATCGCATCGGAAGTCTCCTCGCAACAGGTACAACGAACAAGACTTGCACTCTAGGCCAGACGGGTGCCAGGCGTAACTGTGGCCTTCCACAGCTAGGGTTTACACCTAAGAACATTCCAAAGACACCACTGCCGGGCAGCGTCGCCCTAAGTTTCGAGAGCCGCGCGCACCCGTTCCAGCCAGGCGGCGGTACGCGGCTCCAGTTGCTCGTACACCGCCTGCGTTCCCTGCCGCAGGCGCTCGCGCCGGCCCTCGTCGAGCAGGTGGATGCGCGTTGCGCCGCTGGCGCGCAGCGCGGCCAGAGCGGCATCGTTTTCCTGCTGGGCGATGGTGTTGCCCCAAGCCAGCGCCTCCTGCAGCGCCGTCGACACGAGGTAGCGGTCCTGGGCGCCAAGGAAATCCCAGAAGCGCCGCTGCGCCACCACCGCGTAGCCCAGCCAGGCGTGCGCGGTCAGGCTCAGATCGAGCTGGGCCTCGTGCATGCGCTGGGTCCAGAAGTTGGAGATCGGGTTTTCCGTGCCGTCCACCACCCCCAACGCCAGCGCGCGCCGCGCCTCGCCGAAGGCCAGCACCACCGGGCGCGCGCCCAGCACCCGCATCTGCCGCGCAATCACGCGCGAGCTTTGCACGCGCATGCGCAGGCCCGCGAAGTCCTGCGGCGCCAGCAGCGGCCGGTTGGCGCTCATGTGCTTGAAGCCGTTGTCCAGGTAGCCCAGGCCGACCAGGCCCTGGTGCGCCAGGCCGTCGAGCAGCGCCTGCCCGACAGGCCCCCGGGTGATGCGGTGCACCTGCGCGCGCGCGCCGAACAGGAAGGGCAGGTCAAACAGCTCGAATTCGGGAAAGCCGATGGCGCCAAACTTGGACAGCGAGGGCGCCAGCATGTCCACCGCGCCCAGTTGCAGCGCCTGCATCTCGTCGGCGTCGCCATAGAGCAGCGAGTTCGGGTAGATCACCACCTGGATGCGCCCCGCGCTCGCCTGCTGCACGTTCTGCTGGAAGCGCTCCATGGTCAGCCCCTTGGGAGTCTGGCGCGTGACCACGTGCGACAGGCGGATGGTCACGCGCGCCGGTTGCGCGGCCGCGGGCAGCGGCAGGGCCGTGGCCGCGAGGGCCCCGAGCAGACGGCGGCGGGAAGCGAGCGAAGCAGGCACGGCCGCTATTATCCAAAGCCGTGCCGCTGACCGCCCCGCATCCCGCCGAAGACTTCGCGCTCCTGCACGCCGCCACCCGCCCGCTGGGTGAACGCGGCAGCCGGCGCGCCACGCTCTGGATGCTGGGCCTGGCCTTGCTGACCGTGCTGACCGTGCTGGCCCTGGCCTGGTATCTGCACCGTGTCGAAGTGCAGGAAGAAGAACGCCGGCGCGGCGCGGACGCGCAGTGGCTGGAGCAAAGCGTGCAGTTCCACTTCCGCCGTCTTGAAGGCGACCTGGCGCAGCGCGCGCGCCAGCTCGCGATCGACGGCCCGCAGGCGCTGCAGGCACCGGGCCAGGGCGAGGCCGACACCCACCCTGCCGGCCTGCTCTGGCGCAGCCCCGGCGTGGTGTTGGCCCAGGCCTGGCTGGCGCAGCCGGGTGATGCCCGCGGCGATGCGGGCGACCTCGCCGTCTGGCGGGCCGACCTGGAATCGAATGCCGAAAACCGCCAGAAGCTGCAACTGCTGCAGGACACCGCCGCCAACCTGCGGCGAGCAAGCTATGCCGGGCCCCTGCAAGACGCGGGCGGTGACCAGGACGGGCGCGTCTGGCTGGCCGTCCCCTCGTTCGACGGCGCTCGCCTGGCCGGGCTCTACGTGGTGGCGCTGTCCATGCAGCAGGCCCTGGACGCCCTGCTGCCGCCCTGGTTCATCGCGCAGCAGCAGGTGCACATCGTGGCGGACGCGGGCCTGCCGGACGGCGCCAGCTACCTCACACCCATGAACCTGCCCGGCGTGGAGCTGCTGTTGCAGGTGACGCCGCTGGGTTCGCACACCTCCTCCACGCCACGGCTGTTCTTCGCCGTCGCCCTGGTGTTCCTGCTCGGCCTGCTGGTGAGCCTGCTGGCGCTGCGCCGCGACTTTGCCAAGCGCCAGCAGGTGCAGCAGCGCCTGCAAGCCGAGGTGGCGCTGCGCTCGGCCATGGAGCGCTCGGTCAGCATAGGCATGCGCGCCTGGGACCTGCAAGGCACCATCCTCTACGTGAACCAGGCCTTCTGCGCCATGGTGGGCTACGGCGCGCAGGAGCTGCGCGGCGCGCGCGCGCCCATGCCCTACTGGCCGGACGAGCAGGCAGGTGAGCTGGCCATGCTGCACGGCGGCATCCTGCACGCGGGCACGCAGCCCCAGGGCCTGGAGGCGCAGTACCGCCATCGCGACGGCCGCTTGGTGGACGTGCTGATCCACGAAGCGCCGCTGCTCGCCGCCGACGGGCGCCAGCTCGGCTGGATGAGTTCGGTGCTGGACATCAGTGAGCGCAAGCATGCGCAGCGGCTGGCCGCCGAGCAGCAGGAAAAGCTCGAAGCCTCCGAACGCCTGGTGGCCGTGGGCGAGGTGGCCTCCACACTGGCGCACGAGCTCAACCAGCCGCTGGGCGCGCTGGCCAGTTTTGCCAACGGCCTGCTCAACCGCCTGCGCGCGGGCACGATTGCCCTGGCCGACATGGAACCCGTGGTGCGACGCATGGCGCAGCTGGCCGAGCGCGCCGGCGGCGTGACGCAGCGCGTGAACGCCTTTGCGCGCAAGCGCGAGCTGCATCTGACGCGCCTGGATCTGGCGATGCTGGTGCGCCGCGCGGCGAGCACGGCGCAGGAAGGCCAGGCCACGCCCATCGCCCTGCAGCTGCCAAGCCGCCCCGTGCTGGTGCGCGGCGACGCCCTGCTGCTGGAGCACCTGGTGCACAACCTGTGCTCCAACGCGCTGGACTGGGCAGGAGAAGCCGCAAGCACCCCGGCCCGGGTACAGGTGCGCCTGCAGGCCGACACGGCCACGGGCGAAGCGAGCCTGGCGGTGGCCGACAGCGGCCCCGGCGTGTCCGAGGCTGCCCAGGCCCGGCTGTTTGACGCCTTCTTCAGCACCAAGCACGGCGGCATGGGCATGGGCCTGGCCATCTGCCGCTCGATTGCCGAGGCGCACCACGGGCGCATCCAGGTGGAGCGCGACGCACTGCTGGGCGGCGCGCTGTTCACCGCCATCCTGCCCCTGGAGAGCGACGCATGAACACCACTGCCATGGACATCCACATCGTCGATGACGATGCCGACGTGCGCGACGGCCTGGCCTGGCTGTTCGATTCGCGCGGCTGGAAGACTCGGGTATGGCAAGGCGGCGACGTCTTTCTGGATGCGGTCCACGCGCTGCAGGGCGAGTGGGGCCTGGCGGTGGTGCTGCTGGACATCCGCATGCAGCCGCTCTCGGGCCTCGTGACTTTCGAGCGCCTGAAGGCCCTGGGCTGCCCCTGGCCGGTGCTTTTCCTGACCGGGCATGGCGACGTAGCCACCGCAGTGCAGGCGGTGAAGGAAGGCGCCTGGGACTTTCTGGAAAAGCCCTTCCAGGACAACATGCTGGTGGACCGCGTGGAGCAGGCCATGCAGGCGCTGCTGGCGCGCAGCGCCAGCGAGCGCGAGCTGCAGCGCCTGCGTCAGGCGCTGGCCTCCCTGAGTCCGCGCGAGCGCGAGGTGCTGGGCGAGCTGCTGCGCGGCCACTACAACAAGAACATCGCTGACCACCTAGGCATCAGCGCGCGCACTGTCGAATTCCACCGCGCCAACATCTTCGAGAAGATGGGCGTGGAATCGGCCATCGAGCTGGCGCACAAGCTGGGCCAGCTGCAGCCTGCGGGACGTGATGGCGAGCCCGGCTCGCCCTGATCCGGCAGCGCCTCAGCGCGCACCCTCCACGTCCGACAAGACGGCCACGTAGTCGCCCAGTGCCAGGCAACTGGTGAGCCCGGGCGACTCGATGCCAAACAGGTTCACCAGCCCCGGCACGCCATGCGCGCTCGGACCCTGGATCAGGAAGTCCGCCGCCGGCTCGCCCGGCCCGCTGATCTTGGGGCGCATGCCCGCGTAGTCCGGCTGCAGCGCGCCGGCGGGCAGCTCGGGCCAGTAGCGGCGGATTTCGGCATGGAAGGCCTCGGCCCGGGCGGCGTCCACCTGCAGCTCGTCGGGGCTGTCCACCCACTGCACGTCGGGGCCAAAGCGCGCCTGCCCTGCCAGGTCCAGCGTCAGGTGCACGCCCAGTCCGGCGGGTTCCGGCAAGGGGTAGATCAGATGAGAGAACGGCGCGCGCACGCTGCATGCAAAGTAATTGCCCTTGGCGTGAAACGACCTGGGAATGGCAGCGGGCGCCAGCCCCTGGATGCGCCGCGCCAGCGCCGGCGCCTGCACTCCGGCGGCGTTCACCAGCAAGGCGGTGAGCAGCTCGCTGCCATCGTGCATGCCAAGCCGAAAGCCTTGCGCTGTGCGGGCGACGCTGTCCACGCGGGTGCGCAGCACCACCGTGGCGCCGCTGTGCTGCAAATCGGCCTGCAGCGCCAGCATCAGCGCGTGGCTGTCGATGATGCCGGTGGCGGGCGACAGCAGTGCGCCGTGGCAGCGCAGCGCGGGCTCGAGCGAGCGCACGCCGGCGCCGTCCAGCCAGCGCAGGCCTTGCACGCCATTGGCGCTTGCCTGCGCGGCCAGTTGTCGCAAGGCCGGCAGTTGCCGCTCGCTGGTGGCCACGATCAGCTTGCCGCAGCGCCGGTGCGCCACCTGGCGGCGAGCGCAGTAGTCGTAGAGCATGGCGCTGCCCTGCACGCACAAACGCGCCTTGAGCGAGCCGACCGGGTAGTAGATGCCCGCATGGATCACCTCGCTGCTGCGCGCGCTGGTCTGCGTGCCGACGGCCGCTTCGGCCTCCAGCACCAGCACCTCGCGCCCCTGCAGAGCGAGCGCGCGCGCCACCGCCAGGCCTACGACGCCCGCACCTACCACCACGCATTGCACGCTGTCCGCCATGGTTTGCCTCCGTGCCCGCATCCCGCGAAAAGCCGCCCGAAGAAGCGCCTGATTATCCGCAGCCGCTCTGGCAGAGGGTGGCACAATACTGTACAAATCAACAGTTGATTGCCACAACAGCCACAGCACCCAGCGCTACGCCGATGGTCATGTTTGCCCCTCGCCCCCTCGTTTCGGACGACCCGCGCCCTGCGCTCGCGTCCCTGCCTGCCCAGGTCTGGCGCGGCGGCACGCTGGGCGCGGCCGAAGGCGCGGTGCTCCCCAGCAGCCACGCCCCGCTGGACGCCGAGCTGCCCGGGGGCGGCTGGCCGCTGGGGGCGCTGGTGGAGCTGTTGCAGCGCCGCCCCGGCCTGCATGAATGGGCCTTGCTGCTGCCCGCCCTGGCGCAACTGGCGGAGGGGCAGCGCGGCGTGATCGCGCTCGTGGGTGCGCCCCATCTGCCCTTTGGCCCGGCGCTGGCCGCGCGCGGCCTGCCCGCCGAACGGCTCTTGTGCATCACCACCACAGCGCCGCTGCAGCGCCTGTGGGCCGCAGAGCAGGCGCTGCGCTGCCCCGATGTGCTCGCGCTGCTGCTGTGGCTGCCCCACGCGCAAGACCACGCGCTGCGCCGCCTGCATCTGGCGGCGCGCGGCCGGGCGCGGCCGCTGTTCGCCCTGCGCCCGCACGCCGCGCGCACCCAGCCCTCGCCCGCGCCGCTGCGCCTGCTGCTGGAGGGCGACGGCGAGAGCCTGAAGCTGGACTTGTTCAAGCGCCACGGCCCGCCCTTGGGCGCTCCGCTGCACCTGCCCGCCCAGCCGCCGGCCCTGCGCGCGCTGCTGGCCGCCAGCCGCCAGCCGCGCGAGGCCCCGCGCAAAGAGGCGCTGCAAACCCCGCACAGGCCGGCACCCGCGCAGGCGCTCGGCGCGGGCCTTGTCGATGGCAAGAGCTACAGGGCGCAAAACCACTCCGCGCGCCAGGCGGTACTGGCAAGAGCCGTTTGACGCCATGCACTGGATCGCCCTGCACCCGCGCGACGACACGCCCGAGGGCCGCCAACTGCTGGCCTGGCGCATGCTGACCTACACCCCGCGCGTGGCGCTGGTGGACGAGGCGGTGCTGATGGAGGTGCAAAGCTGCCTGCGTCTGTGGGGCGGCCCCCGGCGCTTGCTGGTCAAAATATTTGAAGAGAAAACGGCTCCGGCGCCCGACAGACATGCGCAAGGCGCTTCATCTTTGATAGCCCTGGCACGCCTGCGCCTGCCGCCCGGGCAGAGCGCTTGCACACCGCCCCACGCCCTGCCGCTGGCCACGCTGAGCGCCGCCCGGCCCCATCTGCCGGTGCTGGCCCGCCTGGGCTGCAGCACCTGGGGCGAACTGCGCGCCCTGCCCCGCGCCGGAGTGGCGCGGCGCCTGGGCGCGGCTCTGCTGGCGGCGCTGGACCAGGCTGAAGGCCGCGCGCCCGACGTCTACCCCTGGGCACAACTGCCCGAGCACTTTGACGAAGCGCTGGATCTGCCCCTGCTTGCCAGCACCACGCCCGAGCTGCACCTGGCGCTGGAGCACCTGTTGCTGCGGCTGCAGGTCTGGCTCGGTGCCCGGCTGCTGGGCGCATCGGCCATTGCGCTGCATTGGCGCTTTGACCAGCGGCGTTTGAACGGCGCAGAGCTGCCTCCCGGGGCCGAGCTGCAAATCCGCACCGCCCAGCCGGTGCAGCGCATGGCCCATCTGCGCCGCCTCATCGACGAGCAGTTGGCGCGCACGCCGCTGGCCGCGCCGGTCAACCGCCTGGGGCTGCGCGTGCTGCAGCTCTCGCCCTGGCAAGACCCTGCCGGCAGCCTGCTGCCCGGCGAGCAAGACCGGGGCGAGCCGCTGCACCAGCTGGCAGAGCGCCTGAGCGCCCGCCTGGGCCCCGAGCAGGTGCTGATGGCCCAACCCCATGCCGACCACCGGCCCGAGCGCATGCAGCGCTGGCTGCCAGCGCAGCAGCTGCTGTCTACGGCGCAGCGCGCAGCGCCCCCCGCCAGCGCCTTGCCGCTGGCCCCCACCTGGCTGCTGGCCACGCCGCAGCCGCTGGTCGTGCAGGACGATCGCCCGCAGTGGCAAGGGCGGGCGCTGGCGCGACTCACCCCCGCGCAGCGCATCGAAACCGGCTGGTGGGAAGAGCGCCAGGGGCCGCTGCGGCGCGACTACTTCATCGCCCGGGCGCCCGGCGAGGGCCTGCTGTGGATCTACCGCGAACAAGACCCCGGCGACGCCGCGCCGCGCTGGTATCTGCACGGCTTGTATGCCTGAGCCCGCCGCCCTGCCCGGCTACGCCGAGCTGCATGCAATCAGCGCCTTCAGCTTCGGGCGCGGCGCTTCGCTGCCGCAGGAGCTGGTGCAGCGCGCGGCAGAGCTCGGCTACGCCGGCCTGGCCTTGACCGACGAATGCTCGGTCGCGGGCGTGGTGCGCGCCTGGACGCGGCTGCGCGAGCTCAGGGAAGAAGGCCGCGTGCCCGAGGGTTTTGCCCTGCTCTACGGCAGCGAATTCGCCCTGCCCGGCGGGCGGCTGATCGCCATCGCACGCCATCTGGAGGGCTGGGGCGGGCTGTGCCGCTTCATCACCGCCGCGCGCACCGCAGGCGCCGCCAAGGGCAGCTACCAGCTTGATTGGCAGCGCAGCGACTTCAGCCTGCTGGCCGGCTGCGAAATCCTCTGGGCGCCCGAGCAGCCGACCGATAGAGCTATCGATACAGAAGCTGTCAGCGCTTGTATGGCAAGCGTTGCAGCCCGATTTGACCCCGAACATCTGTGGCTGGCCGTGGAGCTGCTGCGCAGCCCCCACGATCCGCTGTGGCTGGCCACGCTGCGCCTGCTGGGCGCGCGCCACGGCTTGGCGCTGGTGGCGGCGGGCGGGGTCTGCATGCACCGGCGCTCGCGCAAGCCGCTGCAGGACGTGCTGACCGCCACGCGCCTGAACCGCCCCGTGGCCGACTGCGGCCTGCAGCTTCAGCCCAGCGCTGAGCGCCATCTGCGCCATCGCCTGCTGCTCTCGCGCATCTACCCGCGCGCGCTCCTGCAGGCCACGCTGCAGGTGCTGCAGCGCTGCCGCGGTTTTGACCTGGCGCAGATCCGCTACGACTACCCGCAAGAGAGCCTGCCCGCCGGCCTCACGCCCAGCCAGGCGCTGCGCCGGCGCGTGCTGCAAGGCATGGCCGAGCGCTACCCGCAGGGCACGCCCGTGCAGATCAAGCGCTACCTGGTCAAGGAGCTCAGGCTGATCGCCGCCTGCCGCTACGAGATGTTCTTCCTCACCGTGGACGACATCGTGCGCTTTGCGCGCAGCCGCGCCATCTTGTGCCAGGGGCGCGGCTCGGCGGCCAATTCGGTGGTCTGCTGGTGCCTGGGCATCACCGCGGCCAACCCCGAGCATTCACACCCGCTGCTCGAGCGCTTCATCAGCCGCGAGCGGCGCCACGAGCCGCCCGACATCGACGTCGACTTCGAGCACGAACGGCGCGAGGAGGTCATCCAGTACCTCTACGCCAAATACGGGCGCGAGCGCGCCGCGCTGGCCGCGGCCGTCATCTCCTGGCGCAAGCGCAGCGCCATCCGCGCGGTGGGCGCGGCGCTGGCTCTGCCCCAGGCCTTGATCGACGCCTACGCCCAGGACCACCCGGGCTTTCACGAAGCGCCGGGCAGCGCCCACCTGCAGGCGCTGGCGATGCGCACTCTCGGCCAGCCGCTGAGCGAGCGCAGCGCCCTGCTCTGGCCCCTGCTGGCGCGCCAGCTCCTGGGCCTGCCGCGCCACCTGAGCCAGCACGTGGGCGGCTTCGTGCTCACGCAGACGCCGCTCACCCGTCTGGTGCCGGTGGAAAGCGCCGCCATGGCCGAGCGCTCCGTCATCCAGTGGGACAAGAACGACATCGAAGCGCTGGGCCTGATGAAGGTGGACGTGCTCGCGCTGGGCATGCTCAGCGCCATCCGCCGCACGCTGGAGCTGGCCAGCGAGCGCCGGGGCGCGCCCTTCACGCGCTACGACATCACGCCCGAAGACCCGGCCACCTACGCCATGGCGCGGCGCGCCAACACCGTGGGCGTGTTCCAGATCGAAAGCCGCGCGCAAATGGCCATGCTGCCGCGCCTCAAACCCGCCACCTTCTACGACCTGGTGGTGCAGGTGGCCCTGGTGCGCCCCGGCCCGGTGGCCGGCGGCATGGTGCGCCCCTACCTGCTGGCGCGCAGCCGCCGGGCTGCGGGGCGGCCTCTGTCTTGCGAGCGCTCGGCCCTGGAAGACCCGGCACAGCCGCCCCGCCTGGCCGGGGCGCTGGCGCGCACCCTGGGTGTGCCGGTCTTTCAGGAGCAGGTGATGCAGATCGCCATCCTCGCCGCAGGTTTTTCGCCCGGCGAAGCCGACGCGCTGCGCCGCGGCATGGCCACTTTCAAGCACGGCGGCAACGTGCAGCAGTTCGAGGCGCGCTTCATCGGCGGCATGGTGGCGGGCGGCTACAAGCCGGACTTTGCCCGGCGCCTGTTCGATCAGATCAAGGGCTTTGGCGAATACGGCTTCCCCGAAAGCCACGCCTGGAGTTTTGCGCTGCTGGCCTATGAAAGCGCCTGGCTCAAGTGCCACGAGCCCGAGGCCTTTGTGGCCGCGCTGCTCAACTCCCAGCCCATGGGCTTTTACACCCCCTCGCAACTGATCCAGGACGCGCGCCGCAACGGCGTCGTGGTGCTGCCGGTAGACGTGACGCAAAGCGACTGGGACTGCCGCTTGCAATGGCCGCAGGGCATGGAGGCGAGTTTCAAGCAAAATACGCCCCAAACGCTTGATGGGCAAGCGCAAGCAGCTATTGCAACTGAAGCAAATACCGCCGCCCGCCCCGCCGTGCGTCTGGGGCTGCGTCTGGTGGGCTCGCTCAGCCGCGAGGCCGGCGTACGCATCGTGCAGGCGCGCACGCTGCAGCCCCTGACCAGCACCGAAGACCTCGCGCAGCGAGCGCAGCTTGACCGCGGCGATCTGAACGCCCTGGCCGCAGCCGATGCGCTGGCGGGCCTGGCAGGCCACCGACGCCAGCAAGCCTGGGATGCGGCCGCGCTGCACGTCGCCCCCCGACTGCTGCAGGGCGCGCCGATGGACGAGCCGCCGCTGTCCCTGCCGCCGGCCCCCGAGGCCGAGGAAATCATCCACGACTACGCCGCGCTGGGCCTGACGTTGCGCCGCCATCCGCTGGCGCTGCTGCGCCCGCATCTGACGCGCCGGCGCTTGGCCAGCGCCGCCGCCCTGCTGGCCTTGCCGAGCGGGCGCAGCGTGCGCGCCTGCGGCCTGGTCACCGTGCGCCAGCGCCCGCAGACCGCGGGCGGCACGGTCTTCGTCACGCTGGAAGATGAAACCGGCATCGTCAACGTCATCATCGGGGCCGAGCTGCGCGAGCGCCAGCGCCAGACCTTGCTGCACGCCCGGCTGCTCGCGGTGCAGGGCCGCTGGCAGCGCACGCCCGGCGCCGAACCCGCAGCAGGCAGCGCCGCCTGCCATCTGGTAGCCAGGCAACTGGCCGACCTCACGCCGCTGCTCGGCCGGCTTGCCGAGCACAGCGGCAGAAGCCGCGACTTTCGCTGAATCAGCCTCGCCCTCAACCCAGGGCGGCAAGCACCTCGGGCGGGGCCTGCACCAGCTCCAGCAGCACGCCTTCGCCGCTGATCGGAAACTGCTCGTTGCCCTTGGGGTGCAGAAAACACACGTCGTGGCCCGAGGCGCCCTTGCGTATCCCGCCCGGCGCAAAGCGCACGCCCTGCGCCGTCAGCCACTCGACGGCCTTGGGCAAGTCGTCAATCCACAGCCCGATGTGGTTCAAGGGCGGAATGTGCACCGCCGGCTTCTTGTCGATGTCCAGCGGCTGCATCAGGTCGACCTCCACCCTGGAGGCGCCGCTGCCCATGACCAGGATGTCTTCATCCACGTTCTCGCGCTGGCTCTGAAAGCTGCCGCTGGGCGTGAGGCCGAACATGTCCACCCACAAGCGGCGCAAGGCCGCCTTGTCGGTGCCGCCGATCGCAACCTGCTGTATGCCCAGAACCTTGAACGGACGATTTGCCATGCGCTTTACTCCTTGAAAATTTCATCGGCGCCACCCTGGCGCATCCAGACTGCCACCTGCTCGCGCGCGCGGGCCAGTTCCTGCTCCGACGCAAATTCCAGCCCCAGGCGCTTGCGCCGCGCCGCCGCGCCGGCCAGCAATTGCACCCGGGCGCGGGGCAGAGCAAAAGCCTGCGCCGCCCAGGCCAGCAAGGCGGCATTGGCCTTGCCATCGACCGGCGGCGCGGCCAGGCGCACACGCAGCGCCGCACCATGGGCGCCGGCTGGCCCGGTGCGCCGCGCACCCGGCGTGGCGTGGATGGACAGCACGAGCATGGACGGCATGGCCGCCATTGTCCGGCAAGCGACCCGCCTCGCAATTCAGCTTGCGCCCAGCCAGAAGGCCCAACGCGGCGCCCGCGTTCATCCCTCTGCGGCGAACGCGCCGGCGCACATCCGGCCGAGGCCTTGCGAGGAGCTGCGGTCAACGCGTCTGCAAGTGCTGGCGCAGCCAGGCGGCGAAGTCGGCTTCCTGCAGGTCGCCGGCGGCAAGAGCGAGGGTTTGCAGCACGCAATCAACATGGGGCGCCTGAATGCGGTAGCCGTTCAAGCGCAGAAAGAGCTGCGCCGCAACGAAGGCCGTGCGCTTGTTGCCGTCGATGAAAGGGTGATTGCGCACCAGACCCCAGGCATAGGCAGCGGCCAGATCCACCACGTCAGGCTGGCCGTAGGTGGCCATGTTCTGCGCGCGGGCCAATGCCGATTCGAACAAGCCTTCGTCGCGCAGCCCTGGCGCACCCCCATGTTCGGCCAACTGCTCCTGATGAACCGCGATCAGCACCTCACGCGGGAGCCAGCGCCAGCTGTCGTTGGCCGCCGTCATTTGGCCAGCTCACGCAGCACGTCGCGATACTCCTTCATGATTTCCCGCGCCAACGCCATCTGCTCGGCAAACTCATCGTCGTAGGGGCGCAGCGCCACGCCATCGGGCAGTTCGCTCAGAAAGAGCGAATCGCCCTTTTGCACCTTCAGGCGCGCCAGCACCTCCTTGGGCAGGATGACGCCCATGGAGTTGCCGATCTGGGTGACTTTCAAGGCAGTGGCGGCGGACATGAGAGACCTCACAAGCAAGTTATAACGTACGTTATATTTTAGGCCAGTCTTCGTCCTCGCGCCAGCCCGAGCCCCTGCTCATTCAAACTCGACGATGGGCTGGTCCACCGCCAGGCTCTCGCCCTGCGCGGCCTTGATCTCCTTGACCACGCCGTCGCTGCTGGCAAAGAGCACGTTTTCCATCTTCATCGCCTCGATCACCGCCACGCGCTCGCCCGCCTGCACCTTCTGCCCGGGCTGCACCGCCACCTGCACCAGCAGGCCGGGCATGGGCGAGAGCACGTACTTGCTCATGTCCGGCGGCGCCTTGTAGGGCATCAGCGCAAACAGCTGGGCGCGCAGCGGCGTGAGCACCAGCGCGTCGATCTGCCTGCCGTTGTGGATGATGCGCAGCGCCAGCGGGTTGCTGGCCAGGCCGCGCTCGACCTGGGCGGTGAAGCCCTTGCCGTTGCAGGCGCCTTGCACACGGATGCTGCCCAGGTGCGCGCTGCTACTGATGCGATAGCTCTTGTCGCCCACCAGCACTGCGCTGGAGCCCGATTGGTCTACATAGTCGGTGACGCTCACCTCGTGCGGCACATGCTGGCCCTCGGCGCCCAGCACCACGACGGTGAAAGCCTCGCCCACCTTGATCTCGTGCCCCACCATCTGCCCGCTGATGCCGCAGGCGCGCGCGCGGTAGCGCCGGTGCATGTAGGCGGCCAGCGCGACGAGAAAGTCGGGGTCTTCGTGCGGCACGTCTTCGGCGCGAAAGCCGTGCGGGTAGTGCTCGGCGATGAAGCCGGTGTTGAAGTTGCCGCTGGCAAAGTCCGGATGACCGAGCAGCGCCGCCTGAAAGGGGATGCTGCTCATCACCCCGCGTATCACGAAGGCGTTGAGCGCGGCGCGCATCTTCTGGATGGCGTCGGCGCGGTCCTGCCCGTGCACGATGAGCTTGGCGATCATCGAGTCGTAGTACATCGGGATCTCGCCGCCCTCGTACACGCCGGTGTCCACGCGCACGCCGTAGCGCTTGTCCATGTCGGCCTGGAACATGGTCTGCTCGGGCGGCTCGAAACGCACCAGCCGGCCGGTGGAAGGCAGGAAGTTGCGAAACGGGTCTTCGGCGTTGATGCGGCACTCTATGGCCCAACCCTCGCGCTTGACCTGCGACTGGGTGATGCTGAGCTGCTCGCCCGCGGCGATGCGGATCATCCACTCGACCAGATCGAGCCCGGTGATGCTCTCGGTCACCGGGTGCTCTACCTGCAGGCGGGTGTTCATCTCCAGAAAGTAGAAATCCTGGTCCTTGCCGACGACGAACTCCACCGTGCCCGCGCTCTGGTACTTGACCGCCTTGGCCAGTTGCACCGCCTGCTCGCCCATGGCGCGGCGCGTGGCCTCCGAAATGAAGGGCGAAGGCGCCTCTTCGATCACCTTCTGGTGGCGCCGCTGGATCGAGCATTCGCGCTCGTTCAGATAGATCACGTTGCCAAAGCCGTCGCCCAGCACCTGGATCTCGATGTGGCGCGGCTGCTGCACGAATTTCTCGATGAACACGCGGTCGTCGCCGAAGGCCGACAGCGCCTCGTGCTTGCACGAGGCAAAGCCTTCGTGCGCCTCCTGGTCGTTCCAGGCCACGCGCAGGCCCTTGCCGCCGCCGCCGGCGCTGGCCTTGATCATCACCGGGTAGCCCACGTCCCTGGCGATCTCCACCGCGTGTTCGGGCGAATCAATCGCCTCATTCCAGCCGGGGATGCAATTGACGCCCGCTTCCTTGGCCAGCTTCTTGGAGGCGATCTTGTCGCCCATGGCGGCAATCGCGTGGTGCTTGGGGCCGATGAAGGCCAGGCCCTCTTCTTCCACCCGGCGCGCAAAGCCTTCGTTCTCGCTCAGGAAGCCATAGCCCGGGTGGATCGCCTGCGCGCCGGTCTGTTTGGCCGCGGCAATGATCTTGTCGCCCTGCAGATAGGACTCGCGCGAGGGCGCCGGGCCGATGTGCACCGCCTCGTCGGCGAGCTTGACGTGGCGCGCCTCCTTGTCGGCGTCGGAGTACACCGCCACGGTGGCGATGCCCATTTTCTTGGCCGTCGCGATCACCCTGCACGCAATCTCGCCACGGTTGGCAATCAGGATTTTTTCAAACATGGTGTCTCTCCTTGCCCGATCACAGCGGCATGTTGCCGTGCTTGCGCCACGGGTTTTCCAGTTGCTTGTTCTGCAGCATGCCCAGCGAGCGACAGATGCGCTTTCTGGTCTCGTGCGGCTGGATCACGTCGTCAATGAAGCCGCGTGCGCCCGCGACGAAGGGGTTGGCAAAGCGGGTCTTGTATTCGGCCTCGCGCGCGGCGAGTTTTTCCGGGTCGCCCTTGTCCTGGCGGAAGATGATCTCCACCGCGCCCTTGGCGCCCATCACCGCAATCTCGGCGTTGGGCCAGGCCAGGTTCACGTCGCCGCGCAGGTGCTTGGAGCTCATCACGTCGTAGGCGCCGCCATAGGCCTTGCGCGTGATCACGGTCACCTTGGGCACCGTGGCTTCGGCGTAGGCAAACAAGAGCTTGGCACCATGGCGGATGATGCCGCCCCATTCCTGCGAGGTGCCGGGCATGAAGCCGGGCACGTCGACGAAGGTGATGATGGGGATGTTGAAGGCATCGCAAAAACGCACGAAACGCGCGGCCTTGATGGAGCTGCGAATGTCCAGGCAGCCGGCAAGCACCAGCGGCTGGTTGGCGACGATGCCTACGGGGTGGCCGTCCATGCGCCCGAAGCCGATGACGATGTTCTTTGCGTAGTCGGGCTGCAGCTCGAAGAAGTCGCCGTCGTCCACGGTCTTGAGGATCAGCTCCTTCATGTCGTAGGGCTGGTTGGGGTTGGCCGGCACCAGGGTATCGAGGCTCAGGTCCGCGCGGTCTATCGGGTCGCGGCTCGGTCGCACCGGGGGTTTTTCGCGGTTGTTCAGCGGCAGGTAGTTGTACAGGCGGCGCAGCATCAAAAGCGCCTGCACGTCGTTGTCAAACGCCATGTCGGCCACGCCGCTCTTGGTGGTGTGGGTGATGGCGCCGCCCAGCTCTTCGGCGGTCACGCTCTCGTGCGTGACCGTCTTGACCACTTCGGGGCCGGTCACGAACATGTAGCTGGAATCCTTCACCATGAAGATGAAGTCGGTCATCGCCGGGCTGTAGACCGCGCCGCCGGCGCAGGGGCCCATGATCATGGAGATCTGCGGCACCACGCCGCTGGCGAGCACATTGCGCTGGAACACCTCGGCATAGCCGCCGAGCGAAGCCACGCCCTCCTGGATGCGCGCGCCGCCCGAATCGTTCAGGCCGATGACCGGCGCGCCGACCTTGATCGCCTGATCCATCACCTTGCAGATTTTCTCGGCGTGGGCTTCGGAGAGCGCCCCGCCAAACACCGTGAAGTCCTGGCTGAAGACGAACACCAGGCGGCCGTTGATCATGCCGTAGCCGGTGACCACGCCGTCGCCCGGAATCTTGTTGTCCTGCATGCCGAAGTCGGCGCAGCGGTGCTCGACGAACATGTCCCACTCTTCAAAAGTGCCTTCGTCGAGCAGCAGCTCGATGCGCTCGCGCGCCGTGAGCTTGCCCTTGGCGTGCTGCGCGTCGATGCGCTTTTGCCCGCCCCCCAGGCGCGCAAGATCGCGCTTTTGCTCCAGTTGTTCCAGGATGGTTTGCATGCTTGGGTCCTTGCTTGTAGTCGGGTTTACTATTCAATTGATAGCTTGCGGCGCCTGCCCTGCCTGCGCTGCGAGCAGATTGCGTGCTGCGGTGCTGGCAGCGATGTGCCCGGCGACGACGTCGGCTTGCACTTGCGGCAAGAGTTGCTGCACCGCAGGGTGCTGACGAAAGGCGCTGCGCAGGCCGGCGTCGATGCGCTCCCACATCCAGGCGAGCGCCTGGCGCTCGCGCCGCGCGGCCAGTTCGCCATTGGCGCTTTGCAGGCGGCGGTATTCGCTCACCGCCGCCCAGAAGTCCTGCACGCCCTCGCCCTTCAGGGCGCTGATCGTCAGCACCCTGGGGTGCCAACGCTGCGGATCGTTCTGGGCATGCCTGGGGTTGCCTTGCATCGCCATGATGCGCAGGCTGGAGGTGATTTGCGTGCGCGTGCGGATCGCCGCGCGCGGGTCGATGTCGGCCTTGTTGACCACGACCAGGTCCGCGAGCTCCATCACGCCCTTCTTGATCGCCTGCAAGTCGTCGCCCGCGTTGGGCAGTTGCAGCACGCAGAACATGTCGGTCATGCCGTGCGCCGCGGTTTCGCTCTGGCCTACGCCGACGGTCTCGACGATCACCACGTCGTAGCCCGCGGCCTCACATACCAGCAGGCTTTCGCGCGTCTTCTCGGCCACGCCGCCCAGGGTGCCGCTGCTGGGGCTGGGGCGGATGTAGGCATGCTCCTGGCTTGCGAGCTGCTCCATGCGCGTCTTGTCGCCCAGGATGGAGCCGCCGGAGACGGTGGAAGACGGGTCTATCGCCAGCACCGCGACCTTCAGGCCTTGCTCGCGAATCAGGTACAGACCCAGGGACTCGATGAAGGTGGATTTGCCCACGCCCGGCACGCCGCTGATGCCCAGGCGCAGCGCGCGGCCAGTGTGCGGCAGCAGCGCCGTCAGCAAGGCATCGCCCTGCGCGCGGTGGTCGGCGCGGGTGGATTCCAGCAGCGTGATCGCCTTGGCCATGGCGCGCCGGCGCACCATGGGCGCACCATGCAGCAGGGGTTCGAGCAGCGGCGGGGTGCCCATGGGTGGATCAGAGAATTTCAAACGCGCGCCCGTCGGGCAGGCGGTAGCGTGAGAAGTCGCGCACATCGATGGTCCAGACCTGGGCGATGGCGGTTTCGCCTGCTGCCCAGACCAGGCTCGCGTCCGCAAAGTCCATTCGGGTACGGCGACCGTCGGTGTAGCGCTGCATCAGCGCGCGCATCTCTTGCAGATGCTCGGGATCGAACGGAAAGACCGAGACGCCGCCCTGCTCCACCCAGAGCAGCATGCGCGTGCCAATCTGCACGGGCAGGAAGCGCGAAGCCTCGACCACGCACGGCCAGGTGGTCGTGAGGTGCCATCCGGCGCGCTCTTGCTGCAGCAACTGGCGGTAGTGGTCATGGGCGATGTCGTCCTCATCGAACAAGGCGACCAGTGGGCCGGTATCGAGCAGCGCGACGTTCACTGCGCACCGTCCTCGTTGTCGGGCACCCAGGCGACGCCTTTCTTGCGCGCTGCCTGGTATGCCAGCCAGTCACGGCTCTGCGCCTCGCGCTGGGAGCGCAGTTTGTCCCGCAGGCGCTCGCCGGTGCTCAGCGGCTGCGCCGATGCATCGTCGGGCGCGGGGTCGGCTACGCGATATTGCGCCGCGGATTCCATGACCTCGTGATAAAGCTGCGCCGGGTCCTTGCGCCCCAGCGCGCGCTCAACCGCATCGATGATGAATTGCGATTTGGTTTTTCCCAGGCGGCGCGCGGCCTGCTCCAGCTCTTTTTCAAGCAAGGGGTCCATGCGAACGGAAACAGCCATGGTATGTCCTCCGGTTGAAATACGGTATTACTGTATCTCAACTACCCGGCTCAGGCAATCGCCTGCTTGATCTTTTCCAGCACGTCTCTGGCGCAAGCCGGTATCGGCGTGCCCGGGCCGTAGATGCCCTGGGCACCCGCCTGGTAGAGGAAGTCGTAGTCCTGGCGCGGCACCACGCCGCCGACAAAGACCACGATGTCGTCCGCGCCCTGCTTTCTCAGTTCCTCGATGATGGCCGGCACCAGCGTCTTGTGACCGGCCGCGAGCGTGGAGACGCCAATCGCATGCACGTCGTTCTCTATCGCCTGGCGCGCGCATTCCTCGGGCGTCTGGAACAGGCTGCCGATGTCCACGTCAAAACCCAGGTCGGCAAAGGCCGTGGCCACCACCTTGGCGCCGCGGTCGTGTCCGTCCTGGCCCAGTTTGGCCACCATCAGGCGCGGGCGCCGGCCCTGCGCCTGTGCAAAAGCGTCGATCTCGCTCTTGATCGCGTTCCAGCTCTCGGGCGAGTCGTAGGCGGCTGCGTACACACCGGTCACCTTTTGCGTATCGGCGCGATGGCGCCCGAAAATCTGCTCCAGCGCATCGCTGACCTCACCCACCGTGGCGCGCAAACGAATGGCCTGGATGGACAAGTCCAGCAGGTTTCCTTCACCGGTTTTTGCTGCATTTGTAAGAGCTGCCAGCGCTTGCTCCACCTTGGCTGCATCGCGTTTTTGCTTCAAATCGTTCAGGCGCGCAATCTGGCTCTCGCGCACCTTGACGTTGTCCACTTCGAGGATGTCGACGGGCTCTTCCTTTGCCAGCTTGTATTTGTTCACGCCGACGATCACCTCCTTGCCCGAGTCGATCAACGCCTGCTTCTCGGCCGCCGCCGCCTCGATCTTGAGCTTGGCCCAGCCGGAATCGACCGCCGCCGTCATGCCGCCCATCCCCTCGACTTCCTCGATGATCTTCCACGCGGCATCGGCCATGTCCTGCGTGAGTTTTTCCATCATGTAGGAACCCGCCCAGGGGTCGATCACCTTGGTAATGTGGGTTTCCTCCTGGATGATGAGCTGGGTGTTGCGCGCGATGCGGGCGGAGAACTCGGTCGGCAGCGCAATCGCCTCGTCGAAAGAATTGGTGTGCAGGCTTTGCGTACCGCCGAACACCGCTGCCATCGCCTCGATGGTCGTGCGCACCACGTTGTTGTACGGGTCCTGCTCGGTCAAGCTCCAGCCGCTGGTTTGGCAGTGCGTGCGCAGCATCAGGCTCTTGGGCTTCTTCGCATCGAACCCCTTCATGATGCGGCACCACAAGAGGCGCGCGGCGCGCATCTTGGCGATCTCCAGATAGAAATTCATGCCGATCGCCCAGAAGAAACTCAGGCGCCCGGCAAAGTCGTCCACGTCCATGCCCTTGGCGATGGCGGTCTTCACGTACTCCTTGCCGTCGGCCAGCGTGAAGGCGAGTTCCAGCGCCTGGTTGGCCCCGGCCTCCTGCATGTGGTAGCCCGAAATCGAGATCGAGTTGAACCTCGGCATGTACTTGGCCGTGTACTCGATGATGTCGCCGACGATGCGCATGCTGGGCTTGGGCGGATAGATGTAGGTGTTGCGCACCATGAACTCTTTCAGAATGTCGTTCTGAATCGTCCCGGAGAGCTGGTCCTGGCGCACGCCCTGCTCTTCTGCCGCAACCACATAGCCCGCGAGCACCGGCAGCACCGCGCCGTTCATGGTCATGCTGACGCTCACCTTGTCCAGCGGAATGCCGTCAAAGAGCACCTTCATGTCTTCCACGCTGTCGATCGCCACGCCCGCCTTGCCCACGTCACCGGTCACGCGCGGATGGTCGCTGTCGTAGCCGCGGTGCGTGGCCAGGTCGAACGCCACGCTCACGCCCTGCCCGCCGGCGGCCAGCGCCTTGCGGTAGAAGGCATTCGATTCTTCGGCAGTGGAAAAGCCCGCGTACTGGCGGATGGTCCACGGGCGCCCGGCGTACATCGTCGCCTGCGGGCCGCGCAAATAGGGCTCGAAGCCCGGCAGCGTGTCGGCATAGGGCAGGCCTTGGGTATCGGCCGCGGTGTACAAGGGTTTGACGGTGATGCCGTCGGCCGTCACCCAGTTGAGCCTGGCCACGTCGCCCCCGGGCGCGGATTTGGCGGCTGCCTTGGTCCAGGCGGCGAGGTCGGCGGATTCAAACGTGGGGAAAGATTCGCTCATGATGGCTGCTGGTTGGGGCGCGCTGCAGGGTAGGTGCTCGACGGGCAGACACGAGCGGCTCCAAGTCTGCCGAAATGCAATGGCAAGAGTGTAGCAGATTCCGTAATTATTAATTCATTATTTCATTTCAGGTACAGTGTGGCCATGTCCCACGCCACGCTGAACCACCGCGCGCTCTACGAAGAAGTGGCCGAGCAACTGCGCCAGCGCATCTTCCAGCGCGAGCTGGAGCCGGGCTGCTGGATAGACGAGCTCAAGATTGCCGAGGAATTCGGCATCAGCCGCACGCCGCTGCGCGAGGCCTTGAAAGTGCTCGCCACCGAAGGGCTGGTCACGATGAAGGTGCGCCGCGGCGCCTACGTGACCGAAACGTCGGAAAAAGACCTGCGCGACATCTACCACCTGCTGGCCCTGCTCGAAAGTGATGCGGCCGCCCAAGTGGCGCGCGGCGCCAGCGGCGCCGAGCTCGCCGAGCTGCAGACGCTGCACGACGAACTGGAAGGCGCGGCAGACCAGCACGAACGCTTCTTCGCGCTCAACGAACAATTTCACCTGCGCGTGCTCGAGCTTGCCGACAACCGCTGGCGCCAGCAGCTCGTGGGCGATCTGCGCAAGGTGATGAAACTCAACCGCCACAACTCGCTGTTCAAGCGTGGGCGCATCGCCGATTCCCTCGCCGAGCACCGCGCCATCATGGCTGCGCTGCGCGAGCGCAAGCCCGAAGCCGCCGCCCAAGCGGTGCGCGAACACTTCGCCAACGGCCTGCAGGCCGCCGGTTGACACTATCGATTTAATAGCTGCTTGCGCTTGATGGCAAAGCGCAAGAGGCCGAATTCGTTAAAATACGACCCCGACTTTCCCGACTGCCCGTGTCTGAAACCGCCCTGCCTTGTTCGCCCTGGCGCCTGTCCGTCGCCCCGATGATGGACTGGACGGATCGCCATTGCCGCTACTTTCACCGACTGCTCACGCGCCACACGCGCCTGTACACCGAGATGGTGACCACCGGCGCGCTGCTGCATGGCGACGCGCCGCGCCACCTGCGTTTTGATGCGCTCGAGCACCCCGTGGCGCTGCAACTGGGGGGCAGCGAGCCGGCCGAGCTGGCGCAGGCCGCGCGCCTGGGGGCCGAGTGGG
Source organism: Comamonas sp. NLF-1-9 (assembly GCF_019195435.1). Lineage (NCBI taxonomy): Bacteria > Pseudomonadati > Pseudomonadota > Betaproteobacteria > Burkholderiales > Comamonadaceae > Comamonas > Comamonas sp. NLF-1-9. The sequence continues at coordinate 1,042,096 of NZ_CP078069.1, forward strand.
GCTATGACGAGATCAACCTCAACTGCGGCTGCCCGAGCGAGCGCGTGCAGCGCGGCGCCTTTGGCGCCTGCCTGATGCGCGAGCCGCAGCTCGTCGCCGACTGCGTCAAGGCCATGGTGGATGCGGTGGACGTCCCCGTCACCGTCAAGCACCGCATCGGCATAGACCAGGACGAAAGCTACGCCTTCGTGCGCGACTTCGTCGGCACCGTGGCCGAGGCGGGCTGCCGGGTCTTCATCGTGCATGCGCGCAATGCCTGGCTGCAAGGCCTCTCGCCCAAGGAAAACCGCGAGATCCCGCCGCTGCGCCATGAGCTCGCTCAGCAGCTCAAGCAGGACTTTCCCGCGCTGTGCATCGTGGTCAACGGCGGACTCAAGAGCAACGAAGCCATCGCCGCGCAACTGGCCGTGCTCGACGGCGTGATGGTCGGGCGCGAGGCCTACCACAACCCCTGGCTGCTCGCTTCCTGGGACAGTACTTTCTTCAATGGTCCAGACCCTGCGCAAAGCCGCGACGCCATCGAACAAGCCATGACCGAATACATGGAGCGTGAAGCACGCGAACACGGTTCCTCCTGGCAGAGCATCGCGCGCCACATGCTGGGGCTGAGAAACGGCCTGGCAGGCAGCCGCCGCTGGCGCCAGGTCTGGAGCGACCATCGCCTCAAGGACTTGCCCGCGCGTGAAGTAGGCGCACGTGCCGCCCGTGGTGCACGACTGCACGCTCGGGCAGATCAGGCCGCCTTGCCATGACAGAGCGGCGGCCCGCCGACCAGACGGTTCAACCTTCGCGATAGCCCGCAGGCCAAGCTCCGGACTCATCGCAGCACCTGCCCCACCCGCGCAGCCGGGGTGTCTGCCCCAGGCCCGGGTTGAAAGTGTTGGTGGGGTCCAGTTCGCGGTAGAAATCGGCAAGTGCCGGCTTGGCCACATACATGTGTCCAACATTGTGCTCGGCCGGGTACTCGGCGCGCCGCTCGTCCAGCAAGCGCCACATGCGGTGCTCCATCGCAAGCGGATCTGCGCCCTTTCTGACGATGTAATCCTGATGAAACACGTGGCAGAGGAAATGTCCGTAATACACCTTGTGGAGCACATCGCGCTCGACTGCCTCGGGCAGACGCTCTACCCACTGCCGGTCGTTGCGGCGCAGGGCCACGTCCAGAGCCACGATGTCCTGAACCTGGCGCCGGTGTACCGCGCGGTAACGGATAGCCGCTCCGGCAACGGCGAAGCGGTGCAGAAAGGCCTTTTTCCCTTCGTGCGGCGTGCACTCGAACCAGCCGCCCGTATCGCTGGCGCCGAAAAAATCGGCAAAAAAGTCGCGCGCTGCATCCGCCGCGTCATTGGCCACGCGCACCAGCAGGTGGTGCTCGTAACGCTCGCGCCACTGGCTCATGCGCCTGGGCAGGTGGCCCGGCAGCAATCCGGTCACGAACTGCAAGGCATGGTCCGTCACCCCATGCAGGCCCAGACGTTCAAGCCAACCGTCAATGCGGCTTTTCAGGGCAAACGCGGCGGGAATGCGCGCCGTGCCGAAGTGGTGGATGAAGAGGAAAGTGTCCTTACCGTATTTTTCGCCGATGTCGTAGGCCGTGCGGTGAATGTATTCCCCGGCGATGGGCAGGCTCGGCAAGGCCGTCAGCAGATGGCGGCGTACCGCCGTCAGATCGTCCGGCGCATTGCTGCCGATATAGAACACCGTGCTTTCTTCCTTGGCGAAGGTGTCCAGCCGCACGGCAAACACACAGAGTCTGCCGGCCGAGCCCGAAGCCTCGAACAGGCGCGAGCGGTCCGCATTGAAGCGCGCCGGCGTATCGGCATCGACGGCCCGCACGTCCTGCGCATAACGGCGATCGGACGCCGCGCGCTGCGGATCGTGCGTGATGTCGGCCTCGCCGTAATCTCCCGCCTGCAGCCGTGTGAGTATTTCTTCCGGCGTGCTGCCGAGGGCAATCCCCAGATGGTTGACGAGCTCCAGCGTGCCGTCGCCGCGCAGGCGCGCATACAGCGCCAATTCGGTATACGCGGGGCCGCGCCGCACCAGCGCGCCGCCTGAGTTGTTGCAGATGCCGCCCAGCACCGACGCACCGATGCACGAGGAGCCGATCACCGAATGCGGCTCGCGCCCCAGCGGCTGCAGCACCCGCTCCAGACGATCGAGCGTGGCCCCGGGCAGACAGACCACCTGCGTCCCCCCGGCGATCAATTGCACGCCGGTGATGCGCAGGGTGTTGATCAGCACGACCTCGCGGTCATAGCGATCCCCGTCGGGCGTGGAACCGCCGGTCAGCCCGGTATTGGCCGCCTGCATGATGACGATGCGGTCTGCGGCCGTCACCGCCTGCAACACCTGCCACTGTTGCAGCAAGGTGGCCGGGCGCACCACGGCAAGCACACGGCCGCCGCCCGTGCGATGACCCTTTCGAAAACGCCGTGTGGCCTGCTCGCCCGTGAGCACATGGGTCGCACCGACGATCTCGCGCAGCAGCGCCAGCAACGCGCGGGCATCAGGCACCGCTGCGGGGCAAGAGGCGCTCATGCGGCGCACGCAAGCAGATCGGAAGTGATGTCCGCCACTGAGGCAGTGCTCGTGAGCGTCATGGCCACGCGCAACTCCTTCTCCAGCAGGTCGAGCAGGTGCTTCACACCGGCCTCGCCAGCTGCGGCCAGGGCGTAGATATAGGCGCGGCCGATCATGGCGCAGTCGGCGCCCAAGGCCAGCGCGCGCATCACATCCAGACCGCTGCGCACACCCGAGTCAAGCAATATCCTGATCTGCCCCTTGACCGCATCGGCGATCGGCGGCAACGCACGGGCCGACGAGAGCACGCCGTCGAGCTGGCGCCCGCCGTGGTTGGAGACGACGATGCCATCGGCCCCGAACCGCACGGCGTCCCTGGCATCCTCGGGATCGAGAATGCCCTTGATGACCATCGCGCCCTTCCAGAACGCGCGTATCCACTCCAGGTCCTTCCAGGCGATGGAAGGGTCGAAGTTCTCGCCCAGGTAGCCCATGTAATCCTGCAAGCCGGTTGGATGGCCACGATAGGCGGAAATATTGCCCAGGTCGTGCGGGCGCCCGGCCAGCCCCACGTCCCAGGCCCAACGCGGATGCAACACGGCCTGCACATAGCGGCGCAGCGCAGCCCACGGACCGCTCATGCCCGAATGGGCATCGCGGTAGCGGGCGCCGGGCACCGGCATGTCCACCGTGAACACCAGCGTGGAGCAGCCTGCGGCCTGAGCGCGTTCGAGCACGTTCTGCATGAAGCCGCGGTCTTTCAGCACATAGAGCTGAAACCACATCGGCCGCGTGATCTGCGGCACCACTTCCTCAATCGGGCACACCGAGACGCTGGACATGGTGAAGGGCACCCCGCAGGCATCGGCCGCACGAGCCGCCTGCACCTCCCCGCGCCGGCGGTACATGCCCGTCAGGCCGACCGGCGACAGCGCCACGGGAAACGCAAGTCTTTCGCCGAACAGTTCGATGCCGGTGTCCAGCCGACTCATGTCCTTGAGCACGCGCTGGCGCAGGGCCACGTCGGCAAGATCCTGCACATTGCGCCGCAATGTGTGCTCGGCGTAGGCGCCGCCATCGATGTAATGAAACAGGAACGGCGGCAGAATGCGCTGCGCTGCCGCGCGGTAGTCGGTGCCGCAGGAAATGATCATGGCAAGGCTCGCTGGTCGGTCAATCGGTGGGGGTTGCGGGCATCAGCGTCGGCGCCAGGTCCAGCGGCAGGCGCATGGAGCGCTCGCGCCGGGCACGATCTTCATCCATGCGCACGATGGTCGCGCGCACGTGCTCGAGATGCACGCCGATGCAAGCGCGGGCGCGCTGGGCATCACCCTGCACGATGGCCTGCATCAGGTGTTCATGCTGCTGCGTCAATTCCTGCAGGGTTTGCGGCTCACTCAGGCGAAACATGTCGTGGCGGTTGCGCTCTACGGTAGAGAGCACCAGGGTGAACAAGCTATGCATCACCTGCACCAGCACCAGGTTGTGCGAGGCTTCCGCGATCGCCAGGTGAAACTGCGCATCGGCCCGCGCCGCCAATTCGGCATGGCCGCTCTGCTGGTACTGCAGCATGACCTTGAAGCAGCGCTCTATGTGCGCCTTGTCCTGCGCCGTGGCGCGCTGCGCTGCCAGCCATGCGGTGCTGGTTTCCAGCGCGTGGCGCGTCTCCAGCACGTCGTAGCGATAGTAGGGGTCGGCATCCATCAGTCCCGCGATCGGGGCCATGGCGCCACGCAGCCATTCGGCCGTCGGGTGCGCCTGCAGGTAGGTGCCGTCGCCACGCCTGGAGCGCAGAATTCCTTGGCTCACGAGCTTCTGGATTGCCTCGCGCACCGAGGTGCGCGACACTTGCAACTCCTCGGCCAGCTGCCGCTCGGCCGGCAGGCGCTGCCCAGGCCGCAGCCCCCTCGACTGAACCAGGTTCAGGAGCTTTTCCACGACGTGATCGACAAGGCGCATGGGAGCGATGCTGGGGGATTGCAGGCGGTTCATGGCCTGCAATCATCAGGGTAATGACGACTGCTTGCAGGTGAACTCGAATGATCGCGGCGCTGCGTCAACCGCCCGGGCTGTACATCTGCTGCGGCAGCCACAAAATGAGTTTGGGAAACAGCAGGCACAGCGCCACCATGGCGACCTGCAGCAGCACGAAGGGAATGATGCCGATGTAGATGTCCCGGATCGTCACACCCTTGGGTACCACGCCCTTGAGATAGAACAGTGAAAACCCTACGGGGGGCGTCAGGAAGGAGGTCTGCAGCATCAGGGCGATCAGAATCAGGAACCAGGTCATGTCCGTGCCGTTCATCTTGATCACTGGCGCGAGCAGCGGCAGGACGATGAGCACGATCTCGAACCAGTCGAGGAAGAACCCCGCGACAAACACCACTCCCAGCACCAGCAGCACGAGCCCGGTGGGGCCCAGGCCCGTCCCCTTGAAAAACTCGGTGATCAACTCGTCGCCGCCTATCATGCGCAGCACATAGGCAAACACTGTCGCTCCGATGAAGATGGCAAAGATGAAGCTGGTGGTGAGAGTGGTCTCTATCCCTACCTGGCGAATCACCTGCCAGCTGAGCTTGCGATTGAGCGCCGCCAGCAAGATCGCGCCTGCCGCCCCCAGACCCGAGGCCTCGGTGGGAGTGGCAATGCCGAAGAAGATGGAGCCCAGCACCAGCAAAATCAGCCCGAAAGTCGGCAACGCGGACATGAACGCCATGCCCACCTGGCCCAAGGTCAGCTTCTGCGCGTCCGCAGGGCGCGGCGGCACGATGTCCGGGCGCACGACGCCGACGATGAAGACGTAAATCATGTACAGCACGCCCAGAAGCAGCCCGGGGATGACCGCACCCATGAACAGATCGCCCACCGAGATGGACACCTGATCGGCCATCAACACCAGCATGATCGAAGGCGGGATCAGTATTCCGAGCGTGCCCGAGGCCGCAACGATACCCGAGGCCATCGCCTTGGAATAACGGTGTTGCAGCATGATCGGCATAGAGAGCATCGCCAGCAAGACCACCGACGCCCCCACGATGCCCGTGGAAGCCGCCAGCAGGATGCCGATGACGATCACCGTCAGCCCCAGGCCACCGCGTATGCCGCCGAACACCTTGACGAAATTGCGCATCATCAGGTCGGCCACGCCAGAGCGATCCAGCATCAGACCCATGTAGACGAACATGGGCAGGGACACCAGAACCCAGTTGGACATGATGGCGTCGAACCGATCGATGATGCCGGAAAATTTCGCCCAGCTGGTCAGCAAGAAGGTGTCCAGCCCGAACTGCGTGGTCAAGGTAATTGCCACCGCCGTGAACAGCACCGACACGCCGGCCAGCAGCCAGGCTACCGGATAGCCGAGAAACAAGGCGACGATGAAACAGCCCATCAGAATGAGCGAGAGAACTTCGTAAAACGGCATGATGTGCAGCCTCAGCTCAGGGTTGTCGCGCCAGACGCCCGGGTACGCAGGGCAACCCAGACACGGGTCAGGCGGCCCAGTCCCGCCAGGGCCAGCAAGGCGAATGAACTCACGAGAAAGGATTTGAGCGCCCAGCGATAGGGCAAGCCGCCGGGAGCGGCGGACACCTCATTGAGCTGCCAGGAGGTGACTACGAACGGCACGCTGTACCAGATCGCGAGCGCCGTGAAGCTCAGCAGCAGAAACACGATGCCGAGCAATTCGATCCACAGCCGGGTCCGGTATGAAAACCGCTCGGCGAGCACATCGATGCGCACGTTGCGCTCGCGCACTTCAGTAAAGGAAAGACCCAGCATGAAGCCCACGGCATACAAGTGCCATTGAGTCTCTTCAAGCGTGATTGAACCCAGCCCGAAGACGTAGCGCAACAAGACCTGAAGCACGATGACGACCACCAGAATCGTCCAGAGGGCGGATGCAAATTCGCCAACCCAAGTTATCAACCGATCCACCGCACGTGAAAACCCGGTGACTGGCAGCGCGATGCCTGACGGACCCGCATCAGGTAGCCCAGGAAGAACTGTCGCCATGAAATACCCCGCAAGAAATTCCACCACCGGCGCCGCTTTGCGCCGGTGATGCAAGAGCATCAATTGAAGAAAGCGGCTGCGGCTGCGTGCCCGATCACTTCTTGTAATCGCGCGGCAGATAACCCAGGTGGTGCCACTGGGCGTTCTGCTTCTGGAAGGCGTTCATGCTCTCGAGCACCTTCTTGAACATGGCGTCTTTGGCGGCCTCTTCCTGCAGCACCTCCTCTGACGCCTTGGCGAAGGCGTCAAGCATGGTCTTGTTGAACTGCCGCGCCTTCACGCCCTCCTTCTCGAACTTTTCCAGCACCCCGCCCTGCAGGGCTTCCGCCTTCGCCAGAGCCATGGTCACGCCCGCCGTGCAGGTCGTCTCGATCTGCGCCTGCGTCTGCGGCTTGAGTTTGTTCCACGCGGCGATGTTCACGTACAGGAACTGATTGGTCGATGGCTGATGCCACCCCGGCATGTAGTAATTCTTCGCCACCCGCGCAAAGCCCAGTTGCTCATCTACCGTGGGCAGCGAAAACTCGGTACCGTCGAGTACGCCCTTTTCCAGCGCCTGGTAGAGCTCGCCACCCGGCAACATGGTGACCGATGCACCCAGCTTCTGGTAAATCTTGCCGCCCAGTCCCGCCGCACGGAACTTCAGACCCTTGAGGTCTTCGGGGGTGTTGATTTCCTTGCGAAACCAGCCTGCCGCCTCGGGACTGATCGAGCCGCACAAGATGGGGTAGACGTTGTGCGGCTTGTAGGCCTCCTTGAGCAGCGCATCGCCTCCGCCGTAGTACATCCAGGCGACGAATTGCGGTGTTTCCATGCCAAAGGGCACGGCGCCGAACAGCGCCGAGACAGGCACCTTGCCGATCTCGTATCCCATCCAGCTGTAGCCGGCCTCGACCTTGCCCGAGGACACGCTGTCGAAGATAGCCAACGCGGGCACCAGTTTGCCGGGCTCGAATACCTGCAGATTGACCGACCCGCCCGTCACCTTCTTCAACTGCTCGGAGACCCAGGGCATGGTGTCGCCCAGCGCGGTGAGATTGGCGCCGAAGGACATGGGAATGCCCCAGCGCACGGTTTCCTGAGCACTGGCTGCCAGTGCAGCGCCTGCCAGCATGGCCGCTACGACCGCGGTCTTCAATGGATGCTTCATGTGTAGGGTCTCCGAAGATGTTGAACCAATGTGAAGCGGCAGATCAGGACGATTTGCCGGACGAACCAATACCGCTTTTTGGTATTACCTTTGCGTGTTTCAGCGAAAGCAGCGGGATTTTTGCAAGGAACATCCGGTTATTTTTCGGGGTTTACCCGTATTTTATTGCAAAACCCGCCCATTTCTCTTGATTGGTCATACCACTTTACGGCTTGTTCTCATCCCATGAACAGGCATAGGCGCATCAAACGAAACGGGTCTTCACGCGTTGTCGGCGCAGGTCCGGTCGGCAAGCGGTGGACGCACCGTCTCACTCGGGCTCCAGGGCAACGCCGCGCCCTATCCCGAGGACAAGGGCGGGCGCCAGATCATTGGACTGGAGCGCATGCTGCGCATGCACCTCGCGCAACACTGGTTGAGCCTGGTCGATGGTGCTTTTGAGCTGGCTCTGCACGACAGCGCGAACCTGGGCCGCTTCATCGGCATCGATCGAGGCCGCGAACATGGCTGCAGTCGGTACCTGCAAACCGTCGTGTACTGAATGCTTGGCAAACCCATGCTGCTTCGGGATGACGACGCACATCGGGGCAGACAGTCGAGACGGGCTGGCCTACGGCGCCGTGGTCAGCGCAGCCAGCGTGCACGACAAACATGTGCTGCCCGATCTGCTGCACTGCCATGAGCGGCGCGTGCAGACAGACGGTGCCCATGCCAGTCAGAACGCGCTGACCTCTGGCAAGGCGTCGGGAGCCGCAGTATCACCAAGGAGCGTGCGCACGACCGCAACGGCGAGGCCGACGAAACCACGTGCGCGAAAAACCACGACAAATCCAAGCCAGGCGCACACGCCAAGGCGGTACGTCGACGATGGCGCCAAGCAAGTCGTTGCATGGCATGACCCTCTCGCCCCGAAAAGGATGCTCGACACCCGCGCGGGCTTGGCGTCCGCTGCCTTCATCCGTAGCTACGAGACATCTGTCGCGGCACTCGGAGCACAGTGCTGGTGTTGTTTGGACGCGCCGCTTGCGCCCCACCCGGGTGACCAAGCCGCCATGCGCGATCCAAGGCTTCGCTTCTTGCCCTGGAGAACAAGTCAATCAGGTCGCGCGTTGATTGCTATCCATTTCGGGAAAAGCTGTAATCATTTGCGGTAATGAAGTCACATACGTGACAATTTCTTGGTGTATACGTGGACAACAGCCGGGCCCGATTATTGATATATTGCGCCGCAACATAGCCACGGTACTGCCATGCTCTACACGCTTTACGAAACCCAGCGCACCTTGATGGAGCCCATCTCCTACATGGCCAAGGGCCTGTCCAAGTTTTACAGCAACCCGCAGTGGCCCTTCAGTGAAACCCAGCTCGCGCACCGCGTTTCCGCCGGTTACGACCTGCTCTACCGCCTGGGCAAGGATTACGAGAAGCCGGGCTTCGATATCCGCAAGGTGCCGGTGGACGGCGTCGATGTGGCGATCGACGAGCGCATCGAGCTCGACAAACCGTTTTGCGAGCTGCGCCGCTTCAAGCGTTTTTCGGACGATCCGCCGACGCTGGAAAAGCTCAAGGCCCAGCCGGTGGTGCTGGTGGTCGCGCCGCTGTCGGGCCACCACGCGACGCTGCTGCGCGAGACGGTGCGCATGCTGCTCACCGGCCACAAGGTCTACATCACCGACTGGAAGAATGCGCGCGACGTGCCGCTCGATGACGGCATCTTCAGCCTGGACGACTACGTCAACTACGTACAGGAATTCATCCGCCACGTGCAGGGCATCTACGGCTACTGCCACGTGATCAGCGTCTGCCAGCCGACGGTGCCGGTGCTGGCCGCGATCTCGCTCATGGCCAGCCGCGGCGAGCAGACGCCGCAAAGCATGACCATGATGGGCGGCCCCATCGACGCGCGCCGCTCGCCCACCTCGGTGAACAACCTGGCCATCCAGCACAGTTTCGAGTGGTTCGAGAACAACGTGATCTACCGCGTGCCCAGCCGCTTTGCCGGCAGTGGTCGCGCGGTCTACCCCGGCTTCCTGCAGCATGCGGGCTTCATCGCGATGAATCCGGATCGCCACGCATCCAGCCACTACGACTACTTCCTGAACCTGATCAAGGACGACGACAACAACGCCGAAGCGCACCGCAAGTTCTACGACGAATACAACGCGGTGCTCGACATGGACGCAGCCTTCTACCTGGACACCATACGCACCGTGTTTCAGGACTACAGCCTGGTCAATGGCACCTGGGACGTGGTCTCGCCCGCCGGCAAGAGCGAGCGCGTGCGCCCGCAGGACATCGCGCACACCGCGCTGCTGACCGTGGAGGGCGAGCTCGACGACATCTCCGGCTGCGGCCAGACCCGCGCCGCCCACGATCTGTGTACGGCGATCGCCGCAGACCATCGCCAACACCTGGAAGTCAAGGGCGCGGGCCACTACGGCATCTTCAGCGGCCGGCGCTGGCGCGACATCGTCTATCCGGTGGTGCGCGACTTCATCATGAAGCACCAGCCCAGTGCGCCTGCCGCGGCGCTCGTGCCGGTCCCGGTGCGCAGGAGCGCTGCCACGCGCAAGCGCAAGGCAGCGTGAGCGGGCAGCCCCAAGACCCGCAGACAGCGCAGCTGGCCGAGCGCATCAACGCCGCACTGCCGCAGACGCAGTGCACGCGCTGCGGCTTTGCCGACTGCGCCGCCTACGCGCACGCCATCGCCAGTGGCGAAGCCGCCATCAACCAGTGCCCGCCCGGCGGCGCCGAAGGCGTGGCCCGCCTGGCGGCCATTACCGGCCAGAGCGCTCTGGCGCTCAACCCAGAGCACGGCCTGGAAAAGCCGCGCGCGCTCGCCGTCATCGACGAAGACTGGTGCATAGGCTGCACGCGCTGCATGAAGGTCTGCCCGACGGACGCCATCGTCGGCATCCACAAGCGCATGCACACCATCCTGGACGAGCATTGCACCGGCTGCGAACTCTGCGTGGACGCCTGCCCGGTGGACTGCATCAGCATGGAAGAAGTGACGGGCGAGGCCACTGGCTGGGACGCCTGGTCGCCCGAGCTGCAGGAGCAGGCGCGCAGCCGCTACAGCGCCCGCCAGGCGCGGCTGCGCGCCGCCAGCGAGCTGAGCTACGTCGCCCGCACACCGACGCGAACCACGCCGGCCGATGCTGAAACAAGGCAGGCCACCATCGAGGCCATCGTGGCACAGGCGCGCCACACCGACTGATTCCCCGGGGCCGAGGCCTCTAGGCGCTGGCCAGCGTCTTGTACACGCCGCAGCCGATGTAATAGCCCTCGCCCGCCAGGCGCACGTAGGACATCTTGGTCTGCACCTTGCCATTGGCGGGATTGACGTAGTCGTACTCCACCCAGCCCGGGCCGCGCCGCGCCTGCTCGACGATGGCGCGCATCAGACCGTCGCCGTCCACTCCCGGAACGTCCCGCACGCGGGTATTGACCCGGGCCGGATTGCCGCCGAAGGCCAGGTAGGTGCCGTTCGCGTCCAGCGCGAAAACGTACATGTCGCGGTCGTGAAAGGGCTGGCTCTTGTCGGTCAGCGTCTGCAGGAAGGCTTCATCGGAGCAGGTCCCGTACAGCGCATGCGCACGCTCCACCAGCGCCACCGCCTCCTCCGCCGTGCCCTGTTGCAGCCGGAACTTGCGCACCGCCTGGGTGAGCGTAGATGCCCGCGCCTGCAAGGCCTGCGCCTGCTGCACCGCGTCGCCCACCATGTCGGCATTGCTCTGGGTGATGCTCTCGAGCTGCTGCACCGCGTCGCCGATCTCGTTCAGGCCCAGGTGCTGCTCATGCACCGAGTTGGATATGCCCCCGAGCCGGTCGGCCACCGAGCGTATGCCCGTGGCCATGGCTTGAATGCCGTCGCCTGCGGTGCGAATCTGGTCGGCGCTGGCCTGCACCTGCGTCACCGAAGTGCCGATCAGCCCGCGAATCTCGCGCGCCGCCTCGGCAGAGCGCCCGGCGAGCGAACGCACCTCACCGGCCACCACGGCAAAACCGCGCCCCTGCTCGCCGGCACGCGCCGCCTCGACCGCAGCGTTCAGCGCCAGGATGTTGGTCTGAAACGCAATCCCGTCGATCACGCCGATGATTTCGTTCATGCGCTTGGCGCCGTTCTGGATGGTGTGCACCGACTCGACCGCGCGCTCCATGGCCTGCACGCCCTTGTCCGCCGCATGGCGCACGCGGCCCGCCTGCTCGTCCGCCTCGCGCGCCGCTTGCGCGTCGTTTTCCAGCGCCGTCGTCAACTCATGCACGCTGGCCGTGGTGCGCTCCAGATGGTCGCCCTGCTGCTCGGTGCGCTGGGCAAGTTGCTCGTTGTCCGCCAGCAAGCGCTGGCCAGCATGGGCCACCAGGGCGGCGTTGCTGCGTATGTCTGCCACCATGGCCGACAGCGTCAACACCATCTGGTTGAGGCGCCCGCCAAGCTGCGCGAGCTGCCCGCGCCCGCCGACCGCGGCGCGCACCGACAGGTCGCCCTGGGCGACGCTTTCCATCACGCGATCGAGCTGGGCCAGGTCGCCCGCCACGCCCCGCCACACGCAAACCAGCAGATACAGCCACAGCGCCCCGGCCAGGCACCAGGCCCAGAGCATGGCCGGCGCCAGCACCGCGAGGGCCAGCGTCAGCAGCGCCAGCAAGCCCAACAGCGCAAACCGCCCGCCCAAGGCAAATCGATGCACAAGCCAGGTGCCGGGGCGCAGAAATACGGTGCCATTCATGCCACTTGCCTCGTGTGACGAATCGTGTCTGAACAGTGTACAGACTCCCGCCGATCAACTCCAGCGGGCAGCGGTGAGACAGTGCCCGCAGGTGCACGCATGTCCGATAATGAACACTTGACAGCACCGGGAGGGCGGCACATGGGCACGATGGAACGCATACTGCGACTGATGGGGGAAAAGCAGGCCTCCGACGTCTATCTGTCGGCCGGCGCGCCGGCGCTGATCCGCATCAACGGCGACTGCGTGCCGATCAACAACCAGTCGCTCGCGCCCGACGCGCCCAAGAGCCTGCTGGCCGAGATCATCCCGCCCGAGCGCATCGAGGAGCTGGAAGAAACCGGCGAACTCAACATGGGCGTGCCGCTGACCGGCGTGGGACGCTTTCGCATCAGCGCCATGCGCCAGCGCGGCAGCTACGCCGTGGTGATCCGCTTCATCACCTACCAGATCCCCGAGCTCGCCAATCTGGGCCTGCCGCCGGTGCTCAGCGACCTGATCATGGAAAAGCGCGGTCTGATCCTCGTCGTTGGCGCCACCGGCTCGGGCAAGAGCACCACGCTCGCGGCGATGATCGACAAGCGCAACGGCGAATCGACCGGCCACATCCTGACCGTGGAAGAGCCGATCGAATACCAGTTCAAGAACCGCAAGTCCATCGTCAACCAGCGCGAAGTGGGCAGCGACACGCGCAGCCTGCAGACCGCGCTCAAGAACGCGCTGCGCCAGGCGCCGGACGTGATCCTGATCGGCGAGATCCGCGACCGCGAAACCATGTCGGCGGCCATCGCCTACGCCCAGTCCGGCCACCTGTGCCTGGCCACGCTGCACGGCAACAACAGCTACCACGCGCTCAACCGCATCTTGTCCTTTTATCCGGTCGAGGTGCGCCCCACCATGCTGACCGACCTCGCTTCGGCGCTCAAGTCCATCATCTCGCAGCGTCTGGTGCGCACCACGACGGGCGGGCGCGTGCCGGCAGCCGAAGTCATGCTCAACACCAAGCTGGTGAGCGACCTGATCGAACAAGGCGACTTTTCCGGGGTGCGCGACGCCATGGAAAAATCCATGGCCGAAGGCTCGCAGACCTTTGAAGAATCGCTGGCCAAGCTCATCTTGGAAGACAAGATCACGCGCAAGGAAGGCCTGGCCAACTCCGATTCGCCCACCAACTTGCTGTGGCGCCTGCAAAACGACTTCAACGTGGCGGCCAAGGCCGCCGCACAGGCGCAAAAGCAGGGCCAGGCGCCCGTGGAAGAATCGGGTCCCTCGTTCACCGAGATCGTGCTCGACGTCAAGCCCGGTTGAGCCTGCGGCCGCGGCGCGCCAGCACCCTGCACACCATTGTTTCCGACAGGCCGGCTTGCACGCCGGCCTCTGTTTCATGCTGACTCTGAACAAGCTGAGCCTGCGCCGCGGCACCAAGCTGCTGCTCGACGGCGCCAGCACCGCCATCCAGCCCGGTGAACGCGTCGCTCTCGTCGGGCGCAACGGCGCCGGCAAATCGTCCCTGTTCGCGCTGCTGCAAGGCCAGCTGCACGAAGACGGCGGCGAGCTGCTGCTGCCGGCGCACTGGCGCATCGCCAGCGTCGCCCAGGAGATGCCCGAAACCGCGCAAGACGCCACCGCCTTCGTGCTCGCGGGCGACGAGCGGCTGCAGCAGCTGCAAGCGCGGCTCGCCAGCGCCGAGCAGGCCGGCGACGGCATGGCCATCGCCCAGCTGCACGCCGACTTGCACGATGCCGGCGCGCACGACGCCAGGGCGCGGGCGCAGGCGCTGATTCTCGGCCTCGGATTTCAGGTGACGCAGCTGGAGCAGCCGGTCAAGAGCTTTTCCGGCGGCTGGCGCATGCGTCTGCAGCTGGCCCGCGCGCTCATGAGCCCGAGCGACCTGCTGCTGCTGGACGAACCCACCAACCACCTCGACCTCGATGCCATGGTCTGGCTCGAGGGCTGGCTCAAGCGCTACCCGGGCACGCTGTTGGTGATCAGCCACGACCGCGAATTTCTCGACGCCATCGCCCAGGTCACCTTGCACATCGAGCACGGGCGTCTGGTGCGCTACAGCGGCAACTACAGCGCGTTTGAAGAGCAGCGCGCGCAGCAACTGCTGCTGCAACAGGCGGCCTACGAGCGCCAGCAGGAAAAAATTGCCCACCTGCAGCATTTCATCGACCGCTTCAAAGCCAAGGCGACCAAGGCCAGGCAGGCGCAAAGCCGCGTCAAGCAGATCGAGCGCATGGAGAAAGTGGCGCCGGTGCTCGCCGAAGCAGATTTTTCCTTCACCTTCCGCGAGCCGGCCAGCCTGCCCAACCCCATGCTGGCCATCCGCGACGCAAGCTTTGGCTACCGCAGCGAAGACGGGCGCGCACTGCCCATCGTGCAAGGTGTGGGCCAGACCGTGCTGGCGGGCCAGCGCATAGGCATTCTCGGCGCCAACGGCCAGGGCAAATCCACGCTGGTCAAGACGATAGCGCGCACCCTCGCGCCGCTGTCGGGCACGCTGACCGAAGGCAAGGGACTGCGCATCGGTTATTTCGCGCAGCAAGAACTTGACGTGCTGCGCCCGCAGGACACGCCGCTGGAACACCTCATCCGGCTGGCGCGCGAGATGGGCGCTGGCGGCGAGCAGTCGCGCGAGCAGGACCTGCGCAACTACCTGGGCAGCTTCAACTTCAGCGGCGACATGGTGGCTCAGAGCGTGGGCAGCATGAGCGGCGGAGAAAAGGCCAGGCTGGTGCTGGCGCTCATCGTCTGGCAGCGCCCCAACCTGCTGCTGCTCGACGAGCCGACCAACCACCTGGACCTGGCCACGCGCGAGGCGCTGGCCATGGCGCTCAATGACTTTGACGGCACGCTCATGCTGGTGAGCCACGACCGGCACCTGCTGCGCGCGGTCTGCGAAGACTTCTGGCTGGTGGCGGACGGCAGGCTGCAGCCCTTTGACGGCGATCTGGACGCCTACCAGCGCTATCTGCTCGACGCCGCGCGGCGTGCGCGCGAACCCGCAGCCCCCGCTCCAGGCACCGCAGAAGTCGCCCCTGCCGGGCTCGATCCGCGCGAGCAGCGCCGGCTTGCCGCGCAGGCGCGCCAGCAACTTGCGCAGCAAACGCGGCCGCTCAAGCTGGAGCTCGCCGCGCTGGAGCGCGAGATGGCCCGGCTGGAAGAAGAAAAGCAGGCGCTCGAAGCGGCACTGTGCACCAGCACCGAAGCCCGGCACATCGCCGAGGCCGGCAAACGCCTGAAGGCGATTGCCGAGGCCTTGAACGCCAGCGAAGAGCGCTGGCTGCAACTGTCTGAAACCGTCGAAAGTCTTTCAGCGGCCGCCCCGGCCGATGCGTTCTAGCAAAAATTCCTTGTCTGAAAGCGGCTTGCACCCGATACCTCAATGGTCTTGCAAGTAGGTATAAACCCGAATTTTTTAACAGCGCGGTGTCAACCGACGCTGTCCCAGGGGCGTTGAACGTGCAATCAAAGGAGTTGGACCATGTTCACTGCAAGCACCCTCACCGCCCAGACCACCCTCTGGCCCGATGACGAGCGCGACCGCAAACGCGCCCCGGTTCGCGGCGCGCTGTAAGCACGCACCGGCCGCCGGCTGGCCCGATTCGGGCGGCCGGCACCGCGAACGAAAAAGCCCCGCTGTGCGGGGCTTTTTGAAGCCGGACGCGCTTCAAGCCATGTGCAAGCCGCCGTTGACCGAGAACTCGGCGCCGGTGGCGTAGCCGCCTTCATCGGACGCCAGCCAGGAGATGATGGAGGCGATCTCGCTGGGTTCGCCCAGGCGCTTGACCGGCACCGTGGCGACGATTTTTTCCAGCACGTCGGGGCGGATCGCCCGCACCATGTCGGTGCCGATGTAGCCCGGCGCCACGGTGTTCACTGTCACGCCCTTGGTCGCAAGCTCTTGCGCCAGCGCCATCGTGAAGCCGTGCATGCCCGCTTTGGCGGCCGAATAATTGGTCTGGCCCGCCTGGCCTTTTTCGCCGTTGACGCTGCTGATGTTGATGATGCGCCCCCAGCCGCGCTCCACCATGTCGGCCACCACCTGCTTGGTGACGTTGAACATGCTGTTGAGGTTGGTGTCTATCACCTGGCGCCAGTCCTCGGGGCTCATTTTCACGAACATGCGGTCGCGCGTGATGCCGGCGTTGTTCACCAGCACATCGATGGGGCCGTGTTCGGCCTTGGCCTTCTCGAAGGCCTGCACGGTGGAGTCCCAGTCGCTCACGTTGCCCACCGAGGCGTGAAAGCTGTAGCCCTCGCTCTTCTGTTCGTCCAGCCACTTCTGGAAGTCGCGCGTGGGGCCGCAGCCCGCGATGACCTTGTAGCCGTCCTTGTGCAGGCGCTGGCAGATCGCGGTGCCAATGCCGCCCATGCCGCCGGTGACGTACGCTGTTCTTTGTGCCATGAGCCGTTCTCCTTCTGTCTTGTTCGTCCCACTCTAACCGAGATCGGCGCCGGCCTGGCCCATGGAAAACACCAAGCCCGCGCCGCCCGCCCGCTGCGCTTCAGCCGCGCTCCACGGCCATGGAAACCCCCATGCCGCCGCCTATGCACAGCGCCGCCAGACCCTTGTGGGCGCCGCGGCGCTGCATCTCGTGCAGCAGGGTGACGAGAATGCGGCAGCCCGACGCACCGATGGGGTGACCAATGGCGATCGAGCCGCCATTGACGTTGACCCTGGACGCATCCACCGCCAGCTCCTGGTTCACCGCGCAGGCCTGGGCCGCGAAGGCCTCGTTGAGCTCGAACAAGTCGATGTCGGCCACGCTCCAGCCCGCGCGCTGCAAGACCTTGCGCGTCGCCGGCACCGGCCCCATGCCCATGGTCGCCGGGTCGAGCCCGGTGATGCCGTAGGCCTTGATGCGCGCCAGCGGCTCGATGCCAAGCTGCGCCGCTTTCTTTGCGCTCATCACCACCACCGCGGCCGCGCCGTCGTTGATGCCCGAGGCGTTGCCGGCTGTCACCGTGCCCGTCTTGTCGAAGGCCGGGCGCAGCTTGGCCAGCAGCTCGGCGTTGGTCTTGCGGTTGACGAACTCGTCGGTATCGAAGACCACCGGGTCGCCCTTCTTCTGCGCCAGGCTGACCGGCACGATCTCGTCGGCAAAGCGGCCCGCGTCCTGCGCCGCTGCGGCCTTCTGCTGACTGGCCAAGGCCAGCGCGTCCTGCATCTCGCGCGTGATTGCGTGCGCTTTGGCGACGTTCTCGGCCGTGATGCCCATGTGGTACTGGTTGTACACGTCCCACAGGCCGTCGACGATCATGGAATCGACCATCTTCCAGTCGCCCATGCGCTGGCCGGTGCGCGAGCCGTGCAGCACGTGCGGCGCCAGGCTCATGTTCTCCTGCCCGCCGGCCACCACGATCTCGCTGTCGCCTGTGGCCACGGCCTGGGCGGCAAGGATCACCGCCTTCAGGCCGGAGCCGCAGACGGCGTTGATGGTCATGGCCGGGGTTTCCTTGGCGACGCCGGCCTTCATCATGGCCTGGCGCGCGGGGTTCTGGCCGCTGCCTGCGGCCAGCACCTGGCCCATGATGACCTCGCCGACCTGGTCCAGCGGCACCTTGGCGCGCGCCAGCGCTTCCTTGATGACGACGGCGCCGAGCTCGGTCGCCGGCGTGTGCGACAGGGCGCCGCCGAACTTGCCTATGGCCGTGCGCACGGCCGATGCGATGACGATGTCTTCCATGATGGTCCTTTCTGCAAAATCCGCCGCGACGGCCGCTTGCCGCCACGTTCACGAAACCGTTGTGCCGCTGCCTGCGCGCACCTTTCAGGCCTTTTGCCGCACATAGCTGCCGGGCGCGGGCTCCAGCGGCTTGTAGCGCGGCGCCTTGCCAAAGCTCTTGGGCGCAGCGATCTGCTTGCCCGCATGGCCCTTTAGCCAGGCGGCCCAGTCCTCCCACCAACTGCCGGGGTGCTCGCTGGCGCCCTTGATCCAGGCGTCCACAGTGGACGGGAACTTGCCGTCTTCACGCAGCCAGTGGCTGCGCTTTTTCTTGGCCGGCGGATTGATCACGCCGGCGATGTGGCCCGACGCGCCCATGACGAAGCGCTTCTTGCCCGGCAGCACCTGGGTGGAAGCATAGGCGCCGCCTATGGGCACGATGTGGTCTTCGCGCGAGCCGTAGATGTAGACCGGCAGCTTGACCTGGGCGAGGTCGATCTCTTCGCCGCACACCGTCACGCCGCCGGGCTGCACCAGGCGGTTTTCCAGATAGAAATTGCGCAGGTACCAGGCGTAATAAGGCCCGGGCAGATTGGTGCTGTCGCAGTTCCAGTAGAGCAGATCGAAGGCCGGCGGCGTCTCGCCCTTGAGGTAGTTGCCCACGACGTAGTTCCAGACCAGGTCGTTGGGCCGCAGAAAGCTGAAGGTCGAAGCCAGGTCCTGCCCCTTCATCAGCCCGCCCTGCCCCATCTGCAGCTCGCGCAGGCGCACGAAGTTCTCATCGATGAAGACGTCCAGCACCCCGGTTTCGGTGAAGTCGATCAGCGTGGTGAGGAAGGTGCTGCTCGCCACCGAGTCGTCACCGCGCGCGGCAAGTACCGCCAGCGCGTTGGCCAGCATGGTGCCGCCCACGCAAAAGCCCAGGGTGTTGATCTGCGGCGCACCGGTGATCGCCTTGACCGTGCGGATGGCCTCGATGACCGCGTCCTCGATGTAGTCGTCCCAGGTCTTGTCGGCGAGCGTCATGTCGGGGTTGCGCCAGCTCACCACGAAAGTGCGCTGGCCCTGCTGCACCGCGTAGCGGATCAGCGAATTGTCCGGCTGCAGGTCGAGGATGTAGTACTTGTTGATGCATGGCGGCACCATCAGGAAGGGCCGCTCGTGCACCTTGGCGGTGAGCGGCTTGTATTCGATGAGCTGAAACAACTCGTTCTGGTAGACCACCGCGCCCTCGGTCGTGGCGACGTTGCGCCCGACCTCGAACTGGCTCTCGTCGGTCATCGAGATATGGCCTTGCTGGATGTCCTTGAGCAGATTGGCCATGCCTTGCGCCAGGCTCTCGCCCCGGGTTTCGAGGGCCTTTCTCTGCGCCTCGACGTTGAAGGCCAGGAAGTTGCTCGGCGCACTGGCCGCGAGGTATTGCTCGACACTGAAGCGGATGCGCTCGCGCGTTTTCTCGTCCGCCTGCACCGCCTGCGTCATCGCGCGCAGCGTGCGTGCCTGCAGCTCATAGGCCGCGACGGTGAAGGCCGACACCGGGTTGTTGCTCCAGGATTCGGCGGCAAAACGCCGGTCGCTGGAGCCCTCAGGCGCCGCGCCGCCCCAGTTGCGCCCCCAGAGCTCGCGCATGCCGTCCAGGTATTCCTGCTGCAACTGCGCGAGCTTTTCCGGCGAAAGGCTCACGGGCTGCAGCGGCTGCAAGCCGGCGGCCAGCGCCCCCACATCCACGGGCTTGTATGCCTGCAGCATCTGGCCCCAGGCCTGGGCCCAGAGCTGCTGCAGCGCGCCCGCGTTGCGGGCCCATTCAGTATCGACTGACATGGCGGCTCCTTTGCTCGTTTGTACGTGACGAGCCACTATATGCCGAGAAAGCCCTGCTGCGGCAGCGGGCGCGGCGCGGCATACTCCGGCTGATGCTTCTGGTGCTGATTGCCTGGCTTTACGTGACCGCGCTGATGGCGCTGGCCGAGGCCATGGCGCCCAATGGCTCGGTCTGGGGCGCCCTGCTGAGCTTCCTCTTCTATGGTCTGCTGCCTGGCGCGTTGATGGGCTATTTTTTGCTGCGCGCACGGCGCAGGCGCCGCAGCGCCGCTGCGCCGCCGCCCTCAGGGCTGCAGCCAGACGCAGGCGGCCATGCGCCCGCTGCTGCCCAGGCGGACGGCGTCGCGCCGGTGCGAGAAGAACCGTGAGGGATTGCTGACGGTGCACCAGGGCGCGCTGGCGTCGTTGCCATACACCGCATCGACCCCCGCGCGCCGCAGGCGCTGGCGCGCAAGAGCGGGGAGGTTGGCGAAGAACTTGCCCGCCGCGCCCGCGGGGACAAAATGCCGCGCTGCGTCGGCATCGGCCGCGCAAAACGCCGCGCGCACCTCGGCGCCGACCTCGAAGGCCTGCGGGCCTATGCAGGGGCCAAGCCAGGCAATGACTTCGCTTTCGATAGCTGTCTGCGCTTGTCCAGAGCCGGTTGCAGCCCGAAAAGTCTGCAAAGCAGCTTCGAGCACGCCCGCCGCCAGCCCGCGCCAGCCCGCATGGGCCGCGGCCACGCGGGTGCCGGCGCGGTTGCACAGCAGCACCGGCAGGCAGTCGGCGACCATCACGGTGCAGGCCAGGCCAGGCAGATCGGCGGTGCAGGCGTCGGCCTGGGCGCCATCGGGCACACCTGGCTGCAGCGCGAGCACTTTGCTGCCATGCACCTGGTGCAGAAACACCGGGCGCACCGGCGCGCCCTGCGCACTCAGCACGGTCTGCAGCAGCCGGCGGTTGGCGGCCACGGCTGCGGCTGCGTCGCCCACGTGTTCGCCAAGATTGCAGTGCTCCCAGGGCGGCGCGCTCACGCCGCCGGCGCGCGTGGTGCACAGCGCGCGCACGCCGGGCGGCGCGGGCCAATCGGGAACCATCCAGTCGCTGGGCATGGCAGACATGGCACCAGCATAAGCCAACGCGTGGCACACTCGCTGGCGCAGTTTCCACCCCGCACAGAGATGAACCACGTCTTTCCTCCCGCCGCCAGCGCGAGCGTGCCGGTCACCGGCTCGGCCCAGCGCTTTCCCGTGCACCGCATCTATTGCGTCGGGCGCAATTACGCCGAGCATGCGCGCGAAATGGGCGCGAGCGGCCGCGAAGCGCCCTTCTTCTTCATGAAGCCGGCCGACGCCGTCCTGCCCGCGCCCGCGGATGCCAGCGCCGCCATGCCCTACCCGCCGCAGACCGCCGATCTGCACCATGAGGTCGAGCTGGTGCTGGCCCTGGGCCGCGGCGGCAGCGACATCGCGCCAGAGGATGCCGCAGCCCACATCTGGGGCTATGCGGTGGGCCTGGACATGACGCGGCGCGACCTGCAGGCCCAGGCCAAGAAGCTCGGCCGCCCCTGGTGCACCGCCAAGGGCTTTGACGCGAGCGCCCCGATCGGCGCGATCACGCCCGCGGCGCGGGCGGGGGACATCGACGACGCCGAGATCACGCTCAGCGTCAACGGCGCGCTGCGCCAGAGCGGGCGCATCGCGCAGATGATCTGGAACTGCGCCGAGGTGATCAGCCACCTGAGCCGCCTGTGGACGCTGCAGCCGGGCGATCTGGTCTTCACCGGCACCCCGGCGGGCGTCGCCGCCGTCGCCCGCGGCGACCGGCTGCGCGCCGAGGTCACGGGCCTGGAGGCGCTGTCGATCGAGATTGTTTGATTACTACCAAAACGATAGCTGTTGGCGCAATGTCTGAGAGCGCCAGAGCCTGATTTCATACCGAATATGTTCGCCCGCCGCCCTATCCTGCACTGCCGTGAATGCGGCGCCAGCGTGGTCTATCGCCTGCCCGACGACGGCGACACCCACCCGCGCGCCGTGTGCACGCGCTGCGCCACCGTGCACTATGAAAACCCGCTGATGGTGGTGGGCACCGTGCCCGTGTTGGGCGAGCGCGTGCTGCTGTGCCAGCGCAACATCGAGCCGCGCCGCGGCCTGTGGACGCTGCCGGCCGGCTTCATGGAGCTCGATGAAACCACCGCCCAGGGCGCGGCGCGTGAAACCGACGAGGAAGCGGGCGCGCAGATCGAGATGGGTCCGCTCTTCACCCTGCTGAACGTGACGCACGTAGGCCAGGTCCACTTGTACTACCGCGCCGCGCTGCTCAGCGACGCCTTTGATCCCGGCCACGAAACCATGCAGGCACGCCTGTTCACCGAAGACGAAATCCCCTGGGAGCAGCTCGCGTTTCGCACGGTGCGCCGAACGCTGGAGTGCTATTTCGCCGACCGGCGCGCGGGCCAGTTCGGCTTTCACTGCATGGACTTGAGCTGAAGCGTGGGCAGCGAGCCCCCGATGCGCGGCCTGCACGCTCCGCCCCCGGCGGGGCGCGCGCCGCTGTCCGCGCGCACGGCCGCCTTGCTGTTGCTGGCCTTTGGCGTAGTCTGGCTGCTGGCACTGGCAAGCACGGCCGTGACGCCGCCGCTGGACAACGTGGAGCAAAGCATCTGGCTGCGCTCGCTGCAGTGGGGCTATTACAAGCATCCGCCCCTGCCCACCTGGCTTGCCGCGGCCGCCAGCGCCATAGGCGGGCACGGCCCGCTGCCGCTGTACCTGCTGGGCGCGACCTGCACGCTGGGGTCGCTGCTGATCTTCTGGCAGCTGCTGCGCGAATGCCGCGGACCGCAGTTCGCCCACGTCGCGCTGCTGGCCGCGCTGTGCGTGACCTTCTACAACGGGCGGCTGTACTACTTCAACCACAACGTGGTGATGATGCTCGCCATCGCCGCCATGGTCTGGGCCTGCTGGCGCCTGAGCCTGCGCCCGCGCCTTGCCACCTGGGCGGTGCTCGGCCTGTGCGCGGGCCTGGGCATGCTGGCCAAGTACCAGACGGCCGTGGCCGGCGTCTGCGTGCTGCTGTGGTGGCTGCAGCTGCGCGGCTGGCGCCACCCAGTGCACCGCATCGGGCTGTGGCTGGGCGGCGCAGTGGCCGCGCTGGTCTTTCTGCCGCATGCGCTGTGGCTGTGGCAGCACGACTTTGCGCCGCTGCACTATGCGCAGCACAGCTCGCTGGGCGTGGGCCTGGGTCCGCTGGCGCGGCTCAAGCACACATTGCTGTGGCTGGCCGACTGGCTGTTCAACCGCCCGGTGCTCGCTTGGTTGGTGCTGGCCGCCGCCTGGTGGGGCGCGCGCCCGCAGCCGGGCGACGGCGCGGCGCCGGCGGCGGGGCCAGCAGTTGCAAGGGACGAATCGCGCCGCTTCCTGCTGCTCTGGGGCATGGCGCCGGCGCTGATGATGGCGCTGCTTGGCCTGGCGCTGGGCACCGATCTGCAGCTGCAGTGGCTGACCGCCTTCACGCTGTGGACGGTGGCGGCCGTCATGGTGCTGCTGCCCGCGCGCGCGCTCACCTGGCGGGCGCGGCGCGCGGCCGCGTGGGCGTTTGCCGCGCTGCAGCTCTTGCTGCTGGCGCAGCTGCTGCTGTCTTCGGTCTACGGGCCCGAGCGCTGGCGCTCGGTGCACTGGCGCAACTTCCCGTCCGACCGCCTGGCGCAGGGCGTGGCCCAGCCGGCGCGCGAACTGCTCGGCGGGCCGATAGACATCATCAGCGGCCCCTACACCGAGGCCGGCGCGCTGGCGCTGCGCATGGCCGAGCACCCGCGTGTGCTGATCGATGGCAAGCTCGCGATCAGCCCCTGGATCAGCGCCGAGGAACTGCGCCGCGCCCGGGTGATCAGCCTCTTTCCTGCGACCGAGCCGCCCGCCGGCGCCTACCGCGCCATGCCCGGCTGGGCCTGGCGCCCGGGCGGCACGGACGCCAAAAAAACCCCGCCGCCATGAGCACCGCACCCGCAGCCCGGCCCAAACCCCTGGTGCTTTGCGCCGACGACTACGCCCAGGGGCGCGGCGTGAGCCAGGCGATCCGCCGCCTGGCCGCTCAGGGGCGCCTGAGCGCCACCAGCGCCATGGTGCTGGCGCCGCGCTGGCCCGAAGAGGCGGCGGCGCTTGCGCCGCTGCGCGGCCAGCTCGACGTGGGCCTGCACCTGGACTGGACCAGCGCCTACGCGCGCGCCGCCGGCCATGGCCTGGGCCTGGCGGCGGCCATGGCGCGCGCGCTGCTGGGCGGCTTTGAGCGCAGCCGGGCGCGCGAGGTCATCGAGCGCCAGCTCGACCTGTTCGAGGCCCACTGGCAGGCCCCGCCCGACCATGTGGACGGGCACCAGCACGTGCAGCAGTTTGCCGGCATCCGCGAGCCGCTGGTGCAGTTGCTGGTGCGCCGCTACGGCGCTGACCGATCCTGGCTGCGCGTCTCGCGTCCCGCGCCAGGGCAGGCCGACCTGAAGAGCCGCACCATCGCACTCATGGGCGCCGATGCTCTCACCAAGATAGCTGCAGACGCAGGCGTACCAAGCGCAAAATGGCTTTGCGGCATTTACGATTTCAAGGGTGATCAGGCAGGCTACGCGCGCCGCATGGGCCAGTGGCTGGAAAGCGCCCCGGCGGGTGCGCTGCTGATGTGCCACCCGGGCGATTCCGATGCCGACAGCGATCCCGACGCAGCGCCCGACCCGATTGCCGATGCGCGCGGGCACGAGGCCGCCCACTTGGGCAGCAGCGCCTTCGGCGCGCAGCTTGCCCGCGCCAGCGTGCGCCTGGTGCGCGGCAGCACCCTCTACCGCAGCGCGCCGCCAGCCGAACCCCGATGAAGCCAACCGTCCCCCCCGAAGCCCCGCCGCCGCCATGGCGCTGGCTCGCGCTGCTGCTGGGCCTGCTCTTGCTGCTGGCCGCGCTGCGCCCGCTGAGCCTGCCCGACGAAGGGCGCTATGCCGAGATCAGCCGCTGGATGCTGGCCTCGGGCGACTGGCTCACGCCGCGCCTGGACGGCCTGCCCTTTTTTCACAAACCGCCGCTGCTGCACTGGCTGCAGGCCGCCGTCATGGGCGTGCTCGGCGTCAGTGCCTGGGCCGCCCGGCTGGTGCCCGCCGCTGCTGCGGTGCTGATGGTCACAGGGCTGTACCTTGCGGTGCGGCGCGTGGCCGGCGCGGCGTTGGCGCGGCGCGCGGCGCTGGTGCTGGCGGCAAGCGGCGTCTTCCTGGTCGGCGGCCAGTACGTGAACCACGACATGCTGGTAGCCAGCTTCATCGCCAGCGCCATCTGGTGCTTTGCGCTGGCGCTGCTGCACGGGCCGCGGCCGCACGCGGTGCTTGCGCGCCTGGGCTTTGCCTGTTGCGCGCTGGGGCTGCTGACCAAAGGCTTGATCGGCGTGGCCCTGCCCGGCCTGGTGCTGCTGGTGTGGGTCAGCTGGGCGCGCCTGTGGCCGCGCGTGCTGCGCCTGCCCTGGGTGAGCGGCCTGCTGGTGTTCGCGCTGCTGGCGCTGCCCTGGTTCGTGCTCGCCGGCCGCGAGCATCCGGGGCTGTGGAACTATCTGTTCGGCGCCCAGCAGTTTGGCCGCTACACCGGCGCGGTGTTCAACAACCAGCACGGCCCGTGGTTCTACCCGGCGGTGCTGGCAGTGATGCTGCTGCCCTGGAGTGTTTTTTTGCCGTTTTCGCTCAAAACCCGCACCGGCACTGCGCTATCAGCTACTGATAACGGAGCGAACCAATTGCGCCTGCTGTGCTGGATCTGGGTAGCGGTGGTGGTGCTGTTCTTCTCGCTGCCGCGCTCCAAGCTCGCGGGCTATGTGCTGCCGGTCACGCCGGCGCTGGCGCTGCTGGCGGCGCTGGGCTGGCAGCGCAGCATGGCCGCGCGCCGCCATGGCGAGCGCTGGTTTGCGCTGCTGGCGCTGCTGCCTGCGCTCGCCGCCCTGGCGCTGACCCTGGGGCCGGGGCGCGACGCGAGGCGTCTGAGCATCGACGTCGCCCCCGCCCTGGCCGCGCGGCTGCAGCCGGGCGAGCCGGTCTATGTCTGCGGCGGCTACCCCTACGACCTGCCCTTTCTCGCGCGGCTGGGCGCGCCGCTCATCGTCGTGCAGGACTGGTCGCGGCTGCGCGCCAGCGCCGGCGACAACTGGCAGCGTGAGCTGTTCGAGGCCGGCGACTTCGAGCCCCAAGCCGCCCGGCGCATCCTGCAAACGCCCGCGCAGTTTGCCGCGCGCGAGCGCAGCCAGCGCGCCTGGCTGCTCGCGCCCACGGGCCAGGCGCCGCCGCCGGGCTGGCGCAGCGAGCGCGAGGGCCTGCGCTGGACGCTGTACGCCTCAGCGCCGGAAGGCCCAGTAGCGCCCGAGCACGAAGGTCTGGCATGCGGCGACCAGCATGGCGGCAACCAAGGCCAGCCATGAGGGCCAGTGCGCCAGGCGCAGCAGCGCGGAAAACACCAGCTCATTGAGCGCAAAACCGGCGAGCGCGGTCAGCGCAAAACGCAGCAGGCTTTGGCCCATGCCGGTGGCGGCATCGCGAAAGCTCAGCCAGCGGTGGCCGGCAAAGCTGACGAAGAAGGCGACGATGAAGCCCAGCGCATTGGCAAGCTCGGCCAGCAGCGCATGCTGGGCCAGCCAGAACACCGCCGCATGCGTGGCGGCCGCGCCCGCGCCTACCGCGATGAACCAGGCGCCCTCGCGCGCCGGGGCGGCCAGCGGCAGCACCTTCATGCGCCCTGCGGGCCCGGTGCGGCGGGCGGCAGGCCGGTGCCCGCCTCGTCGGCCACGAGGTAGAGCGGGCGCTGCTTGACCTCGTCGTAGATGCGCGCCACGTATTCGGACAGCAGGCCTATGGACATGAGTTGCACGCCACTCAGAAACATCATGCCCACGACCAGCGTGGCGTAGCCCGGCACGTCGATGCCGCGCAGGAAGTACTCGCCTATCACCCAGAGTCCATAGCCTATGGACGAAAGCGACAACACCCCCCCGACCAGCCCGAGCAGGCGCAGCGGCACGGCGGTAAAGGCAAACAAGCCGGTCGTGCCCAGGCTGAGCGCGCCGCGCAGACCAAAATGGCTCGCGCCGGCGTGGCGCGCCAGCGGCTCGTAGTCCAGCGCCACGCTGGGAAAGCCGACCCAGGCGTAGAGCCCCTTCATGAAGCGATGGCGCTCTGGCAGGCGCAAGAGCGCCTGTACCACGCGCCGGTCCATGAGGCGAAAGTCCCCGGCATTGCGCGGTATGCGCACCCGCCCGCCCCAGTTGACGATGCCGTAAAACCAGGCCACCAGGCGCCGGTGCAGCGCCGACTGGTCGTCGCGCGTGCGCCGCACTGCGTAGACCACGTCCGCGCCTTCGCGCCAGTGGCGCAGCATGTCGGCAAGCAAGGCCGTGGGGTGCTGGCCGTCGGCGTCCATCAGCACCACCACGTCGCCACGCGCGGCGGCCAGGCCGGCGCTGAGCGCGGCTTCCTTGCCGAAATTGCGCGACAGCTGCACCAGGCGCAAGGCCGGCTCGCTGGCGCACAGGCCGCGCACCACGGCTTCGGTGTCGTCGCGGCTGCCGTCGTTGACCACTATCAGCTCCACGCGCGGTGACAGCGCGCGCAGCGCCTGCAGCGTCTGGTCGATGACCGCGGGCAGGCTCGCGCCTTCGTTGTAGGCGGGCATGACGCAGGAAATGGACGCCTGCGCGTGCGCTCTTTGGTTCATGGCTTCCCTTGGAAACAAATGGTCTGCGCAATACCGCGCAAACCGGGGCGGCGCGCGCGGGGTGGGCTTGCGCATCGCCCTGGTTGCCGATTTTGGCCGAGCGGGCGCGCCCCTGCGGCGGCGCAGCGCACAAAGCCACGCATGCTGCTTGGCTTCAGATTCGGTACTTATAATCGCCGCGTGTCTTACAACCTGCAACGCAGGTCCTCATGCCTGTAGTGCTTGTTGCACTCTGGCATGGAACACGGTCCGGCGCCGTGCCCCATGGGCACTTGCCGCCAGCCACGGCCGAAGCTTCGGCCTCGATGCACCGGGTGGGCCCGGTCCCGGCGACAGGCGCCGCACCCCCACCCGCGCACCGGCTCTTGCGCACCCTTTGAGCGTGCCATCCGAGCCGCCCGGCTACCCCGGAAGGTAGTCACCACCCCGGCAGCGTTCTCCGTGTGCGTCCCGAAGAGGGCATGCACTTTGGGCGATGTCATTGCATCGGGGCTGCGTGATTTTCATGCTTCGGCCATTCCTGCCCTGCGCCCGCCAGCGTGCGCGGGGCGAGTTCAATCCGCAAGAAAGAACCTGCCAGGTGGCCAAGTCAATCACTATCGACAAGGTATTCAAGGTGTTCGGCGACGCGCCCGAACAGGCGCTGCGCATGGCCCGCGCCGGCGTGCCCAAGCAGCAGATACTGGAGCGCACCGGCCAGTCCATCGGCGTGTTCAACGCCAGTTTCGACATCGCCGCCGGCGAGATCTTCGTCGTCATGGGCTTGTCGGGCTCGGGCAAGTCCACGCTGGTGCGCATGCTCAATCGGCTGATCGAGCCGACCAGCGGGCGCATCCTCGTGGACGGCGAGAACATCAACGACTACGGCGAAAAGCGCCTGCGCGCGCTGCGCCGCAAGGACATCTCCATGGTGTTCCAGTCGTTCGCGCTGATGCCGCACCTGTCGGTGCTGCAGAACACCGCCTTCGGCCTGGAGCTCGCCGGCGTGGCGCAAGCCGAGCGCGAGAGCGCCGCGCGCCAGGCGCTGGCGCAGGTCGGCCTGGCCGGCTGGGAGGCAAGCTACCCGGACGAACTCTCCGGCGGCATGCAGCAGCGCGTAGGCCTGGCACGGGCGCTGGCGGCCGATCCTTCCATCCTGCTGATGGACGAGGCTTTTTCCGCGCTCGACCCCATCATCCGCACCGAAATGCAAAGCGAGCTGCTGCGGCTGCAGGAAGCCAAACGCCGCACCATCGTCTTCATCTCGCACGACCTGGACGAGGCCATGCGCATTGGCGACCACATCGCCATCATGAAGGACGGCCACGTCGTGCAGGTGGGTACGCCCGACGAGATCCTGCGCGCGCCGGCCGACGACTATGTGCGCGACTTCGTGCGCGGGGTGGACGCGGCCGCGGTGTTCAAGGCCAGCGACATCGCGCGCCAGGCGCTCACCGTGATTTCCGAGCAGGGCGACCGCGGCTGCCGCGCGGCGCTGCGCATTCTGGAAGACTCCGACCGCGACGTGGCCTACGTGCTCAGCCCGCGCAGGCACTACCTGGGCACGGTGTCCTCGCAGTCGCTGCGCGCGGCGCTGCGCGGCCACCAGGGAGCGCTGGGCCTGAAAAACGCCTTCATGCGGGACGTCACGCCGCTGCAGGCGAGCGCGCCTGTGGCCGATCTCTACGGCGCCATGGTGCATGCGCCCTGCCCGCTGCCCGTGGTCGACGAGGGGGGCCAATACCTGGGCGTGGTCAGCCGCACCACCTTGATGCGCTTTCTCGACCGCGACACGCCCCCGGTGCTGCCGGCCCAGCCCGAAGTGGCGCCGCTGCAGTTGAACCCGCAGTTTCCGCACCAGGCGGCCGAACCCATCGTGCGCGCCGCATGACACGCAAAGGACAAGACCATGGCCGATGAAGCCACTACCGACCCCTGGAGCGCCGCGAGCGTGCCCGCCGCCCCCGCCGCAGCGCCGGCCGAGCCCGACGCCTGGGGCAGCGCCATGGACGGCGCGCAAGGCGGCGCGAGCTGGCTGGACGCACCTGCCGGCGCGACGCCGCCCGATGCCGACGGCAGCAGCCTGGCCGCGCTCTGGCAGCAGATCAGCAGCGACGGTCTGCCGGTGCAAGGCCCGATCAACGAGGGCCTGGCCTGGCTGGTCAGCCACTTCCGGCCCTTCTTCCAGGCGGTGCGCACGCCGATCGACGCGATCCTCTCGGGCATCACCGACGGCCTGCTGGCCGTGCCCTGGCCGCTGATGGTGTTGCTGATCGCGCTCATTGCCTGGCAGTTTGCCGGGCGCTGGCTGGCGCTGGGCACCGTCCTGTCGCTGCTGGCCGTGGCGCTGCTGGGCATCTGGAGCGACACCATGGTGACCCTGGCGCTGGTGTTCACCTCGCTGCTGTTTTGCGTGCTCATCGGCCTGCCGCTGGGCGTGCTGCTGGCGGCCAGCGACCGCGCCCAGCGCATCACGCGGCCCATCCTGGACGCGATGCAGACCACGCCGGCCTTCGTCTACCTGGTGCCCGTCGTCATGCTGTTTGGCATAGGCAACGTACCGGGCGTGATCGTCACCATCGTCTTCGCGCTGCCGCCGTTGGTGCGCCTCACAAACCTGGGCATACGCCAGGTGCGCCCCGATCTGATCGAGGCCAGCCGCGCCTATGGCGCCTCGCCCGCGCAACTGCTGTTCAAGGTGCAGCTGCCGCTGGCCATGCCCTCGATCATGGCGGGCATCAACCAGGCGCTGATGCTGAGCCTGTCCATGGTCGTCATCGCCTCGATGATCGCCGTCGGCGGCCTGGGGCAGATGGTGCTGCGCGGCATAGGCCGCCTGGACATGGGCCTGGCCACCGTCGGGGGCCTCGGGATCGTGCTGCTGGCCATCGTGCTCGATCGCATCACCCAGGCCATGGGCGAGCCGCGGCGCGGCGGCGAGCGCTGGTACAGCGGCGGGCCGCTGGGCCTGCTGCGCCGCAAACCATCAAAAACATAGCTGCCAGCGCTTGCTGCGCAAGGGCTGGAGCCCGATTTCATTCAAATTTTCATTTTCCGTTTCCCATCACAGAAGGAGCATCCCATGTCCCGCCACTCCCCCCTACGCCGCCTGCTGGTGCTGGCCACCGCAGCCAGCACCTTCGCCCTGGCCGCCAGCGCGGCCGACCTGCCCGGCAAGGGCGTGAAGGTCTTGCCGCTCAAGAGCTCGATCGCCGAGGAAACCTTCCAGACCCTGCTGGTGATGAAGGCACTGGAAAAGCTCGGCTACGAGGTGCAGCCGATCAAGGAGGTCGAATACCCCACCGCGCACATCGCCATCGGCAATGGCGACGCCACCTTTCTGGCCGACCACTGGAACCCGCTGCACGCCGACTACTACAAGAACGCCGGCGGCGACGCCAAGCTCTACCGCGAGGGCATCTTCTCGGCCAACGCGGCGCAGGGCTATCTGATCGACAAGAAGACCGCCGACGCGCACAAGATCAGCAACATCGCCCAGCTCAAGGACCCGGCAATCGCCAAGCTCTTTGACAGCGACGGCGACGGCAAGGCGGACCTGACCGGCTGCAACCCCGGCTGGGGCTGCGAGGCGGTGATCGAGCACCAGCTCACCGCGTTTGACCTGCGCAAGACCGTCACGCACCAGCAAGGCAGCTATTCCGCGCTGATTGCCGACACCATCACGCGCTACAAGGCGGGCAAGCCCATCCTCTACTACACCTGGACGCCCTACTGGGTGAGCAACGAGCTCAAGCCCGGCAAGGACGTGGTCTGGCTGGAGGTGCCGTTTTCTTCGCTGCCCGGCGAGCAAAAGGGCTTGGACACCAAGCTGCCCAATGGCAAGAACTACGGCTTCGTGGTGAACAACCAGCAGATCGTGGCCAACAAGGCCTGGTGCGATGCCAACCCGGCGGCTGCCAAGCTGTTTGCCGTGATGCAGTTGCCGATTGCCGACATCAACGCGCAGAACTTCCTGATGAGCCAGGGTCAGAACAAGGCCGCCGACATCGAGCGCCACACCGACCAGTGGATCAAGGCGCACCAGGAGACCTTTGACGGCTGGATCGCCCAGGCCCGCGCCGCCGCCCGCTGAGCGCGGCACTTCGCCCTGACACATCTACCGTACACAAGGAGTTTTGTAGCGTGCAGCGCTCTCTTTCCGCCCTGTTTCACCTGTTTCTGGCGCTGGTGCTCGGCGCCGCCATGCCGCTGGCCGCGCAGGCGGCGCAGTTCGTCAGCATCAAGGGCAATGCCGTCAACGTGCGCGCGCAGCCCAGCACCCGCGCGCCGGTGCAATGGGAGCTGGACAGCGGCTACCCGCTGCGCGTGCAGCAGAAACAAGGCCGCTGGCTCAAGGTCGCGGACCACGAGGCCACGCTGGGCTGGGTGTACGCGCCGCTGACCACGCGCACGCCGCACCGCATCGTCACCGCGTCGCGGGCGCGGCTGCGCGCGGGGCCAGGCACGAGCCATCGCATCCTCGCGACGCTTGCCGGCAACGAGATCGTGCGCACCCTGGCCACGCGCGGCAGCTGGGCTCAGGTGCAGCGCAGCAGCGGCCAGCGCGGCTGGGTGGCAACGCGCCTGACCTGGGGCTGGTAGCAGGCGCCGCGGCAACAGCGGGGCCGGCGGGCGCCGCTCCGCGCGCGGCCATGACTTGTGGCACTGGACAAGGCGCCGCTTTTCATGGCCAATGTGCCCACGACCTTGTTCGCGAGCGCCATGCCTGCCAGTGCCCCCCTCCTCGCCCCCGGCCTCACGGCGCCGGACACCTGCGCGCCGGCGCGTGCCATCCTGCTGGTGGACGACCACGAGCTGGTGCGCCTGGGCTTTCGCGCGCTGATGGCCAGCCACGCGCCGCCCGCGGGCGAGCCGCCGCTCACGGTGTTGTGCGCGTCCACGCTGGCCGAAGCGCTGCAATGCCATGAGCAGCACCAGGCATCGATTGCCGTGGTGGTGCTGGATCTGTCCCTGCCCGACGCCGAGGGCTTGAGCGGCCTCATCCGCTTGCGCCAGGCCTGCCCGCAGCTGCCCGTCGTCGTGCTCTCGGGCACGGCCAGCGCGCAGATGGCGCAGGACGCGCTCACGCTCGGCGCGCTGGCCTTCTTCGAAAAGTCGGGCGAGCTCACGGCCATGCTCGGCTTCGTCCTCGACTGCGCCCGCCTGGGCGTGCAGGCCGCATGCAGGCAGCGCGCGCCCGCCGCCGCCCCGGCGCTGGCCGGCGGCGCGGCGCGGCGCGGCGCCCTGGCCGAACTCACCGCGCGGCAGTTGCAGATCCTGCAGTGGCTGCTGGAGGGCAAGAGCAACCGCGAGATCAGCGAGATTGCCCACCTCAGCGAAGGCACGGTCAAGAACCATGTCTCCATGCTGCTGCTCACCTTTGGCGTGCGCTCGCGCGCCCAGCTCATCATCAAGCTGCATTCATGAGCGCCGCCGCTGCCGCGCCCGCCGCGCCGTCGCCCTTCGCCGAGCAGGTGCTGCGCGAGCAGGTGGCCATGCTGTATTCGACCATTCGCGCCGCCACCCTAGGCGACTTCCTGCTGGCCCTGGCCTTTGGCAGCGCGATGTACTGGCAAATGCGCGCCTGGCCCATCCTGGCCTGGATGCTGCTGCACCTGTACAACACCTCGCGCCTGCCGGTGATGACCGCCTATTTCAAGGACCCGCAGGCCGGCCAGCGCCTGCAGCACTGGGCCGACGTCTATTGCCGCGAGCTCGCGCTCAACAGCCTGACCTGGGGCCTGGCGCCGCTGCTGTTCCTGCCCGACAGCCTGCCGCTCACCGCGGTGATGATGCTGGTGATGATGGGGCTGTGCGCCGCAGGCGTCTCCGCAGTGGCTCCGCTGGCGCGTGCGGCGCGCCACTACCTGGTGCCGATGCTGGCCTGCCTGATGCTGGCGCTGCTGATGCGCCCGAGCACCATGCACCTGTTTCTCGCGCTGTGCAGCGCGATCTTCCTGGCTTCGATACTGCGTTTTGCCAAGGCGCAGTCGGCGCTGCTCAAGCAGGCGCTGCAGGCGCGCTTCGAGAACGAGGCGCTGGCCGCACAGCTCGCGCGCCAGGTGCGCGCCACCGAAGAAGCCAGCCAGCAGAAGACGCGCTTTCTGGCCTCCGCGAGCCACGACCTGCGCCAGCCGCTGCACGCCATCGCGCTGCTCGGGGCGGCGCTGCAAAAACAACTGGCAGGCGCGCCGCAAGAAGCCAACGCCGAGCGCCTGATGCAGGCCGTGGGCACGCTGAGCCAGTCGCTGGACGCGATGCTGGACGTCTCGCGGCTGGACGCCGGCGTGGTCGCGGCCACGCGCCGCCCGATCGCGCTGCAGGAGATCTTCCAGTCGCTCGGCCAGAGCTTCGTCAACGCCGCCAGCGAGAAGGACATCACGCTGCGCCTGCGCGCCACCGAGCTGTGGGTAGACAGCGACCCGCAGCTGCTGCGCCGCCTGCTGTCCAACCTGCTGGACAACGCCATCAAATACACCCATGAGGGCGGCGTGCTGGTGCTTGCGCGCGGGCGCGCGGCGCAGGTCTGGGTCGAGCTCTACGACACCGGCATAGGCATTGCACCCGAGCAGCAAAGCCGCGTGTATGAGGAGTTCTACCAGGTGGGCAACCCGGGACGCGACCGCGCGCTGGGGCTGGGCATAGGTCTTGCCATCGTCGCGCGCCTGGCGCGACTGCTGCAGCACCCCCTGCAGCAGCGCTCCGTCCTGGGGCGGGGCACGCGCTTTCGCCTGGTTCTGCCGCGCGCCGCCGCGCCGCCAACCCGGCCGCTGAGCTCGGTGCTGCCGCTGCCGCCGCTGTGGAGCGCGGACAGCGCGGCGCGCACCCTGCCGCGGCGCGCACTGCTGCTGGACGATGAAGCCGACGTGCGCCTGGCCATGGTGCAGCTGCTGCAGGCCTACGAGGTGCACGCCTGCGCGGTGGCCGATGAGGCGCAAGCGCGCGGCGCGCTGGCGCAGGCGCGCGCCGCCGGCCAGCCCTTTGATCTGCTGATTTGCGACTTCCGCCTTGCCGGCGGCGCCGACGGCCTGCAGGCCGGCATGGCGCTGGCACGCGAGTTCGCGCCACTGGCGCTGCTGCTCGTCACCGGCGAGACCGCACCCGAGCGCCTGCGCCACGTGCGCAGCGCCGGCGTGCCGGTGCTGTTCAAACCGGTCGGGGGCGAGCAGTTGCTGCAGGCCATCGCCGCCATCCGCGGCTGAGGCGCGGCTGCGGCGCGGCGCCCCAAGCTTGCATGACTTTGGTCACTGGCGCCGCCGCGCTGCTGCTGGCATGCTGGTGCCCGCAGCGACACAAGAAGAGCGAGGGAGAGAGAGGAGCCGCCGCGGGTGGCAGCCGGCGCCGTGGGATGCAAGCGCAGCCCCTGGCCGCCGTGGCCATGTTCCTGGTGGGGAAGGTGGCTGGCAGACCCGGGCCGGGCGGGGAGGCCTGGCCCGGGTTCTGCGCTGGCCCCAGGGCGCGCCGGCGCCGCTGCACCACGAGGCCATGAAAAGCCAAGGGCGCCGCCCGTTGCCGCGCGGTGGCGCCCCCTGCATTTTGCGGCTGCCCTCGGCGCCGCGGCCGGCTTTACTGGCGCAGAAAGTCGATCACGATCTCGCCGGGCTCGCGCTGGCGGTATTCGATGGCCACGCCCTCGCCGTAGCGCATTTCGATCTGGTTGAGCAGCGGCAGCGGGTCGTGGTCGTTCATGAAGCGCATGGTCTCGCCCGGGTGCAGCGCATCGAGCGCGCCGAAGATGGCCGAATGGCGAAAGCGCCGCGCAATGCCGCGGGCATCAAAGGGGTAGATCGCTTCAGCGGTGGTGTGGTCGTGCATGGAATGGAAGGTGCATGTGAAATGACACTTCAGTGTAGGCCGCCGCCCCGCCCCGCACCAGCCGTGGCCCTGCTGCAAATGCGGGCAAAGGCCGGCCTCACTGCATGAAGCGGCGCAGTTGCGGCAGGCCTGCGTGCGCGGCGCGCCGGCCTTCCTCGATCGCTTCGGCGGCGCGGTGAAAGTCGAGCAGGCCCAGGTGCGCCAGGCTCGGCGCGATGACCACTTCGGGCGGGTCGCCCGCCATGCGGCTGCGGGTGATGCGCATCTGCATGATGCTCACGCTGGTCATGACCACGTCCAGCACCGAGGGCGGCTTGGCCCGCGCCGGCGCGCCGCCCGCGTGCCATGCGGGCAGCCAGGTGCGCAGGCGCTCGCGCCAGGGGTGCGGCGCGTCCTCGGCCGGCACGGGGACTTCGGGCTCGACCGGTTCGGTCGGTCCGGCCGGCTCGGGCGGGTGCTCGGCCTGCGCCGCATCCGTCTCGGGTGCGGGTGCCATCACGGCCAACGGCTGCATGTGGCGGTGCAGGATGTCGGCATTCAGGTCCACCGCGATCACGATGTCCGCGCCCATGGCGCGCGCAAGCGAAGTGGGCACGGGGTTGACGATGCCCCCGTCCACCAGCAGCCGCCCGTCGCCGCACTGCACCGGCGTGAACAGGCCGGGCAGCGCGATCGAGGCGCGCACCGCGTCGGCGATCGAGCCTTCGCGCAGCCAGACCTCGGCGCCCGAATGCAGGTCGGTGGCCACCGCGCCAAAACTCATGGGCGAGTCTTCGATGTTGAAGTCGGCAAAGTGGCTGCGCCAGAAGGCGATCAGCTTCTCGCCCTTGAGCATGCCGCCCGAGAGGCGAAAGTCCATGAAGCCGAAAACCTCGCGCATGCCCAGGCTCTGCACCCAGTCGGCAAAGCGCTCCAGCTCACCGGCGGCGTAGGCTGCGCCCACCAGCGCGCCGATCGAGGCGCCGCAGATCAGGTCGGGGCGCACGCCCTCTTCCTGCAGCACCTGCAGCACGCCAATGTGTGCCCAGCCGCGCGCCGAGCCACTGCCCAGCACCAGGCCCAGGCGCGGAGCGCGGCGGGCCAGCGCCATCAGAGCCTGCCTTCAAGCAGCGCGTGCAGCCCGGCCTCGTCCAGCACCGGGATGCCCAGGGCCTGCGCCTTGGCCAGTTTGCTGCCGGCGTCCTCTCCGGCGACGACGTAGCTCGTCTTCTTGCTGACCGAACCGGCCACCCTGGCACCCGCGGCCTCCAGCAGCGCGCCCGCCTGCTCGCGCGTGAGCGTGGGAAGCTGGCCGGTGAGCACCACGGTCTTGCCCGCCAGCGCCAGATCGGCGGCGGGCGCCGGCTCGGCTTCCTGCGGCTGCACGCCGGCTGCGAGCAACGCCTGCACCACCTCGCGGTTGTGCGGCTGGGCGAAGAAGGTATGGATGGATTCGGCAACGATGGGGCCGACCTCGGGCACTTGCATGAGCTGGTCGGTGTCGGCCTGCATCACGCGCGCGAGCTGGCCGAAATGGCGCGCCAGGTCCTTGGCCGTGGCTTCTCCGACATTGCGTATGCCCAGCGCGTAGAGAAAGCGTGCCAGGCTCGGCTGGCGCGAGCGCTCGAGCGCCGCGCGCAGGTTCTGCGCCGACTTTTCACCCATGCGATCGAGCGCGGCGAGCTGCGCGGCGTCGAGCGCATAGAGCTCGGCCAGACCATGAATGATGTCGCCATCGACGAGCTGGTCCACCAGCTTCTCGCCCAGACCCTCGATGTCCATCGCCTTGCGGCTGGCAAAGTGCAGCAGCGCCTGCTTGCGCTGCGCCGGACAGAACAGGCCGCCGCTGCAGCGGTGGTCGGTCTGGCCCGGCTCGCGCACCACGGCAGAGCAGCAGACCGGGCAGTTGCGCGGCATGTGAAAGTTGGCCGCGTGCTGCGCACGAGCGCCCGGCACCACGCCGACCACTTCGGGAATCACGTCGCCCGCGCGGCGCACGATCACCTGGTCGCCCACGCGCACGCGCTTGCGCCGCAGCTCAAACAGGTTGTGCAGCGTGGCATTGGTCACGGTGGCGCCGCCCACGAAGACGGGCGCCAGGCGCGCCACCGGCGTGAGCTTGCCGGTGCGCCCCACTTGCACGTCTATGCCTTGCACCGTGGTCACCATCTCCTGCGGCGGGTATTTGTGCGCCACCGCCCAGCGCGGCTCGCGCGTGACGAAGCCCAGGCGCCGCTGCAGCTCCAGGCTGTTGAGCTTGTAGACCACGCCGTCGATGCCGTAGGCGAGCGTGGCGCGCGCCGCGCCCATGCTTGCGTGAAACGCCACCAGCTCGTCGGCGCCGCGGGCCACGCGCACCTGCGGCGCAACCGGAAAACCCCAGGCCTTGAGCTGCTGCAGCAGCGCGTACTGCGTGCCGAACTCGGGTCCGCCCGCTTCGGGCGGCGTGAGTTCGCCCACGCCGTAGGCAAAGAAGGACAACGGGCGCTGCGCGGCGATGCGCGCGTCGAGCTGGCGCACCGAGCCGGCCGCGGCATTGCGCGGGTTGACGAAGCTCTTGTCGCCTGCGCCTTGCTGGCGCGCGTTCAGCCGCTCGAAGTCGGCCCAGCGCATGTAGACCTCGCCGCGCACTTCAAGCAACGCCGGCGCGTCTGCCGGCAGGCGCAGCGGGATCTGGCGGATGGTGCGGATGTTGTGCGTCACGTCCTCGCCCACTTCGCCGTCGCCGCGCGTGGCCGCTTGCACCAGCAGGCGGCCCTCGTAGCGCAGGTTCATGGCAAGGCCGTCGAACTTGGGCTCGGCGCAGTATTCAACCGGCGCATCGCTCTCTTGCAGCCCAAGCTCGCGGCGGATGCGCGCGTCAAACGAGCGAGCGCCGCTTGCCTCGGTGTCGGTTTCGGTGCGGATGCTGAGCATGGGCAGCGCGTGGCGCACCGGCGCGAGGCCCGGCAGCACGCTGCCGAGCACGCGCTGCGTGGGCGAGTCGGGCGTAGCCAGGTCGGGGAAGGCGGCTTCCAGTTGCTCCAGGCGCTGATAGGCGCGGTCGTATTCGCCATCGGGCACGCTCGGGGTATCGAGCACGTAGTACTCGTGCGCCCAGCGGCGCAGGCTGGCTTTGAGCGCATCGATTTCGATAGCTGCTTGCGCTTTGCTGGCGGGCGTTTGCGCCCTGAAAGTATCTGAATCCATCAGCTGAACACGCGCCGCGCAAGCACCGAGCCGGCCGAGAGCTCGCGCTCGTCGAGCTGGTCGTAGAGCTGCTCCAGGTCGGCGGCGATCGGCTCCATCGCCATCGCCGGCAGGATCTGGCCTTCGGGGTCGCAGAGCACGCCGTCCATGCTCTGGCACAGCTGCGCCGCGACTTCGCGCAGGCGCGCAAAGGGCTGCTCGCCGCGCGGCACCTGGGGCACGTCGAGCTCCAGGCTCACCTCGCGCAGCGCCGAGCGCTCGGGCTCGTCGGACATCGCCGCCTGGGCGTCGTAGCCCAGGGTGAGCAGCGGCGGCGAGCCGGGCTGCGCGGCGGGCAGCACCAGGCGCCCCGGCATGGTGCCGATGACAAAGCCCAGCGGCGCCGCGCTCTGCTGGATGTAACCCGGGCTCCAGGCGGCCTGGCGCGCGCGCAGCGTGAAGCTGAGCTGCGCGTCGTGGCTGCTGGCGAACTGGTCGAGCTCGCGCGCGCGCGCCACTTCGTGCAGCATGTCGGGGAACTCGGGCGCGGCGTTGATCGCGTCGGCAAAGGCCTGGCTCTTGGCAACGAACTCCGAGAACTCGATCTCGTTGAGCGCGCCCAGCCGGTTGGCCAGCTGCACGCCGGCCTGAAACTGCCGGTAGCGCTGGCCGGGGCGCGGCTTTTCCCATTGCTGCGTGGCCTCGTTCAGGCCTTCGACGGCAAAGGGCTTGCTGCCCACGCGCCGGGTGTGCGGCAGCGCGGCCAAGGCCGCGTCGCCCGAGACCTGCTGCTCGGCGGTGATCGGCACGATCACGTCGACGAGTGCATCGAGCGCGCCGCGCTGCGCCGCGGGCGCGCCCTCCAGGCCGGGCAGCGGGGCCGGGTCGATCTGCAGCTCCTGCCAGCCCTGAGCGCCCTCCGGGTCGTCGGGCGCCAGCCCTGGGGCGCCCGCGTCCAGCAGCGGCTCGCGCCGGCCCGGCTCGGGCGCGGCGTGGCTGGCGGCTGCCGGCGCGCGCGCGCGGCGCGGCGCGTGGCGGCGCGTGTTCCAGGCGTTGTAGGCGACGACGGCGATCAGGACGATCGCGCCGATGATGACCAGGGCCGTCTGAAAGGAACTCATGATGGTGGTGTTCAGGCTTGGGCCATCGTCAATGCGCTGGCCATGTCCACGGCAACGATACGCGAAACGCCCTGCTCCTGCATGGTCACGCCTATGAGCTGCTCGGCCATTTCCATCGCGATCTTGTTGTGGCTGATGAAGAGGAACTGCGTGCCCCGGGACATGCTGGCGACGAGCTTGGCGTAGCGCTCGGTGTTGGCGTCGTCCAGCGGCGCGTCCACTTCGTCGAGCAGGCAAAACGGCGCGGGGTTGAGCTGGAAGATGGCAAACACCAGCGCAATCGCGGTGAGCGCCTTTTCACCGCCCGAGAGCAGATGGATGGTCTGGTTCTTCTTGCCCGGCGGCTGGGCCATGACCTGCACGCCGGCGTCCAGGATCTCGTCGCCGGTCATGATGAGCTGGGCGCGCCCGCCGCCAAAGAGCTCGGGGAACATGGTGGAAAAGTGCTGGTTCACCGTCTCGAAGGTGCCCGACAGCAGGCTGCGGGTTTCCGCGTCGATGCGCCGGATGGCGTCTTCCAGCGTGTTCATCGCCAGTTGCAGGTCTTCGTCCTGCGCCTGCAGGAAGCCGTGGCGCTCGCGCGCCAGTTCCAGCTCTTGCAGCGCGGCGAGGTTGACCGGGCCGAGCTGCTCGATCGCGCGCTGCCATTGCTCGATCTGCGCCTGCAAGCCTTCGGGCTGCACGCCGCCTTCGGTGATGGATTGCTGCAGCGCGCCGAGGTCGGCCTCGGCGTCGGTGAGCAGCTTGTCGTACTGCTCCTGCGCCAGGCGCGCGGCCTGCTCCTTGAGCTGCAGTTCGGTGATGCGCGCGCGCTGGGGTTCGAGCTCGCGTTCGGTTTGCATGCGCAGCTCGTCGCTCGCGCGCAGGCGCGCCGTGAGCGCGTCGTAGTCGCTGCGCTGGCTGGCCAGGGCTTGTTCAAATTCCAGCTTGGTTTGCAGCGCCTGCTGCAGCCCGCCCTGGGCGGCGGCGTCGGACAGGCGGGCGAGCTCTTCGCGGGCGCGCTCGCTCTCTTGCGCCAGCGCCTGGCTTTGCTGCTCGGCCATGGCGACTGCGCGCTCGAGCTCGGCGCGGCGTGCCTGCAGGCTGCGCTGGGCAAACTGCGCCTCTTGCGCGCGCCGCTCGAGCTGGCGCTGCTGCTCGCGCCACTGGCTCAGTTGCTGCTCGGCGGCGATCACGCGGTCTTGCAGTTGGGCTTCGCGCTCCTGGCTGTCGGCCAGCTGCAGGTCCAGCTCCTCAAAGCGGCCTTCTGCGCTGGCGGCGCGCTCGTGCAGTTCTTCGAGCTGGGCCTGCAGCTCCTGCAGGTCGCTCTCGATCTGGCGGCCGCGCTCGCGCGCCTGCTGCACCGCCTGGCTCAGGCGCAGCAGCTCTACCTGCTCGGCATGGGCCTGGGTCTGCGCCTCGGCGGCTTCGCGGCGGGTGCCGAGCAACTGCGCGTTGGTCTGCTGGTAGCTGCTTTCAGCGCGCAGCAGCGCGCCGCGGGCTTCTTCGGCCATCAGGCTCTGGGCGCGCAGCTCTTTTTCCAGGTGCTCGATCTCCTGCGCGCGCGCAAGCAGCCCGGCCTGCTCGGAATCGGGCGCATGAAAGTCCACTGCATGGGCGCTGACGGCGTGGCCTTCGCGGGTGTAGATGGCTTCGCCCGGCTGCAGCTCGCCCCGGCGCGCCAGGGCTTCATCGAGCGATGCGGCGGTGTGGCAGCCGTGCAGCCAGTCGGCCAGCACGGCGTGCAGGCCGGCGTCGTCGGTGCGGACCAGGTCGGCGAGTTGACCTGAGCCTGCGCTGGCCGCGGGCGCATCGGTGCGGCTGTAAAAGCTCAGGCGCGCGGGAGGCGTGCCGCCGGCGCTGGCAAAGCCGCGCACGCGCTCGAGCTGCCCCACGGGCAAGGCCCCCAGGCGCTCGCGCAGCGCGGCTTCAAGCGCCGACTCCCAGCCGGGCTCCATGCGCAGGTGCGTCCACAGGCCTTGCAGGCCGCCCAGGCCTTGCTCGGCGAGCCAGGGGGCGAGCTTGCCGTCGGTCTTCAGGCGCTCTTGCAAGTCCTTGAGCGCGCCCAGGCGGGCGGTGAGCTGCGCATGGCGCGCGCTCTCGTCGTTGACGGCCTGCTGGCAGGCACGGCGCGCGTCGTCGCGCACCGGCAGCTCTTGCTGCAATTGCTCCAGCCGCGCCTGCGCCTGCTCGGCCAGCTCGGCCGCGGCGCTGCTGCTGGCCTGCAGTTGCGCCAGGCGCGTTTCGTCGGGCACGGTGAGCGCACCCTGGTCGGCGCGCAGGCGCTGCAGGCGCGATTCGAGCTGGCGCTGCTGCTCCTGCAGGCTGCGCTGCTCGGCGGCCAGCACCTGAATCTGCTGCTGCACCTGGGCGACCTGCTGGCGCTGGGCCTCGCTCTTGCTGCGCGCCTGGTGCAGCGCGTCTTCCAGCCCAGGCAGCTCTGCGGCCTGCTCTTCGGCCTGGGCGGCCAGCAGCTCGGCCTGCTCCTGGGCGTCGTCGCCGCCGGCGGCCAGTTGGTCCAGCTCGGCGCGCGCATCGCCCTGGCGGGCGCTCCATTCCTCGATCTGCGTGGCCAGTTGCGCCAGGCGCTGCTGCACGCGCTCGCGGCCTTGCACCACATAGCGGATTTCGGCCTCCAGCCGCCCGACTTCGGCGGTGGCTTCGTAGACCTTGCCCTGGGCCTGGTTGACCGCGTCGCCTGCGGCGTAGTGGGCCTGGCGCACGGCCTCCAGCTCGGCCTGCACGCGGCGCAGATCGGCCATGCGCGATTCCAGGTCGTTGACCGCCTGCAGCCCCTGGGTGCGCACGGTATCCAGCTCTTGCCCCGCGCTCTGGCGCTTGAAGTACCAGCTTTGCTGCTGGGCACGCTGGGCCTGCGCTTGCAGGCGGTGGTAGCGCTCGGCCACTTCGGCCTGCTTTTCCAGCTTGCTCAGGTTGCCCGAGAGCTCGCGCAGGATGTCTTGCACGCGGGTGAGGTTCTCGCGCGTGTCGGCCAGGCGGTTTTCCGTCTCGCGCCGGCGCTCCTTGTACTTGGAGACGCCCGCGGCTTCTTCCAGGAACAGGCGCAGTTCCTCGGGGCGGCTTTCGATGATGCGGCTGATCGTGCCCTGGCCGATGATGGCGTAGGCGCGCGGGCCCAGGCCCGTGCCCAGGAACACGTCGTGCACGTCGCGCCGGCGCACCGGCTGGTTGTTGATGTAGTAGCTGCTGCCCCCGTCGCGCGTGAGCACGCGCTTGACGGCGATTTCGGCAAACTGGTTCCACTGCCCGCCCGCGCGGTGGCTGGCGTTGTCAAACGCCAGCTCGACGCTCGCGCGGCTCGCGGGTTTGCGGCTGGTGGTGCCGTTGAAGATCACGTCCTGCATGGACTCGCCGCGCAGTTCGCTGGCGCGCGACTCGCCCAGCACCCAGCGCACCGCGTCCATGATGTTGGACTTGCCGCAGCCGTTGGGGCCGACCACGCCCACGAGCTGGCCCGGCAGTTGCAGCTGCGTGGGCTCGGCAAAGGACTTGAAGCCGGAGAGTTTGATCGAGGTCAGGCGCACGGCGGGCGGTGCAAGGCGGGCATCAGGGCAGGCAAGGCGGCAATCATACCGTGGGCGCCGCGCCCGATGGTTTCAATAAAATACGACTTTAGCCCTTGCGGTACTTGCGCGTGCAGCTATCAAATGCAGAGTTTGACTCCGGGGTCTGGCATGCCGCGGGGGCGCATGGCTGCGCGCAGGCTCAATACTGCGCGCCCGGCGCGGGGGCGCGCGCGTGCACCAAGGCCTCGAACGCCTCCAGCGTCACCGGCTTGCTCAGCAGATAGCCCTGCCACATGTCGCAGCCATTGCGCTCCAGGAATATGCGCTGTTCTTCGGTCTCGACGCCCTCGGCGATCACCTCCAGGTCCAGGCTTGCGCCCAGCGCGATGATGGTGCGCGCGATCGCCGCCTCGTTGGGGTCGGTGAGCACGTGGCGCACGAAGCTCTGGTCGATCTTGATCTCGTCCAGCGGCAGTCGCTTGAGGTAGGACAGCGAGGAATAGCCGGTACCGAAGTCGTCGAGCGAAAAGCGCACGCCATAGCCCCTGAGCTGGCCCATCTTGGCGATGGTGGCCTCGATGTCGCCGATCAGCATGCTCTCCGTCAGCTCGAACTTGAGCAGCCGCGTGGGCGCGCCGGTGGTCGCGAGCGTGGCCAGCACCTGCTGGGCAAATTCGGGCTGGCGAAACTGCAGCGCGCTGACGTTGACCGACACGCTCAGGTGCCCGAGCAGCGGGTGCATGCTCCAGCGCGCCAGCTGCTCGCAGGCGCTCTTCATCACCCATTCGCCCAGCGGCAGGATCAGGCCGGACTCTTCGGCCAGCGGCACGAATTGCAGCGGCGACACCAGGCCGCGCTCGGGGTGGTTCCAGCGCACCAGCGCTTCGGCGCCGATGATGCGCCCCTGCTGCACCTTGGGCTGGTAGTAGAGCTCGAACTGGCCGGTTTCTATGCCGCTGCGCATGTCGCTCTCGAGCTGCACGCGCTCGGCCACGGCCACTTGCATCGCCGGATCGAAAAAGCGCAGCAGCCCGCGCCCCGCCGCCTTGGCCGCGTACATCGCCATGTCGCTGCGCTTGAGCAGCTCTTCAGCGGACACGACTTCTTCACGCCCGAAACGCGCCACGCCCACGCTCAGGCTGGCCTGCAGCGGCCGGCCCTGGCCTATCTTGTAGGGCTCGGCCACGGCCTCAAGCAGCTTGTCGGCCAGGTTCTGCACTGCCAGCGCCGCTTCCTCGGCGCTGCCCGCAAGGTCGCCAAGCACCACGACGAACACGTCGCCGCCGTGGCGCGCCACGGTGTCCTGCGCCGGCACGCGCCCGCTCAGGCGCCGGGCCACCAGCGCCAGCAGGCGGTCGCCGACCTCGTGGCCAAAGGTTTCGTTGATGGTCTTGAAGCGGTCTATGCCCAGCATCAGCACCGCGCCGTACTGGCCGCTGCGCGCGGCGCGCTCCACCGCCTGCTGCAGGCGCTCGAGCAGCACCCGGCGGTTGACCAGACCGGTGAGCACGTCGGTGCGTGCCAGGTAGGCGATTTCCTGCTCGGCGCGCTTGCGCTGGCTCTCGTCCACCATCACCACGATGTGGCCCGTGCCTGCCGCCATGCCCGAGAGCTCCACCTCACGGCGCGTGCCGCCCTTGGC
Organism: Comamonas sp. NLF-1-9; assembly: GCF_019195435.1. Classification (NCBI taxonomy): domain Bacteria; kingdom Pseudomonadati; phylum Pseudomonadota; class Betaproteobacteria; order Burkholderiales; family Comamonadaceae; genus Comamonas; species Comamonas sp. NLF-1-9. Next base: position 1,086,925 of record NZ_CP078069.1, read on the forward strand.
GGTGAGCACGAAGTTGACCGGCCGTATCGTGCCGTCCACCTCGAACTGGGCCGCTTCGCGCGCGGCCTGCCAGGCGGCGCGCGCACGCTCGCGCTCCTGTTCGTCGGGCACGACGCAGTGCCACCACTCGTCGATGTTGGCCACGTCGTTCATCGAATAGCCGCAGATCTGCACATGCCTGTCGTTCAAGAAGAGGATCTGGCCCTGGTCCACATGCGCCACGCCGACGGGCATGTGGTTGAAGATGTCGCGGTAGCGCTCCTCGCTGCGCGCGAGCTCGAGCTCGATGCGCTTGCGCACGCTGATGTCCTGCGCCACCACCAGGTGCGAGGCGGTCTCGTCGCCCGCGGCCTTCATCAGCGTGGCCGAGATGTCCACCCAGACCACGCCGCCGTCCTTGCGCCGGTAGCGCTTTTCCAGCCGCGAGCCCTCGGTCTGCTGGTTCACCAGCGCGCTGAAGGCATCCCAGCTCAGCTGCATGTCGTCCGCGATGGTGTAGTCGGAAAAGCGCATCTGCTGCAATTGGGTCTGCGAATAGCCCAGCAGGTCGCAGAAATACTGGTTGGCGCGCAGCACCATGCCGGTTTCCGGGTGCAACTGCACGATGCCGACCGAGGCCTGGTTGAACACCGCCTGGAAGCGGTTTTCCGAACTCTGCTGGCGCGCCAGCGCCGCGTCCGCATCCTGCAGCGCGTGCAGGCGGCGCAGCGCGAGCACCGCCACCAGTGCGGCGAGCAGCAGCGTGATCAGCACGCCCGCGGCCGCGGCCGCGGCCGGGCGGTAGCGCTCCACCTCCGACAGCAGCTGCGGCTCGGGCATGAAGCGCAGCTGCCAGCGCCGCCCGCCCACCGGCAGATCGATCTCGCGGCCGCTGGCGGCGTCCCAGGGTGTTTGCGTAAGCGCGGCCATGGAGCGCGGCTCGGATGGCAGCGACGCCGCAACCAGCCCGCGGTCGGACAGCTCCAGCGACAAGCCGTCGGTTTCACTGCTGTCCTGCAGGATCTCGAGCAGGCGCGGCACGTTCACCGTCAGGCCTATGGTGCCCATGAAGCCCTGCTCCATGCTCAGGTCCTGGGTGTGGTCGAACACGGGCAGGTTCAAGGTCACACCTATGGCGCCATGCTGCGTGAAGGGCGCGGAGGCCGCGAGCTGGCCGGTGCGCCGCGCGCGCGAATAGGCTTCGAGGGCCACCGGCTGGGAGTGCAGCTCCAGCCCCAAGCGGGCCTCGTTGCCAGGCACCGGCCAGGTGAAATCGACTACGAAATACTCGGGCAGGGTCTGCGCCGGATGCACCTTGAAGCCCAGCGGCGGGCGCCCGCTCAGGTGCGGCTGGCCCAGCGCCAGCTCTTCAAAGCCCGCGCGCTCCTGCGCCGGTACCTGGCGCACGAAGTCGATGTGGGCCACGCTCGGATGGGTGCGCATCACGTCGAGCTGCCCCAGCGCCCATTCGAAGTCGCGCCGGCTCAGGTGCGGCTCCACGCTCATCAGGTTGCGCAGGCCGGCCAGCAGGTCCACCTGCAACTCCACCTGCTGCTGCAGCGCGGCGGTGACATTGGCCGCCTTGGCCTCGAAGCGCTCGCGCACCAGCTCCTGGGTCAGCGTGCTCTGGTAGCGCCACAGTCCGTAGCTGCCCAGCAGCCCCAGGGCGAGCACCAGCGCCACCGGCAACCAATGCCAGAAAGAGTGTGGTAGACGTCGGGCTTGAGGCACGCTGCGGGATGCGGTTCAGCAAAAGGCGTGCAGCATACCGGATGCAGTGGTGTCTGAACACTGTTTGCCAAGTGCTTTACCTGCCGCGTTTGCGGCCCGCTCAAGGGCGCAGCCGCGCGGCCTGCGATTGGCCTACCTGCTTGAGGAATTCCCACACCGCCTGGATGCGCGCCTGGTGCTTGCCTTCGGCCGGCATGCTCATCCAGAAGGTGCGGGTAAAGCGCGCCTCGCGCGGCAGCACGCGGGTGAGTGAGGTGTCGCGGTCGGCCAGGAAGGCCGGCAGCACCGCCAGGCCCGCACCCGCGCGCACCGCCTGGTACTGCGCCATGATGCTGGTCGAGCGCAGCGTGAAGCGCTCGGGCGGGAATACTTCCTCGAGAAACTGCAGCTCCTTGGAGAACAGCAGATCGTCCACGTAGTTGACGAATTCGTGCTGGCGCAGGTCTTGCAGGCGCGTGATCAGCGCGCGGCGCGCCAGGTATTCACGCTGGCCGTAGACCATCAGCGTGTAGTCGGCCAGGCGGGTGACGATGACCGAGCCCTGCTTGGGCCGTTCGAGCGAGATCACGATGTCCGCCTCGCGCCGCGACAGGTGCAGCATGCGCGGCACCGCCAGCAGGTCGATGGACAGATGCGGATGCTGGCGCGTGAGCTGGGCGAGCTGCGGCGCCAGGATCAGCGTGCCAAAGCCTTCGGTCGCGCCCACGCGCACCAGGCCCGCGGGCCCGCTGCTGGAAGCGCCCGGTGCGGCCACGCGCTCGACACCGAGCGCTGCCGTCTCCATCGCCTCTACCGAAGGCAGTAGCTGGCGCCCGGCCTCGGTCAGGCGATGGCCTGCCGCCTCGCGCACGAAGAGCGGCGCGCCCATGCGCGCTTCGAGCTGCTGGATGCGCCGCGCCACCGTGGTGTGCTCCACGCCGGTGCGCCGCGCGGCGGCCGCCAGCGTGCCGGTGCGCGCCAGCTCCAGAAAGTAGCGCAGGTTGTCCCAATCCAGCGAAGAAGGCTTTTTCATGTGCAAATCTGCAAAGCGAAAGTGCAGCATTGTCTATTGCATATTCAAATTTGCACAACTAACATGGGCCCGATCCGCTTTTCGATCACCCCCGTTTTCACAGGAGACATCAGCCATGGACGCATCCACTTCGCAGGGCGTGCTCGCCCCCACTGTCAAGCTCTTGATCGACGGCAAGCTCGTCGAATCCAAGACCACGCAGTGGCATGAGGTCATCAACCCCGCCACCCAGCAGGTGCTGGCGCGCGTGCCCGAATCCACGCCGGAAGAAATCGCCGCCGCCGTGGCCAGCGCCAAGAAGGCCTTCAAGACCTGGCGCAAGACCTCGCTGATGGCGCGCGGGCGCATCTTCCTGAAGTACCAGGAACTGATTCGCGCGCACATGAAGGAGCTGGCCGCCATCCTCACCGCCGAGCAGGGCAAGACCCTGCCCGACGCCGAAGGCGACGTGTTCCGCGGCCTGGAGATCGTCGAGCACGCGGCCAGCATAGGCACGCTGCAACTGGGCGAAGTGGGCAACAACATTGCCACCGGCGTCGACACCTTCACCATGCTGCAGCCGCTCGGGGTGTGCGCCGGCATCACGCCGTTCAACTTCCCGGCGATGATCCCGCTGTGGATGTTCCCGATGGCGATCGCCTGCGGCAACACCTTCGTGCTCAAGCCTTCGCAGCAAGACCCGATGGTGACCATGCGCCTGTGCGAACTGGCGATCGAAGCGGGCGTGCCCGCGGGCGTGCTCAACGTCATTCACGGCACAGCCGACGCGGTCAACGCGATCTGCGACCACCCGGACATCAAGGCCATCTCCTTCGTCGGCTCCACCAAGGTCGGCACCCACGTCTACCACCGCGCCAGCCTGGCTGGCAAGCGCGTGCAGTGCATGATGGGCGCGAAGAACCACGCCATCGTGATGCCCGACGCGAACAAGGAGCAGGCGCTGAACGCGCTGATCGGCGCATCGTTTGGCGCCGCCGGCCAGCGCTGCATGGCCATCTCGGTCATGGTGCTGGTGGGCGAGGCGCAGCAATGGATTCCGGACATCGTCGCCAAGGCCAAGGGCCTGAAGGTGAACGTGGGCACGGCCGAGGGCACCGACCTGGGCCCCCTGATCACCTGCGCCGCGCGCGACCGCGTGGAAGGCCTGATCGAGCAAGGCATCAAGGAAGGCGCCAAGCTCGAACTCGACGGCCGCAAGCCCACGGTGCCCGGCTACGAGAAGGGCAACTTCGTCGGCCCGACCATCTTCAGCAACGTCAAGCCCGGCATGACGATCTACGACCAGGAAGTCTTCGGCCCGGTGCTGTGCATCGTGCAGGCGAACAACCTGGACGAGGCGATCGAGTTCATCAACGCCAACCCCAACGGCAACGGCACCGCCATCTTCACCCGCTCGGGCGCGGCGGCGCGCCAGTTCAAGGAGGATGTGGACGTCGGTCAGGTCGGCGTGAACCTGCCGGTGCCGGTGCCCGTCTCGCTGTTCTCGTTTACCGGCAGCCGCGGCTCCAAGCTCGGCGACCTGGGCCCCTACGGCAAGCAGGTGGTGCTGTTCTATACCCAGACCAAGACCGTGACCGAGCGCTGGTTTGACGAGGCCGAGCACCACGCGATGAACACCACCATCAGCCTGAAGTAAACGCGGGCTTTGGCTCCTTCCCCCTCTGGGGGAAGCACCCTCTTCACTCCCTCCCCCTCTGGGGGAGGGCAGGGGTGGGGGCCAGCGGCCTTGGCCTGAGCACAGTGCTCGTTCAAACGCCCCAAGTCCCCACCCTACCTCCCCAAAGGGGGAGGATGAATACAAGCAAAATCGGCCTCCAGCCCTTGCCCAGCAAGCGCCAGCAGCTATAAAAACACAGGAGACGCCCCGCATGGATTTCGAACTCTCCGAAGACCAGCGCGCCTTTGCCGAAACTGCGCGCCAGTTTGCCCAGAGCGAGCTCGCGCCCTACGCGGCGAAATGGGACGAAGAAGCCATCTTCCCGGTTGATGCGATTGCCAAGGCCGGCGAGCTGGGCTTCTGCGGACTGTACGCGCCCGAGAACGCCGGCGGCCTGGCCTTGCCGCGCCTTGATACCACCCTGGTCTTCGAGGAACTCGCGGCCGTCGACCCCTCCACCACCGCCTTCATCTCCATCCACAACATGGCCACCTGGATGCTCGGCACCTGGGCCACGGATGCGGTGCGCGACGAATGGGGCCCGCTGCTGACCAGCGGGGAAAAGCTCGCCAGCTACTGCCTGACGGAGCCCGGCAGCGGCTCGGACGCCGCCAGCATCAAGACCCGCGCCGAGCTGCAGGGCAGCGAATATGTGATCAACGGCGGCAAGGCCTTCATCAGCGGCGCCGGCTCGACCGACCTGCTGGTCTTGATGGCACGCACCGGCGACGCGGGCGCGGGCGGCATCAGCGCCTTTGCCGTGCCCGCTCAGCTTCCCGGCATCAGCTACGGCAAGAAGGAACACAAGATGGGCTGGAACAGCCAGCCCACGCGCACCATCAGCTTTGACAACGTGCGCATCCCCGCCAGCCACCTGCTGGGGCGCGAGGGCGAGGGCTTCAAGATCGCCATGAAGGGCCTGGACGGCGGGCGCATCAACATCGCCACCTGCTCGGTCGGCGCCGCGCAGGGCGCACTCACCCATGCCCAGCGCTATCTGCAAGAGCGCAAGCAGTTCGGCAAGCCCCTGGCGAGCTTTCAGGCGCTGCAATTCAAGCTCGCCGACATGGCCACCCATCTGGTCGCCGCACGCCAGATGGTGCGCCTGGCCGCGAGCAAGCTCGATGCCGGCGCGGCGGAGGCGACAACGTATTGCGCCATGGCCAAGCGCTTTGCCACCGATACCTGTTTTGACGTGATCAACGAAGCCCTGCAACTGCACGGCGGCTACGGCTATCTGCGCGACTTTCCGCTGGAGCGCCTGCTGCGCGACGCGCGCGTGCACCAGATTCTGGAGGGCACGAACGAGATCATGCGCGTCATCGTCGGGCGCAGGATGCTCGATGGCGACGCGCCCGATGCCATCCGCTGACATGACAGAAAACTCCCTCTTCCTCTGGGGGAGGGTCGGGGTGGAGGCCAGCGGCGCCAGCACAAGCCCGCCCCCATCCCCGCCTTCCCCCAAAGGGGGAGGGAGCAAGACGCAAGCCAGACAACCCACCACCTCACTGAAGGAGACAACGCATGCAAATCGCTTTCATCGGCCTGGGCCACATGGGCGGCCCCATGGCCATCAATCTGCACAAGGCCGGCCACCAGGTTCAGGCTTTTGACCTTGCCAGCGCCGCCTGCGAGCATGTCAAGGCCGCAGGCGTGGCCATCGCCACGAGCAGCGAAGCGGCGGTGAAGGACGCCGAAGTCGTCATCAGCATGCTGCCCGCCAGCCAGCACGTCGAAGGCCTGTATCTCGGTCGCGATGGCAGCGGCGGGCTGCTCACGCACATCGCCCGCGGCACGCTGGTGATCGACAGCTCGACCATCGCCGCCGCCACCAGCCAAAAGGTGGCCAAGGCGGCGCAGGCTGCGGGCATCGCCTTCATCGACGCGCCGGTCTCCGGCGGCGTGGGCGGCGCGGTGGCGGGCACGCTCACCTTCATGGTCGGCGGCTCGGACGCCGATCTGGAGCGCGCGCGCCCGGTGCTCGAGAAAATGGGCGCCAACATCTTCCACGCCGGCGACATCGGCGCAGGCCAGACCGCCAAGATCTGCAACAACATGCTGCTGGCCATCCTGATGATAGGCACCAGCGAGGCCATGAGCCTGGGCGTGGCCAACGGGCTGGATCCCAAGGTGCTGGCCGAGATCATGCGCCGCAGCTCGGGCGGCAACTGGGCGCTGGAAAAGTACAACCCCTACCCCGGCGTGCACGAGAACGCCCCGGCGAGCAAGGGCTACGCCGGCGGCTTCGGCACCGACCTGATGCTCAAGGACCTGGGTCTGTCGCAAGAAAACGCCACCGCCATGCGCGCCTCCACCCCGCTCGGCGGCCTGGCGCGCGCGCTCTACGCCGCGCACAGCCTGGCCGGGCACGGCGGGGAAGACTTCTCCAGCATCATCAAGATGGTGCAAAAGAAGGCATAGCCGCCATCAGACCCCGCCGGGCGTAGTGCGCCCGCGCGGCACTGCCCGGCCCGGGAACCGTCCACGCAAGGCCCATCTGCATGTCGCTGCGCGGCATCCTCATCTTCGTGTTCTTCTGCCTGCCAATGTCGCTGGTAGGCATTGCGGTTTTCGCCCTGGGAAGCTTCGGCGCGGCCGAGCGCGACAGCCGCATCACGGACGCCGGCGTGCAGACCACCGCCTGGGTCACCGACAAGGAATACAGCCCGGGCCTGCGCAGCCGCGACCCGGCGCAATACATCGTGCGCTACAACTTCAGTCTGGCCGACGGCACGCTGGTAGAGGGCGCCTCCATCCATCCCGATGTCTGGGACAACACGGAGATCGGCAGCCCGATCAAGGTGTACTACGACGCCGCACAGCCGCAGAACAATTTTCCGGTGGGCGCAGGTTTTTCTGTTGCCCTCGCGCTGGGCATGGGCTTCATCGCGCTGATGGCCCAGATACCGACGGCGCTGCTGCTCTACTTCTGGTGGCTCAAGCGCCGCTATGGCGGCGCCGAGTGAGGGCGGCGCAGAGCAAGGTCAGCGGCCGGCGCCCAGCGCCGCTTCCAGCACCGGCTTGGCCCAGTCGGGCGTGCGTGCCAGTTGCTCCAGGTCGTCCGGCACCGGCCAGACCAGCCGCCCTTCACGAAACACCGCCACCGGCAGCGGGTCTGGCACGGGTTCACCGACCGCGACGCTGGCGCTGTTGTCGAACAGGCGCGCTTCGAGCAGGTGTGGCAGCAGCGCGATCAGATGGGTGATGGCGCTGGTCCAGCGTTCGCGGATCTTGGCTTCGGGGATGTCGTGGCCGCCCGCGGCCACGCGCTCGCGCACGCGCTGCAGGTGCAGCTCGGGGCTGGCCAGGCCGCAAAACCAGATCAGCACGTCGTGCGTGCTGCTGGCCGCGCGCAGGCGCGCGCTCACGCTCTCGCCGCCCAGCGTGGTTTCAAAGGCGTGGCTGCGCCTCTGCGCGACGGCTTCATCGAGGCGGCGCATGCCCTCGGTCCAGGCGGCGGCGTTGGCCTGGGTTTGCTCACCCATGCCTGCGGCCATCAGTTCGCGGGCATAGCTGTCGGGGTTGAACCAGGCCAGGCCGGCGCGGCTCAAAAAATGCCCGCCTATCGAGCTCTTGCCTGCACCGTTGACCCCGGCCAGAACGTAGATGACAGGACGGGAAATCAGCATGAAAAACGGCTCCAGCGCCCGACTGGCAAGCGCTGGCAGCTATCAAAAAGATGAAATTGAATCAGCAGGTCTGCCCTGCGCGCACCTGCCCCGCCAGGGACAGGGGCTGGGCCAGCAGGCCGCGCAGGCGGTCGGCGGCGTCGGGCGCCTGCAGGCAGGCCAGGCGCTCATCGAAGCGTTCGCGCAAGGCCTGCAAGGCGTCTTGCTGGATGGCGCGCGCGGCCTCGGCCGCCTTGAGCAGGCGCTGGTATTCGCCGGTGGACAGGATCACCGCCTCGGGGCGGTCGTGGTTGGTGACCAGCACCGCGCCCTGCTCGCCCACCACCCGCATCACGCCGCGCCAGCCCAGCTTCTTGACGTCGGATGCCGGCGTGTGCGCCAAGGCGGAAAACGCGGGGACTGCGAGTGCAGCGGCGGCAGCGGACATGGCCCATCTCCTTGCAAAAGGCATTTTGGGCATTTTACCCATAATTGGAAATTACCCCTCTCGGCCAGGCGGCGCGCGCGCCCGGGCAAGAGCGGGCGCAGCTCAAGCCGGATCGGCCGGCGGCGCTGGCAACCAGGGCGCGAGTACCTCTTCGGCATGCTGCGCCCAACTGCGGTTGGCCACCGGGTTGGCCGGACTCGGGTGCAACAGGTAGTGCACCACTGTCGCATCCCCAAGCGCCGCCTGCAACTGCTTTTGCGCATAGCGCCCGAAGGCGACCACCGCCTGCGGCTGCAGCCGCTGCACCACTTGCACCAGCGCGGCATTGCACGGCGCCTCCAGCGCGCGCTGCTCGGTCTGTTTGAGCTGGGACGGAATCAGGTTGCGCCCCTGGCCCAGGAAGAGCAGCGGGCAATAATTCCAGACAAAGAAGCGGCTAAAAAATGCTTCGGGCTTGCCCACGCGCTGCGCCGCCCAGCCCCACAGGCGCTTGCCGCTGCCTTCCTCGCGGTGGCAGTCCATGCCCAGCAGCGGGTAGCGCGGGTGCTGCAGCGGCAGCGAGCGCGCCAGTCGCGGCTGCATGCCAAACCAGTCGCGCACCGCGCCCACGCTGCCAAAGGGCACGCCGGTCTGGGCCATGCCCCAGGGGCCGGGGTTCATGCCGACCAGCAGCACGCGCCCGCTGGCCGAGCCAAAGCGCTGCAGGTATTGACGATGGCCGTCCCAGGCGTAGACGAGGGGGTTGTAGACGTGACTGGGCGTGTGCCAGCTCAAGCGATCCAGATCGCGCGCCAAATTGCGCGCCACGCGTTCAAGCGAAGTACCGGTGGCCATGTCTCAATCCTACGGGCGCCTTGATGCGCTTGCGCGGCCTGGCCTCGCGGCGCGACCCGCGCACCGGCTTGCGGCGGCGCTTTTACACTTCCCATCCATGAAAGCCGCCCCTTTGTCCAGCCGGCTGCCTCTGGCGCTGCTGTGCGCCGCCCTGTTTTCCCCGGGCCTGGCGGCCCACGCCCAGCAGGCTGCGGCAGGCGCGGCCGCACGGCCGCTGAGCTATGAACAATCCGCCCTGCTGCTGGCCGAGCGCTCCGACGCCCTGCTGGGCGCGAGCCGCAACACCGAAGCCGCGCGCCAGCAGGCTCAGGCGCTCAAGGCCCTGGCCATGCCGCGCATCCACTTCGATATGCAGGGCCTGTACTACCAGAAGACGGTGACCGTGTCGCTGGGCGACTTGCGTGAGCGCGCCCAGGGCGCTGCCGGAGCCACTCTGGCGCAGATGGCCGATCGCGGCCTGCCTGGCATAGATCCCGGCGCGGTCGGCCAGGTCATCGACCAGGTGCAGGCAGCCCTGCCGAGCATGTTCCGCCCCATCCCGGACGAAATCAGCGCCCGCGCCCGCCAGAGCCTGTGGCACCCCACGCTGTCCACCGTGGTGCCGCTATACACCGGCGGGGCGATCACCGCCGCCAAGGCCGCCGCGCGCTCGGGCGTGGACGTGGCCCAGGCCGCGGGCGACAGCCTGCACGAGGCCCAGCGCTTTGCCCTGGCCAAGGCCTACTTCGGCCAGGTGCTGGCCGAGCAGGTGCTGGCCGTGGCGCGCGACACTCTGGCGGGTTTTGACGAGCACCTGGGCAACGCCCGCAAGATGCAGGCCCAGGGTGTGCTGAGCCAGGCCCGCGTGCTGCAGGTGCAAGTGGCGCGCGACAGCGCCGAGCGCAGCGTGCAGCGCGCCCAGGGCGAGCACGCCGCCGCCGTGCAGGTGCTGCAGCATCTGCTGCGCAGCGAGCAGCCAGTGGCGCCTACCAATGCTCTCTTTCTGCAAACCCGGCCACTGCCTGCGGTAGACAGCTTTCTGGCCGCTGCCCAGGACGGCCACCCCGCCCTGCGCCAGGCCCGCGCCGCCCGGGAGGTAGCCCACCAGGGCACGGCACTGGCCCAGGCGGCCAAATACCCGACGGTCTATGCCTTTGGCAGCGTGAACCTGAATCGGCGCAACGCCTTGCTGACCGAGCCGGACTGGATCGTCGGCGTGGGCCTGCGCTATACGCTGTGGCCGCAAATCGACCGCAACAGCCGCGAGGCCGCCGCGCTGGCCCGCGAGGAAGCCGCCCAGGCCGCCACGCGCGAAGCCTGGACGCAGATCCAGATGGCCATACACCAGAGCTGGCAAGTGACTGAGGCGGCGCGGCGCGAATACCTTTCGCTCGCGTCCAGCATCGCCTCGGCCAGCGAATCGCTGCGCGTGCAGGAAGTTTCGTTTCGCGAAGGCGTGGGCACCATGAGCGAGTTGATCGACGCGCGCAACGCCCTGGCCCAAGCGCGCACCGAGCGCGCCGCCGCGGCCTACAAATACGATCTGGCGCTGGCCTCGCTGCTGCTGGCCAGCGGTCAGGGCGAGCAATATCAGGACTACCTGCTGCGCGCCGACGAGCATTTGAGCACCCCATGAACGCACCTGCCGCACCCGCTGCCCCTGCTCCGCCTCCTGCACCCGTGCCGATGCCCGCCAAGCCTCGCGCAGGCAGGCTGCGCACCCTGACCGCCGCACTGCTGCTGCTGGGTTTTGCCGCCTTCATCGCCTGGGGTCTGTGGCAAGCCAGCCGGCCCGTGCCCCAGCAGCTGCAAGGCATGGTCGATACCAGCCAGATCAACGCCGCCACGCGCATGACCGGGCGGGTGCTGCAAGTACTGGTGCACGAGGGCGAAACCGTCACCGCCGGCCAGTTGCTGGCGCGCCTGGAAAACCCGGAAATCCGCGCCCAGGAAGATCAGGCCCAGGCCTCGCTGCTCAGCGCCGAGGCGCTGCGCGAGCGCACCGACGCCGGCCGGCGCGAGCAGGACGTGGACTCGCTCAAGGCCACCTGGCAAAGCGCCCAGGCCCAGGCCGACCTGGCCGCCGTCACCGCCAGGCGCATGCAGAACCTGTTTGCCGAACAAGTGATCTCCGCCCAGCGGCGCGACGACGCCGTGGCCGCGCAAAAGGCCAGCGAGGAAATGGCCCGCGCCGCCCGTCTGCAATACCTCAAGGCCCTGGAGGGCGCGCGCGCCGAAGACAAAAAAGTGGCCGCCAGCCAGGTCGCCGGTGCCCAGGCCCGGCTGCGCGGCGCCCAGGCCATCAGCGCCGAAATGCAGTTGCTGGCCCCCGCCAGCGGCGAGGTCGACAAGATCTTTGCCCACCCCGGCGAGATCGCCCTGCCCGGCGTACCCGTCATCACCCTGGTGGACTTGAGTCGGCTGTGGGTGGCCTTCAACGTGCGCGAAGACCAGTTTTCCGGCATCGCCTTGGGGCGCCAGTTGCGCGCCAGCATCCCGGCGCTGGGCCTGCAGAATGTGGCTTTCAAGGTCAGCCACATTCGCGCCCAAGGCGACTTTGCCACCTGGCGCGCCACGCGCCAGTCCAGCGGCTACGACGTCAAGAGCTTTGAAGTGCGCGCCGTGCCGGTGCAGCCTGTTGAGGGGCTGCGCCCGGGCATGAGCGTGCTGTTCGCGTGGCCGCAGGCAGACTGAGCTGGCCGCAGGCGGCCGCCGCTGCACTGCGCCGCGAGCTGGGGCTGCTGGCAGGCAGCCGCTGGGACCAGTTTCTGCTGCTCGGCCTGCCGCTGCTGGCCGTCGTCACGCTGGCGGTGATGTTCCTGCCCGGCAGCTTCAACCAAGTGCCGATCGCAGTGGTGGACGCCGACCACTCCGCCCTGAGCCGCGCCGCCGTGCGCCATCTGCAGGCCACGCCCAAGCTGCAGGTGGCCGCCAGCCCCGTGGACCTGCCCGAAGCCATGGGGCTGATGCGCGCGGACCGGGTCTACGCCGTGGTCTATCTGCCGCCCGGCCTGCAGGAGCGCCACGCGCGGCGCGAGGACGAGCGCGCCATCATCTACTTCAACGCCGCCTTCCAGACCGTGGCCACGCAGGCGGCGGATGCCGCCCAGGCGGCGCTGGGTCAGGCGCTACGCCCCGGCCTGGTCGGCGAGCTGGCGGAGCTCGCGCGCATTCAGCCGCCGCGCATCCAGGTCAACATCGTCGGCAACCCGCAGGCCAGTTTCGAGCTCTTCCTGCAAAGCCTGGCCACGCCCCTGGTGCTGGCCATGCTGCTGGGTTGCGCGGCGGTGTACGCCGTGGGCCGCGAATGGGCCGACGCCAGCCTGGCCGACTGGCTCGCGCACAGCGACGGGCGGCTGCTGGCCGCGCTGCTGGGCAAGCTTGCGCCGTACGTGCTGGTGTTCTGGCTCTGGAGCGTGGTCTTCACGCTCTACCTGGCCGGCGCGCGCGGCTGGCAGGTGGCCGGCTCGCTCCCGCTGTTGCTGCTGGCGCAACTGCTGTTCTACGCCGGCATCGGAGCCATTTCCGCGCTGCTGGTAGCGCTGCTGCGCGATCTGGACACGGCGCTGTCGGTGTCGGCCTTCTATCTGGGTTCGGGCCTGTCCTTTGCCGGTGCCACGCTCACGCTCAACGGCGGCTCCTGGTTCGTGCGTGCCTGGTCGGCGGTACTGCCCAGCACCAGCTACGTGCAAATCCAGGAGCAGCAATGGGTCATGGGCTCGCCCCTGGCCAGCAGCGCCGTGCCACTGGCTGTGCTGCTGGCCTTCATCGTGCTGCCTCTGGCGCTGGCCTTGCCCTTGCTGGCGCGCATGGCGCAACCGGGTGCGCGCCAGGCCCGCCTGCATGCGCCGCCCACGCCCGCCGGCTGGCTGGCGGCCATGGCGCACACGCTGCGCACCGTGGCGCTGAACCGCCCCATCGTGCTCACCGCGGTGGCGGCGGTGGTGCTCTATGGCTTTTACTACCCCTCGGCCTACACCATGCAGACAGTGATCAAGGTGCCGGTGGCCGTAGTGGACCTGGACCGCAGCCCGCTCAGCCGCAGCCTGCTGCGCAAGCTGGACGCCACGCGCGAAGTGCGCCTGGCGGCCCAGCCCGACTCCATCGCCGAAGGCCAGGCGCTGCTGCAGGCAGACAAGGTAGACGGCCTGATCGTGCTCACCGGCGACCTGCAGGCCAGCGTGCTCAAGGGCGCGCCCGGCGGCGTGAGCGTCTACCTGAAAGGCGCCTACCTGGTGCGCGCGCGCTTCATCGGCGAGGCACTGCGCGGCGCCATCGGCGCGGCGCTGCAGGAGAGCATCCACCCGCTGGCCGCGCTGCTGTCCCCGGGCCACCTCGGCGTGCAGCAGCGCGCGCTGTTCAACCCGGACAACGGCTACGGCAGCTATGTGGTGCCGGGTGTGGCCTCCATCATCCTGCAGGCCACGCTGCTGTTTGCGGTGGCCATGTTCATGGGCCTGAAGCGCGAAAGCGGCAACTGGCGCATGGGCCACCGGGGCTTTCTCGGCACCTGGTGTGCCTTCACCCTGCTGGGCAGCCTGATGGGCTGGTTTTTCTTCGGCTTCATCTTCTGGTGGCAGGACTACCCGCGCGGGGGCAACCTCGCCGGCCTGCTGCTGGCCGTGCCGCTGTTTGCCGCCAGCGTCTCGGCGCTCGGCCTGCTGGTCGGCTCGCTGTTCGAGCGCCACGAGCGCAGCATGCAGATCCTGGCGGGCACGTCCATTCCGGTGTTTTTCCTCTCGGGCCTGTCCTGGCCTTTTCTGGCCATGCCGGCGCTGATGGTGGCGCTGGCCAAGCTCATTCCCTCCACCACGGCGGTGCTGATGTTCGTGCAGCTCAACGCCATGGGCGCCACGCTGGCGGAGATCGCCCCCAGGCTGGCCACCCTGGCCGCGCTGACGCTGCTGTATGGCGCAGCAGCCTGGCTGCGCCTGACCCGGCCCACGCAGGCAACCGCACCCGCCAAGCGGCTTTGCACGCCTGCGCCGCAGTCAGCGCAGGCGGCTGATAAGCTCGGCAATCATTCCCATTCGCAGCCTCTCGCCAGGCCGCCATTACAGGGCACCACCATGAGCATCTTGAACGAAACCCACGACCCCGCGCTGCGCAGCTGGCTTGCATCCGCCCATGCCGGAGGCACGGACTTTCCCATCCAGAATCTGCCGTTTGCGGTGTTTCGCCGCAGGGGCAGCACCGAGCCCGCGCGCGGCGGCGTGGCCATAGGCGACCAGATCATCGACCTGGCCGAGCTGCACCAGGCCAAGCCCTTCAGCGGCCGCGCCGCCGAGGCGCTCGCCGCCGGCAGCCAGAGCACGCTCAACGCGCTGATGGCACTCACCCCCGCGCACTGGAGCGCGCTGCGCCTGGCGCTCTCGCGCGCGCTGCGCGAAGGCGCGCCCGAGCAGGCCGTGCTGCAAATCTGCCTGGTGCCCCAGGCCCAAGTGGAATACCTGCTGCCCGCGCGCATTGGCGACTACACCGACTTCTACACCTCGATCCACCACGCCACCAACGTCGGGCGCCTGTTCCGGCCGGACAACCCCCTGATGCCCAACTACAAGTGGGTGCCCATCGGCTACCACGGGCGCGCTTCCAGCGTGGTCGTCTCGGGCCAGAACTTTGCCCGCCCCTGCGGCCAGCTCAAGGCGCCAGAGAGCAGCGCCCCGGTCCTGGGTGCAAGCCAGCGCCTGGACATCGAGCTGGAGCTGGGCGTGTTCCTCGGTCAGGCCAATGCCCTGGGCGAAGCGGTGCCCATCACCGAAGCGGAAGACCACGTGTTCGGCCTGTGCCTGCTCAACGACTGGTCGGCGCGCGACATCCAGGCCTGGGAGTACCAGCCGCTCGGCCCCTTCCTGGCCAAGAACTTCGCCACCAGCATCTCGCCCTGGGTGGTGAGCATGGAAGCGCTCGCGCCCTTTCGCACCGCGCCCGAGCGCCCGGCGGGCGACCCCGCGCCCCTGCCCTATCTGGACAGCGAGCACAACCGCAGCGCCGGCGCGCTGGACGTGCAAATGCAGGTCACGCTGCAAACCCCGGCCATGCGCGCGCAAGACCCGGCCAGCGGCGCCGTCATCTGCACCACCAGCTACCGCCACGCCTACTGGACGCTGGCGCAAATGGTGGCGCACCACAGCGTCAACGGCTGCAATCTGCAACCGGGCGACCTGCTGGGCACGGGCACGCTCTCCGGCCCCACGCTGGAGCAGGCCGGCGCGCTGCTGGAGCTCACCGCCGGCGGCAAGAACCCCATCAAACTGCCCAATGGCGAGCAGCGCGCCTTCCTGGAAGACGGTGACACGGTGGTGTTTCGTGCCTGGTGCGACAAACCCGGCCAGGCGCGCATCGGCTTTGGTGAATGCCGCGGCCAGGTGCTGCCCGCGCGCAGCCTCTGAAAGCGCGCGATGCAGCTCTACAACTACTTTCGCAGCGGCACATCGCACCGCACGCGCATTGCCATGGCGCTCAAGGGCGTGCAGGCACAGTACGTCGCGGTCGATCTGCTGCACGAGGCACACCTGCACGGCGATTTTCACGAGGTGAACCCGCAGGCGCTGGTGCCCGCGCTGGTGCTCGATGACGGCACGGTGCTCACCCAGTCGCCCGCCATCCTCGAATGGCTGGAAGAAACCCATCCCGAGCCGCCGCTGCTGCCTGACGAGCCCCGGGCCCGCGCCCGAGTGCGGGCGCTGGCCGCCCTGATCGGCTGCGACATCCACCCGATCAACAACCGGCGCATCCTGCAATACCTCAAGCACGAGATGGGCGCCGACAAGGCCGCGATCGAGCGCTGGTGCGGCCAGTGGATCAGCGCGGGCTTTGACGCCTACGAAAAGCTCCTTGCAGCCGACAGCGCGCGCGGCGACTTCAGCTGGGGCGGGCGCCCCACGCTGGCGGACTGCTATCTGGTGCCCCAGGTCTTCAGCGCGCGGCGCTTCAATGTGGACATGGGGCGCTGGCCCTTGATCAGCGCCATCGATGCCGCCTGCGCAAGGCTGCCCGCCTTCGAGCAGGCCGCGCCGGCCAACCAGCCGGACGCCCCCAGAGACTGAAACATGCAGCCAGAGCGCGCGGCAGCCTGAGACAATCGCCGCATGGCCGACAACGCTCCCGCTACCGCCGTGCTGCTGTGCAATCTGGGCACGCCCGAGGCGCCGACCGCCGCCGCGCTGCGCCGCTACCTGGCCGAGTTCCTGAGCGACCCGCGCGTCGTGGAAATCCCGCGCGCCGCCTGGTGGCCCATACTGCACGGCATCGTCTTGCGCACCCGCCCGGCCAAGTCCGCCGCCAAGTACCGCAGCATCTGGACCGCCGAGGGCTCGCCCCTGCTGGTATGGACGCAAAAGCAGGCGCTGATGCTGCAGGGCTGGCTCGCGCAGGCAGGCCTGCCCGCCACCGTGCTGCCGGCGATGCGTTACGGCCAGCCCGCCATCGCCGCGCAACTGCAGGCGCTGATGGCCCAGGGTGTGCAGCGCGTGCTGGTGTTGCCGCTGTACCCGCAGTATTCGTCCACCACCACGGCCAGCCTGGTGGATGCGCTCACCACCTGGACCAGGCGCACGCGCGCCCTGCCCGAGCTGCGCCTGGTCAACAGCTACCACGACCACCCCGACTACATCGGCGCGCTGGCGCAGAGCGTGCGCCAGCACTGGCAGCGCGAGGGCGGGCGCGCCGACAAACTGCTGGTGAGCTTTCACGGCATTCCCGAGCGCAACGTGCGCCTGGGCGACCCCTATGCCGAGCAGTGCCGCGCCACCACCGAGCTGCTCGCGCGCGAGCTGCAGCTCAAGAGCGGCGACTACCAACTCAGCTTCCAGTCGCGCTTTGGCCGTGCGCGCTGGCTGCAGCCCTACACCGAACCCACGGCCATCGCCCTGGCCCGAAGCGGCACGCGCAGCCTGGACGTGATCTGTCCGGGCTTCACCAGCGACTGCCTGGAGACGCTGGAAGAAGTCAACCAGGAGGTGCGCGACGCCTTCCTGAAGGCGGGCGGCCAGAGCTTTCGCTACATCCCCTGCCTGAACGACAGCCACGCCTGGATCAGCGCGCTCTCGCGCATTGCCCAGCAGCACCTGGCGGGCTGGCCGGTAGCGGACAAAAATATCAACAAAATCGCAGTCTAGCCCTTTACCAGCAAGCGCGAGCAGCTATTATTTTAATAGTTCATGGCCAGCCCGTCCGAATCCATGCGCCTGGACAAATGGCTGTGGTGCGCGCGCTTCTACAAGACCCGCGCTCTTGCGGTGCAGGAGATAGACAAGGGCCGCGTGCAGGTCAACGGCACCAACGCCAAACCCGCGCGCGAGCTGCGCCCCGGCGACACCGTCGCGCTGCGCCAGGGGCCGGCCGCGCGCACCGTGGTCGTGCGCGCGCTCAGCAACTTGCGCGGGCCCGCGCCGGTAGCGCAGCTTCTGTACGAAGAAACCGCCGAGAGCCTGCTTGCGCGCGCCCAGGCCGCCGAAGCCCGGCGCCTGGCGCCCGAACCCGCCGACAGCCTGCGCCAGGGCCGCCCCACCAAGCGCGACCGGCGCACGCTCGACGACACGCGCCGGCGCGGCTGGGGCGAGCGCTGGAGTGCGTCGCTCGACGACGATTAGGCGCTACCGGAACGGCGCAGACCCTGACCCCGACAATGGCCGGTGCCCCCTGCGCTCAGCGCGCGAAGAAGCGTTCCACCCAGGCGAGTTGCTCGGGCACATTGAGCGCGGGCGCGTGGCCGCAGCCTGGCACCTCGATGACCTCGAGCTGGCCGCGCGCGCCCGGGCCGCACTGCTTCATCCGCGCGATCGTCTCGGGCAGCACCAGGTCGGAATCGACGCCATGCAGGCAGAGCACGGGCAGGTCCAGCGCCTCATAGACGGCCCACTGGTCGTAGTCGTGCGGGTGCACCGTGAACTGGCGCACCATGGCCGGGTCGTAGTGCGGCGTCACACGTCCGTCGGGCAGGCGCCGGGTGCTGGTTTCGGTCAGGCGCCGCCACTGCGCGTCGCTCAGCCAGCCGTAGGGCGCATACACCTGGCGAAAGAAGGCTTCCAGCTCGGTCACGGTAGCGAAGGCCGGCGGCTGGCCGGCATAGGCCTTGATGCGCTGCACCGCGGCAGCGGCAAGCTCGGGCGCGATGTCGTTGAGCACCAGGTGCGTGATGCGCCCGGCCAGCGCGCCGCCCGCAGCCGCCATGCCAATGGCGCCGCCCATGGAGGTGCCTATCCAGCGCACCTGCGCAACGCCCAGCCGATCGAGCAGCGCGCTGGCCAGACGGGTGTAGAAGGCCAGGCAATATTCCTCGTCCGGCGCGCGGCTCCATTGGCTCAGGCCGCGGCCCAGAGTGTCCGGGCAGATCACGCGAAAGCCGCACGCCGCCAGATGCTCGGCGAGCTCGTCCATGTCGCGCCCGGTGCGCGCCAGCCCGTGCCAGGCCAGGACCACCGGCGCGTCCTGGTCACCCCAATCCATCAGATGCAGCTCATAGCCAGCGCAATGCAGATAGCGTGAGACAGGAACCATCGGACTGCTTTCAATTTGCTCGGGTGTTCAGACTCAATCGGGAATGGCAATGGTCCCGCCGCTCACGGTGATCGCGTCGGCCGCGGCCGGAGTGGCGGCGATGGACGGCAGATTGGCCGCGGTGATCGCCGGGGCGCTGCCCGGCGCACCGCCCCGCGCCACGGTGCGCACCACCTGGCTGGCGGGCAGCGGCTTGCCCGTCGCGAGGTTGGCGTAGACCGCATCCAGCGCTTCATTCAGGTAGACATGCAGCGGCACGTAGCGGCTGTCGTAACCCGGCAGGATGGTCGGCAGGCCGATGAAGCTGTCGAAGTGCTGCGCGTTCGTCACTTCGATGTAGCGCAGATTGCTCGACTTGCCCTCGACCTTGCCGTTGAGCGCGACATAGGGGCGCGAGGTGTGGTTGACCGGCAGCAACGCATCAGCGCGCCCGTGCACGATGATCGCGGGCTTGCCGTGCAGGTTGCCGCTGCGCTGTGTCTCCTGCATGCCGGCCTGCAGCGCCTTGGCACTGGTGCTGGTACCGGTCACGAGCTCGCGCAGGCACAGCGCGCCTTCCAGGTTCCAGTCGAAGCTGCCGTTGGACGACATCGAGAGGAAGTCGCGTGCGGCGCCGAGCTTGCCGTTGTTGTTCACCAGATTGATGCCGCCAGACGGCGGCACGCCGTTGCCGGTGGCGAACATGCCCGCAAGCGCCAGCGGGGGCAGCGCGTTCACCGCGCCCGTGGCCGCCGTGGAGGCGTAGCTGAAACCGCACAGCTTGTCCTTGACGCTGGCGCGCGCCAGAGCGTTGGCAAAGGTCACGGCCACCGCAGGCGCAACCTCGAAGGCCGCAAGCGAGGCGTGCAGCACCCTGGATTCCGGCGTCCAGCCATAGCCCTCCAGCTTCTGCAGCGCCTCTTCGGCTTGGGCCTCGGTGCTGCTGGCCGTGAGCAGCCCGGCGGCCTTGAGCGAGGCGCAGCGGTTGGGCGCGATCGGCAGCGCCTTGGTCGCAAAGCCTGCGGCAAAACCGGCGGCAAACGGCGCACTCGCCTGCGACGGCGCCAGCGCCGCGCAGGCCTGGTAGAGGTTGGCCACCGTGGTGAAGTCGACCAGGTTCTTGCCGGTAACGGCGATGGTGGTGGCGCCGCGCTGCACCGTCACGCCGGCGTTGGCGGGCATCTCGATGGCCGGCTCGGACACCGCCACGCCGCTGATCAGGCCTTGCGTATCCAGCTCGGCCGCCGCAATCGCGGCGCCGCCGCCGTTGGAGATGCTGGACGCAATGGTGATGGTGTTGGCCGGAGTGAAGGTCTTCAGGCGCTTGCCGTCCTGCACCTTGCCGTAGCGCTCGTTGAGCACCCAGTAGGCGAATTCCACTGCGCGCAGCGTGCTGCGGCCCCAGTCCTTCTCGGGGTTTTGCTGCGAATGCGCGTGCTTGAAGGCGTAGCGCTTGGGCGTGGCGGCGTTGAACGCGGCCAGATCCGCTGCCGACAGCCCGGCGTTGAAGGCGGCGTTCTTGCCCGCCGCTGCCGCCGTGGTGCGCGTGCCGTCGATCAGCGGCACGGTGTCGTTTTCCAGGTCGTGCGGCGCAGCGCCCGTGCCCTTGTCGCTGTAGGCGACGGCACAGCCCTTCTTCAGGCCCCATTCGCCCGTGGTGATGGCGCCATAGACGCCGCGCGAACCCGACGCGGTGGCGGTGATGATGCAAGGCTTGGCCGGATCGAAGCTGTCGGGCACCTGCACCATCAGCGTGACGTTCTGGCGCCCGCTGCCATCATCGGCGAAGGCGATGGTTTCGGTGCCCCCGACCAGGCCCTCGCCGCTCGTGACCTTGCCCTGCGCATCGACGTTGGGGCCGTAGAAGCTGCCGTAGCCGCCCGCCGCCGTCATGTCGAGCATGGCGCGGTAGTTGTTGTAGATGGCGCTGCGGCGCAGCTCGGCGGCAGTGGGGTTCAGCGGATCGGCATACGCCGGCGCAACGGCCGAAGCCAGGCCGCTCTTGCCCAGGCCCGCCGTCAGCAAATCATCACGCACGCCGTCATAGGCCATGCTGCGCACCTCGCCCAGCCAGACAGGTTTCACGTTCCAGTCGAAGTTGTCTCCCCCGCCACAAGCGCTCAGCGCCGCCATGGCCACAGCGGCGGGCGCCGCCAGTCGAATCACGTTCTTCATGGGTCTTGTCTCCGTTTGAGGTGATGAATGGACACACAGGGAAGCACACGATCAAGGCAGGCGCGCAGCGCGCAGCCGCCCCACCACGCCGGTGGGAAAGTAATAAACCGAGAGCACGAAGAGCAGCCCCAGCCAGAGCAGCCAGCGGTCGGGCGAGAGCAGCGCGGAGAGCCAGGGCAGCGCGCTCACCGCCTCGCTCGCCAGGCGCAGCAGGTCTTGCAGATAGCTTTGCGCGACCATGAAGAGCACCGCGCCGATGGCCGCGCCGTAGATCGTGCCCATGCCGCCGATCACGACGATGAGCAGCACGTCCATCATGATCTCGAAGGACAGCGAGGTTTCCGGCCCGTTGTAGCGCAGCCACAGCGCCAGCATGCAGCCCGCGAGCGTCGCGAACAGCGCCGAGATCACGCTCGAGAGCGTGCGATAGACCACCACGCGGTAGCCGATCGCCTCGGCGCGAAATTCGTTCTCGCGGATGGCCTGCAGCACGCGCCCGAAGGGTGAATTCACCACGCGCAGCATGGCCAGCATCAACACCAGCGCGCAGACGAAGAGCAGGTAGTAGCAGAAGATCTTTCCGTCGATGTCCACGCCGAGGAAGGGGTTCTCGAACGGCTCAAAGCTCGGGGAGAGCAGCTCGGGGATCTTGAAGCTCAGGCCGTCCTCGCCGCCGGTGAAATCCGACAGCTGCGAGGCCAGCGTCTGGAAGGCCGCCGCCACCGCCAGCGTGATCATCGCGAAGAAGATCGCCCGCACGCGCAGCGAAAACAGCCCTATCAGCAGCGACAGCACCAGCGACACCGCCAGCGCCGCCAGCGTGCCCAGCGCCAGCGCGCCCCAGGTCGGCCCCAGGCGCGTCGTCGCGATCGCGATACCGTAGGCGCCGATGCCGAAGAACATGGTGTGGGCAAAGCTCACGATGCCGGTGTAGCCCAGCAGCAGGTCAAAACTTGCCACCAGCACGGCAAACACCAGCACCTTGGCCGCTACGTTGAGCGCCTTCACGCCGGGGAACACGAAGGGCGCAAGCAGCAGCCCGACAAACACCGCCAGCAGAATCACCGCCAGCACGCGGCTGCGCGGAAGGTCGCCCGAGAAGATGCGTTGCAACATGGCCCTGCCCCTTGCTCAGCGCTCGGTCAGCGGATAGACGCCGCGCGGGCGCCACAGCAAGATGGCGACCATCAGCGCGATGTTGGAAAACAGCGCCACCTTCGGCAGCAGAAAGCCGGTGTAGTTGGCCATCAGGCCCACCAGCAGCGCCCCGATCAGCGCCCCGCCGGTACTGCCCAGACCGCCGATGATGAGCACGATGAAGATCAATATCGTCACCTCGTTGCCCATCTGCGGCACCACGCTCTGCTGGTACAGCCCCCACATCACGCCGCCCAGGCCGGCGAGCGCGCTGCCCGCGACGAACACGCCGACGAACAGGCGGCGAATGCGGTAACCCAGCGCCTCGACCATCTCGCCGTCCTGCACGCCGGCGCGTATCAGCAGGCCCACCTTGGTGCGCGAGAGCACCCAGAGCAGCGCGGCAAAGACGATGAGGCCGACCACCACCGCGACCAGCCGATACTTTTCGATCGCCGCATCGCCGATGAGCAGCGAGCCGCGCATGCCCATGGGCAGCGGCAGCGGAATCTGCTGCGGCCCCCAGACGACCTTGATCAGCTCTTCGCCGATGATCATGCCGCCCATGGTGATCAATATCTGCTTGAGATGGTCGCCATAGACCGGGCGCACCAGAAAGCGCTCGAAGGCGATGCCCACGGCCCCCGCCACCAGCATGGCCACGACCATCGCGGGCAGCACCGCCAGCAGGTTGCGCCACAGCTCGCCCGAGCCGGTCCAGTCGCCCATCAGCCCGAGCACGCTGCTGGCAACGAAGGCCCCGAGTGCGATGAACACGCCGTGGCCGAAATTGAGCACGTCCATCAGGCCGAAGATCAGCGTCAGGCCGGAGGCGATGATGAAGACGATCATGCCCATGGCCAGCCCCGCCACGGTGAGCGTGAGCCAGGTCGAGGGCGAACCGATCAGCGGCAGCCCCACGAGCGCCAGCAGCGGCACCAGCGCAAGCGGCTTCCAGTCGAGCTCGCCGGTCTTCATGCGGCTGCTCCTGATGTGATAGCTGTCAGCGCTTGCTGCACAAGGGCTGGAGCCCGATTTTGCTTGCAATTCATAAGGACAGCCCCAGCAGCGAGCGCTGCAGCGCCTCGTCCTGCGCCAGTTGCGCCATGGGTCCGGCGTGCACCACGCGGCCGTTGTCCATGACCGCCACGCCATCGCCGAGCTTGCGGGCGAAGCGGATGTTCTGCTCCACCAGCAAAATGCTCACGCCACCCTGCTTGAGCTGCTCGAAGGCGGCAATCATGTTGTTGATGATGGCCGGCGCCAGGCCTTTGCTCGGCTCGTCGACGATGAGCAGATCGCGCGGCTCGACGATGGCGCGCGCCACGGCCACCATCTGCTTTTGCCCGCCCGAGAGCTTGCCCGCCGCCTGGTTCCAGAACTTTTGCACCGCCGGGAACATGCCGAAGATCCACTGCAGGCGCTCGCCATCCATTTGCGTGGCGTTCGCCGCCCCGCGCGCGGCCAGCAGCAGGTTCTCCTTGACCGTGAGGTCGGCAAAGATGCCCATGTTCTCGGGCACGTAGGCAATGTTGCGCTGCGCGATGCGCGGGGTATCGAGCCGGGTGATGTCCTCGCCGCCCAGCCGTATGCTGCCTTGCGAGGCACGCCACAAGCCCATGATGGTGCGCAGTGTCGTCGTCTTGCCCGCGCCATTACGCCCGAGCAGCAGCGTGACTTGCCCGCGCGGCACCACCAGGTCCACGCCGTGCAGGATGTGGTAGGCGCCGATGTGGGTGTGCACGCCCGAGAGTTCCAGCAGCACGTCGCTCATGGCTGCTCCTCCCTCCCCCGCTGGGGGAGGGCCGGGGCGGGGGCCAGCGGGACCGTGGACGCGGCGGCGGCCCCCATCCCTGCCTTCCCCCAAAGGGGGAAGGAGTCAAAATCTGCGCTCATGCAGCCTCCTCCTCGGCGCCCACGCCCAGGTAAGCCTGCTGCACCACGGGCGAGGCAATCACCTCGGCCGGCGCGCCGTCGGCCACGAGCTGGCCATTGGTCAGCACGATGATGCGATCGGCCAGCTCGCGCACCACGTCCATCTTGTGCTCAACGAGCAAAATGGTCTTGCTCTTGTCCTTTTTCAGCGCGCGGATCAGGTTCAGGATCACCGGCGCTTCGTCGTGGCTCATGCCGGCCGTGGGCTCGTCAAACATGTAGACCTGCGGCTGCAGCGCCATCAAGAGCGCCACTTCCAGCTTGCGCTGGTCGCCGTGCGGCAGGCTCGCGGCGGCATCGTCGCGCCGCTCCCAGAGCGCCACGCTGCGCAGAATCTCCCCGGCCCGGCGGGTCAGCGCGCCGTGGTCGCTCCAGATGCTCCACAGGTTCAGGCCGCGGCGGTGCGGCCCGCGCTGCATGGCCTGCACCGCCAGGCGCACGTTCTCCAGCACCGGCAGATTGGGAAACAGGTTGGTCAGCTGAAACGCCCTGCCCAGGCCCGCACGCGCGCGCTCCGACGGGGCCAGCGCGCTCAGATCGCGCCCGTTCAGGTGCACGCTGCCGCTGCTGGCCTTGAGCTGGCCAGAGATCAGATTGAAGTAGGTGGTCTTGCCCGCGCCATTGGGCCCGACGATGGCCGTGAGCGTGCCCGGCGCAAAACGGCAGGACACCGCATCGACGGCCACATGGCCGCCAAAGCGTATCGTCAGGTCGCGGGTTTCAAGCATGAAAGGCAGCAGGACAGTTGGCTCCTTCCCCCGCTGGGGGAAGGTTGGGCTGGGGACGTTCGGCCGGTCGGCGCGGTGACGTGGTGGGATACACAGGCGCGGCTGCCCCTACCACGGCCCTCCCCCGGAGGGGGAGGGAGCAGCAGCATCAGCGCTTGTTGCGGATCGGAATCTGCATTTCCTCGGGCTTGATCTCGCGCACCAGCTCGGGCACGCCCCAGGCGAAGGCCGGGTCGTCCTTGATGCGGAAGTGGTACATGCTCTGCATGGCCTGGTGGTCTTCGCGCCGGAAGGTCATCGTGCCCTTGGGCGTCTCGAAGCTCATGCCTTCCATGGTCTTGATGAGCTTGTTGGTAGCGGTGTCGCCGCCGGTCTTCTTCAGCGCGGTGACTATGGCCATGGCGGCCGAGAAACCGCCGGCGGTGAAGAAGTCCGGCGGGCTCTTGAACTCCTTGTAGTGCATCGCGACCATGGCGTCGTTCACCGGGTTCTTCGGGATGCCGAAGTAGTAGTAGGTTGCGCCCTCCATGCCCGGGAAGTTCTTGTAGGCGGCCATGGCCGGCAGGATGTTGCCGCCGGTGAACACCTCGATGCCGTAGCGCTTCTTCAGGTCTTGCGCGGCCAGGGCGTTGAAGGGCGGCGTGCCGCCGGCCCAGATGACCTCGATGGCCTTGCGTCCAGGCTTGTCCTTGAGCACGTCCACCAGGCGCTGGATGCCGGCGGTGAAGTCGGTGGTGGTCTGCGGCAGGTATTCCTCATGCACGATTTTTGCGTGCTTGAGCGCGTCCTTGAAGGCTTTGACGCCGTCGCGCCCGAAGGCGTAGTCCTGCGCCAGCGTGGCCACGGAGACGCCGTCCTTGTCCATCGCCACCGCGTTGCTGATCGCGTCCTGGCTGGAGTTGCGCCCCGTGCGGAAGATGTACTTGTTCCACTTGTCGCCGGTGATGGCATCGGCCACGGCGGGCTCGACCAGCAGGATCTTCTTGTATTCCTCGGCCACCGGCAGCATGGCCAGGGCCACGCCCGAGCTCGTCGGGCCCACGGCCAGATCCACCTTGTCGTCGGCATAGGCCGCGGCCAGCAGGCTCTTGCCCAGGTCGGGCTTGCCCTGGTCGTCCTTCTCGATGACCACGATCTTGCGCCCGTCTATGCTCATGCTGCCCTGCGTGGCGTAGTTCAGCCCCATCATCAGCCCGGTTTGCGTCTGCTTGCCATAGGCCTCCAGCGGGCCGGTCTTGCTGTAGACGTGGGCTATGCGGATGTCCTTGGATTGGCTGAATGCCGGCAAACCGACGGCGGTGGCAAGTGCGGCCAGGGCGACCAGGGTACGACGTTGCATGAGAGAGCCTCCTGTATGGGATGGCAGATGCCAATGCACGAGCCGTGCCAGGCCCAGGCTGCCCGGAAAACGCCGGGTTCTTGGCTTGCAATGTCTCTCAATCAGACGATGTCGTGTTCACAATCAAGACATTTGTCTGCAATTCGGACACTCTGCTCACAAGGCGGGCTTTAGTCCGGCACGACGCCGGAGCGCATCTGGCGCTCCAGCTCATGGCGCATGATCTTGCCCGTGGTGCTGCGCGGCAGGAAATCGTCCTGCACGAAGTGCACTTCCCTGGGCACCTTGTAGCCGGCGATCTGCGCGCGGCACAGCTCGGTCAGCGCCTGTGCGGTGAGCGAGGCGTCCTTGCGCACCACGTAGGCGACGGGCACCTCGCCCCATTGGGCGTCGGGGCGGCGCACCACCACCGCGTCGGCCACGCGCGGCTCGGTCAGCAGCACGCGCTCGATCTCGGCGGGGTAGATGTTCTCGCCGCCGGACTTGATCAGGTATTTGCGCCGATCCACGAAGGACAGCGTGCCGTCCGGGTTGCGCACGAACACGTCGCCCATGTGAAACCAGCCGCCGCGAAAGTCCTCGGCATTGGCCTCGGGGTTGTTCCAGTAGCCGGAAAACAGCGTGGGGCCGCGCATCGCCAGCTCGCCCGGCTCGCCGTCGGCCACCTCGCGGTCGTCGGCATCCACCAGCTTGATGCGGCAAAAGCTGCTCTGGATCTTGTTCAGGCTGGCGGGCACATGGCCGACCGCGATGGTGTGGCGCGTGGCCGGCGGCAGCCCGGTCTCGGTCGAGCCAAAGGTGTTCAGATAGGGCGCGCCCACGAGGCGCGTGACCTCGGCAATCTGCTCACGCGGCACCAGATCGGCCATCACGCCGACCCAGCGCATGCCGGCCACCGGCTGGCCGCTGGCGCGCAAGGCGTCCAGAAAGGGCCCGATCATGCCGGGCATGAGCGTGAAGCGCGCCAGGCGCTCGCACACCGCGATCCGCGCCAGCTCCGGCGCGTCAAACCCGTCGGTGACGATCACCTTCGCGCCCTGGATCAGCGTCATGAACACCGTGTCGGTGGAGACCATGTGAAACAGCGGCGCCCAGGCGACGAAATGCTCGTCGGGCGTGCTCGGCAGGTCGATCATCTGGTTCTGCGCGCGCGCGATCTCGGCGCGCTGGCTGATCAGCGCCCCCTTGGGCATGCCGGTGGTGCCGCTGGTGTAGAGGATGACCACGCCGTCCTCGGGCTCGCATTCGTCGGGCACGGCGTCAGCGCTCTGAACGGCAAGCGCTGCTTCGTATTCAGCGCCGAAGCTCAGGCTGGGCGCCAGCTCAGCGTAGCGTGCGGCAATGTCGGCATGGCGCGCCGAGGCATGGATGAGTTTGGGCGTGACCAGGCTCAGGCAGTGGTGCAGCTCGCGCTCGGCCAGGCGCCAGTTCTGGCAGGCGGCAATCACGCCGAGCTTGGCCGCAGCGACCAGCACCTCGACGTATTCCAGGCAGTTCTGCGCGAGCACCGCCACCCGGTCGCCCCGCCCTATGCCGCGCGACATCCAGTAGCGGCACAGGCGGTTGCTGCGCGCATCCAGCTCGGCGTAGCTCCATTGGTGCTCGCCCTGCTGCAGCGCGATGCGCTCAGGGCCCATGCGCACGCTCAACGCAAAAAGTGCGCCCAGCGTCAGGCCAGAGGCCTGGCGCGCAAGTTCAAAATCCACCGGCGACGCGGCCTGCTGCTCGGGCATCTCTTTGTCTCGCATTCCAAGTTGACGCCCCGCATCATGCGCCAAAACCCGTCCACGCCAAAGGGCCGGCCCGCGAGCGGCCGCCCTCCGGCGCAGCGACGGTCAGCTACTGGCCGCTGCGTATCAGGTGGTCAAACGCCGCCAGCGCCGCAGTGGCGCCCGCACCCGCGGCGATCACGATCTGCTTGAAAGGCACCGTGGTGCAGTCGCCCGCGGCAAACACGCCGGGCACGTTGGTCTGGCCGCGCGCATCGACCATGATCTCGCCGGTATGGGACAGCTCCACCGTGCCCTTGAGCCAGTCGGTATTGGGCAGCAGGCCGATCTGCACGAAGACGCCCTCCACCTCCAGACGCTGCTGCACCCCGCTGATGCGGTCCTTCCAGGCCAGGGCGTTGACCTTGCCGCCTTCGCCCAGCACCTCGGTGGTCTGGGCGTTCAGGATCACGTCCACATTGGGCAGGCTCTTGAGCTTCTTTTGCAGCACCGCGTCGGCCTTGAGCTCGGGCATGAACTCCAGCACCGTGACGTGCGCGACCACTCCGGCCAGGTCGATCGCCGCCTCGATGCCGGAATTGCCGCCGCCAATCACCGCCACGCGCTTGCCCTTGTACAGCGGGCCGTCGCAGCTCGGGCAGTAGGCCACGCCCTTGGTGCGGTATTCGTCTTCGCCGGGCACGCCCATGTTGCGCCAGCGCGCGCCGGTGGACAGCACCACGGACTTCGCCTTGAGCACACCGCCGTTTTCCAGCTCCACCTCGATCAGGCCGCCAGGCGTAGCCGCGGGCCGCAGCGCCTTGGCGCGCTGCAGGTTCATCACGTCCACCTCGTATTCGCGCACATGCTGCAGCAGGGCAGCGGAAAACTGCGGCCCCTCGGTGTGCGGCACCGAGATGTAGTTGTCGATATCGAGCGTGTCGTTCACCTGCCCGCCAAAGCGCTCTGCGACCACGCCGGTGCGTATGCCCTTGCGCGCCGCGTACACCGCCGCCGCTGCACCCGCCGGGCCGCCGCCGACGATGAGCATGTCGAACGCCTCCCTGGCCGAGAGCTTTTCGGCGTCGCGCCGGGCCGCGCCGGTGTCGAGTTTGGCAACGAACTGCGCCAGCTCCATGTGGCCGGCGGAAAACATCTCGCCGTTCAGGTACACCGTGGGCACGGCCATGATCTCGCGCTCGTTCACTTCCTGCTGGAAGGCGCCGCCCTCGATCACCGTGGTCTTTATCTTCGGGTTCAAGATGGCCATGAGCGAGAGCGCCTGCACCACGTCCGGGCAGCTATGGCAGGTGAGGCTCATGTAGACCTCGAAGTGCAGCTCGCCCTCGAGCTGCCTGACCTGCTCCAGCAAATCGGCCTCTTGCTTGGGCGGGTGTCCGCCCGACCAGAGCAGGGCCAGCACCAGCGAGGTGAATTCATGCCCCAGCGGCAAGCCGGCAAAGCGCAGCCGCCCCTCGTCGCCCTCGCGCACCAGCGTGAACGAGGGCTTGCGCGCGTCCTGCCCATCCTCGCGCAGCGTGATCATGTCGGGGCGCATGCCGGCAATGGTTTGCAGCATTTCGCGCATCTCGGCCGAGGTCGCGTCGTCGCCCAGCGAGGCCACCAGCGTGAACGGCCGCACCACGCGCTGCAGATAGGCGGCAAGCTGGGTTTTGAGTTGGTCATCAAACATGTTTCTTCTCCTCCACGGGGCGGTTCGGGGCATGAAAAAGCCGGACGGCAAGGCGCACGCGCGCCCTGCATCCGTCCGGCAGGCGGCGGGTGTCGCTCAGATCTTGCCGACCAGATCCAGCGAGGGCGTCAGCGTCTTCTCGCCTTCCTTCCACTTGGCCGGGCACACCTGGTCGGGGTGGGCGGCGGTGAACTGGGCGGCCTTGAGCTTGCGCAGCGTCTCGGTCACGTCGCGGGCGATTTCGTTGGAGTGCACTTCCATGGTCTTGATCACGCCATCGGGGTTGATCACGAAGGTGCCGCGCAGCGCCAGGCCTTCTTCAGGAATGTGCACGCCAAAGGCGTTGGTCAGCTGGTGCGTGGGGTCGCCCACCAGCGGGAACTTGGCCTTGCCCACGGCGTCGGAGGTTTCGTGCCAGACCTTGTGCGAGAAGTGCGTGTCGGTGGTCACCGCATAGACTTCGGCGCCGGCCTTCTGGAACTCGGCGTAGTGCTCGGCCGCATCTTCGATCTCGGTCGGGCAGTTGAAGGTGAAAGCCGCCGGCATGAAGATCAGCACCGACCACTTGCCCTTGAGCGTTTCATCGGTCACTTCGATGAACTCGCCCTTGCCACCGCGATTGACGTAGGCATTGACCTTGAAGGGCTGAACCTGGGTGTTGATGAGAGACATGCATTACTCCTTGTGAAATGGGCTAAGTACAAACCCTAGAATAAAGCCGAAGCCCGATTTGTCAATTTGATATAGCCAATTTTCATGATTGGTTTGCTCAATCTCCGCGGCGCACCGCCCGCCATTTCCATCGCGGCGCAGCGCGCTTGTCATCACCGCGAGGCGCACCCACAATCGTGCGTGCCCACCCGTCCCACAGCAAGGAGTCCACATGCAAGGCGACCCCCAAGTCATCCACTGGCTGCAGGCGCAGCTCAAGAACGAACTCACCGCCACCAACCAGTACTTCATGCACTACCGGCTGCTCAAGCACTGGGGGTTCGACCGCCTGGCGAAGAAGGAGCGTGAAGAATCGATAGGCGAGATGAAGCACGCAGACCGGCTCATGGACCGCATCCTGATGCTCGACGGCCTGCCCAATCTGCAAGACTTGGGCAAGCTGCAGATCGGCGAAGACGTGCCCGAAATCCTGCAGTGCGACCTGCGCCTGGAGCGCGCCGCGCAGGACACGGTCAAGCAAGGCATGGCCCATTGCGAGAGCGTGCGCGACTACGCCTCGCGCGATCTGCTGGGCGACATCCTGCGCGACACCGAAGAGCACATCGACTTCCTGGAAACCCAGATCGAGGTGCTCGCCAAGGTAGGCGTGCAAAACTACCTGCAATCGCAAATGGGCAGCGTGGACTGAGCACGCCCCGCGCCCCGGTCGCGCTCGTGCGGGCGCCGGTGCGGGGCACTCGGCCCGACGCTCTAGAATCGGTTGGTGCTGCAGCGCACCATTGCGCCGGCTGCAGCCCACCTGCACGAAGGAGACGCCAGTGCCAGACAAGACCACCGAGCAGCAGACGCCGCAAGCCGGCGCGCCGCGCACCATCAAGAAGTACCCCAACCGGCGCCTCTACGACACCTCCACCTCCACCTACATCACGCTGGCCGAGGTGCGCCAGCTCGTGATCGACGGCGTGCAGGTACAGGTGCGCGACGCCAAGTCGGGCGAAGACCTCACGCGCTCCATCCTGCTGCAGATCATTCTCGAAGAGGAAGCGGGCGGCACGCCCATGTTCACCGAGGCCGTGCTGGCCAACATCATCCGCTTCTACGGCCACGCCATGCAGGGCTTCATGGGTGCCTATCTGGAAAAGAACGTGCAGATGTTCACCGAGGTGCAGGCCCGTCTGGCCGAGCAGGCCAAGACCGTCACGCCCGAGATGTGGAGCCAGTTCATGAACCTGCAGTCGCCGATGATGCAAAACCTCATGGGCAGCTACATCGAGCAATCGCACAACATGTTCCAGCACATGCAGGAGCAGATGAACAAGCAGACCGAGCAGATGCTCGGCGCCTTCGGCATCAAGAAGCGCTGAGCGCGGGCCGGCGGCGGCAAAGAGCCGACTGGCACTGCGGCAATTGCTTGGTGTTACGCTTTTTGCTCCTTCGAACCGACCCAGCGCACCGCCATGACCCGCACCGACTCCGCCGTGCTCCAAACGCCGCCCCGCCCTGTTTCCCTGCCGCGGCGGCTGGCGCTGGATGCGGGCGGTCCGCAGGCGTTTCGCCGGGCGCTGCGCAGCTATTTCGTCGAGACCTTCGACGCCACCGAGTCGCTGTTTCGCACCCTGGCCCGTGACGAGGCCTGGTACCAGCGCCCGATCACGCTGCGCCATCCGCTGATCTTCTACTACGGACACGTTGCGACCTTCTTCGTCAACAAGCTCATGCTCACGCGCATGATCGACGAGCGGCTGGACCCGCACCTGGAGTCGATCTTCGCCGTCGGTGTCGACGAGATGAGCTGGGACGATCTGGACGACGCGCACTACGACTGGCCGCCCGTCGCGCAGGTGCGGGCCTACCGCGAGCGGGTGCGCGCCCTGGTGCTCGAGCTGATCGACAAGGCGCCGCTCACGCTGCCGGTGAACTGGGACAACCCCTGGTGGGCCATCGTCATGGGCGTGGAGCACGAGCGCATCCACATAGAGACCTCTTCGGTGCTGATCCGCCAGCAGCGCCTTGAATGGCTGCGCGAGCGGCCTGACTGGCCGGCCTGCCCGGACAGCGGCCCGGCGCCGCAGAATTCTCTGGTCGCAGTGCCCGCAGGCCATGTGCGCCTGGGCAAGCCTTTTGACAGCCCGCACTATGGCTGGGACAACGAATACGGCCACCACGAAGCCGACATCCCCGCCTTTGAGGCCGCCCGCCTGCTGGTGAGCAACGGCGAATTCCTCGACTTCGTCAAGGCCGGCGGCTATGGCAACGACGCCTTCTGGGACGACGAAGGCCTGCGCTGGCGCGACTACGCCAAGGCCGAGCACCCGAGCTTCTGGCTGCGCAAGGGCGCGCACTGGCATCTGCGCCTGCTGACCCGCGAGGTGCCCATGCCCTGGAACTGGCCGGTAGAAGTCAACTGCCTGGAGGCGCGCGCCTTCTGCCGCTGGAAGTCGCAGGAAAGCGGTCTCACGGTGCGCCTGCCGACGGAAGACGAATGGCAGCGCATCCTGGCCACGAGCGACTGGCAGCTCAACGACGGCGCGCCGGCCAATGCCAATCTCTATCTGGAGCATTGGGCCTCGCCCTGCCCGGTCGATCGCTTTGCGCACGGCGCCTTCTGCGACGTGGTCGGCAACGTCTGGCAGTGGACCGAGACACCCACCTACCCCTTCGAGGGCTTCAAGACCCACCCGATCTACGACGACTTCACCACGCCTACCTTCGACGAGCGCCACAACCTGATCAAGGGCGGCTCCTGGGTGTCGACCGGCAACGAGGCCGAGCCCGCATCGCGCTACGCCTTCCGGCGCCACTTCTTCCAGCACGCCGGGCTGCGCTACGTGGTGAGCGACGCGCCCATCGTCTCGCAAACCTCGCACTACGAGACCGACGAGCTCGTCACCCAGTACATGGAGTTTCACTACGGCGCCAAGTACTGGAATACGGCCAACTTCCCCAAGGCCGTGGCGGAACTGGCGATTGCGGCCGTGGGCGAAGGCCCGCGGCGCAGCGCCATGGACCTGGGCTGCGCCGTCGGGCGCAGCGTGTTCGAGCTGGCGCGCCACTTCGAGCAGGTAGTGGGCGTGGACTTTTCCGCACGCTTCATCGACCAGGGCGTGGCGCTGGCGCGCGGCGACGCGGTGCGCTACACCGTCACCGACGAGGGCGAGCTGCTTGAATACAAGGCGGTCAAGCTTGCCGACATGGGCTTGGCAGACAGTGCCGCGCGCGTGCAGTTCTGGCAAGGCGACGCCTGCAACCTCAAGCCCGGGTTCAGCGGCTACGACCTGATTCTTGCGGCCAATCTGATCGATCGGCTCTACGACCCGGCGCGCTTCCTGCAGATGGTGCACGAGCGCCTGAACCCGGGCGGCCTGCTCGTGCTGGCTTCGCCCTACACCTGGCTTGCCGAGCACACGCCGCGCGACAAATGGCTGGGCGGCTTCAAGAAGGACGGCGAGAGCTGGCGCACGCTCGATGCGCTGCGGGCGCTGCTGGGCGCGCACTTCGAGATGGTCGGCACGCCGCGCGAGCTGCCCTTCGTGATACGCGAGACGCGCCGCAAATTCCAGCATTCGCTGTCCGAAGTGACGCTCTGGAAGCGCGTGCGCTGAAGCGCACCAAAGCACTGCGCGGCCCTCCCCTTTTTTCATGCGACGCCCCCGCTCGTGTCCCGGCCTGCTCCGCGCTCTGGCGCTGCTGGCGTGCGCCGCCGCCGTGCCTTGCGGCGCGCAAGCCGGCACCGAACCGCCCGCGGCCGCAGTGGTGCGCCCCGCCAGCGCGCCCGCACCGCTGGCGCGCGAGCTGCGCTACAAATCAAGCGGCCCCGAGGTGCGCGAGCTGCAGATACGCCTGCGCCACGCCAGATTCCTTGCCACCTACGACGCGCACGACAAGTTCGACGGCAAGACGCGCGCCGCAGTGGAAAAATTCCAGCGCGAGCACGGCCTGCGCCCGAGCGGCGTCGTCGACCAGGCTACCTGGGACTTGCTGCGCCAGAAGTCGCACGAGCCGACCGCGGCCGAGCTCAACAACACCGATGTCGGCCCCTGGTTCACCGGGCCGCGCCATGCGGCCTTCATCATGGAGCTGCAATCGCGCCTGAAGCAGGCGGGCAGCTACCGCGGCCCGATCAACGGCGAGCTCGACCGCGCCACGCTCGACGCCATCGCCGCATTCCGGCTGAGAGTGGGCCTGCCCGCCGCCGAGGTCATGGACGAGCGCACCTGGGCGCGGCTGCTGCCGCTCACGCGCAACCCCGGCTACAAACAGCTCTTTGACGCGCCGCCCGAGAGCCACGCGGACCAGCAACTCGATCCGCGCTGCACCAGTGGCAAGGTGGTGTGCATCTCCAAGGCGCAAATGAAGCTCTCCTACGTGGTCGACGGTCAGATCAAGTTCACCCGCGAGGCGCGCTTTTCCCGCCCGGGCTGGGACAGCCCCGAAGGCGAATTTCGCATCTGGTACATGAACCGCGACACGGTCTCGGCCATCTTCGGCGAGCGCACGCCCATGCCCTACGCCATCTTCTACGACGGCAACGTGGCCATCCATTTTTCCGACGACTTTGCCGACAACGGCTACGCCAGCGGCTCGCACGGCTGCACCCAGATGCGCGACTACCAGGCGGCCAAGTGGCTCTACGAACAGGTCAAGGTGGGCGACCGCGTCGTGGTCTACCCTTGAGCCGAGGCCGCCATCGCGCCCGCCGGCTGCAGGCGGCACACGCGCGCAGTACCCTTGCCTGAGCAAGGAGTGAAGACATGGCACAAACCCAATGGCAGGAGCGCGCCAGCGGCGCATTGATGGGCGCGCTCGTCGGCGAGGCGCTGGCGGTGGGGCCGCA
Source organism: Comamonas sp. NLF-1-9 (assembly GCF_019195435.1). Classification (NCBI taxonomy): domain Bacteria; kingdom Pseudomonadati; phylum Pseudomonadota; class Betaproteobacteria; order Burkholderiales; family Comamonadaceae; genus Comamonas; species Comamonas sp. NLF-1-9. The sequence continues at coordinate 1,121,875 of NZ_CP078069.1, forward strand.
CTGGTATTACGACCTCGATGCGCTGCGCGCCGCCTACGGAGACTGGATCAGCGACTACACCACGCCCAGGCCCGGGCACTACCACGACGGACTGAAGGCGGGCGAATCCTCGCAGGCCGGGCTGCTGCTGGAGCTGACCATGCGCTCGCTGGCGGACTGCGGCCGCTACGACGAGGCCGACTTCTGCCAGCGCCTGGACCGCGACTTCTTCCCGCTGATCGACGGCACGCCCAAGCACGGGCCGGGCGGCTACACCAGCCAGTCGATGCGCGAGACCTGGCGCCTGCGCGTGGCTCTGGGCAAACCCTGGGGCCAGGTGGCCGGCTGGGCGGACACCACGGAAGCGGCCGAGCGCGTGCTCGCCATCGCGGTGCGCAATGCCCGCGACCCGCTGGCCCTGGCGCGCGACGTGAGCAGCAACACCGCACTCACGCAGCAGGACGCCTGCGTCGCCGCCATGACCACCGCATACGCGCTGGCGCTGGGGCAACTGGTGCAGGGCGCGCGCCTGGACGGCCAGATCAGCGAGCGGCTGATGGTGCTGGTGCGCGACGGCAAGCTGCCGTTTCACAGCGTCACCCGCCCGGACGGCGCCGGCGTGCCCGACGGCCCGGAGCGCCCGCGCCAGGCGGGGCAATTCCCCTCGCCCGACGCGCTCATAGGCATGGGCTACATCGCCGGCGCGGCGCTGGATGCGGGCGTGCGCATCGAGCCGGCCTGGAAGGTCTCGCAGGTCTATGGCATGCCTTGCGCGGTCTACCACCAGTTCCCGGCGGTCTACCACCTGGCCGCGCGCTTTGCCGACGATTTTGAAAGCGCGGTGCTGCATGCGGTCAACGGCGGCGGGCAGAACCAGGCCCGCGCGATGCTGACCGGCGCGCTGGTCGGCGCCATGGTCGGCCTGCAAGGCATTCCCGAGCGCTTCATCACGGGGCTCGACCGCCATGAAGAGCGCCTGCAGCTCGCCCGGCGCATCGCTGCGCAGTCCGAGGCGGCCTGACGCTGCCAGGAGCGAGACACGGCGCGCGAGGCAAGATAACGAGCGCACCCAGGGCTGGATGGCTGTTGACTCAGAGCAAGGCCGGCTCGTCGGGCAACTCGTTGTCCACGCCCGCCGGCCCAGGCCCGGAGCGCGGAAAGTGCTGTTCGAGCAGCGCTGAGACCTCGGCGAGCGCGGCGCCCAGGCCGTCCTCGACCTGGCCCGCCTGCAAGGCCGTGGCCAGGCGCGCGAGCATCGCATCCCATTGCGCTTGTGGCACCACGCGCGCCAGAGCGCGGTCGGCGACGATCTCGATCGCGCGTTCGGCCAGCAGCAGGTAGATCAGCACGCCGTTGTTGCGCTCGGTGTCCCAGACGCGCAGCAGCGAGAACACCGTGAGCGCGCGCCCGCGCACCACCTGCGCCAGCGCGCGGCGGTGCAAAAGATGGCGCCACAGGTCGGCACCGGGCAGCGCCGCTTCGACGCACACGCGCAGCTGGCCGGTGTGCCGCGCCTCGCTCGCGGCCACCTTCTGGCGCAAGCGCTCGAGCACGGCTGCGGGCAGCGCCTGCCGCGCGCCGCGGGCGTTCATCCAGACGTGGCGCAGCCAGCGCCGCAACAAGGTCCACATGCTCGTCCTGCCTTCGCGCATCACCAGCTTCCGCTGGCGCCACCGCCGCCAAAATCACCGCCGCCGCCCGAGCTGAAGCCGCTGTCCGAGCCGCTGCCCCAGCCCGAGTCCGCGCCGCCGGTCCAGCGGATGCGATCGCCCTCAAACCCGCCCGCGCCGCCTGCCGAATGCGACCCGCGCCGCGTCGCGCGCAGCACGGTCCACATCATGGTCAGCAAAAACAGCATGGCGCTCCAGCCGATCAGCAGGTCCACGTTCTCGCCGCTGGGCGCGCCGCTCACGAGCAGCAGTCCCGCAGCGCCCACGCCCCAGATTGCCGCCAGCCGCAGGCCGAACAGGAAGTACAGCAGCGCCAGCACCACCGCCGCCAGGCCCAGCGCCGTCGCAAGGTCGTCGTCCTGGGCCTGGGCGCCGTCCTGGCCTGGTTTGGCCAGGGCCGGCTCACCGGCGATCAGCGCCGAAATGCGCTCGACGGCGTCGCCCAGGCCCTGGGCAAACCGGCCCTGGCGAAAGGCCGGCGTCAAGACATCGTCGATGATGCGCTTGGCCGCGATGTCGGGAACGCTGCCCTCCAGCGCCTTGGCCACTTCGATGCGCATGCGCCTGTCGTCCTTGGCGACGATGAGCAGCAGGCCGTCGCCCACCTCGCGGCGCCCGAGCTTCCAGGTGTTCGCCACCCGGTTGGCGTAGGCGGCAATGTCCTCGGGGGCGGTGCTCGGCACCAGCAGGAGCACCGCCTGGGCGCCGTGGGCGTTTTCCAGCGCCTCCAGCCGGCCGGAGAGATCTTCGAGCTCGGATGCGGACAAGGTATTCGTCTGGTCTATCACCCGGCCCGTCAGCGGCGGCACCGCAAGCAGCTGCGCCCAGGCGAGCGGCAGCGCGCAGACCAGCAAAAGCATAGCTGTCAGCGCATGTCCAGCATGGGCAAACGGCACTTTTTATCCTCAATCTTCAGCGAGAGTCACTGGGTGCTGAAATCCACCTTGGGCGGGCTTGTGATCGCCGCCTCGTTGGCCACGGTGAAATTGGGCTTGGCGCTGTAGTCAAACACCTTGGCGGTGAGATTGCTCGGGAAGCTGCGCACCAGCACGTTGTACTCCCTGACCGCATCGATGTAGCGCCCGCGTGCCACCGCGATGCGGTTTTCTGCGCCTTCGAGCGCCACGCGCAGATCGGCAAATGCCTTGTTGGCCTTGAGATCGGGGTAGCGCTCCACCGTGACCATCAGGCGGCTGAGCGCGCCCGAGAGCTCGCCCTGCGCGGCCTGGAACTGCTGCAAGGCTTGAGGGTTGCCCAGCAGTTCGGGCGTGAGCTGAATGCTCGAGGCCTTGGCGCGCGCCTCTATTACCTTGGTAAGCGTCTCCTGCTCGAAATTGGCCTCGCCCTTGACGGTAGCCACCAGGTTGTCGATCAGGTCGGCGCGGCGCTGGTACTGGTTGAGCACCTCGCTCCAGGCAGAGTTGCTGGCTTCATCGAGCCGCTGGAAATCGTTGTAGCCGCAGGCCGTCAGCATGCCGGCCAGCATCAACAGGGCAAATGCCCGAAAGAAACGCATCATCATGTTGCCTGCTCCTCTCCGTGCCGTAATTCAGCGCAGCGGCGCCTGCTGCAGTTCGCCCGCCTGCCACACGCGCCAGCGCAGTTGCATGCCCTCGGGCACGAAGACCACCACCGGCAGCTTGCTGTTGTAGCGCAGCAGCAGCGGCTCGGCCTGCACGAAGCCCGGTTTTTCAGTGCCCGGCGGGCACATCATCATGGTCGTGCGCACCTGGCCCTGGCTCTTGAGCACCCAGTAGGTATAGCCCCAGCCGGGCACGTCTTGCGCCTGAAAGCCGCCGTCCATGCCGCGCGCGTTGCAGTCCAGCGTCATGGCCTTGCCGCCGATCAGCTCCAGCTTGCGCGTGCTCTCGTCGGCCAGCGCGGGCAGCTCGATCACATGGCGCTCGTGGCCCGGCAAAGCCGCCGGGAAGGCCTTGAGTTCCTTGGCGAGATCGGCCGACGCTGGAACGGGTTGGGCCGCGCAGGCGGTGAGCAGCAGCGCCAGACACGGCCAGGCTGCGCGTTGAAGGGGTTTGGATAAACAGTTCATGCCATGCACTGTAGCCGCGTGCCGGCCTATGCGCCGCACAGCAGCACCACCGCGCGCGCTTCCATCGCCAGGCCCTGGCCCACGGGGCCGAGGCGCTCGGCGGTCTTGGCCTTCACGCTCACCTGCGCCGCATCCAGCCCCAGCAGCTGCGCGATGCCTGCGCGCATGGCCGGGATGTGCGCGGCCAGGCGCGGTGCCTGAGCGACGACGGTGCTGTCCAAGTTCACGATCTGCCAGCCGGCGGCGCGCACCCTGCGGGCGGCCTCGGCCAGCAGCGCGCGCGAGTCGGCTCCGCTCAAGCGCGGGTCGGTATCGGGGAAGTGGCTGCCGATGTCGCCCAGCGCTGCCGCGCCCAGCAGGGCGTCGGTGATGGCGTGCAGCAGCACGTCGGCATCCGAATGGCCGAGCAGCCCTTGCGGGTGCGCAATCGGCACGCCGCCCAGCACCAGCGGGCGACCCGGCACCAGGGCGTGGATGTCCCAGCCCTCGCCCACGCGCAGTCGGGGCAGATCCGTCATCGTGCATACCCTTTCAAAACGGCCTCGGCCAGCGCAAAGTCCTGCGGCCAGGTGATCTTCAGATTGAGCAGGCTGCCGCGCACCAGCAGGGGCGTGTGGCCCGCCAGCTCCATGGCGCTGGCCTCGTCGGTGATGCCGGCAAAGCCGGCTGCCCGGTGCGCCTCAAGAGCGGCCAGCAGCGTGCCCAGGCGAAACATCTGCGGCGTTTGCGCCAGCCACTTGTCGCCGCGCTCCAGGGTTTGCACGGCGCGGTCCGCGCGCGCGACCTTGAGCGTATCCGGCAGGGGCAGCGCCAGCAGGCCGCCCACCGCGTCGGGCAGGCAGGCGTCGATCAAGGCATCGACCAGCGCGGGCGTGATGAGGCAGCGCGCGGCGTCGTGCACCAGCACCCAATCGGCGGCACCGGCGCCGTGCGCCAGCAGGTGCTGCAAACCGTTGCACACGCTCTCGGCGCGCGTGGCGCCGCCGCAGCGCGCAATCTCTTGGCGCGGCGTGCACGCCAGATGTTCATCCCCGGGCGCCACCACTACCAGCGTGCGCTCGATGCGCTGCACCGCCGCCAGCGCGGCCAGCGTGTGTTCCACCAGCGGGCGGCCGGCCACGCTCTGGTATTGCTTGGGCCGCCCCGCGCCGGCGCGCGAGCCGCTGCCCGCGCAGGGCACGAGGGCGATCAGGCGGGCCGCATCAGCCATGCAGCAGAGTCCACAGGCGCGCCGCGCTCACCGGCATCTGCAGCCGCGGGGCGGCATCAGCGCGGCCGGCGCGCGCCAGCGCATCGGCCACGGCGTTGACCACGCAGGGCGCGGCGCCTATGGTGCCGAGCTCCCCCACGCCCTTGACGCCCAGCAGGTTGTTGCTGCAGGGCGTGGATTCGTCCATTTCCATGCGGAACTCGCAGGCGAAATCCTGGGCGCGCGGCGCGCAGTAGTCCATCAGGCTGCCGGTAAGCAGCTGGCCGCTGGCATCGTCGTAGACCACGCGCTCCATCAACGCCTGGCCCGCGCCCTGCACCGCGCCGCCCACGAGCTGGCCGCGCACGATCAAGGGATTCACCACGCGGCCAATGTCGTTCACCCCGGCGTAAGCCACGAGCCGCACCACGCAGGTCTGCGGGTCGATCTCCACCTCGCACAGGTGCGCGCCATTGGGCCAGGTAGGGCCGGCCACGGTGTGCGTGTGCTCCACGTAAATATGCCCCTCGGGCTGGCGAGCGGCGAGCTCGAAGAGGCCGATGCTGCGGTCCGTTCCCGCCACGGTAAAGCGCCCTTGCGCGTAGCGGATGTCGGGCTCGGCCACCTCCAGCTCGCTCGCCGCCAGGCGGCGCGCGCGCTGCAGCGTGTGCTGAGCGCCGGTGGCCATGGCAGAGCCCCCGGTAAAGAGCGAGCGCGAGCCGGCCGAGCCGTAGCCATTGCCCCGGTCGGTATCGCCCAGCACCACGCGCACGCTCGAAAGCGGCACGCCGAACACATCGACGACAAGCTGCGCGAGCGATGTGGCGATGCCCTGCCCCATCTGGTTGATTGCGGAATAGACCTCGATCACGCCGTCGGAGCGCAGGTCCAGGGTCACGCGCTCTTCAAACGCATTGCCGCCGGTCCATTCCAGAAAGGTGGCAAGCCCCAGGCCGCGCCACAGGCCGCGCTGGCGCGACGCCGCCGCGCGCGCCGCAAAGCCCTGCGCGTCGGCAAGCTGCAGCGCCTGGTCCAGCACATGCTCGAAACGCCCCACGTCGTAGGTCTGGCCCATGGGGTTGGTGTAGGGCATCTGCTCTGGGCGGATGAAGTTGCGCCGGCGCAGGGCGACGCGGTCCATGCCGATCTGGCGCGCGGCCTCGTCCATCAGGCGCTCGATGTTGAAGATGGCTTCGGGCCGGCCCGCGCCGCGGTAGGCGCCGGTGGGCGCCTGGTGGGTGAGCACGGCGCGAAAGTGAAAGTCGATCAGCGGGATGTCGTACACGCTGGTCTGCACCCAGGGGCCGACGAGCAACTGGATGGCGGTGTTGGTTGCGGTAGGAAAGGCGCCGACGTTGGCGTCCGAATGCACGCGCAGCGCGAGGATGCGCCCCTGCTCGTCGAGCGCGAGCGCCGCATGCGACTGCACGTCGCGCCCGTGGGTGGTCGAGAGAAATTCCTCGCTGCGCTCGCCCATCCAGCGCAGCGCCCGCCCCGAGGCGCGCGCGGCCCAGGCCAGCGCCGCCTCTTCGGGGTAGGAGCCGACCTTCATGCCAAAGCCCCCGCCCACATCGCCGACCTGCACGCGCACCGCCTCGGGCGCAAGCCCCAGGGCCAGCGCCACGTTCTTGCGCACCGAGGTCGGCATCTGCGAGGAGATCTGCATCAAGAGCCGCCCCGCGTGCGCATCCCAGAGCGCGCGCACGCTGCGCGGCTCCAGCGTCAGCGCCACCACGCGCTGGTGCACCAGCGTGAGCTGCACCACATGCGCCGCGCGCTCAAAAGCCGCAGCCGTCGCAGCCGCGTCGCCATGGCGGGCTTCGCAGGCGATGTTGTCCGGCACCTCGGGCGTGACCTGCGCCTGGCGCGCCAGCGCCGCCTCCAGGCTGGGCACGCAGGGCAGCGCCTCGTAGTCCACCTGCACCGCTTCGGCGGCGTCTTGCGCCTGCTGCAGGCTGAGCGCCAGCACCAGCGCCACCGCTTCGCCGACGTAATGCACGCGCTCGGCCGCAAGCAGATGGCGCGCCGGCGCCGCGCAGGGCGAGCCGTCTGCGCGCTTGAAGCCGACGCCGGCCTTCATCGCCGGCACCCCGGCCGCCTGCAGATCGGCGCCGCCATAGACCGCGACCACGCCGGGCATGGCGCGCGCCGCGGTCAGGTCCACGCCCAGAATGCGGGCATGGGCGTGGGGCGAGCGCACGAACACCGCCCAGGCGTCGCCCGGCGCGCACAGGTTCTGCACGTAGCGGCCCTGGCCTTGCAGCAAGGCGTCGTCTTCCATGCGTTGGACGGCGCGGCCACTGCCAAAGCGTGTGGCCACGGAATCGCTGGCTTCGGTCATCGATGGTCTGGGAGAGTAGGCAGGACGCATGAACTATAGAGCCTGGGCTGCGCCGCGGGCATCGTGGCGGCCACTGCCCGCGGGCGGCACTGACCCACATCGCGCAGCGCCTGCATGGTGCAAATGCCGCTCGGGCACGGGGCTTGCAGGCCGATGCAAGAAGAACGTTCATGCGCCGGTCTGCCCACGAATGAAACCCGCCGGCGCGCCTTGCGTATCGCGGTGCGGCCCGGCATCGGCGCGAACCCATTGGCCAAGCAAGGAGAGACTTCACCGCGTGGGCGTTTGCTGCAATTTGAATAGCTGCTCGCGCTTGCCAGTTCTGCGTTTCAGCCCTATTTGCCTTGAAACTTGTGAAATCGCATACCGCCCTAAAATAGCCGCCACGCACCCCCGTCCGCACCGGCCGGGGGTTTTGGTCGTTTCCGCCCTGCCCCACCCTCATGCAATTACCCAAGCTCATCCCCGGCAAGCGCCATGCGCTGCCACGCCCGCCCGGCTCCAGCGACGCGCTCTTGCTCGCGCGGCTGGCACAAGGCGTGTGCGCCGAGGGGCGACTCACCGCCATCGTCTGCGCCGACGCGGCCGACGCGCGCCGGCTGATCGACGAGATCGGCTTCTTCGCGCCCGAGCTGCGCTGCGCCCTCTTCCCCGACTGGGAAACCCTGCCCTACGACAACTTCTCGCCCCACCAGGACTTGATCAGCGAGCGCCTGTCCACGCTGTGGCGCATCAACCAGGGCGAACTGGACGTGGTGCTGGTGCCCGCCACCACCGCGCTGTACCGGTTGGCGCCGCCGTCCTTCCTCGCGGGCTATACCTTTCATTTCAAGACCGGGCAGAAGTTGAACGAGGCCCGCCTGCGCGCCCAGCTCACGCTCGCCGGCTACCAGCACGTCGCCCAGGTCGTGGGCCACGGCGAATACGCGGTGCGTGGCGGCCTGATCGACCTCTACCCCATGGGCGCGGCCCAGCCGCTGCGCGTGGATTTGTTCGACGACGAGATCGACTCCATCCGCACCTTCGACCCCGACACCCAGCGCAGCCTCTACCCCGTGCCTGAGGTGCGCCTGCTGCCGGGGCGCGAGTTCCCCATGGACGAGGAGGCGCGCACGCGCTTCAGAAACCGCTGGCGCGAGCTGCTCGAGGGCGACCCGACCAAGAGCCGCATCTACAAGGACATGGGCGCGGGCCTGGCCACCGCCGGCATCGAGTACTACCTGCCCTTGTTCTTTGAAGCCACCGCAACGGTTTTCGACTATGTGGGCGACGGCGCCACGCTGGTGCTGCATGGCGACCTGGAAGAGACGTTTCAGCGCTTCTGGCAAGACACGCGCGAGCGCTACCGCCTGCTGGCAGGCGACCCCGAGCACCCCGCCCTGCCGCCCGAGGCCTTGTTCCTCACCGCCGAGCAGTTCTACGGCCAGGCCAAGGCGCATGCACAACTGGCGCTGAGACCGGCGGCTTCGCTCCCTCGCCCCTCTGGGGAGAGGGCTGGGGAGAGGGGCGCAGCAGGACAAACCGCGCCTGAACCGGCCCCCACCCCTGCCCTCCCCCAGCGGGGGAGGGAGGAAATACCTTCCGCACGGCTGCCCCAAGGGGTGAGGGAGGAAATGCCTTTCGCGCCGCTGCCCGACCTCACCGCAGTGCGCGGCGCAGAAGACCCGATCGCCAAGCTGCACGCGCACATCGCCGGTACGGCGCACCGCGTGCTGCTGCTGGCCGAGAGCGACGGCCGGCGCGAGAGCCTGCTCGACTTCCTGCGCGCCAGCCACCTGAATCCGCCGGCCTTCGATTCGCTGGAGGAATTCCTCGGCGCCAGCGGCGAGCGCGTGGGCATTGCCACCTCCATGCTGGCCGCGGGCTTTGCCTGGCAGGGCGAAGGCATCGACTTCGTCACCGAAACCGAGCTGTTTGCCGCCACCGGCGGCGCGCGCCGGCGCAGGAGGCAGGAGCAGACCAGCGACCTGGAGTCCATGATCAAGGACCTCGCTGAGCTGCAAATCGGCGACCCCGTGGTGCATGCCCAGCACGGCATCGGCCGCTACCGAGGCCTCATCAACATGGACATGGGGCAGAAGAACCCCGACGGCACGCCCGCGCTGCAGGAGTTCCTGCACCTGGAATACGCCGACAAGGCGGTGCTCTACGTGCCGGTAAGCCAGTTGCAGCAGATCAGCCGCTACAGCGGCATTGCCGAGGGTGATGCGCCGCTGCACAAGCTCGGCGGCCACCAGTGGGAAAAAGCGCGCAAGAAAGCCGCCGAACAGGTGCGCGACACCGCTGCCGAACTGCTCAACATCTACGCGCGGCGTGCGGCGCGCGAGGGCTTTGCCTTTCGCTTCTCGCCACAGGACTACGAAGCTTTCGTCGCCGACTTCGGCTTCGAGGAAACCGCCGACCAGAACGCCGCGATCCACGCCGTCATCCAGGACATGATCAGCCCGCGCCCCATGGATCGCCTGGTCTGCGGCGACGTGGGTTTCGGCAAGACCGAGGTCGCCTTGCGCGCCGCCTTCATCGCCGTGACCGGCGGCAAACAAGTGGCGCTGCTCGCCCCGACCACGCTGCTCGCCGAGCAGCATTACCAGACACTGGTCGATCGCTTCGCGCGCTGGCCGGTCAAAGTGGCGCAGGTCAGCCGCTTTGCCTCGGGCAAGGAAACCACGGCCGCGCTCAAGGGCCTGGACGAGGGCACGGTAGACATCGTCGTCGGCACGCACAAGCTGCTCTCGGCGTCGACCAGATTCAAGAACCTGGGGCTCTTGATCATCGACGAGGAACACCGCTTCGGCGTACGCCACAAGGAAGCGATGAAAGCCATGCGTGCCGAGGTCGACGTGCTCACGCTCACCGCCACGCCGATTCCGCGCACCATGGGCATGGCGCTCGAAGGTCTGCGCGACCTCTCGGTCATCGCCACCGCGCCGCAACGGCGCCTGGCGATCAAGACCTTTTTGCGCGAAGAAAACCAGGGCGTGATCCGCGAGGCGGTGCTGCGCGAATTGAAGCGCGGCGGGCAGGTCTACTTTCTGCACAACGAGGTAGAGACCATTGAGGAGCGCCGCGCGCGCTTGCAAGAGGTGCTGCCCGAGGCGCGCATCGCCGTGGCCCACGGCCAGATGCCAGAGCGCCAGCTCGAACACGTGATGCGCGACTTCGTCGCCCAGCGCAGCAACGTGCTGCTGTGCTCGACCATCATCGAAACCGGCATCGACGTGCCCACGGCCAACACCATATTGATCAGCCGCGCCGACAAGTTCGGCCTGGCGCAACTGCACCAGTTGCGCGGCCGCGTGGGGCGCAGCCACCACCAGGCCTATGCCTATCTGATGGTGCCCGACCTCAAGGGACTCAAGGGCCACGCGGCCCAGCGCCTGGAAGCCATCCAGCAGATGGAGGACTTGGGCAGCGGTTTCTACCTGGCGATGCACGACCTGGAAATCCGCGGCGCGGGCGAGGTGCTGGGCGAGAACCAGTCGGGCAACATGATCGAGGTCGGCTTTCAGCTCTACAACGAAATGCTGGCCGAGGCGGTGCGCAGCCTCAAAGCCGGCAAAGAGCCCGACCTGCTCGCGCCCATGCAGGCGACGACCGACATCAACCTGCACGCTCCGGCACTGCTGCCCAGCACCTACTGCGCCGACGTGCAAACCCGCTTGTCGCTGTACAAAAAGCTCGCCACCGCGCGCAGCACGCAGCAGATCGACACCCTGCTGGAAGAAATCGTCGACCGCTTTGGCAAGCTGCCGGCGCAAACCCAGACCCTGATCGACACGCACCGCCTGCGCGTGCTGTGTGAGCCCTACGGCATCACCAAAGTGGACGCGGCGCCCGGCGTGATCCACATCAGCTTCGTGCCCGAGCCGCCGGTAGACCCCATGGCCATCATCCGGCTGGTGCAAAAGAACCGTGACATCAAGCTCGCGGGCAACGAGAAGCTGCGCATCGAGCGCCCCCTGCCCGAGCCCGGTCAGCGCGCGCAACTGGTGCGCGACCTGCTGCGCAGCCTGGGCGAGCCGCAGCGCGAAGTGCTCGCCGCCTGAACCGCCGCGCCCCTTGAGCGCGTGCGCGCCGGCCAGGCCGCGGCCGCCGCGCCCGGGCAAAAATCCGCGTGCATGCAAGGGTTTTCCCGCAGGCCGATGGCACCATCGCGCAAGACGTGCTTGGTACTAGCAGCAATGCGGCAAATGACCATGATGGGAAGAGGCCCAATCTGCCAGGAGGGAATCATGTGGTCACGTCTGCTCAGCTTCGTCGTACTGGCGTTCTGCCTGATGGCAGCACATCTTCCGGCCTCGGCAACGATCTGGGACTCCGTCCCGGACGAGCAGCTCAAGGCGCTTGAGCTCAGCCGCGACGCAACGCCCAAGGAACTCTTCGACAGCCTCTCCAAGCGCTACCGCGCGGAGCTGACCAAGGGCAAGCATGCCAAGCTCTGGGAACCCATCCCCATGGACATGTACCTCGCGCCGACGCTGTTCTACAAGGCGCCAGACCTGGACATGCAGGTCACGCGCGAGCAGTGCGCGAGCTGCCACAAGGACGTGACGCACGGCTGGGTCGCCTCGTGGGAGAAGAGCGTGCACGCCAACCTCGACCAGATCCGCGCGCTGCCCGCCGACGACGTGCGCGCCTACAAGAAGGACATCATCTCCGAGGTCGAATCCAACCTGCATTCCCAGGGCCTGCTGGCGCAAGGCGCCACGCTCAAGGACGTGGGCTGCGCCGACTGCCACATGGGCATAGGCGTGCAGGCCGGCAACCACAAGGACTTGCATCTGCCCGACCGCACGGTCTGCGGCAGCTGCCACCTGCGCCAGTTCGCCGAAGCCGAATCCGAACGCGACACCCTCACCTGGCCGCAGAAGCAGTGGGACAAGGGCCACCCCTCGCACACCGTGGACTACATGGCCAACGTCGAAACCGCCACCTGGGCGGCGCTGCAGCAGCGCGAGGTTGCCGCGAGCTGCACCATGTGCCACACCAACCAGACCAAGTGCGACAACTGCCACACCCGGCACGAGTTCTCCACCGTGGAGGCGCGCAAACCCGAAGCCTGTGCCACCTGCCACAACGGCGTGGACCACAACGAGTTCGAGCAGTACATGTTCTCCAAGCATGGCACGCAGTACCAGACGCGCGGCGACTCCTGGGACTGGAACGCGCGCCTTGCCGACCAGAACACCAAGGGCGGCTTCACCGGCCCCACCTGCCAGGGCTGCCACTTCGAGTACAAGGGGCAGTTCACGCACAACACCGTGCGCAAGGTGCGCTGGGGCTTTCTGCCGTTTCAGAACATCGTCGACAACCTGGACCACCCCTGGTTCCAGGAGCGCAAGGACGCCTGGGTCAGCACCTGCTCGCAGTGCCATTCGCCGCGCTTTGCCGAGACCTACCTGACCATGATGGACAAGGGCATCAAGGAAGGCACCAAACTCGTCGAGGAAACCCGCAAAGTGGTGCAAAAGCTCTACGACGACAAGCTGCTCGTGGGCCAGAAGACCAACCGCCCCGCCCTGCCCGCGCCGGAGCAGGACGAGCCCGGCGGCTTCTTCTCGCTGTTCTTCGCGCAGAAGAACCAGACCACGCTGGTGGACCGCACCTTCGCCGAGATGTGGGAGCAGCACGTGGCGCGCTACATGAAGGGTCTTGAGCACGTCAACCCGGGCGGCTGGACCTATTCGCACGGCTGGAGCGACCTGATCAAGGACCAGGCCATCATCAACGAGCAGGACACCATCCTGCGTGAGAAGGCGCAGCTCGAGCAGCGGGTGCAAAAGCTCGAAGGCAAGGCCGGCGCCAACGGCAAGCTCTCCTCGCTGGACAACCGCAAGCCGCAGAACCTGCTGGTCAGCCTTGGCGCAGACCCCTTGTATGCCGGTGGCACCCTGGCCTTCCTGGGCGGCGGGCTGCTGCTCGGTGGACTCGCCGGGCGCCGGCGCGCCCAGCGCGGCGACCAGGGCGACGGCTCGGGCGACGCCGCGCAATGAGGCCGGGCCAGTACGTGGCGCGGCCCTGATCCAACCACTCTGGAGGAGCGCAAATTGACCCACCAGCGCCCCCTTGTCGCCCGGCTCGCCATCGTCGGCGGTCTGGCGCTGATCGCGGCAGCAGCGCTGCTGCTTTGGCGGCACGCAAGTGCTCCGCCCATCTACCACTACGTGCTCGGCGAGCCCCTGGCCGCGTCCGACGCCGGGGCGCTGTCCGCCTACGCCGAGGCCGGCTACACGCTGCGCCGCGCCAGCGTGCAGGCGCCGCAGCAGGACACGCCACTGGCCACCCTGGACATCGCCGAAACAAGCGCCGGGCCGCTGCTGGTGAACTGGCAGGCGCGCGTCGACGACCCCTTTCTCACCCTCGCGGTAGCGCCGCAAGACGTGACGGCGCTCGCGCAGGTGCTCAAGCGCCACGCTGCGCAGGATGCGACGGTGCTCGCCTGGTGGGACAGCTCGCGCCAGTTCAAGACGCTCGCGGGTGTGGACGTCCAGTTCGCCAGCCACTTGGGCCTGCCGCTCTTCGTGCCGGCGCACTGGAGCGGCAGCCGCGCAAGCGTGGAGGCGATAGAGCGCGCCTTCTGGAGCGGCGACGACGCGGCAGCGGTCGCCAGCGAGCGTGAACGCTTCCGGCGCTTTGCCGAGGCTCTGGTCTCGCCCGAAGCCGAAGGCATCGCGGCGCTGCGCGCCCTGGCCGGCGAGGGCAAGCGTCTGGTGCTCGTGCTGCACTGGCGCGACGTCATCCTGCTTGGCCAGATGTTCCCCGACAAGCTCGGCGTGGCCTTCCAGGATTTCGGCGCGACCAACGACGTGCACGGCATGGTGCGCCGCGTGCATGCCTGGCTGCAGGAACACAAATACACCGCCTACGGCGTGCTGCAAGGCAGCGGCCAACCTCTGCGCGCCATCGCGCTCACCGATGAGCCCTCGGGCAATACCCTGGCCGCCCGGCTGCTGCCCTTCATGGGCAACGCCCAGCACGATGTGCAGGGCGCAACCCTGGTCTATCAGACGGGAGGCTTCTCGGTGTATGAGATCACGCCGTCGAGCCTGGCGAACGCGCCGGTGCAAGAGGCGCGCAAAGGCTGAGCGGCGCGCGGCGCACAGGAGAAGAACGAATGCTCGCTTTTGTGGCCCTGGCCGCCGCCATGGTGCTCACCGCATTGCTTGCGGTGCTCTTTCCCCTGCTGCGCCGCAGCCAGCGTCCGCTGCAGCGCGGCGAGGATCTGGCAGTGCTCGCCGACGGGCTGCGCGAGCTCGATGCGCAGCTGGCCGCGGGCGACGTAGGTGCAGCCGAGCACGAGAGGGCGCGCCTCGAGCTGCAGCGCCAGGCGCTGCATGCGGGCCAGGCTGCGCAGGCGCGGGCCCGCTCGAGCCAGCAGGCCAATTGGGCCGTCGCGCTGGCCACCGCCGTGGTACTTCCACTACTGGCGATTGGCGTCTATTTGACCGTGGGACAGCCGGGCGCAATCCATCCATCCGCACCCGCGGCGCGCAGCGCAAGCACCGGCGCCGCGCCACACGTCCAGGACGACGCCGCAGTGGCTGCGCTCCAGGCGCGCCTGGCACGCGACGGCGGCGATGCCGAGGGCTGGGTGTTGCTCGCGCGCTCCTACTACCAGATGGGCCGCATCGACGACGCGCTGAGCGCCTATGGCAAGGCGACCCAGCTCAGCAGCGACAACGCAGACCTCTGGGTCGAGTACGCCAACACCCTGGCGATCGCGCAGCAGCGCGACCTCTCGGGCGAGCCCACCCGGATGGTGCAGCGGGCGCTCGAGATCGACCCGAACAACTTCAACGCGCTGGCCTTCGCGGGCCTGGCGGCATTTCAGCAGAACGACAGAACGGCAGCGCTCGCGCACTGGCAAAAGCTCAAGGCGCTGCTGCCCGCAGACACCGAAGACGCACGGCGCATCGACAGCCTCATTGCCCGGGCGCGCGGCCAGGCGCCTGCTGCGCCGCTGGCAGCCAGCGCCCAGGCCGCCAAGCAGACCGGCGACGCCACCATCCGCGGCACGGTCACGCTCGATGAGCGTCTGCGCAGCCAGGTAGCGGCGGCCGACACGCTGTTCATCTTCGCGCGCGCAAGCGACGGCCCGCCCATGCCGCTGGCCGCGGTGCGCACGCGCGCCAGTGGCTGGCCGGTCTCGTTCACGCTGGACGACAGCAGTGCCATGGCGCCGGAGATGCGTCTGTCGCGCTTCGCCCAGGTGAGCGTGGTGGCGCGCGTCTCGCGCCTGGGCACGCCAGCAGCGCAGCCGGGCGACATCGAAGGGCGCGTCGAGCAGGTCGCGCTGGGCAGCAAGGAAGTGCGCATCGTGCTCGACCGCGTCGTCGAGCGTTGAGGCCGCACGCGCGCGCCGCATGCGCGCCCGGTGCCCGCGCTCCTACGCAAGCGCCGGCGCCGCTGCCAGCGCGCGGCGCATGCGCAGCAGCGCCTCGCTGATCTCGGTCTCGTCGAGCGCCGCGTAGCCGAGCAATAGCACGCGCTGCAAGGGGTCCTCGGGCGCGACGTCAAGCATCAGCGCGTTGCCCTTGTCGATGCCGTAGACACCCACGCCCTGGGCGTGCGCCAGCGCCTGAACCTCGTGCGCGCTGCCCTCGTGGGCCGGCAGATGCACCACCACATGCATGCCGCCTTCGCGCCCGTCAACCCACCATTGCGGCAGAAAGTGCGCAAGCCCCGCGCACAAGTGGTTGCGCCGGGCCGCATAGGACTGGCGCATGCGCCGCAGATGCTGTGCATAGCCGCCTTCCGAGATGAAGGCCGCAAGCGCCGCCTGCTCCAGCCAGGGCTGGCAGTTGTTGAGCAAGGCCTTGGCGTGGCAGCTGGGCTCGACCAGATCGGCCGGCAAGACCATGTAGCCAATGCGCAGGCCTGCGCCCAGGCTCTTGGAGAAGGTGCCCAGATAGATCACCACGTCGTCACGGTCCAGGCTCTTGAGCGCCGGCAGCGGCGTGCCGTCGTAGAAAAAATCGCTGTCGTAGTCGTCCTCGACGATGATTCCGCCACTGGCCCGCGCCCAGTCCAGCAGAGCCTGGCGCCGCGGCAAGGACAGCGTGGCCCCGAGCGGGTACTGGTGCGATGGCGTGGTGTAGACGAGCGCCGCCGCCTCGGGCAGGCGCGCCGGGTCTATGCCTTCGCGGTCCACGCGCACCGGCAGCAGCGCCGCGCCGTGGTTGAGGAAGACATTGGCCGCACCGCGGTAGCAGGGGTTTTCTACCGCCACCTGCACGCCGGGCTGAATCAGCAGACAGGCCAGCAGATTCAGCCCCTCCTGGATGCCGTTGGTGATGACGATGCGCCCCGGCTCGGTAGCGATGCCGCGCGTTGCGCCCACATGCGCGGCGATCGCCACGCGCAAGGCATGCAGGCCTTGCGGGTCGCCGTAGTCGCACAAATGGCGCGCGTTGCCGCGCAGCATGCGCACGAGCAACGACTGCCACAGGCGCAGCGGAAAGAGCCGTGCGTCGGGGCGCCCCACCCAGAAGTCGAACGGCAGTTCGCTGGCGTGCGGCGGCAGCACCTGGTGGGACTGCACGCGCAGCGCCAGATGGCGTCCCTGGCGCCGCGGCTGTGGTGCGGCGAAGTGGCTGGGCGCCAGAGGCAAAACCGACGGCCCTTCAGGCAGCGGGCGCTCGCTCACGAAGGTGCCGGCCGGCTCGCGCGCCTCGATCAGACCCTCGGCCACCAGGCGCGCATACGCGCCCATCACGGTGTTGCGCGAGACCTTGAGGTCGGC
This sequence comes from Comamonas sp. NLF-1-9, assembly GCF_019195435.1. NCBI lineage: Bacteria > Pseudomonadati > Pseudomonadota > Betaproteobacteria > Burkholderiales > Comamonadaceae > Comamonas > Comamonas sp. NLF-1-9. Next base: position 1,138,846 of record NZ_CP078069.1, read on the forward strand.
GGCCAGTTCACGGCTGGCCGGCATGCGCGCGCCCGGCGCCAGCCGGCCATCCAGAATCAGACCGCGGATCTGGCCGGCAATACGCGTTTGCAGGTTCTTGCCCGATGCGCCGTCGAGCCGTATGGGCAGCTGCATGGGTACCTCCTGCACAGTCCGCCACGCGTGCGCGCAACAGGCCGCGGCGCACGCAGCATCAACTAGCCAATGAACTTCTCCCGTCAGCGCATGTTACATGGCTTGCGCCGCCAAGGCAGCAGCGGCGCCGCCATGGCTCCATGCGGCTGCGCCGCATGGACCTAGGTCGCAAGCGCAAACACCAGCAGCAACTCGTTGCGCTGCGCCGCGCGCCGGTAGTGCATGGCGCGGGTGTAGTGGCGCATCAGGCGCAGGCCGTGCCCGCCGGGCACCGCCTCTTCAAGCGACGCGGCAAGCCCGGGGCTTGCCTGGCGCGTGGGGTCAAAGGGCGCTCCGTCATCGGCTACCAGCAGGCCGACTCCGCCGCCAAGCCGGCCAAACGCCAGCCATACCTGCGCCGGTGCGCCGCCCGGCGTGCGCGCATTGGCGGTGACGTTGGCCAGCGCCTCGTCCGCGCACAGGCCGACGACAAAGCCCAGTTGCGCCGGCAAGGCCAGTTCTTCACACAATGCCTCCAGCCAGGCGAGCGACGCGGCCAGCGCCTTCGGGCCGCTGCCCGGGGCCAGCTCGTGCGGGGCCTGCTGCCAGGCCGGCCAGGGCTCGGAAGGGGTGCGGTCCGTCATGTGAATACCGCGTGGCGGGGCCAGGCAAGCGGGTGCTGCGCGCTAGAACTTGGCGAGCGCATCCTGGCGCGTGGCCTGCACGTCCAGAATGGCCAGGAAGCCGCTGATCTCGAACACCTCGCGCACATGCGGCTGCATCGCGCACAGCACCAGGCGCCCGCCCTCCTGCTTCATGCGTTTGGCCAGCACCAGCACCAGGCGCAGGCCGGCGCTGGAGATGTAGTTGAGCCCGGCAAAGTCCAGCACCAGCTTGCGCGCACCGCCATCGACCAGAGCCAGCAGCCGCGTTTCCGCTTCGGCCGCATTGGCGCTGTTGATCTGCCCTTGCAGCGGCACGATGGTGGCCGTGGCGGTGGTCTCGGGAACGATATCCATGGATGTAGGCCTCTCGGGGCGCGCAGCCTGGGCCGGCGCAGTGCGGATTGCGCAGATGATAGCGCCCGCCACCCGCCCTGCCTGCCCGCGCCCTTGATCCGCCTGCCCAAGCGCCCCGCCCGCACCGGCTGCCTGGCCGACAGGATCAACACCGGCACCAGCGCCGGCCAGTCCTTGGTGCGTCTGCATTTCGGGCATTGAAGCGCGCGCGCCCGCCGCCTGCCGCCGGCGCACGCGCACGCACGGTGCAGGCTAGACTGCGCCCAACCAGGGCCCGCCAGAGGCCTTGCCACGGAGACAACACCATGCGAGTCGATTGCACTGCCAGTGCGCAGTCCGAGCTTGCCGCGCCGCCCAGCGTGCAGCAGTTTTGCGAGATCACCACGCCTTATTTGCCCGAAACGGACAGCGAGGCCGCCTTCATCACCGCCATGCGCGACATCACGCGCTGGCACCAGCAGCGCTCGCCCTGGTACGCGCGGCTGCTGGCCCAGCACCAGGTGGACGTCGATGCGCTGACCACGCTCGAGAGTCTGATTGCGCTGCCGCCGGTGCATGCCAACTTCTTCAAGCAGCATGAGATCCTGAGCGTGCCCGAAGACGCCATCACGCTGCACCTGACCTCATCGGGCACCACCGGGCAGAAGTCGCAGATGTTCTTTGACGCCTTCACCATAGGGCACGGGCGGCGCATGGCCGACGACTGCATGCAGGCGCGCGGCATGGTCAGCAGCGCGCCCGCGCACTACCTGGTCAACGCCTATGAACCCTACGACGGCCTGCGCGTGGGTACCTCCAACACCAACCAGTACCTGATGCGCTACGCCCCGGCGGCCGAGGTGTTCTGGACGCTGCGCGCGCTCGGTCAGGGCCAGCACGAGTTCGACGCCTTTGGCGCCGTGGCCCGGCTCCAGCGCTGGGCTGAGGGCAGCACGCCGGTGCGCATCATCGGCTTTCCGGCCTTCCTGCATTTCACGCTGCAGCGGCTGGAAAAAATGGGCATCGCGCCGCTGCAACTGGCGCCGGGCAGCGCCGTCATCCTGGGCGGCGGCTGGAAGGGCCATGCCGACCAGGCCATCGCCAAGGAGGCGATGCACGCCAGCATCACGCGCCAGCTGGGCATCGCCAGCGAGCGCATCGTGGAGACCTTCGGCTCGGTCGAGCACAGCATCCCCTACACCAGTTGCAGCCACCATCACCTGCATCAGCCCACCTGGTCACGCGTGCTGGTGCGCGACGTGGCCACGCTCAGGCCGCTGGCGCACGGGCAAGCGGGCTTTTTGTCCTTTCTCTCGCCCTACATCACCAGCGTGCCGGCGCACAGCGTGGTGATGGGCGACCTGGGCGTGCTGCACGCTGCGAGCAGTTGCGCCTGTGGCACGCCCACCCCCTGGTTCGAGATTCTGGGGCGTGCAGGCACCTCCTCGAACAAGAGCTGCGCGGCGGCGGCGGCGGAGCTGCTGCCTTCGGGCTGAGGCCTGCCTCTCTCGAAAATTTGAATGAAAAGCGGCCAGAACGCTTGCCACACAAGCGCACGCAGCTATTGATTTTGATACACCCCGGAACCCGCGATTGCAAGGACACCGTGCCATGAGCTCTCCCCTAGCCCCCACTGCCTGCTTCTGGTTCGGGCGCTGGCTGCAGACCGACGAGCTGCCAGCCGCGCTGCAGGGTCTGCCCGCGCACATCGACGCCACCCTGCCCCGTCCCTTCCCGCTGCAGGCCTTGGTAGCGGCCTGCCACAGCGTCTCGCGCCAGATCAGCGCGCAGAGCGGCTGCTACGGGGCGCTCTTGCAAGAGGCGCTGCGCACCAGCACCGAAGCCGATGCGCTGGCCATGCTGCAGGCCATGGCCGCCATCCTGGAGCAGGACGCGCTGCACGAAAAACTGCGCAGCGAACTGGGCAGCCACTACCCCGGCACGCTGCAGCGGCGCTACCCCGGCCGCCAGTTCGAAGCCTGGGCCGCCTGCGGCTGCGTGGTGCACATCGCGCCATCCAACGTCTTCACCGTGGCCGCGCTTGGCCTGGTGGAAGGGCTGCTCACGGGCAACGTCAACGTGGTCAAGACCAGCGCGCGCGACGGCCACGTGGCCCAGTTGTTTGCCCAGGCGCTGGTGCAGGCCGACGTGTCCGGGCACCTGGCCGACTACATCGCGGTGCTCGCCCTGCCCTCCAGCGAACAGCAGGCGCTGCACCAGCTCATGGCCTGCGCCGACGCGGTCTCTGCCTGGGGCGGCGAAAAGGCCATCAGCGCGGTGCGCTCCATGGTGCCTGGCCACGCGCGCCTGATCGCCTGGGGGCACAAGGTGTCGTTTGCCTATCTGGCCGCCGACTGCCTGGACGACGAGGCGGCGCTGCAAGGCTTTGCGCGCGACATCTGCCGCCTGGACCAGCAGGCCTGCTCCAGCCCGCAGACGCTGATGGCCGAAACCGACGAAGCCGGGCTGCACGCGCTGGCAGAGCGCCTGGCGGCACTGCTGGCACGCATATCCCCCACCATCGCCGCACAGCAGCCGGACAGCGCCGAGCAGGCCGAAATCACCAGCGTGGTGAGCGTCGCGCGCAGCGAGCAGGCGCTGGGCCTGACCCGGGTGATCGAAGACCCGGCGGGCGGCTGGCGCATCCTGCTCGATACCCGCCCTGGCCTGCGCCCCTCGCCGCTGTACCGCAGCATCTGGCTCAAGCCGGTGCAGCGCAGCCAGCTCGCCGCGCAGCTGCGCCCCATGCGCCCCTGGCTGCAGACCTGCGGCCTGGCGGCGGGGCTGGCCAGCATCGCGCCGCTCACGCGCCTGCTGCTCTCGGCCGGGGTCACGCGCATCACCCGTCCCGGCGAGATGGTCGACAGCTACCTGGGCGCGCCGCACGACGGCATGTATGCGCTGCAGCAACTGGCGCGGCGCGTCTCGGTCGACGGGCCCGAGCTGCTGCGCGAGCACGGCCAGATCGACGCGCTGGAAGCGCCCGAACGCATGCCGGCGCCGGACGTGCCCATCCTGAGCAAGGCGGGCTTTCAGGCGCTGCAAGGGACGGACCCCAGAACCGGCGTGATCGTGCGCAGCGGCGGCACCAGCGGCAAGATCGCCTACGCGGGCTACCGCTGGAGCGACTTCGACGTGCAGATGGCCACCTCGGGCGACGGCCTGGTTGCCGCAGGGCTCGACCCCGAGCGCGACTGCGTGATGAACCTGCTGCCCGCGGGCAACCTCTACGGCGGCTTTCTCAGCTTCTGGGGCATTCTGGAGCGGCTGAAGGTGCGCCAGCTGCCCATGGCCATGTCGCCGGACTACGACTTCATCGCCGAGCAGATCATCGCCCACGGCGCCAACACCTTGATCGGCGTGCCGCCGCACCTGCTGGCCTTGTTCAAGGACCAGGGCCAGCGCCTGCGCGACTGGGGCGGGGTGCAAAAAATCTTCTACGGCGGCGAGGCACTCTCCAGCGCCCAGCAAGGCTTCTTGACCCAAGACTGCGGCGTGGCCCTGGTGCGCTCGGCCGCCTATGGCTCCAATGATGCCGGCCCCATGGGCTACCAGTGTGCGCACAGCAGCGGCGGCGTACACCACTTGTACACGCGGCTGCAGACGCTGGAGATCGTCGAGCTGGACAGCGACACCCCGGTGCAGGGTGACGCCGTCGGGCGCCTGATCTTCACCCCGCTGGTGCGCGGCCTGCCGCGCATCGAGCGCTATGAAATCGGCGACCTCGGCCGCTGGCTGAGCGGCCCCTGCGCCTGCGGGCGCAAAGAGCCGCGCTTCGAACTGCTGGGGCGCCTGGGCGACGTGTTCAAGGCCGGGCCGCTGATGCGCTACGACAGCTTCGTGCAACTGCTGGGCGAGCGCTTTGCCTACCCCGGCCCGGTGCAGCTGCATCTGCGTGCGCGCCAGACGCACACCGAACTGGAAATCCGCCTGGACAACCAATGGAACAGCGCCAACACCCAGGCAGCGATAACCCATCTGCTGGCCAGCTACCCGCCGCTGCAGGACTGCCAGAGCCTGGGCATCGCGCTGGAGCTGAGCATCAGCGTGCACGAAGACGCCGGCTTCACGCGCAACCCGGTGAGCGGCAAGATCATCCACATCTGCGACCACCGCGTCGGCGCCTGAGCGCGCCGCCCATGCAAAGAAAGCCGCCCATGCCTCCCACGCCAGCCCCCGCATCCGCCCTGCTGCCCGAGCTGCTCGCCTTCGTGCGCACGCACTCGCCCTTCTACCGCGACTACTGGGCCCAGGTCCCCGCCGCCAGTACGCGGCTGGCCGACTACCCGCTGCTGGACAGCAAGCGCTTTTGGGCCGCCAACACGGTGCAAGACAACCGGGTGTTCACCGGGCCGCTCGATGGCGGCATCACCTTCAAGAGCGGCGGCACCACCGGCCAGCCCAAATACTCGGTCTTCACCAACTCCGAGTGGCAGGCCTTCACCCGGCGCAGCGGCGAGCGCCTGCGCCTGCTGCTGCGCCCGGGCGACCGCGTGGGCAACCTGTTCTACGCGGGCAAGCTCTACGCCTCCTTTCTGTTCTCGCAGCGCCTGATCGAGGCGGCCGACATGGGCATGGGCTTTCCCATCGCCGGCGACGACTTGCACGAGGCGCTGGCGATCTGGCGCCAGTTCGACCTGAACGTGCTCGCCGGCGTGCCCACCACCCTCATGAAGCTGCTGGAGCTGCTCACGCCCGAAGACAGGGGGCGTCTGTCGCTGCGCCTCATCCTGTTTGCCGGCGAGCCCATGTTCGCCGACCAGATCGCGCGCGTGCAGGCCGTGTTTCCGGGCTGCGTGGTGCGCTCCATCAGCGTGGCCGGAGTGGACTACGGCGAGCTGGGCTGGACCGACCCCGAGGCCGAGCCCGGCGTGCACCACAGCTATGACGACAGCACGGTGCTCGAGATCATCGACGAGGGCAGCGACGCCTCCATCGAGGAAGCGGGCGTGCCCGGGCGCCTGGTCGTCACCAATCTGCTGCGCCGGCTCATGCCCATCGTGCGCTACCCCGTGGGCGACCGCGGCGAATGGGTTGACCCGCCGGGCACGCCCGAGCGGCGCTTTCGTCTGCTCGGGCGCACCGAAGAAGGCGCGCGCGTCGGCCCCATGACGCTGTACGTGGACGACATCCGCCAGGCGCTCACCGCGCTGCAGGCGCAGGGCGTGCTGGCGGGCTTCAAGGACTTTCAGCTGCTGATCTCGCACCACGGCGAGCGCGACGAATGCTGCCTGCGTCTGGCGCTGGCCGAACCCGCAGGCCTGGACGACGCCTGCGCGGCGCAGATCGCCCAGGCCCTCTATGCCGCCCGCCCCATGTTCCGCGACCTGTTGGACGCCGGCGTGGTGCACCCGCTGCGCGTGCATGCGGTCACGCTCGATGGCCTGCAGACCAACGCGCGCAGCGGCAAGCTGCTGCGCGTGCTGGACCAGCGCCATGGCTGAGTCGCGCCCCGCTGGCTCTGCGACCGCCGCCGTGCCGCTCTGCCCCTGGCTGCAACTGCAGTTGCCCGCAAGCCTTGCCGCCCTGGCGCCGCTGCAGGCGGTGATGCAGCAACAGGCGCAGCTCCTCGGCTTTGATCACGCCGGCGTACAGCGCATCTGCGCCGCCTGCGACGAGGCCCTGGCCACGGTGTTGCGCCTGGGGCACGACGCCGCAGAAGACGCCAGCAACGAGCTGCAGGCCAGCATCCGCCTGCAGGGCTCGGCCTTGGAGCTGCGCCTGTCCGACAACGGCCTGCCCTACGACCTGAGCCTGTTGCCGCGCTACGACCCCGAGGCCCCCGAGACCGCCGACGAAGACGGGGCGGGCCTCGCCGCGTTTTTGATGCAGCGGCTGGCCGACCACTGCGAGGTGCTCAACCAGGGCCAGCAAGGCCACCACGTGCTGCTGCAATGGATGCTGCCGCAGGCCTCGGCCGGCGTGGCCCCGCCGCCCGCCATCCCCGCAGCGCAATCCGACGCCGACGCCCGTCGCAGCGGGGAGCCCGCCACCATCCGGCCCATGCAGCCCGAGGACGCGATCCATCTGGCGCGGCTGATGTTTCGCACCTACGGCTACTCCTACACCAACCCCGACATGTATACCGCCGAGGGCATACGCGGACTGATGCGCGACGGGCGTCTGACCTCCTGGGTCGCGGTGCATGGCGAGCAAGGCGTGCCCGTGGGCCACATCGCGCTGCTCAAACCGCAGGCGCAGGACCCGGCAGTGGAAATCGGCACGGCCGTCGTCGCCCCGAGCGAGCGCGGCAGCGCGCTGTTCACCCGGCTCGTAGCCGCAAGCCAGGAGGCGCTGCCCAGCCGCCCCGAGCGTGTGGCCTTCCTGCACGCAGTGGCGGCCCACCCCTATACGCAGAAAACCTTCAACCATCTGGGCTACCACCCCACGGCGCTGCTGCTCGGGCTGATTCCGGGCAGCGCCAGCTTTCGCGGCCTGGCGGGGCGCCGACAGGGCGAGCGCGTGAGCGCGTTTCACAGTTGCAAGCTGCTGCATCCGGTCGACCCGTTGCCGGTGTGGCTGCCGCCCGCGCTGCTGGAGCTGGTGCAGCCGGGCGCGCAGGCGATTGGCCTAGCCTTGCTGGTGCAGCACGCACCCGCGCCGACGCTGCAAGGCGACACGCGCCTGGCCAGCCAGATCGTGCCGGACATGGGCGCGGCCTTTCTCACACTGCAGCACGCCGGCCAGGACTTGCACGCCGCGCTGGCGCGCCTGCTGCGCCAGCTGTGCCGCGCGCGCCTGGACGTGGTCTACCTGCACCTGGACGCGGGTGAAGCCCATGCGCCAGCCACCTGCGCGGCCGCGCAGGCGCTGGGCTTCATTCCGGCGGGCCTCACCCCCTTCATGCCCTGGCCGGCCACGCTGTGCCTGCAGTACCTGAACAACCTGGAGCTCGACGAAGCCCAGGTGCACGCCGTCGGCCCCGCGGCCGAGGCGCTGCGCGGCGCGCTGTTCAAGGCCTGGCGCGCACAGGAATGGCTGGATTGAAGCGCGCGGTGCGCAGTCCGCTCACGCCGCCGGCGTGACCGGCAGGCCGGCGCAAGACTCGGGCGCGTGCGGGGGAAACACCTCGCCCAGAAAATCGAGAAAGCTGCGCACTGCGGGCGACATGCCACGGCGCGAGGCAAACACCGCATGCACGATGGACTTGGGCTGGCTCCATTCGGGCAGCAGCCGCACGAGGCTGCCCTCGGCCAGCTCGCGAGCCACCATGTAATCGGGCAGCCAGCCCATGCCGGTGCCGGCCATCGCGGCGAACTTGAGCGACAGCAAGTCGTCGATCACGCAGCGCGGCAACAGCTCCAGCGTCTGCATCCGGCCCTGCGCGCCGATCAGGCGCACACTCGCGCGCCCTTCGCTCTCCGAAGGCATGAGCACGTCCATGTCCGCAAGCTCGTCCAGGCTGCGCGGCGTGCCCTGGCGGCGCAGTTGCGCGGGGCTGGCCACCAGCACCTGGCAGACTTCGTCCAGGCGCTTGACCACCATGGAGCCGCTGTCTTCCAGCGAGCTGCGCACGCGCAGCGCCACGTCCACACCCTCTTCCACCACGTTGACCACGCGGTTGCTGATCTGCAAGTCCAGCCGCACCGCAGGGTAGCGGTCCAGATAGAACGGCAGCTGGCGCGCCAGCACCGTCTGCGCCAGCGTCACCGGGCAGGTCACGCGCACCGTGCCGCGCGGCTCGGCCTGCACCTGGGCCACGGCGTCGGCCGCGGCCTGGGCGGATTCACGCACCGCCACGCAGTGCGCCAGAAAGGCCTGCCCCGCGTCGGTGAGCGAAAGCGTGCGCGTGGTGCGCTGCAGCAGGCGCACGCTGAGCTGCGCCTCCAGCTCGGAGATGCGCCGCGACAGGCGCGACTTGGGTATGCCCATTGCCCGTCCTGCAGCGGCAAAGCTGCCCCGCTCCACCACCTCGGCAAAGTAGAGCATGTCGTTCAAATCGTGCATAGTTCTATTTTCAGGACAATCAAACGCTGAAACACCTATCAATCCCGGATAGGCGCGTGTTTGATAATACTGCTGGAGCAAGTTTCGGGGTTTACCCGGCGCATTGCCTGTCTTTACCGCACCCCAACACACCACCTCGCAAGGAGAAGAAACATGAGCAAGGTCCATCTCGCAGTCGTCTACTACAGCAGCTACGGCACCAACCACCGTCTGGCGGAGATCGCGGTCAAGGCGGCCGAGGAAGCCGGCGCCGAGGTGCGCCTGCGCAAGGCCGCCGAGACCGCGCCGCAAGCGGTCATCGACAAGGTGCAGGCCTGGAAGGAGTTCCAGCAGAAAACGGCCGACGTCGCCGAAGCCAAGCCCGAAGACCTGCAATGGGCCAATGCCTTTTTGTTCAGCGCGCCCACGCGCTTTGGCACCGTGGCAAGCCAGATGCGCGCCTTCATCGACACCCTGGGCCCGATCTGGCAAAAGGGCGACCTCGCCGGCAAGGCGGTGAGCGTGATGACCAGCGCACAGAACCTGCACGGCGGGCAGGAATCGACGCTGCTGGGCATGTACACCACGTTTGCGCACTGGGGCTCGGTCATCGTGCCGCCGGGCTTTACCGACCCGGCCATGTTCAAGGGCCTGGGCAACCCCTATGGCGCCAGCAGCACGATGGGCGAAATCAAGGACGAGGTGCAGGACATCGTGCGCTACCAGGTGCGCCGCCTGCTGCAGGTAGCGGGCAAGCTGATCGCCTGAGCGTCTTGCGCCGCACACGCCGCACGCCACCCTCGTGTGGCGTTTTTCATGCCTGCGGCAGGTCGCGCCGCGCTACCACGCGCCCTTGTGTTCGGGCACCTGACGCACCAGCGCCAGCAGCGCGCCCACCACGGCCAGCGCGGTCACCGCATAGATCCAGGCCTGGGCAATGCCCGGGTCGCGCACGGCCGCGAGCACCGCGGTGCTCACCGAGATGAAGACGATGGTGCCCACCTGCATGAACATGGAGCGCATCGCCGCCACCGAAGACGAATGCTGCGGCGCCAATTGCAGGCCGGCATTGCGGCTGGCCGGGTTGATCATGCCCATGCCCACGCCGGCGAGCAGCGCGCCGCCCGCCAGCCAGACATAGGGCGTGGCGCCAAGCTGCGGCGCCATGGCCAGCACCAGCAGACCCGCAGCCGTGATCGCGCCGCCCACGGCAATCGGCGCGCGGTAGCCGCTGCGACGAAGCGCCAGCACCGCCAGCACCGACATCACCACCGACGCGAGGCCCTGGGCGATCAGGAGCGTGCCCGAAGCCAGCGCGTCGATGCCATAGCGGTTGGTCGCATACAGCGGCGCCAGCACGATGGCTCCGAGCGGCACCCCGCCCAGCAGCACGTTGACCAGGTTCACCACCCCAAAGTCGGGCCCATGGAGCAAGCGCGGCTCTATGAAGGGCTCGCGCGTGCGCGCCAGATGGCGCACGAAGGCCCAGCCGGCCAGCACCGACACCGCCAGCGGCGCCCATACCAGCGGAGCAAGAAAGGACACGCCGCGCTCACCCAGGTAGTTCACGCCCAGCATGCCGCCAAGCACGCAGGCGGCCAGCAGCGCCATGCCGGTGACGTCCATGCTGCCCGCACTCTGGTGCTGCTTGCGGTCGTGCGGAATCAGGCGCCAGGCAAAAAACAGGATCACCGCGCCTATGGGCACGTTCACCAGAAACACGCCGCGCCAGTCCCAGTAGTTGACGAACAAACCGCCGAAGATGGGGCCGATCATCGCGCCGATCGGAAAGATGCTGCCAAACAGACTCACCGCCCGATCGCGCGCGCTGCCGAAGTGGTCCACGATGATGCCAGTAGCCGAAGGCGTGAACCCCGCCCCGCCCGCCGCCTGCAGCACGCGCAGCGCAATCAGCGTGTAGATGTTGGTCGCCAGTCCGCACAGCAGCGACGCCAGCGTGAACACCACCACCGAGGCAATGAACACCCGCCGGCGCCCGTAGCGCTCGCTGAGCTTGCCGGTGATCGGCACAGCGACGACGAAACCCAGCGAATACGCCGTCAGCGTCCAGCCCGCCCAGTTGATCGTCGTGCCCAGACCGTGCTGCAGCGCATGCAAGGCCGTCGCGACGATGGTCGAGTCGACGGACATCATCAGGAGCGCCAGCGCGATCACCAGGAAGATGCGCACGCGCGGCACGTCGCCGGGTGCGCTTGCGTCGTCACCGTGCGGCGGCTCAGCGTCCGGGGCCATGTGCAGCCTGAGTGCTGCTGCAGCACCAGCCGGTAAGAAGGGTTGCAGGCATGGGCCGATTCTGCATCACCCAAGCCTCAAGCGCTTGTCTTGCAAGCGTGACAAGCTGCGCTTTTCGGAGCGCGCGGCGCGCCCGCGCTCATCCGGGCCGCTGCGCTTCGGAGTGCAGCGGGGGCGGGGGCGAGGCGTCGAGGGCCGGCAAACTGCGCAGCGCCCGGGCGTCGTGTGCGGGAATGAAGCGGATGTCCGGGCAAGCGCGATGCAGCGCCGCAAGCCGATGCACGAGCCGGCGCAGCTCTGTGGGCGCGTAATCGGCCAACAAGCGGCTGAGCCAGGGCTTGGGTACGTCGCGCTCAAGCCCTTCCATCTGCCAGACGATGTCTCCGATGAATGCCAGGCGCTGGCCGTCGGACAGCGTGACGAATGCGATGATCGAGCCCGGCGTGTGCCCGGCCGCAGGCACCAGCACCACGCAACCGTCGCCCCATACGTCGTGGCTGGCTTCAAACCCCATGTAGGGCGGACCGTTGAACGCATAAATGCACAGCGGCCGCGGCGCAAGCATGCGGGCCACGCGCGTCGAGCGATGGCCGCTGGCAATGAAACGACGCTCCGTCTCGTTCATCAGCACCGGCACGCCAGCAAAATCCTCGCTCCCGCTGATATGGTCCCAGTGCGCATGGGTCGGCAAGATCGCGCGCAGTCGAGCGCGGTCGTAACCGCTGCGCGCCAGTTGCTGCGCAGCCGGAACGCCTGCATGCACCACCATGGATCGGCGCTGCAGCCACAACAATTGCCGCGCGTGTGCCTGCCATCGCTCACCTATGCCTGCATCCAGCAACAGGTCGCCTGCCGGATGGCGCAGCAGCACGGCACACAGCGCAAATTGCCGAAGCTCGTTGCGCGAGCCGCCCACAAATGCATGCGAGGCACGCGCCTCGATCGCGCCGGTCCATATCGCTGCCACCGAGACGCCGGATGCAGGCTCGGTCACGGCAGGGTAAAAGTCGTACGCTGGCAGAGCCGGCTGCAGGTCGCCTTCGGGCCCGCGCTGGGCCGAGGCCATCAGCAGTGCATCGAAGCTGGCAAAGACCGGGCTGCAAGAGATCGGAATGTCCATCGTGCCCCTTCGTCATCGGCATGCAAATCGCGGCCACACTGTAGAACCGCGCTGCCCTGGCGTCCTTATCTCTTGCTAAGACACCCTGCCCCACCATGAAGCTGATCGACGCATTCCAGCCGCAAGGGGCGGCGCCGCTCCCGGAGGTCGAGCGGCTGCAATCCGAGGTACGGCCGAGCGCCCACGCGCGCCGCGAGGCGATTTTTCGGCTTGGAGACATGCCGGCCGATCTTTTTTTCGTCCGCGAAGGCCTGGTCAAACTCGAATACGCCACGGCAAGCGGACAGGCACGGGTGCGCGACTTCGTGGAAGAAGGGCGAGTGTTTGCGGCGCTGGAGTCGTTGCAGGAGCCGCCGGCGCCGGTCACCTACACGGCTGTCGCGCTTGAACCCACGGTGCTTGAGCGCGTACCCCTCGCCGTCCTGATGCAGCTTGGGCAGCAACACCCGGCCTGGGCCTATCGCCTCTCGCTGCTGCTGTTGGAGACGGCGCGCAACCGCGCCGCACACGAGCAGCGCCTCCTCACCTTGCCAGCGCTGGAGCGCTACGCTGCCGTGCTCGCGCAACGTCCCTGGCTCGAAACGCGGGTGCGGCAATACGAGCTCGCAGCCTATATCGGACTGACACCGGTATCGCTTTCTCGTCTGCGTTCGCGTGCCTGCGCCAGCAGCTAAGGCGACGCTGAACAAGCCCCCGTGATGGCGCGCGCCCAGCATGGGGATGGGCTGCAAGGCGCAAACCGCAGCAATAGCCAAAGCTATTGCGAGGATTTGCAAGGCCGGAGAACCGCCCCAGACTGGGATGCGCGACGCGCGAGGGGCTTGTTCAGCGTTGCCCTAACTTCGCCTGGTCTGGCGGGCCGGCGTCCGCAGCGCTGCGTGGCACACTTGGCCGCCTTTGTGTCCTTCAAAGTTGCCTTTCTTGTCCCACATGTCCCTCATCCTGCGCCAGATCGCAAGCGAAATCCACGCCTCTGAATCCCAGGTCAAGGCCGCCGTCGAACTGCTCGATGGCGGCGCCACCGTTCCCTTCATCGCCCGCTACCGCAAGGAAGCGACCGGCGGCCTGGACGATGCCCAGTTGCGCGAGCTGCAAACGCGCCTGTCCTACCTGCGCGAGCTCCAGGACAGGCGTGCGGCCGTCCTCAAAAGCATCGATGAGCAAGGCAAGCTCACTGCAGAGCTGCGCGCCGCGATCGAAACCGCGCCGACCAAGCAGGAGCTGGAAGACCTCTACCTGCCCTACAAACCCAAGCGCCGCACCAAGGGGCAGATCGCGCGGGAGTTCGGCATGGAACCGCTGGCCGACGCCTTGTTTGCCGACCCTGGCCTTGACCCGCAAACCGCCGCCCAGCCCTACGTGAAGGCGGAAAAAGGCGAAGGCGGCGAAGACTTCACCAGCGTGCAGGCGGTGCTCGACGGCGTGCGCGATATCCTGAGCGAACGCTGGGCCGAAGACGCCGCGCTGGTGCAGAACCTGCGTGAATGGCTCTGGGCCGAAGGCCTGCTGCAAAGCAAGCTCGTCGCAGGCAAGAACGAAGCCGACCCCGAGGTAGCCAAGTTCCGCGACTACTTCGACTACGACGAACCCATTGCGCGCGTGCCCAGCCACCGGGCGCTGGCAGTGTTTCGCGGGCGCCAGCTTGAGATTCTGGATGCCAGGCTGGTGCTGCCCGAGGCCTTGTCTCCCTCCCCCTCTGGGCGAAGGCCGGGGTGGGGGCCTGCGAAGGTAGCTGCCTCAGCCGGCCAGCCTCCATTCCCGCCTTCTCCCAGCGGGGGAAGGAGCAACAGCCCCAGCCTGGCCGAGGGCCGCATTGCCCTGCACCTGGGCTGGAGCCACCAGGGCCGCCCGGCCGACGAGCTGCTGCGCAAATGCGTCGCCTGGACCTGGCGCGTCAAGCTCAGCCTGTCGCTGGAGCGCGACCTGTTCGCCCGCCTGCGGGAAGGCGCAGAGGCCGTGGCGATCAAGGTCTTTGCCGACAATCTGCGCGACCTGCTGCTGGCCGCACCCGCCGGGCAGAAGGTGGTGATGGGGCTGGACCCCGGCATCCGCACCGGCGTGAAGGTGGCAGTAGTGGACGCCACCGGCAAGCTGCTGGAGACCGCCACCATTTACCCGCACGAGCCCCGGCGCGACTGGGACGGGAGTCTGGCCACCCTCGGGCGCCTGGTGCAAAAGCACGGCGTAGAGCTGATTGCCATCGGCAATGGCACCGCCAGTCGCGAGACGGACAAGCTGGCTGGCGAACTCATGAAATTAATACAAAAATCGGCTCAAACGCAGGCGGGACAAGCGCCAGCAGCTATCCAAAAAGTAGTGGTCAGCGAAGCCGGTGCCTCGGTCTATTCGGCCAGCGAATACGCTTCGCAGGAGCTGCCCGACGTGGACGTGAGCCTGCGCGGCGCTGCCAGCATCGCGCGCCGCCTGCAAGACCCCCTGGCCGAGCTGGTGAAGATAGACCCCAAGAGCATAGGCGTGGGCCAGTACCAGCACGACGTGAACCAGAGCCAGCTTGCGCACACCCTGGGCGCGGTGGTGGAAGACTGCGTGAACGGCGTGGGCGTGGACTTGAACACCGCCAGCGCCCCACTGCTGGCGCGCGTCTCTGGCCTGACGCAGACCACCGCCAAAGCCATCGTGCGCTGGCGCGAGCAGCACGGCGCTTTTGCCAACCGCCAGCAACTGCTCAAGGTCACCGGCCTGGGGCCCAAAACCTTCGAGCAATCCGCCGGCTTTCTGCGCATACGTGGCGGCGACAACCCGCTGGACGTGACCGGCGTGCACCCGGAGACCTATCCGGTCATCGAACAAATCATCGCCCAGACCGGCAAACCCATAGACCAGCTCATGGGCCGCTCCGAAGTGCTCAAGAGCCTGAAGTCCGAGCAGTTCACCACGCCCCAGTTTGGTGCCATCACCGTCGGTGACATCCTGCAGGAGCTGGAAAAGCCAGGCCGCGACCCACGCCCCGACTTTGCCGTGGCCCGCTTCAACGAGGGCGTGGAGGACATTGCCGACCTCAAGGAAGGCATGGTGCTTGAAGGCACGGTGAGCAACGTCGCCGCCTTTGGCGCCTTTGTCGATCTGGGCGTGCACCAGGACGGTCTGGTACATGTGAGTCAGCTGGCCCACCGCTTCGTGCAGGACGCGCGCGAAGTCGTCAAGACCGGCCAGATCGTGAAGGTAAAGGTGCTGGAAGTGGACGCAGCGCGCAAACGCATCAGCCTGACGATGAAGCTGGACGCAGCCCCCGCGCGGCGCGACGCCCCGCGTGAAAACCGCTACGAAGCCGCAGGGCGCGGCCAGCAGCGCGGGCGAGCGCAGGAGGCGCAGGCGCCTTCGGCCATGGCCGCGGCCTTCGCCAAGCTGCGCCAGGGCGGGCGCTAGTCGCCGCGCGTGCGCTGCACCGTCAGTGGCGCCATGATCGCCTGCCCCGGGGCGCTGCAGCCGTTGTCGCAGCACTTGCCCGGTTCGCGGTTTTGCGTGATCGGGCGATTCGGGTCGTGCAGCACGCCGCGCTCCAGCAGGCGCTCCACCAGCTCCACCTTGCTGCCCACCGGGTAGTTGCGCCAGATCTCCTGCTTCATCGCGGCGGGCGAGCCGCCGCCGTGCAGACTGATGAGCGAATACCAGCCGCCCTGGTAGGAGGCGGTGAGGTCCTCGATCAGACGCGCGGCCTCGATGCGCTTGTCGTAGGGCACGGACGGGTTGGCGCGCAGCACCTCGGAGAGGCTCGCGCTGGTGGCCGGGTTGTGATCTTCGTCCGGCCCTGGCAGCGCCACGATCAAGCCGCCCGAGACCTCGTGCGCCAGGCGGTGCATGTCGTAGATCTGCGTGGCCAGCAGCAGCTTGCCGATGTTGGCGAAAACCGGCTCGGGCATAAAGGTTTTGCTGTATTTGTCCGGCGCGGCGTAGACGCTCGCAGCGACGCCGCAGGCATAAAAGCCTTCGACGATCTTGATCAGTTCCACCATGGGTTCGCGCAGACTGCTCACCTTGCCCGGGTCGTCAAAACCGTTGGCCTCGCACATCAGCGCGCCCGCGCCGATCAAGAGGTCGCCAAAGCCCGCGCGCGCCGCGATGCAGCTGTGGCGGTGGTGCGTGGCGTAGCTGTAGGTAAGGATGTGGCTGTGCTCCCAGTCGCCGGCGTAGAACACCCGCTCCCAGGGCACGAAGACTTCCTCGAACAGCACCACGGCGGTGGACTGGCCGTATTTGCGCGAGAACAGCGCCGCGCCGTGCTCCAGCTTCTCGCCCGGGCGCCCGGCCACGCGCGAGACGATGGTGACACCGGGCGCATCCACCGCCACCGCGCAGCACACGGCAAAGGCCGCGTCCTGCGGGCCCATGTTGCGGCTGGGCATGACCAGCAGCTCGTGCATGTAGGGCGCGCCGGTCACGATGGCCTTGGCACCACTGATCCAGATGCCCTTGCCGTCTTGGCGCACCACGTGCACATAGGCGTCCTGCACCGGCTGTTCATGCGGTTTTCTGGTGCGGTCGCCCTTGGCATCGGTCATGGCGATGCCGATGGCCAGGTCATGGTCCTGGGCATGCGCAAGGTAGGCGCGAAAGCGGTCACCGGCCTCGCGCGTGCCGCTGGCGTCGTCGATCGCGCCGGTGGCTTGCGCCAGGCCGTTGAGCGCGTCGTGCGCCAGATAGCGCTGGGCGCAGCCGGTTTCCTGGCACAGCACGCGCACGGCTTCGAGCTTGTTGAGCAAATCGCCCGCCGCCTCGTTCACGTGCAGCATGCGCGGCACCACCTTGGCGCGACTGGTCTGGTTGGCCAGGGCAATCGGCGCCAGTTCCTCGCGCAGCGCGAAGTCGTAGGTGTAGGCCAGCGCGTTCACGCCGGGCGCAAGCTCGGGCGCGTCCACTACCGAGTCGATCTGCCGCCCGTCGACGAAGACGCGCGGCTTCAGGCGCCGCAGCGATTCGCGGTAGGCCTCGCCGCTCATCAGCGGGACGCGGGGCAAGACGCAGCGGTCGGGTTCGGTCATGGCGTGGCCTCAATAACGCGGGTGGCCATATTTGAACGGTGTTCAATATGTTTGTCAATCCTACAATGCCCGCCATGCCGGTCAGCAGAAAGAAAGCCAGCCCCGCCCCGCCCTCGGCCCACGAGCTGCGCGCCGAGCGTCGCCGCCGCCTGGCGGACGTGCGTCAGGAACTGGTGCTCGATGCGGCGCGCTCGGCCTTCTTCGAGCTCGGCATGGAAAAGACCAGCATCCGCGAGATTGCCCGGCGCGCCGGCTATACGCCCGGCGCGCTGTACAGCTACTTCCCGAGCAAAGAGCACATCTACGGCGCGCTGCTGGGCGAATCGCTGGAGCGCCTGAACACCCAGGTGCAACTGGCGCTGCAGACAAGCGAACGCCCCGCCGAGCGCCTGCGCGCGGGCGCCAGCGCCTTTTTCGACTTCTACCGCGTCAACCCGCACGACCTGGATCTGGGTTTTTACCTGTTCCAGGGCATGGCGCCGCGCGGCCTCACGCCCGAACTCGATGCGCGCCTGAACACCCGCCTGCGCGACGCGCTGCTGCCCTGCCATGCGGCGCTGCAGGCGCTGGGCCTTGACAACGCACGCGCCACTGCCGAGGTCACTGCATTGTTTGCCCACATCGTCGGGCTGCTGGTGATGAGCCACACCGGACGCATACGCATGTTCGGCCAGTCCTCGCAGGCGCTGTTCGCCGCCTATCTGGACAGCCTGCTGGAGCGCGCGCGGCGCCCATGAAAAAGGGCCGCATGTCTGCGGCCCGCTCGCTCCGGGTCGTGCGCCGCCGGCGCCTTCAGAGCACCTCGAACACGCCCGCCGCGCCCATGCCGCCGCCTATGCACATGGTCACGCACACGCGCTTGGCCCCACGGCGCTTGCCTTCGATCAGCGCATGGCCGGTCAGGCGCTGGCCGGTCACGCCGTAGGGGTGGCCCACGGCTATCGCCCCGCCGTTGACGTTCAGCCGATCGGCCGGAATGCCGAGCTTGTCGCGGCAGTAGATCACCTGCACCGCGAAAGCTTCGTTCAGCTCCCACAGGTCGATATCCTGAACCGCAAGGCCCAGGCGCTTGAGCACCTTGGGCACCGCAAACACCGGGCCTATGCCCATCTCGTCGGGCTCGCAGCCTGCAACTGCAAAACCCAGAAAGCGCCCCAAGGGTTTCAGGTTCTTGCGACTGGCGTAGTCTTCGCTCACCACCACGCAGGCGCCCGCGCCATCCGAGAACTGGCTCGCGTTGCCCGCCGCCACCAGGCCGCCGGGCAGCGCCGGCTTGATGCCGCTGATGGCGGCCACCGTCGTGCCCTCGCGCAGGCCCTCGTCCTTGCTGACGGTGACTTGCTTCGTGATCAGCCCCAGGGTCTTGTCGGCGATGCCCGCAGTCACGGTGATGGGTGCGATCTCGGCCTCGAACAGGCCCGCGGCCTGCGCGGCGCAGGCCTTTTGCTGGCTGGCCGCGCCGTACTCGTCCATGGCTTCGCGGCCAATGCCGTAGCGCTTGGCCACCTGCTCGGCGGTCTGCAGCATGCTCCAGTAGATCTCGGGCTTTTTCTTCTGCAAGGCCGGGTCGAACAACATGTGTGTATTCATCTCCTGCTGCACGCAGGAGATGCTCTCCACGCCGCCGGCCACGTAGACCTCGCCCTCGCCCGCGATGATGCGCTGGCTGGCCAGCGCAATCGTCTGCAAGCCCGAGGAGCAAAAGCGGTTCACCGTCATGCCGCTGGTGGTCACCGGCAGGTCGGCCATCAGCGCGATCTGGCGTGCGATGTTCATGCCGGTCGCGCCCTCGGGGTTGGCGCAGCCCATGAGGACGTCTTCGACTTGCCCGCCCTCGATGCCCGCGCGCTCGACAGCGGCGCGCACCACATGGCCGCCCAGCGTGGCGCCATGCGTCATGTTGAAGGAGCCCTTCCAGCTCTTGGCGAGCGGCGTGCGGGCGGTAGAAACAATCACTGCGCTGGTCATGGCGATATTCCTTGTGCTGTCTTTCTCGGGCTCAGGCGAAGTGCTTGCCTTCGGCCACCAGGCGCGCCAGCAAGGGCGCGGGCTGCCAGAAGGCGGCGTCGTCGTGCGGGTTGCGCGCAAAGCGCTGCATGGCCGCCACCACGTTGAACAGGCCGACCTCGTTGGCGTAGTTCAGCGGGCCGCCGCGGAACACCGGAAAGCCGTAGCCAAAGATGTAGACCACGTCGATGTCGCTCGCCTTGTTGGCGATGCCTTCTTGCAGAACGTGCGCGGCCTCGTTGACCAGGCTGAACACCAGGCGCTGCACGATTTCCTCGTCGCCGATCTTGCGCGCCGTGATGCCTTCGCTCTTGCGGTAGTCCTCGATCATCGCCACCACCTCGGCATTGGGGATTGCGTCGCGCTTGCCTGGCAGGTAGTCGTACCAGCCCTTGCCCACTTTCTGGCCAAAGCGCCCCTGCTCGCACAGCAAGTCGGCCGTCTTGCTGTACTTCATGTCGGGGTATTCCACACGGCGGCGCTTGCGGATGGCCCAGCCGATGTCGTTGCCCGCCAGGTCGCTCATGCGAAACGGCCCCATGGCAAAGCCGAATTTCTCGATCGCCTTGTCCACCTGCGCCGGGGTGCAGCCCTCGTCAATCAAAAAGCCCGCCTGGCGCACGTATTGCTCGATCATGCGGTTGCCGATGAAGCCGTCGCACACGCCCGCGACCACCGCCGTCTTGCGGATCTTTTTGGCCACGGCCATCACCGTGGCGAGCACATCCTTGGCGGTCTTCTCGCCGCGCACCACCTCGAGCAGCTTCATCACGTTGGCCGGGCTGAAGAAGTGCAGGCCCACCACGTCCTGCGGGCGGGCGGTGAAGGCGGCAATCTGGTTGACGTCCAGCGTCGAGGTGTTGCTGGCCAGAATCGCGCCGGGTTTGGCCACCGCGTCGAGCTGCCTGAATACTGCCTCCTTCACCGCCATGTCTTCGAACACTGCCTCGATGATCAGGTCGGCGTCCTTGAGGTCGTCGTAGCTCAGCGTGGTCGTGAGCAAGGCCATGCGCTGCTCGTACTTGTCCTGCTTGAGCTTGCCCTTCTTGACCTGCGCCTCGTAGTTCTTGCGCATCACGCCCACGCCGCGCTCAATCGCTTCCTGCTTCATCTCCAGCAGGGTCACCGGGATGCCGGCGTTGAGGAAGTTCATCGCGATGCCGCCGCCCATGGTGCCTGCACCAATGACGGCCACTTTCTCGATCTTGCGCAGCGGCGTAGCGGCGGGCACGTCGGGAATCTTGCTCGCGGCGCGCTCGGCAAAGAACAGGTGACGCAGCGCGCGCGACTCGGGCGACCACATCAGCCGCGTGAACAGCTCGCGCTCGACCACCAGGCCATCGGCAAACATCCTCTTGCTCGCTGCCGCCTGCACCGCGTCCACGCACATCGCCGGCGCGGGGAAGTGCTTCGCCATGCCCTTGACCATGTTGCGCGCAAACTGAAAGTAGGCCTCGCCCTGGGGGTGTGCGCAGGGCAGATTGCGCACCAAGGGCAAGGGGCGCACATCGGCCACGCTGCGCGCAAAGGCCAAGGCTTCGTCCAGCAAGGCTTCGGGCGAACTGGCGAGCTTGTCAAAGAGCTTTTGCCCCGGTACCCCGGCGATGAATTCGCTCTTGAGCGCTTCGCCGCTGACGATCAGATTGAGCGCCGCCTCCACCCCCAGCACCCGCGGCAGGCGCTGGGTGCCACCGGCGCCCGGCAGCAGGCCCAGCTTGACCTCGGGCAGCGCCACGCTGCAGCCGGGCGCGGCCACGCGGTAGTGGCAGGCAAGCGAAAGCTCCAGCCCGCCGCCCATGCAGACGCTGTGGATCGCCGCGACCACCGGCTTGCTGCACTGCTCCACCATGGCGATCACGGTGTGCAGATTGGGCTCGGCAAAGGCCTTGTCGGTGCCAAACTCGGTAATGTCCGCACCACCCGAAAACGCCTTGCCCGCGCCGGTGAGCACAATGGCCTTGACGGCCGCGTCCTGCTGCGCCTGGCGCAGCCCCTCGCCCAAGGCCTTGCGCGTGGCTAGCCCCAGGCCGTTGACCGGCGGGTTGTTCAGCGTGATGAGGGCGATATCGCCCTGGACCTGGTATTGGGCTGTCACTGGCAGAGCTCCTTCTTGATTGGCCGCGCAAACGCGGGGCCCGCGCATGGCACATGCGCCGGCCCGGGCTCAAAGAGTGTAGGAGCTTTGCCGCGGCCTGCTCTGCGCGGCTGTCACGGGTGGGACGCGGCAGCGGCGCACCCGTGTGCCGCTTCAGGCGCCCTGCAGCGCCACCCGCGCGCCGCCCGCACTGCGCCCGAGGGCCGAGCTGGCCAGCTCGGCCACCATGTCCGCCGTAGCCGCCGACAACGTCCAGCCCAGGTGGCCGTGGCCGGTGTTGTAGAACACATTGGGCTTGCGACCCTGGCCCACGCGCGGCAGCATGCTCGGGGTCATCGGGCGCAGGCCGGCCCAGGGCACGACCTGGCGCGTGCTCACGCCGGGAAAGCAGGCGTTGACCCAGCGCACCAGCGGCGCGATGCGGTCGGCCCGGATATCCCTGTTCACGCCATTGAACTCGGCCGTGCCGGCCACGCGAAAGCGCGTCGCGCCCAGGCGGCTCGTGACGAGCTTGGTCTCGTCGTCGAGCAGGCTGACGGTGGGCGCGGCCTGCTGGCTTGCCTCGTCCTGCAGGTGCACGGTGATCGAGTAGCCCTTGACCGGGTAGATGTTGATGCGGTCGCCCAGTTGCGCCGCCAGCGCGCGGCTGGCCACGCCGGCGCAGACCAGCACCGCGTCGAAGGACTGCTCGCGCGGGCCGTCTTCGCCGCTCCAGCGCACCAGCGCGCGGCGTCCGTCGCTTTCAAGGCCTTGCACCTGCGCGCCATAGAGGCAGTGCACCCCCAGGCGCTCGGCGGCAGCGGCCAGGCCGGCGGTGAAGAGATGAATGTCCCCGGTGCAATCGCTTTCGGTGAAGTAGCCGCCGTAGTAGTTGCCCGCGAGTGTGGGCTCGATCGCGCGCATCTCCTCGGGCGTGACCGCCCGGCGCTGCAGACCGCCTTCGGCCAGCAGCCTGGAGACCTCGCCCGCATGCTCGAAACCGGCGCGGTCGCGGTAGATGTGCAAGATGCCCTGCCGGCGCAGATCAAAGTGCAGGCCTTCGCGCTCGGCCCAGTCAAACAGATGCTGGCGCGCGGCGATCGCCAGGCGCGTGGTCTGCACCGTGTGCTCGCGGTAGCGGGGAAGCTGGGCGATGAATTCGGCAAACCAGGACAGCTTGTGCCAAGTGGGCCGGGGATTGACCAGCAGCGGCGCATCGCTGCGCAGCATCCACTTGAGGCCCTTGAGCAGCGTGGACGGGTGGTTCCACACCTCCGCGTTGGAAGCGGAGAGCTGTCCGCCATTGGCGAACGAGGTCTCCATGCCGGCGTAGCGATGGCCCTCCAGCAGGCTTACATCAAAACCGCGCCGGGCCAGCGCGTAGGCAGAAGTGACGCCGGTGATACCGGCGCCGATGACGGCGATCGAAGTCATGTCAGCTCCAAACGTCAGGATGGGTGACGCGGCATGCACCATGCATGCGGCGTGCCCCCTCTGTTCGGAACCTGAGAGATTCGTGTGCCGGCGCTGGGGCGGCACACTTGCTCCTTCGGTGAGGCAAGAGACGAAGCTGCCTGCTCTTCAGAGTGTGGACGACGGGCCGGTTCCTGTGCCTGAGAGTTTCCGGGGCAGTTGCTCCTTCGGCGTCGCCGGGCGCATGCCCGGCAAGCTCTCCCGACCCATCCAAGGCCGCCATCCTAGCAGAGAGTGAGGCCTGCTCAGCGGCCGGCCAAACCACTCAAAGGCCGGGCAGCTTGTAGTCCTTGAGCTGCTCGCGCAGCTTGCTCTTTTGCATCTTGCCGGTAGCGCCCAGCGGGATCGCCTCGACGAACACCACGTCGTCGGGGATCTGCCACTTGGCCATCTTGCCTTCGTAGAACCCGAGCAGCTCTTCGCGCGTGACCTCGGCGCCGGGTTTGGTCACCACGGCGATGATCGGGCGTTCGTCCCACTTGGGGTGGGCCATGCCGACGCAGGCGGCCATGGCCACGGCCGGGTGCGCCATGGCGATGTTCTCGATGTCGATGGAACTGATCCATTCGCCGCCGGACTTGATCACGTCCTTGCTGCGGTCGGTGATCTGCATGAAGCCGTCGGCATCGATGGTGGCCACGTCGCCCGTGGGAAACCAGCCGTGCCCGGCCTCGTCGTAGACCAGCGGATCGGTCGTGCCCTTGAAGTAGCGCGCCAATATCCAGGGGCCGCGCACCAGCAGGTCGCCATAGGTCTTGCCGTCCCAGGGCTGGTCCTTGCCGTCGTCCCCGACGATCTTCATGTCCACGCCAAAGAGCGCCCGCCCCTGCTTGGTGCGGATGTGCAGTTGCTCTTCGGGCGAGAGCTTGAGCTGCTTGTTCTTGAGCGTGCACAGCGTGCCCAGCGGACTGGTCTCGGTCATGCCCCAGGCGTGCAGCACGTCCACGCCGTACTGGTCGCGGAAGGTGTCGATCATCGCGGGCGGGCAGGCCGAGCCGCCGATCACGGTGCGCGTGAGGGTGGAGAACTTGAGCCCGTTGGCCGCCATGTGCGACAGCAGCATCTGCCAGATCGTCGGCACGCCGGCGGCAAACGTCACCTGCTCGGCCTCCATCAGCTCGTAGATCGACTTGCCATCCATCGCGGGGCCGGGAAAGACCACTTTGCAGCCGGTGAGCGCCGCGCCGTAGGGCAGGCCCCAGGCGTTGACGTGAAACATCGGCACGACCGGCATCATGGAGTCGCGCGCCGACAGGTTCATCGCGTCGGGCAGGCAGCCGCCATAGGCGTGCAGCACGGTAGAGCGGTGGCTGTACAGCGCGCCCTTGGGATCGCCCGTGGTGCCACTGGTGTAGCACAGCCCGGCGGCGGTGTTCTCGTCGAACTGCGGCCAGCTGTATTGCTCGGAGGCTGCCGCAATCCAGGCCTCGTAGCTCAGCAGACCGGGGATGCCGCTGTCCGCGGGCAACTTGTCGGCCTCGCACAGCAGCACCCAGGATTTGACCGTGGGGCACTTGGCGTGCACCGCCTGCACCAGCGGCAGGAAGCTGGCGTCAAAGCACACCACCTTGTCTTCGGCGTGGTTGATGATCCACACCAGTTGCGCCGGATGCAGGCGCGGGTTGAGCGTATGCATCACGCGCCCCGAACCGGCGACGCCGAAGTACAGCTCCATGTGCCGATAGCCATTCCATGCGATGGAGGCAATGCGGTCGCCCGGCTCGGTACCCGCCGCCTCCAGCGCATTGGCCAGGCGTTTGGCGCGCCGCGCCAGATCGGCGTAGGTGTAGCGGTGCATGTCGCCCTCCACCCGGCGCGAGACGATCTCGCCGTCGCCATGGTGGCGCTCGGCGAAGTCGATCAGCATGGAAATCAACAAGGGTTGGCTCTGCATCTGTCCGAGCAGCATGGGGTCTCCTTTTTCGGTCGGCAAACGAAACGCCGCCATGTTAGCTCTGGCCTGCGGCCGCCTCGTGCGTGCGCCCCGCGTGGCTGCACGCGACTTGTCCCCTACAGGACAAGAGCGCACGCGCCAGCAGCGCTTGCCGCTTCGTCCCACAATGGGCCATGGATATGCGCGCCACGCCTGCCCCCGAAGCACGAGGCCCCGCCTGGCAAGCGGGCTTTGCCACGCTGGGCGAGCCCTTCTTCACGGCGCTTGCGCCCAGCCCCCTGCCCGAGCCGCATTGGATCGCGCGCAACCGTGAGCTTGCCGCAGAACTGGGCCTGGAGCCCGCCTGGCTCGACAGCGACCAGGCCTTGCAAGCCCTGAGCGGCAATGCCACGCTGCCCGGCAGCACGCCGCTGGCAAGCGTCTATGGCGGACATCAGTTCGGCGTCTGGGCCGGGCGTCTGGGCGACGGGCGCGCGCTGCTGCTGGGCGAGACGGCGCAAGGTCAGGAACTGCAGCTCAAGGGTAGCGGACGCACGCCTTATTCGCGCGGCGCCGACGGGCGCGCGGTGCTGCGCTCGAGCATTCGTGAATACCTGGCCAGCTGCGCCATGCACGGCCTGGCGATACCCAGCACCCAGGCGCTCGCCCTGGTCGGCTCGCCCCTGCCGGTGCAGCGCGAGACGCTGGAGAGCGCTGCCGTGCTCACGCGCGTGGCACCGAGCTTCATCCGCTTTGGCCACTTCGAGTGGTTTGCCGCGCAGGGGCAGGAGCCGGCGCTGCGCCGCCTGGCCGATTACGTGATCGAGCGCTACTACCCCGCCTGCCGCACGGCCGATGCCGCCCAGGGCAATGCCTACGCCGCGCTGCTGCGCGCGGTGAGCGAGCGCACCGCCGCCCTGATCGCGCAGTGGCAGGCGGTAGGCTTCATGCACGGCGTGATGAATACCGACAACATGAGCATCCTGGGCCTGACGCTGGACTACGGCCCGTTTCAGTTCATGGACGGCTTTGACCCGCAGCACATCTGCAACCACAGCGACCAGCTCGGTCGCTACGCCTTCGACGAGCAGCCGGCCGTGGCCCACTGGAACCTGGCCTGCCTGGCACGCGCGCTGCTGCCGCTGATCGAGGAGCTGCCCCACGCCCAGGCAGCGATCTCCGCCTACCCCGGCGCGTTCGAGGCGCATTACATGGCACAGATGCGGCGCAAGCTGGGGCTGAGCGCGCCCTTCGAAGGCGACGCCGAATCCCTTGCGCAGCTGCTGCGGCTGCTGGCGCGCGAAGGCGTGGACTACAGCATCTTTTGGCGCAGCTATTCGCAAGCCTGTGCCAGCGGCACGCCGAAAGCGGCGGCCGATCTGTTCATCGACCGCACGGCGTTCCACGATTGGTTGCTAGCGTTTTCAGAGCTGTTAGCGCAGGCTGGTATTGTGCAAAACCCCGATTTGATGCTCAAAACCAATCCGAAATTCGTGCTGCGCAACCATCTGGCAGAGCTGTGCATCCGCGCGGCGAAACTTCAGGACTTTTCCGTCATCGAAGCTCTGCAGCAGGTGCTCATGCGCCCGTTCGACGACCATCCCGACCACCAAGCCTGGGCCGGCCCGCCGCCCGACTGGGCGGCCTCTCTCACCCTGAGTTGCTCCTCATGACCTATCCGATACGCAAGACCGACGACGAATGGCGCTCGCTGCTCGCCGGCAAGCAGGCGGAAGCCGGCGCCTACGAGGTGACGCGCCACGCCGCCACCGAGCGCCCGTTTACCGGCAAATACGAAAGCCACTGGCAGGACGGGCGTTACCACTGCATCTGCTGCGGCGCGCAGCTGTTCGAATCGGGCACCAAGTTCGATGCCGGCTGCGGCTGGCCCAGCTTCTCGCAGGCGCTGCCCGGCGCCATCCGCGAAACCGTGGACCGCAGTCACGGCATGGTGCGCACCGAGACCACTTGCGCGCAGTGCGGCGCCCACCTGGGCCACGTCTTCGAAGACGGCCCCGCACCCACAGGCCTGCGTTACTGCATGAATTCGGCGGCGCTGGACTTCGAACCGCGATAATCCGGCACTCCATGCGTCTGCTGCTCGACTTCTTCCCCATCCTGCTGTTCTTCGTTGCCTACAAATGGCAAGGCATTTACATGGGCACCGCGGTGCTCATGGGTGCCACCGTGGTGCAGATGGCCATCGTCTGGCGCCTGGACAAGAAGCTCAGCACCATGCACAAGGCGACGCTGGTGCTGATTCTGCTTTTCGGCGCGCTCACGCTGGCGCTGCAGGACGAACGCTTCATCAAATGGAAGCCCACGGTGCTCTACGCCGCGATGGCGCTGGCCTTGGCGGTCGCGCTGTGGATCTACCACAAGAACTTTCTCAAGATCATGCTGGGCAGCCAGATCGCGCTGCCCGAGATGGTCTGGCAACGGCTCACGCTGGCCTGGGTCGGCTACTGCGTCTTTATGGCGGTGCTCAATGGCTATGTGGCCGCCTACTTTTCCACCGACGCCTGGATGGACTTCAAGCTCTGGGGCTATGTCTTCCCGGTGCTTTTCATCCTGGGCCAAGGCCTGTATATCGCGCGCCACCTGAGTGAGGCGCCCCAGGGCGCAGCGTCGTCCGCGGCCTCGGAGGCGCCTGAATGAGTACCACCGTCACGCCGGCGGGCACGGGCAACGCGGTGACCGCCGAAGCCATGGACGCGCGCCTGCGCGAGCTGCTTGACCCCGGCCTGCTCGAAGTGCTGGACGAAAGCCGTCTGCACGAGGGGCACGCCGGCGCCAACGGCACGGGCTACGGCACCCATTTTCGGGTGCGCATTGCGGCTGCTTCCCTGCAAGGCCACAGCCGGGTGCAGCAGCACCGGCTTGTGTATGATGCGCTGCGCCCCTTCATAGCGGCGGGTGCGCACGCGATCGCCATCGAAATTCTCTGACCCGGATGCTTGCACCCTCCCGGGTTTTTTGCTCTCTCCCCTTCCCTCCTCCTCGCACATTTCCATGCAAAACAAGCTCTTGTCCGGCCTGATGGCCGTTGCCGTCGTTGCTGCCACCGCCCTGCCGGCGGCCGCCCAGAACCTGGCCATCGTCAATGGCAAGGCCGTGCCCACGGCGCGCGCCGAGCTGATCGAGCAGCAACTGCAGCAGGCGGGCCGCGAAGTCACGCCCGACATCAAGAAGCAGGTGCGCGAAGAAGTCATCGCGCGCGAAATCTTCATGCAGGAGGCGCAAAAGCGCGGCCTGCAAAACAGCAAGGACTTCAAGGACCAGATGGAACTGGCTCGCCAGGCCCTTCTGATTCGCGAGCTGTTTGCCGACTACCAGAAGAAAAACCCGGTGACCGACGCCGAAATCCAGGCCGAGTACGACAAGTTCGTCGCCGCCAACGCCGGCAAGGAATACAAGGCCAGCCACATCCTGGTCGAAAACGAAGACCAGGCCAAGGCCATCATCGCCCAGCTCGACAAGGGCGGCAATTTCGAGGAAATCGCCAAGAAGGAATCCAAGGACCCGGGCTCTGGCGCCAAGGGCGGCGACCTGGGCTGGGCCAACCCGAGCAGCTACGTGCCCGAATTCACCGAAGCCATGATCAAGCTTGAAAAAGGCAAGGTCACCCAGACGCCGGTGAAGAGCCAGTTCGGCTGGCACGTCATCCGCCTGGACGATACGCGCGATGCCCAGCTGCCCAAGCTCGACGAGGTCAAGGACCAGGTGCGCCAGCAGCTGGAGCAGCAAAAGCTGATGCAATTCCAGCAGGACCTGCGCACCAAGGCCAAGGTGGAATGAAGCGCCGCCACTGACGCCAGCCAAACGCAGCGCGGCCTTCGGGCCGCGTTTTCATTGCGCCAGCGCCCAGCCCGCGAGCATCAGCGCACCGATCAACACCGGCTGGTGCAGCATGTAGTACGGCAGGCTGTGGCGCCCCAGCAGCATCAGGGTGCGCCCGGGCCAGCCAGGCGCTCGCCGTGCGAGCCACGCCGGCCGGCGCGCAAGCAGCCACTGCCCCAGCGCCATCCCCCACCAGAACACGCCCATCCAGGGAAACAGCGGCACATAGTCTTCGGTGATCGGCTTGTGCGTGATGAAGCCCAGCCAGTTGAGCCAGCGTCCGTTGAAGGCATCGGCCCAACCGGCAGGCGCGGCATCGAGCAGATGGCGCGCAAGCCAGGGCAGCAGCAGCGCAAGCAGACCCGCAAGCCACAGGCCGCGTCCCCAGCCCGCGCTAAGGCGCGCCAGCAGCCACATCAGCGCGATGCCGTGCAGCACGCCGAAGTAGATGAAGCTGTGCGGGAACATGAGCAGTGAGCCGGCGCTTACCAGCAGCGCGCAGCCGGCGATCTGCAACCAGCGCTTGCCAAAGCGCCGCCAGCCCACGCCCTGGGCTTGCGCCACCGCTTGCGCCATGCCCGCGCACAGCAGGAACAGGCTCAGGATCAGGGTGCGCTGCACCGTCCACAGCGGGTCGCGGTAGAAGTCCTGGCGCCACCAGCCGAAGTGGTTCAGATCGAAACCGAAGTGGTAGAGCGTCATCCACACCAACGCCAGGCCGCGCAGTGCGTCCAGTGCGCCGTAGCGCGGCGCCCCGCTCGAACGGTTGCTCGCATGCATGCGCTTCACTCCCAGGCTGCGCGGCAAAACAAAAGGGGCCGGCGCAATGCCGGCCCCATGGTACTGGTCGGAGCGATAGGATTCGAACCTACGACCCTCTGGTCCCAAACCAGATGCGCTACCAGACTGCGCTACGCTCCGATAGCCTGTGCTGCCACGCGGGCCGCGCCGCTCAGCGGCTGGGCGCGGGGCCGCGTCCCGCCAGGTGGCGGAAGGTGATGCGCCCCTTGCTCAGGTCGTAGGGCGACATCTCGAGCGACACCTTGTCGCCCGCGAGAATGCGAATGTGGTGCTTGCGCATCTTGCCGCCGGTGTAGGCGATGAGCTGGTGGCCGTTGTCCAGCGTGACGCGAAAACGCGAATCGGGCAGCACCTCGGTGACGCTGCCCTGCATTTCTATGAGTTCTTCCTTTGCCATAAAGGTCTGTGCTTTTCTCCGGATGGGTCGCTGCCGCGCTCAAGACAACCCCGCCGCGCAAGCAAAAAACAATCGCGTATTGTACTTCAGGCCTCGGTTTGTGCCCAAACCGCTACACTGCATGCTTTTGCATCCGCCGTGCCAGACCGTCTCGCCATCGCCCTTCAACACCTCGCGCCCAAGCAGGCCCTGACGCAACTGGCCGGCTATGGGGCGACGGCGCAAGCCGGGCGCTGGACCACCGCCGTCATACGCTGGTTCGTGCGGCGCTACGGCGTGGACATGACGGAAGCAGAGCAAGCCGACATTGCCGCCTACGCCAGCTTCAACGCCTTTTTCACCCGGGCGCTCAAGCCCGGAGCGCGCCCGCTGGCAGACAGCGACCTCGTCTGCCCGGTGGACGGCCAGCTCAGCCAGTTCGGCAGCCTGCGCGAGGGGCGCCTGCTGCAAGCCAAGGGACACGACTACAGCGCTGCGGCGCTGCTCGGCGCCGATGCGCCGCTCGCCGCCCGGTTCGAGGACGGGCTGTTTGCCACCCTCTACCTGAGCCCGCGTGACTACCACCGCGTGCACATGCCGTGTCGCGCCCGGCTGCTGCGCATGCGGCACGTGCCCGGCAGCCTGTATTCGGTCAATCCGCTGACCGCACGCCATGTGCCCGGCCTGTTCGCGCGCAATGAACGCGTGGTCTGCCTGTTTGAAACCGAGTTCGGCCCCATGGCCATGGTGCTCGTGGGCGCCACCATCGTGGGCAGCATCTGCACCACCTGGCATGGGCAGGTGAATCCGCCGCGCGGCGCGCCCATGCGCCACTGGGATTACAGCGATCAGGAGATCGTGCTTGCGCAGGGGCAGGAGATGGGCCGCTTTCAGCTCGGCTCGACCGTCATCGTGCTGCTGCCGAGAGGCGAATTGCGCTGGTCGGACGGCTGGAGCACACCGGGCCCGGTGCGCATGGGCCAAGCCATGGCTTACAGGCCGTGCGAATAGCCGATGTTTTCCACCGTCGGCACACGCTCGGTGGTGAAGAGCAGTGGTGACACCTCAAGCTCGCGCGTTGCCACCGGCTCGTTGCGGCCCACCAGATAGACCATCAGTTCAAGCCGGCGCAGTTTCACGTAGTCCACGGTTTCCCAGCGTCCCGCATGCTTGACCTGCGTGCCCTGGCGAAACAGCGGCATGGTGAAGCGCCGGCTCCAGCCCTGAGGAACGATCTCGGGCAGCGCTTCATTGGGCTTGGCTTGGATCTGCATACATCCTGCTTATCGGCAGATTCGCGGCAAACATGAGCGACAAAAAACCACCCTTGCGGGTGGTTCGTGGCCCCGCCGGCGCCAGCGCCGACCGGGGGCGGGCCCGGGCGCAGCCGTTCAGTGGAACTGCGCTTCTTCGGTCGAGCCGGTGAGCGCCTTGACCGAGGAACTGCCGCCCTGGATCACGGTCGTCACATCGTCGAAGTAGCCTGCGCCGACCTCTTGCTGGTGGCTCACGAAGGTATAGCCTTGCTGGCGCGCGGCGAACTCGGGCTCCTGCACCATTTCGACATAGTGCTTCATGCCTTCACCCTGGGCATAGGCATGGGCCAGCTTGAAGGTGTTGTACCAGTTGCTGTGGATGCCGGCCAGGGTAATGAACTGGAATTTGTAGCCCAGCGCCGACAGGTCGTCCTGGAAGGAGGCAATCTGCTTGTCGTCGAGGTTCTTCTTCCAGTTGAACGAAGGCGAGCAGTTGTAGGCCAGCAGCTTGTTGGGCGAGGAAGCCAGCACGGCCTGGGCGAATTCACGCGCAAAGCCGATGTCCGGCACGCCGGTTTCGCACCACACCAGGTCGGCGTAGGGCGCGTAGGCAACACCGCGGCTGATGGCCTGCTCCAGCCCGTTCTTGACGCGGAAGAAGCCTTCTTGCGTGCGCTCGCCGGTCAGGAAGGCCTTGTCGTTGGCGTCGTGGTCGCTGGTCAGCAGATTGGCCGCTTCGGCATCGGTGCGGGCCAGGATCAGCGTGGGCACGCCCATCACGTCGGCGGCAAAGCGCGCGGCGGTGAGCTTTTCGACCGCCTCCTGCGTAGGCACCAGCACCTTGCCGCCCATGTGACCGCACTTCTTCACCGCGGCCAGCTGGTCTTCGAAGTGCACGCCCGCGGCGCCGGCGCCTATCATGTTCTTCATCAGCTCGAAGGCGTTGAGCACGCCGCCGAAGCCGGCTTCGGCATCGGCCACGATGGGCAGGAAGTAGTCGATGAATTCCTTGCTGCCCGGCTCGATCCCGCGGCCCCACTGGATCTCGTCGGCGCGCTTGAAGGTGTTGTTGATGCGGCGCACCATGGTCGGCACCGAGTCATAGGCATAGAGCGACTGGTCGGGGTACATGGTTTCGGACGTGTTGCCGTCGGCCGCCACCTGCCAGCCCGAGAGATACACCGCTTCCAGGCCGGCCTTGGCCTGTTGCATGGCCTGACCCGCGGTGATTGCACCGAAGGCGTTCACATAGCCCTTGCGCGCACCGCCGTGCAGCTTGTCCCAGAGCTTTTCTGCCCCCAGGCGTGCCAGCGTGTGCTCGGGCTGGACGCTGCCACGCAGACGCACCACGTCGGCCGCCTTGTAGCCGCGCTTGACGTCCTTCCAGCGCGGGTTCTGCGCCCAATCCTTTTCCAAGGCGGCAATCTGTTGGTCACGGCTGAGTTGGGCATTCAGCGATTGGGGCATGGTCTTCTCCGAAGGTTGAAAAAACGAAGGCTCCAGGGCGGGGCCGTGCTGGCATTGTATGTCTTATACAAGACCTGTCGTGCGTCTTGTGTCTTATATAAGACATATATTTTTTCTATTCAAATCAAAGACTTGCAGCAGCACTTCTACGATGTGGAAAGGAATTTCTCATATCGAGAAATTTTCGTGCACTGCAACATCAGTGATTTCATTGCAAGAATTCTCGTTCCGCAATACGAAAAGACCGGCGTACGCAGCTTCGATGCACACTTGTGCCCTGTCCCAGCCAACAAGAAACACCGCCATGCACCCGAGCCATTCCGCGGCGCCCGAGCGCCTACTGTCCTTTGCCGTCATGGGGGCCGGCGCCGTCGGCTGCTATTTCGGCGCACTGCTGGCGCGGGCGGGGCATGGCGTCACCTTGATCGGCCGCGACGCGCATGTGCGCGCGATCCGGGGCGCGGGCCTGCGTCTGCAAACACAAAGCGAAGACCTGCACCTGCCCATGGCCGCCAGCACCGAAGCCAGTGCCGCCAGCGGCGCGGACGTGGTGTTGCTCTGCGTCAAGTCGGCCGACACCGAAGAGGCGGCGCGGCAATTGCTCCCGCACGTGCGCCCGGACACGCTGGTGCTGACGCTGCAAAACGGCGTGGACAACGACTTGCGGGCCGCCAAGGTGCTCGGCAGCGCCTGCGAGGTCGCGCCCGCCGTGGTCTACGTGGCCACGGCCATGGCGGGCGCTGGCCACGTGCGCCACTATGGCCGCGGCGACCTGGTGATTGCGCCCAGCGCGCGCAGCGCAGAGCTGGCGCGCCAGTTGCAGGCCGCCGGCATACCGACCCAGATTTCCGACAACGTGCGCGGTGCGCTCTGGGCCAAGCTGATCATCAACAGCGCCTACAACGCCCTGTCTGCCGTGCTGCAGCAACCCTATGGCTGGCTCATGCAGCAGCCGGGCGCCGCCGATGTGGTGCAGGACATCGTCAATGAATGCCTGGCGGTGGCGCGCGCCGAGGGCGTGCAGCTGCCCGGCGACATCCACGCGGCGCTGCGCTCCATCGTGCAGACCATGCCGGGACAGCTGTCCTCCACCGCGCAGGATCTGGCGCGCGGCAAGACGACCGAAATCGAGCACCTGAACGGCTACGTGGTGCGCCGTGGCGACGCGCTCGGCATTGCCACGCCGGTCAACCGCACCATGCTGGTGCTGGTGCGCATGCTCGAGCAGCGCCAGGCCGGGCAAGCCGCCGGCTGAAGACCGAAGGCGCGCAGCCCCGCGGGTGGAAAAGCAACAAATCTGCCGGTTGCCGCCGCAGCCGTGTGCAGGCTCCAGACTTCTTGATGCGAAAACTGGCGGCAGCCACGTTTGCACGTTAACATAACGCTATCTTTTTAGATGCTTTTGCGTACACTGACGCATCCCGGCATCGCTCAGCACCAGGAGATACGTTCATGGGTTCGAAAGAAAATGCCGCCGTCAATCAGCTCCTTGAACGGCTGGAACGCCGCTACGCACTGCGCGTACTCTGGGCCTTGCGCGACGGCCACCCGCAGACCTTCCGGCTGCTGCAGGACAGCGTGGGCAACATCACCCCGAACACCCTGAACACCCGCATCAAGGAGCTGCGCGAAGCCGGTTTTCTCGACCACGGCAGCGAAGGCTATATCGTGACTTCGTCCGGGCAGGATCTGCTCAAGCGCCTGTCCGACCTGCAGGCCTTTGCCACCCGCTGGACCGCCGCGCGCAACAAGAAATAGTCTCTCCCGCTACCGCTTCATTACCTCCTAGCCATGATCTCCACCGCTTCCGGCCTGCAATACGAAGACACCCGCCTGGGCGAGGGCCCGCGCGCCGAGCGCGGCCATACCGTGAAGGTGCACTACACCGGCTGGCTGCACCAGGACGGCGCCAAGGGGGCGCGCTTTGACTCCAGCCACGACCGCGGCGAACCGTTTGAATTTCACCTGGGCGCGGGCATGGTGATCCGCGGCTGGGACGAAGGCGTGCAAGGCATGCAGGTGGGCGGTGAGCGCACGCTGCTGATCCCTGCCGCGCTGGGCTATGGTGCGCGCGGTGCGGGCGGCGTGATCCCGCCCAACGCCACGCTGCTGTTCGAGGTGCAACTGCTCTCGTTGGCCTGAGTCAGCGCGCCCGCCGGGCCCGTGTCAGCAGGCTCACGGCCCAGGTCGCGATCAAGCCCATGGGTGCGCCGAACACCCCGGCCGAGATCGGATCAATCCCCCACCACAGCCCCGGCACCAAAATGGCCTGCGGCAAAAGGCCGCGCAGCGCATTGTTGTGCAGCACCAGGTAGTACACCGTCACTGCCAGCCCCACCAGCATGCCGGCCACCGCCCCCTGGCGCGTGGTGTGGCGCCAGTAGATGCCCAGCACCATGGCCGGCACGAAAGTGGCCGCCGCAATGGAAAACGAGGCCGACACCAGCGGCAGTATCTCGGACGGCTTGAGTGCCGCGACAAAGGCGGCCGCCAGCGCCACGGTAAGCAGCGTGAACTTGGTCAGAATCACACGCTGCTCTGGCGAGGCCTTGTGACCGGTGGACTGGAAATACAGATCGCGCACCAGCGCATTGCTGATGGTCAGCAGCAAGCCGTCTGCGGTGGACAGGGCCGCGGCCAAGCCGCCGGCGGCCACCAGCCCCGAAATCACGTAGGGCAGCCCGCCGATCTCGGGTGTGGCCAGCACCAGCAGGTCCGCGCCCAGGCGCACCTCGCCAAACTGCACGATGCCGTCGCCATTCATGTCCTGCACCGACAGCAGCGAAGCGTCCACCCGGGCCCATTGCGCAATCCAGGCCGGCAACTCATCGAAGCGGCTGCCCACGAGGTGGGTCATCACCTCGAACTTGACCAGCGCGGCCAGCGCCGGCACGCTCAGGTACAGCAGCGCAATGAACAGCAGCGACCAGGCCACCGAGGCGCGCGCTCCGGCCACCGTGGGCACGGTGTAGTAGCGCATCAAAAGGTGCGGCATGCCGGCGGTGCCCAGCATCAGGCAAAACAGCAGCGCCATGAAGTTGCGCCGCGAAATTTCGTACTGCGCCTGCTGGATCTCGTCGCCCTGCGGGTCGGCGGCAAACGGCAGGCTGTGGCGCGGCAGGCCGCCCAGGGGCTGGGCGCGTTCCTGGTTTTCGCGCAACTCGCGGCTCCAGCGCTCGCGCGCCTCGGCTTCGTCGCGCGGCATGGACAGCAGCTCGCGGCTGGCGGTGACGATCAGATCCACGTCGGCGCCGCGCGAGCGCAGCTCCTGAATGCGCTGGCGCGCCTCGTTGCGCTCGCGCTCCAGCGCCGCCGGCACGTCGGCCAGGCGTTCCTGGTATTCGCGCACCTTCTGCTGGTAGGCGGCGATGACCTGCTTTTCGGCGTCGGAAGCGAGCAGCGCCGCCTCGCGCTCGGCGATCTTGCCCAATTGCTGGCCGTAGGCCAGGGGCGCCGCCGGGTTGCCCAACTGCTTGTAAGCCAGCCAGGACACCGGGATCAGAAAGGCCAGCAGCAACACCACATACTGCGCCACCTGCGTCCAGGTGATGGCGCGCATGCCGCCCAGGAAGGAGCACAGCAATACCCCGCCCAGGCCGAGCATGATGCCAATCTCGAACTGCACGCCGGTCAGGCGCGAGGCAATCAGCCCGACGCCGTAGATTTGCGCGACCACGTAGGTGAAGGAGCACAGCACCGCGCCCACGGCCGCCAGGATGCGCGGCCAGTCGCCGCCGAAACGCACTTGGAAAAAGTCGGGAATGGTGTAGAGCTTCATGGCCCTGAGCGGCGGCGCGATCAGCATCGCCACCAGCACGAAGCCGCCGGTCCAGCCCAGCATGTAGGCCAAGCCCCCGGGCGCACCCGGCATGCCGGAAAAGCCCTGCAGATACAGCGCGCCCGAGAGGCTGATGAAGGACGCCGCGCTCATCCAGTCGGCCGCGGTGGCCATGCCGTTGTAGATCGGCGGAATGCGCCGCCCGGCCACGTAGTATTCGTCCGGGTCGGAGGTGCGCCCGTACACGCCGATCACCGCATACATCATCACCGTCAGGAACAGGAAGATCGGGCCTATCCAGTGGCGCGAGAGGCCGCGCTGCTCGGCCCATGCCATGGCGGCGACGAAACCCACCAGGCCCAGCACATACAGGCCGAGGATGCGGTTGAGCTGGGCGATGTAAGAGCGCCCGGTCACCGGTTCAGTCATTGGGAGCCCTGCTGCGGCTCGCGCCCGCCCGCCTTGCCGCTGCGCTCATAGTGGCGCATGCCCAGGTAGTACACCCAGGTCAAGAGGATGAAGACCAGCACCCCGCCCTGCGCCGCCACCCAATAGCTGAAGGGCCAGGGGCCGACCTGAAACTGCAGCGCTTCGGCAAAGTAGCTCACGCCAAAAGACACCGCAAACCACAGCCCGAAGAGCACCAGCTTGAAGCCCAGATGGTGCAGATCGGCAAGCTGCGGATCCAGCGGCACGCCCACCCGCTCGGTGCCGGAGTCGGGCGTGGAAGTGGGCATGACGCGGGTGTTCAGCCAGCCAGGCGCTGCCAGGTGGCGACCACGGTATCGGGGTTGAGCGATATCGAGGCGATGCCTTCGCCCGCCAGCCACAGCGCGAAGTCGGGATGGTCGCTGGGCCCCTGGCCGCAGATGCCGATGTACTTGCCCTGGGCCTTGCACGCGGCAATCGCCTGCTTGAGCAAGGCCTTGACTGCGGGGTCGCGCTCATCGAAATCGTGCGCCAGCAGCTCCAGGCCCGAATCGCGATCCAGCCCCAGCGTGAGCTGGGTCAAGTCGTTGGAGCCGACCGAGAAGCCGTCGAAAAACTCGAGGAATTCATGGGCCAGCACGGCGTTGCTCGGCACCTCGCACATCATGATGAGCTTGAGTTCGTCCTCGCCGCGCTTGAGACCGTGCTCGGCCAGCAACTCGGTCACGCGCCGGGCCTGGCCGAGCGTGCGCACGAAAGGCACCATGACCTGCACGTTGGTCAGGCCCATCTCGCCGCGCACGCGTCGGATGGCCTCGCACTCCATCGCGAAAGCCTCGGCAAAGTCTTCGCTGATGTAGCGCGCCGCGCCGCGAAAGCCCAGCATGGGGTTTTCTTCGTCCGGCTCGTAGCGGCTGCCGCCGATCAGCTTGCGATATTCGTTGCTCTTGAAATCCGACAGGCGCACGATGACGGGCTTCGGATAGAACGCAGCGGCAATCGTCGCCACGCCTTCGGCCACCTTGTCCACGTAAAACGCCCGCGGACTGGCGTGGCCGCGCGCCACGCTCTCAACGGCTTTCTTCAGGTCGGCATCGACGGCGGGGTAGTCCAGGATGGCCTTGGGGTGTACGCCGATGTTGTTGTTGATGATGAATTCCAGCCGCGCCAGGCCCACGCCCTCGTTGGGCAGCTGGGCAAAATCAAACGCCAGCTGGGGGTTGCCGACGTTCATCATGATCTTGGTCGCGATTTTGGGCATTTCGCCGCGCTGCACCTCGGTGACTTCGGTTTCGAGCAGGCCGTCATAGATCTTGCCCGTGTCGCCCTCGGCGCAGCTCACCGTCACCAGGGTGCCGTCCTTGAGCAGCTCGGTCGCGTCGCCGCAGCCCACCACAGCCGGGATGCCGAGCTCGCGCGCAATGATCGCCGCGTGGCAGGTACGCCCGCCGCGGTTGGTGACGATGGCGCTGGCCTTCTTCATCACCGGCTCCCAGTTGGGGTCGGTCATGTCGGTCACCAGCACGTCGCCGGCCTGCACCGTGTCCATCTCGGCAATGCTGTGCACCAGGCGCACCGGACCGGTGCCTATCTTCTGGCCGATGGCGCGGCCCTCGACCAGCACCGCGCCCGAGCTCTTGAGCTTGAAACGCTGCTCGGCCTGGCCCTTGGTCTGGCTCTTCACCGTCTCCGGGCGCGCCTGCAGGATGTAGAGCTGGCCGTCGATGCCGTCCTTGCCCCACTCGATGTCCATGGGGCGGCCGTAGTGCTGCTCGATGATCAGGGCGTAATGGGCGAGTTGTTCGACCTCGGCGTCGCTCAGGGAGTAGCGGTTGCGCTGCTCGGCGACGACCTCGGTGGTCGTGACCAGCTTGCCGCTGGCCGCGCGCTCGGCGTCCGTGGCAAAGACCATCTGGATCAGCTTGGAGCCGAGGTTGCGCCGTATCAGCGCGCGCTTGCCCGCGCGCAGCATGGGTTTGTGCACGTAGAACTCGTCGGGGTTGACGGCGCCCTGCACCACCGTCTCGCCCAGGCCGTAGCTCGAGGTGATGAACACCACCTCCTCAAAGCCCGATTCGGTGTCTATGGTGAACATCACGCCGGCCGCCCCCTTGTCCGAGCGCACCATGCGCTGCACGCCGGCCGAGAGCGCAACCACGTCGTGCGCAAAGCCCTTGTGCACGCGATAACTGATCGCGCGGTCGTTGTACAGGCTGGCAAACACCTCCTTCATCTTGTGCAGCACGTCTTCGATGCCGACGACGTTGAGAAAAGTCTCTTGCTGACCGGCAAAAGAGGCATCGGGCAGGTCTTCGGCCGTGGCCGAGCTGCGCACCGCAAAACTGGCTTGGGTGTTGTCGCCGCAAAGCTGGGCAAAGGCCTCGCGCACGGCGTGTTCCAGGTCGGCCGGGAAGGGCTGGTTTTCCACCCAGGAGCGGATTTCGGCCCCGGCGGCGGCCAGCGCGCGCACGTCGTCCACATCCAGGGTCGCCAGGCGCGCGCTGATACGCGCATGCAGGCCTTCGTGTTTCAGGAACTCGCGAAACGCGTGCGCCGTGGTGGCAAAGCCCGTGGGCACGCGCACACCCTGGGGCAGCTGCGAGATCATCTCGCCGAGGCTGGCGTTCTTGCCGCCGACGACCTCGACGTCGCTCATCCTCAGGTTTTCAAACGGTACGACCAGGGCGGTCGCCTCATAGCGTGCAGACATGGGAAAGCTCCAGAAGTTGAAACCGGGTCTGCCGCCGCACCTTCATGAACAGGTGGACGCGCGCCCACGCAAGCCGCCGGGCTTTGTGGTTGGAGGTATGGGCCGGCGCACTGCATGGTGGGAATGGGAATAATCGCGCGATTGTAGGCGCAGGCCGCCAGCGCGCATGCAGCCCCTCTTGACCCCCTTGCAGGTTTTGCAGCCATGAACCCACGTACCGTGTTTTTCGTCTCGGACAGCACCGGCATCACCGCCGAGACCTTCGGCAACGCCATCCTGGCGCAGTTCGACATCGAACCGCGGCGCGTGCGCATGCCCTTCATCGATTCGCAGGACAAGGCCCACCAGGTGGTGCGCCAGATCAACCACACGGCGCAGCAGGAGGCCAACCGCCCCATCGTCTTCACCACGCTGGTGGACATGCAGGTGCTCAAAGTCATCCAGCAGGGCTGCAAAGGCATGCTGCTGGACATGTTCGGCACCTTCGTGCGGCCGCTGGAGGATGAGCTCGGCATGAAGAGCCACCACCGCGTGGGGCGCTTCTCCGACATCAGCCAGAACAAGGAATACCACGAACGCATCGAGGCGATCAACTTCAGCCTGGCGCACGACGATGGCCAGACGCACGAAGACCTGGCGGGCGCCGACGTGATCCTGGTCGGCGTGAGCCGCAGCGGCAAGACGCCCACCAGCCTGTACCTGGCGATGCAGCACGGGCTGAAGGCAGCCAACTACCCCTTGATACCCGAAGACTTCGAGCGCAAGCAGCTGCCCACCGCGCTGTTGCCGTTTCGCAGCAAGATCTTCGGGCTGACGATCAGC
This sequence comes from Comamonas sp. NLF-1-9, assembly GCF_019195435.1. Taxonomy (NCBI): domain Bacteria; kingdom Pseudomonadati; phylum Pseudomonadota; class Betaproteobacteria; order Burkholderiales; family Comamonadaceae; genus Comamonas; species Comamonas sp. NLF-1-9. The sequence goes on from NZ_CP078069.1 coordinate 1,179,163, forward strand.
CCGCAGCGCCTGTCGGAGATCCGCAGCGAGCGCCGCCCGGGCTCGCGCTACGCCAGCCTGGACAACTGCCGCGCCGAGGTGCACGAGGCCGAGGCCATGATGCGCCGCTCGGGCATACGCTGGCTGTCGTCCACTACCAAGTCGATCGAAGAGATCGCGACGACCATCCTGCAGGAGATCCGGCCCGAGCGGCTCAGCTACTGAGACTCCATTGGCGCCACCAGCAGGACGATGTGGCCGGTTTGGGCCCTCTAGTCTTTTGCCGTCTCGATCCCACAATCAGGACATGGAGATTGCGATGAAACATGTCGAGCAGATCTGGAGCACCCCGCGCGGGCATTGGGTGGGCGACGGCTTTCCGGTGCGCACGCTGTTCAACTACAACCAGCACGCGCCGGTGCTGTCGCCCTTTTTGATGCTGGACTACGGCGGCCCGGTGCAGTTTCAGCCTACCGAGGCGCGCCGTGGCGTGGGCGAGCACCCGCACCGCGGGTTCGAGACCGTGACCATCGTCTTTGATGGCGAAGTCGAGCACCTGGATTCCACCGGCCGGGGCGGCACCATAGGCCCGGGCGACGTGCAGTGGATGACCGCGGCCAGCGGCATCCTGCACGAGGAATTCCATGGACGCGAGTGGGCGCGCAAGGGCGGCAAGTTCGAGATGGCCCAGCTCTGGGTCAACCTGCCGGCGAAGGACAAGCGCGCCGCGCCCGGCTACCAGGGCATCACGGCGGCGCAGATTCCCACCGTGGCGCTGGCAAACGGCGCGGGCAGCGCACGCATCATCGCCGGTGAGCTCGATGGCCAGCGCGGCCCGGCGCGCAGCTTTACGCCGATGCATGTATGGGACGTGCGGCTCAAGGCAGGCTGCGCGGCCGAGTTGCCCTTGCCCGAGGGCTGGACCGGCGCCCTCGTCGTGCTGCAGGGCCGCATCGACGTGGACGGCACCGAAGCCGCCGACGCGCAGACCGTGCACCTGAGCCGCGCGGGCAGCGCCGTCGCGCTCAAGGCACTCGAAGAAACCCATATGCTGGTGCTCAGCGGCCAGCCCATAGACGAGCCCATCGCGGCCTACGGCCCCTTCGTGATGAATACCGAGGCGGAAATCCGCCAGGCTTTCATCGACTTGCAAGCCGGCCATTTCGGCGAGATGCCGCGCGCGGCCAAGAACTGAAGGAGACCAATGCCATGTCGCAAGCGCAAGACGGCGTGATCGAGATCATCAGCGCGCGCGAGCGGCCGCTGGGCGGCTTTACGGTGCGCCGTCTGCTGCCCACGGCGCGGCGCAAGACCGTGGGGCCGTGGATCTTCCTTGACCACATGGGGCCGGCAGATTTTGCGCCCGACCAAGGCATCGACGTGCGCCCGCACCCGCACATCGGCCTGGCCACGGTGACCTATCTCTTCGAGGGAGAGATCCTGCACCGCGACAGCCTGGGCAACACCCAGACCATCACACCGGGCGACATCAATCTGATGGTAGCCGGGCGCGGCATCACGCACTCCGAGCGCGAAAGGCCACAGGTGCGCGCCAGCGCTCACCGCCTGCACGGGCTGCAACTGTGGCTGGCACTGCCTGACGCCGACGAGGAATGCGCGCCGTCCTTTCACCACTACGCGGCCGACGCGCTGCCGCGCGTGCAGATCGACGGCGTCAGCGCCCGCGTGATGATGGGCGCCGCCTGGGGTGTGAGGTCTCCAGTGCCGACCTATGCCGGCGCGCTGTACGCCGAGGCCGAGCTGCAAGCAGGGCAGCGTCTGCCACTGCCGCAGGCCACGCAACTGGCGATCTACCTTGCCCGGGGCAGCCTGCGCATCGGCGGGGCCACCGTGCCCGAGCACACGCTGGCCGTCGTCGACAGCAGCGTAGCAAGCCAGATGCAGGCAAGCAGCGACACCCGCATCGCCCTCATCGGCGGCGATGGCGTGGGAGAGCGCTTCATCGACTGGAACTTCGTCGCCAGCACCCGGGAGCGCATCGCGCAGGCGCGCGAGGACTGGGAGCAGCAGCGCTTTGCCAAGGTTGTAGGGGACACGCAGGAGTACATCGCGCTGCCGAAGTGACCGACTGATATACGACTACCGGGGGAAAACCAAGTCCGGTAGCATTCGCTTCATGCCGCCTCAACGGAGCACTGTCATGAACATCGCCGCTCGCATCTACAACAAGGTATTGACGCTGCCTCAGCAAGCAGCCAGCGAGGTACTGCAATTCGCGGAGTTCCTCGCTTCACGACACGCCCAGTCAGAAACGCAAGCGGCCGTTCGGCAAGAAGCCTCTAGGTTCTATGAGCGCTACAAGGCAGATCTCTCCCGCTACCGCTTTGATCGCGATGAGGCCAATGCCCGCTGAACCGCCAGCGCCCAAGGTCTTCCTGGACAGCAACGTCCTGATTTACGCCCTGGGGCAGGAACCGACCAAAAAGGCGGCGGCGATAGCGCTGCTTGATAGGCCCGCTACGGTGTCCACGCAGGTGCTCTCCGAGGTGGCCAACGTGATGCGACGCAAGCTTGGCTTCGGGCCGGAACATGCACAGGAAGTCGTCACCGACTTGATCACCCGCCTGGATGTGGTGCTGATAGGCACGCACACCGTACTTCATGCGCTGCGGCTAGCACAGCGCTATGCCCTCTCGCAATTTGACGCACAAATCGTGGCCAGCGCTCTGGAAGCTGATTGCGATAGCCTGTACTCGGAAGACATGCAGGCGGGGCAAGTTTTCGAAGGGCGCCTGCGCGTGATCAATCCGTTTGGCATGCCCGCACCGCTGACTTGACGCCCTCAAATGAATAGCAGCTAGCGCATGCCAGGCAAGGATTTCAGGCAGCTAAGTGCTTGAAATCCTTTGCCTGAAAGCGCAAGCAGCTCACTTTTTTGAGTTCTGTCGCTGCTCATTGCGCCGCGGCCGGGTTGCGCAAGCGGATGTGCAGCTCGCGCAGCTGCTTCTCGTCGACCGGGGACGGCGCCTGGGTCAGCAGGTCTTGCGCGCGTTGGGTCTTGGGAAAGGCGATCACGTCGCGAATCGACTCGGCGCCGGTCATCAGGGTGATGAGCCGGTCCAGCCCAAAGGCCAGGCCGCCGTGCGGCGGCGCGCCGTATTGCAGCGCGTCGAGCAGGTAGCCGAACTTGGCGCGCGCGTCCTCGGGGCCGATCTTGAGCGCGGCGAACACCTTGCTCTGCACCTCGGCGCGGTGGATACGCACCGAGCCGCCGCCCAGCTCCCAGCCGTTCAAGACCATGTCGTAGGCCTTCGAGAGGCAGGCGCCGGGGTCCGTATCCATCAGGTCCTCGTGCCCGTCCTTGGGGCTGGTGAAGGGGTGGTGCACGGCCACCCAGCGGTCTTCCTCGTCGTCGCGCTCGAACATCGGGAAGTCCACGACCCACAGCGGCGCCCAGCGGTCTTCAAACAAGCCGTGCTTGCGGCCAAACTCGCTCAGGCCGATCTTCAGGCGCAGCGCGCCGATGCTGTCGTTGACGATTTTGGCCTTGTCCGCGCCAAAGAAGATCAGGTCGCCGTCCTGCGCGCCGCTGCGCTGCAAGATCTCGGCAATCGCCGCGTCATGGATGTTCTTGACGATGGGCGACTGCAGCCCTTCCCTGCCCTTGGCCGCCTCGTTGACCTTGATCCAGGCCAGGCCCTTGGCGCCGTAGATCTTGACGAAGTCGGTGTAGCCGTCGATTTCGCCGCGCGAGATCTGCGCACCGCCGGGCACGCGCAGTGCAACGACGCGCCCGCCCGGCGTGGTGGCGGGGCCTGAGAAGACCTTGAAATCCACGTCGCGCATCACCTCGGTCAGCTCGGTGAATTCGAGCTTCACGCGCAGATCGGGCTTGTCCGAGCCAAAGCGGTGCATGGCCTCGGCGTATTGCATGACCGGGAATTCACCCAGGTCCACGCCGAGCTGGGTCTCGAAGACTTCCTTGATCATGCGCTGGAAGATGTCGCGGATTTCCTCTTCGCCCAGAAACGAGGTTTCGCAGTCGATCTGCGTGAACTCGGGCTGGCGGTCGGCGCGCAGGTCTTCGTCGCGAAAGCACTTGGTGATCTGGTAGTAGCGGTCGTAGCCGGCGACCATCAGCATCTGCTTGTACAGCTGGGGCGACTGCGGCAGCGCGAAGAACTGGCCGTCGTGCACGCGGCTCGGGACGAGGTAGTCGCGCGCGCCCTCGGGCGTGCTCTTGCCCAGCATGGGGGTTTCGATGTCGATGAAGCCTTCCCGATCCAGAAAGTTGCGCACCTGCAGCGCGGTGCGGTAGCGCAGCATCATGTTGCGCTGCATGACCGGGCGGCGCAAGTCCATCACCCGGTGCGTGAGGCGCGTGGTCTCCGACAGGTTGTCGTCGTCCATCTGGAAGGGCGGCGTGACCGAGGGGTTGAGCACCGTGAGTTCGTGGCACAGCACCTCGATCTGACCGCTCTTGAGCTTGTCGTTGGTCGTGCCCTCGGGGCGCGCGCGCACCAGGCCCTTGACCTGGATGCAAAACTCATTGCGAATGTCTTCAGCGACGGCGAACATCTCGGGGCGGTCGGGGTCGCAGACCACCTGCACATAGCCCTCGCGGTCGCGCAGGTCGATGAAGATCACGCCGCCGTGATCGCGCCGACGATTGACCCAGCCGCACAGGGTGACGGTCTGGCCCATCAGGGCTTCGGTCACGAGACCGCAGTAGTGGGAACGCATGGGCATGGTGTGTTTCTTCCTGCGCCCGCCGCGGGGCGCGCTATCGGTCATTGAGTGGCGCGGCTGGCGTCGGCGAGCACCGGATCGGGCGGCACAACCACCCCCATCGAGACGATGTACTTGAGCGCCTCATCGATGCTCATCTCGAGCTCTATGCATTCGCTCTTGCGCATCAGCACGAAGTAGCCGCTGGTCGGGTTCGGCGTGGTCGGCACGTAGACGCTGACGAATTCGTCGCGCAGGTAACCGGCCACCTCGCCGTTGGGCGTGCCGGTGACAAAGGCCACCGTCCACACCCCGTCGCGCGGCCACTGCACCAGCACGGCGGTGCGAAAGGCGTTGCCGCTTTCGGAAAACAGCGTCTCCGACACCTGCTTGACGCTGGAATAAATGGAGCGCACCACAGGGATGCGACTGACCAGCGCATCGCCCATGGCGACGAGCTTGCGGCCGAAGAAGTTGCGCGCCAGCGCCCCCACGACCAGCAGGATGAGCAGCGTGAGCACCACGCCAAAGCCGGGGATGTGAAAGCCCAGCAGGCGATCCGGCTGCCACGATTCGGGCAGGATGGCCAGCGTCTGGTCCAGCAGCCCCACCACCCAGGTCAACACCCAGGCGGTGATGATCACCGGAACGATCACCAGCAGACCGGAAAACAGCCATTTGCGCAAAGCGGCCATCAAGCGGTTCTCTCAGGCGTCCGAACTGGCCGCAGCGCTTGCCGGGGCTGCGGCGGGCGCTTGTGTTTTGGTAGCATCAGCGCCCACGGCCGCAGTGTCGCCGCCGGCCGGCGCGCTGCTCTTGCGGCCGCTGAAATCGGTTGCATACCAGCCCGTGCCCTTGAGCTGAAAACCGGCGGCCGTCAGCTGCTTGGCGTAGCTCTGCTGCCCGCAGGCGGGGCAGGTGCTCAGGGGAGCGTCCGAGATCTTTTGCAGCACGTCCTGGGCGTGGCCACAGTGGCTGCAGCGGTAGGCATAGATGGGCATCTGAAGCGGTGCAAAATTCTTGCAAAGCCCACGATTATAGGTAGCGCCCGCTGCATTCGCGGGCGCGTGCGCCGGCTGCGGCTCAGGCGGGCGCGGCCTCGTAATGGTGCACGCGCCCCTTCTGGTCGGCAATGAACTGCGGCGCGAGCGAGCCGCCGATCATGCCGGCAAACGAGCCGATCAAGCCCGCCAGCTGCTGCGGAAAGGCTTCGTTGAGCACTGGACTCGCGACGAACCACAGCCACACGCCGATCCCCATGACCACCGCCAGCAGCGCCCCCTGGGTGGTTGCGCGCTTCCAGTACACGCCCATGAGCAGCGGCACGAAGGCGCCCACCAGCGGCACCTGGTAGGCGCCCGAGACCAATTCGTAGATGGACGAGCCTTCCATGGTGATGGAATACACCAGCACGCAAAAGGTGAAGACCAGCACGCTCACGCGCATGGCCTTGAGCGTCTGCTGGTCGCTCATACCGGGCTTGAGGTTGCGCAGGATGTTTTCCACGAAGGTGGTCGCGGGCGCCAGCAGCGTGGCGGACGCGGTGGACATGATGGCCGAGAGCAGCGCGCCAAAAAAAGCCACCTGCAGCGCCACCGGCATGTGCGTGAGCACCAGCGTGGGCAGCACTTTCTGCGGATCGTCTTCCAGCAGCGCGGCCGTGCCCGGCAGCACCAGCAGCGCCGCCATGACCACGAACATGGGCACGAAGGCAAAGCCGATGTAGAGCAGCCCGCCTATGACCGGCCCCTTGCGCGCGGTCTCGGCGTTGTTGGACGACATCACGCGCTGGAACACGTCCTGCTGCGGGATGGAGCCCAGCATCATGGTGATGGCCGCGGCAAAGAAAAAAGTCCATTCCTTGGCGCCGCCCTTGGGCAGAAACTGCAGCTTGCCTTCGCTCGCGGCGTAGGAGATCACGCGCTCGGCGCCGCCGGCAATCTCGGCCGCATACCAGGCAATCGCCAGCAGGCCTGCGGCGATCACGATCATCTGCACGAAGTCGGTCAGCGCCACCGACCACATGCCGCCATAGAGCGTGTAGATGAGCACGATGAGCGTGCCTATGACCATGCCCCAGGCGAGCGTGATCGCGCTGTCGCTCAGGATGTTGAACACCAGCCCCAGCGCGGTGATCTGCGCTCCCACCCAGCCCAGATAGCTCAGGATGATGATGCTCGAGCACAGCACCTCCACCACGCGCCCATAGCGGCGGCGGTAGTAGTCGCCGATGGTGATGATGTTCATCGCGTAGAGCTTGCGCGCGAAGAACAGCCCCACCAGCACCAGGCACATGCCCGCGCCAAACGGGTCTTCCACCGTGCCGTGCAGCCCCTCCTTGACGAACTGCGCCGGCGCGCCCAGCACCGTCTCCGAGCCGAACCAGGTGGCAAAGGTAGTGGCAATCACCACCGCCAGTGGCAGGCTGCGCCCCGCGACCGCGTAGTCGGCGGTGTTCTGCACGCGCCGCGCAGCCAGCAGGCCGATGGCGATGGACACCAGCAGATACAGGACGATGAAAGTCACCAGCATGGGCGGCTCCGGCTGCAGTTGGAAAAAGCGCGCGGATTATCAGCGCAAGCTGCGGCAAAGCGCGCCACGTGCGGGCGCAATGCGCGGTATTTACAACACCCGGATGCGCACGATCAGCTGGAACACCACCAGCCCCAGCACAAAGCCCAGCCACGCGTACAGCAGGCGCTGCAGCAGGCGGTTGGTGCGCTGCTGTTCGGCCAGCAGCTGGCGCAGCTCGGCGGACTCGGCCTGCGGGCCGCGGCGCAGGTAGCCATGCAGCAGGCGCGGCAGCTCGGGCAGCAGCTTGGCGTAGCGCGGCGCTTCGGCCTGCAGCTCGCGCCACAGGCGCCGCGGACCGAGCTGCTCGCGCATCCACCTCTCCAGGAAGGGCTTGGCCGTGCTCCACAAGTCCAGGTCGGGGTCGAGCTGGCGCCCCAGACCCTCGATGTTCAGCAGCGTCTTTTGCAGCAGCACCAGTTGCGGCTGGATCTCCACCTGAAAGCGCCGCGAGGTCTGGAACAGCCGCAGCAGCACCATGCCCAGCGAGATCTCCTTGAGCGGGCGGTCGAAGTAAGGTTCGCACACCGCGCGGATCGCGCCTTCAAGCTCATTGACCCGGGTGTCGGCAGGCACCCAGCCGCTTTCCACGTGCAGCTCGGCCACGCGCTTGTAGTCACGCCGGAAGAAGGCGGTGAAGTTCTGCGCGAGGTATTCCTTGTCCACCTCGGTGAGCGAGCCGACGATGCCGAAATCCACCGAGATGTAGCGCCCGAAGGTCTCGGGCTCGGTGCTCACCATGATGTTGCCCGGGTGCATGTCGGCGTGAAAGAAGCCGTCGCGAAACACCTGGGTGAAGAAGATGGTGACGCCATCGCGCGCCAGCCGCGGGATGTCCACGCCGGCCTCGCGCAAGGCCTCGATCTGGCTGATGGGCAGGCCCTTCATGCGCTGCATCACCAGCACGTCGCTGTGGCACCAGTCCCAGAACACCTCGGGGATCAGCACCAGCGCCAGCCCCGCCATGTTGCGCCGCAGTTGCGCCGCGTTGGCCGCTTCGCGCAGCAAGTCGAGCTCGTCGTGCAGGTAATTGTCGAACTCGCGCACCACCTCGCGCGGCTTGAGCCGCCGCCCGTCGGCCGAGAGGCGGCTGACCCAGCCCGCCACCATGTGCATCAGCGCCAGGTCTTTCTCGATCGCCGCCAGCATGCCGGGGCGCAGCACCTTCACCGCCACCTCGCGCTCGCGTCCCTGCTTGTCGCGCAGCACCGCAAAATGCACCTGGGCGATCGAGGCGCTGGCCACCGGTTCGCGCTCGAAGGAGACGAAGATCTCATCGAGCGGACGGCGAAACGAGCGCTCTATCGTGGCCACCGCAATGGCCGGGTCAAAGGGCGGCACGCGGTCTTGCAGCAGCGCCAGCTCGTCGGCGATGTCCGGCGCCAGCAGGTCGCGGCGAGTGGAGAGCACCTGGCCGAACTTGACGAAGATCGGGCCCAGCTGCTGCAGCGCCTCGCGCAGGCGCTGCCCGCGCGGCGCGTCCAGGCGCCGCCCTATGGTGATGACGCGCGTGAAACCGCGCACCCAGGGACGGGAAAAGCCCGAGAGCACCAGCTCATCGAGGCCGTAGCGCAGGGCCACCCAGAGGATGGCCACACCGCGAAAGAAACGGCTCATGTGCCGGCCGCAGCGTCCGTTTTGGCGCCGGCCTGCGCCCGCCCGCGTGCGACGAAGCGGCGTAGCGCCGCCAGCACCTGCTGCGCCCCGCCGGCCAGCAGGTGCGCGGGCGTGTCGCCCAGCAGGCGCGCCAGGTCTTCCTCGATGTCCCAGCGCAGGTTCTGCGCCAGCCACTGGATGTCGGCAGCCAGCTGCACGTCGCCTTCGATGCGAATCTCGGGCCGCTCGCCGGCCAGCGCGCCGCGCGCCAGCTCCAGCGGCGCCGTCTGGGTAAACCAGGCCTGCAGGTCGGCGCGCGCGCCTTCGGGCGCGAGATCAAGCAGCCCTGCGGGCGTGACCTGCAGCGCCATGTGCAGGCTGCGCCAATGCAAGCGCGCCACGCGGCCGCCCTGGCGTTGCAGACGCTGCATGGCAGCGGGCTCCTGCTGCAGCACGTGGTTGAGCAGCAGCACCAGCCGGTGCTGCGTGCCCTTGACCAGCCATTGCGGCGCCCGGGGCGGGCGCGGCAGTTGCGCCACAAGCCGGTGCAGGAAAGAAAAAGGGGACCGTGTGTTCATGGTCCCCGATTATTCCCCGAACGGCGCTCGGCGCCACGGGCCGCAGACACGGCCCGCAGCGCGCTACTGCAGCGCCTGCAGCCCGGCAACCAGCCAGCCGCTCCTGCCGTCCTTGGGCTTGGTCATGTTCCAGACCTCGCGGAAGGGGTTGGGGCCGGCCGAGCGGTCTTCACGGATCACGCCGGAAAACTCCACGCTGGCCAGGTATTCGCCGTCCAGCTCCTCGATGCCGAGCAGCTTGGCTTCGAGCATCAGCACCTCGGTCTGGTTCGGACCCTGGCCGCCGCGCTGCGCCTCGCGCTCCTGCAGCTGGCTGCGCACCTCTTCGAGCATGCTGTCGGTCATCATGGAACGCAGCGTGACGAAGTCGCTGCGGTCCCAGGCCGACTGCAATGTGGTGAAGTTGCGCTTGGCCGCTTCGAGAAAGCCCTGCACGTCAAAGCCCTCGGGCACGCCCCAGGCCTGCGAGCCGGCCAGCGCCGAGCCTATGGCCACGCCGGCGCCGGCCGCAGGCGCGGCGTCAAAGGCCATGCGCGGGTCTTCCCAGGGGCGAGCCGATGCGTCGTTGCCCACCTTGGCCGGGTTGTACTGGCCTGGCATGCGCGCCGCTGCCTCGCCCCCCGCGCCCTGAAAGGCCAGCGGCGAAGCGCCCGAGCCCGCGCCCGCCTTGGGGCGCATGAGCATGCGCAAAACCGCCACGCCCACCAGCACCAGCAGGGCAATCAGAAGGAACTGGCCGAACTCGGCCCCTAGCCCCAGCGCGCTGGCGAGCCAGGCCAGACCCAGGCCCGCGGCCAGGCCGCCGAGCATGCCGGCCCAGGGCTTGCGCGGCGCGGCATTGGCTGCGCCCGGTGCGGCCGCGGGTTTGGCGGCGTTGGCGCTGTTTTGCGCCGCGTTGGGCGCCTTGGCCGGCGCGCGCACCGCCTCGCGCTGCGTCACGTTGGCCGATTGGCGCCCGAGCGAGCGGCCGCCGCCCAGGCGCGCCGCCTCGGCATCGGCATAGACCAACGTCAGCAGCGTCAGCAGAACCACGGACCACAGATGCTTCATAGTTACCTCATCACTCCATCAAATCAAATACAAGCACACTCAAAAAACCAGAAGATTCAAGGCAAAAGCCATACCAGTCACAACCATGGGCGACGATCAACATTTCACCCCCACATGCAGCGCCACCACGCCGCCGGTCAGGTTGTGGTAGTCCACATGCCCGAAACCCTGGCGCTGCATCAGCGCCTTGAGCTCATCCTGGCCCGGATGCATGCGTATCGACTCCGCCAGGTAGCGGTAGCTTTGCGCGTCGCCCGCTACCCACTTGCCTAAACGCGGCAGCACCTGAAAAGAATACAAGTCGTAGATTTTTTCCAGTGGCGGCGCCACCTTGGAGAACTCCAGCACCAGCAGGCGCCCGCCGGCGCGCAGCACGCGCGCCATCTCGGCCAGGGCGCGGTCCTTGTGCGTCATGTTGCGCAGTCCGAAGGCCACGCTGACCAGGTCGAAATGCCCGTCCGCAAACGGCAGGCGCTCGGCGTCGCAGACCAGCGTGGGCAGCACCACGCCGCGGTTGAGGAGACGTTCGCGCCCGGTGCGCAGCATGGCTTCATTGATGTCTGTGTGCACCACCTGGCCGCCGGTTCCCACCTTTTTCGCGAACGCGAGCGCCAGGTCGCCCGTGCCGCCGGCGATGTCGAGCACACGATCGCCCTCGCGCAGATTGGCGACCATGACGGTATAGGCCTTCCACAGGCGGTGCAGGCCGACGGACATCAGGTCGTTCATGATGTCGTAGCGCGGCGCGACCGAGTCGAACACGCCGCGCACGCGCTCGGCCTTCTCGCCCTCGTCTACCGTCTGGAATCCGAAATGTGTAGCAGCCATGCCTCGATCGTAGGCGAGGCCGGGCGCAAACGTGACAAGGCCGGCGCTATCCCCGGCACTTGTGTCGCTATTTCGCTGAAACGCCGTGTGCGGGTTTCAGTGCGACTTCTTTTTGGAGACGGTAGCGCCGCGCCGCACCATGGGCGTGTCGCGGTCGGCGCCCGCCTCCTGCAGACGCTGCAGGTAGTTGGCCCACAGCGTCTGCTGCTCGCGCCCGAGCTTGTAGAGGTAGCTCCAGGTGAACAGGCCGCTGTCGTGCCCGTCGGAAAAAATCGGGCGGATCGCGTAGTTGCCCATGGGCTCGATGCCGTTGACCGTGACCTCGCGCTTGCCGGTCTGCAGCACCTCCTGCCCCGGTCCGTGGCCGGTGACCTCCGCCGAGGGCGAGTACACGCGCATGAGTTCGAAGGGGATGTGAAAGTGCTCACCACTGGAGAAGGAAATCTCCAGCACCCGCGAGCGCTGGTGCACGGTGATGGACAAGGGCACGGGCGTGCCAGAGGTCTGCTCTGCCATGGTCTCTCAAGGAATGCAATTTCTGATCAAACAGGCTTCAAACGCTTGCCCAGTACGCGCAAGCAGCTATCAAACCGATAGAGACTGCTGCCACTGCGCCAGGCGCGCGTTCAGCCGATCATGCACCAGGGGCTGCTTTGCCGCGATGGCCGCAATGCGCGCAGTGTCTTGCGCGCGCCGCGCCGGCGCCCAGATGGCGTCGGGGAAGTGGCTGTCCCAGGCAAAGCGCGCCAGCACATGCCAATGCAGGTGCGCGACCTGGTTGCCCAGCGCAGCGAGGTTGATCTTGCGCGGCGCGAGCAGCTCGCGCAGCACCTCTTCGACCAGCACCACGGCTTGCATGCAGCGGCCGCGCTGCGCGGCGGACAGCTCGGAAAATTCCGCCACATGGGCATTCCACACCACGCGGTAGAAGGCCGGGAAACCCGGCTCATCGGCCTGGATGACGCGCAGCTCCTGCCCGCGCCAGACCAGCGCACCGCCCGCCGACTGGCACAGCGGGCAGCCGCTCAGCGCCGTCGCCATGCGTCAGAACAGCACGCGGGTGCGAATGGTGCCGGGCACCTTGGCGAGCTTTTCCAGCGCCATGTCGGACGAACGCGCGTCCAGATCGACCACCACGTAGCCGACGTTGTCGCGCGTCTGCAGGAACTGCGCCGAGATGTTCACCTCGCCGTCCGAGAGGATGCGGTTGATCTCGGACATCACGCCCGGAATGTTGCGGTGGATGTGCAGCAGCCGGTTCTTGCCCGGGTGTGCGGGCAGCGCCACCTCGGGCAGGTTGACCGAGCTCGTCGAGGTGCCGGTGTCGCTGTAGGTGATGAGCTTGTGCGCGACCTCCAGGCCGATGTTGGCCTGCGCCTCCAGCGTGGAGCCGCCGATGTGCGGCGTGAGGATGACGTTGTCCAGCCCGCGCAGCGGCGAGACGAACTCGTCCCCGGTGCTCTTGGGCTCCACCGGGAAGACGTCGATCGCCGCGCCCACGATGCGCCCGGCCTTGACAGCCTCGGCCAGCGGCTCGATCTCCACCACCGTGCCGCGCGAAGCGTTGATCAGAATGCTGCCCGGCTTCATCTGCGCGATCTGCTCGGCGCCCATCATCCACTGGGTAGAAGGCAGTTGCGGCACGTGCAGGCTGACGATGTCCGATTGCGCGAGCAGCGTCTTGAGCGAATCGACCTGGTGCGCATTGCCCAGCGGCAGCTTGGCGATGACGTCGTGAAAGATCACGTGCATGCCCAGGCTCTCGGCCAGCACCGAAAGCTGCGAGCCGATCGCGCCGTAGCCGACGATGCCCAGCGTCTTGCCGCGCGCCTCGTGCGAGTTGTCCGCGCTCTTGAGCCAGCCGCCCCGGTGCGCGGCGGCGTTGCGCGCGGGGATGCCGCGCAGCAGCAGGATGGCCTCTGCCAGCACCAGCTCGGCGACCGAGCGGGTGTTGGAATACGGCGCGTTGAACACCGCAATGCCCTTGTCGCGCGCGGTGTTCAGATCGACCTGGTTGGTGCCTATGCAAAAGCACCCTATGCCCACGAGCTTGTGCGCATGCTGCAACACCTCGCCGGTGAGTTGGGTGCGCGAGCGCACGCCGATGAAATGCACGTCGGCAATCTTGTCCAGCAGCTCCTGCCCTTCCAGCGCGCGCGGCAGCAGCTCCACGTTGGAATAGTCGGCCGCGTGCAGCGCATCCACCGCGCACTGGTGGATGCCTTCGAGCAGCAGAAACTTGATCTTGCTTTTATCCAGGGAGGTCTTGGGCATGTGCTCTTCCGTTCGTTGTGGCGCCTGCGCGTGCAGGCAGGGAAACCGTGCGTTCAAGGCCCGATTGTGCATCGCACAAAAAACCTCTGCCAAGCCCGGGCGCGCCAGCCCGGCCCGCGATGCCGGCATGCGTGTCGCGTGAATTACCCCGTTTGGGCGCCAAGAGCTGCCACAATTTGCGGCGGGTAAACCCGGTTGCGCCAAACAAACCGCTGTGCGAAAAAAGGCAACCGAGCACAGTGGACCGAGGCCGCGCAGCCTGCGCGGCGGCCGTTCCCTTTTCCGATAGAACAAGGAGCATTCATGCGATTCAAACCCTTGGCGCTGGCCGGCGCCGCCATGCTGTCTCTGGCCATGGCCGTGCCCGCGCAGGCACAGACCGAGATCCAGTGGTGGCATTCCATGGGCGGCGCCCTGGGCGAATGGGTCAACGACCTGGCCAACCAGTTCAACGCCAGCCAGAAGGACTACAAGGTAGTGCCCACCTTCAAGGGCAGCTACGACGAATCCATGACCGCCGCGATCGCCGCCTTTCGCGCCGGCAACGCGCCCGACATCCTGCAGGTGTTCGAAGTGGGCACCGCGACCATGATGGCCAGCAAGGGCGCGATCAAGCCGGTGGCCGAGGTCATGAAGATGGCCGGCGTCAACTTCGACCCCAAGGCCTACGTGCCTGCCGTGGCCGGCTACTACACCGCGCCCAACGGCCAGATGCTGAGCATGCCCTTCAACAGCTCGACGGTGGTGTTTTACTACAACAAGGACGCGTTCAAGTCCGCCGGGCTCGATGCCAGCAAGCCGCCCAAGACCTGGCCCGAAGTGGTGCTGGCCGCAGGCAAGCTCAAGGCCGCGGGCCACAAGTGCCCGTTCACCACGAGCTGGATCAGCTGGACGCAGCTGGAGAACTTCTCCGCCTGGCACAACGTGCTGTTCTCTTCGCTGAACAACGGCTTTGGCGGCATGGGCACGCGCCTGGAGTTCAACAGCCCGCTGCACGTGCGCCACTTTGAAAACCTGGCCAACATGGCCAAGCAGGGTTTGTTCGTCTACAAGGGGCGCAACAACGCTGCCGACGCGACGCTGGTCTCGGGCGAATGCGCGATGGGCACCGCCTCCGCCGGGCTGCTGGGCAACCTCAAGCGCAACGCCAAGTTCGACTTCGGCGTGAGCACCATGCCCTACTACCCCGACGTGGCCGGCGCGCCGCAGAACTCGGTGATCGGCGGGGCCAGCCTGTGGGTAATGGCCGGCAAGAAGAACGAGGTCTACAAGGGCGTGGGCGAATTCCTGAGCTACCTGGCCAAGCCTGAAGTGGCCGCCGCCAGCCACCAGCGCACCGGCTACCTGCCGGTGACCACGGCAGCCTACGAGCTGACCGAAAAGTCCGGCTTCTACAAGGAAAACCCGGGCGCCGACGTGGCCGTGACACAGATGATCCGCAAGACCACCGACAAGTCGCGCGGCATCCGCATCGGCAACTTCGTGCAGGTGCGCACCATCATCGACGAGGAGACCGAAAACATCTGGTCGGGCAAGAAGACGCCCAAGGAAGGGCTGGACGCCGCGGTCAAGCGCGGCAACGAACAGCTCGAACGCTTCCAGAAGGCAAACAAGGGCTGATTTGCACGCCGGGGGCTTGCGCCGCGACTTTCTGACGATTTTTGCCCGCAAGCCCCGCCAATAGCGCGCAAGGCGCTATTGTTTTTCATATCTCCCTGAGCCTGGCGCGCCTGCGGCAGCGGCCGGGCGTCGATTACCATCGCCCTCCATGGAAAAACGCGTTCGCTTCAAGTCCGCCTGGCTGCCCTGGGTGCTGGTGGCGCCGCAGATGGCGATCGTGCTGGTGTTCTTCTTCTGGCCTGCGGGCCAGGCGCTCTACCAGAGCGTGCTGCAGGAGGACGCCTTCGGCACCAGCCGCGAATTCGTCGGGCTGGAGAACTTTCGCCGGCTCTGGGAAGACCCGAGCTACGTCGATTCCTTCTACACCACCGCCCTCTTTTCCGTGCTGGTAGCGGCCATCGGCATCTGCGTGGCGCTGTTGCTGGCGGTGATGGCCAACCGCGTGGTGCGCGGCGCGGCCATCTACAAGACGCTGCTGATCTGGCCGTATGCGGTTGCGCCCGTGGTCGCCGGCGTGCTCTGGCTGATGATATTCGCCTCGCCCTGGGGCGTGGTCTCCTACACCCTGCAGGCGCTGGGCTACGACTGGAACCACCTGCTGAGCGGGCGCGACGCAATGGCGCTGATCGTCATGGCCTCGGTGTGGAAGCAGATTTCCTACAACTTCCTGTTCTTTCTCGCGGGGCTGCAGTCTGTGCCCTCGTCGGTGATCGAGGCGGCCACCATAGACGGCGCCTCGCCCTGGAAGCGCTTCTGGAGCATCGTCTTTCCGCTGCTCTCGCCGATCACCTTCTTCCTGCTGGTGATGAACGTGATCTACGCCTTCTTCGACACCTTTGCCATCGTGGACGCGGCCACCCAGGGCGGGCCGGGCAAGGACACCTCCATCCTGGTCTACAAGGTGTATTACGACGGCTTCAAGGCGCTGGACATGGGCGGCTCGGCCGCGCAGTCGGTGGTGCTGATGGCGGTCGTCATCCTGCTGACCGTGTTCCAGTTTCGCTTCGTCGAAAAGAAGGTCCAGTACTGAAACTGATCATGCCCCCACGCTCACTTCGTTCGCTGCCCCCCGAGGGGGCCTCAGCGCCTTCGGGCGGCCGGGCGGCGCTGACGTGATCGAGCGCCGCCCCGTCCTGGACTTCGTCTCGCACGCCGTGCTCATCCTGGGCGTGCTGGTCATCGCCTTCCCGGTCTATGTGGCGTTCGTCGCCAGCACCCAGACGGCCGCGCAGATCACCGGCAGCAACCCGCTGTCGCTGCTGCCCGGGGGCAACATCGTCAACAGCTACTACCTCGCGCTCATGGGCGGCAAGGTGGCCGCGGGCGGCACCATTCCGCCGGGCTGGCCCATGCTGTGGGTGAGCTTTGTCACCGCCATGGGCATAGCGCTGGGCAAGATCGCGATCTCGCTGCTGTCGGCCTTCGCCATCGTGTACTTTCGCTTTCCGTTTCGCGGCCTGGTGTTCTGGATGATTTTCATCACGCTGATGCTGCCGGTGGAGGTGCGCATTGGCCCGACCTACCAGGTGGTCTCCGACCTGAAGATGCTCAACAGCTACGCCGGCCTGACGGTGCCCCTGATCGCCTCGGCGACGGCCACCTTCCTGTTTCGCCAGTTCTTCCTCACGGTACCCGACGAGCTCGCCGAAGCCGCACGCATAGACGGCGCGGGGCCGATGCGCTTCTTCAAGGACATCCTGCTGCCGCTGTCCAAGACGACCATGGCCGCGCTGTTCGTGATCCAGTTCATCTACGGCTGGAACCAGTACCTGTGGCCGCTGATCGCGACGACGAGCGAGGACATGTACCCCATCGTGCTCGGCATCAAGCGCGCCATCTTCGGCGAGATCTACGTCGAATGGAACGTGGTCATGGCCACCGCCATCCTTGCGATGATTCCGCCGGCCATCGTCGTCATCCTCATGCAGAAGTGGTTCGTCAAGGGCCTGGTCGACACCGAAAAGTAACATGGCTTCCATCCAGTTTTCCCAGGTCATCAAGCGCTACGGCAGCGGGCCCAAAGCCAACCAGGTCATCCACGGCGTGACGGCCGACATCGCGGACGGCGAGTTCGTCGTCATCGTCGGCCCCTCGGGCTGCGGCAAGTCGACGCTCTTGCGCATGGTGGCGGGGCTGGAGGAGATCAGCGAAGGCACGATCTCCATCGGCGCGCGCGTGGTCAACCAGCTCGAACCGTCCGAGCGCGACATCGCCATGGTGTTCCAGAACTACGCGCTCTATCCGCACATGAGCGTGTTCGACAACATGGCCTACGGGCTGAAGATCAAGAAAGTGCCCGCACCCGATATCAAGGCGCGGGTGGACAAGGCCGCCGCCATTCTGGAGCTCTCCGGGCTGCTCGCGCGCAAGCCGCGCGAGCTCTCGGGCGGGCAGCGCCAGCGCGTGGCCATGGGCCGCGCCATCGTGCGCCAGCCGCAGGTGTTTCTGTTCGACGAGCCGCTGTCCAACCTGGACGCCAAGCTGCGCGCCCAGACCCGCCTGGAGATCGAGAAACTGCACCGCGAGCTGGGCATCACCAGCCTGTTCGTCACCCACGACCAGGTGGAGGCGATGACGCTTGCGCAGCGCATGATCGTGATGAACGCCGGGCGCATGGAGCAGTTCGGCACGCCCGAAGAGGTCTACCACCGCCCCGCGTCCACCTTCGTCGCCGGCTTCATCGGCGCGCCGCCGATGAACCTGCTCTCGGGCGTCCCCGGCGTGCGCGACGGCGTGCTGCTGGGCATACGCCCCGAGCATCTGCGCGTGGTCGCCTCGGGCGGCTGGGAGCTGCAGGTGGACACGGTGGAGATGCTCGGCGCCGAGCGCCTGGTACACGGCCACCTGGCCGGCCCCCAGGGCGAGCGCATGATCGTGCGCATGAACGAAACCGAAGAGCGCCCCCTGCCCGGCCAGACGCTGCACGTGCTGCCGCTGGAAGACCGCATCCACGGCTTTGATGCCGGCACCGGCCTGCGCATCGAAGCCTGAACTACGCTTTTGCTAGCTGCCAGCGCTCGCCACACAAGGGCTGGAACCTGAAAACATGCCAAAGTCTGAACTCCCTGCCTGGCCGTATCCGCGCTGGATCGCGCACCGCGGAGCGGGCAAGCTCGCGCCCGAGAACACCCTGGCCGCATTTCGCCTTGGCGCGCGCCACGGCTGGCGCATGTTCGAATGCGACGCCAAGCTCAGCAGCGACGGGGTGCTCTTCCTGCTGCACGACACCGGCCTTGAGCGCACCACCAACGGCCAGGGCTGCGCCGGCGAGCGCAGCTGGGGCGAACTGGCCCAGCTGGACGCGGGCAGCTGGCATTCGCGCGAATTCGCCGGCGAGCCGCTGCCCACGCTCGAGCGCGTCGCGCGCTGGTGCCTGGCCAACCACCTGCAGTTGAACATCGAAATCAAGCCCACGCCCGGCACCGAACACGCCAGCGGCCTAGCCGTGGCGCGCCTGGCCGCACGGCTGTGGCAGGGGCAGGCGACGGGGCCACTGCTGACTTCGTTTCAGCCGGCGGCCCTGGCCGGCGCGCGCGAGGGCGCACCCGAGCTGGCGCGCGGCTTGCTGCTCGACGAGGCGCGCCCCGACGCCCTGGAGCTCGCGCGCGAGCACGCCTGCGTGGCCCTGGTGTGCAACCACCGGCTGTGGCATGCCGACAGCGTCGCCGCCGCCCACGCGGCGGGCCTGCGCGCGCTGAGCTATACGGTCAACGACGAAGAGACCGCCGGCCGCCTCTGGCAGCTCGGCGTCGACGGCATCATCAGCGACCGGGTAGAGCTCTTCAGCCCCGCCGGCTGATCAACGCCAGGCACGCAGCTGCAGCCAGTGGGCGCTGGCCAGCACCAGCACCAGCGCCGCCCAGGTAGCCATGCGCCCGTCGCTGCCCAGCAGCCACAAGCCGGCCAGCAGCACCGCGCAGCCCAGCACGGTGAGCAGCGCCATCGGCGCCAGCCAGCCACGGGGTTTGACCTGCGCGCGCAGCATGAGCTGACCGAGCAACACCAAGCCCAGCGCCACCGCCGGCGCGGGGGCAAAAAAAGCGAGCAGATGCTTGAGGAAGGACAAAGTGCTCATGGTAGGCGCGGGGGCGCACAAATTTTATAATCCCCGCCCATGGCAGTCTGGACCCTGGGCATCAACCACCATACGGCGCCGCTGGATCTGCGTGGCCGTTTCGCCTTCGCCCTCGACCAGGTCGCGCCGGCGCTGCAAGGCCTGCGCGCCGCGCTCGGCGCCCAGAGCCGGCCGGTGGAAACCGCGCTGCTGTCCACCTGCAACCGCACCGAGATCTATTGCGCCGCCGAGCAGGCGGTCACCGAGCACACCCTGGGCTGGCTGGCCGCGCGTGGCGGCATCAGCGTGCAGCAGCTGCAGCCCCACGCCTACCTCTACCAGGGCGACGGCGCCGCGCGCCACGCCTTTCGCGTGGCCAGCGGCCTGGACAGCATGGTGCTGGGCGAGGCGCAAATCCTCGGCCAGATGAAGAACGCGGTGCGCGCGGCCGAAGGCGCGGGCGCACTCGGCTCCACGCTCAACCAGTTGTTCCAGCGCAGCTTTGCGGTCGCCAAGGAGGTGCGCAGCAGCACCGACATCGGCGCGCACAGCATCAGCATGGCGGCGGCCGCAGTGCGCCTGGCCGGGCAGCTCTTCGAAGACCTGGCGCAGATCCGCGTGCTCTTCGTCGGCGCGGGCGAGATGGTCGAGCTGTGCGCCACCCACTTTGCCGCGCGCACGCCGCGCCAGATGGTCGTGGCCAACCGCACCATGGAGCGCGGCGAGAAGCTTGCCGGGCGCTTTGACGCCAGCGTGATGCGCCTGGCCGACCTGCCCGAGCACCTGCACGAGTTCGACGCAGTCATCAGCTGCACCGCCAGCCAGCTGCCCATCATCGGCCTGGGCGCGATCGAGCGCGCGCTGAAAAAGCGCCGCCACCGCCCGATCTTCATGGTCGATCTGGCGGTGCCGCGCGACATCGAGCCCGAGGTCAAGGAGCTGCCCGACGTCTACCTCTACACCGTCGACGACCTGGCCGGCGTGGTGCAGACCGGCCAGGCCCAGCGCGAAGCCGCCGTGGCCCAGGCCGAAGCCATCATCGACGTCGGCGTGCAAGGCTTCATGCACTGGATGGACTTGCGCAAGGGCGGCGAAGCGGCCGGCGCCGTGGTGCCGCTGATCCAGCAACTGCATGCCCAGACCGACGACTGGCGCGCGCAGGAAATCGCCCGCGCCAAAAAGCTCCTGGCCAAGGGACAGGACGTGGACAGCGTGCTCGAGGCGCTCTCGCGCGGGCTCACGCAGAAGATACTGCACGGCGCCCTGGCCGAACTGCGCGCCGGCGACGCCGAAGCCCGCAGCCAAGCGGCGCAAACCGTCTCGCGCCTGTTCCTGCGCTCGAGCCGCCAGCGCAGCGGCTTGTAGCGAACTTCAAGCCAAATCCGCCTCTTGCGCTTGCCCAGCAAGCGCCACCAGCTATCAGATCGGTAGCTATCCCCTTTTTGGCTCACGCGATGAAACCCTTCCTCCGCCAGCAATTGCAGCGCCATGCCGAGCGCCTGGGCGAGCTCGACTTCCTGCTCTCGCGCGAAGACATCATGGGCGACATGCAGCACTACCGCCTGCTGTCGCGCGAGCACGCCGAGCTCAGCGTCGTCG